>CAVYGN010000001.1:0-1800866 GCA_963768055.1 uncultured Spirochaetota bacterium | reverse complement strand
ATCGGTAAATAGTTATCTCTGGTCCCTTTCCTCTTTTTCAATGGCTCTTTCTATTTCCCAGAACATCGCCATCGCTTTCCTGAATTTATTTTTCTTACGGTCGTAAATAGCCTCGGTATTCTCAATTTCTTTTCCGAGCTCAACCTCCAGAAGAGAAGACTTTTTTATCGAAAGCACCTGGGACGGGTAAACGCTTCGATGCCCTGTCAGCAGAAAACTGATAACACAGGACATAGCGGCATACGGGGCTATTTTCGGACCGAAAAGTTCAACAGCCATGATGCTGGCCGCTATGGGCGTATTGGCGGCTCCTGCCAGGAGACTAACGAATCCTAAAGCGGCGAATGTCGGGATGCTTAATTTGAATAAACCTGCGTAAAAAGCCCCAGCTGTCGAGCCTACATAAAAAGACCGGAGTTATTATTCCACCGCTCCCACCGAAGTTAAGGGTTATACTAGTAAATACCGATTTCATCAAAAAGTCGTACCAATTGACAGGATCCCCCTGAAGGCAAGACTGGATGGTATCCAGGCCGAGCCCGAGGTATTTCCCGGAAAGCAGGAAAGTAAAAAATACGAGGACAGAGCCCCCGATCAGGCCTTTTAATGGCGGCCATATTTTATTGAGCCTTCCGGAAATATTCCTGCCGAGGATCATCATTTCAATAAGCAAAAAGGAGCATAATCCGAAGAAAATACCGGCGGCAAGAACTTTTATAAAGAAAAGACTGCTGAAATCGGGAATAAAATTCAAAGGATTATGAAAATAAGTAACTCCAAGTGCGGATGAAATCTCATAGCTTATAATCCCGGCCATGAAGGACGGGAGAAGTACATCGTAAAGGATGCTTCCTACGAATAAGACCTCGATACCGAATATGGCCCCGGCTATAGGAGTCCCGAAAACAGCTGCGAAACCGGCGCTGATTCCGCATATGACCAGTTTTTTCCTCTCGGCATCGTCAAACTTGAAAATATCGGCAAATATCGATGCGAGGCCTGCGCCGATCTGGGCACTTGGCCCTTCCTTGCCGGCGGAACCTCCCGCGGCCAGAGTAATGATTGTTGCCACCAATTTTACAGGTATAACAGCCGCCTTGATCCTGCCTGAATTTTTATGAACAGCTTCAATAACCTTTTCAGTACCATGTCCTTCGGCATCGGGAGCCAGGTATTTTACAACAAGGGCGCTCAGGAAAAATGCTAAAGGCAGAAAGAGAAAAGTGTAGGGAAATTTATATATTGTTTCAATGCTCAAGTTAAGAAGTTTTAAAAATCCGGTTGTTGATAATCCGACAATTACGCCTATCACAGTGGAAAGAAACAGCCATTTTATTATACTGACAAACAAAACCGTCTGTTCTGAAATCCTTATTTTCATGGATCAGTTTTTCTCCTTTTTAATGTTTGAGCAAATTGCTATTACAACAGTTTGGACATATGTTTTCCTTTTGACAGGGTCATTAAAGAATTCTTTAAAATAGGGTATCGTATCCTTAGCCAGTGGAGGATACATGATAGTCCCCCTTAATTGAAAAAGCCTCAGATAAACTTCTTCTTCATTTGCATCGGCTAAAATCTGCCTTAGAACTTTCAGGTTTCTTGACACGATTTTGCTTTGCAATTTCACAAGCTCCCTGATAGAATCATCCCTGATCATCCCTTTAACTTTTATTTCATCGAAATAAAATAAACCAATCAACGCAGGATAATGCCAGAAAATTTCCAGCATCTTGTCAAACAGGGCAATAAGTTTATCGACAGGATTTTTAACATCGTCCATCGATTCGTAAACTTCGCTCATAACATTAAAATAATTGTTTTTAATGGTTTCCAGGATCAAATTCTCCTTTGTACTGAAATAGTAGTTTACCAGGCTGATGTTTTTCAGCCCAAGGAATTTCCCGACTTTTCTGGCTGTTATTCCTTCAAAACCTTCTTTCCCGATTATTTCCATCGCCGCGTTGCGGATTTCGGTTTTAGTAATTTCCCTGTCTTTTTTTTGATTTTCCATATTTTCTCTCTATGTCAAATTTTCTTCAATGCATCGGACGGGGTCAGCTTCCTTGCCCTGTAAGCTGGAATCATAGAAGCAAGGGAGGAAATTATTACGGAAAGGATAATAGTAAAAACCAGCACGAATATATTTGCGGAAGGAAATATCATATTATCCAGTGGAATATCGACTTTATCCATCAGGGCCGAGATATCCAGGCCTGTTATGCTGAATATCAGGACCAGTACATATCCCGTGCTTCCCCCGGCTATACCCCCGATTGTGCCGATGATTCCCCCTTCGAAAACAAAGTTGATAAACAGCTCCCTATCAGTCATCCCAAGCGCTTTTAAAGTACCTATTTCAACCATCCTTTCGAAGACTGCCATCATCATAGTGTTGATGATAACGAAAGAAGCAAGGAACAGTATCAATGCTTCGAAGAAGATCATTATGTTTTCAGTCAGCTTAAGGACTTCATAAAAGCTACCAAGCTGTTGCGGGTAAGAAAGCGCCAGGTAACCGGCGGGAATGATTTTCCGGATCTGGTCCGCCGCTTTATCCGAATATTCATTCTTTTTTGTGAAGACATAAATTTCTGAAACTTCGTCGCCGGTCTTTAGGAGCTTTCTTGTGTCGCTTATATCGACAAAGAAAAAGTCCCTGTCCATTTCCGTTACTCCGAAATGAAAAATTCCTGCAATGGGAAGCTTTATTCCGTTAAGTCCTCCTTCGCTTGTTTTAGTGGCTAGAAGAAGCTTCTCTCCCATTTTCACATTCAAGTTGCCGGCAAGTATATCCCCGATATAAATCCCATGGGCTACAATATCCCCCTTGATGATAAAACGCTTCAGGTCCAGCCTGCTGTTTTTAAGTTCAATTCCCTCTCCGACAGCGGCGATAGTCTGGTCCCCTTTCGCCAGAAGGATTCCAAATCGCATCCTTTGCTCTATTGAAGCGACTTCCGGGATTTTTGATATTTTTTTCTCGAGCATTTCCGGCTTTTCGATCAGCTCGTCTACCGGAAGAAAACGTTCCCTCTTATAGAATCCGCCGGTGACTATCCTGACATCCCCGGTCTGGTATTTTACATAACTGTTCCAGATATTATCCATCACCCCATGCACCCAGCCGTCTGAAGAAGCGGCTATTATGGCAGCTATAAAAATCGATAGGCCCGTGAGAAAAGATCTTTTTTTATTGCGAAAAACATTCCTGAATGCAAAGACTAATAAATTCATAGCACCTCCTCAAATGTTCCTGAGGCTTTCGGCAGGCTGCAGTTTAACGGTTTTCCTTGCGGGATACAAACTTGCAATACTGCTGATTAATATCCCGGCGATGAATCCGGACATCATTACAGGGAGATCCCATTCGGCTTTAACAATACCCATAAGGTCGTAACCGAGGTTTCCTTTAGTGTTCGCTGTAGCTATGGTTAAATTGAAACCGACATTGGCAAAATACAGATTAACGGCGCATCCTATAATCAGTCCGATCAAGCAGCCCCAGAATCCGATCCAGAAGCCTTCAAGGACGAAGAGAAATTCTATCGCCGGGTCGGTCATCCCCAGCGCTTTAAGCATGCCGATCTCCTTCTTTTTTTCATAAACGGACAGGAGCATGGTATTGATAATGCCTACAACCGCTATAATGGCCATAAAGAAGATGAAGAAATATGCGCTGGTTGCGTCGGCCTGAGCGAATTTCAGATAATATTCTCCGAGTTTATACCAGGTATATACTTTTTCTTCAGGGAAGGTTTTTTGCAGCTCTTTACCGTACTGATCAGTTTTATGAATATCCGGTGTAATAACGGCAATTTCCATTACGCTATCTATGTTAAGAGCTTTTTTCGCGTCATTGATATCGATATAAACCGTTGAATTATTGACCTGCGGATCCACCGCCTGCACTATTCCGGTTACCTGGAACCCTATTGAATCTATAACGCCCTGTCCGTTATGAAATGTGATATAAGCCTGGTCTCCAATCCCGATCTTCATATCGTCGGCGAGAGACTTTCCGAGTACGATCCCTCCGGTTTTTAAGCCGCCTGCAATGAAGAAATTGGTTAATGAAAATACGGAAGGGTCTTTCTGCAAGTTTACCCCGACGGCTACCACCGGGACGGCATCGACGCCATTATCCAGATCAGCGGTAAAAGAAATCCTTTCGGTGCAAGACATTATATATTTTTTAGTCTTCAGGATATTTTCAATCTCCCTGTAATTTGTAATAAAATTGCTTGTCGAGTAAGGCTTCGTCTCATCAAAGCTTCCGCTCCGGATCTTGAGGTGCGATGTTTCAAAGCCTATAAGGTTTTCCTTCTGCTTGTCCTGCACCCCTCGTATAAGTCCGGAAAATGAAATGAACATTGCCATTCCCAAGGCTATTACAGAAACTGTCAATACTGTCCTCCGTTTCTGGCGAAGAATATTGATTAGAGAGAGTCTCAAAAGATATTTCATTAAACCCCCCTTTTGGGTAATATGAATATATTAATACAATCTGTATTAATAATAAGCAAATCAGTATTTAATGTCAATATCTCTCACATTTGCAAGAACGATCAGTGATACACTTATGCTTTTTCATTAAATCAGTGAAAATTCCTGAGTATGTTTTAATAGATTCAGTGAGATTTCCTGATTTTAAAGTCCGGGATTACTGGTAAAATATTATTGCTTTATTAAATAAATTTAAATAAAAAGTAGGCTCATATGTTGATAAAAATACTGCTCTTTATTTTCTCTTTCGGCTGCTTGTCTTTTGCATTTTTTTTCAGGGATTTAATTTTAACCGGATTTGATATTTTTTGCTATCGGGATAGCAGGTATACTTTATTTGATAAAAAAACAATTTGAGTAAAATTTTAGGAGGAATATATGAAGTTTAGTATTGGAGTATTGCCAATCATCTTAATTGCTGCTTTGGTATCATGTTCAGGAAATGTCAAACAAACAACTCCGGTTGCATCCCCAGTGGTAACAAATTCATCCCCTGTTGTAACCAATATAGATTCAGGAGATAATTTCGATACAGCTTATACTGAATTTACAAATATAAGGATGGATATTCCTTTCAGTCTCAGATCATCAGACTTGAAACTTGATGATTCCGGTTACTATATTAAAAATCAGAGTATTGAAAGTTTTATGAAAAAATCCTTGATCCCGGCTCTGGATAAGGTTATAAAAATGATGCCTTCCGGCAAGATTGTAATTGTAAATGGTTATGCTTCGAAAACCAGCACGGAAGAGCCAAGCAAGGACTTTATTGGGAACATTGCCCTATCAAAAAACCGGGCACAGACAGTGCTTGATTATATGCTTAAAAATACAGATTGGGATGCTTCGAAATTCAAGATCAAATTCTATGGATCATCAATCCCACTGCCAGGAATAGATCCAGCTGATCGTAAAAATTGCAGGGTAAGTATAGATATTGAATGAAACTGGAAACTTTCTCATACACTCCCCCTATAAAAGGCCCCGCTTTGAATAAAAGCGGGACCTGTATTTATTGTAAAAAAAGGAGGCATTTATGAAGCGGATGATTATTATCGCATTGTTTGCTTATTTACTTGTAATATTTGGAAGCTGTTCGACTATAAAGCCGGAAGAGTTCAACAAGCTTAAGTCAGATAACGCTGATTTAACGGCTGAAAACCAGACCCTGAAAACTGACAAGGCGAATCTGGCCGCTGAAAACCAATCTTTGCTGAACGATCAGAATCAGAAGAAGAAAGATATCGCCGCCCTGCAGGATACCAGGGACAGGCTGCAAAATTTGCTGTCTAAATACTCGAACGATAATGTCAATTTGAAGAACCTTGGCGACTCGACAAAAAATTCACTTGGCAAGCAGGTGGAGGATCTGGAAGCTTCGATAAAGGATAGGGATTTGAAGATCGCCAATCTCCAGGATGAAATAACCAACAGGGACAGCCAGATAGGTGATCTGCAGAAAACAATCAATTCACTTTCAGAAAGTCAAGCAAAGCTTTTGCAGGAAAAAAACCTTGAGATATCGAATATTACAGCTACACATAATAAACTGGAATCGGCAATGCAGGCCGAATTAGCTTCGGGCGAACTGAAGATCAAGCAGATCGGAGATGTACTGAGTGTGGATTTTCAGGATAAGATTTTCTTCGATTCGGGAAGTGCCGATATCAGGAACAGCGGAAAGGTGACGCTTGATAAGATTGCCAAGGTTTTAAAAAATTATACAAATAAACAGGTCAGGATCGAGGGTTATACGGATAATGACCCTATAGCCCCGGGATATCTATGGAAATTCCCTTCAAATTGGGAACTTTCCACAGCCAGGGCGACTACTATAGTACGTTACCTTCAGTTGCGGGGTGTCGATCCTTCTCAGTTGAAAGCAACTGGATATGGGGAGTATAATCCGATAGTTCCCAATGATTCGGCTGAAAATAAGGCTCAGAACAGGAGAATTGTAATTCTTCTTGTCCCTCTTGACGAGAGGGCGAGATACAGATAAAATTAATAACAAAACGGCTGAATTTCCTTGTCCTGCTATTTGCCGTGCCGGCAAAAGCTAATACAGGGCAGGGGAAAGCTGTTAAATCAAGCATTAAAAAATGGAGTTTCAGATGATTCATCTGCCCGGAATTTTAGCAAGCCTTCTTATAGGAGTAATTCCGGCTGTCGCAGGGAAAAATAATAACAACTTAAAGCTCGGAGCGATCGGATTTATTTCCTGCCTGGTTTCAGGATCGATTTTTAGTTTACTGATACCAGTCTTATTAAATTTAATGGTGGATGATACCTATATTAGATTGATAAATTCTCTGATGTTTGGTCTGGCAGGATCCGTTCCTTTTGCCGAATATTTCATATGGAAAATAAAGAGGGAAAAATAGTAGGGTGACGAAATTCTTTGTCTTCATGAAAAGTAAGGTAAAAGTTAAAATATTTATTGCATAATCCTATATATTGTATTAAGATATTTATGCGATTACGATTTGATTACGAATTGATTATGGTTTTTTAGTCAAATCGTAAATTTCATAATTTATAACTGTTTGTGGAATAAAGAATTAGTGGAAGGGCGAGATTTTTCTGAATCCCCTCCTCCGATAGTTAATTCTTTTTGGTATTGTAAGATCATATATTACTGCATTTCGAGTTACCTATCAACTTTCTTGATTGATCTCTTATCCTTTTTAGAGTATTTTTTAAATAGGGAGTCGATTCAAAATTTCACCTTGCATAATTCTATTCTCTGTATTATAATAAATGAGTGTGTACAAATTATGTACGATTTGTGTACAGTGATTTTCATTCAAAATGAAATCTGAGTTTTGTAATTGGTTGTATGTGAAGGAATTAGAAAAAAGGGAAAGTTCTATTGAATCCCCTCATCTCCACATTCTGCCCTGTACTCATTGACTTAATTTCATATGCTGCAAAGCATTTCAAATCAAATTTTCGAATCCGCCGATTGATACAGTTTCCTGGTATAGTGCCATTCAATTTACTTGCATTAGATAATGAAATTTCAGACAAGGTAACCAAATTTTTCCGGTTCTAAACCTTTTAATTCTGCTTATTGTCCTTTACTGTGAATTTAGCTATTGACATTATCAAAAGTACTTTATATAATAAAGTATAATATGAAAAAATTATAAGGAGCTTCTATGAAAAAAATTATTTTAACCCTGGCATTTATATTTTTATATGCAATTAATGTATTTCCTACGACATTCGAAGAATGTTATTCTCTTGGTATGTCGCCCATATGGAGTAATGAGTCTATTCATCAATTGATCGCTGAATATGAGGCGAAACTTAAATCCGATAATAGCGATTACTTCGCCTATCTGGCTCTAGGAATCCTCTACTTTAACCTTGCATCTCCGGCGAGCACGCACGAAGGCGGCTCAGTTCAAAAGCTGCTCGATTATACTGACAAATTCCTGGACAAGGAACCGGATAATTCCCTGGCTTTAATTTATAACGGACTGGGACATGGATTTATCGCCAGGGATACCTCTGAATCGAATTTGCTAGTTAAATTGACCGAAGTCAATGAAGCTGTAAAAATCTGCGATGAAGCTGTTAATCTTGCGGCAGGTAAAAATTATGAGTGGAAGATCCGTTACATGAGGGCATCTTTTTATATTAAACTTCCGGATTTATTTAAAGAAAGAGATGCTGCAATAGATGATTTCAGGTTTGTTGAAACTCAATATTATAAAAATACAAATAATCTGGATATAGAAAGAGTCATGAGTACAGTAAACTTCAATCTTAGAAGAACAGTAATATCTGAAACTAATAAGAAATAAGTTGATTTGGTAGGCTGCTGTTTTCAAAGAAGTTATTTTAAAAGGAGGCTTTATGCCAATCAAAAATTCAATTCAGTTAATTTCTTTTGCTTTATTTTTAAGTGTTCAATTTACATTCGGAGAGACAAATTCTGTGTCTGTAACCATCAATCAACACATTATCAGTTCGCTTAATCCTCTTTTCTTCGGTAATAATTATGAACGATACATCGCAGGTACGCAATCTTACATTAAACCTCTTAACATCAAATTTCTTCGTGCCGGGGGTACGGGTAATGATCAAGAATATCCTGATCCTCTGATACCGAATTTTGCCGATAACTTTGCCCGGTATTGCTCGAATATAGGAGCCGAACCTATGTTCCAGGTTCCGCTCGTAAATAAACATAGCACTCGGGAGAGGGTTTCAAGAGCAATGGAACTGCTTTCTTATTATATCGATACCAAAAATTATTCTATCGCCTGGGTCGATATTGGTAATGAACCTGATATCTATAATCTCAATTATTATAATCTTCCTGCTCATGATACCGACTTGACTAACTGGAATAAATATATTGACAGCTATACGAATGTCGCCGCATCGGTGAAAAGTAGATATCATTTGCTCAAGATTGCCGGACCTGATCTCGCATTTGATTTTAATAATCCCGGACATTATTTCTTAAAGCACTTTTTGAGAGTTTGCGGGAAGTATGTAAACGCAGTATCGCTACATTACTATCCCGCCTGGCCCAATTCAGCTGCAACATATGATATGGCGGCAAATCAATTCGATATTATTACAAATTTATATAACACCCTTTCTAATACTATTTACACTTATGGGCAAGGGCAGCCAGTCATTATTAGTGAATGCCAGATTTCCGCCGGCAATCTCCCAAGTGAACCTTATTCTGAGGCATCCATGGGTACTTTTGAAGCCGGTTTGTGGTTAGCCGATTTTCTCGGAATTTCAAGTTCTCAGCCGAATGTTCTCTCAATAATGCCATACTGCATTGCTGAAACCTGGGGGCTAAGTTTTTTGGACATCAAAGCGGGTAATTTACCTAAGCCAATTTATTACATTTACTATTTATTTTCCAATCATACCCTCACAAATATGATAGCGTGTATAAAACCCGCAGACGATATCCGTATATACGCCTACAAGGATATTATAGGCAACAGCAGTATATTCTGTGTGAACTGGAATAAAAAAGTCCCTTGTTCTGTTAATTTCATTTTCAAAGAAGAACTGCTCAATAATACCAATATAACATATGTATTTCCCCCGTTATCACTTACCTGCCTTTCAATCTCGGCAGACCTTTCTCAAAGGACCGCTTATAGTTACAGTTCAACCGATACTAAAGCCGGACAAGGGGTTGAAACAAACGATTTTTAAAAAAGGATCGATCCACAAGCAGGTCACTTTGAACAGTGCATTTATAAAAAGTGAAAATGGGGAGTATCGAACCCCTGAAATATTTTACATATATTATCTTATATACTAATATATTTAGTTACTAAGATATATATATGCTAAGATGAATATAAAATTTTATTTTATGAAAGTCAAGACTTGTTCCGGATATTTTTTTATTATTTACCGGCTGGTGAGATCTTGAGTTTGCCGCCTTTTAATATTATACTATTGTCTTTAATGGCGGCTAAAATTTTCAGGGGTTCCGTATAATGGAAAGAAAGCAACTCATTCAAGACCTTGAGAGGGCTATGTCGAACACAAGTACTGAGGCAATCTTTCTTCATCAAGCTATTGCCGATAGTCTAGGTCTCAACATCACCGATCAAAAATGTGTGAATTTAATTTCCCGTTTCGGTCCGATGACTGCGGGCAAACTTGCCGAACTTTCAGGTCTAACAACCGGTGCCATTACCGGAGTGATTGATAGGCTCGAGAGAGCTGGATTTGCAAAGAGAATACCCGATCCTGAAGATAGACGTGTAACTATTGTTGAATTAATACAAGATAATGAAGCTGAGAAGAAATTCAGAGTGATAATCTCCCGCTTGTCTAAAAAGATGAAAAAGGTGTTTGCAACCTTTACCGATGAGGAACTTGCCATAATACTCAAATATATAACAATGACTGTAAAAACCTCTCATCAGGTGACATTGGAACTCAAGGAGAAGAACGAGAAATAATACTATAAATCAGAGGAGTTAAATAATTCATCGCATCTGCCTTCGTACAACTGTAGTATGCGTGCTCCTGGCGCTCCTCGGCATTCTGCACATTTGCGTTATACCCTGGAAAAAATAAAAAGATAAGGATAATTTAATCAATGAAACCGGAAGCTATATTATTTGATTTAGACGACACTATTATTTCCTTTGATTTAGCATCAGATTATGCCTGGAAAGAAATGTGTAATGTTTTTGTGAATACTGAAAAACCTAATTTTAGTTCAGATCTATTATTAGAAACAATAAATAAAACAAGAAAATGGTATTGGGATGATCCGGAAAGGCATAAAGAAGGAAGAATGAATATGACAAAAGCAAGACGGGATATTGTGAAAAAGGCATTAAATGAATTGAATTATTATGAAGAAAAGATATCAAATGATATGGCAGATAATTATAGTAATTTGCAAGAGGATTCAATTTCTTTATTTCCTGATACAATAGAATCATTAGAAAAATTTTTGGAAAAGGGAATTAGAATGGCTTTGATAACAAACGGATCATCAATAAAGCAAAGAGCAAAAATTGATAGATTTAAGCTATCGAAATATTTTGAATTTTGTTTAATTGAGGAAGAGATAGGCATTGGAAAGCCAGATACAAAAATTTTTTTTATCGCATTGAACAAATTAAAGTTGAATGCCAGTGAAGTTTGGATGATAGGAGATAATTTGAAATGGGATGTCGAAGCACCTCAAAAAGTGGGAATATTTTCAATATGGAATGATTTTAGAAGATCAGGCTTGCCTAAAGGCTCAAAAATAGTGCCTGATAAAATAATTAATTCTATAGTAGAAGTAGCAAGAGAATTGGAAAATAGCAAATAGCTCTTCCGCCCCTCTGCTTTGCCTGCTGTGAGGGAAGATAAATGGTCCATAAATAAATCAGTATAAAGAGGTCGCTTATGAATGATAATTTGGTAATCAGCAAAGATAAAAATAAAATTGATATCGGCAAAGTGATAAATTATTTACAAAAAGAATCATACTGGGCGAAAAACAGAAGCCAGGAAATAATATTAAAATCAATAGAAAATTCTTTGTGTTATAGCCTTCTTTTAAATGGCGAGTTTATCGGGTTCACAAGAGTGATATCTGATTATTGCACATTTTCATATTTATGTGATGTTTTTATTTTAACTGAATATCAAAATAAAAAATATGGTCATAAACTGATGGAATATATTTTAAATGATGATGAGTTAAAAGGAACAAGATTATTTTTATTAACTCAAACAGCCCGGGAATTTTATAAAAAATTTGGATTTAAGAATGAAGAGGAAATCTTAAAAAGAGTTATGTATATATCGTAAAACTTCATCTCTCCATGCTTGCCTTCACATTTTTCAACATTACAGACCCCATTTAATTTAATTAACAGACTTCTTGATTAAAATAAGCAGAAGATTTATATTCTATAATGAGCTTATTTGGGAAGGCATTTTAAATTGAATCCGTGGAGGATTGTTTATGCATGATGATACGGTTTTCAGGGAAACAGACAGGAGGCAAATAAACTTTGACAACATGAAATATCTGAACCCAGAAACTTCGGCTAATCTGTATAAGATCATCACAAAAATACACGAACAGCATCTTACGCTTACCAATTTAACTAAACCTGAATTGAATATATTATTTCACGGCCATATTTTTACCAACAGTATCGATAAAGACGGGAAAAATATTTTTAATAGTGAAGAAATGAATATCTATTCGGAAATACTTTCAGAATGTTATGCCAGAAAATATTCCGATGTTGAAATGTTTTATTACGAATACTTGAAAGACCTTGCCGATGACAAAAAGGCTGAATTTAGTAAAAAAATAGATGAATTCAGAAATATCCAGCTCAAATTTGAGAAGATATTAGGTTATAAAGATAAGTTATGACTCATCATTTTTGACGCTTTCGAAAGCTCTTTTATTCCCATAACTATTATATTTTGACCAAAACATAATGTCAAAACAGTTTTTGACCCGATATTAAATCTTAAAAAAAAGAATTGAATATTTACGCCCGGACTATCGAGCGGAAACAACCTATTTTTTTATTTTGCCTGATTTGTGAAAACGGAAATGCTTTCCAGGTAATCGTCCTCGTCGGGACCTTTAAGCTTGATCATCCTGCCCGACGACTCGTCCACCCAGGCGATCATATTTTTCGTGTAAGATTCCAGCAGCCTGCCGATGAAGACGTCGGCGATATCCATGGTCTCTTTTATTGTTTTAAACCTGCCGGCCTTTGTTTCGATCACTTCCGTGCCGAGGTATTTAACCCTTATGGGCATAGGTTCCTTGAGCATCCAGGGTTCGACCAGATAAACTATGCCGGGGCTTTTTATATCGAGGAAGCGCATGCCTATCATCACGAGGCTTTGCGTGGTCCAAATGGGGTACTGCATCTTGTTATTAAGCCTGATCCGTGAATGGCTCTCCCGGGTTTCGGCGCCCGACCATGTTCTTGCCGTGTATTCGTATGTTTCATCCTTGATATTCATTTGATAATGCTGGTAATAGGGGTAGCCTTTTATCACATCCTTCGCGAATTCCCAGTTCCTTGTCTCCTCCACAAGGGACGCCCTGTCAAGGGAAACGGTATGGTAACCGTCAAAATTCGTGTAATTGTCTGGCATTTTTCTCATATTTGTTATCATCTGGATAAACTCATACATTGTAGCGGTCTTTCCCCATACAGGGTCTTCGTTGGTTTTGATCACGAAGGTGACCAGGCTGGTCTCTTCTCCATTCCTATATACAGCATAAGTGCTCATTTCTTTATCCCGGATCTGAAATTTACCGGCTTTCATCGGCGAATTGACAGACCGGTTGCCCATGCAGGAATAGATGGAAAATAAAAGGGAGCAAAATAAGAAAACAAACATGATTTTTTTCATAAACAATCTCCTCTGTAAAAAGTTTAATGTGATGTTTTGAACCTTATAATGCTGTTAAGGGCCATTCAAATCGCCGAATAATTTGATATGAATTATAATAAGCAAGACAGAATATTACAAAAAAGTTCGCTTTTTTAATAAGCAGGATAATTTTGACTGCTTATAATCCGTCAAACTATACCCTTTTTCCTGTAGATCCTCAATATAACTCCGTCGGTTAGCGCAAATAATAATACCGGTATTATTAAAAAAATCAATGTCAATGTCGAAGCGGCGCTCCTGTCCGAGGAATTGAGGAATGGAATTAAATATCCTGTGTATGACGGCACGCTCCCGCCTCCTATAAGAAAGACAAGAAAATATTCGGAAAAAGCCACGAGAAAAACAACAGATCCTCCGGAAATTACCGCCGGGACCAGGAGGGGTATTTCAACCAGGAACAGGGTCCTTAATTTTCCTGATCCGAGATTCCGGGCGCATTGGGCGTATTCCGGCCCGAAAGCCTGGAAACCTGCCGTCAGGGCCCTCAGCATATATGGATAGCTGACCAGGGAGAGGATGAAAACCACCCCGGGAAAGGTGTCGGAAAGACCGATTTTAATAAAAATAAAATGTGCGCCTGACGCAAAAGCCATCGCCGGGATAAGAGCCGGGGCAAGAAAAAGTCCTTCGAGAAAGCCGCGGAAGGGGAAATTCCTTCCCGCAAACATGGAGGCTGGAAGGAACGTCATTAAAAAGGCGACCGCCGCCGAGCATATCGAATACAAAAAAGAGAAAGAGAGGCCCCGGAGGATGCCGTTAATTTCCCTGACGGCAAATGCAGCACCATGTAAATCGAATTTGCGGGGGATGATATCAGGGTATTTCCACATCGAAGACAGGGCGTAAAATAAAAGGACGACTGCGGGAAGTATGAATATAAGGTTGTATATAAGGAGGGAAAGCCGGTGTCTTCTCATATCTTCCTCACATCGTTACTCAACTTTCCTACAAGGCGGCTATATAAGAACACGAAGAATATCGAAAATATAAAAATGAGAGAGAGAACGGCCATCGCGACCGGCCTGTAATAAAGGTCCCTCTGAAAATAATACTCGTAAACCCGAAGCGACAGCATTCCGGGATAGCTGTCCCCCAGGACATACGGAAGGTCAAAAGCCCCGAAACTATAAATAAAGAGTATAATGAACGATGTGTTAAGCACCGGCATTATGAATGGAACGACAATCCTGAAAAATATAGTAAATTTCCCGGCGCCCAGCATCCCGGCTGTTTCCACCAGCCTGGGATCCAGTTTCGACAATATCCCGAAAACCAGGACCATGACGAAAGGCACCTCCTTAAGAATATACCCGGAGATTATATCGATCCCGTTGCCCGTAAAAACAAGGGAAGGGAAATCTCCCGGGCTGCTGGTTAAACCGATGTGGTACAGGACCGAGGATATTATGCCGGTTTTACCTAATAAAATTATAATAATGTATGCAACGGCTACATGGGGAAGGATCAGGAAGATCCTCTGAGAAATAGCGAATCGCCGTATTTCGAACGGAAGGTTCCATATCCACCATGATATCAATGAACCGATAACCGTTGCCCCCGCAGCCGAAACAAAAGCCGTGTAAAGTGAAAAGAGCCATGAATTAATAAACCATCCCCCCTTGAATAATGTATCATAAGCGAACAGGGGCGAAGGGTAATGGTAGGAAAAACCGGCAATGCAGAAAGACTGCAGTATTGTAAAGCCTATACCTGCAGCGAATAACATAAAAGGGATGAAAAGCGTTAGCAGGTTCGGAAATACAGACCCTGGAAAACCTGTTTTCATATCGGATAGCCCTTATTCTGTCAATACCTTGTTTTTCCAGCCGTCTTCCAGCTCTTCGACGTATCCGGAGGGAATCTCGGGGACCCCGTATTTTGAAAGAATATCGATAGGAAGAGTGGCCTTGCCGAGGTCTAATTCCAGGAATTTCTTTTTCCAGTCGGCGGGAAGCCGGTTAAGATCCAGGACAGTAAAATCTCCCCAATTCGAGGGTTTGTTCTTTGAATACTGCGCCTCCGGTGACATCAGGAAATTTGCCGCGACCATGGCCCCCGCCTTGTTCGGAGAGTTATAGGGTATAGCGGTAAAGTGAGTGTTGTAAACAGAACCCTCTTTCATAACGAAGGTCCTTACTGTCACCGGGTAGCGGCCGGCAATTATACGGTTTTCTGCATCCGCCTGGTGGTACGACATGTTAAAATCCACCTCCCCCCTCTCGAAGAGGCTGTCCAGAGCCGCGATGTCCCTTGGAAATATTTTTCCCTTCTGCCATAAATAAGGCTTCATGGAGTTAAGGTATTTCCACAAAAATGCGGATTTAGAGCTGAAAAGTTTTTTATCAAATCCGTTCATATACTGGGAATAGCCTCCGGTAAAAGCGTAAAACGCCTGCCTGATGAAAGCCGATCCTGTAAAATCCGGAGGCTGGGGATAGGTAAATCGTCCGGGATTGGCCTTTACCCAATTCAATAAATCCCTGAAACTTCCGGGCGGGTTTTTGATCTTCGCCGAATCGTATTCAAAGACGAACTGGGCCCGTCCCCATGGCGCCTCAAACCCGTTTACCGGAAATCCGAAATCGTAGCCGGAGGCGGCCGGATCGATATAATTCGTATAATTAGGAAGTTTTCCGGCAAAAGGCCCGAAAAGAAGGCCGTTCTCGAAGGCGTTCATGAAGTTTTCGCCGTTTATCCAGACCAGGTCTATGGTCCCCTTTATTTTCCCGGCCTGCTTTTCCGTGAGAAGCTTGTTAACTATCAATCTGGTATCGACGGGAATGCGGACCAGGGTTATGCCGTACCGGGATTTTAATTCCTGCGTCACATAACCGTCAACCCATCCGTTTATACTGACCGACCCGCCCCACATATAGAAGCGGACTGTCGAATCCTTCGCCGCTGTCTCTATCTCGGAAAAAGGTTTTGAAAGCCAGTCCGTCTCCTGGACCCTGGCGCATGATAAAACAAGGGCTGTTAAAACCGACATTATAACAATTTTCATAATAACCTCTTTTTTCAGATAAACATACAATTAAAATAATATTTTGGAATATGTAAGTCAACATTTTCCAAGCATAAGACGCACATGCTCTCCCTTTTCAATGCCGCCTTCAAGCCGGTACACTGTACAGACCCAGTCTTCCCATAAAACACGGTATATTATATAGTGGCCGGCAAAAGTCACATCGCGCACTTCGGCGGGCCCGTCAGCATCTTTCTCGATACGAAAAGATTCCGCCCGGGCCCAATCCATCTTTACGCAGAGTTTATCCTTGAATTTTTCAGGGATAATGTTCACATGGCCCAGAAACGAAGCCGCCTCGATCGATACTGGTTTGGTGTAAACATTTTCGACCGTATCGTATTGGATCATAGATCCTTCGACCATTATACCTATCCTGTCAGATACGATAAAAGCCTCCTGCTGGTCATGGGTGACAAGGAGTGTAGTTGTTTTATATTCTTTCTGTTTTGATCTGATAAATTCGGCCATTTCAAGCTTGAGGTTTTTGTCCAGGTTCGCAAAAGGCTCGTCGAGAAGGAGGATATCCGGGTCAAGGACCATGGCCCGCGCAATCGCAACTCTCTGCTTCTGTCCCGAAGAAAGCTCGGCGGGATAGGCCTTAAGTTTATTTTCAAGAGAGAAGCTCCTGAGAATTCCTTCGACCTTTCCGGCAATCGTCATTCTATCCATGCGGCGAGCCCGGAGCCCGAAAGCGACATTTTCGAATACGTTCATCATGGGGAAGAGCAGGTAATCCTGGAAAACAAGTATGGCGGGAGAGGAAGAGAGATTTGTTACGCTTCCCGAGTCAGGATTTTCAAGACCTGCAATGATCTTTAAAAGGGTGGTTTTGCCTGCGCCCGACGGGCCTATAATCGATACAAGCTCGCCTTTTTTAATTGAAAAATCGATTCCTTTTAAAACATTCAGATTTTTATAGCTTTTGGTAATACCTTCTATTTTAAGAACCATTCAGCACCGCCCAGATATTCCCTTATCTTTTTGAGTGTTTTCATATTCTTTATCGGACGCGGAAGATGCATATATTCATAATATGCCATATAACACCATGATAACGCCCGGAGCAACACGGCTTTCTCCATAATTTCAGTCCTGTCCATGACCTGTTTGAAAGTCAGCGTATATTTATCTTTTATTAAATCGGAGTATGCCCTGATAAAAGCTGTCCTGTCTTCTTTTGAAAAATAATAATCCGTTTTCCAGAGGGTCGTCGTTTTTGCCATAAAATGGGCCAGGTCCTGGTAACGGTAAGAAAAGACGGCCTTTTCCCAGTCTACCAGATATTGCCCCATTTTGCCTACGATAAAGTTCGCCGAATTGACTTCGGTGTTAACCACGCAAAGATCTTCCCCTGAAAAGACCGACCCGGGGCCTTCCATGTTTACCGCCAGGTTTTCATATATTCCTGTTAATAATGAGTACGCTTCCATGTATTCGGACCGGGGATATTTGTTGAGAAGCGAAATGCTTTCTTCAGCAATGGCTCTGACGGGATCTTCCTGGGGAATCAGTCCGCCTCTGTCATGGATATCATGCACCCTTGAAAAAATATATGCCGCAGCATCAAGGTCTTTACGGTAATTCAGGGGTTTCCCCGCGATATATTCTTCAAGCAGGGCCCCCCTTTTGAAATTTACCCCCGGGGGTTCATAAAAATAGGCCCTTGGAGTTACCCCTGTGTTTTCAAGCAATTTGAGGCATCGGAATTCGTAGCCTATCTGATCGTCGAGACCGAGCTGGCTGCCGCAATTAATGCGGAATACGAAAAACTTACCGGCGCTTTTAACAATAAAATTTGTATTATATTCCCCGGAAGCAAGAAATGAAACGGAATCTATATGTCCGAGCCAGCCGCTCCCGGTTAAAAAATGTTTTACATGGGCCTTAGCCTCGGTTATTTTGTTCATATCTATAAAATCCTATCAGTTAAATATTATCTTTTATCGATTGTTTTTGCACAAGTACTTGCCTTATAATTCCGGGCATATTATTTTTATAATGAATATTATGTAAAATATAATATTATAAAAATAAAAATGAAAGGAGAAATGCAATGAAAAAGAATACGTGGGTTACCGGTATTCTGGCGGGAGGTTTTATTATTGCAATCCTGGCGCTTGCAACATTTATCCTGGCCTCCCTGGGCAACAGGTTCAATTTCCTTCAAACCGGTACAATCGTGCGGCTGGTATTCATATCTATGGCGGCCGGTTTTGCTGCGGCCGCGGTTTCGGCAATAGGATTGATACT
Source organism: uncultured Spirochaetota bacterium (assembly GCA_963768055.1). Taxonomy (GTDB): domain Bacteria; phylum Spirochaetota; class Brevinematia; order Brevinematales; family JAOACQ01; genus CAVYGN01. The sequence goes on along the minus strand of CAVYGN010000001.1, from coordinate 1,782,142 downwards.
AGGTTTTATTACAGGCGGCAGAGGCGGCTACTTATACGGTATCGCAGGGATAGTCTTCGGCCTTCTCATAGCGGCAGGGCCATGGAACCTTTACTCCAAACATATGCCCAGGATTCATGATATCACAACCGACACCCAGAATCCGCCGAAGTTTGTAGATATCCTGGCACTCAGGAAGGATGCGGCAAACAAGCCGGAATATGAAGGAGCGGCTATTTCCGCCCAGCAGGAAAAATTTTATCCCGATATTAAACCGCTGTTTTTAACAATATCGGCAGGAGACGCCTTCGACAAGGCGCTGGCGGTTTCAAGCTCAATGGGATGGAAGATCGTCGCATCGGACAGGGACGGCGGACGGATTGAAGCGACAGCCACAACATTCTGGATGGGTTTCAAGGATGATATAGTTATCCGCGTTACAAAAAGCGGCAGCGGCAGCAGGGTTGATATAAGGTCGGAATCAAGGGTAGGCGTAGGAGATTTCGGCACGAACGCCGCAAGGATCAGGAAGTTTCTAAAAGAAATGACGAAATAAATGAGGTTCTATGCCTGAACTGTCTATCATTATTCCTGTATTCAATGAAAGCGATGTAATCCGGGGAACGATTGAATCTATTTTATTGAAAGACGATTATTCCCGGGACCGGATAGAGATAATAGTTATCGACGGTGAAAAAGAGGCTAAGACGATAAAAGCCGTCGAGGATTATGATATTGTAAGGTTAAGTTCGGAAAAGGGCAGGGGAGTCCAAATGAACGCCGGGGCGGCTAAAGCTAAGGGAGACATCCTCCTTTTCCTTCACGCGGACAGCAGACTCCCGGGAGGGGCTTTAAAAAAAATTATAAATGTAATCGAAAGAAACGGCGGCTTGGGAGCTTTTAGATTATCTATCGATTCAAACCATTTTTTTTTCAGGATTATCGAATGGGCGTCCGGAATTCGCTGCAGTTTAAGCGGGGTCCCTTACGGAGACCAGGCTTTTTTCATTAAAAAAGAAACTTTTAACAGGGCGGGGGGTTTTGCAGATATTCCAATAATGGAAGATGTCGAGTTTGTTAAAAGAATAAAAAGAAACGGCATGAAAGTAACTATCTTGAAAGACAGGGTTATTACATCTGCCAGAAGATGGGAAAAAAAGGGTTATCTTAAAACCCTGTTAATCAACAGGCTGGTTTCCATTTTATATTCTTTAAACGCGGACCCGGCGGATCTTGCCATTTTACGGGGAGAACGGGTTAAAAATGGATTGATTGTTTTTGTAAAATATCCGGAGGAGGGGATGGTTAAAACCAGGATCGGGAGCGTCCTCGGCGATCATTTCACCATCGATCTTTACCGCAGTTTCGTTGCCGATATCATTCAAAAGGCCGCAAGGCTTTCCCCGGACCTGCTTGTCTATTTTACTCCGGAAGAGAGGGCCTTTGATTTCAGGAATTGGCTCGGCTTAAAGATTTCCATCTTCCCTCAGAAGGGCAATGACCTTGGCGAAAGGATGAAGAACGCATTAAAGGAACAGTTCGGCCTCGGCTACGGGAGACTTGTATTAATCGGGAGCGATATTCCGCATATATCGGCCGGCAGGCTCAACAGGTCCCTGAGGCTTCTTAGAAAAAAAGGGGCGGTGATCGGGCCGGCGGAAGACGGGGGTTATTACCTGATCGGCTTCAACTCCAGGCACTTTTTGCCGGAAGTTTTCGATAATATTCCCTGGAGCACTTCATCCGTATTTTCCCTGACCCTTAGAGTTCTCGCGGATAAGGAAATAAAAACGGCTCTCCTTCCCAGAATGAGAGATATAGACACGGTACATGACCTGAAAAAGATAAACCTCGGCGGCATGCCCAGGACAAGGGCATTTCTGGCCGGTCCTTCGGCCCTGGAAATAAGAAGGGGGGAAAATGCCAAAATTTGATTTTGATGTTATCGTTATCGGAGCCGGTGCCGCCGGGATTTCGGCGGTTAAAACGGCAAAGGGGCTCGGAAAAAAAACGGCGATCGTTGAAAAAAACAGACTCGGGGGCGAATGCACATGGAGCGGATGCGTCCCCAGCAAGGCTTTTATACATGCCGCGGAGCGCTATCATGAGGCCTCTGCTTACTTCGGAAATTCATTCTCTCCGGGTGAAATTCCTATGCGGTTCGTGAGAGAGACGATAGAAAGGGTTTATTTGGAAGAAAATCCCGAAAGCTTTGAAAAGGCCGGGATAAAGGTGATAATGGGCAAGGCGCTATTCACCGGCAGGAATTCTATCACTGTAAACGGGAAAAGTATCAGTTCAGGAAAATTTATTGTCGCGGCGGGCTCTTCTCCATTGATTCCCGGGATAGAGGGGATCGATAAAATAAAATATTACACTAACGAGAGTATTTTTGATATAAAGAAAGTGCCGGATTCACTTATAATTCTGGGAGGAGGTCCTATAGGGATAGAACTTGCCCAGGCATTCAACCGCCTTGGCACACGGGTTACGGTGGTGGAAGCGACGCCCGGAATTTTGATAAGGGAGGACAGGGAACTCGTGGATATAGTATTAAAACGCCTCTTTTCAGAAGGCGTTAGCATTGTGACGGGGTCCAGGGCCATAAGGGCAGAAAGATTCGATGAAGCCGGAGGTGTAACCTTAACAATAAAAAAGGAGTCAGGGGACGTTTCCGATCTCAAAGCGGAGGCCCTGCTGGTGGCCGCAGGCAGGGTGCCTGAGGTGGAGGGTTTCAATCTTTCCGCGGCCGGAGTCAGGTATTCAAAGAAAGGCATCGGGGTAAACGCCTTCCTGCAGACAAATGTAAAGAATATTTTTGCCTGCGGCGATGTAGTCGGTCCCTATAATTTCAGCCATGTCGCAGGATATCAGGGCGTTACAGCGGGGATCAACGCATCGATCCCATTTATGCGTAAACAGGACCTCAGCCAGGTATTATGGACGACATATACCGATCCGGAACTTTCACACCTCGGCCTAACCGAGGAAGAAGCCAGGGCAAAGTATAAAAAAGGCGTAAAGGTTTACAGGATGCCTTATTCAAGACTGGACAGGGCGAAGACCGAAGGTAATGAAGATGGCCTTGCCAAATATATCCTTGACCGCAATGGAAGGCTTATCGGGGCTCATATCGCCGGGAAGATCGCCGGAGAGCTGATCCATGAGGCACAACTCGTCCGGTTTTTCAGAAAGCCCTTCGCAAGCCTGCAGTCCGTCATGCATGCGTATCCCTCATATTCGGACATTATCAGGCAGGCAGCCAGGGATGCCTATGTCGACAGCTTACTTAACAACCCGCTGGTAAAATTGGCGGGGAAGATTGCAGGGCGGGGCAGGAGGAATAAGCCATGAAACAATGGATAAAACCGGTTATTTTTATTTTATTGATCGCCTCCGCCGTTATAGTCATAAACATTACAGGGGTAGCTAAAGAACTGACTTTTAAAAACCTCGTGAACTCGAGAGATACAATAAAAAACCTTGTTAAGGAAAATTATTTATGGTCGGTACTGATTTACACGGGGGTCTATTTTGCAGTCACCGCTTTATCCGTCCCGGGAGCGGCAATACTCACACTGGCCGGCGGTTTTTTGTTCGGTACCATACCGGCTGCGCTATATGTTAACGTCGGTGCTACACTCGGGGCTTCAGGCTCCTTTTTCGCGGCGCGTTATTTTATCGGCGAGGTTGTACAGAAAAAATACTCTGAAAACCTTAAAAATTTCAATGCGGAGATAAAATCGAACGGTGTCAATTACCTGCTCATGCTGAGATTTATACCGGCGATCCCGTTTTTCCTTATAAACATTCTTGCCGGAATGACAAGGATCGGATTTTTTACTTTCTTATGGACAACCTCGGCCGGCATCATTCCCGGGTCCCTTGTTTACGCCTATGCGGGGAGCAACCTTGGCAACCTCAAATCCGCGTCGGGCATACTGTCATGGCCTATCATATCGGCGCTTCTGCTGCTCGCGCTATTTTCTGTAGTCCCGGTGTTATTAAAAAAGCTGTTCAAGCCCCGAAACGCGTAGGAATAGATGGATTGAAACCACGGCAGAATACACCGTTAGAACCTCACGAAATGCCCAAGCCAGAATACAAAAAGGATCATAATGACATGAAGGATCCACCATCCTGGTTTGAAAAGCAAGATCTTACTCATAAATCCCTCCTATTACATCCATAGAAAATGCCCGAGGGCAAAAACGACGGACAGGGTGACTAAATGTACGAACCAGTATCCCATATTGGGATATCTGAAGAACCTTCCCTTGTGCCTGAGTTTAACCAGGTTGGCCTCGACTGTCATTTCGACCTCGAAAAGGAGCTTGCCTATGCAGAAAACCGTGAATAATACAAGGATATCAGGCCATAGTGGGAAATGCTGCGGCGTTACCGAATATGTCGTCATTGTGATCGCCCCGATTATGACTAACATTCCGTTCATGAGGTATGCAAAGGGCATCATGCCCTTTATCAGGAACAGGGAAGTAACGATAAAAATGGTCATCAGTCCGGCGACGAAGGGTACAAAATCGGCTAAGAGCGCCCTTTCGCCGAAGATAGGGTGGATGCCGAAATGGAGAAGAAATCCGCCAAGCGCAATACAGACAAGCGCCGCAAGGAGAAAGGTCTTGAGGTACATTTTTTGCGTCATTGAAAACCTCCCGTTATAAAACATTCCAAACATTTTAATGAAGGACCGGTATATTTTTTTAAATCCTTCTCTATATCTTCGTCAAAAGGGTAGAATAATCGTTATCGACCCCCATCATATCGAGCATTGCAGAGATGGATCCCCGGTGGTGAGTCTGGTGGTTGAACATCTGCAGGAGGGTTTTCCAGAGGTCCTTTTCCACCGGCTCTCCTTTGTAATTTTTGTATTTGAGAACCGAATTTAATTTTTCCTCGTCCAGCTCGCCTATAAAGCGGGATATTGCTTCGTCCATCTCTTTTCTATACCGGAAAAGCTCTTTAACACCGAACCCCTTGTCATTGATAAGCGATTTTAAATCGAGGGATATAAACCCGGTGGAATTAAGCGATTTATTTTCCTGGAAAAAGCTGTTAAAACGCTTTATCCAGCTATGGTCCGATGAAAAAATATGATAAAGGGTCCCGAAAACGGAAGAATAAAACGCCTTCGTTTTCCTATGGAGCTGTTCTTCAGGGAGGTCCCCGAGGATGGCCAGAAGTTCCTCATTTACTTTTTTGTTATACTCTGCTAAAGCCAGGAAAATCTTTTTCGATGCAACCGTAACCATATAACCCTCCAACCGATATTTTACCAGCCTATTTCGCGCCGGCTTTTTTTAAAAGAGTTATGATAGAAGGATACTCGTCGTACCGTCTTTATCCCTGGCGTTTATATCGCCTTTATAACTTTTGATAAAAGCTGTATTGCCGTTGGTAACCGCGTCGAAAAGACTCCCTTCGGCAAAAGTCAATGCTGGCATCATAAGCAATATAAATATCAAATAACTTTTCACTTGATCCTCTTTCTATCGCCGTATCATATATATTCGATTGAAATTTTGCAAGTTTTAATTGACAACACCGGCTATTTCAAATATCCATTACAAACTGGTAAGGGGTTAATACGCTCCGGCATTGATCAAAATTTCCATTATACCCGATTGGCCATGCAGGGAAGCGTAATTCAAAGCGGTCCTGCCGTTTTTATCCATTGCGTTGACATCGGCTTTCGCCACGATCAATGCCCTGACAATATCAATCTGACCCCAGTTGGATGCATGCATTAAAGCCGTCATACCTTTATTATCCGCCGCATTGACATTAACCCGGGCCTCGATCAATAGTTTAATTATATCTGTGTACCCGTTCTGTGCCGCCGCCATCAAAACCGTGCAGCCGTCCTTGTCCGCCGTGTTTATATTAGCCTTTGCCTTTATCAGCATTTTAACAGCGGTAATTCCTCCCTTATTGGCCGCGGCCATTAAAGCGGTCCTGCCGTTTTTATCCATTGCGTTGACATCGGCTTTCGCCACGATCAATGCTTTTATTACGTTAGTTTTTCCTTCGACGGCCGCATACATCAAAGCCGTTTCACCGTTTTCATCCGCCGCGTTTACATCGCCTTTATAACTTTTAATAAAAGCTGCATCGCCGTTTGTAACGGCCTCTATCAAAGTTTCTTGGCCCCCTTCAGAATAAACCTCTTCAGGATTGACAAAGCTGAAGGCGGTGATAATTAATATAATTAAAACAGGCAGCAATTTCATTGAAAACTCCTCCTGTGCGGAAAGATTATTTTGCGCCGGCTTTTTTCAAAAGATTTATAATAGAAGGATATTTTGTCAGCGATAAAACCGTATAACCATTATTATCCGCGATATTAACGTCGGCCTTATCCGTGATCAATAATTCAACAGTTTCAGATCGTCCGTTTTGGGCCGCCAGCATCAAAGCCGTCATACCGTTTTTATCCGCCGCGTTAACATTGCCTTTATAATTTTTAATAAACAAAACATCGCCTTTGGCAGCGGCATTGAAAAAGGTCTCTTCAGCCCCTGCGGGATAAACAAAAGTTAATACGGGGATTATTAAAAGGATAGATATCAGCAACTTTTTTATTATAGAGACCCTCCTTGCAATTCATAATATTATTATATATATCCCATCAGGATTTTGCATGTTTTTGTCGATAGTAACAAGTAACGAGTTACCAGAATAAAATTTGTAACTAAAAACCGTTTACCCGCTACTCGAAGTTGCAATTTATTTATTGACAAATCGTATGCAATTTAATTATATTTGATAATCACTTTAGAGCACTTTCTTATCATCCTGGAGGACGCTATGAAAACAGGGCGATTTTCATCGATTGAATTCAGGATAATAACCCTGATAATCTCTGTCCTCTTCATAACCGGAATATTTACAGTATATTTTATGTATTATACGCAGAGGACTAACCTGATAGCCGAGGCTGAACGGGGTTTGAACTTGAACACCGAAACGCTTACGACAGTCCTCAGAAATATGATGCTGGACGGCAAGGCCCCTCTTCTTGTAAAAAGCATGGAGGAATTGAGGAATGAAGGGGATTACAAGGAAATCTCTATATACAGGACAAACGGCATGCTTGCTTTCAGCGATTACAAAACCCTAGAATATGTAAATTCGCACCAGTCGAATTATTATTTCGAAGAAACTCCCAGGATACAGGACAAGAGGACTGAAGCCGAAATCGAGGACGGCAAAGACGATGTGGCTGACGTGCTGAAAAGTAAAACCAGGAGGGTGGATGTTGACGAAAAACTGAAGCTACTGGAATATTATTACCCGATAACTAACCTGTCGGATTGCATGAAGTGCCATGGGAGCGAATTTCCCTTCAGGGGCGTTTTAAGTTACAAGTTGTCGCTTGTCCAAACTTACCTACAGATAGACCGGGCGAGAGACCTGATAATTGCATTCTTCGGATCGGTCGCTGTTATACTGATCCTTGTACTGATCGTTTTTTTCAGGAACCTTGTAATAAACCCTATCAGGAAGATCGGCAAAGCGGTAGAACTCCTCGGGGAGGGAGATTTTACCGCGAGGTGCGATTTGAAAAGAAGGGACGAACTCGGCAGCCTGGCACAGAGGATCAATATAATGATAAAGGGGCTTGAAGAGCGTTTTAAACTTTCAAAATATGTTTCCGGATCTACAAGGACGCAGATCGAGAATGGCGGTGAGTTATCCCTGATCAAGAGAAGAAAAAATATAGTCGTCCTGTTTTCGGATGTCAGGGGATTCACGGCTTACACCGAGAGCCACAAGGAGGAGGAAGTAATCGAAAACCTTAACAGGATCCTTGAAACCCAGGCCGAGACCGTAGAGCAATGCGGCGGAGACGTGGATAAATTCATAGGGGACGCGATAATGGCCGTATTCGAGGACAGCAGGGCAGCGATAAATTGCGCTTTTGAAATTATCAACAGGGTCAAGTCGCTTAAACTGGGCCTCGAAGTGGGCGTAGGGATCAATATCGGAGAAGTGCTGGCGGGAAATATAGGCAGCAAAAACCGCCGGGAGTACGCGGTGATCGGTGACACAGTTAATGTCGCTTCGCGTCTCTGTGATATGGCGAAGCCCGGCACTATACTGACCACGGAGTCTTTTTACAGGACAGTGCCGGACCTGGTGGAAGCCGACATACTGGCCGGCCGGAAAATAAAGGGTAAAAAAACGCCCCAGGATATCTATCAGATCAAGTTCTTCAAGGCCGGTCGTTAGATGAAGTCTTTAAAATTATGGGCGATACATGGGTCTTTCTTACTTTTTTTTATTTTTTTTATTCTGGCATTGGTCACTCAAAAATCCGTCGATATTGAAATAGGCGAGGGTGAAAGGGTCAGCCTTGCAGGATTGGGCGTTCCTGCGACAATCGGCCTGAGTTTGTTTACAGTTTCGAATAATTCGAGAAATACGGCCTGTATTTTTTCAGATATCGATATATTATCGCCAGGATCTTCCGCCTACACGGAAATATCGGTCAATAAACCGGCCTCGTTTAAGGGATTGGATATCTATCAGAAAGGATATTATTTCGGATTTAAAAGTTTGATGATTTCTTTCAGGGGCCGTACTTTTGATATGACGGATTTGAAAGAGGAGCTTGTCGCTGAAAACGGGCTTATATTCAGATTTGAACCCTTTGAAAGGATCAATGGAAGGATGATATTCAATTTTGTTCTGGCTGATAAAACCGGTGCGGTTTTTAGCAGCGGCCTTTTCGATGAAAAGTCCGTCGATATTCCCCTCCTGCGGCAATACGGTTTCAGAATAATTAGAAACAATTACAGGACTGTAAGCGTCCTGAGGTTTGTCAGTTCCCCCTTTTTACTGTCCCTGGGTGTATTTTCGGTAATTTTCCTCCTTTTAACGGGTGTTTTTATTTTTTATCCCCGTCAGTATACAGACTGCGATGAAGGTATGAAAAAATGACGCTGGTACTTGAATCGTTCCTGCTTTCCGCAGGCAGCGTTTTGCTGGCTTTTTATATTTTATTAAATCTGTTTTTTAAAATCCGCGGCAGTTCTTTTTATGCCTATGCGGGTATTTTATCCCTCGTTTGCTGGATAATCATAAGGGCAGTTACCGCAGGGCATGCCCCTTTCGCCGGAATGTACGAATCCATGGTTTTTTTTGCTTTTCTCTATGCGGTGAAGATCGTTTTGCTGTCCCGTTTTCCTGAAAAGATAAAGGCATTCGCCCTGGTGCCCGCTGTTTTAATAATGGCTGGAGCCTTTTTAATGCCTGAAGAAATGAAAATTGCGGGAGAGGGGCCCCCGGCGCTTGAATCTTTCTGGATATGGTTCCATGTGCCGGGAATATTCATCGGCTATGCGGCGCTTACGATCGGTCTTGTCCTGACAATCTTAGGCCAGGCAGGCTTAAAAAGGGCTGAAGATTATCTTGAACCTGAAATGAAGCAGGCTTTTTATTTTACCGCATTCGGGATAATAACGGGAGGGTTCTGGGCGCAGCTTTCCTGGGGGACTTTCTGGAGCTGGGACCCGAAAGAAACCTGGGCCCTCTTTACATTGATCCTGCTGATCCTGGAAAGGCACGCCGGGAAAATCTTCCTGCGCCGCGCTTTCATTTACGCTGCCGCCCTGACAATGCTGTTCAACTACTTCGGCGTAACTTTTTTATTATCCGGATTGCATTCTTATAGATAAATTCTATACAATGCCCTTTTTTCTCCAGGCGCCGGATCTCCAGCGGAACAGCATAATGATTCCGCGCGTCCATTCGTCCGCAGTCATAGCGATCCAGATCCCGATGAGTCCCAATCCGAAATAAATGCCGAGAAGGTATGCACCCCCGACGCCGATGCCCTACATGAAAAGCATGCCGACAAATACCGGGAACCGGACGTCGCCGGCACCTTTAAGGCCCGGTATGATAATTGTGTTGAAATTCCTGCCGGGCTCAAGGGCCAGGCTGACTAAAAATACGGAAGACGCGATTGCCGTTATTTCAGGGTTCTTCGTGAATAGTCCGATAATTGGAGTTTTGAACAAATTCAATATAATAATGGCCGCGGCACTGATGGTAATGCCGAAAGCGAAGTAACGGTAAACCTTGCGGTGGGCCTCGTCATGCCTGTTAGAGCCGACATAATAACCGACCTTGATCTGAGTGCCGGTTCCGATTGAAACCCCGGAAATAAATACGTACCTGGACAGTGTTATTACCAGACTGTAAGCTGCGAGAGCAGCCGTGCCGAGCCCTGCGATAATCCGTATTATTAAAATTTGTCCGATATTGTAGGAGAGATTTTCCCCTGCGGTAGGAACGCCGACTGTTAAAATCTTTGAAAAAAAGATTCCCGGGATCCTGAAGATTTGCCTCAGCGGGATTTCAATATCCCTGCGCTTCAAAATCTGAGCGCCCATGATCCATAATGCAAGGAACTGGCTCAGGACAGTGACTGTTGCGACACCCGGCACTCCGAATACCGGAAACCCGAAAGGCCCGAAGAGGCACAAGGCGTTGCCTGAAATAGTGAATAAGAGAGCGAAGATATTGACGGCCATCGGGTCCCGCGAATGGCCGTACGACCTGAGTATACTTGCCTGTACTATATTTAAAGCCATGAAAAAAGATCCGCCGCCATAGATGGAAAGAAACTGGCCGGCGTATATTCTTACCTCTTTTTCAAGAGGAAACAAGTTCAATATTGTTGAAGAGAAAATGACGATAAGAAGGCTGAGGGTTATAGAGAAAACACCTATCAGTACAAAACTTGCCAGGCTGAACATTCCCGCCTCGTACTTTTTATTGGCCCCGAGATTCTGGGAAATATGAATGCTGGCTCCGATGGCAACCATCATGTAGATGATCTGTATGAAAAACGCCATCTGGTTTACTACACCCAGCGCCGCTACCGCCTTTTCAGAATACGAATAGAGCATCAACCGGTCTACGCTCATCAGGGATGTCCTGATAACGTTTTCAATAAACATCGGCAGTACCAATTGCGATAACGGGATCCGGGTCCTGTCCTCAAATTCCGGAGATGAACTCATTGATAATAATTACCTCTAAAAGTTGAAACAACTGATTGTGCGCTATAGGGAATTGCCGCAAAAGGGCGTTTGTAACGTGTCAAGAAAATTCAAAATAGCCGCATTCACCGTCGCGTTTTTTTCAAAATGAAGCATATGACCGGCACCATTAATAATTTCAATCTTAATATAAGCCATATTCTTTTCCGCATTATTTACTGTTTTTTTCATGTTGAAAAGCCAGTCATACTCTCCCAGGAGGAGCAGAACAGGCTTTTCGTATTTTTTTACTCCTGAAAAAAGGGGTATGATGCGGGATCTGAATTTCGAGTTAAGGGCGGCGGACCTGGACAGCTTCAGTACAGGATGGCCGGCAAGGCTGGAATTCGCGGGGGCAAGGCTAAGGTTAATTATTTTATCTATCGCTTTGGGGCCTGGAAATAAAATGGTCCTCAAACCGGCTTTGATTATATATTTAAGGCTGATATTACTGAAAACCCCGGTCGGGGCAAGCAGGATCAATTTATTTATCCTTTCAGGAATTCTGCGGGCTATATGGAAGGAAACGAAACCACCGATCGAATGCCCGACAAGATGAGCCTTCCGGACATTCAAAAACCCTATAACTTCGGAGAACCAGTCTGTCAATTCTTTGATATTCAGAGGAAGCCTGACAGGCCTGCTTTTACCGGTATCCATAATGCTGTCAATTAAAATCAGACGATAGTGCTTGCCTAATCCCTCTACATTTGAAAACCATGTCGCGGAACTGTCCATCAACCCATGCATGAATACTACCGGCTCCCCTTTTTTCTTTCCGCATTCAATAATATAAGTATCCCCAAATGATGTTTTTACATAATGTTCATCGAATGGAACCGGCCATTGCTTCAGGGTCTGGTTATAATTCCTGTAATATCTTTCTTTTCCATCCCGGTTTTTAAATAAATACAGATTGTTTACAAAATCAACGGGCATCGGGCTTCAGTATAACTTTGATCGACTCGTTCGATGCAGAAACCATTGAAAAGCCTTTCTGTGCGTCATCTAAGGGAAGTTCGTGCGTGATGAGTTCCTGAACAGGCAGCCGTTTGTTCCGCAGCAAGCTTATAGCAACCGTAGCATCGTAGGGGCTGTTGCCGTAAGAGGGCAGCAGGGTGATGCTGTTTCGCCAGAAATCATTAACAGGGACAGGAAGTTCAACTCCGGGTTCAGTCGCGGCAAAAAAAAGGACCGTTCCCCCGGCATCCACGCTCTTTAATGCCTGGGCAAAGGCGGAGTAAGCACCGGTGCATATAATGACAAGGTCTGCGAGCCTGCCGTCGTTTAACCGCTTTACGGACGAAGGGATGTCTTCTTTTGCGTTCAGTACGATATCTGCGCCGCTTTTCTTTGCGGCATTAATGCGGTATTCACTGATGTCGGTCGCGATTATGCGGCCCGCGCCGTAAGCTTTTGCCAGCATAATATGCAGGAGGCCGGAAATACCGCTTCCCAGGACCAGAACAGTTTGTCCCGGCTTAAGGCCGGCGATGCGCTGTCCCCGTAAAACACATGCAAGCGGTTCAATAAAGGTCCCTTCCTGGAACGATATCTCATCCGGCAGGATAAATACGCCGCGGTCGGCATTCAGCGCCGGCACTCGAATGTATTCTGAAAAACCTCCGGGATCGAAGTTCGTTGTTTGCAATGTAAGGCATGCCGTGTGATGACCGGAAAGACAGTAATGACATGTATTACAGGGTATGTGATGAGATACAAAAACACGGTCGCCCGTTTTATATTTTGTTATCCGGCTGCCGGTTTCGATGATAATTCCTGAAATCTCATGCCCCAGAACAATCGGTGCTTTTTTGATGCGGTACCATTCCAGGACGTCGCTGCCGCAGATGCCGCTTGCCATAACTTTGACCAGCAACTCGTCCGGCCCGATCTTTGGTATAGGCCGTTCTTCAATCCTCACGTCTTTGTTATTATAATAAACCGCAACTTTCATGTTTATTTTCCTGAAGTTTTGATAGCGTCATTAAAAATATCCATTGCCTCGCTGACGGTTGCTTTCTTATGAATAATGGCCTGCAGCGCTTTTGCCATTGCCACCGGGTGTTTTCCCTGCCAGACGTTCCGGCCAAGGTTAATTCCCACAGCCCCTTTCTGAATGCCATCCCATACAAATTCCATTACTTCGATATCTTTTTCACATTTGGGGCCGCCGGCCATAACGACCGGGACAGGGCACCCTTCAACAACTTTATCGAAGCCCTCTTCACACCAGTAAGTTTTTACGACCTTAGCGCCCAGTTCTGCTGCTATGCGGCAAGCCAGGCTGAGATAACGCGATTCCCTCTTTTCAATCTCCTTACCGACTGCCGTTACCGCCATTACAGGGATCCCGTAATCCTCGCCCATATTGACCATATCGCTTAAATTTTCGAGTGTTTCCTTTTCATAAACGCTACCCACAAATACAGAAATGCCGACAGCCGAAGCATTGAGGCGGATTACATCTTCAATTGAGGTAGTCAGGGATTCGTTGGCCAGATCTTTTCCTACAATACTGGTGCAGCCGGAAACTCGGAGGATGATAGGAAGACTGTTTTCAGGATCGACACAAGCCCGCAGTACGCCGCGTGTGCAGAACAAAGCATCGCAGTATTTGAGAAGAGGCTTGATAGTCTCTCCGGGTTTTTCCAGGCCGTGTGTAGGTCCCTGAAAATAGCCGTGATCTATCGGCATAAAAAAACAGTGGCCATCCGGCTTAAAAAGCTTTGAAAGCCTGTTCTTCATTCCCCAATCCATAATTTATGCTCCTTTACGGCGGAATTCTTTCGGTGGACTATCACCGCCGGTCAATATTTTACCGAATTAAGAGATTATAGTCAAAAATATACAAATCGCCATTTGACAATCATTTCTATTTGACATTTTTAATGAACCCTCTTTTAATATTGATAAAATTTATACCAGGGGCCGCATCCGGGCGAAGGTTTAAAAATCAATAAAGCGGCAATAATTTGAGTTTCTTTCTTATTCTGTTAAAATAATAGATTGTAATTCATTACTAAGGAATAAATGATGGCAAACAAGCCTGCAAATAAAAACAAAACTGTAAAAAAAGAAAAGTTGAAAAAACTGGTGATAGTCGAATCGCCTTCAAAAGCCTCAACTATAAAAAAATACCTTGGCAAGGATTACGAGGTGAAGGCCTCTGTAGGTCATGTGATAGATCTTCCAAGGTCGAGAATGGGCGTCAACCTCGATACATTCGATCCGGATTATATAATAATGCGTGATAAATACAAAATCATCAAGGAATTAAGGGAATCTGCAAGGTCAGCAAGCGAGGTTATCCTGGCGTCCGACCCTGACAGGGAGGGCGAGGCTATCGCATGGCATATTAAAAATGATTTTGAAAAGAACGTAATCCCGAAGATTAAAGACAGGAATGTCCCGATAAAGCGGGTTAAATTTAATGAGATTACCGTCGAGGAGATCGAAGAAAGGATCCGGCACCCTGAAAACATAGACTTGAAACTTGTAGATTCCCAGCAGGGGAGAAGAGTGATAGACCGTATATTCGGTTACGAGCTTTCCCCGCTTCTATGGAAAAAAGTCAAATCCAAGCTATCTGCGGGCAGGGTGCAATCAGTGGCGTTGAGACTCATCTGTGAAAGGGAAAGCGAGATAGAAAAATTTATACCCGGCGAATACTGGGAAATCGATGTAGATTTCAAAAAAGATAAGGAAAAATTTACAGCTGCGTTGACTAAAATAGACGGGAAAAAGGCCGAGATTAAAGACGGAGAAAGGGCTAAAAAAATCGAAAATGAACTCCTTGAAAATGTTTCAATCATTAAAGATTTCAAGAAAAAAACGGTTACCCGTTCTCCGTATCCGCCTTTAATTACAAGCACCCTTCAGCAGGCCGCTAACAACCTTTTCGGCTTTACTTCTATGAAAACAATGATTCTGGCCCAGCAGCTGTATGAGGGAATCGATCTTGGAAAGTCCAGAACCGGTTTGATTACATATATGAGAACGGATTCAACGAGAATTTCGCCGGTTGCTCTCGAAGAAGTAAGGAAATATATTAAAGAACAATTCGGGGAGAGCTATCTTCCGGGAAATCCGAATTATTTTACAAACAAAAAGAGCTCCCAGGACGCTCATGAAGCAATAAGGCCCTCGCATATTTATAATCATCCCGACCAGGTCAAAGACCACCTGACCAATGACCAGTATAAGCTTTATTCTCTAATCTGGAAAAGGTTTACTGCGAGCCAGATGAGCCCGTCCAGATCTGAACAGAGTACGGTGGAAATCGCCAACGGCAACAAGATACTTACTGCGGGCTGTTCAAAAATTGTTTTCGACGGATTTTTGAAGGTTAGCGAAAGGGGCGCAAAGGAAAAAGAGCTTCCGCAAAACCTATCTATAAATGACCGTCTTGATATTGTCGAGATAAAAAAAGAGCAGAAATTTACTGAACCTCCCGCGAGGTATTCGGAAGCCTCTATTGTTAAAGCCATGGAGGAATTGGGGATCGGCAGGCCTTCAACATACGCCCCGACGATATTCACGCTTACCAAGCGTTATTATGTTAAAAAGGAGGGCAGAACGCTTATTCCGACAGTCCTGGGGTCCTCCGTCAACAAGCTCCTGGTCGATAATTTTCCCGAGCTTATCAATACAAATTTTACGGCTGAAATGGAAGAGGAACTCGACGAGGTCGAAGAAGGGAAAAAAATGTGGAAAAATGTCGTTGGTGATTTTTACAGCACGTTCAGGCCGGTCCTCTCTAAAGCCTATGAAAATATAGACAGTATAAAGGGAACTTTCGACGAAGAAACGGATTTTATATGTGAAAAATGCGGCAGGAAAATGGTCAAAAAACTTGGGAAATTCGGATTGTTTCTTGCATGCTCAGGCTGGCCCGATTGTAAAAATGCCAAACCTCTGCCCCTGGGTAAATGTCCTAAGTGCGGCACCGGATACGTTGTTCAGAAGAGGGGCCGGCAAAAGCGGGCCTTTTACGGCTGCACTAACTATCCGTCATGCGATTTTACCAGTTTTTTAAAGCCGGCTGAATCTGAGGGAAGGGTGTTGTCCTGTCCGGTTTGCGGAAGCGCCCTTTTCAGCCAGAAGGAAAAGGGAAGGCAAAAAACTGTATGTTTAAAAGAAGGATGCGCATATGAAAGCAAGTTCATTTAAATTGATCCCGCTCTTCGTTTTTATTTTTTGTTTCAGCCGGCTGTTCTCCCTCCAGGCCACAGTTAATTCCTGGAATGCCAGGATGGAAATCGAAGATGCGAAAAAAAACGGGGGATTTTTAATTCTTCTTCCGGGGACAGCGGTTCAGACGGACAAATCGAAGGATGCCTTTATCCATATAAGTTATAACGGTCTTTCAGGCTGGATCAGGAAAGATTACCTGACAATTTACGCCGATAAACTTTCGGATATTAAATCCAAGCCTTCTCTGTCAGGGAAAATAACAAGGGAGAACGGAAAGGATTATTTGTTCCTGCATAAAAAAGGCAAGCTTATAAAATATAATATTACAGACCGTTCGGAGGAAAATTCTCAAAGCGTCCCGGATTTTCAGGAAATTTATCCATCGACACGGAGCTCTCTTTTCCTTTTGAAGGGGGTTACAACTAATATTCCGGCGGCAGATAATCTCGAGTTATTCGACATTTCTTCAGGGAAATCTATTTATATAGGCAGTTTCAGGGAAGACACAATCGAAATATCGGGGATCAAATTTTCAGGCGAATCGGATTTAATGAGCATACTTTTCAGAATCAGGGGACAATACTTATTATGCGTTTACAAGACGGACTCAGGTGAATTATATGCCTATACCATGGAAGCCTCCGGTTTCAACTGGAGAAACGACCTTCTTATTTTAAACGATAATAAAAATTTCTGGTCTTACGACTTATCCTCGGCACAGCAGCAGATTCCGATCCTCAATTTTAAAAAGGACAACATGATTTTCAAAATAAGGCCTGAATGGCTGAGATACGGGTTTTTGAAATCTAGCGTAAGGAACGATACCCTGTTTATTGATACCGGAGCAGGTGTTTTAGCATATGATTTTAACCTGAAAACAATCCGCCTGACGCCCTTGAAAAGCCTTATGTTCAATAACGATATGAATTTGAATTATTACCTTTTAAATAACAGGGCTTATATGTACAACTTCAGGTCCAGGCATGACCTCGAGCAGTTCAGGGGGAGCCAGCCTGACGTAAGTTTCGAGGCCTTCGCAGAATCTAATATTATCGGCAGAAGCAAATATGAAAAGATAGACACCCTTTCCCTTTATTCGGATGAAGGCGAAGTAGTATACCGCTATAAAGCCATCGACGATCCAATGGCCTTAGGCGATACAGGCATAATCGCCGAGGTCAGTACGGAAAAAGACCTCATGATCCTGTCTGTTGAGGATCCGGTCAAGCAGGAATTTTTTTATATTTTCGATAGAGGGAATTAATTGATCCCCTGGTTGAAAGCCCGTAATATCAATTTCCTCCGGTTGGCACAATATTTGCCAATTCAAAAGTAACATATTCTCCTTTTTCATGTGTTTAAATATTTGTGGACGCGTCTAACCGGGAGGGCGATAGGATGAGATTTTTTTTAATAGCTATAATGATACTGCCGGCCATGACATTCGGCTTCCAGATCAGGGGAAGGGTTTTCAGGTCCGATACGCGCGCAGGAATCCCCTCCGCCGCTGTTATTCTCAAATCGGGAACAAATACATTAATAACAGCCCGGACTGAAGATAACGGTTCTTATATTATCGACGCTCCGGCAGGAAGTTACACCATGTCGGCGATGGCTGCAGGGTATTATCAGGAATCGAAAGAGATAACCGTAAAAACGGATATTAATATTTATTTCTATATGATTCCCCAAAGTTCCCTTTATCTTTCCGAAGTGGATGTTACAGGAGAAAAGCTGAAGGATACCGAGTCGAAGAATGTCATACCGAAAGACCTGCGCGACAAGGCCCCTGAGTCCATCACAGGCGACCCCGTGCACTCATTGACCCTTATGCCGGGGGTGGAGGATCTCGGCATGGGCAACCTTCAGGATAATACCAAACTCTCCGTCAGGGGCGGTTCTGGCAATGAAAATGCCGCTCTCCTTGACGACGCTTTGATACAATACCCCTATCATCATTTTATAGGCGACTCCGTTTTTATCGACGACATCGTCGACAGCATAGACCTCTACAAGGGGGTCCTTCCCGCAGAGTACGGGCAGGCCATGTCGAGTCTCCTCCAGGTCAATACGATCGACGGGGAACCGGGATTTCATGGCAAGGCGGACCTGGGGCTTATCAATACCTATATTACGCTCTCGGGGGCGTCGGAAGACCAGAAATGGAATTTCGTCGGGGGGATCAGGAGGACGCAGTACGACCTTATCCTCCCTCTTTTTATCCAGGGAGGAGGTTCGAATTTTCATGCCCCTTATTACCTTGACTCCCAGGGAAAGATCCAGTATAAAGACGGCGCTGATACGGTTTCCCTTGTCTGGCTTTTCTCGGAGGAACCGATGTCCTACACGAATGCGACTTTTTCAAACATTTCCGTAACAAATTCAGGGATTATAGATTATTCCGACGCGGTGATAAACCTTGACTGGAAACATTCGTTTTCAAGGGAATGGTCGATAGACCAGTCGTTCGGCAGCATGTACAGCTATATGGATTGGGAAATGACGGAGCCGGACAACTCGAGCCTCATGAGGGATTCCGCTTATGACCTTAGATACAAGGGGTCCGTCGGCTATTCACCGTCAGATGACGTGTCGTTCGATATCGGCGGGGAGATAATTTATTATCCCGGGCTTTATTATACGAATTACATCACCAGTATGATTACAAACCAGGTAACCGGACAGCCAGAATGGGTTGTCGCCGGCAGCAATTCCTACCAGGGGACGTTCGGGATTTATTCGGCCTTTATAGAAAACGAATCCGATCTCTTCGATAAAAGCATTTATATCGAGGACGGACTGCGGTTCAATTACGTGGATTATATAAAAAAATACTCTCTCGATCCGCGCCTTACTTTAGGGTACAGGTTTACCCCGCAGGACAAAATTTATGCGAGCGTGGGATATCTTTCGGAGTTTCCTTCCGATGCCTTCGACCTCGCGGTCCTTGACACTAACGCCGGACTTAACATGCCGGGCTGCTGGCATTATATTCTGGGGACGGGGCTCGACTTCAGCGGTGTTTATAATATAAGCCTGGAGGGGTATTTTAAACAATATGAAAATTACGTTTCCCAGGAATCCAATATCGAATACCTTTTACAGACCACCGGGGAACAGCGCCAGATTTACGGGATCGACCTCCTTCTTACGAAAAAAAGCGACGATTTTCCGCTGTACGGATGGATGAGCCTCTCCAGCTATTTTGTAAGGGGATACCGCAATTCCGGCTACGAGCCCGATTCCCTTTATAACCTTAATCCGGGATCGATTATGGGAGGCCCCTCCGAAACCGTCTACGGCCAGTACGCCAACCCTCCGGTGGACGAGTGGTTTGACCCGGGCTCCCTCCTTTACAAGCTTGACCTGGTTGTTATATGGCAGATAAGCAAGAACTGGTCCCTTACTTCAGAATTCCAGTGGCAGTCAGGCAGCCAGTACACGCCGCTTAAGTCTGTCCAGACAAATACTGTCGGTTCTAATACTTTTTATACGCCGGTATGGGAAACCTACAATTCCGCCCGGCTTCCCGATGTAAATTCCCTGAACCTGAAGCTTGAATACACCGGTATGCTCTTCGGCCTGCCATCGGGCGTTTACCTGCAGGTAAACAATGTCTATAATTACAGGCCGGTGACTTCCATTAGTTATAAAGACAATTACAGCACGATTGTTGAGAATACAAACTTTATAGGCATTTACCCGGAACTTGGAGTCTGGATGAAGTGGTGAAGGGAATATCCGGGCTTCAGGACCAGAATATATTTTTAAATTTTTTTAAATACCTGGGGATAGGCTGATTTTTGTCGTCCGATTGCCTTTCTTTAAGGAGTTTTATATTTTTTTCAATAATTTTCAATCTTTCTCCGGAATCATAAGCCCAGTCGCTGTCAGGATAGACCTGGACCAGTCGAGAGAAACAGGAACTCGCTTTCATAAGATTATTAACCTTTTCTTCCACTGTTTCACGGTCGAATTCGGTATACTGGGCGTTTTTTAACGATACGCTGCCGTTATATTTATTGAAGTATTCAACGCCCCTTTTATAAAGCATAGTATCATTTTCTTTTTCCGATTTATTTATATTTTGTTCCGGGTACTCAGGTTTTAACGCGTTTTTGATATTTTTATAATCGGCGAGGATTGATTTATACGCCTCGTTTATCCGGGCCATTATTTTTTCCTGATTTTTTTTTTGTTCGATATCTGAAAACCTGTCGGGATGGTTTTTTTTAGCCAGTCTTCTGTAAGCTTTTTTCACATCGTCAGGGGCTGCGCCAGGATCGAGTCCGAACAGCCTTAAATGCTCTATAAGCATATAAAACCGCCTTAAAATTCCATTTCGAACAGGCTTACATCGAAACGAATATCACGTTGCCTGCAGGCATATGAATTCTCCGGAAAATCATCGGAGGAGAGGAGCAGGGACGACCTTAATTTGGTGTTGTAATTCCTTGAATATAAAATAGGTTCTACAATATTGAATCCATAAGATAGTAAGAATATATAAATAAAAGCGCCGTCAAGCTGCTTGTTTGCTATCAATTATCCGTAAAATCCGACCAGCGTGATGGTACCGCCCAGGTAATCGCCCTGAAGATAACTTCCAAGGCTCGGGATGAAAACATCCCCTACAAGCGGCCAGCCCCACCCTGAATCGTATTTTTGATAGATCAAATCCCTTACTGAAAGAGGGACCTGTCCGGAATAATTCTGCATTTCGGGAATTTTATCTGATTTTAAAAACTGCCTGTTTAGTACCATCTGCTGGAGTTTGTCGATATTGTTCCCGGTAATAGTCCCGCTTTCCACTTTAGAGGATGAAACCGCAGACGACCCGGTCGCTTCGCCGGCGAGCCTGTCGGCCATCTCGTGCAGGACATCGGGCAAAGCCTCGAGGGTTTCCGATGTCCCCTCTTCGCTGTATTCGACCACGCCGTCCTTTGTATTGATGCCCTTGATTATAATATAATAGTTCTTGCCCAGCTTTGAAATCGAACCGGTGATTATTTTATCCGCCCCCAGAAGGCTTCCGAGGCGGGTAGCCGTTTCGCTTTCAGTCAAACCGGCAAGTTCCAGTTTCTTTTCATCCATTATCTTTTGTATCTGGCTCCTTTCAACTACAAGGAAAGCCTTTTTTTTAACAAGCTCCGACTGGAGGATTTCAGATAAGGCTTTGGGGTCGACCTCGGTAATCCCGTCTGAGACTGTGAAATAGATCACCCCGGTCTTAGTCCCGCTGTCCCACAATGAGAATGAAGCAACTGTACAGCCTAAAACGATCACGCAGAAAAACAAAAACATTTTCATAAGATATAACCCTCCGGTTATAAGATTAAAGGCACTTCTAATAACTGCCCCCCTTACGGGGACAAGCGGCCTGTCCTGGGGCCAGGCACCAGGGCACCATTGGGCGGAATTATTAGATTCATTATTACGATTGTTTTTCAAAAATCTAGTTTTTGGAACCGCCCTTAATACTTTAATATTAGCATGCCATAAATAAAAATAAAAATCAAGCGGGCGTGAGACTTGCAGGTTTAACGTCCCCAAGCTCTTTTTTTATATAATCTTCAACATATCCCGGCGGATAATAACTGAATTTATGATAATTATAATGCACTTTAATAATTTCCTCTAAAGCTCTTCGGACCAGTTCTTTATCAGGCCAGATTTTTAAATGGGATATTACTTTTTCAAGGCATCCTTTTTTGTAGCTGATCTGGCCCAGAACATGAATTATCATTTTTTTTATTAACTTATGATCGTCGTTTTGAACCTCGTATAGAAGCGGTAAAATTTCATCAGGGTGGGTTCTGCCTCTAAGTTCCAGACCATGAATAATTTCACGCCTGATTTTATAATCATCATGATGAAGGTATTTTTTTGAGTATTCAATTGTTTGAACAGGATTTTTCAGGCATAATTGTTTTAATACCCCGATTACCGCGTTTCTGACCGAATGGTGGGGATCGCTCATTGACTTTATCAGCAGGCCTGTGATTGAATTAAAATCTGCCGAACCGATCCCGGCCAAAGAATACACTACTGTCTGCCTTACTTTTTCATCCGGGCTATCGATATTATTCGTCAAAAATTCAAGGATTTTATTTCTTAACTCCGGATTTTCAATATAAATTTTTCCTATGCAAAGATAAGCGTTTTTCCGCATGTAAGTATCGGGATCCGTTGAATATTTAAGCAAGTTATTAAAAAGCCCATGATTTAAATCATTAAAAATATTTTCATATATGGATTTTTTTATCTTAATTCTATCAAATTTTGAAAATTCATAATACTTCATTTATACCTATCCCGTTAATCATAGCCGGATGCGCCAATATTAATCTTGGATTGAAAGAAAGGCGGCTTAAAAAAATAAGGACAAAAGATCGATATAATTTACACTATCCGCGACGGGCAGATGTTTGTTTAAAAAATCACTTAAAGGAATTGGTGGTAATATTCGTAAGTCCCTCTTTTACTGTCGATAAAACATAGGTGGTTAAACTATCAATTGTAAATGTAACAGACGAGCCCGCTGTAACGTTAACGTAAGTGGTTGTATGATGCCTGACGGACGATGTGCCTATGCTAAAAAATACAGGGCTTGAACCTGTATTAACACTTTGAGTATAAGAGTCGCCGCTAAATAAACCGGTTGTATAACCGCCCGATGAATAATAATCGGGTACAAAATACCACTCATTACTGCCAGAATCGATCCATCCTACACAGCCCAGCCATAGACCTGAATTATTAATAATCTCCAACTGAGTTGTGGATGAACTAGAACTTGAGTTATTTGAACCGGGATTGTTTGAACAGGAATTTAACGAAATAAGGGATAAAACCAATACTGCAAGCATGCATAACATTCTTCTTAACATAATACCCTCCTGAAATTTATTTCAAAATCATGAAAAAGCCCCGGGTTTTTACCGGTTAAAAAACAAGCACATCTTTATAGCATATTTTTTTATTGATGTCAATAAAGGCTCTTTGACACTTAATTCTTGACGAAGATAAGGTCTTTTACGGCCTCAGCGGATTTGCCATTCAGTGATAATGCTTTAAAATAAATGAAATAACCCCCTGAAACAAGGTCGCTGACCGGACTGTTTTCGGGGTCCCATATAACGGAATTCGTGCCTTCATTAAAAAACCTTTTTTTGCAGACCGAATCGACTATTTTACCGAATTTATTGAAGATGAGTATGTCGGTATAGGCCGGATAATTTATACTGAAGCTGATATCGAGGGTGTTTTCGCCGCTGAAGAGGATCGAGGGGGATATCTCGAATTCGTTAGTATTAATTAATGAAAGTTCTTTTCTGGTCATTCCGAAAGAAAATAATTGTATATCGCTTCCTGTAATTTCAAGATAAATGACAACATTTTTCAGGAATATATTGTTCAATTCAAAAGCACCGCTCTTATAAAATACCTGTTTGCTGATGGTTTCACCGTCGGCGTTATCAAAAATCTTAAGAGTAACATATGAATTTGTCGTTACACCGCTTTCATCGGCCCTTGCCAGGTTCACAAAAGCGCTTGAGAATACGTAATTTTCTTCCAGCGGGATCCCGGATGTTAAGATCCAGCTGTTAGTATCGGACAAAGGGGTAAAGTATCCGTTGCTGGTTCCGATGTTATTATAATCTTCAAGCCCCTCATAATTACTGAGATTGTCCGGGGTGAATTTAATGACATTGTTCTGGGACCAGTCAACGCCGAAAAAAAGAGACCATGAAAAGCAAAAAAAGAGGATTAAACTACTTCTCATCTTTTTCCTCTGACTTTATATAGTTTTCAAGCCAGTCAAGGTTCTTTTCATTCTCCTCGTTCTCTATAGCTTCGGCTTCTTTTTTCTTTACCTGCCTTACCTTGCTCTTCTTCCTTTTAATCGAGTTTGTGATCAAACGGTCGACGGCAAGAAGGACGAAGATTATGATCAAAAGAGCCAGTATTTTCAAAACAAGCAGGAATACCTCTTCAATGCCTCTGCTGGGATATATCACCCCGAGGGTCCCGATGGAGAGCCCGCTTATACTGATCGGAAAGGTCTCTATGATCTTATTCCCGTATGTGAATTTTTTACCCGCTTTTATGTCTTTTAAAGACTCCTTAATGAAATCTATGTTAAAATCGGAGTTTTTATAAATTTTTCCTTCAATTAAAAAGAAGGCGTTATAATCGGTTTCTTTAATTTTTTTTATGATAATGCCGGTATCGAAAACCGCAGCCGTCTCTATGTCGAGGTCGAGCGGATTATCGTATTTAACGCTTATTACTAAATAATCATTTGTATAATAGATGTTCACCAGGCTATGGTAATCGCGGTAGGCGGGTATGATGTTGTTGCTTGAAAACTTGTAGAGGATATTATTTTTCGAGTCGATGATGATAAAATCCTTGAAAGATGTCATTCCCGTTAAGTAACGATCCACAAGCCCGTCCATGCCGGTCATCTTTTTAGTTAAGATATACAAATAAATGCTGTCGTAAAAACCCCTGTTCCTGATCATATTGGACATATTTGTAAAGGCTGATTTGAAGACGCCGGTAAAATCGTTACGGAAATTTTCGATTTTTATCCCTGCCTCGCGGGTATAGGGGTCATATAATATAAACGCTTTTGCGGAATCATATGAGTTTACAAGATTTGTAAGCCCGTCATACCGGTCGTAATTTATCAGATCGTCTTTCGTCGATTCGTAAAACATGATCGAGATCGCCAGGACAATGACCGCGATTAAAAGCAATAACTTTATGAAAGAATAAAACCTCTTCATTTTTTATCACCCCTTTTCAGGAAAGCGTTTATTATTATTTCAGAACATTTTTCAACGGCTAGTAACCCTGTATCCACCGTCGCATCTGCTGTTTCTTCATAGAGGGGCGTCCTTATTTTTAATATATACTCGATTTCCTTTGAAAGAGGCAGGGCGGTCAGGGGCGGGCGGTTATGGTCGCCTTCGATCCTGGCGAGAAGTACATCAGTTCCTGCTTTAAGGTAAACGCAGAAGCCGGTTTTTTTCATCAGTTCCCGGTTTTTCCGGCTCAGAATAATGCCGCCGCCTGTCGAAACGACAGTTCTGTTAAGAGAGGCCGCTCTTTCAAGAACCCCGGATTCTTTTTCCCTGAAATACGCCTCCCCGGAAGTCGAGAATATTTCCGGGATAGACCTCTTTTCCTCCAGAACTATCATTTCATCTATTTCCGCGAATGAAAAATTGAGGGACTTCGATATTATTCTTCCAAGGGTCGTCTTACCGCTGCCCCGGTATCCGATCAGATAGATATTCATCTAAGCTGTCCCCCCGGCCAAATTCAGACATATCAGCATATCGCCGAGCAGGATAAAAAAAACTAAAAATGCCGCGATAAAATAGATCCTGTAATATGTGAAAATCCCGGTTTTTTTAAACGAAGTATCGGATTGTTCCTGCTTTTCCAGATATTTGAAGATTACAGTATTTTCAGATTTCTTACCCTGCTTGGCCAATGAACTTGCGTCGGGAACAGTTTGCGATTTCAGGTAATTGAGCTTTGTTTTTAGTTCCTCTACCTGAAGTTCGGTTTTTGCCCTCTGTTCCTCGAGACGGTTGATCTGTTCGAGTTTTTGCAGATTTTGCCTGATCCCGCCGCTGCCGAATATGAACACGGCCATTATATAAAAACTTACAGCGTTGAAGAGAAGGAGAACGATATATTTCATAACCATGATCCCTTTACTATATCAGAGATTAAGCCATTATATTAATTCGGAAGAATTCTGTAAATCTGTAGGGTGCGGGGCCGTTTTTCGCAGGGAAGTGCTGAATTCGTTTATCTCAAGTTTAATGTTCTATCAGGGGCACGTCTGAAGGGGCCCTTTCTATACAATTCCCTTCTTGACTTTTATGATAAAATCTATAATAATATGCTTATTTATATTTGGAATCAAGGGATTTACTTTGCAGATAGATCGGGAAATATTAGAAGAGATACAAAAGTTAAAAAAAGAAAAGAACGCGGTTATTCTCGCACATAACTATCAATTGCCGGAAATCCAGGAGGCCGCCGATTACGTCGGCGATTCACTGGGTCTGGCAAGGCAGGCAAGACATATGCCTGGCGATATTATAGTAATGTGCGGGGTTTATTTTATGGCTGAAACTGCCGCGGTTTTAAATCCCGGCAGGACCGTTATCATACCGGATAAAGAAGCTCTCTGTCCCCTTGCGGGGTTCGCCGATAAAAAAATGGTCCTTGAATGGAGAAAGCGGTACCCCGACCATGCATTTGTAGCATATGTGAATACGACGGCAGAGGTCAAGGCTCTAGCGGATGTCTGCTGTACCTCAGCTAACGCTGTGGAAATAGTAAGGAAACTCCCGCAAAAAAAAATAGTATTTTTGCCCGACAGGAACCTGGGATCTTACGTAAAGGAAATAGTAAAGGAAAAAGAGATAGTCCTCTGGCCGGGATACTGCGTAGTGCATGAAAAGGCCGACCCTGACTCCGTTATAAAGACTATGAAGATGAACCCCGGAGCGGCTGTGCTTGTTCATCCCGAATGCCCGGCAGAGATAAGAGGCCTGGCCGATGCTATCCTCAGTACCGGCCGGATGTTCGATTATGTAGAAAAGCATCCTGAAATCGAGGATTATATCGTTGTTACCGAATGGGGGATCAATTACGCTTTGAGGAAAAGGTTTGAAAGGAATTTTATAGAACCTCTGAAACGCATGGAATGCAGGAATATGAAGAGGATAAACTCTCAAAAACTGCTTGCCGGCCTCAGGACTCTGGATTATAAAATTGAGGTCGATCCCGCTATAGCCGGGAAGTCGCTCCGGGCGATAGAAAAAATGCTGGATTTGATGCAATAAATGCAATAAAAGACAAGAGGATTTATAATATCATTCAGGAGGATGCCATGCCTTTTAAAATTACTCTTGATAGCGCAATGAAAGGAATAAAATTTGCGTCAAAAGAAGAAGCGATTGACGCTATGTGGGAATTCTATAAGGATAAAATGAAAAGGGACGAATTTGAAAAATTTATACAGGCTCATATTGAAGAAGTTTCTTAAAAGGGATAGATTTGAGAGTATTAGCCGTCAGTGATATTGTAAACTCCAAACTCTATAGTTCGCGCGTAAGGGAAATGGCCGGCAACGTCGACGCCATAATCTCCTGCGGCGATTTGCCCGTTTATTATCTTGATTACCTTGCTTCAAGTCTTTTAAAACCCCTTTACTACGTTTGCGGAAACCATGATCATTATGAACAAGCGGAAGACAATGTCGAGACTTTCCTGAAAAAAGGGATTTTCAGCGACATTAATCCCGGTTCCCGGAAAAAGCAAATGGATTTCGGCGGTAATAACATGGACGAAAGGGTAGAGAAAATAGGCCCTGTCATAATGGGAGGGCTTGAAGGCTCATTACTCTATAATAAGGGAGAGCACCAGTATACGGAAAACCAGATGCGCAGGAAGATATTGAGGATCGAACCGAGGCTTTATCTTAACAGGCTGTTTTCAGGCAGGTATATAGACGTTCTTATCACCCATGCCCCCCCGTCGGGTATTCATGACAAGCAGGACCAGGCGCATAAGGGCTTCAAGGCATTACTACGCTTTATAAAGCGGTATCACCCTAAATACCTTCTCCATGGCCATACCCATATTTATGATTTGACAGAAAAAAGGATATTCGAGTATGAAGGCACGAAGGTTATTAATTGTTATGATTTTGTCTTTCTGGATATCAAGGCTTAACGAAAGGGGATGTAAATGAGTGAATATCATGATCCCCTTGTTTTACAGGTAAGGGAGGCTTTCGACAGGGCGCGTAATAAAGCGTTCTTTAAGGAGATCCTTAACAAGATATTCAGGAAAAGGAACGAATTATTCAGGTTTGACGAAGTCAAATCCATGCTCTCGCCCGAAGGAATGAGCTACAGGGGCTTGCATGCCATACCGATCGATAAAATTATGGGGAGCGAAGGCCGGTATTTGGATTTCGATATTAATTTTCTTCCCCTGAAAGACTACAATCGTGGACGATGGCAGAATATCGAACTTGCAAAACTGAAGGATACGCACCTGCCGCCCATCCTTGTTTACAAAATCGGCGATTATTATTTCGTTCGCGACGGGAATCACAGAGTATCCGTTGCCAAGGAACTCGGCCAGGTATTTATAGACGCGGACGTAGTAGAATTGTTCACAAAAGTGGAACTCTCAGAATTAAGCGAGAAGGAGCTTCTTCTTGCCGAGAGCCACAAATATTTCCTGGACAAAACGAAGTTCGATAAATATTTCCCAAATGTAAGGATAAAATTGACAAACCCCTGGGGTTATTATAGATTGATAGAACATATAAACACATATAAATATTTTAAAAGTGAAGCAAAAAAGCACGAGATAAGCTGGGAAGATTCCATCAAATTGTGGTATTATGATCTCTTTCTTCCAGTAACGAAACTCATAAAGAAGAGAAAAATACTCAGGAAATTTCCCGGGCGCGAGGAAGGCGACTTATATATATGGCTTATGGATCACTGGCATTTTCTCAAGGAAAAATACGGCGATATTTCCCTGGAAAAGGCCCTTGAGGATTATTCCGACAGGTTCGGTAAGCGTTTCTGGGGGCTTCTCAAGGTTAAAATTACACGGTTTTTAGATAAAAAATTAAAATAGGTTAGCGTCAATGGCCAGGATAAAAAAAGTATTGATAGTAGCCAATATAAGAAAGAGCAGGGTGGGGAAAATCCTTGGCAATATACAGGTCCTGCTGAAATCCAAAAATATAGAATCTTATGTGACAAGTCCGATATATTTCAAACTTCAAAATAAAAATCTCATTACCGACCTGGATTCAGGATTCAAATTTACCGATTATGATTTGATAATAACTATCGGAGGAGACGGTACTTTCCTTTTCACCGCCAGGACATTTCACCCCTTCCGTCTGCCGATACTCGGTATAAATGCAGGCAGGGTGGGATTTCTAATGGAAGTAAAGCCTGCCGATATCGAAACGGCCCTCGACAAAATACTAAGGGACGAAATCAGGGTTTACGACAGGATCCTTATAGAAGTGTCAGTGATAAGGAACGGGAAAAGGGTATTTACCTGCCCTTTTTTAAACGACGCGGTAGTGTCCAAAGGAGTGCTTTCAAGAATGGTTGAACTGTCGGTATGCATCGACAATGAGGTCCTGTCTCAATACCGTTCCGACGGACTTATCGTCTCAACCCCGACAGGCTCTACGGCTTACAATCTCGCTGCGGGGGGGCCTATTCTTACCCAGGACGTTGAAGCCATAATAATAACTCCTATCTGTCCCCACATTCTAGGGGTCCGGCCAATTGTGACCTCGGTGAACAAGGAACTCCATATCGTTCTTTTGATCGGCGAACATGATACAACCCTCACAATCGACGGCCAGGAAAACTTTTATCTCTCTATAGGAGATAAAATGATGTTCAAAAAAATCCCCAACGGTGTCAGGGTCTATGACCTGGGTGAAAAAGAGTACTTCAGCATATTGAGGGAAAAATTGGGGTGGCACAAATGATCGAAAGGCTCCTTATCAAAAATTACGCTATCATCGATTCCCTTGAAATAGAACTCGGCGACGGCTTCAGTGTATTTACCGGTGAAACCGGGGCAGGAAAATCCATTATAATAGGGGCGCTCAGCCTGCTTATGGGTGAGAAGGGCGATTCTTCTTCGATCAGGACTGGCGAAGACAAAGCCCTTATCGAGGCCGAGATAATTGTAAAAAGCGGCGATGTAGCCAAAAAGCTAAGAGATTTGAATTTCGATATGAATGGAAGCATCATTCTTCGAAGGGAAGTTGCACCGGGCAACAAGGGCAGGATCTTTATCAACGGCCTGCAGGAACCGGTGTCGAGGCTTGAAGAACTTGGGGAATGGCTTCTCGACATCCATGGCCAGCATGACCACCAGCTCCTGCTCAGCCAGAAGGTCCATCTTGATATTCTGGACAATTACGGGAGGCTTGAACGAGGGGAAATACAACAAACCTTTCAGCTTTTGCAGATAAAATTCGATGAAAAGGCGGAATTAGAGCTGGATGAAGCGAAACTACAGGAAGAAAAGGCCTTCTGGGAACAGGCCGTTAAGGATATCGGAGGTGCCGGACTTCACAACGATGAGGAAGAGGAGCTCAAGGAAGCCCTGAAGAAAATGGAAAATTCTGAAAATCTCGAACTTGCCTTTTCAACCGCACGCGGCATTTTGTACGACGAGGAGTTATCCGTATCGGGCAGGCTGGCAAGGGCCATATCATCGCTGCGGGACATAACCGGCCTCGATAAACGTTACGGCGAACTTTTGGAAATACTGGAGGATTCGCAGACCAAGCTGAATGAAAGCGTCAAACTTATTTCCGAATTCAGGGGGGAACTTGACTTTGACCAGAAAGTCATGGAAAACACTATCGACAGGCTTGAATTGATAAAAGACTTTAAAAGAAAATACAGGAAAAACTCAATTGCAGAACTTCTTCAGTATATGAATGAATGTTCGGAGAAACTTGTAAAGTTTGAAAACAGGGCGGCTGAGCTTCTTACATTGAATAAAGAAATTGAGAAAATTAAAAATGAATTGATTGAAATGTCTGTGAATTTATCCAGAAAAAGGCAGGATGTGGCTAAAGAACTGGCGGGCAAGGTTAAAACAGAGCTCTCTTTTCTCGGAATGGAAAAGGCCGAATTCCTGGTGGATATAAAATATGTAAAAGAGGAATCAAGTCCATTTATTATTAACGGCATCCCTATAAAAATCCAGGAAACGGGAATGGATAGGGTCGAGTTTTTCATAAGCTCAAACCCGGGAGAAGATCCAAAGCCCTTGAAAAAAGTAGCCTCCGGAGGGGAGATCTCAAGGATAATGCTTTCCCTTAAATCGGTATTTGCTCAGAGCGATATGATCGAAACCCTTGTTTTCGATGAAATAGACTCCGGAATAGGGGGAGTCACCGCTAACAATGTCGCTGAAAAAATGCGGAAAATAGCCGAGGACAAACAGGTGATCGTTATAACCCACCTGCCCCAGATCGCATCAAAGGCAAAAAACCATTATCAGATTTCAAAATATGTCAAAGACGATAAAACATTTACAACGATCGAAAAGATAACAGGCGAAAAAAGGGTGGATGAGATCACCAGGATGCTGGGCGGAGAGACCGATAAAAGCCGCGCCCATGCAATGGAAATGCTGTCGAATTACGAAGGTTATTAGAAGCGCCCTTGATCGGGATCTTTTTCACGCAAAATTAATTTTCAATTAACATTTTAAAAACAATCGCTTATTAAAATCTTATAACTATGCATGTTTTCTCCATACGGGAAGGATTATGAACGAAAAAAGTAAAAAATGGGAAAATATTTCATCCGGCTTCGATTACGCCTTCCAGCCTATTGTCAATACATACACCGGTAAAGTATTCGGGGTCGAAGCCCTTTTAAGGGATTATCAAAAGAGCGGCTTTGGCAAGATTTCATCCGTGTTCGACCAGGCTTTATCTGAAAATTTTCTTGTTGAACTGGATAGAATTCTTCTTGAAAAGGCCGCGGCTAAATTTAAGGAAATAAACACGCAGGATCACATCAAGCTATTTTACAATATCGATAACAGGGTCGTTCAACTGGATGGCTTCGAAAAAGAATACGCCAGATCGATCATGAAAAAATTTTCACTCGATCCCAACCAGCTTTGTTTCGAGATTTCAGAGAGACATACTTTCGATTCTTTCGAAAAGACAAAGAATCTGCTCGGCGGCCTCAGAGACCATTTTTTTAAAATAGCAATCGACGATTTCGGAACGGGATTTTCCGGTTTCGAGTTTTTATACCACTTCGAGCCCGATTATATTAAAATCGACCGTTTTTTTATTTCCAATATCCATGCAGATTCAAAAAAAAGGCTGCTGCTTTCCTATCTGGTAAACATCTCGCATATGCTGGGAATTCTGGTCATAGCGGAGGGGATCGAGACAGAGAACGAATATTATTTCTGCAAAAGCATAGGCTGCGACCTGATCCAGGGCTTCCTGCTCGGACAACCCGACTCTGCAACAGCGCAATTCAAAAATAAGATAGAATATATTGAATTCCTGAATAATATCGATAAGAGGAAAAAAACCATCGATGAAAACCTCATTTTCAAACAGATGGAATTCATAGAGCCTGTGCTAATCGATAAGGAGCTTTTTGAAATTTTCGAGATATTCAAAAAAAATAAAAAGAATACTTTTTTCCCTGTTATAAATAAAGAATACGAGCCCCTGGGGATAATCAGCGAGGAATGCTTGAAGGATTATATCTATTCCCCGTATGGTAAAGAGGTCCTGAAAAACAAGACCCTGTCCGAAAATTCGGAGCATTTTGTCATGAAAAATCCAGTTTCGGAGGTCAACACCAGGATTGAAAAAATCCTCGAACTTTTCGCGATCGACGAGGACTCAGGCGGTATAATAATAACAGAGAACGGGAAGTATATCGGTTTTCTAGGGGCCAAGGAATTGCTGAAAGCGATCCATGAAAAAAACCTTGAAACAGCCATGAACCAGAACCCCCTTACCAAACTTCCGGGCAACAATTCCATATATCAATATTTATCCGGCATCCTGGAAGAAACGGATATGGAACATTTCCTGATTTACTTTGATATTAATCATTTCAAAGCCTTTAACGATAAATACGGCTTCAGGCAGGGAGACAGGGCCTTGCTGAAATTCTCGGATATCCTTGGCCGGTACTCCGGAGAATTTTTTATAGCTCATATTGGAGGGGATGATTTTTTCGCGGGCTTTAAGTCAAAAGATGACAGGTTCGAGACGGTTTTTAAAAACATGAATAAGATCCTCGATGAATACGCCCTGGAAATTCTCTCTCTCTATTCTGAAGAGGACAGGCAAAAAGGTTATATAACCTCGCTGAACCGGGAGGGAAAAAGGAGGCACTTTCCACTTCTTTCAGCCTGTGCGGTGATGCTTGTAATCCCGGCCGAACCCATGCCTTTCTCCATTGACGAGATAAGCGGGCTTATCGGCGATTTAAAAAAAACGATTAAAAGGGACAATGAAAAAACTCTTTGCGTTTCCATTTTGAGGGGAAGGCTTTTTGTAAGTGCAGGGTTCGAAGAGATTGAAAACGGAGCTATGGAAACCGTGCAGGAACAAGCTGTCATTTCGCACCAAATTATACTTAAGCCTTAGCAATGCTTTTACTTGCCGTTACATCTATTCCCAGGTTGAAAATATTTTCAAGGACAACCTGGCCGATGGCTACAGGGGCATCCAATTCCATATTTCTTAGCATATCGATAAGCTCGAAGATCTTTTCTTTTGGGATCGGTTTCGTAGTCCAGACCGGTAAAAGCGGGTAGTTCCCGTTTTTAACCCTTATTGTAGTAGTGACGGTCCTTCTGGGGTCTCTCTGCTCGGTCTTTGCGTAATCATCCCCGAGTTTGCAGAAATTACCGCTTATGGAGGTGATTATCCCATATCCGTCCAGGGAGGTCTGAATTTCACAGCCCCTGGGGCACCTTATGCATATAAGCTTTTTATTCAGATCGTTTTCCATGGCCCCCCCTAAACCATTTTAATAAGACGGACCTCTAACTCGCCCGACTCATAAATACCGGGAGAGAACCATTCATTAGGTTTTATCTTTTTTATGATCATTTCCGACGGCCTCGCGTAATTTTCTTTATAGGATTTAATAATGCTGCGGCCGGACAGGATTTCAAGAAGGACCTTTTTCTCCATCGGCTTTGACGGCCTGAGTCCCAGAGTGAAAACCTCGCCTGCGAGAGTTTCAGGGGAGATAAATTGGGGCACAACGCTCCTGACATTATTACCGCAGATTATTTTAATTCTGTCGGGATGTCTCGATGCAATTATGTTATTTTTAAACCTTTCCGCGAAAAGGGCTGCGTTTTTCCCTGCCGTAAAACCGGCAAGACTTACGTAGTCTGCTATATCGTAGATGGTGACGGCGTTTCCCGCGGCGAAAATCCCGTCTATGCTCGTTTCCATTTTATCGTCTACAACGGGGCCGCCTGTAAGAGGATCCAGTTCGATACCAGCCTTGCGGGAAAGCTCATTTTCGGGGATCAGCCCCACGGATATCAGCAGAGTGTCGCATTCTATAATCTTTTCAGTTCCGGGTACGGGAAAGAATGACTCATCGACTTTAACGGTTTTGACGGCCTCCACTCTTTTTTCACCTATTATCCCGCTTATAGAAGAACCAAGTTCCAGGCGAATGCCGAAATCCTGCAGGCATTGAACGAAGTTTCTCCTCAGGCCTGTAATATACGGCATGGCTTCCAGAATAGTTTCTACCCTAGCCCCTTCCAGGGTAAGACGCCTTGCCATGATCATGCCTATATCTCCGCTTCCAAGGATAACAAAGCGTTTACCGGGCATATATCCTTCAATATTAACCATCCTCTGCACCGTTCCTGCCGTAAAGACGCCGGCCGGGCGCTTGCCCGGGATCCTTATTTGGGCCCTGGTCCTTTCACGGCATCCCATGGCAAGTACTATGGACCTTCCCTGCAATTCGATAAATCCGCTTATGGTATTATTCGCGTATATATGCCTTGAAGGGGTCATATCGATAACCGCGGTATCCGTAAGGATATTGATCCCGTATTTTTCAGCTTCCCTGATAAAATGCTCGGCGTAGGACGGCCCGGGCATATCTTTATTGAAGTAAACGGCCCCAAAACCGTTATGTATGCACTGGTGGAGGATTCCTCCCGCTTCGCTGTTCCTTTCAAGAACAAGAACGTCAAGGGCCCCGTATTTTTTTGCCTCTATCGCGGCGGCCAGGCCCGCCGGGCCTCCTCCTATGACTAAAACATCGTAAATATCTTTCATCCGGCCTCTTTATCTTTTGTATGCCTGAAAACAAATTCAGAACCGTCGCCTTTTTTTGTTATTTTAGAAACTGATATTCCAAGTTCACGGCTCATAATGCCGATAACCCTCGGATAATCGAAGCTTCCCTGGCACCGTCCTGTTCCAAGCCATGTCCTTCTCTTGATACCGTCATAAGTCCTCGCGCCGACAGGAGACCTGATTGCATCTATCACTTCGCCTTCGGTTACTTCCTCACAGCGGCAAACGATCCTGCCGTAGGCGGGATTTTTCCTGACTAGTTCCGCTTTTTCCTTGTGTGACAGTCTGTGAAAACATGGAGGGGCAGTTCTTTTCGGGTTAAAATTTTTCTTGAATTCGAACTTCTCCCCTGAATCGCGCAAAAGATCCATTACCCTGGCCGCTATAGCGGGAGCGCTCGCGAACCCCGGCGAATCGATCCCCGCCAGGTTCAGCATTCCATCGATCCCTTCAGGGACCTCGATGATGAAATCATTATAGTTCTTCCCCGAAGCCCTGAGGCCGGCGAACTCTGCGATAACATCTGAGGCTGAGAGCGAGGGCACAAGTTTAGCCGCGCTCTTCAGAACATCGCTCAAACCCTCTCCGGTAGTTTCAGTTTCATGAGCGCCTTCCACTTCCTTTGAGTTCGGGCCTATCATGACATTCCCATGCACAGTGGTTGAAACCAGGGTTCCCTTTCCTTTATCCGATGGGATGGGGAATAAAACATTGTTAAGGCTTATCCTTGCCGAATCGAATATCAGGTATTCCCCCCGCCGGGGCCTGATATTGAACTCAGGCCTGATGCCGGCCATGTGCATTATGATATCGGAATTTATTCCGGACGCATTTATCAGCCACCTTGTAAAAAAATCGCCCCTGTTTGTGATTATCCCTATTATACTTTTTTTCTGGATTATCAGGCCTTTCAATTCGGTGCAGGTAAGAACCGTAACGGAATTCATCGCGGCGTTTTCTGCCGCGGCTATAACCGACATAAACGGATCGATCACACTGGCGGTTGGGGCATAAAGCGCTCCGCTCGCTAAGGGGTTTATCAGAGGCTCTCTTGTCAAAAACTCATCCCGGGAAAGAACCCGGAGCCCTGGTACGCTGTTTGCAATCCCCCTCCGGTACAGAGTCTCAAGATTCTGGAATTCCACGCCGCCGATAGCCACAACATAACTTCCCGTTCTTTTAAAGGGTATATCGAGTAAAGAAGCCGTTTCCTCCCAGAGCCTGTTCCCTTTGACATTCATATCGGCTTTAAGGGTGCCTGGCCTCGGGTCGTAACCGGCATGGATAATAGCGCTGTTAGCCGAACTGGCCCCCATGCCTATATCGGATTCCCTATCGATCAACAGGACCCTGTTTTTTGTCCTGGACAGTTCCCGAGCGATAAGGGTCCCGATAATTCCAGCTCCTGCTATGATAAAATCAAATGTATTTTGCTCCGGTTTCTTCATTGCTGTTCCGTCCATCCGAAAGATTTTTCAAGGGCCTTCTTCCAGAACCTGTAAAGCCTCTGGCGGGTATCTTCATCCATTTCAGATTTCCATTCCCTGTCTAATTTCCAGTTTTTCCTCAGGTCGTCCAATCCGTCCCAGAAACCAACAGCCAGGCCGGCGGCATAAGCGGCTCCCCGCGCCGTCGATTCTGTGACCGTAGGCCTCAATACTTTAACGTTTAAAATATCGGCCTGGAACTGCATAAGAATATCGCTTACCGTCATCCCTCCGTCAACCTTAAGCTCTTTCAGGGTCAAGCCCGAATCCGACATCATAGCATCGAACACATCCCTGGTCTGATATGCCGTCGCCTCCAATATAGCCCTTGCAATCTGAGCTTTTCCCGCATAATGCGTCAATCCTGCTATAACACCCCTGGCATCGCTTCTCCAGTGGGGAGCGAAAAGTCCGGAAAAAGCGGGGACATAATAAACACCGCCGTTGTCAGGCACGCTTGAAGCCAGTTCGTCGATCTCAGGCGCGGATTTTATTATGCAAAGCTTATCCCTGGCCCACTGCACCAGTGAACCCGCAACAGCTATCGAACCTTCAAGGGCGTAAGCCGTATTTCCATTACCCAGCGAGTAGCCGACGGTAGTTAGCAGGCCGTTTTTTGAGATCACGGGCTTATCACCGGTGTTCATAAGGAGAAAGCACCCCGTTCCATATGTATTTTTCGCATCACCGGCGTCAAAACATGCCTGGCCGAAAAGAGCTGCCTGCTGATCCCCTAAATTGCCGGACAGGGGTATTTCTTCTCCGAAGGGTCCGTCCCGTTTAGTCATTGGGCAATCGTCCGAAGAACTCGAAGGCCTGACCATCGGGAGCATGGATTTATCTATACCCATAATATCCAGCATTCGGTCATCCCAGGATAATTTATGAATATTAAACAGAAGCGTTCTGCTGGCGTTAGTAAAGTCGGTAAAATGCCGCCCGGTAAGGTTCCAGCATAACCATGCGTCTATGTTGCCGAACAGGGCCAAACCCTTTTCCGAGGCTTCTTTTAACCCTGAAATATTATCAAGAAGCCACTTGATTTTCGGCCCTGAAAAATATGTTGCGAGCGGCAGTCCTGTTATATCGCGGAAGCGGTCGATGCCAACGCTGCCGCCAAGCTCGGCGAGGAGGCCGGAGGTCCTGGTGTCCTGCCAGACTATCGCGTTATAATATGGTCTTCCGGTTTCTTTGTTCCAAACAACGGTTGTTTCCCTCTGATTGGTAATTCCAATTGCCGCTATTTCACCCGGGCTTATGCCGCTTTTATCAAGTGTATCGCGGATTACGCCGCAGGTCCTGTCCCATATTTCAAGCGCGTC
Source organism: uncultured Spirochaetota bacterium (assembly GCA_963768055.1). GTDB lineage: Bacteria > Spirochaetota > Brevinematia > Brevinematales > JAOACQ01 > CAVYGN01. The sequence continues at coordinate 1,744,155 of CAVYGN010000001.1, read as the reverse complement.
ATGTTCGACCCATCCGGGCTTCGGATAGATCTGGGAGTGCTCCCTGCGTGAGGAGGCTTTTTCAAGCCCGTCCCTGTCGTAAAGGATGAAGCGGGTGCTGGTAGTACCCTGATCGATGGCCCCGACATATCTTTTATCCATTGAAGCCCCTCTATGAACTATGGCTTTTTATGAATTTAATTGTTTTTTCAGCTATGATATCCTTGTCTAAGTCCATTGTGGCGACATGGTAAGAATTTTCCAGCCAGATCAGTTCCTTTTCAGGTGAAGTGATTTTCGCGTAGGCCCAAACAGTGTTCCTGACATCGAGCACATGATCAATCCTTGATTTGAACATTAGTACCGGCGCTTTTATCTTTCCGATGCCGGCCCTTGTAATTTTCTGCAGCTTGATCAGTTCATGAACGCCGGCTACGGGCGTCCGGTCATAACCGGTCTCGGTTATGGATTTATCCTTGATATCGCTTACAATTGATTTTGTCGATTTTATGAATAATTTCAGGACAGGGACAATCGGCTCGAGGTTAGCAGCTGCTAAAAGGGCGTGATTGATCGTTATAACGCCCCTGATCTCAGGATGAAGTTCGGCGAGCCTGAGAGCCAGCGTTCCGCCCATGGAAAGGCCGGCTGTGAAAATTATTTTAGAATTTTTCTTCAATTTTCCGTACGAATTTTCAACGTCGGATAACCAGTCCTTATAGCTCACCCCTATGATGTCCTCCCATCTTGTGCCATGACCTGAAAGCCTCGGGCCCTCTACATTAAAACCCTCATCCGACAACTTGCGGCCGAGGTAAATAACGCTCGAAGTACTGCCTGTAAAACCCTGGGAAAGAAGAATTCCGATATTCGAGCCGTTATCGTATGAAAACGGCTCCCAACCCTTGAGAATTTCCATGGCAGGCCTCCTCATATAATTTTACCCAAAGTTTTATAATAAGCAATAGTTTTTAATTAAAATAAAGTGTTTTCCTCTGTCTTTGTGTTCTTATAGTTTCTTCATAGGGGTTTTACCGCAAAGGCCGCAAAGGGGAACGAAGGGCGCAAAGCTTTTCCATTCTTTGCGCCCCTTCACAGGGTTCAGGGACAAGCTCCCGGCGTCTTTGCGATGATGTTCCTTTATTAAATTTTCATTTCTGTAAAAATTCCAGGATGGCTTCTATAGCCATTTCAGGGTTCTCGTCAAAAGAGGCATGGCCGGCTCCCGGGATGATAACCAGCTTTGCGTTTTTGATGTCCTTTGAAAGTCTTTTTGCATTATCGAGCGGGAGCATTCTATCCGATTCCCCCCAGATGACAAGTACCGGTTGTTTTACCTTAGTAATGACCGCTTCGACTTCAGCGGAATAGGTTACCGATCTCATAATGCGATAAGTAAATTCCCTTCTTGAAGGATTGTCGAAGAGTTTATAATTTTCATACAGTTCGGCCTGATCGATCTTCGAATTTTCAACATAAATGTCCTTCATGAATAAAGATTTAAACATATTCCAGTTAAAGAGTTTTCTAAAAATGAATGATCCCAGGAGAGGAATTAACGCGATCTTCGTCGAAACATTCGGTTTCATATTATAAGAAACCGAATCTATAAGAATCACTTTCTCGACAAGTTCCGGGTACATTACCGCCATCATGATTGAAATGGCACCGCCCATAGAATCTCCGGCCAGGACGGTACGTTTAATTCCGAGTTCCCTGCAAAAATCATTGAGGAAAGAGCCGTAACTCTCAAAACCGGGCTTGAATTTTTTAGGGTCCTCCGAAGCCCCGCATCCGGGGAGATCGGGCGCATAGCTATGGTATTTTCCGGAAAGGCCGTTCATGAGTTTATCGAAACTCTGCCCTCGAGATAAAAATCCATGAATAAACAGGATATCCGGCAATACACCGTTGACCCGGGACTCTTCTTCAATATAAAATGTTTTTATTCCATTGACAATAGTATATTTGTCATTGATCATAAATTCCTCTAAAATCTTATCTTTTTTCCATTTTCATGAGCAGTTCCTTGCGGGCCTGCACCCTTAATTTCGCATTTTCATATCGTCGCCTGTCCTCATCGGTCAGAAGGACCAATTCAGGTACTTTTACCGGTTTTTTATTGTCATCAAGTGCGACAAAGGTCAGATAGGCGCTTGTCGTTTTGGAAACCTCTCCGGTCCCCGGGTTTTCCTTGGTAACCTGCACCCCGACCTCGAGAGAAGTGTTACCGACATAATTAACCCTGGATTTTATTACCACCTGTTCGCCTATATAAATCGGGGTGAGGAAGGTTATGGAATCGATCCCGGCAGTAACGGTCAGGGTTCCCGAGTGCCGCGTTGCCGCCATTCCTGCGATCATATCTATCCATGACATAATAGTCCCCCCGAAAGCCGTTCCCAGATGATTTGCGTTTTGCGGCATAAGGACATATCTCGACTCCACGGCGCTTTCAGCCGGGCTCTTTGGTTTAAGCCGGTCCATATAAACCCTCCTTTTCAATTCCCTTATTTAACGTTTGCCGCCGCATCCTGCAGGGCTTTTATAAGGTCGTCCCTCTGTTCATCTCCGGATTTTCCATAACCCTTTAATATTTCTATTTCCTTGAGAGCTGCCTGTATATAAGCCTCGCCTAAATACTCCCTTGCCTCGGGAAAATCCGGCTTGATTTTCAGCGCTTTCCAGTAATTTTCAAGAGCTTCATCTATCAATCCAAGTTTCCGCTGGCTGTGTGCAAGCATATTGAGTATTTCAGGGTTGTTTTTATCCAGCTCCAATGCCTTTTGAAAATATTGTAATGCGCTTTTTTCATCGCCGGCCTTGTCGGCTTTGACACCTTTATCGTAGAGCGATTTGGAAGTTTCGGCAAATGTAATACCCTGGTTTGCACCTCCTCCGGATGCTACAGTTGTGACCGGTAAAAGAGAAAACAGCGCCCCTATTATAAACAATCGTAAAATCAGCTTTTGAGTTTTCATATGATATCCTCCCCAAAATGTCATTTTACAATAGAATATATGTATGTTTATGGACTAAAGTCAAGGGGGGCGATCAAACAACATTCTTCTGGATGAAATCAATTTTTATCGAGCAGGGCTCGAGAGCGCTTGTGCCCGAAGGGTATGAGCCGTATCAGTTCAAAACGGCACATCATAATGCGCGTAAAAAAATTAACTTCATTTATAATTGCATATTGTCTTTAATTAACTTGCCGGCCAGTTCCTGACATTATTAAATTAATATAAAATTAATTATTAATTCATTAAATCTTCACAAATGGATTGCCATAATTATAAAATGAGTCATAATATATTAAATTGCGGAGGATCTCTCATGCAGAAAAAATCAGCTGGAAAAATGGAATCGGCCAGGATTTTCCTGGAGGGAGTAAAATCATATAATGAAAATCCCGGCAATCAGGCGTTCAATAAAAAACTCATTACAGAAGTGGAAACAGCGCTTAATTTATCGAACGGCATTAATTCCGATATTGAAGCCCTTAAAGTTAAAATAGATAAAAAAAAGAACGAGTTAAGCGGTCATCTTGAAAATATAGGAAAATTATTAAAAGAGGCTAAAAAATTCGTGCAGAAGAATTTTCCCAGGAAATCCTGGAAAAATTTCGGCATCGTTTCCAAATAAAAACCAGGGAGAGCTTATGATATCGGTTGGGGTTTACAATATCAAGGGCGGGGTCGGGAAAACCTCTTCGACAGTTAATCTGGCATACCTGTCGGCTAAAGACGGATATAAAACCCTGTTATGGGATATAGACCCTCAGGGATCCTCCACTTTTTACCTGCATAAAAAACAGGGGATGGAGGTAAGCCTCAAGAAGGTCATATCCGGGAAAGAGGAAATATCCGATTATGTCAAAAAGACCGACTATGAAAACCTATGCATACTGCCTTCGGATTTTTCCCTGAGGAATCTGGATATTCTTCTCGACGATGTAAAAAAATCCAGGAGAAAACTGGCCGAAATAATGAAAACTCTGAAGGGCTTTGATATTGTCTTTTTGGACTGCCCTCCAAGTATTTCCCTGCTTTCGGAGAATGTTTTCTATGCAGCCGACATACTGCTTGTGCCAATAATCCCTACACCTCTTTCAAAGCGTACTTATCTCCAGATCGTTGAATTTTACAGGGAAAACGGACTTAACGAATCTGTCATCGTACCGTTCTTTTCAATGGTGGAAAAACGTAAGAAAATACACCATGAAAGTATGGAAGAATTATCAAAAACCTTACCGGGGATCTGTGAAAATTACATACCGTATCTTTCCGAAATAGAAAAAATGGGTATAATCAGGAAACCGGTTGCCGTCCGCTCCCTCAAATCGAGGGGATCGGCCGCATTCCATGCCCTCTGGGAAGAATTCAAAAAGAAGCGTATAGTAAAAAAATCTTGAAAAACGGTACGGAGTCAGACAATAATCTGTGGTTACAGGTTGTTAACTTGTAATTCCAGTAAAATTTATTTTATAATAAAAATTTTTTAAGGAAAATTATGCGGAAGTATACTGAGATTATAAGTGATGGCCCGGATATTAAGAGGTATGGTCCATATCCCTGGTCCGGAAGACAAAAATTATCCTTTCATTATTATGTATCATGGATTTACGGGAAACCGGCTTGAAGCTCAGGGAAATTTCGCCAGGTTGCCGGAAATCCTTTTCAATAAAAAAAGCCCCGCTCAATGGAGCGGGGCTGCATTTTCTAATTTCGTTTATTTAAATTATTTAATCTGGACATCGATATCGGCCTGTACCTTAGCGGGTTCCTTTTTTGCGACCTCTTCGTCCTTAACATCTTCCTGCGGAGCGTTTTTCTGGAAATCGGAGTCAATCTCGTCGTCGGAAGGAACCTTGGACTTATTTACTTCGCTAATCTCCTGCTTGGAAACTCTTCCCTTGTTGGCCTGTATGGCCATAAAAGCAAGCCGCCTTGCGCGTATAGTCTGGTTCAAAGAGCGCACGAATTCGCCGGATCTGAAAAGTATTATCGCGCGATCACAACCGCGGTGGTTTTAATCTCCCGCCTGGAAATCATCTTATCACTGGCAGCAAATACGTAGCTTACACAGAAAAGCGCCACGAGAGAGGATAAAGCCAATTGCCTGAATTTTGACATTTCATACCTCCGAATAAATTTGTTCCATAAAATATATCGCAGGAGGGAAATAAAAGTTACATGATACCGTGTTTTATTTGTGTTAAAAAACGCCGGCAGCCCTATTGTCAAAATATCGCTACTGCAATATAATACTACAGTAATGAAAGGAGGCATGATATATGTCTATACTACAAAAAGCATCGTTGAAGTACCTATTTATTGCTGCCGCCTTTTTACTTAAAACCTGCTTTTCCTCAGCCGTCTTTGCACAGGAATCCAGATCGATAGCGGTCCTGGGCTTCATAAACCTGGGCGGCAAATTCGATGCAAGCGTCAATAAAACGATCACGAGGTCTCTTATTACCTTCCTTTCCAAAATCCCTGAAATAAACATCACTTCCTACGAAGCCGTGGGAAAGGCTGCCGCGGACAATAAATACTGGGAATCCAAAAGTTTCAGCCCGGACGCCGCCGTCGACATGGGCCTTTCCCTCGCTGTGAGCCAGGTCGTTTCCGGCGACTATGCCGTGGACCATAAAAAGGGGACTGTGATTATAAACGTCTATGTCTACGACACCGTATCAGCCGCGATGAAACTGCAGAGGAAGTACACCGGAGAGGCGGGCCCAGAACTATTCGACACCGTCGACAGGATGATCCGCAACGTTTCGACCCTTATTACGGGAAGGACCATAAAGATGGGCAGGCTGGAGGTTGAGATCGAGGATACCAACGCCTACAAACTCGGAATAAACGGGAAATTTATGAAAAAGATCTCTAAGTCCGACAGCTACAGCGACATCGAGATCGCCGAAGAGCCCCTCGATATAACCCTTTCCGTGCCGGCTACTGAAAAAGTGATATACAGGACGAATGTATCGATAGGCGACGGCCTGACAGTCAATATCACCTATAACCCGAATCCCTCGCCAGAAACAGGTCCGAAACAAACAGGCAAAATGAAGATAGCTATCCTGAAATTCAAATCTCAATCAGGGGCCGATGAAAAGGACCTTATAGCATTGACGAAAGCCCTGAGGACTGAAATATCGAAGGCCGGCCTTTTCGAGGTAATACCCGGCACACAGTTAAGCAACATACTGCAAGAGGCCCGGATCGATAGGGCGGATTTAACATCCGAAGCCGGTAACGAGGCGAGGAAAAAACTCGGGAAACAACTGAACGCGAAACTGGCCGTCATAGGAGTCATCAACAGCGCTTTCAAGTATATTTCAATGGACATCCGCCTCCTGGACCTGGAAACCGGTGAAATCCTGTTGGCGGAAACGCCTTCCTGCAAAGAAGACGGGGTTTTCAAGGAAATCCATGAGATAGCCCTGGATATTGAGGATAAATTTTCAAATACGAGGTCGGCTGAAAATAATAAGCCGCCGAAGCCGGAAACGCTCAGAATCGTTTCAAACAACCTTATACCTGCAGGATACTTTCCCGACGGCAGCTATGCGGCCGCCGAGACTCCGGGAAAATGGTGGTTATTTCAAGATGCACCTGGAAAAGGCAGTATTAATATTTCTTCCAATACATTAACTATTATGGTTGATAACAGGGATTTGAATTCCTGGGGAGTACAGGTAAATTATAACCCTGTTCCGGTGAAATACGGCAGGATTTATACCCTGTCCTTCGACGTCAGGTCCGACGAAGACCGCAAATTTTTTATCAAGATCGGGAGAAGCAAACCCGACTGGAAACCATATTTTAACTCCAAGCGTTGCGATTCCACTACCGAATGGCAGACTATTAACTTTGAATTCAAATCCCTGGGAACCGACGATAATGCGAAGATCGAGTTTGACTGCGCTACAGAGAAGCCCACGATTTATATACGGAATGTCAGCCTGACCGAGTCCCAGGGAGGAGATTGAGGCCGGCCTATATGGATATTATTTCCATAAATTAGCTGTTATCGATAGAATTATCAGGGTGGCCGGTATTAATAAATCCGGAATAACAACAATCGCATTATTGGGCTTAAAATTCTTTTTCAGGATCATTTCAATAATATGAATGATAGCTGCTCCTAAAAACAGTGAAGAAAAGGCGATAATTGACGCAAGCCAGAAGTTTCCCCTGAAATAATTGCATAGAATTCCTAAAATAATATAACCTAATTCTGCAAAACCCAGCTCTTTTTGGAAAAGATTGCCTTTGGGCCAGCCTATGGATTCTGCAATTTTGTCTGAAAAGAATACATGACCGAAAAATCCTGAAATTCCGGACATGGTTACTGTCAAGGTCAATTGATAAAACAATAAATTTATCGATATCGAAGTCATGTCTCTCAATGACGGATTTAAAATTGTAGTTGTTATTCCGGTAATCAACCCGATGATCCAAAATAGTAAGAATATCATGCTAAACTCTCCTTTAAATTTATTATCCTGCAGAAGCATCCGCCTTTCAGGGCGGGTATACCCCGCCCTTGTTATTATTTAAGATATGAATAAACCTTTCCCATGACCCTCTCAATATCCTGGTTGTTAGTATTTTTATTAAATTCCGCTTTAACAAATTTGAAATCGTCGATTGCCGTATCCCTTTTTTTAAATAAATCGGGAAGATTCATATAGAAAGCTCCCCGCAGGAATCGGATTCTCCACTCGTAATATTTTCCACCTGACAAATTTACAGCTTCATTGACCTCATTAAGTTTTAAAAAAATTTGATTCGGATGTGTCCCTTGCAACAAATCCATGCCTATCGGTGCTATCGGTTTTTAATTTCTCCTCGTAATCAGCACTTTATTATACAAAGTACTTTTATAAATGTCAATAATTTTATAAATATTTTTAAAGTTGTAATTTTGTATTGATTTAACGCTTGAAAATAACATATAATTGTATGTACAAACAAAGGGGTAAAATGGTTGAACAGTATTTTTGCAATTGCATGTACTTTACGGCAAACAGGCTGGGGCATATAGCTAACCGGATCGCCGAAGAGGAATTCCTGAAGACCGGGCTTTCCCCATCATACGTTTTTGCGCTGATGATTATCAACGGGCGGGAAGGTATTAAACAAATCGAACTGGGGAAGCAGCCAAGGCTCACACCGTCGACTATAACAAGGTTTGTCGACAAGCTGGAAAATATGGGATTAGCCCGGCGGAAAACAGACGGTAAAGTTAAAAATGTTTTTCCGACGGAAAAAGGGCGGTCTCTGGACAGCGAAATCCTCCGGTGCCGGGAAAATCTCCACAACCGGTATATAGCCGTTCTGGGAGAAACCGAAGCCGGTGAATTAATTTCAAGAATCGACAGGGCTTCAACAATGCTGGAAGGAAATACAGGAAAACCGGAAGAGGAATAGTTTTTCGTCTAATTTTATATTCTTACTGCAGGCAAAATAGACCTGTCTAAGGTCAAACCGCTGCTTTTCGATATGAACGGCGTTAAATACTGGTCGCTTGGAAATCCGATCGGGAATTGCTGGAAAGAGGGAAGAAAATTTTCGGTCAAATCCGGAAAATAATTTTGGAATTAAAAAAAGGAGGTATGATCTTATGCAAGCGTTTGACTGAAAAATATCTGCAGATATTGACGGGTCAGAGTTCATTCGACCCTGAAAATTAATCGACTTATCCCGGATTACTCCCGCTTCATGATTTGACTATGAATCCCTCTTTTACTATTTTAATATTGTAAATAGAGGCCGATGTCTGCGGGAGGATATATGGAATCGAAAACTTATAACACCCTTCCTGAATTGTTTTATTTTATCAAAGAAACTCATGTAAGGCCCGATCTTCTGAATTACCGAAAAGATGACTCCTGGATAAATATTTCGACGGAAGAGTTCGTGAAAAAAACAGAGAATCTTGCTCTTGGGCTCAAGGAGCTCGGCGTCCACAAGGGAGATCATATCGGGCTTATAGCGCCCTCATCGCCTTTCTGGGTTATGTCGGACCTGGCGATAACTCTGGCGGGAGGAGTAACGGTTCCCATTTTCAACAGGATCTCGCCTGAAAACCTTGAATTCGAACTCAGGGATTCCGCAATAAAAACAATCGTTATAGGGGATGAAAAGGAATATGAACCGGTCAGATCGGCCGGGAAAAAATTAAAAAAGATAGTGACCATCGGTTTCAATAAAAAAGACAGTATAGCCGTCACATTTGATGACGTCGTCAATTCCGGTTCTAAAGCAAGCCGGCAAAAGGAAGGATTTGCAAACCCCGGAGAGGACGATCTTTTTACGATTATCTATACCAGCGGCAGTATGGGAATCCCGAAGGGCGTAATGCTGACGCACCGCAATATCATTTCCCAGGTTAAAGCCGCGGCGCAGGTTTTCAGCATGGAAGCCGGCGAAGACAGGGCGCTAACGTCGCTGCCTCTTGCCCATATTTTCGAGAGAATGGTCATTTATTTTTACTTCTCGAGAGGCCTGCCCGTATATTTCGTGGACGATCTCAACAAGATCGGGGATTTAGTAAGAGACGTTAAGCCGACTCTGATGACGGTCGTTCCAAGGCTCCTCGAAAAAATATATGAAAAGATGAAAAGTACCGCCCTTGAAAGCCGCGGTCTTAAAAAGGCCATAGCAATGGCCGCATTCGCAAGGGCGGAAACCAGGGACGCGGAATCCTCTTCAAGAAATGTCCTTGATTTTATATATAAAAAGCTTGTTTATTCAAGGTTATACGAGGCACTGGGAGGGAATTTCCGTTTCGTCATCTCGGGAGCCGCGCCGATGCCTTACGATATCGGGCGTTTTTTTATAAATATCGGGCTTACTATTTATGAAGGCTACGGCTTGACAGAGGCCTCACCCGTTATAGCGGCAAACAGTGTCGAAAACCATAAACTCGGAACGGTCGGCATGCCTTTCCCATCTGTGACGGTTAAAATTGCCGGGGACGGGGAAATCCTCGCCAGGGGCCCGAACGTGATGATGGGATATCTTAATAACAGGGAAGAAACTGAAAAGTCCCTCGATAAAGATGGTTTTCTGCATACCGGAGATCTGGGGGCTTTCGACGAGAAGGGTTATCTTAAAATTGTAGGAAGAAAGAAGGAGCTTTTTAAAAAATCGACGGGAGAATACGTGCCCCCTATCCCGATCGAATCGGCCCTTCTGAAGCTCGACCTGGTCGATACAGCCGTGGTTATTGCCGATAACAGGAAGTTTGTAAGCTGTCTTATCTTCCCGAATATAGAAAAGGTAAAGAAACTGCAGAAAGAAAACGGGTTTGCCGGATCCTCGACTGAAGAATTCCTGGATAGCGAGATTATCCGTAAAAAAGTCCGGGATTTTATTGAAAAAATGAATACTCATCTTCACCATACGGAAGAAGTCCAGAAATTCACGATCATAAAATCGCCGATATCCATAGAGACAGGAGAACTAACCCCTACGCTTAAGATAAGGCGGGAAATAATCGAACGGAAATATAAAAAGGAAATCGATGCTATGTATTCATAAAATAAGGGAGCATGACAATGAACCAGAGGATTGCGATAATAGACGGGGTGAGAACCCCGATGGATAAAGCCGGAGGAAGGCTTAAGAGCATAAGCGCCGACGATCTGGCTGTTTCGGTTATAAAAGAAGTGCTTTACAGGTCCGAAATCATGCCCGGTGAAATCGATGAGCTGATACTGGGAAATGTCGCCCAGCCGGCTACAGCGGCTAATATATCGCGCGTAGCGGCTTTAAAAGCAGGCCTGCCGGTCAGCGTTCCTGCTTACACGGTGCACAGGAACTGCGCTTCCGGCATGGAGTCCATCACGACCGCCGCCAATAAAATACTGGCAGGAGAGGCCTCTATAATAGTGGCCGGCGGGACGGAATCGATGAGCAATATTCCGTATCTTTTTAACGGAAAAATGGCCGGGTTTTTCAATTCGCTTGCAAAGTCGAAAACAATTTATCAAAAACTCGGTGTATTCCTGAGTTTCCGGCCTTCTTTTTTACGTCCTGATATCGGCGTGATCCAGGGCCTTACGGACCCTGTCAGCGGGCTTATAATGGGTTCGACGGCGGAAGTTCTCGCCAGGGAATTTCACATTACCCGGAAGGCCCAGGACGAATTCGCCCTCTTGAGCCATCAAAGGGCGGTGAGGGCTATAAAAGAGGGAATAATGAATGAAGAGATCGTTCCCATTCCAATGCCTCCGGACTATAAAACAGTAATAACGACAGACAGCGGCCCAAGGGAAAACCAGACTCTGGAAGCTCTCGCCAGGCTCAAACCATATTTCGACCGGTATAACGGCACTGTTACGGTAGGAAATTCCTGCCCTCTGACGGACGGCGCCGCGGCAGTGGTAGTTATGAGCGAAAAAAAAGCGAAGGAAAGGGGCCTGACTCCATTGGGGTTTCTCAGGGAATACGCCTATGCGTCCCTTGAACCGGAGAGGATGGGGCTGGGGCCGGCATACGCTGTTTCAAAGCTCGTTGAAAAAACCCATGTAAGTATGAAGGATTTTGAACTTATAGAGATAAACGAAGCCTTCGCCGCACAGATCATAGCAAACGAAATAGCTTTTTCTTCAAAAGAATTCGCGAAAAAATTCCTCGGCCGGGCCGATGAACTCGGTGAACTTAAACGCGACATCTTTAACGTCAACGGAGGCGCGATAGCGCTGGGCCATCCTGTCGGAATGACGGGAACAAGGCTTGTAATACATACCCTGAAGGAATTAAAAAGAAGGGGAAAAAATACCGGGCTTGCCACCCTCTGCGTGGGCGGTGGACAGGGTGCGGCCCTTCTGCTGGAGGTTTCATAATGGAAAGCGCCGTCAGCTACAAAGTCATAAGCGATGGGATCGCCGAGGTAGTTTTCAATGATCCGGTAGAAAAGGTCAACATCCTTACAAACGGCGTAATGGAAGCGCTTGACGGGATAATAACGGAAGCCGCATCCTCAATCGGCATAAAATTATTGGTATTTAAAAGCGCTAAGGGCGTATTCATAGCCGGAGCAGATATCAGGGAGATAAAAAATATTAAATCAGCGGATGAAGCGGAGGATAAATCCAGGCTCGGCCAGGAATTATTTAATAAAATAGCAGGCCTGCCTTTTGCCACGGTATGCGTGATAAACGGTGCATGCCTCGGCGGAGGCCTGGAACTCGCGCTGGCTTGCGATTACCGGATCGTTTCCGATAATCCATCGACCCGGCTCGGCCTGCCTGAAACCACTCTTGGAATTATGCCCGGTTTCGGGGGCTCTTACAGGCTTCCCAGGCTGATAGGCCTGGTGAAGGGAATAGGCATGATACTTCCCGGAAGGAGCGTAAGCGGAAAAGAGGCCCTTCGTTACGGCCTTGCCGACGCACTCTATCCGGAGGCCTTCCTCGATGATAAGACAAACGAATTCATTAAAAGGATCCTTTCTTTTAAAAAGTTTAAAACGAGAGGGAGAAAACAAAAAAAGTCTTTATCTGAAAAGATCATGGAGGATAACTTTCTCGGACGGGCATTTATTTACGGCAGGGCTAAAAAGGAACTTTTAAAAAAGACAAGGGGATTTTACGAGGCGCCGCTTCTTGCCCTGAAAACGATCTTTAAAAATTATAATAAAAAAATCAACTATGCGCTTATGTCTGAAAGAAGGGCTTTCTCAAAACTGGCCGCCTCGCCCCAGGCGAAAAAACTTATAGATATCTACTTTTTAAACGAGGAGCTTAAAAAGGGGTTTAAGCCGCCCGCCGTAATCGCCGGAAAGCTCGAGAACAGCCGTATAAAAACAGCTGGCGTACTGGGGGCTGGAAAGATGGGGGGCGCAATCGCATGGCTTTTTTCTAACTCCGGGATCCATGTCAGGATGAAAGATATTTCCTGGCAATACGTAGCGGCCGGTTTCAAGGCTGTCCGAGATATATACAACGAGCTTGAAAAAAGGCGAAAACTGGACGACCGCGAAGCGGGCCTGAAGATGCAGATGGTATCAGGTACAGTCGATTACTCGGGGTTTTTAAACACCGATGTTGTAATAGAGGCCATAATAGAGGACAAGGATGAAAAGTTAAAGACGCTGAGGGAACTCGAAGACCATGTCAGAGAAGATACGGTCATAGCCACTAACACATCGTCATTTTCAATCAGGGATTTGTCCGCAGCATTGAAACACCCCGACAGATTCCTTGGTTTTCATCTATTCAATCCGGTAAACAGGATGCCCCTGATCGAGGTTGTCCGCGGTGAAAAAACATCCGACCTTGCCCTGTTCAAGATGATAAACCTGGCGAAATATATGAAAAAGATTCCGGTCCTGGTATCGGATTCCAGCGGTTTCCTTGTGAACAGGATACTCATGGCTTACCTTTCGGAAGCGGTAATGATGATGGAGGAGGGGATTGAATTCAATAAGATCGATTCGTCGGTCTATAATTACGGTATGCCGATGGGCCCCTTTACACTTATGGATGAGATAGGGATCAGGACGGCGATCAAGGTTGCGATAATACTCGAGAACGCTTATCCCGACCGGGCCGTCAAAAGTAGATTAATGCCTGAATTTGTTTTAAGGAACGAGCTCATCGGCAGGGCCGGGAAATCCGGTTTTTACCTTTATGACAACGGCAGAAAAAAGCCTAACCCGATAATATATGAAATACTGAAAGAAATGGGGATAGATAGAAATAACAAAGTAACCGGGGATGAAATAGCCGAACGATGCATTCTCAGGATGATTAACGAGGCCGCTTACTGCCTCGGTGAAAAAATTGTTGAAAACCCTGGGTTTCTGGATATGGCCCTGATTTTAGGCACCGGTTTTCCTCCCTTCAGGGGAGGGCTCCTGCGCACCGCCGATGAAATGGGTGTCGACAGGATTTCCGCAAGGCTCCGGGAACTTGAAGAGAGTTTCGGACAGCGCTTTAAAAGCGCCCCCCTGATTCTTGAATTGCAAGGAAAAAAAGGGAGGTTCTATCAATGAAATTCGATTCATTTCTTGAAAACCTTTACTTTGGTAAATTCATGCATTTAGAGGAATATTCGGAATCATCGATGGACGATCCTGAAGTGAAAAGCATCGTCAGGAAATATGAAGAGGTCAGTAAGGCTTATCCTCCGGGCGAACTGGAAAAAATGGGCAAGGCCCCCGCCGGGCTGTTAAAAAAGTTAGGCGAGATAGGTTTTTTCGGCCTGACAATAGCCGGAGAATATGGAGGGGTCGGACTTACGCTTCGCCAATACCTGGCGGTAATCAGGGAAATTGTAAGATTCGATACGGCCGTTGCGCTTATCTCGATAGCCCACCTTTCAATTGGCATGAAGGCGATACAGCTGTACGGAAGCGAGGAACAGAAAAATAAATACCTGCCGCAGGCCGCTTCAGGCGGCATGATTTTCTGTTACGCTCTTACAGAACCGCTGATCGGCTCCGATGCGAAGAATATCAATACGACGGCCGAACTCGCTGAGGATGGGAAATATTATATTTTGAACGGAACTAAAACTTTCATTACTAACGCTAATTACTCAGGGGGACTGACCGTTTTTGCACAAATGGATAAAAACAAAAAAGGCCGGCTCGGGGCCTTTATCGTTGAAACGTCATGGAAAGGGGTGTCCATTGGAGCCGATATGGAAAAAATGGGGCTCGATGCAAGTTCCACAGCATCGATCTTTTTTAAGGACGTCCGGGTTCCCGCAGAAAACCTGATAGGAAATCCGGGAGACGGATTTAAAATTGCAATGGAAGTTCTGAATTACGGCAGGCTGGCGCTAGGAGCTTCATCCTCAGGCGCGCTGGAGGCTTCGTATCAGGACATGCTTAAAAGGGCAATGTCGCGCGTTCAATTCGAAAGGCCGATCATCGAATACGAACTTATACAGGAAAAGATTGCTGTCGCATTCATGGAAAACGAAGCCGTCTGGGCGATGACGAATCTCACCGCCGGTCTTCTCGAGGCCGATCCCAGGGCATATGTCCCGATAGAGACGGCGCACTGCAAGCTTTACGGGACAACCAGGGCCTGGAATTCTTTATACGAAGCTATGCAGACGGCGGGAGGTTCCGGTTATTTGAAGACGCAGCCTTATGAAAAAAGGCTGAGGGACAGCCGTGTTACAACTATTTTCGAAGGCACTACGGAGATACATTCCATTTATCCCCCGATTTCACTTCTCCGGAATGTCGTAAAAAAAGTATTTATAAAAGGCAGGCCGTTTCCTTTCCGCCTTCTGGACCTCGCCGGACTTCGCTATGCCCTGTCGCTTTGGAGCACAGCCGATCCGGATCGAATCGTCAGGAAATCTCTCAGAAAGGTGAAGTCATACGCGCTGACTTTCCGGAAACTGTTTATATCCGCATTGTTAAAACATATGAAAAATATGCCTGACATGGAGTACCTGCTGAGAAGGCTTACAAATATCAGCGTAATTTTGTTTGCGATTCTGGCAATGTCTTTAAAGATAAAGGCTTTAAGGGCTAGGGGAAGCAATTATAATAATACTGAAAGTGCTTTGGAGTATTTCCTTTTCACATCAGGACAGTTGGTTAAAGAAAATAAAAGGCTTGCGCCGGACAAGCGTGAAATCTTATTTCATAAATTTATAGATAGGGAAAAGGATTTATATAATTCGAAACCCAGTCCCTAGCCAGACAAACCGGTGAGGGAAGGAAAATTTTTATTTTATGCTGCTCTATAGATTCTCAGCCTGTTCCATTCATGTTTACGAAGCCAGCTGTCGAAGGATGTAAGCTTCGGGTAGATTTTTTTCAAAGACCCGATATCGGCTTTGAAGCCGTTTTCAATGCCCCACTTGGTCATTTTATAATAATCGTCGCCCATTTGTTTTCTTATATCCTCAAGGGGTATATTCTCATACCTGACCGTCTGCCCAAGGATCATTGAAAATGAATCTGCAACCTGACTTATCGTCAATTCGTCGCTGGCCAGTTCTATCTCCTTACCGATATATTCTACGGGATTTTCCAGGGCTATATTAGCAAAAGCTCCCAGATCTTCGAGCGCAAGAAGCTGGACCCTTGTATTTTCCGGATAAGGCGACCTGAATTTACCCCCCAGGATGGAATCCCGTGTATGCGGTTCTTCATAATTGGGCATAAACGAAACCGGCCTGAAGATAGTAAATGAAAGCCCGATTGTCTTTATATAGATCTCTATCTCCCTTTTGCTTTCAAAAAATGGAATACCGGTATTCCTTTCCGACGCCCCGACCGAGGAGAATACAAAGTGTTTTACCCCGGCCGCTTTCGCTGCGGCAGCGACCATTTTACCCCTCTTTACCTCTCCGGCGACTCCGCCTTCCATAGAAGCAGTCACAAGGAAAACGCCATAAACTCCCTTCGTTGCGCTGTCAAGGGATGATTTATCCTCCATATCGCCGATTACAATTCCTGAGCCCATATCCCTTAAATCACCCATCGCCTTTTGGGAATGGCCTCTGGTGAATGCGCTCACCTTCCACCCGTTCTGCAATAGGCTGCATACGACCTCATGACCCTGCCGGCCCGTCGCACCGGTTACTAAAATAAGTTTATCATCTTTGCTTATCATACAAAACCTCCAATTTTTATTATTAACTCAAATAACAAGTATATATAATTAAAAAATAATAATAGGACAGAAAAAGTCAAGATGTCATTTTGAACGCAGTGATTATCCTGTAAGGGTTTATCCCGACCCGGCGGGGTGTGGGTAGCGAGATAAAAATTGACTCCATACAAGCTGAGTGTTGTTTGAACGGCCCTACCTTACATAATTTATCGTATTGGCCCTGCGGGGAGGGGCTTCGGTGATGGTATTGCCCTTGTAACCCAATGCGACTGAATAAAGAGGTAAGAAATCCTCGGGTATTTCCAGGTCTTTTTTGTAATATTCTCCGGCTTCACTGTTGATCATTCTTACAGGCATGCTTATCCAGCATGACCCCAGGCCGATCGATTCGGCGGCGATAAGGATGTTCTCCGCCGCGGCAGCGCATGAGGCATGGGGGGACATTGCGTTTTTATCGCCGGAAATTATTACCACCGTAGGCGCATGATAAAAGAAATCGAAGTCGGCGTCTTGAAGGATTCTCTGCAAAAAATCCAGATCGGTATGATTTAAGGCTTCTTTCGCCAATTTTGTCAACTGGTCGAGAAGGGACCTCTTCTGGATAACAGTAAAATGCCATGGCTGTTCGTTCCTTGCGCTTGGGGCGTATAAACCCGCTTCAAGAACCGCCTGCAGATCTTTTTCGGCGATCTGGTCAGTTTTAAAGTTCCTTATACTTCTCCTGTTCTTGATTACGCTCAAAGTATCGATGTACATGGCCGCTCCTCCAAATGTACCCGCCTTAATATTTCCTGTCCAGATCGATAATGTTCAACGGTAGTTTACCCTCGCGGAAAAGGGAAAGGCTCTTCCGGAATATTTCGAAGGTTTTGTCCATATAAAGAGGGCTGATCCCGGAGTTATGGGGGGTGATGATCACATTTTCCATTCCCCAGAGAGGGCTGTTCGCCGGAAGAGGCTCGGTATGAAATACATCAAGAGCGGCCCCCGCTATCGTGCCTGCCCTTAGAGCCTCTATCAGCGCAGTTTCGTCAACAGTATCGCCCCTGGAAATATTTATGAAATATGATTCCTTTTTCATGGCCTTGAATTCGGCGGCCCCCATTATATGATAGGTTTCATCCGTAAGCGGTGTGACAAGGACAACGAAATCAGCCTCTCCAAGCTTCTCATAAAGCAGGTCCGGACCCGCTATACTGTTAAAATTATCAAGGTTTTCCGGATTCTTTCTAATCCCGGTGATATTCATATCGAAGACCGAGGCTTTCCTTGCAATCTCCCTGCCTATGCTTCCCGCCCCGATTATGAGGAGTTTCTTTTCCGGAAGTTCATAGACCGGGAGCGCCTGGAACCATTTTCTCAGGCGCTGGTTATCCCTGGCAACGGCAAGCTGCCGCGAAAATGATAATATGAAACCGATGACATGCTCAGCCATCTGTTCGCCATGTATTCCCCTTGTATTTGAGACAATCACGCCTTTACTTTTCAATTCTTCAAAAGGAATCTTTTCCACGCCGGCGCTGATGCTGAAAACCCATTTTAAAGCCGGGTAATTAATCAGGGCCTCTCTGCCCATCCTTCCGAAAATGATCAGAATATCGACCTGATCAAGCAATTTATTATCGGCCGCTTCTCCCGAACCCGGCAATGAGAGGATCTTTTCACCAATTAATTTTTCGAACCGGTCAAAAAATTCCCGCGGTATGATCTTGGGCGGTATAAGTGATAAAATCATAATGCCCTCGTAAATCGCTAATAATGATTTCTATGCAAATATAAAGAATAAACAAAAATTTCTATTTCAAAGGGCAATTCTTGAATTAACAGAATTGCACTTATTATAAAATATGCAAAATGCTGTTTATTGTCAAAAGGTTTTGGAATTATTTTTGTTGTTTCTGATATCAAACATTGAATAGAATGTTTATCACGTCGCCGTCTTTTACTGCATATTCTTTGCCTTCGAGTCTGAGTTTGCCTGTTTTTTTCGCTTCCTGAAGGCTTCCGCAGGCGGCAAGATCCTCAAACGATACGACTTCGGCCCGGATGAAACCCTTTTCAAGATCCGTATGGATCCTTCCCGCCGCTTTCTGCGCATTAAATCCGCCTGGAATGCTCCATGCCCTTACCTCATCCTCCCCGACCGTAAGAAAAGAAATAAGGTTTAATGTTTTGTATATATATTGAAGAAAACGGTCCATCGCGGGTTCGGAAAATCCCATATCTATCAGAAAATCCTTCTGGTCCTCCCTTGGAAGCTGGGATATTTCCATTTCAAGATCGCCCCTGAGCGGGAAAACAGTTATTTTATAATTTTCAGCCATATCCCCGAGACCGCCGGTGTCTGCGTTTGATTCGCCACTATTTATTATGACTATAATAGGTTTTGTCGTGATGAAGTTGATGCCGGCAAAGAGCCGGGAGTCCTCTTCCGATAAAAAATCAACGCCGATAAGAGAACCGGATAACAATGTTTCCGACATCCTTTCTAAAAGCAGGTATTCCCGTGTAGATTTTTTCGCTTCCCTGTTCAATCTTTCTTTCCTTTTCTCGATCATTTCATAGTCGCTGTAAATAAGGGAATCCAGGATTTTTTTCAGATCAGCAGCCGGGTCAATTTTATCAAAAGGGTGAGGGATAGCTTCGTTAAGGAAAGACCTGATCACAATGACGACAGCACTGAGGTTCCTGATATCGGCCATAGATGAGGGCGATAGCCCTCCCCCCTTTTCTTCGGAAAGCTCGATCTGAAGGTCTTCAAAAGTCACGGTCGCAAAAATTGTTTTTCTCGGCTTGAATATTTTAGTCAGAACATCGACCCTGCTGTCCGGCACGTTTATTTCAGCTATGTTCTTTTCTTTTTTCCCTCCGGAATATGCAGACAGCGAAGCGTTTTTACCTGTCAGGGAATTGAAAATAGTCGTTTTTCCCGAGAGAGGCAAGCCGATAAGACCTGTTTCCATTGCCGTTCCTTTTATATGTATTTCGGTTAATATGTTAGATCGGCAAAATTATAGCAGATATTGCAACTTACCGCAAAATGTCCCGGGGATATCCCGCCAGCCTAACCCCTTGAGTTGACCTTGATTTCGCTGAAACAGACATTGCATTTTACGCCGGGTCCGGAGTTAAAAATAACCGCGCCCCGGAGCTGCTGTTCGCCTATCCAGAAGACGCTCCTGAGGCCCATCCTGCTGTTTTCCCTGAAATCATAGCCGTCATCCACGCCTATTCCGTTATCGGAAACGGTAAGGTCAATCGCGCCGTTCGGGGATTTATGCAGCGAGATATTGATATCGCCCCTCCTGTTCCTGGGAAAAGCATGCTTGTATGAATTTGATACAAGCTCATTAAGTATCAATCCGAACGGGATGGCCGAATCAATGGGCAGGGACAGATTTTCTATGTCAAGATGGAGTTCGACTTTTTGCGCTGTCGGACCGAAATCCGATTTGAGTCGGGCAACAAGTTCATCGATGTATTCCTTTAAATAGACCCTGGACAGGTCCTTGGACTGGTATAGTTTCTGGTGGACAAGGGACATGGAATGAATGCGGTTTTCCATTTCCCTGAAAACGTTTTTGAGGTCAGGGTCTTTAAAAAAACTTGCTTCCAGGTTCATAAGGCTGCTTATAACCTGCATATTGTTTTTAGTTCGGTGATAAAGCTCCCTTAAAAGCGCTTCTTTTTCTTCCAGGGCGTCCTGTATTTTTTTCTCGGAAAGCTTTCTTTCCGTAATATCGTCGACGATGCATGTCAGGATATTTCCTTTTCCGGTAGGAAGATAATATAGCCTGAATTCCAGGTCCAGTTTTTTACCATCTTTAAAAATTAATTCATAAGCAAAAGTCCTGTTTACGGGGACTGATTTTCCACTTTGAAGCCTTGTTATAATGCTTTTTTTAAAGTTTTCAAAAGCCTTCGGAGTTCTTTTTTCAAACCCGAATAATGAGAAAACCACGTCCCAGACCATGCGCCCTATAACATCCGCCGTATTTATTCTTGATATTTTTTCAAGCGAATTGTTCCAGTTTATAACACAGCCTGCCTCATCCGTGACACAGATGCCTTCGAAAGCTTCGTCGATAATCCTCCGGTACCTATCCTCGCTTTCTTTAAGGGTCTGCTGGGCGTATTTTCTCTTTACAAAATTTATCAAAAGAAGGATTACCAGCAGGCTTTCGACGAGTACGAGAGCGGTAACGGCGGCTATTCCAAGAAAGTATTTTTCCAGGAAGGTGTTTTCCCTGAACATTACTATGCTTCCCGGGGCCAGTTTATTTTCAGGAATACCCCATCGTTTCAATTCCCTCCAGTCGAACAGGATCGAGTGTTTTATCATTCCTTCGATATTTATATCTGATATTTTATCCCCTTTCAGGACGCGCAGTCCGGCGTAAGCTGCTGTATTTCCCATCTGTTCATAGCTGATCATCACCCCGCCAGTCGTACCTGTCCCCATAGTGGCGTCCGAAGCGGTGAACAACGGGACAGGGCTCCTGGAATGGATAAGACGCAATATGCCTGACGGGCTGTACGACAGCCCGTCGCTGTCCCGCATAAAACTCGCAGACAGGATAAAAGAATCATGGGCAATTTTGCCACACGGTTTAAAAGCTCGTCGCGGGTGACGTTTGTCAGCCATATGATATCGATATTTTTATCCAGGTTCGATAAATCATGCGCCATCCTTTCCGAGTATTCCTTTTCGCTAACGGTAGTTCCCGAGCTTACAGCTATATGCCTTGTTCCGGGAAGGAGCCGCAGCGCCAGGTCCGCCGTGCCCTTGAAATCGGCTTCAGCCAGTATAGTTAGAACATCGCTGGTCCGTGTTTTGGTATAACTGCTTGTACAGTAGATATAGGGTCCGTTTAACCCGATATAATTCCCGTAATTAAGGACCAGATCCAGGGCCGGTTTAAAAAAGGCGATTACCAGATCGGGCTTATTTGAAAGATATTTCGATCTCAAAATAGAAACCAGATTTTTGGAAAAAGCAGGGCCTGAATATTTATCCAGATCGAGGTATTCATAAAAAAAATCGACCTCATAGTCTCCGAAGGAGGAGGAGGACTGCATCTTTTCCTCCAGGCCTTTTTTAAACAATTCCTGGAAATGTATACCGTAATCGAAAGAAAAAAGCACAAGGACCTTCTTTGTTTTAACAGGAGAACATGCTCCTTCCGAAGGGAGAAATACCGTCATCGCCGCCAGAACCAGAGCGAGCCGGATAAAAATTCTCATTTAAAACCTCAAATTACACCATTGGATTATAAAACGCTTGAGGCTTAATTACAATAGAATAATTATTTAAAAATCATTAAATGTTTTTAACATAATTTGCACGATTCTTTAACGCTTGTTTAATGTACTTCTTGATCGCCCTCCTCGGGAGTATGCAGTTGATCGCGGCAGGGACGGACTCGATCCCGACAGGCAGACTGCCCGACAATTCGCCGTCAAGCTGCGTATACACGTAACGGTTGGAAGAGATCCTTACGCTTTTAGCCTGGTAATAAGCAGCCCTCCTCATAAAAATCGGGAAAAAGCTAAGTGCGTTGAAATGGAAAAATGTGAATGCCACGCGGAATATCAACCCCAGCATAGCCAGGTAACCGCTCTTTTTATAAATAAAAACATCGAGCAGCCCGTCGATAGGGTTCGCCCGGGGGCTTATCGTAAAATAAACCCCGTAACGGCTTATATTCGATACCAGGACAAAACTTCCCTTTTCCCTGAATTTTTTGTCGATTTCAACCTCGATCGGGGGATAGCTATATTTTAAAATCGCTTTAAGGGCCCCGAGAATAAACACGATCTGTCCCAGCTTTTTCTTTAATCCAAGGCTCTGGATCTGTTTAATCATATAAGCGTCAAAGCCTGCCCCGCACATTAAAAGAAAATACCGGTTATTGCTCCTGGCAGCGTCAAGTTTCAGGCTCCTCCCCTTCCTGATTATTTTACAGATCTTTCGCAGGCTTCTGGGAAAACCCATTTCTTTAGCGAAAACGTTGCCTGTACCCCAGGGGATTATCCCCATTTTTTTTGACGAGCCGATCATGCCGTTAAGGACCTCGTTGATTGTCCCATCGCCGCCAGCCCCTATTATACAATCATAGTCATAAACGCAAGCATCCCTTGCAATTTTTTCAGCATGCCCGGAATATTTTGTAAAAACTACTACGAGTTCAAGGCCATGTCTTTCAAAATAAGACTTGACGTAATCGATATAATTTTTTTGCCTTCGGGTTCCCGAAGTAGGATTAACAATAAGGAGGAATTTCATGATATAAACCCCCGGTCGTTTATTTGAAAAAAGTAGTCACAGGCATACCCCGCTTCCCGGCGACCAGGGGGAAGTTCCCGCGGATAAGCCTGTATATGGTTATAAGCAGGCCGGTTGTGAGCGAGTTATATAACAGCCTGTCAAGAAGTCTATAGCGGGCCCTTTTCCTGATAAAAATGCCTAAAAAGAATTTAAAAAGCGGGGCAAAATAGTTTTTTTTAAAATTAATGTAAAAATGATAACCTGCCGGGTAATCCGACCTGTATTTTTTTAAAAGCCTGTTCATCTTTTCTTGAGGCTTCCCCCCTTTTCTTCCGTATATGATCTGCCGGCATAGGTAAAGGAGCCTGAACGTCCTGTAGTGAAATTTATAATCATAGGGAAGACCCAGAACCGAATTTAAGACGCCCATCCGTTTAATCGATATAAGAGCACGCTTTCCCTTTTCCAGGGATTTTTCCCAATCGGTGGTGAATGAGCGGTAGGCAAGGACTACAAGGCCGGTCAGGGTGACCTGGTCCCAGAGGATGTGCAGAAGAGGGGATATCCTTATCTTATTGAAATAATATTCTTTTTTTGCGAACTCCGGATCATAGTAGAGGTTTTTAACGGCCTTATCGGACAGGAGAAGGAATTCATAGAAATCCCGGAATCGGTTTTTCCGCTTTTCCCCGCTCAAATATTCATCAAAATAGAGTCTCGCCGATTGTTCGGCCGATAACCCTTCCCTGAAAATTTTAATAGTTACGAATGTATTGATTTCATTCCAGATGGAACTCTTTTTCATAAATGTGAAATTCCTGAAAGCTGACCAGCCCCCGGTCTGGCACCATACAAATATACCAAGAATGTCTTCTCTATTTTTTAACTGATCATGGTAAGCAGAATAATCTTCCCCTATATAAGACGGGAATTCGCCGAAACCTTCGTATTCCCTTCTGGCCTGGAGTTCGATTATCTTTCTAAGCCCTTCTTTATAGAAAAGCGGGTTAAGCTTCAAATGCCTGAAAAAATCCGCGGTCCCGTATTTCAGCGATAATATGAAATACCGGCTGTTGATCCCGGAGGTCAATTTCTCAAGTGTTTTCCCGTTCCACATCAGGTCGCCTATCGAATATCCCCCGGTTGTCCATGTCCGCAGTAAGAAGAGCTTTTTCCTGTTTTCAAAAACCGGCAGGAGACGCCTGATAAGGGAGTTTGCATATTCAGGCGTTCTTACAACAATGGAACTTGTGAAATCGCCCTCCACATCCACCCCGTCGGATTCGCCGATCCTGAAGATAACCCCTTCTATTTCAGGGTACTCGCCGAAGAGGAGTTCAAGATATGAAGTGAGGATCCTTTTCAATCCTATCCTGTTTATTTTCATATAGTCCCTGATAAATTCGTTAAAAAACATTATATCGGTAGTGACAAATACCCTTAACCCGGAGAGGACGGATTCCCTTATGAGGATCTTAAATTCCCTGGAATATTTTCTTAATTTATCCTTCAAAAAATCCCCGTAAAACGGCTGAATCACCATATGCGCCATATCGTCGATAGCAAGCGCGTTATAACCCATTTTGGAAACCTTACCGATGTAATCCCTGAAAAGGCCCCTGATGTTTTTATGGCTTTTTTTATCGAATGTCCCGTCTTTTTCAAGCCTGTCGAAGGGGGTTTTTGACCAATTTATGTTCTCGCCGGGGAGCTTTGTAAAAAAAGGGCTTGAGGAGTCGATAATGAATAATTCAGGCACTCTATAAATCCTCTCCTATAGTTTTCATCCTTTTTATCGTAGGGGCTGTTTTCAAAAAATGCTATTTTTTAGTTTGAAAGAATTCAGTGAAAACCTTATTTGACGTAAAGCAGTTCCGCTCGTTATATTTTATTGGGTTTTGAATTAAAGAAGGTTTACATGTTCGGAAGATCCATCAGTATATTCAAGCTTTTCGGTTTTGATATAAGGATCGATTTGAGCTGGATAATTATAGTTGTTTTGATCACATGGTCGCTTGCAACGGGCCTTTTTCCATTTTATTATCACAACCTGACCCAAACGGATTTCTGGATAATGGGTTTTTGCGGGGCCATAGGACTGTTCGCCTCGATAGTATTACATGAGGTAAGCCATTCGATCGTTGCCGGAAAGTACGGATTGCCTATTAAGTCGATAACCCTTTTTCTCTTCGGCGGGGTAGCCAGTTTATCCGAAGAACCGGGGAGCGCAAAGGTCGAGTTCCTTATGGCTATTGCAGGTCCCGTAACGAGCATCTTTATCGGCATTATATTTTATCTTGCCAGGGCAGGCGCATTATTGGCTAACCTTTCCGATCAGGTTAAAGGCGTACTGGGCTATCTTGCTGTTATCAATCTGGCGCTTGCTGCGTTCAATCTCATCCCTGCCTTTCCGCTTGACGGGGGAAGGATCTTCCGTGCGGCCCTCTGGAAGTGGATGAAAAATTTAAGAAAAGCGACAAGGGCTGCTACAATAATCGGGTCGGTTTTCGGCATAACGCTGATAATCCTTGGGATTGTGCAATTTATTTTCGGTTATATTATAAACGGCGTATGGTGGTTTGTGATAGGCTTTTTTCTCGATAACGCGGCCCGTACGAGCTATAAAAGGGTATTGTTTAACGAAGTCCTCGCAGGAGAAAAAGTGGCCGATATAATGATGAGGAATGCGATATCCGTTCCTCCCGACATATCGGTGAACGATCTTGTCGAAAACTATATCTATAAGTACCATCACAAAATGTTTCCCGTAGTCGAAGATGGAAATCTTGTAGGCTGCGTTACTACGGAACAGGTCAGGGATATCCCGCGGTCCGAATGGGGTGCCAGGAGAGTGGAGGAAATGACAAAAAAATACCCCGCTTCAAATATTATCGATCCCGGCCTTAACGTTATCGAAGCCTGGGCCTTGATGAACCGTACGGGAATAACCCGGCTGGCAGTGGTTCAGGACGGAAAACTCGCCGGCGTCATCACGTCGAAAGATATATTAAGGGTGCTTTCCCTTAAAATGGAGCTCAATACTTAAGGGCGTGAAGTGCCCTTAATCGGGAACTTCAAGCGAAGGTTCCAGGACACCAGTGAGCGGACTTATCCTGACGGGGGGGATACCCTTCTTATAATATCCGAACCATTTGACGAAACAATCCCCGACGATTATGACGACCAGTATAAGCATGATACCGGATAGCCCTGCGTTAAGATAACCGTTAAAGTTCTTTTTAGGCAGGTAATTGATAAAAATATTCATGGCTCCTGCCGTCACGGTTGTTGCGAACATAAAAACCATCGGTATGAAAGTAATCAGAGCATATGCCGGCTTTTTATTGTTTCTCAGGATAACGGAAGTCCCTATCGCAAGCGCAGCGGTCGCAAGAAGCTGGTTCGCCACGCCGAACATCGGCCATATTGTCCCGATATCTCCGTTATAAACAAGATAACCCCATGCAAGGACTACCAGTGCGCTGGTTATCAGTATTCCGGGAAGCCACTTTCTGTTTCCCATCGGTTTTATAACCTTCCCGGCTATATCCTGAGTAATATACCTTGCGACTCTTGTTCCCGCATCTACTGTCGTCAGGATGAACAGGGCCTCGAACATAATTATGAAATGATATAAGAATCCCATCAACTGCTTCATCCCCGGGATGTTCGAGAATATCTGCGCCATCCCTACAGCAAGCGATACGGCTCCGCCGGGCCTGGCTGTAATATTCTCCTGAACCATCTTTGAAAGATCGTTAAGGTTTACAGGGGTCATCATCAGAGCCGCAAAAGAATCCTTCGTACAGTTTATGGCAAAATAATCCTGGGGGAAAAGAGAGGTAGCCGCGATAAGAGCCATTACAGAAACGAACCCTTCCATGAGCATTGCGCCGTATCCGATCATCGGCATATCCTTTTCATTCATCAGCATCTTCGGCGTTGTACCTGACGAGATCAATGAATGGAAACCTGAAATAGCCCCGCAGGCGATAGTGATGCAGACATAAGGCCAGACCTTGCCGGGGAAGATCGGACCGCTTCCATCAATAAACTTTGTTACTGCAGGCATTTTTATTTCGGGCATGACGAAGAATATCCCGACAGCTAAAAGGGCTATCGTGCCGATTTTTAAGTATGAGCTGATATAATCCCTGGGGGTCAGAAGCAGCCATACCGGCAGTACCGACGCACAGAAACCGTATATTGCTATTATGATAGCCAGTTGTTTCGTATCGAACATGAAAAAAGCCGCCAGGGCGGAATGTTGAATATAGTACCCGAAAAACACGCCGGCTATCAGGAGTATAACCCCTAATAAAGATGCTTCGAAAATCCTGTCTTTCCTTATGACGTTCATATAAAGCCCCACCAACAGGGCGGTAGGGATAGTCGCGGCAATCGTGAAAGTGCCCCATGCGCTCTTGTTAAGCGCGTTGACAACGACTATCGATAAACCGGCCAGGGCCGTTATTATTATAAAAAGGATGGCCGCGGCTGAAGCGCCGCCGGTCAGCTTGCCGACATAGGTTCGTGCGATTTTATGGAGCGACTCGCCGTTATGGCGTACCGAGGCGAAGAGAATGACATAATCATGAACAGCACCTGCGAGGACCGATCCGATGAGGATCCAGATAAGCCCCGGCAGGAAACCGAACTGGGCGGCGAGGACCGGACCTACAAGGGGCCCTGCACCGGCGATCGCAGCAAAATGATGCCCGAAAAGAACGAATTTGTTGGTTGGGTGATAATCCTGCCCGTCTTTATACCTGTAAGCCGGAGTCTTATTGGCGGGATTGACCGGCAGCACCTTGGCCGTGATAAACGCGCAATAATAGCGGTAAGCTATTACAAAAACCAGTATGGCCGTTATCAAAATCACGATGGAATTCATAAATAATCTCCTTAACTTATCATTCTTTTATAACTTCAATGTCGGGTTGATATGTATATCCGAATACCTCCGGATCGTACATTTCTTCGGCCTTTATCTGAGGAACCCTGTAATTCCCAACTGCGACAGCCCTTACAATATACTGGATAATATGCTTTCCGGACTTAAGATGCATTGCGCTGAAGAGCACGCGGTCCCTGTATTGTTCCCTGTGTTCGAAAGATCCCCACCACCAGTATTCATTTTGAGTTTCTCCCTCGCTGATTTTTTTCTCGTTTTTCTCCGTGGCGAAATCGAGATTCACAGGCTCAAAACCGGCCGGGAGCTGATCGTCAAGGATAACGAAATTTCTGTCCGCCGGGGTGGTTAATTCTATTTTTACAATATAGCGGTTCCCGCGGATAAATTTACCGTTTTCCACGGGTTTGCCTGTACCGTAATCATAGTAATTTTTTAAAATTGATAATCCCGAATTCCTGACCTGGGGGTATTTTTTAAGAAGGTAGTTGAATCTAAGAAAATAGTAAAGGGTCCCGGCGCCCTGTTTATTAAATGTAAAATCAAGGCTGCCCTTTAGGCCGCTGTTAATATCGTACTCTCCGGTCATGGTCCTGTCAGTCCTGCTTTTGAAAACAGCGTTTATTATTTCCTTGTTTGCCTCGGACACAATAGCCCTGAAATTCGGGTTATCTTTTTCAAACTTTTCCAGGTAAGTGTTGAAAGCCCAGAAAACCATCGCATTCTCATGAGTAGAGAGCCAGTTTTCCCCCTTCCTTTCCTGGATAAGCCAGTTTATAACCTTGTACGAGTCGTTAAATTGCACTTTAGCCTCGATCAATGCCTGCAGGATCACTGCGGTAGAGACTATGTTATCGTAATAAAACCAGTCCCAATCGTTATAGGTTTGAAAATAAGCTGTCGATGCTGAAATTTTGGCCTTTTCAAGAAAACTTTTTGTTATAGCGGCAATCATATCGCCCCTGCCGGTAAAATCGGGGGCCATTGAAAGCGTTTTTAACAGAAAACCGGCTGCAGGCATGTCGTCTTTTACTTTTTCCGTAAACTCCAGGTACGTTTCTTTTATATCAGCGGGCTCGATAAACCCGTTAAGCGCTGAGACATATAAGGCGAAGCTTCGGACCAGGGCGTTGTAATAATTCCAGCCGGGACTTTCCAGGGCTCCCCGCCCGGCTGCGTACTCCTTTACCCAGTCCACAGCCCTGCCGTAAAGATCACCCGGAATCTGATAACCCTTTTCTTTAGCCATTGTCAGTACAAAAGCGGTATATACGGTCAGATAGGAATTCGGCTCGTAATCCGAATCGGTCCAGTATTTAAAGCCTTTTTTACCGGCATACCCTGGAATTTCGGAAAGGACTTTCGACACTAAATTCCTCAGGTCATCCCTGGTTTTAAATTTCAGAAGCCCTGTTTTCAGTATGATATCTTCTCCGAGTATAAGGGGCAGGATAGATGAGGATTTCTGCTCGAGACAGCCGTAAGGGTATTCCACAAGATAATCCACACTGCCCTTCAGTTCGGTGAAGGCGGATGGAGAAAGCATCAGGAGAGCCTTGCCGGACCCGGGAAGAATATTTTCTGAAACAAGGAGCTTCTGATGTTTTGCGGCGGCGTCCCCGATCATTTCATAAAATGACATTGTTTCAAAATTCTGATTGTTTTTAAGGGGAAGGGTTTCGACAAATCCGTCGCCTTCCGTGCCGGATTTCACCATAAGGGTGAATTTAATATCGTGTATTTCCTGGGGAGGGACCGAAAAACGGAATAACACCTCCCTGGAAGAGTTGACAGGAATGAATATATTTGTACTCTGGCCGCCTGAGAAATTGACCGATCCGCCCGCCTCTATCGCCGCGGTCATGTTTCCGTCTCTTCCCGTATAATTATAGATCATTGCCCCGGCCTCGACCGAATCATTGATTCTCAGGAAGCGGGGCAGTGTTGAAAGCACCATCAGGGGCTTACTGGCTGTTATAACGGCACTGCCGTTCCCGAATGACGAGTCTTTTGTCTGCGCTATCGCCATTATTTTCCAGGTTGTCAGGTTGTCCGGTATCTTAAAAGTGAATTCGGCAGGCATGCCGTTTGAAATAATAATCTTATCGTTATAATAAGCGGAAGATTTAAAATCCAGCCTTGGGTTCATGCCCAGCCCAAGGGATTTGAACAGAGCAGACCCGTCGCCACCTACAATTTCACCCTTTTCGGATAGATAACGCTGTCCGAATATATACTCCCTCATTTCGCTGGTGTATATCGCCAATTCCCTGGGGCCGTAAAAGTTATATAAGGGGTCGGGGAGTTCATAATTGACGAGATTTAAAATCCCTTTATCAGCCACGGATACCGTGATCTCCGCATTATCGACCATCCCTCCGGCCGGATCCCTTGCCTCGATCGTTACCCTTGCAGTATCGCCGGGGCGGTAATTAGTTGAATCCGTCACGATATTCACTTTCAGTTTTTTTCCGTCCGGAACAACCTTCAGGTTTATATAGCCTATCCTGTAATTCGGCCTGGCCAGATCTTCATCATTTTTTACCTGATTGGTCCCGCTTCTACCGGTAAAGAGCATTACAGATATATAAGCGTTAGGGACAAGTTCTTTTGTTATTTTTACCGGTATTACGGCTGCGCTGTCGGTTATAATCATCTGTTCAACATTATGTATTTTTTCCCTCTCGACAGTTATGAGGGCGGTCGCTTTCTGAAAAGGATTTTTGACCAGGACCAGAGCCGTATCTCCGGTATGATACTCTTTTTTATCGGAAGAGAGGTCGATCTCATTGTTGTTGGGAACCATCCAGCCCACTTCCCCCTTCCCGAAAACATAGAAGTCTGTTTCGCTGATCCCTTCATGTCCCCGTATAAAAGTCTTCGCCCTGGCTACATAATAACCGGGTTCACTGAGGGTCAGGGGTATTTCGGCTTTTCCCAATCTGAGGGTTTGTTCGAATACATTTGTTTTGATCATCTCCCATTCCCATTCAAGACGCCCGTTAACACCCGCTTTCTGGTATGAATACCAATCCCGCTTCTCAACCTGCACTGTTACAGGCTGATCGGGTTCGATTTCTTCATTTTCGTTCAGGGCCACAAGGCTTATATTGAAGCTATGGCCTGTCTCCACGAAATAGTCCTTGAGGAGGATCCCGATATGTACCGGATTATAAAGGTTGATCCCGCTTTTTGTCCCGTAAACAGTGCTGTTGTCATCAAGCCTGGTTTCGGCGGAGATCATCAATTGGGCGTCTCCCTTGAAATCATCCCTGCGGATTATTTTTTCGACATGTATCTTACCGCTTTTATCCGGGAACCCTATCCCCGACACAAGAGAAAACGAATTGTCACGCCTTTCGCCGCCTTCCCACCATAGCTGGCCGAAATTGTACTCGGGATATTTGAGGCTCGCATATGTAACCGGCGAGGCGCTTACCGAATAGTGTATAGGCTTTATGACAGGCGCTCCGAAAAGATACCAGCCTATGATATCAGACTCAAAAGTATCCCCCCATTTGAATATTTCTTTTGAAGAGACGATCCTCATTTCGGCCTTGGCAGGTTTGAAATCCTCCACACTTATATCGATCCCCGAGTATTCCCCCCAGGAGATCCTGTAGTAGCCTGTAGGCGACTTTTCAGGTATTTTCAAAGAGAAATGCAGGGAACCCCAATCGTCCGCGGTAGCGACAAGGTTTGTCACTTCTTCGCCCCGGCTGTTGTTGACGGTAAATTTGAATTCGTTCCTTTTACCGTCGGCCGGAAGATCGCTCCAGTCATCGCTATGCCTGAAACGCGCTATCCCCTTAACATCGACTTTTTCTCCGGGTTTATATAAAAACCTGTCGGAAAATAAAAGTAAATTGGTTTCATTCAAATAATAATCGGTTCCCCTGTGGACGATATTAGCCCAGTTCTTGTTGCCCGAGCCGTACCCTTCTTCATCGCCGTAATAATAATTCATTCTTTCGCCGTAATTCAGCGTAATGATTCCGTCTTTTTCCGCGAAGACCATCGGGCTCGGGTAATCGCCGGCAAATGACAAAATGCCGTTAGAATCTGTTTTTCCCCTGAGGGTTAAAAGTCCCAGGCTTTTATTTTCATTTTCCAGTTCATAGACGGCAGCCCCTTCGACCGGGCTGTTGTCTTTAAGGCTCCTGACGAATACGAGGGTCGAATCGGGACCGCTTTTAACACTTATTCCCAGGTCTGTGAATAAAATGGTGCCGGCCCGGTCAAGGTCGCTGTTTTCCCTTTGATTTTCAGCCCTGGGAGATATTCTGTATATTAATAAACCGGAATTGTTTTTCAACATTGAGGAAAAGTCGA
Source organism: uncultured Spirochaetota bacterium (assembly GCA_963768055.1). Classification (GTDB taxonomy): domain Bacteria; phylum Spirochaetota; class Brevinematia; order Brevinematales; family JAOACQ01; genus CAVYGN01. The sequence continues at coordinate 1,712,052 of CAVYGN010000001.1, read as the reverse complement.
GTCGGTAATTGAAGAACCTGTCCCATACCCATTTGACTCTATGATCTTTTGAGATTTTGTTCTTTTCAAAAAAGGTTTTTCTTTCATTGTTTTTAAGATTCAAATACCCGGTAATTTTATCCTTATCCTGCAGAAAAACATAGGAAACCTTAAAAGAACTAACATTCCTCATTTTCATGGGAAGGATCGGGGGCAGATAATTCTCCATGACCATATAACCCTCAGGGACTCCGAATATCGATATCCCGTGTGAAAATGATATTTCCCTCTCCACAGTGTAATCCAATTTCTGGGAATATATGTCCGAGACTGCCGGATTGACTCTGAATCTGTATTTCGACTCTCCTATGAAATTTCCGCTTAGGTAAATAAAATTGTCTCCTATTGAAACCGATTCGTTCTCGATCGTCGGCGTTGACGATATGAGCTTCCTTGGGTCGAGGCTCTTGTCGAGGGGGTTGTTGAATTCGAAGAGAATAGTGTCGTCAGGGTAATACATGACAGGCCCGCTTCCTTCATATGAAGAGCTGCTCATATTTTTAAATTGCAGTCTTTTATAGGTGCTGAAATCCTGATAGTAATCGGCGAGCATTCCGAGGTTACCTTCGGCGGCATTAAGGCCGCTGCCCACTTTCAGCCTGTAATCCTGTGCTTTAACCAGCCCTTCAGGCTTGATAATAAAAGACCTGTCGCTTGTCGTGACAATATTCATCAAAACATCGTTGGATTCGATAGTATTGGTTAAAACATCGTAGGACGCCCTGTAATTGAGGGGCTTTCCTCCGTAAATGTTCTCTATTTTAAGCTTATTCGTCAGATCGGGAAGGCCGACCGGCGCATTGAAGGATAGGGAGATGTAAAGATCGGTCTTCATGCCGCTGATAAAATAACTGGATACTTCGATCCTCCTGGTCATAAATACATATTTTCCGTTATCCGTTCTCTCCCCGTTAACATATGCAATTATACCGGGTTTCCCGTTTGTTGTAAGTTTTTTTTCATCTATAGAGACTGTATAAAGCGTGGAGGGTTTAAGTTTTTCAAGAAATATGAATGCGGCTTCATTGGGCCCGACCGGCTGCCATATACCTTTAACCGGAGGGTCGATCGAGACCGATAATTTATTCATTATTTCGTTTGTCATCGTATCGAAATCGGATAATTCGAAAATATTAGTTGAAAAGGAAAAGTTAAGCTGTCCGTAATCGCTATTATAGTCCGATTCCTCTCCGGCCCCGGGGCCCCTGTTTGCGTCGATCACGGTAACTATCTTTTTTCCGTTGTTAGAGCATGAAAAAAAGGATAATATCGATATGATCGAAAGGAATAATATCAGCCGATTTTTCATAGTTTCCTCCTTAAGATTTCCGGGATTATTCGATGACAATTATTTTAATACTGTCGCTTGAAGAACCCGACTCCGCAGTGATATTATAAATGCCGGGCTTGAGTTCCCAAGTCACTTCCCTGCCTGAACCGGCCGGCTTTCCGTTAACGCTCCATTCGACGCTGCTTTGAACGCTCCGGGCCTTGAATACGATCTTCTGCCTGCCCCGGGTTATAAGATCGTCTATCTTGAATATATCGCCGTCAAGAGGATTGATTATTTTAACAGGATCCATGTTCAGGGTCAATGAAGAATTCAGGTTATTTTTAGCCCATGGTTTGTAAATTTCAGGAAGTATCACTTCTCCGTTTTTATGCCAGTCGCATGGCTCGGTCGGTTCCGTGCCCTTGATAAAATACTCGTTAAGGCTATCGCTCTGATCATTGGCGAGTTTGCCTGAAAGGGGGCAGATCCTGGCCATAGTAATATTCAGTCCGGACGGAGAAACCTGCCTGAAATTATGGCCTGTCTGATACAGATAACCTGCAATATCGCGGAGAAGTATGCCGCTGCCGTTTGCGGAAGGCATATTGCGCATTGGTTCGCCGTTGATATTGCCTGTCCAGATTCCGACAGTGATATCCGTATCGAAAGCCTCTATAAAATTATCCCTGAAGTCTTTTGAGGTTCCTGTTTTTACCGCCAGCGGGAACGGGAAATGTATGGGAGAATTCACGCCGAAACCCGGAACTTTATAATCGAAATCCGACAAAATCCTCCCGATTAAAAAAGAAGATTCGGCAGACAGGATCCTGGCCTCTTTCTGCACGGGTGGATAATAAACATCTCCGCCGGTAGTTTTTACAGATATTATTCCCCGGAGCTGCCTGAAGATACCGCCGTTAGGAAAAACGGCGTATGCCCTGGTTAGTTCTAACAGAGTGATGTCGGCATTTCCAAGAGTGAGTCCAAGGCCGTAAAATGAAGGGGGCCGGTCAATTGAGGAAAAACCCGCTTTTTTCAGAAATTCATAGTAGGGCGTGAGGCCGATTTTTGTCAGCAGGTAAACAGCCGGGACGTTGTAAGAACTGCCCAGTGCCACTGCAGCCCGTACAGGCCCATGAAAAAGGCCGTTATAATTTCTCGGGATATATTTACCTATACTCGATGGAAATTCAGTATAAATATCGGGAAGTATCGAAGCTGGTGTAATGATTTTTTTATCGAAGGCCAGGGCGTAGGTAAAAGCCTTCATAGTCGACGCAGCCTGCCTGGGCACCATCACGCCGTTTACATTGCCTGTTTCTCCGAAAAATGATATGCCGCCTATCATCACCAGGATTTCCATCCTGGTATTGTCGAGTATGATCATACTGGCGTCATGGACATTATTATCCTTCAGGAAACCTATCCTGTTTTTAAGTATTTCCAGGCATTTTTTATACAAATCAAGATCGAGTGTGGTCCTTATTTCGCTTATATCGCCGCGGGTTTTCACCAGCTTTTCAGCTTCGTCAAGGACCCAGAAGCAGAAATGGGGCGCATAAAAGTCCATCTCGAAGGGATAAACCCGGAGCTTCTTTTCAATAGACAAAGAGTATTCAAATCCGTTTATCGCGCCCATATTGAAGGCTTTTTTAAGAAGGACCCTGGCTTTGGATTCCACAACCGAAGTCTTAGTCAGGATATTAAGCCTGGACGGCGACTGGAGCATTACACAAAGCGAAGCAGTCTCTATGAGGGACAGATCCGGTGGTTTTTTATGAAAATAAACCTCGGCCGCTTTCTTCAGCCCGTAAATTTTATTCCCAAGATAAATATTATTTATATAAGCCAGCAGAATTTCCTTTTTACTGAAATGTAATTCCAGCTTCACAGCCCTGAATAACTCCAGGAATTTGGTTAATAAATTATTTTTGAGAACCCCGTATTTAATTTTTACTAGCTGTTGAGAAATCGTTGAGCCGCCGGAGGTTATAGCCAGCCTGCCGATATCGTTTGCGGCGGCTCTCAAAACTGCCCGCGGGTCTACCCCTATATGAGAATAGAAATTTTTATCCTCTGCGAAAATGAGCAATTGAAGGAAATTATCAGGGATTTCACTGAATTCAAGATTTTCTGAAAAACCCGCCTGGGGCCGTGATCCCGTTCCTTGAAATTCGAAAAGTAAAGAACCGGAACGGTCGAGTATTTTGATTGAACGCGGGTATTCCTTTAAAAAATTCCGAGGATATGGAATAATAAAATATATAGCCATAAAAAGCGCTATCGCAAGGGCTATAAAGCCTGTTGTTTTCATCTATTTTTCCAGTATAAGGAATTCCGTCCTCCGGTTTTTGCTTCTGCCTTCTTCAGTACCGTTGTCGGCGACAGGTTTGGTCGCTCCGTAGCCTATTGATCGGAGCCTTTCAGGGCTGATGCCGTTCTTGATAAAATATTCCATGACGGCGTCCGCGCGTTTTTCCGAAAGGATCCTGTTATAGCCGGCTGTCCCAATATTGTCGGTATGGCCTCTTATCTCAAGCCTGATCTTCGGATTATTTTTTAGTTGTTTTACTATATTATCGAGAGTCCTTATCGATTCAAGTTTCAGGTAGGCCCTGTCGAACTCGAAATAAATGTCGGGTACGGTCACAGTCTCGCCGACTTTTTCCTCTGCAAGGTTGACCGGTTTTTCAGGCTGTTTGGCGGGTACGCTGCTCGAAGATATACTGCTCATAGACATGCCGCTGTTCGCGGCGCTCGAGGACATGCTGCTCGAAATCATACTGCTCGAAGACATGCCGCTGTTTGCTGAGCTCAAGGACATACTGCTTGAAGACAGGTTTTCACTTTTCAGACTTCCTGCGCTTGCATCGTTGCCGAATACTAAAGGCTTTTCATAATATGTCCCAATGGCGTAAAGATAGTTGCCTGCCGGAAGATATAGAGTGCCGCCGTCTGCAACCGGCTGGGAGGCCGAACCGGGGAAAGGCGGCAGGAATTCCCAGATTGGCGTGTTTTCACCGAAGCGGAAAGCCCTGACCTCTGTAAATGTTATATTCCTGCCTCCTACTATTTTTATATAGTTAAAGGCGGTATAAATCTGATCGTTCACTGTAACGAAAGACGGGTCCGACTTTTCTCCGAAATCAAGCGAATAATCAATCTGGCCCGAATCCGGCGATAAAACCACAATTTTCCTGTTCCCGATCGACAGTAAGATTTCCCTGTCGGTGAAGCTGGGGCTTGAGGTTATATAATCCTCATATTCCCTGTCCCATATCTTTGAGCCGTTCGTCAGGGAAAGGCAGAAAAGCTTTTTGCCGGAAGGGATAAATACTTTGGCCTGGTATACAACCGGCGGAAAAATTATCAGGGGGATATCGATAAAGGCGCTCCAGATGATTTTACCCGAGTACTGGTCGAGGCAATTCACCTGGAAGGTGTTCTTGAGATAATCCCTCGATGAAACGAATATTTTATCGTCATAATATGTCGGGAAGCCGCTGTAACTTTCAATATTGTTATTTGTCCAGACTACATGGCCGTTATCCGCTTCCCTGGCAATGAAATTTTTTCTTGTACCATAATAAATAGTGTCGCCGGAGAGTATCGGATCGGCATAAATCCCGTCGATAACTGCCTTTTTAAGATCGCTTTCCTGGAGGCCTGCCCTGGCCCAAACCGCTTTGCCTGTATTTTTATCTATGCAGTAAATAGCGGTTGCATCGGATAGGAAAAGATAATTCCCCCTTATGATAGGGTATTTGACTTTTCCGGGGACAAGCGCCGCGGAAGCAAAATGTGCCGATATGGATTTCAGATCAGACTTCCAGACCAATTTACCGTCCCCTTCCGTAACACAATATAAAATTTTATCCAGATCTGAAAAATATGCTTTTCCATCCGATACTACCGGATTGAAAATATAATTGGACGCCATGTAGAGCCATTTAAGGCTGTTGTTTTTTACGATTATCTCATCGTTATTGCCGGTGAAGTAAAGATTGCCCTTATATGTCGGCCAATCAGAAGCTTGACCTGACAAATAAAGGAAAAACACAAGATATAATATTACGGTGGTAAAAAATTTCATTTTACTACCCATTTCAAACTTACGGGCTGTTCGCTGGATTTTCTCTGTGTCTCCGTGTAATTCCCTGAAATAGGTGGTTTCAACATCATTTACTTAGGATTGGGGCGGCGTCTTTAAGTATTTTATAATACTGCTTTATCGACTTATCATTTTTAAAGAGGACGCCGATCCTGAACCTCGCGTCGGGGATAGGGTATGAATAAACGGTATTTCCTTTTACGTCCGAATTCATGCATTCGAAGCTGATAATCACCTGCTGTCCTATCTCTACGTTCATATCGACTTTTTCTTTTGAAATGAACGCCATCCCCATGCTGTTGACGTCGACCGTCGTGGCACTTATCGGTTTTAAGCCGGGATATTTTATAACGACATTTTTAAGATTTTCCGGAACAGTTTCGAGGACCATCCGGACTTCCAATCTTCTTTCATCCATAAAAGCCCCCATTTTCTATAATAATATATCAACACAAGAGAAGTGTCAAGGCTTGCCGGTAGGGGAAATGCCGCGGATAATCGTCTCGAGCGGAAGCTTTTACAGATTCGTTTACAGTAAGCCTCTTTTCAGCATCTCTTCGGCGATCTGCACCGCGTTTGTGGCCGCGCCCTTTCTTAAATTATCGGACACGCACCATAGATTAATGGTGTTGTTCCTGGTGGTGTCATCCCTGATTCGGCCGACCAATACGGCATCCTTGTACGCGTCTGAAAGGAGATCCCTGGTCACCGGATACATGCGTTCCAGCTTATCTTGCCTTATTCCAACAGCGTCCGGATCGTTTGAGATGCCGTCAATTAATGCGACTCCGGGAGATTTTGATTTATCTCCCAGTATTTTCATCGCCTTTTCAGAGGTCATATCATTAAAAAATTCCGCGTTGATCGATTCACCATGTCCGACCAGAACCGGTACCCTGACAGTCGTGGCGTTGATAAGCAAATTGGGTTCATTGAATATCTTTCTGTTTTCATTAACCATCTTCATTTCCTCTTTACTGTAACCGTTTGCCAAAAATTTATCCACTTGCGGTATGCAATCAAAAGCAACCGGATGGGTAAAAATAGAAGGATTATAATCCGGCTCTTTTCCGGACAAAATCTCCCCCGTTTGTTTTAAAAGCTCTTCCATCGCGTCGGCTCCCCAGCCGCTTACGGACTGATAGGTTGAAACCACAGCCCTATGCAGTCTCGAGACACGGTGAAGCGGAGCGAGTGCAACCGCCATCTGAATTGTAGAACAATTCGGATTGCAGATATGCCGGGTCTCGGATGTTACATCGTTCATATTCACCTCAGGTATCACTAGCGGATAACCCGGAACCATCCTGAAATCCCCGCCGTTGTCGATCACAATGCAACCCTCATCCACCGCCGTCTTTCCCCACTGAACGCTGGCTCCTCGAGCGCCTTCCTTTCCTGCAAAGAAGACAAGATCAAGTCCTTTAAAAAGGCTGGCCTCAATCTTCCGTACTTTAAAAGTCTCATCCGCCAGTGTTTCCTCTCTCCCGCTGGTCGCCATAACTATCAGCTCCCCGTCAACCGGGAAACTCCGTTCTCTCAAGACCCTGACGATCCTGTCGCCAACAGGTCCTACTCCAACCAAGCCTACTTTCAATCCCATAAATCCTCCTCGCCTTTATCATACACAACCAACCAGGCATAAAAAAACCCGCAGGCGCCTTCGGACCTGCGGGTTTTTGGTTTTATATTTTATCATTTCAACATAAAAATATAATTTCCTGCAAACAGGCTGCGCCGGAATATACAAGAGTGCGTCTTCTTCATTGTTGTCTTGGTATTAAACCTGGTTGAGAAAGTCATTTAAAAATCTCCAAAAAGCACTTATTATTTATCTTAAAAAAATTGCCAGATATTGTCAAGTATTACCAAACTTATGATCTGCGCAATTAGGGGTTACGATCAGTTAAACAGACTTTCGGCATCTATCTCCGTAAAATCCCTGATAGTCATGTCTATTCTAAAGGAATAATTTTTAAAGCCGGTTCCATTGTCATTATTTAACGCGATGATCTTACCTATTCCTGCGTTATTTGCCGACTTGAGGCCTGCAGCGGAATCTTCAAAAACAATGCAGTCCTCAGGGGCTAATCCGAGCCTTTCAGCCGCTATAAGGTAGAAAGCAGGGGCCGGTTTACCCGGGAAGGAAGAGTTGTCGTATACGATCTTATCGAATGTAAACCACCTGTATAAATCCAGTCGTTCGATATAAAACTCAACGTTGTCAAGACCTGAGGCGGTCGCAATGGCCCTTGGAATTTCATGAAATTTCATGTAATCCAGAAAGTCCTCCGCTCCAGGGACAAGCTTGAATTTATCCGGATTTGCCAGGCACATATCCCTGTAGATTTTCTCTTTTTTTACCGCCAGATCCGCCATTGTTTTATCGCCTGACAAACCCCCTGCCAGGTATTCTACAATCGAGGAATTATTCAATCCGTAAATTTTGAACCGCAGTTCTTCTTCAGTAAATGGCCTCCCGCGAAGTTCCATCGAAATAGAGTTCCAGGCGCTGTTATGGAATTCGGAGTCGTCAATGAGGGTCCCGTTGAAATCGAAAACGGCCCCTTTGAATTTTCTCATACCCATCTAAATTCTGCCTAAATAGACCTTAGTATCGTATTCGAAGTACACCCGTCCTTCCTCCTGGTAACGCCTGAATAATGATTCTATTTCCATGATCATTTCAGGATTTCCCTTTTCCCCTGCAGCGGGCAGGTAGGATGTAGACATGGCCCTTTTTTTTAAGCCTTCCAGGTCCAGGAACTGACTGTTTTTAAGACAAATGAAATGGTAACCTTCCCCGAAGAAATCATCAAAAACGCTGTCTTCGATGTCCCAATGCCTTACCCCTTTGTAATCGCGGGCGTATTTCAAAATAAGGTTTTCATACTCCTTGAAAAATGGGCGGCCGGTCCTTTTCCTTTCATTCCAGACCAGGGCTGTAAATCCGCCTGGTTTCAATATTCTCTTGAATTCGGCTTTCGCCTTATCCCTATCGAACCAGTGAAAAGCCTGGGCCGCTATTATTAAATCGATGGAACCGCCGTCAAGGCCGGTATTCTCCGCACTTCCCCCGGAACTTCTGAAATTGGGGAAATTTTTCAGCGTGGATTCGGCGGCGGCCCTCATATCCTTATTCGGTTCCACGCAGAAAACAATATTTCCGTTCTTTAAAAATAATTGAGCTGAAATCCCCGTACCCGACCCGATGTCGGCTATCATTGATCCCTTTGAGAAAGATGTTTCACTTTTCAGGAGATCGAGAAGAACGGGAGGATAGCCCGGCCTTGCCGAGGCGTAATCTAAAGCCCTGTTAGAGAAACGCGAAGAATTGTCAGGCATATAGCCTCCGGGTTCATTTAGACAGAAAAGGCTTGATCTCGGCCTCATACTGGTCATAAGACAAAGAACCGATGAATTTCTTTGCAATATTGCCGCCGGCGTCTATCAGAAAAGTAGTAGGTATCGCGGCAATTCCGCCATAATTATGTATAATAGCGTTGTCGGTCATTATAACAGGATAATTGATTTTGTTTTTTTGGGAATATTCACGGACTTCATCAGGGCCGTTCCGATCTACCGACATTCCGATCACAATCAATTTTCCCTTGTAAGCATCCTGCAGTTTTATCAGATCGGGGATCTCCTGACGGCAGGGAGGACACCATGTAGCCCAGAAATTTACAAGGACCGCTTTGCCAGCAAATTGCTTGAGGGAAATATCCCCCTTACCGTTTATGTCTTTTCCTTCGATCATGGGGGCTTTTATTGTTCCGCCGGTAAAATTTTTATTCTGGTCCTGGCCGCAGCCCAGGAAAAGGGTTAAAATGAGAACCGAAAAAACAGGCAAAGAGTAAATTTTCATAGAGCCTCTTTATATGATTTTTTAACTTCCAGGTCCGGCCGGATCGAATGAAAAATTATATATATCTGCGTCAAGGTTGTCAATAATAAGGATTTATCCTGTAAGGGGTTAATCCCCCTCCTCTTCCGTAACGCGGACATTGGAAATCCAGACGTCGCCGGTGGAGCCTGATAAATTGAATTGCAATCTGGTATAACTATCTGTCGGTCTTCTCTTATAGAACTTAAAGGAATAAGTTTTCATTTCAGTTTCAATATCGAAACTAGCCCTGCTGTAAATAGGCCAATCGCCCCCGATTTTCTGAAAATTAACATTAATATTCTTCGGAGATGACGATCTGGCGTCGAAAGTAACCTCGTAATTATTTCCGTTTTCTAATTTAAACGGCATCATGCATAGCTGAATATTCCAATTATATATGCCTTTAGCATTTATTTTGACGTGGCATTCCCCGTTCTCGATCGCCGCCTGGCCGTCCGCGGTGGTGGGTTCATTCCTGATCAATTGCCATTTGCCTGCAAGACTGGAAATGTAAGAAGGATAACCCTCGGTTGTAATTATTTCCTTCGATTCGAAATTTCCGTCGGGGCAGATATTAGAAAGAACGATTTGAGAAGAGGTTTTATTTTCATTATTATCAACCGTTCCGGACGGTTTATTCTGACCCATGTTCTTAAATACAACCACTTTCAATTCAGCCTCATTGATAACTACATTGGTGGTGGATGCCGTACCGTTTCCGTACTTCACCGATATTATGTTCTTCTTACCGGATTCAACATCAGGAACCTTCAATTCACCCGATTCGTCGGTCTTGCCGATAAAGGTCCCGTTAATGCTGACCTCTACGCCGCTTTCAAGGGTTTCAAGAATCAGAACTCCGGCGGGGTTGTACTCCACTTCGTTGGTTTTGCCGCTTTGAATATCCAGCCTTCTCCTGAGCACCTCGCTGTCGGCTTTCCCGCTTTTTAATACTATGTCGATAGATTGTCCCGATATGAAGTTATCGAAATATCCGTTATTACTGCCGATAACTTTGACAAAGGCGTCGTTTACGAACAATTTATAATTTGTTTTACCCGTCCTGACGGTGATATTGACATATCCCAGTTCAATCGGCTTCCCGACTAAAAGCCCGGATACGTCAAGTATCATTTTATCGATAGTATCGAAAATCTCGGGCCCGGCGTTGCCTTTGTAATTCCTCTGAAAAAGCAATTGCCCGTTGACGACATTATAAACAAATACATTTATTACTATCGTGCCGGTTTTATCGTTGACGGCATAATCGCCTGTAATCACCTGCTCCATCGAAAAATGCTGCGCTATATTTATCGCCTTGTCGCTGTCAAGCACCTTGAGGCTCCAGAAATTAGTCCCCTGCGCTATCTCTTCGACGTCTTTATACGGAGTGATATTTTTCGATATTTTTGAAAGAAAGGTTGAAAGGGATTTTGTCATAAGGATGTTAATATTATCCTGGTTCGATTTCCCCTTATTAATGAACCCGGCGACAGTAGCCGATTTCATTTCAAGCTGGGCGGTCATGCCCGGCAAGGAAAAAACGAATAAAATAAATAGAGAAGCAAGTGTCCTTTTTACAGCCATAACAACCTCCCGAAATTAAGAAATTTACTGCCGGAAAACTTAGAAAAAGGCCTTAATCGGAAATCTTTTCTACTCTTACATTTGAAATCCAAACGTCATCGGTGGAACTGGACAGTTCGAAACTTAATCTCGTTAGGGTATCGGTTTGATTTTTCATCATGAATTCATATGAATACGTTTTCATATCGGTATCGATATTAAAACTATAACCGCTATATACGTTCCATGTAACGATTTTTACAAAATCGGCATAGATAATTTTCTCCGAAGACGACCTGGCGTTAAATGTAAGCCTGTAACTCTTCCCGTATTCAATTTCAATCGGGTAAATGCATAATTCGACATCCCAATTCTCTACACCTTTAATAAACGTTTTGATATGAGCTTGCCTGTTTTCAACCACCGCCCACCCGCTGCCTCTGTGCTGCCTGCTCAAATGCCATTTTCCTTTTGGGATGGCAAACGCCCCCTCGCTAACGTCGATAATCCTTATTATCCCCGATTCGAAATCGCCGTCTGGACAGAGATTTAACGGTAAGTTTTGAACCGTCGCTTCCGACTGGGCAGCCATGCCCGGTAAGAAAAAAAAGAATAAGATAAATACGACAGCCGGTATCCTTTTTACAGCCATAATCAACCACCCGAAACTGTGAAATTAACTGCATAAACTTTTTCTAAAGAAACAGGATTAATCAGAAACCTCTTCTACTCTTACATTGGAAATCCAGATATCCCCGGCGGAATTGGCCAGATCGAAGTTAAGTCTTGCTCTTTCATCGGTCGGATATGTCATCTTGAATTTATATGAATAAGTTTTCATATCAGTGCCAATATTATAATTATTACCGCCGTACGCAGTCCAATTACTCCCGACTTTACTTATACTGGTGCCAATGTTGTGTACTGATGACGACCTGGCGGCGAATGTTACCCGGTAATTCTTACCATTTTCAATTTTAATCGGGAGCATACATAACTGAGCATACCAGTTTTCTTCACCTTTTGTATTTAATTTTACATGGCATTCGCCGTTTTCAACAGCCGCATGGCCATCCACGGCATGACGGCTGGATAACGTGAACATATTCAGATGCCATTTTCTTTCAAGGTCGGATCTATACGAAGAATACCCGTCGATTACAAGAATTTTTCCTGATTCAAAATTACCGTCCGGACAAAGAGTTAAAAGCCTGTTTTGCTTCGATTTTAATTTTTCTTCAAAGGGTTTTTTACTGTTATTTTCCTGACCGGTGGTGTCGCCGTTATTATTCTGCATGTTCTGAGCTATCATGTTTACCTTTTCTTCTATGCTTGTCAGGCACTCGTTTTTATTTTCAGCCTTGATCGATACGGCGGAAAGGTATTTTCCCGATTCCATATTAAGCATCTTGATGTTTATAATATAAGTATCCCCGAATTTGCCTATAGTGCCCATAACCGCGTTATTGACATTGAGGATTTTTCCCAGGCGGACGACATTCGATTCTTCGGTCAGCCCGGCGGTCTGGAACTTATACTCTTCCATTATCTTGTTCAGCTGCTCCCTTGAAATAACCTCGAACACTCCTGTATTGATAAAAGATGACCGTATATAATCGCTTAACGTTAAAACTTCATCGCGGGATATCTCTTTTGATTTTGAATCCATATCGAAAACTACAATCCGGGGTTTGTCTTCACAGAAACCATTGCCTGAAATGATAATCAGAAAAAAAGCGATAAAAGAAATGCGAAGATTTTTCATATGCATCCCCCTCTATGAATATGAAAAATTATATATATTGGCATGTAAGTTGTCAATAATATGTGTCCTATTGTGAGTGTGCTTTGACTAATGACCGATATTGCCTTAAAATAAACAGGTATGACGCTGTATTCAGGGGAATGATATGAAAAGGCTTTCTTACAACGATTTAAAAAATTATAAAAGAAGCATGAACGAAATCGAGCAGAAATATTTCGATACGGCATCCGGGATAATCGAGAAAGTCAGGGAATCCGGCGACAGGGCCCTCGTCGAATATGCGGTTAAATTCGACGGGGTGGAAAGGAGAGGGTATTCCATAGCCGTAACCGGCGAAGAAGTTGAACTTGCAAAGAAAGAAACAAGGGAGAAGTATAACGATGTTTTCGGCTATTTTATGAATGCCGCCGCTAATATCCGGGAATACCATGAAAGGCAGAGGGAAACGGGATATTCCTACAGAAAAAACGGTTCCCTTTACGGCCAGAAGATCAATCCCCTTGATAGGGCCGGCCTTTATGTCCCCGGCGGAAGCGCTTTCTACCCCTCGACGGTGCTTATGAACGTGATTCCGGCCAGGATTGCCGGCGTCCCTGAGATCTATATTTCAACGCCTCCGGGAAGAGACGGACGCATAAAAAACCCCCTTGCCGTCGCCCTTGCGGCCGAACTGGGGGTTACCGGTATTTTTAAGGTAGGGGGTGCGCAGGCTATAGCGGCCTTTGCATATGGAACCCAAACCGTTCCGGCCGTGTCGAAGATCATGGGGCCGGGAAATATCTATGTAGCTGCCGCCAAGCTCCTTGTCATGGGCCATGTAGGCATCGATTCAATAGCAGGGCCGAGCGAAGTAGTAGTCTTTGCGGACGAAACGGCCGACCCTGAGTGGATAGCCGCAGACCTGTGCGCTCAAGCCGAGCATACAGGAGACAACACGGTGGTCCTCATTTCGGATTCGGAAAAAGTGATCGAAGAAACTGAAAAGGCCCTGGCGGGAATTTTGCCGTCGATGAAGAGAAAAAGTTTGATAGAAAAATCGCTCGGTGAAAACGCCTTTGCCGTGATTGTAAAAAATTTTGAAGAAGGCTTCGATATCATAAACCGCATAGCGCCCGAACATGTGGAAGTCGTAATAAATATGAGCGAAAACGAAATCATTTCAAATATCCGAAACGCCGGTGCGATATTCATCGGCGGCTGGACCCCGGTAGTTTCCGGGGATTATTACGCCGGCCCGAACCATGTGATCCCTACCAACGGGACCGCGGTTTTCTCATCCCCCCTGGGCGTATACGACTTTGTCAAAAGGACGAGTTTTTTATCCCTTTCCCGCGAATATATTATGAAGAATGGTCCTGAAATCGCCGCAATGGCGCGGTTCGAGGAACTGGACGCCCATGCGAAGTCGGTCAGCGCGAGGCTGGAGAGATAATCGTTCCTCGAAATGGCAATCTTCTCATAATTGTATGCAAAATGCAATAAAATGACAATAATATACCAATCAGATGTTGACAACATCCGTTTTGTAGATTATAATGAAACCCTATGCCCGTTCAGATGAGGCCGGTATGACTGATTACAGGTCATTCGATGATATGGATCTTGTCAGCATGGTAAAGTCTTATTCAATGAAAAGCGCCGAATTCCATTCGGCGAAGAATGAGATTTTCAGGAGATATTTCGAAGAGATCAGAAAAGCTGTCCACATCTTCTGCATGCCCAGCCCTGAGGATGAGAAGGTCGCCCGCGAAGTTTTCGAAGACCTGGAAAAAATTCTCCTGGACTATAAAAAAGGGGTGCCTCTGCGGGTATTTCTTGCTTCATATGCCAGGAAAAAAATAGCCCTCCCGAGATGGAGGCAGAACCCCGGGTTTTACAGGGCCGCATACTCGGCCGGAGCGGTCTCCGTCATTATTGTAATAATGGCGGTTGTATTGAGAGCCGGTCTCTTTTTACCGGATAAAGGCCGGAATACGGTAAGGATAAACTCGATATATAGCGGGGAAAATAACCCGATTATACACCTGGACCATGATACCTGCCTTTATCTTGGCAAAGACGCGGTGATCGAGGCTGTTTCAGTCCAGTCTAACGGAAAAATGACAGCGAATATAAAGCTTGAGGCCGGAAGCCTTGAATGCAGAGTAAGAAAACTTGTCTCAGGGGAATATTTCAGAATTGGGAACAACGCCGGAATAGCTGAAGTATTAGGAACCGATTTCAGAGTAAGCTATATAAAAGGAATCTTTCGAATTGATGTTTTGAAAGGCAGGGTCCTGTTCAATGATAAGATTAACGGTACTAATATTATTATAATGCCGTCAGGGCATTATGAAACGGAATCCGGAGGACCGGGCCCGGATGTCAATAAATAAAAAATATGGAAACAATTTTCATATAAATAAAAGGGATTATATTATCTGAATGTTGATGTAAAGATGGAAACTGACAACAACTTTTAGATAAAATTACATTTAAATAAGAATAAAAATGTTGGAATCAAGAAATTGAAAAGGCACTCCGACCTTTTCCAATCTTCACTGCATGGTAGTTAGGAATGTATCACCTTCTATATTATCACGAACCTGCTTTTGCCTCTCTTTGTGGTTAATTCACCAATTTTATTATCCATAGACAGTTGATAACGTTTCATTCATCCAGATTACCAGCATGTTTCGACCATATTTCCCAGTAATAGCCAAAGATCTTTATTTAATAACTTGATTAGACATTATTGGGAATTACTAATGCGTGATGTAATGAAAAAATAAGGGGTTTATAGGGGTTCAATAATAAGGGTCTTATTAGAACTCTAGTAACAAATGAAATACGCCATGATAAATAGTGCAGATTGATATCTTTTAATTTTTCTAGATTTAAGGTGATGTTGCTACTAAACCATTGTAGGCAACAGCGACAAAAATACCATTCCCATAAGTCACTGACCACCAAGTTCCCCATATACCGCCATGAGATGGAATATTCCGGGGCATCCAGTTTATCCCATCGGGTGATGTTGCTATTAAACCATTGTAGGCAACAGCGACAAAAACGCCTTTCCCGTAAGTCACTGACTTCCAGCCTCTATCTCCCAATGTTCGTTCTATCCAAGTTATACCGTTGTCGGATGAAGTCGCTAACACTGTGCTATCGGCAACCATGAGAAAAACACCGTTCCCATATGTAACTGAAGACCACTGAGCGGTGACTGGCAGAGTTCTTGTGGTCCATGTTGTGCCGTCGGGTGATGTCGCCGCTGTACCAGGATAGGCAACAGCAACAAAAAAGCCATTCCCATAGGTAACTGAAAGCCAGGAACCACCTGGTAGAGCACTTGTAGTCCAGTTTATACCGTCGGGTGATATCGCCGCTGTACCAGGATAGGCAACAGTGACAAAAACGCCTTTCCCATAGGTGACTGAATACCAATAAGTGACTGCAGAATAAGGTAAAGATTTTAGGAGAGTTGCAGCTTTCCAGTGTATCCCATCAGTTGATGTTATTGCCAAATTTGTATTAAAAGCCACTGCAACAAATGTCCCATTTCCAAAGGTGACTGAAGACCACCAAGCAGAAACCGGTAGAGTTCTTGAGGTCCAGATTATGCCGTCAGGTGAAGTTTCCACCACTTCACTACGCGCTGCAATTGCTACAAAAATCCCATTACCATAAATGACCGATTGCCAGTTGGTAGAGACTGGCATGGTTCGTACCGTCCAGATTGAACCAGGGGTAATGTTTGATGAATAATTGGACAATGTTTCATTAGCATTAAAGGAACTAATATTACTACTGAAAGTATGAATGCCAGTTGTAACTTTCGACGAATGGCTTGAACTACTGGAAATATGAAAATAATTTGAAATTTTCGATACGCTACTTATTGTTTTTGAACTATTTGAACTACTTGTATGATTTTGAATAATGTTTGAAGGGTGAAGCATCAAATTAACTACCATAATTATTATGATTAAAACACATAAACCTGTAAATGAAAATGATATATAAATTAATATTTTATATTTATTAAATTTAATATTTAATACATTATTATGTTTAGGCTTGGAATTTTCTTTATTTTTACTAAAAATAATTGGTAGTAAAGCGGCTATAATTGTTGAAACTGCGCCAATAATTGCAGCAATAAGCGTACTTTTATCCATATAAACCTCTATGCAACAATTAACAAAATTATATAAGGTGAATAAAATATTTGCATGGGTCTTTCTAACTCATTTCTTTTTCACTTCTTAATCGAGATTTCCCCAATGGCCCATAAATTTTGCCACTTTTGAAACTCCTTCATTCCAATAACAATTATACAATGACCAAAACATCGTGTCAAACCAAATTTTTTATTGTCTCTTACTCAAATTTTCTTTTTTTCCCTAATCCAAGAACACAATCAAGACCGGTATTTATTAATAAATCATTACACATTATTTTTTTCTCGTTTATCCTGGCCGTCTGAAAAATATTTCCTGAAACAACCTTATCACGCACCTCTTTTAGCCTGTCGCTTATGAAATCATAAAACCACAGCTTGAGATGAATCTTGTTTTTGATTGGCTTTCCGATGACTTTTCCCTTTAATTTAAACAGGTTTTCACAGCCGCTCTTAATGATAAATTCATTGAAATAACGTGCTTTACCAGCAAAATATTTTTCAGAATATTTATCATTAATCTCGTAGTACCTGTCATAAACAGCCTTTGAAACAGTAAAAGTGCTGAAATTAAACTTTGCAATAGCTAAAACAGGTTTACCCATTTTCGAAGCATTTTCCTTGACAACAGCCTTAAAAACAGGTATTACTTTTTTCATAATCAACTTTTCAAGCGAAGAGGGGTCATAGTTTTTAAGTAGAATCTTTTTTAAAGCTTTATATTTTGCCTCAAGGTTTCTTTCTTCTTCATCATCCGCATAGTTTGGCAGGTTGATAGGCATAAGGGCTCCTTTTTGATTAATTAATAATTTCTCATGATTTTACTTTATTTATAACAAAATGTAAATGATATAATTCTTGTATTTCATCCTACAATAAATTAAAATTAAATTAGTGAAGAAATCGATTGCTGGAGAATGTCAAACGACATCCCTTTGGAGAAAAGAATGGATGAAAAACCAGATATTCCAAGAAAAGAAAAGAAAAAAATTGATGTACAGAAAATAATTAACAAAATTAATGAAGGAATTGATGTTGCATATGAAAATGTGGAAATAATTGGAGATCTTGATATAACAGTTTGTGATAAATTGATTGAAATTGTAAACGATAAAGATATTAATATAATAATAAAAAATAAAATATCTTTTAAAAACTGTGTTTTCAGAGGAGATCTATATTTCTATCAAATTAAAGAAAATATTTATTATAAATGTAGGTTTTTAAGTGAGGCTTACTTTATCGGGTCCCAATTTCTCGGTAATGCTGACTTTGACAAAGCCCAATTTTCCGGTGAGACTGACTTTACAAGCGCCCAATTTTCTTGTGAAGCTGACTTTCATGAAGCCAAATTTTCGAGTAAGATTATCTTTACCAGAGCCAAATTCTCTGGTTGGGTTGATTTTCACGAAGCCAAATTCTCCAATGAGGCTGATTTTCACGAAGCCAAATTCTTGGGTGGAATTGACTTTACTAGAGCCAAATTCTCTGATGGAGCTGACTTTAGCAGAACCGAGTTTTCCAGTGGAGTTGACTTTACCAGAGCAGAATTTTCCAGCGAAACTTATTTTTACTTCACCAAATTTTCGGGTGGAACTGACTTTATTTATATTCAGAAGCCCTCTTTTAACGCAAAAATAATATTCCAGGATACATTTGTTGGTAATTGTTCTTTTTTGTATTCGAATATAGACTGTTTTGATTTCCAAAACGTAAAATGGGTTGATTTTAAAGGAAGGAATGCTGTATTTGATGAATTTAATATAAAGGATGAAAAAGATAAAGATAATAAGATAAAGCATATTGAAATACTTTACCGACAGCTTAAATGTAAGTTTTTAAATAACATGAATTATTCTCTATCCGATGACTTTCTATATGGTGAATTCCGAATGAAACTTCAGCAAAAGAAAGGAATATCTAAAATAATAAGCTGGGAAAGATTGTATAAGTTGGCCTCTGATTTCGGAATGAGCTGGATAAAGCCACTAGGTTGGGTATTCCTTATAATGATTATTATGGAAATATATGTAATAATGGCATGCATATGGATGCCTGGAATTGTAATACAGAATGGTTCAAATGATAAAAATAACCAGTTGCTTACCCCTTATTTTTTATACAATGTATTATTCATACAGCAAAAAACAGTCGAAATAAACGCTGCCGCTTTTTGGGGAATATTCACATTGATACTTGCCAGACTGGAAAATATAGTCCTTGCAACTCTTTTTGTATTAGCTGGTTTTGCTATAAGACGTAAGTTCAGGACTTAAAGCGGGTCATAGATTTGGTATCAGGATCCAGGGTCAGATTGAGGAAAGTATGAAAGATTTTTGACACTACCGATGAACGCAGATAAACGCTAATGAGGGCAAAGGATCTGAAAATTTAGTAGAATGCATTGGGATTCGGATTTTTGGAGTTTCAATATGCTAAATGAGAAATCCCTATTTATTTTTGCTATTACGGCAATTATTGTCCTAATCATTAATAATTGTTCAAAATCATCAGGGAAACTCAATTCTTCAACCAGTTCCAGTACTTCTTCAAGTGAGGTTATAACTATTGGAAATACCAATTATATTTCAAAAAACATCGGCATTTTAAAGTATGTTCCTGCCGGAACATTTCAGTCTGACGGTACAAATACTGACACTGCTACCATTACTTCACCTTTCCATATCAGTGAAAATGACATTACCAGGGCTCAATTTTCTAATGTAACAGGGTTTGATCCAATTTTCTTAAATCCGTCGGTTTCAAATCATTCTTCAGGGATCTCTGATCCAGTACAGTATGTAAACTGGTATCAGGCAATTTTGTTTTGCAATAAGCTGAGTTTGCTTGAGGGACTGATTCCGGTATATTCCATTAAAAGTAATACAGATTGTTCTGCTTGGGGAACACCGCCTGAGTATGACTCGGCGATATACCAGATTGGAGATTCTATAGTACCGGAAGAAGTACGGGAAAAAATCGGTGCCTGGGATGCTGTAACAGCCAACTGGTCCGCTAACGGCTATCGGCTGCCAACAGAAATGGAATGGATGTGGGCAGCTATGGGAGCCGATTCGTCAAATCCGGGAAGGGTAAATACCAACGGATACTTAAAGGTGTTTGCGGGAAGCGCAGGAACAAATAATATTGAAGACTATGAATGGAACGCTATAAATAGCGGCGGTACTACACATCCTGCCGGGACAAAATTACCCAATGAAATAGGATTGTTTGACATGAGCGGAAATGAATGGCAATGGTGCTGGGGCTATCAGCAGGATCAAGTGGGTGCTATAACAAACTTTAGAGAAGATTACGGGGATAAGCATTTTCCAAAAGCGAGACACATACTTAGGGGTGGTGATTGGAGTACGACAAACATTTCGATTAACTATCGTTTTTGCGATCCGTTACAAGGTATCACAGGAGGATTCCGGGTTGTCCGACCCTAATAATTTATTATTAGCATTATTATTTTTATCTTTACAGACGATATCAGGGAAAATTAATATTAGGTTTCTTTTTAAAAATCAAAGAGTGCATAAATTATGGGATTTTTACAGATGGTATTTTGATTTGATTTCTTTTTCCGCCTGAGACCAGTCGGATGAGTAGTTTCCTTCGGCTGCTTTATCAAGTCGTTCCAGAAAAAGTTCGTTAGCTCTTCTTTCAACAACTTCAAGATAATCAGCGGGTTGCAACTTTTTTACTTCTGCTGTTGCCATAGAAAGCCTCCCAAGAAAAACTTTTTCCCTATTCTGAGTTAATTTTATCACGGTTTGTGAATGTGTCAATAGCTTTTTGAAATATTCATTTTTTTACATTACATATGAGATAGGACTAGCTGGGCTGGGTCCATCGCCTCATGCAAGAATCGATAGGATCATTTTTTTCTTCTAAATCTTGCCTTTATATAAAATGCATAATATATATAAATAAACATTGCCAATAATATTACAGTCATGATATAAACAATTAATTCTGGTAGAAGTAAAATAAAAACCATATCCCCTTCTGTATAATCAGTAACTCTAATTCAAGAGGGCAACCCATGCCCTATAGTACCTAATAAAGAAATTACTTTTTCCATTTCCTCATCTGAACGCAGGGAAGAAATCGGAGCCACATTGTTAAGGTATTGATTTGTTGTCTGAAGCCATTCTTTGACAACATTTTCGTCGAGTGTTAATTTTGCAATTTTTATTAATTTTAAAAGACGGTTTAAAGGATGAAAAATTTCGTATTTATAAAATCCTTTTCATCTTCTTTTCATTCTGGGATCAGCCTATTTAGAAGTCTTTCTACCAAGAGATGAAAGTCTCTTTTGAATCAATGCCCTGAGTTGATCTAAAAATGGGGGCGCATAATAAAATGGTAATTTTACAGGTTCATGGCGATATGCACCTGTTATGCGTTCTATATCGGATGGGGTAAATAACTTTTTTATCATAAATACCTCCATCGAACAAACTTCCCAATGTCATTATTTTCAATATAAGAGTTTGATACTCCTTTTTGATTCAGTCTCTATTTCGCCCCAGCTTTCTTTAAAAGGTTGATTATTTCAGCATTTTCTGACTTATAAGCAATAGACAAGGCCGTCTTGCCTTCACTATCAGTCGCATTTACATCAGCCTTTGCTTGAATTAACGCTTTAGTAATTTCAGTTTGGTTTTCTTCGACTGCTAACATTAAAGGTGTCCTTCCATGATTATCTACAAGATTTACATCAGCCTTTAATGCAATTAAAGCTTTCACTGCATCTATTTTTGAACTAAAAACTGCAAAAAATAAAGGTGTCCAGCCACCATATCCCATATCAACATCGGCCTTTGCTTCAATTAAATTCTTAATAGCTTCCGCTTGCCCATATTGAGCAGCATAAATCAATGCTGTCTTACCAGTTTTTTTGTTAAAAAAATTTACATCATCAGCACCCGCCTTAATTATGAGCTTAACTGCACTCCCTCCTCGGGCCGCGTACATTAATACTGTATCACCCACATTATCAACGGCATTAATATCAGCATTATTTTTAATTAAAAGGTCCACTAATTCTACATTCCCGTGTTCAGCAGCATACATTAATATGGTCTTGCCGTGATCTTTATCTTTTGTATCTATATCGATCTTTGCTTTTTCTAATACCTTTACAGATTCCATGTTGCCAAAATCAAGTGCATACATCATTGCTGTCCAGCCGGAATTATCAATATTGGTGACAGTTGCCCCTTTCTCTATCAAAGATTCCATCGCATCAGGATGACCATAATGCGCCGCCCACATTAAAGCTGTCATACCATGCCAATCTAACTTGTTAACATCACCTTGATAATTCGTAATAAATTTCAAGTCGTCATCTACAGCAGCATCACCCAAGCGGTCGGCAAAAACAAATACAGGGATTGTAAGCATAATCAAAATCAACAGTTTTTTCATATAATAAATCCTCCTAGATATTGAAATCAATTGATTACTTAAATCAATATATTTTATTCATAATAGTAATATTATAATCCTATTAGGATTATATTACAACAAATATTATACTGATTTTATTTGGATAAGAGTTAATGGAAAAGAGTCTTTTCAATAAGAAATACAAAATATTTATATCCCTGCTCAGGGAATATAGACGAAAGCAGGATGTAACACAAGCCGGCCTTGCTGAAATGATAGGCACAAAACAGGCGGTTATAAGCAAATTTGAAAAATGTGAGCGCAGGGTAGACTTTCTTGAATTTATTAATATGTGTGAGGCCCTTAAAATTTCAACTGTCGAATTTATGATAGAATTTGAGAAGCGAATTAATGAAAATTGAATGAATAAAAAATTCCCCTTGGTGTTTCCAAAATAGAATTTCCATGAATTACAAGCTAAAATCCCCCTACCATCACCGATATAATCATCCAGGGGAAGGTTAAACTTACCGGCAGGTTTCCGCCGGATTGGGTGGCATATTTCACCCGGATTTTCCAATGATAATATCCAATGATAATGCTTGACTTTGACTATTTTAAGAGATATGATTAATTATCAAAAATAATTATTTAGAGGTTAACAAAATACATTAAAAAATATGCTCGAATTATCAATTATTCAATGAGCAAAACTAAATATTGAATGGATTTG
This sequence comes from uncultured Spirochaetota bacterium, assembly GCA_963768055.1. Taxonomy (GTDB): domain Bacteria; phylum Spirochaetota; class Brevinematia; order Brevinematales; family JAOACQ01; genus CAVYGN01. The sequence continues at coordinate 1,689,111 of CAVYGN010000001.1, read as the reverse complement.
TAATACAATAACAATAGTATGTTTCTAAATATTTAGTTTCGTATAATTTATTGTTTGCTCAAAAGGGAAGGTTATGAAATTCCAACTTCAAACACCGTTCTCTTCACATGATCGTTTCCAAACAGTTTTTGGGGCAAAATGCTCATTAATTTATGATCTTAAACTTGCTAAAGCTTATCATGTAAACGAAGCTGCTACTCAAATTATAAAAAATATAATCAAAAAGCCGGTTGAAAATTTAAGTAAGATTCTTCCTCGCAGCATTTTTAATGAACTCATTAAATATCAATTTTTAAAAGATGATGGTTCATTAAATAATGAAACAATTTCTATGGGTCCTCTACCTAAAAAACCATTTAAAAAAATATGGGTTGAATTGACAAATAAGTGTAACCAAAGATGTGTCCATTGCTACGCTACAGCATCACCCAAGGCGTCAAAAGGTTTAGAGACAGACAAAATCCAAAATTTTCTTCAAAATGTTTTTATACTTGGATGTGAATCAATACAATTTACTGGAGGGGAACCTCTTTTAAGGAAAGACCTTCTTCATTTTATTGATTTTTCAATAAAGAATAAAGTAAAAGAAATTGAGATATTTTCTAATCTTTCTACGGATAATAGAAACCTTTTAAAGAGAATAGCCCAATATGATATTATTGTAAGCACTACAATACTTGCAGCTGATGCCAAAACACATGATCGATTAACAAATTCACAAGGTTCATTTAAGCGAATGATTTCGAATATAAAGTTTCTTCAAGATGCTGGTGTTTCTGTTAATGCCTCAATTATATTGATGTCTGAAACTGAAAATCAATATGAAGATATTATTAGCTTTTGTAAAAAAATGAATTTACATTTCGGTGAGCCAGACCCAGTAAGGCCTTTTGGTAGAGGAAGGAATAAATATTTAAAGTGCAAAAAATATTATAATATAAGAAATGCTCCTTTTTTTGAATCGACACCACAATCATTCCTATATTCTAAACGATATAATTCATGTTGGGGAAACATGCTGTTTTTACGTTTCGATGGTAAAGTTGTCCCATGCCCTCATGCTCGAGACTTGATATTGGGAGATATAATTACTGATAATTTTGAAGATATTATTGATGTTGCAATTTCGCAGCCTTGGACACTGACATTGGATGATGTGCAAATATGTAAAGAATGTGAATTTAAGTATATTTGTACAGATTGCAGACCATTGGCTTATGAAGAAAATATAAATAACATTTATAAAAAAAACAATAGATGCTTGTATGACCCCTATAGTGGCAAATGGGCTAAAAATAATAAAATGGCAAATTAAATTTGGAGGTACTTATGGAAAAAACAGACTTATATCAAGGTGAATTACCTAAAGACATTGTAAATGAGAGCAAATTGCAAAAAGATGCGGATGAGCATCTCGTTAGAAGTGATTTATTATTGGAGGAAATACCTGAAATAGTTCCACTTCATATTTCGTGTTCACAGCGCCCTGATTGGTCTTGTGGACCATGTAAAGCTTATGGTGTAAAGAAACCTTGGGAGCTATTATGATTGTTGCGGAGGTTAATCCAAGCCATTGTGAGTCAGGAGCTTTCATCGATGCTATTGTTAAGTTTTTACTGAGAAGAAACCCATGAAGGTATTTTTACATAAAGGAATTAATTTAAGGAATGAAACTTTCGGCTCAATTATTTTAGTACCTTTTGAACTTGAGCGACCTGATGTTCCCCAATTTTTTAAACTTAATAGAGTTGGAACAACAATTCTTGAGAATTGCAAAATTCCAATATCTGTTAGAAATCTTACCGAAAAGGTGCTAATAAAATACCCGAGAATCGATAAAAATATGATCGAAAGCTTTATTAATGAATTATCTCAAATAGGAATACTAAAGGTTGTTGATAATAATTCCTTCCCCAGATTCGATAGATATAATTTCACAAAAGTAAATTTAAAATTTACCCCAAAGCTTTCAGCGCCACTTAGCGCTTTTATTGAAATTACAGATAAATGTATCTTGCAATGTATTCACTGCTATACAAGGGCAAAGATTAAGAAAGAGAAAAATTTTGAAGATAGGAGTCAGTGGGTATTTCAACTTATAGATGGACTAACAAAACTTGGAGTTATGACTGTTGGTTTTGGAGGAGGCGAACCGACCCTTGACAAAAATCTTCCGGAATATTTGAGTCGTTGTGCTTCAACAAAAATAAAAACTGCTATTAGTACTAGTGGTGTTTTTATAACCAATAAAAATGCGATAAAACTAAAAAATGCAGGTTTGGGTATTGCACAGATAAGTTTAGATGGTCCGCCTACTGTTCATGATTATATTCGTGGTAATGGAGTTTATAATAAGGCTATTAATGCGCTTAAAATATTTTCCAAAATTGGTATCGAAACTAGAGTCGCAATGACAGTATCATCTATAAACTGGAACCTGATAGAAAAAACTGCGAATTTAGCATTTAAAAATGGAGCTGATAGATTTGTGGTTTTTCGTTATATGCCTTCCGGACCAAATGGAGAAAAGCTTTCCTTGAGTATAAATGAGTTAAAAAAAGTTTCCAGAAAATTAGTTTTGCTTGAAAAAAAACATAGTGAAACTGTTATCGGGTTTGAACCTTTATGTTTTTACCCGCACTTAGTTAATGAAAGCTATTCTGTTCTTGGTCCTTGTAATGCTGGAAATGATGTGCTTAATATTTGTGCGGATGGGACTGTTACACCATGTCCACATATGAGAAATTATCATCTTGGCAAATATCCAAAAGACTCTCTTGAAAAAATATGGCAAAAAGCAGCAGAATTTGGTAAGGAAATAATATCAAAATCACCACTTGATTGTATTGGATGTAAGTTTATAAATAAATGTGGTGGTGGATGCAATTACAATCTTACCAATGATGGAATTCGTAGAAAGGATGTTATGTGCTGGAGCAAACAAATAAATTAATAAAATAAGATTCCGTTTACTTAAGGATTTCAAATATGGATCAATCAATGACTTTAATTTCAATAATAATAGCTCTTGTTCTAGCGTTTATCGGATATTATCTTAACATTTACTTTTCTTCAAAGTATCGTATAAAAGGAGGTGGACATCATAAAGAATGTTATCAGGTAATAGAAAAAGTATCTCATCAGGAGTCGACTGGATTTATTCATTCAATGCGTTTAATTCTAACCAAAAGCAGTCTTGATAATGCAGTGGGTTTTATGGATCTATTACTAACTAACAACTCTGAAATTATTTATGTTAATAGGTACGCGTTTATAAATTCATTTACCCATGTCATAATCTCACCAGGTAAATACATCCTTCATGAAAGTTCTGAATGGATTGAAAATCAAGAAAGTGATGGATTTAAGACAAAAATAAAAACCAAAAGGCTTAATAGTGTTCCGTATGATAAAATTCCAAATAAGATTAAGAGGAAAATATCTAACTGTATTGCCGTTGAATCTTCCTTCGAGTTTCCTTTAAATTATACTGGTTACTGTTACACAAAAAGATTAGTAGTATTAGCTAAAGGAATAGGGATAGTATTTTGTCAGGTTGAATACTCAAATCAGAATAAAGATACATACAGGTTAGAAAAATTTAGGGTACCAAATAAGAGTGATTGTTGGTTTCCCTTTAATAATGTTGGAAACTTTTGGATTTATGATATTGAATATCAGACTATTCCAACTCAACATATTATTTGTGAATAATTTAATTAATTAATAAATTCTGTCATTCAATAGTCAAATTTATGATAGAATTTGAAAAACGTATTAAAGAAAATTAAATGAATGGCGAATTCCCCTGGGTGTTTCCAAAATAGAATCCCCTTAAATTACAAGCTAAAATCCCCAACCATCATATCTAATCAAATCATCCAGGGGAAATTTCACCCGGAATACCCGGCAGGGTTCAACAGGATTAGGTGGCAGATTTGAAACGGATTACATGGAAGGTTTCGTCTGGTGCCCCGGATTACGCAAATTTATAAAATCAATAAAAATGTTTACTTCCTTAACAAATTCTCCAATAAAAAGTAATAATGAATTTTGACAATATAAATTCGGAACTATGCACTTGACGAAGCAAAAAAAAGCTTTTATATAAAAAAATACTATACATGGGGTATTGATAATAAAGAATCTATATCTCTGATTAAATTGGTATTTTCTTCTATATGATAATTGTATAGAATTATGTTTTCTATTTGATAATCACTTAAAGCTTGATCGGTAGCCCTTCTTGTTGTTTCTGATTGATTATTGTTTAAGCAAGCTTCTCTTAATACATTTAAATCGATATCTTGATCATCTCTGCCACTGTTTAACCGATATTTCCCAAATGACACCCCAAACTCTCCCATTTAATGGATTGATTTATTATGATTCCGTAAAATAACTTTGTCAACATTAAAATCCAGGTTTCTTTATATAAAATTCATTCGATAATAACATAAAATCAGATTTCAGGCGATGTTCTGCTAACCTTTAAACAAAAAGGCGACAGTAACCCCTTGAAAAATCCGATATCAAATAAATAGTATTAACCAACGCCAAACAGTAGCCTTAATCTATGTAATCTATCAAGGATAACGGCAAACAGCCCTTTCGGGACGGCGACTTCCGCCATCTGGAAAACCACATAGCGAGCATGGCTGACAACCTTTGCACCGATTTTTATTAGCTTTTCCCTGAGTGTCGTCATGGTCCAGTGTTTCATTACTCTGGGTAAAGCTGAATGCCGGAAGAAGTTTCCAAGATTGTAGGCAAGGACAAATAACTGGAGCCGGACATGATTATCGATAAAATCATGACAGGAGAGCCTTGTCCACTTTACAGCATTCTTACCCTCTTTAATGCATTGTTCCGCTGTTCCCCTCATATTGTAAAAATGGACTACTTTCTTCTTTTTAGCCCTTAGATTTGTAACGATAAAACCGACCCTGGGAAAGAGTTCTCCCTGGTGCCATTCCACCTTTGCTATTATCCTGCGATCACGAGCCCAGGATGCCGCTTTATACAGGAATTCATGGTACCAGACAACAGGTGTATATGACGGCCGTCCTACCGGCCTTGTAAGGAGATGTCCGATTTCACTGTATAAAATATCATTGGCTGGTAAGCGAATGGCATACTTGAAATGTTCTGATTCCAGGTACTCGTAAATCTCGGGTTTGGCAAAGCCGGCATCCCCTCTGAAGTAATGAGGAAATTTTCTATTACGGTAACGGGCAACAATTGGATCTAATACTTTTTTCCAGTTATCAGCGCTGTGTACATTACCTTCCCGAAGAAGGGCAAACTCGACATCGCCAAACTGGTTGAAGCAAAAAAGGGGGTGGTAACAAGTACATCCAAAGTGTCCATTATATGCAGTCCCATCCTGTCTTCCATATGTTTCACTCACAGAGCTGTCCATATCGAGAACAAGATTTCTCATGGGAACCTGATCCCTTAACCTGTCAATCCATTGCCCGGAAAGATTCATAAGGGCTTTGATGTTATCCGGAAGAGTTAGAACTTCAGTTTCAAACCTTCCCATCTGGCTCGTTGACGCAGCCGTATGAATAAGAGCTCTTCCCCCGACAACCTGCCTCATGGCAGGATCAACGGAAAGACGTTCCGCATCATTTGTGTCTTCATATCCCGCAAGCCTGCTGAATACGGATTGCCGCAATTGTGCTGCAATACTATGCTGTTTGTTCTTTCCAAATCTGATATCTTTCAGGCACTTTGCCGCAATGTCTGTCAATCCCAATGCGTCATCAAGTTCACGATAAGCAAGTAGTCCGGCATCAGAAGTAATGGTTGAACCATGAAATTCAAGCCTTAGACTCTTATCAAAATCGACTCGTAATGCCTGATTTTGGCTTTCACCCATTGAATCCTCCAGTTATGAAGGTTTTTTAGTAATCTAATTCCTATCCTGATATATGATTATGCCATGTTTTCTCTAAGAAAACAAAATTTCATCTGGGAAATGTGGGTTTAATATATTTCTCCAAACAGCCTTTCTTTCTTGAGAAAGACGTGATTCTCTAATTAGTCTCCTAAGTTCACGTTGTATCATACAATTTTCCTTCTGAAATTTTGTCTGCCCGTTTATATTTAGTATAAAGGAAAGCAAGGTAAAATTACAATGAAAAACTACAAAAAAGGGGATAAGGTAAAACTTAAATCAGGAAGTCCTGATTTGATTGTTGAAAAAGTAAAAGATGAGGAACCCTCATCTGTTCTTGGTGGGGCAATATACAACAATCAGAAGATCATTTATGCTACGATGATGGAATTTAGCCCTCTTACTGTTGCCCCGAAGGAATAAGTACCACTTCGTTTGGCCCAAAGAAATCAACAGTTTGCTTTCCTGAATCAAACCAACGACAAACCAAATCTCCTTCTATCCTATGTTTTAATCTGGCTACATAAGCATTTGGGGTGTTTTTTGAATCTCCATAAATTTCAATGATGGTCATATCAGGTCCACCACTTTTTAATCTAACAACATCACCGACTTTAAAGTCTGCCATTTTCAATTCCTCCTTTAAGAATTTTGGTAAAAGTATAATGTGGAGGAAAATATTGTCAATAGCAATTTTCTATTTCTACTTAATTTCCTTGACCTTTTCCAGCGGGATGCTCATAAATATTTCCAGTGCCTGATCTGGATTCAACGGATAAAGTGAGAAGGGTTTGTCATATTTTGATTTTCTTTTCTTTTTCTCTTTTTTAGGCATCAATATAATCCTTAATGTGTGGAAGTAATAGTTTTTTAGAATACCTAAGAAGGAAATTCGACTTTATGAAAGTGATAGTGTTTCAATTATTTCCAATATATCAAAAAGACCTTTTAGTTTTAATATACTAAAGGATTCCCTAATTTTAAATAATGATGAAATTGAAAATTTCAATAATGAAACCCCTGAAATGCAAACTCTTCTACATGAAATTAAAAGTGAAAAACCATACTTTTTACCTTTAATAGATCCTAAAACTATTAATTCAGTTATATGTGTACGTCTTAAAATGAATAATCAACGAATTTTAAGACAAGAAGGCGCCTTCTTTTTATTTGGTATAAATTATAAAAAAATAACCCGGCTATCCTTAATCAAGATTGGATTTTGTTAAAAGAAGATAAAAATAAGTTTCTTATTTATTAAAAAGCAAAAATTCTTGATGAGTTAAATAGAATAGGAATAAATGAACGAGCATTTTTCCCAGAACTTGAAAGACAATCTGAATTCTTAAGAGAAAAATATAATTAATTATAGAATTTAAGTATCCTCAAAAATGCTGACCTTGGGTCACTAAACCTGCCGAACTGCAACCTTCCAATTCAACAAAATAATAATAAATTGTTGTTATATATTTATATTCATATAGGTTATTGGCGATATATAATAGAATATAACTTTTTAAGATCATTGTTTTAGGATATATTCATGCCAACATTAGGGGAAATCTCTGTTGATAAATTATCATTAGATCTTGATAATTTCAGAACAATCCATAAAAAAAGTGATATAGATGCTGTTAATACTATGATTGCTATAAGTCCTGATTATTTTTGGGGATTGCTAGAAAGCCTATTAGATAATGGTTATTTCCCTACAGAAAATATCATTATTATGTTTGACAAAGGAATTCATCTTGTAAAAGAGGGAAATCGTAGAGTAGCATCATTAAAAATCTTACATGGATTTTTAACTGAAATCGAAATCCCAAGAGAAATCTCAATAAAGATTAAAACCATTTCAGATGAATGGAAAAGGGATAATTTAAAAGTTCCTTGTACAATATACTCAATAAATGAGGCTCATAAAGTTGCTAGAATCTTATCATTAATACATGGAAAAGGTGAAAAAGCTGGCAGAGATCCATGGTCTACAGTAGCAAAAGCAAGGCATGCTAGAGATGAAAAAGGACAAAAAGAATTAGGTCTGGATTTACTTGAAAAATATTTAAAGCATGGGAATAATATTACAATCTCTGAATCAGAACGCTGGAGTGGAGATTATAATTTAACAGTTTTAGATGAAGCTATTCGTAAAATATATCCTTTTTTAGAATGCAAATCCATTATTGAATTAGTTAATAAATATATTATAAAAGATGATAGCCAATCTGAAATATTATTGCAATAAATAGAAAAATTAAACTAAGTTTGGCTTGTAAAAATAAGAAAATATAAAACAAATATTTATATTCTTTAATAACTGAAGAAACTTTGGAGTTATTTATTAAAATCGATCTGAAGATAATGTTGAAAAAATTAAGACAATTCAATAAATATAATATAAAGAATTTCAAGAGAGGTAAAAAATGAAAATTACCAAAATTAGAATAATTAATCTTAAAGGTATAAAAGATATTGAATTTAACACGGATGCTCAAGGAATTTTAATCGTAGGTCCAAATGCTGTTGGTAAATCAACCATTTTCGAGGCTATTCGTTTAAATAAGGCTTTTTTATTTCCAAACATACAAGGTGAAACAAATATGGTTTTAACTAGTATTAAAGCTATTAGTCCAAATCAACAAGGTGTTATTACAAACACTTTGTTAAATGATCGAACCAAAAAGCTTGAGATATCAATTGAATATTCTATTGAGGAATCAGAAATAGAAACTGTAAAAAAATCTTTCTTTAATAATCTGATTATTAAGCATTTGCAAAATACAAATAGATTTCCTGTTTTTCGTGAATCATTTTCTGAAGCTCAATATCTCAGTAGTGAACCTGGAAAACAGATGATGGAATTAGGTCGTTTGGAAATCGATTCTTATTTGAAAACTCTATTGACTACAAAGAAGGCTATTGCAAGTTTAACTATAGATAATCTACTTATATCTGGTTCTTCTTTATTAGATCAAGAGTTTCTTGCAATACTTTGTGAGACAAGTGGGTATTCATATTCTTATTTTAATTATTTTCCAGCAGATAGATCTTTGCCTTTGGGTGATCAACCGTTACAAATCGGTTTTCAAAATGCGAATCAGCAGCTTCAATCGTATATTGCAAACCCACAATCAAAATACCTATTAATAAAACAATTTATTATTAACATGTATTTTTCAAGTAATGAATCTAAGAAAATGATAGAAGAAACATTTGAATTAATATTTGACTCATTACTTCCTGGAAAAAATCTTGGTGGAGTTGGAATAAATCCAAATGGAAATATTTCAATATGGATAAATGATACTATAAAAGGAAGCCATTACGATATAGATAGTATGAGTTCTGGCGAAAAAAATTTATTATTAACTATACTATTTATGGATCTTACTACTAATGAAAATGGAATAATTCTTTTTGATGAACCCGAACTACATTTAAATCCAGCAGTCCAAAAGAAGATTATAAATTATCTCATTGATACTGTTTGTAATGTAAAAAATAGACAAATTATTCTTAGTACTCATAGCCCAGAAATGTTTGCAACTGCTTTTGAGAGAAATGATTGCAAAATCTATCATTTAATATCCGGAAATGATATTTCGGTAATTTATAAAAAGGATAAAGCTGAAGTATTTAGTGTTCTACAAAAATTAGGCTCAAGTAGTACAGATTTATTATCGACTAAAGGCATTATTTACTTAGAAGGTCCTCATGACACAGAACTTTTAGATTTTGCTATTACTACCATTATGCCTGGTTATGCGGCAAAGTATTTAGGTGGAAGAAAAGAAATTGAAAAAAATATTAAAACTCTTCAAGATGAAGATAAAAAAGGTACACTTGACTCATATCAGTTATTCTTGTTTGATCTTGATAATCTTCCAACTAGTTTGAAATCAACTAAAAATGTTATCTTACTTCAATGGGATAGATATTGCCTTGAAAATTATTTACTTAATTCTGATACAATATTTGATGTTATCAAAGAAAACGGAGCAAATCAGGATGGATTGACAAGAGGGTCAATGTTGGGAATAATAAAAAATATAGCATTTATGCAAATAAACAAAATTGGAGCAAAAGATGTTGTACTTAAATATTTAACTGATGAAATTTATATAAAAATAACAGAAATATTAACTGATAATCCGGAAGAAACTGTAAACAATTTATTTTCTATACTAGATAAAATCGCAGCATCTTCTATTAGAATAAAAACAGATTTTAGAAAAGATGTTGTATTATCTGAAATCCAAAAACGTATAACTTCTATTAAAGATGATTGGGAATCTAAATGGATAATTAAATGTGATGGAAAACAAGTATTAATTGATATTCATAAGGAATATAAATTAAGAATTTCATTACTTGATTTTAAAAAAAAGATAATGGAGTTTTCATATAAAAGCAATAATGAGGACTGGAAACTTATAGAATCAAAGTTAAAAGAATTGATATCAATGTGTAAATAATATAAACATATTAAAACACACTTCATTGATGGTATGACATAAATAAGCAAAACAAGTTCCATTTAAATTATCCGGTTTCCAACTAATTTTTCAAGGTTCCATCTTTATTATATTTTAACAACGGATACTAATAATAGAACGGGGGAGGAGTTAAGGGGGCCTCGAAATGTTCTAGACTATCAATAATCAAGGAGGTCATATGCCTGATAAAGAGGAGATGATGCTTGAACAGGAGTACCAAGCCCTTAGAAAAGAGGTTCTTAAATATTGCGAGCCCTTGGCCCTTGACAGGATCATTCTGGAGAGGTTTAAAATGGTTTATAATTTAATCAGAGCAGAGGCTCAAAGAACGCAAAGAAGTTAGCAGGTGTTTCGATATTCAAAATTGCCTTTTTACCGCTTTATTATTAATATTAAGGGCCCTTCTAATAACTGCCCCCCTTACGGGGACAAGCCCTTTTGGGCAGCAAGGTAGGGCCCATTGGGCGGTTTTATTACTGTAAGACCATCTTTTTTTAATAACAATGTTAGTTTTTAGAACCGCCCTTAAATAATTTTAATATTATTTATCGGCAGAGGTATTTATGAATTATCAGCATATCAAAGTCCCTGCGGCCGGAAAAAAGATAGCGATAGAAAACGGCAAATTATCCATACCGGACAACCCTATTATCCCGTTTATAGAGGGCGACGGGACAGGGCCCGATATATGGAGAGCGTCCCGAATGGTTTTCGACGGAGCAGTCAAAAAAGCCTATAACGGGAAAAGGGAGATTTTGTGGATGGAGATTTTCGCCGGTGAAAAAGCCGAATCCCTTTACAAAAGCCATCTCCCCGACGAGACGCTTGAGGCTATTAAGGAGTATATTGTCGCTATAAAAGGGCCCCTGACAACTCCTGTCGGAGGAGGCTTCAGAAGCCTTAACGTGACTCTGCGCCAGCTTCTCGATCTATACGCCTGTATAAGGCCGGTTAAGTTTTATAAGGGAACACCCTCTCCCGTTAAAAATCCGGATGATGTCGATATGATCATTTTCAGGGAAAATACGGAGGACGTATACAGCGGAATCGAGTGGCAGGAAGGGTCGAAAGAAGCAGGGCTCGTCATTGACTTTTTAAGAAATACCATGAAAAAAGATATAAGAAAAGATTCGGGGATAGGAATAAAACCTGTAAGCGAATTCGGAAGCAAGCGTATAGCGAGGAAGGCTCTTGATTATGCGGTGAAGAATAAAAGGAAAAGCGTTACGATCGTACACAAGGGCAATATCATGAAGTATACGGAGGGCGCTTTCAAGAATTGGGCTTATGAAGTAGCCACGGGGGAATTCAGGGATAAAGTGATTCTCGAGTCGGAAATAACCGGACCTGAAATATCCGGCAAGGTTATTGTCAAAGACAGGATCGCAGACAGCATGTTCCAGCAGGTCCTTTTAAGACCTTCAGATTACGATGTTATAGTTACAACTAACCTGAACGGCGATTACCTGTCCGACGCTATAGCAGCCCAGATCGGGGGCCTCGGCATGGCCCCGGGGTCGAATATCGGCGAGCATCACGCCGTTTTTGAAGCCACCCATGGAACGGCTCCCAAGTACGCAAACCAGGACAGGATCAATCCCGGCTCAGTCATACTATCAGGGGTTATGATGCTTGAATATATATGCTGGAATGAAGCAGGCGATCTTATAAAAAAAGCCCTTGAAAAGACTATAATGAGCAAGACGGTGACTTTCGACCTCGCGAGGCAGATAGAAGGTTCAAAAGAAGTTAAGACAAGCGAATTCGCCGGGGAGATATTGAAAAACATGTAAGTCTTAATTAATATTAATTCATGATAGGAAATCTTTTATTAAACCGGAATTTCAATCCGGGATATCATAAAGTTTCATCCGGCCGGCCGTCCGGAAGCATCCTTCTGGCTGTGAGGATCTTCAGTAAACAGGATTCGGTAGACGACTGTGCAGCTTTAAGCGTGGCTGCGGCCGGTAATTTGACAGCTGAATTGCTTCGAAGCACTGTAACAAAGGAAATTGAAAACTATAAAATAATATCCCTCATAAGCGGCAAAAAAGTTTTTTTACAGGTCAGGCCGCCGTTGTTTTCGGGTAACTTGTTTAATAAATACCTGGCTGTTCCTTACAATTACGGCAGTCCTGGTGTTTTCGCCGGGTCTTTGTCCCTATTCGAAAGCAATATCAAGAATATATTTAAAATCCTGGGGCATTCTATCAGCGACCTGGATGATTTCATCGATGAAGGCCACATACGCGCCCTGGAAAAGATTCTTTACAGGAAACTATCGGGTCCTCCCCCGAATTTTTCCGATTCTATCCTATCTGTATCGGACAGGGACCTTCAACTGCTGTTAAACCATATTCTCCATAAAAATATAGCATCAGCCGATATGCTTGCTTCATATATCTATGGCCTTGGAGACGACGGATTAAGGATAACAGACAACCTCTCGAAATCGGTAAGAGCACAGGTCATTGAAAAAGTGAAACTCGCCCGTTTAAAATCCACATACCGCTGGTCCGAAGAGGTCAAATACATTATTCATCGAAACCTGTATGCCGCAGCCAGGGAACTTGATATAATCATCAAAGGGATGGAAGCGCTTGATTTTATATCGAGGAGTTACGAGCGGAATGCGGCAAAACATATGCTGCAGGCAAGAAGTGTTGCGGAATGGCTGGCAGCCTTCGACAGGGATTCGAATTTTCAAGCCATTCTTTCGGAAATCAGGAGAAAGGTCCTTGTAGAAGCCCTTTCATTTGCTGAATGGAACGATGCAGCAGGCTTCTTTGAAAAATATGTATCGAAGGATGGAGTTGAACTCATAAGACAGGATGTGGAATTCTCGCGGTCGCTTACCGAGGAAAAGCGGTTTCTCTCTCTAGCTCAATTCTACAGGAAAGTTAAAGATTTAACATATGCTCCCCTGGTAGGAAAAATGGATTTCAACAAAGAGGTAATGAGAAAAATTTCCGGCGGAGACTCGGTTGATCTCATAGTTGATGAAATAGGTTTCGCAAAGGTTGTATTCGCGCTTAAAAACATGGCCAGAGATTGGGTTTATTCAATACTATCGGGCCCTCTCTTAAATATCTACGAAGACGTGCTCGGAGGCAAGATTAAAATAAAAAAATTCGAAGATTACCGGATAGCGGAAAGCAGGAGAGATTTTTTAAAGGCCCTGCTGATTTTATGCGACGAAGAGAAAATCTAAAGCCCTATAGGACTTGACCTTTTTTGAATTTTTAGTTAAATTATTATCTAAAATAAAATAATATTGGAGGAAATAATGAAAGTAAAACCTTTGGGTAACAGAGTCTTGATCAAGGTAAAGGAAAGCGAAGAAAAAACAAAAGGCGGAATTTTTATTCCCCAGACAGCCCAGGAAAAGACCCAGGCCGGAATAGTTGAGGCTGTCGGACCAGGCAAGACCAATGATAAGGGCGATTTGATACCCATTACTGTTAAGCCCAAGGATGAAATAATTTTCGATAAGTACGCCGGAACTCAGATCAAGATCGACGGAGCTGATTTTCTTATCGTTTCAGCCGATGATATCCTTGCCATAGTAAAGGATAAGGATTAATAATCGATAATAACAATTTAACGCATCCCCGTCCTTTACAAATGGACGGGGTTTTTTGCGTAAAACATTTTCTATTTTCCGATCAGGCCCGCCAGGAACCTGACGCCATATACGATCTGAAGATAGGCGAGGTATATGAAGCTCTTCAGCCCGTCTTTCAAACCGTAAAACAATACCCTGCAAAAGAGCATAAACGAATAATACAGGATTAAAGGCGCGGCGAAAAGGATATTATGAAAATAAAACGGGGCTATGATATCCGCCAGGATAAATATAAGTAATAAAACAGATAGTATATAAAAATTGTCTCTGATCCTTGTGCGTTTATTTATCCGGTTTTTTCTGAACTGTCGGGCACGCTGGGAAGAACTTGTCCTGACATAATCGATCAGTTCTTTCGGACTGTCCGGGAACTTTTTGTAAAGAATGATGTCCGGACTGTAAGCGATCTTTCTTCCGCAAACCCTTACCCAGCTTCCCAGGCTGTATTCGAGCTTTGTATTTTGTACTCCTGACATATTTTCCATTTTCAGGCAATCTCTTTTAATGAAAAGGCCATTAAGCTGGAGTTCGCCGACTTCCATGTAATTCAAGGGCTTATAACGGTATGCGAGGTTGAGATTAAGAAAAAAGCTGGAAAGTACTGAAAATGAGAAGTTTTCGAAAGGGGCATGTTCCGGCCGGGGGGTTACATACCCTCCTGTACTGCCGATCTCCGGAATGCTTAATATCCTTCCGGCCGAAAATAAAAATCTCTCGTCCGGATAACACTCAAGTGTGGAAAATATTATTATTTCACCCGTAATCAACCCCTTTTTCCAGGCGGCCATTAGCCGGGTATTGAAATCATCTGCTTCCGACTTACAGAATTTCAAGCGTTGGTCCCTGACACCCATGTCGTTTTTCCCAATCAATACCGCACAGTAATCGTCGTACATTATTTTCAGGAAATGCCCAAGGCTCTTTTTTTCATATTCGTCGTATCTTGCCGGAAAAAGTACAAATGTGTAAGAATATTTTTTATTTTCCCCCATAGGCCTGTCATAAAAATGGAGAACCTTGTCCCTGAAAAAGATCGCAACCGTGTCTATCAGGGTGTTCATGGCTGTTTCAAACCTTATATTTCCGAAATTTTTCCGGCTGTATCGGAGTTCTATCGGGGCCGGGACGATTTTTTTCTTTCTTTTAACAAGAATTATGAGAAGTTCGATGTCAAAAGCGAATTTTTTTACGAGTACTTTGGGAAGGGACAACTCCAGGGCCTCCCTCTTAAAAAGCTTTATTCCGGTTTGAGAGTCCATTACCGGCAGGCCGAATAATATCCTGATAATAAAATAATAGGATAAGCTGATGATCCTTCTCGTCAAAGGGTAATCGATAACGGACTGCGGATGGAGTTTACTCCCTATGACCGCGTCGGCATCTTCTTTTACCATTTCCCTGAAAAAATTCGGAATATGTCCGGGCGAAAGCTCGAGATCGGAATCCAGGAACAACACGTAATAACCGCTTGAATATTCGTAGCCGGTTTTAAGAGCCCAGCCCTTGCCGAAATTCCTCATGTTCCTTACAATCCTGACTTTGCTGTTAAAAGCGAATTCTTCGGCCAGTAATTCATAAGAACGGTCTTTTGAACCGTCGTCGATCAGGATGATCTCAAATTTAAGCCCCATTTCCTCCAGGGCATTGATGACTTCATGGGTGTTTTTAACGATTATCTTTTCTTCGTTAAGGAAGGGCATAAGAATCGAGATCATTCTATTTTTAATTTTTTCCGGTATAGGATGTTTTTCCAGCGGGTGCATAAAAGATCCTTTTTAGTTTTTAACGATTCTTTAAAACGCTTCTTTAAGGGGCGCAAGTACATATGGAGTTAAGCAGAAAAATGTTATATTAAATGATAATATTCTTGAGGTATTATAACCGCCCTTAAGAAATTTTAATGTATTTTATAATTAAATTCTAATATTAGTATAAAAATATTTAGTAATATTCTTAAAAGCTGTATTGACAACTTTACAAATATATTTTATAATCTTATTGAAACTGTTACGGAGGAAAACGATGATCAATCCCGATTCCCCTCTTCCCCTTTATTTTCAACTTGCCAGGGACCTTCAGGAAATGATCGATTCGGGAGAATTGAAAAAGGGCGGCCGGGTACCTTCTGAAACTGCTTTGTCGAGCAGTTACGGGATAGGACGCCCGACTGTCAGGCAAGCCCTTGACCTTCTGCACCGGAAAGGCCTTATAATGAAACGCAAAGGTTCGGGGACTTTTGTCAGCGAAGCGCCGAAGGCTGTTAATCTTTTTTCTCTTGCCGGGACCAGCGCCGCCTTCATGAAAGAGGGAATAAAGGTCAGAAGGACAACGGTAAGGAAGCTTGAATTGATAATACCTGGAGATAAAACGAATCCTCTTCATGGGATCCGGGTTTACCACATGTCGAGACTGAACATTGCCGAAGGTTTTCCCGTCCTCCTGGAAGATATATTTATGGATGCCGGCCTTTTCAAGGGTATCGAGAAGTTCGATCTAATAAAACAACCCCTTTCAGGAGTTATCGAGAATGAATTTTTTTTGACTCCGGCGGGCGGCAGGCAGAGTTTCGGCATAAAATTCTGCAGGGCAGGGGAGGCAAAGCTTCTCGGCCTTGGAACCAATGAACCTGCCCTATCAGTAAAAAGAGAACTCTATTTTAAACAGAATAAAAAAGCTTTTTATTCCGAACTTTTATGCAGGACCGACAGGTTTGTTTTTTACCAGGACCTGGGAGGAAAAATCTATGAATAAAAATGGCTATTACGGACAGTTCGGCGGGGCCTTCATGCCGGAAATCCTTATCCCGACAATCAGGGACCTGACGGATATTTTTGAAAAAGCCAGAGCTGACAGCTCATTCTGGAAGGAATACGAGGATATTATGTCTGAATATTCCTGCAGGCCGACGCCCCTTACTTATGCCGGAAACCTGACAGAATATTTCGGCGGCGCGAGGATATATATAAAAAGGGAAGACCTGAACCACACCGGTGCGCATAAGGCAAACAATGTCATGGGACAGGGCCTTCTCGTAAAAAAGATGGGAAAAAAACGTGTAATAGCCGAAACCGGCGCGGGGCAGCATGGGGTCGCGACTGCTACGATGGCCGCAAAATTCGGCTTCGACTGCACAATTTATATGGGAGAGATCGATGTCATGCGCCAGAGGCCAAATGTGTTCTGGATGGAGAGGCTCGGAGCCGAGGTAGTCCCCGTCACGGTCGGTTCGAGGACTTTAAAGGACGCTATAAACGAGGCGCTAAGGGACTGGGTTACGAATATGGATTCTACTCATTACGTTCTGGGAACCGCTTGCGGCCCCCACCCATTTCCTGCGATGGTTTCATATTTCCAGTCGATCATAGGCAAAGAGGCCAGGATTCAGGTCCTGAAAAGGGAAAACCGGCTTCCGGCGAGGATATACGCATGCGTCGGCGGCGGTTCGAACGCCCTCGGGATATTTTCCGCTTTTTTAAACGATAATGTCGAGCTGGTCGGAGTGGAGGCGGGCGGGGAGGGCCTAGACACTAAAAGGCATGCCGCGCGGCTTGCTTCCAAAGACTCGAGCATAGGGGTCGCCCAGGGTTATAAGACATATTTTTTAGAGGACAGCGACGGGCAGATGCTTGAAACCCACAGCGTGGCAGCCGGCCTCGATTATGTCGGGGTTTCCCCCATACTTTCCGATTTCAAAGAGAGCGGCAGGGTAAGGTTTGAAGCCGCGACCGACAGGGAAACACTGGATGCTTTGTCTCTGACCGTGAAAAAAGAGGGCATAATCCCGGCTCTCGAAAGTTCCCATGCCTTCGCCCAGGCTTTCAAGGAAGCCCCGGCGTTTTCTAAAAAAGACTGTATAATCATAAATCAGTCCGGCAGGGGGGATAAAGACATATTTACAGTGGCTGATGCGCTGAATGATCCTAAATGGAAGGATTTTATTATTAAAAAAGCGGATAACTACAGGGGAGGCGGCAATGCTTGAGGAATATATAAAAGATAAAAGAAATTCCAGGAATATACTTCTGATGACTCATATAGTCATCGGTTACCCGACACTCGATGCTTCTTATAAAATGGTTGAATCGATGGTCGAGGCGGGAGCGGAACTTATTGAACTACAGATTCCCTTTTCCGAACCTATTGCCGACGGACCGGTCATACTGAAGGCAAACCATGCCGCACTGGAGGGCGGGATCACAGTGGCAAAATGCCTTGATTTCGCGGAAAAGGTCGCGGCGGATTTTCCAATTTCTTTTCTCTTTATGAGCTATTATAATATTCTTTTCCGCTTCGGGGTTGAAAAATTTGTCAATGAAATGGCCCAAAGGGGTATTAAGGGTTCGATAGTGCCGGATCTGCCGCCTGAGGAAGGGTCGCTCTATCTCGAAGCCATGAAAGAGAAGGGGCTTTCCCCGATTTTTATCTATTCGCCGGTTTCAGGGCTTGAAAGGATGAAGTACATTTCAGGCTTTGCCTCGGGATTCATATACTGTGTTTCGAGAAAGGGTGTGACAGGTCGATCGACTGATTTCAATTCGGAGATAGATCAATACCTTGAAAGGTGCAGGAAGGCCACAACCCTTCCGATCGCGATCGGGTTCGGTATAAAGGATAGAAACGATATAGATTTCTTAAAAGGTAAAGTCGATATAGCTATAATTGGAACACAGACAATAAGGATCGCCGATGAAAAGGGAATAGGGGCTGTAGGGGAATTCATCCGCGGATTATTTTCTTAAATCCCGAGCCTGTTTATAGCGCTGACGATAGCATTAAGCGAAGCGGTAGTGATATTCTGGGCAATTCCTACGCCGTACATCCTGTCGCCCGCCCTATTCTCAAGGCAGATATAAGAGACTGCCTTCGAATCCGATCCCTCGCTCAGCGCGTGTTCATCATATGAGACAAATTTGTAATCAGGGACATCTATGCCTTTCATTGCATGAAAAAATGCGTCGATCGGCCCGTTCCCCTCTCCGACGATCTCTTTCTCGGCTCCATTCAATAGAACTGCCGCCTGGAGGTGAACAAGGTTCTCCTTCTGTGTAAGGTACTGGTTTTCTTCTATTTTATACTTAAGCAGCTTTAAAGGCTTATCGTTTTCGAGGTACTCTTTCTTGAAAATTTCGAGAATACGTTCGGGGGCAAGCTCTTTGCCGGTAAGGTCGGTTTCCTTCTGTACAGCTCCCGCTAATTCGGGATGCATGTCCTTCGGGAGTTTATAACCGAAATTATGCTCCATTATAAAAGCCACTCCTCCCTTCCCGGATTGGCTGTTTATTCTGATGATCGCCTCGTATTCGCGCCCCACATCCGAAGGGTCTATTGGAAGATAGGGAACTTCCCAGAATTCCGGCTTATTAAGCTCATAAATGCTGAGGCCCTTCCTGATGGCGTCCTGGTGAGAACCTGAAAATGCCGTATAAACAAGCTCGCCTGCATAAGGGTGCCTCGGATGGACGGTCATGCGGGTGCATTTTTCATAAGAATTAATAACGTTATTGATATTGCTGAAATCCAGTTCGGGATCTATCCCCTGCGAGAAAAGATTGAGGGCTATGGTCAGAATATCCGAGTTGCCGGTCCTTTCCCCGTTGCCGAAAAGCGTTCCCTCGACCCTTTCCGCGCCGGCAAGCAGGCCCATTTCAGTCGCGGCGACGCTGGTGCCCCTGTCGTTATGGGTGTGCAGGCTTATCATGCATGAGTTCCTGTTCCTTATATGAGTATTGAAATATTCGATCTGGTCCGCGTAGATATTAGGCATCGCCATTTCCACCGTGGCGGGCAGATTGAGGATTATCTTTTTCGAGGGGGTTGCATGCCAGACTTCCATTACAGCTTCGCATACCTCGATCGCGTAATCGGGCTCCGTCCCTGTAAAGCTTTCCGGTGAGTATTCATGTACAAGATTTTTTATCCCCGAAACATGGGCCAGTTCCTCGATTATGTTAGCCCCTTCGAGGGCTATTTCCTTGATAGCGGGTTTATCCTTGTTGAAAACAACCCTTCTCTGGAGCTCGGATGTCGAATTGTAAAGGTGTACGATAGCTTTATTTATACCTGCAAGTGATTCGAATGTTTTTTCGATCAGGTGCTTTCTTGACTGCGTCAATACCTGGATAGTAACATCATCGGGTATAAGGCGGTTGTCGACGAGTTCCCGCAGGAAGCGGTATTCCGTTTCTGAAGCGGAAGGAAAACCGACTTCGATTTCCTTGAACCCGATATCGAGCAGAAGTTTGAAGAATTCCATCTTTTCAGCTACGCTCATCGGTATCGGCAGGGACTGATTGCCGTCGCGCAGATCGACGCTGCACCAGACCGGGGCTCTTTCGATTGTTTTCGACGGCCACTGCCTGTCGGGCATGGCGAGAGGCTGGAAATGCTTGTATTTCTTGAAATTCATCATTTGCTTGGCCCTCTTAAATTATAAACCTGTCATATTATAATACATAATGATAATTAGTACAAATCAAATTGAGGGAGACGAGAAATCTTGCGACGGCACGAAAACTCTGACAAGCAATTTTAATTTTTTAGTCAATAGAACCAGCGGATTGAGTATTTTACTTCATAAACAAATATGCATATTGATCGATTCGGCCCCCTCAGTTTGTAGTATTATTCCCCCAGGTATTAAAATCGGTCCATCCCTCGGAGGGAGGCATGACGCCCGATTTATAAGAATCGATCATTATATCCTCGAAGCGGTCGCTTTCCGCCGGTAAAACCCTCCCGGTTTTCTCCATCCAGTGTATCTGCCTCCGGAAAGTTTCCATCAGGGGAACGGTAGTTTTAAAATTAAGATCTTTTTCAGCCTTTGTATTGTCAAAGATCGAGTCGTATTGATAAATATATTTTACGCCGACGCTCCTTCGGGGCGCGGCCGAGTAAAGCCAGTCGGTGGGAATGTGAACGATATCCGGCATCGCGCCCGCCGCTTTGCCGAGTTCGTTATAAACTCCGTCCCATGTAGTATGTTCCGAACTTGTAAGGTGGTAAGCATGCCCGAAAGCCCTGGGATTTTGCAGGGAATTAACGAATCCGTTTGCCACATCGGATACATGGGCGATCGCCCATCTGGTGCGGCCGTTATCATGAACGATAACCTGAAGGCCCTTCCTGATGCGGTCGACGAGGCTGTCGTCGAATAATATTCCGTTTGCCACGGCGCCTTCGCCCGTAGTCTGTGAAGGCCTTAACGCCGTAACTCTCATGCCCGCTTTTCCATCGGCTTCCAGAAGGATGGATTCGATCATAGATTTATTCCTTCCGTAATCAGACACGAATCGATGGGGCTCGTCATCCCGGGCGGGCAGTTTTGTCATTGGTCCGCCGTATACACAGACCGTGGAGCAGACGACAATGTGCCCCGTCCTTCCTGAGAAAGCCCGCAGGACAGACCTGGCGTTTTCAGGGTCGAAGGCCACCATGTCGATTACTGCGTCGAATGTGTAATTTTTCATTTGATTTTCGAATTCGCCGTATTTCCACCTGTCGCCCGTAATTACTTTTACGGATCCGGGTATCCTCCTTTCGGTTATTCCCCTGTTGTAAACCGTCACATCGTCGCCGCGCAAGACAAGCTGATTTACTATCGAGGTAGAAATTAAGCCGGTCCCGCCTATTATCAGAACTTTCATTGTAAAACTCCTTAAAAAAAGGGCTGCCTTTTCAGGCAGCCACTGTTATTTCCAGGTTTAGTTTAATACATATCGCCCATACCGCCGCCGGCAGGCATCTGAGGCATCTTTTCTTTTTCAGGCTTGTCGGTGATAAGCACTTCGGTGATCAGCAGAAGGCCGGCGATGCTCGCCGCATTCTGAAGGGCGGACCTTTCGACCTTGGCAGGATCTATAATACCGGCCTTGATCATGTCGACCCAATCGTCCGTCAGCGCGTTATAACCGAAACCTTCTTTCATTTCCTTGGCTTTATAGACAATTACCGATCCGTCGATGCCGGCGTTATCGGCTATCAATCTCATAGGAGATTCGAGGGCTTTCCTGATGATATCGATTCCCACCTTCTCTTCGGGAGTTTCGAATTTAATAGCATCGAGGGATTTCTGACATTTTAATAGAGACAGGCCGCCTCCGGGAACAATGCCTTCTTCTATTGCGGCTTTAGTCGCGGAAAGGGCGTCTTCGACTCTGGCTTTCCTTTCTTTAAGTTCGACCTCGGTCGCCGCGCCGACCTTTATAACCGCAACCCCACCCGAAATCTTTGCAAGCCTTTCCTGGAGCTTTTCCTTGTCATAGTCGGAGGTCGTATCCTCCATCTGCTTCTTGATCTGCTTTACGCGGGCCTGGATGGCTTCTTTTGAACCGGCGCCGTCAACCAATATTGTATTGTCCTTGTCGACTTTTATCTTTTTTGCATGCCCGAGGTCATTCAAGGTCGTATTCTCAAGTTTCATGCCTTTTTCCTCGGATATAACCTGCGCTTTTGTGAGTATAGCAATATCTTCAAGCATTGCTTTTCTTCTGTCGCCGAATGCAGGCGCCTTAACCGCAACACAGTTCAAAGTCCCCCTGAGCTTATTCACTATGAGAGTGGCAAGGGCTTCGCCCTCCACATCCTCCGCGATGATAAGAAGGGGTTTACCGCTCTGTGCGATCTTTTCCAGAAGGGGAACGATTTCTTTAAGTGACGAGATTTTTTTATCGTAAATAAGAATGAAAGGGTCGTCCAGTTCTGCTGTCATATTCTCGGAGTTTGTAACCATATAAGCTGAAAGATATCCCCTGTCGAACTGCATACCCTCGACGATTTCAATGAATGTTTCCATTACTTTCGATTCTTCGACAGTGATAACCCCGTCTTTACCGACCTTGTCCATTGCGTCCGCAATGTGATCCCCGATCGCAAGATCGTTATTAGCGGAAATCGCGGCTACGTCGCGAATTTCCTCTCTTCCCGCTACAGGTTTGGAATTCTTTTTGATCTCGTCGACTACCTTCGCAACCGCTTTGTCGATTCCTTTTTTAATCAAAGTCGGATTGCTGCCGGCCGTAACGTTCTTGAAACCCTCTTTTATTATGGAGTAGGCCAGTACTGTCGCCGTTGTAGTTCCGTCGCCAGCTATATCGTTAGTTTTGGTCGCCACTTCCTTTACAAGCTGGGCCCCCATATTTTCGAACCTGTCTTCAAGTTCGATTTCCTTGGCTACTGTTACGCCATCCCTCGTTATTGTCGGAGCGCCGAACTTTTTATCGATAACTACATTCCGTCCGCGCGGTCCTAATGTGGCGCCCACAGCTGCGGCCAGTTTCTCTACGCCGGCCATTACCTTCTGGTGGGCATCGCTTGAAAATAATAACTCTTTAGCCATATTTCCTCTCCTTTATCCCATAAATTTTAATGTAAAAATATAATGGGAAAACTCATTTTCGTCAAGATTTTCTGGTGTTTTTCGTCTTATTTAATACAGATACGCAGATTTATGTTTAAATTTAATACGTTTGAATGCTTGCCGGTATAAAAGCTTAACATATTAAATAAACATTGTTATAATTATATCATTGAGTTTACATGTTTTTTGGAACTGATATAAATATGAAAAAGATAACGGCTTACTCCTTGATTGTATTGATAGCGATGGCGTTTGCGGGCGGAATTTTTGGAATCAGGTACCTGATCAAGCAGCCTTCGGTAATCGGCAGGCTGCTGCCGGATTTAAACGGAACGGCAATTAACAATGTAAATAAAGGTCTCAATTTTCAGAGCGATAGACGGGAAAAAATATTGATCTTAATGGCTGATAATCTAACCTGTCATCATTGTCTCGAGACTTTATACAACCGGATCGATGGGCTGAAGAGCATGTTCACTGACAAAGTTATCATTTACGTTCTCTATTCAGGAAAAATTCCGCTGGAACACCGGGATTTTTTACCGAAAGAAAGGGGCCTTGTATTTATTGAAAACACGAAGGATTACAGAAACGCCATTTCACTTTCTCCCGGTTTGTTATTCGCCGATAAAAATAATATCATCCGTTATTTTTCAGGCTTGCCGCAGGGCCTTGCGGAATGGGATAAATGTATCAGAAAGTTAAAAACCGCTGCCCGATGAAGTGGCGGTCACTATAAGAAGCAGGGTACCATGCGAGGGGATGTTATTGCCGGTATAACCTGTGCTGAAAGTTCCAAGAACAGCGCCCGACCTGCAATCTACAACCAAAGCCCCTGATGAGCTTAAACCGATCTGATTCCATAAGACTGTAATATCGGCGGGAGCACTTCCAGTATTCAATAATGCGACAGCCTTCATATTGCCGTTTGAACTTCCGAGCGGTTTTACCCAGATTTGGAAATTTCCATCGACAACAGTTCCTTGAATACCGGCCGGATCCTGGTCAATAGAGATCGCCAGTGTGTTGGTGAGGATCCCGAGGGTGTTAGTTGTCATGCTTCTTACATCATTTCCAATAATCAGGGGAGCGGCCATTATACACCACATTGCGAAATGCGACCAGGATTCGTCATCGCTCAGTCCGCCGTTCCCAACTTCTAACATATCCGGATCATTCCAATGTCCCGGTTTTGCATAGGAAGAAAGCTCCGCATTTCCGTAAATATTATTTAAAACCGAACTCCAGCTGTCATTGATATCTCCTGTGGTCCTCCATGAATTACCGATAGCAGGCTCCCATGGGTAAAAGGCCCAGGCGCAAATGCTGAAGAGAATCGGACGCCCGCTATTTATAAGGGCTTGCGCCATCTGCGTATAATCATTTGATAGGTTGTCGCCGGCCGGCAGGTTACAATTGTCATATTTAAGGTAATCTACTCCCCAGGATGCGTATGTATTTGCATCCCGCTGATAATTGCCGTATCCTCCGCTTTGAGGGACACCCATGCATGTGGTGAACCCATGATCTCCGTAAATACCGAATTTAAGGCCGTCATTATGGACATAAGTGGCTAAAGCCGTTATGCCGTCAGGAAAGCGGGTGGGATCGGCCTGCAGATTGCCGTTAGCGTCCCGGCTCGATGCCATCCAGTTATCGTCAAGATTGACATAAGTATAACCTGCCCTTTTCAATCCGTCGGCGGCTATCGTATCGGCTATCTGCTTGATATTTACTTCATTTATATTGCCCCCGAAAACATTCCAGCTGTTCCACCCCATTTGCGGCGTCATTGCCAGCCCGCTGCCCTGGGAACTTGAGGTTCCGCCGCCGCCGCTGTTGTTTCCGTTGCCGGGAGTTAAAGAGCATGATCCTGTAAAAAGCAATATTAACAAAGGCAATACCAGTAATGCATTCCGCATTTTATCCTCCGATCGGCATTAAATATTATCAAACCAGTTTTTTTATTTCAGCGAGAAAAGCTATAGCTTCCAGGGGTGTTATTCTGTTTATATCGATGTTCTGAATTTTATCGATTACATTCTTATACGAGGGGTCTGCAAAAAGCCCGATTTCCGAAGACGATTTTCTCTCGCAGGGCTTCCTGTATTTTTTGTCGAATATAGTTTCTATTCTCTCTCCGGCCTTGTCGCCTTCGGCCTCAAGCGTTTCGAGTATGATCTTAGCCCTATCGATTATTTCAAGGGGGATCCCTGCAAGCCTTGCCACGTAAATGCCGTAGCTTCTGTCGGAAGGGCCTTCGATAACCCTCCGTAGAAATATAAGTTCGTCGCCGTATTCCCTTACGGCTATATTGTAATTCCTGATCCCCTTTTTCCCGCCCAGCCTGGTGAGCTCATGATAATGAGTCGCAAACAGGGTCCTGCCCGTATTCGTGTTATGGTCATGAAGGTATTCTATAACCGACCAGGCTATCGAAAGCCCATCGTATGTCGATGTACCGCGCCCCAGTTCATCCATTATTATAAGGCTTTTAGAACTCGATCCGTGAATGATGTTTGCCGCTTCCTGCATTTCCACCAGGAATGTGGACCTGCCGAGGGCAAGGTTGTCGGAAGCCCCGATCCTCGTGAATATCCTGTCTACCATCCCGATCCGCGCTTCCCTTGCCGGAACATAGCTGCCGACCTGGGCCATAAGGGCGATCAATGCGTTTTGACGCAAATAGGTGGATTTTCCCGCCATGTTCGGGCCGGTCAGAATAATTATCCTGTTATCTTCGTCGTCAAGCAGGGTATCGTTGGGAACGAAAAGATTTCTGCCCAGGTACTTTTCGACAACAGGATGCCTTCCGTCCTTTATGTAGAATTCGGCGCCGTCGTTTATCAGGGGCTTGGTATAATCGTTTTCCCTTGCTATGAGCGCGAAATTCGAGTAAACGTCAATGATGGCGACCGTATGCGCTAATTTCTGAAGGAGCCTTGAGTTTTCAGAAATTTCTTCCACTACGAGGTTGAAAATTTCCTCTTCAAGTTTCATGACTTTTTCCGATGCGCTGTTTATTTTCGCTTCGTGTTCGGAAAGTTCGGGGATTGTATAGCGCTCTGCGTTTACGAGGCTTTGTTTCCTGATGTAATGCCCGGGCACGCTGTCCGTATTTGCCTTGCTTATCTCTATGAAGTAACCGAAGATGTTGTTGTATTTGATCTTCAGCGAAGATATACCGGTTTTTATTCTCTCGCTTTCCTGGAGCTTAAGTATGAAATCCCTTCCCTCGCGCATTACTGCGCGGATTGAATCGAGTTCTTCATTAAACCCGGCCTTAATTACATCGCCGCCGAAAGTCGATGACGGTTCTTCAATTATTGACGAGTCGATAAGCGTGCATATTTTGCTTAGATCGTCAAGCCGTTCTCCAAGATGCTTCAGATCGGCCTCCCTGGTGAGCCGTGACTTTATGATCAAGGATTGCTTCAAAGAAAATGACAGTGAAATCAACTCCTTCGGGATTACCCTTCTAAGGGCTATCCTGGATGAAAGCCTTTCTATATCGCTTATTTTTTCAAGGACCGCCCTTATTTCCGATACGAGCATTCCATTGTCAAAAAATGCCTCAATGCAGTTCTGTCTTTCATAAATTTCCTTCGAGTCGTACAGGGGCATTAAAATCCATTGCCTGAGCAGTCTTCCTCCCATAGGGGTCATGGTACTGTCGAGAATATCGAGAAGGGTATATTTTTTCCCGCCGTCCTGCATATTTTTAACAAGTTCAAGGTTTCTTATGGTAAAATCATCGAGCTCGACGGTATTTTTACCGCTGATTATATGGATAGAGTCAAGCGATACCTGGAGATTTTTAAAAAGGACGGTGTTATCGCTTTCCGGGTTTTCCCCCCTGGTTTCGGAAATGTAGTGGAAAGCGCCCAGGATGCTTTTTTTTATCAGGGGATCGCCGGCCGCCCCGTCAGGGAGAACAAGAAACCTGTCTGAATCTAAAAAGTTACCGAAATACCATTCGGGGAAAGCCTCATGGAGGACCCCCGTCCCTTCAAGTTCGTGAAAAAGCCCATGCTCGGCTTTTAATTTTCCGTTAAATATGATTTCCGAGGGAGAAAATTTCTCGATCTCATCCTGAAGGATACGCAAGGTGTCCGATGGCGATTTCCCGCCGTTTTTTGAAAGCGAGTAAAGGTCTCCCGTCGAGACGTCAAAAAATGTAAGGCCGATATTTCCGTCTTCGCTGTATAAAGAGAGCAGGAAGTTGTTCTGTTTTTTCCCCAGATAATTTTCGTCGATAAGGGTCCCCGGAGTGACTATGCTGACGATATCCCGTTTAACAAGCCCCTTTGCCTTTGACGGGTCCTCGAGCTGTTCGCAAATAGCCACCTTTTTCCCGGCAGCGATGAGTCTTTGAATATACTGAGATGACGCATGGTGGGGAAAACCGGCCATGGGCATATCGTTGCGCGAGGTAAGGGCTATATTGAGAACCCTCGCCGCTTCTTTGGCGTCGTCGAAGAACATCTCATAAAAATCACCGACCCGGAACAGGAGGATCTTATCTCGGTGGCGTGATTTAATATCGTTATATTGTCTGACCATAGGGGTCATTTGAATGCTGTCCATCAGACCCGTATCTCGGCTTTCGAACCTAGAAAATCTTTATTTTCATTCAAAATAGGGTCGATGTATTCACTGACGAATTCTTCCACCTGTTTTTCAGCCCTTCCTGTATAAATGCTGTAATCTGAAACGGTATTCCATTCTTTATCCGTCAATTTGAACATGCCGCTATTTTTCATCTCGGAGAGCATGTCGTAATGCAGTCCTTTTCTTGCCGCTTCGACAGCTTTCATTGCGAAAGAGCGTACGGCTTCATGGAGTTCCTGCCTGTCGCCTCCTTTTTTAACCGCTTTCATTAAAATATTTTCCGTTGCGAAAAACGGGAGATTGTTCTTGAGATGGGCTTTTATGACTTCAGGATAAACATTAAGCCCGCCGATCAATTTCTGGTATATGATCAGGATTGAATCCGCGGCGAGAAAGCCCTCGGCCATGGAAATACGGCGGTTAGCCGAATCATCGAGCGTTCTTTCGAGGAACTGGCATGAATAGGTATATACGGCGTTCTGAACGTCGTTCATAAGATAACGCGCAAGGGAAGTCATCCTTTCGGCAAGGATAGGATTCCGTTTATAAGGCATTGCGGAAGATCCGACCTGTTTTTTATCGAAAGGTTCTTCGAGCTGCGAACTATGCTGGAGCATTCTAATGTCGTTAGCCGCACGGTGAGCCGACTGGGCGATACCGGAAAGGACTTCCAGGATCCGGACATCGTATTTTCTTGTCAGCGTCTGGCCGCTGACCGGTATACTTTTTTTAAAACCCAATTTCTTCGCAACAAGTTTATCGAGCTGTTTTACCTTTTCGTCGTTATTATCGAAGAGTTCCATAAAACTCGCCTGTGTGCCGGTTGTTCCTTTAACCCCGAGCGCTGTAAGTCCGGATATGAGGCGTTCAAGTTCGTTAAAGTCGAGAAAGAGGTCGTACAGCCAGAGACTGAAGCGCTTGCCGAGGGTCGTAGGCTGTGCAGGCTGGAGATGGGTGTACCCCAGCACCGGTAATCCCTTGTATTCCATGCACTTGTTTTTCAATGTCCCGATCAGGGTAACCAGGCGTTTTTTTACCAGGAACAGGGCTTTCCTGAAAATTATCATATCGGTATTATCAGTCACAAAGGCCGAAGTAGCTCCGAGGTGTAAAATACCCCCTGCGCTGGGAGCGGCTTCTCCGTAAGCCCGGATATGGCTCATCACATCATGATGGATCTCTTTTTCAATCTCCCTGGCTCTTTCAATATTTAGATTGCTCCTGTTAACCCGGAGGTCTTCCAGTTGTCCGGAAGTAATATTGAGCCCGAGTTTTTTTTCAACCTCTGCCAGGGCGATCCAGCAGTCCCGCCATGTCAGGAACTTCGTTTCTTCCGAAAAAAGCTCCAGCATTTCAGCTGACGCATACCTTGTTTCAAGCGGATTGTTATAGACGCCCATCAAAGCCCCCCGTCTTCCTGGGCTTTTGACATCAAGTTTTCATTTATTTCCCTCTGCCTGAGGATTTTATTGATCTTGTGCTCGATATGCGAAATATCCTCATATACTATTTTCCCTTCGGGTGAAACGCCGATATCTCTATCGCTCTGCTTGAGGTTTTTCCACATTGCCCAGCCTTCTTCATCCAGCATCCCGGAGAATTTCAGAAGATCCTCGGCTCCGAAATCGAAAGTGTAGGGCCTTTTCCCAAGGGATACCCTGTTTTTCAGAAGCTGTGTGTATAATGCATCGTATAACTTGGTTTCGGGATTTGTTATAAGCATGTTGATCATCTGGCGGTATATGATCCAGATCCTGTCCGAAAGCATTTCAATAATTTTTGTAGCAATCTGCGGATAATTATGAACGACAAAATCGAAATTCTGTTTTGTGATAAGCATTAATTTAAGCCCGTCGTTGGCAAAAGCGTTTGCATTTCTCGGCTTATCTTCCAGAATAGCCATTTCTCCAAAAATATCTCCTTTTTTCAGGACCCCTAACAGTATCTCCTGGTCGTTGTAAAATCTTGTAATTTTTACCTCGCCTTCCTGGATCACATACAGGGCATGGCCGGTTTCACCCTGAAGGAATATTACCTGCTTGCTGTCATAAATGAAGATATTTCCATCTTTTTTAGGAGAGATTTTTATGGATGATTTATCTATCTTCTGCAGCCTTTCCCTTGCCCTGTCGCAGTTCGGGCTGTCCGGCAGCGCACTGATGAATTGAAGATATGCGTAGCCGGCATACGGAGGATTCCCTTTTTTTAAGAAATATTCTCCAAGCTGGAACAAGCTGTCCGGACAGTCCTCATCAATACCCGGTAAGGAGGTTTTAGAAATCATTCCTGATAAAAAAGAGTCGTAATATCTCAGCAGGCGGCTGAAATAACGGATGATTTTCATTGCTATAGCCGGACTATTTTCAATCAATAGGCCGAATTTATTACTGGGTACTGCTACAGCCATGGTTTCTTCTTCGGCTGAAACCGTTTCCAGATTGGGACGCCTTGCCATACAGGAAATTACACCGAAGAAATCTCCGGGATTAAGGACTACAGTACCGTCTTTAGATTGTTTTTCCGAGAAATTGATCGTACTGCTTACCCTGACCGCCCCATTTTTGATTATATAGAAATCTTTATTTTCGGGCTGACCTTCCATAAGAATATAAGCCCCTTTCCTGAACCGGATGAGACTGAAGACTCCAGCGGCCATGGGAACCTCTCTATGGGAGCTTCCTATCCGAAGGGCCGAAGGCGCCTGTAAGGGTGCCGAAGGTGCCCGCAGGGCCGAAGGATTAGAAGCGCCCTCAAATATCTTATAAAAGAGCCGGTTTTTTGTCAATGTAAAAAGGTATGAAAGGGACCGTTTTTGGCCGCCGGCTTCCCAGCCATCCCCACCGGACTCTTCGCGGTTGAAATGCATTTTTCAGCAGAAAATGATAATTATTTTGCAATATTTCATTTAAAGTGTTGATTATTGAGGCATTAATGATTTATAATAATATAATTTATTTTTTACTGTTAAAATATTGACCATTTTGTTTTTCCCTTTAAAATATTGATTGTAAAATTAGTAATATGCCTTAAATTCTATTAAAAAAAATTAGGAGGATACAGATGGCTGAAGTGTTGTTTAAACACGTCACTAAAGTTTATGAAGGAGGTGTTGTTGCGGTTAAAGACGTTAACCTCGAGATCAAGGACAGGGAATTCGTCATTCTTGTCGGACCTTCCGGCTGCGGCAAGTCCACAACCCTGAGAATGCTCGCCGGCCTTGAAGAAATTTCCGAGGGCGAGATCTTTATCGACAATGTGCTTGTCAATAACAAGCAGCCTAAAGACAGGGACATAGCGATGGTTTTCCAGAACTATGCTCTTTACCCCCACATGACTGTTGAAGAAAATATGGCGTTCGGACTCAGGCTCAGGAACTATCCCAAGGAAGAGATCAAAAAAAGAGTAATGGACGCAGCTACGACTCTAAACATAACCGATTATCTCAAGAGAAAACCCAGGGCCCTTTCGGGCGGTCAGAAACAGAGAGTTGCTATAGGAAGAGTCATCACGAGAAGACCCAAAGTGTTCCTGTTCGACGAACCCCTTTCTAACCTTGATGCGAAGCTCAGGGTCCAGATGAGGGCCGAGCTTATCAAGCTCCATGCGAAACTGAAAGTTACTTCGATTTATGTTACGCATGACCAGCTTGAAGCTATGACAATGGGAACAAAAATCGTGGTTATGAACAATCAGCTCATTCAGCAGATAGGTTCCCCGATGGAAGTATATTCGAATCCTATCAATAAGTTCGTAGCCGGTTTCATAGGTACGCCGCCTATGAATTTTTTCAATGTGACTTTATCCGAAAAACATGGCGCTCTTTGGGCCGATTTCAAGGACTTTCAGATGAAATTGCCCGGCCAATTCCTTGACAAAGCCAGGGCTTATATCAATAAAGATGCTACATTCGGCATCAGGCCGGAGGATATTTACGATAAAACGACATTCCACAGCCAGCTTGACAACAATATCGGGGTCGGCAACGTGGAAATCGTCGAACATCTCGGTTCGGAAGAACATATATTCTTCTCAACCTCAAATACTTCGTTTACCGCGAAGTATGATCCGTCGGTCGTTCTTCATATAGGCGACACGAATGTTAATTTCATATTCGATCTTAAAAATGCTCATTTGTTCGATAATGAAACCGAGATGTCTATTATCTGAAAATACTTAAGGGCCCTTCTAAAAACTGCCCCCCTTACGGGGACAAGCCCTTTGGGGCAGCAAGGTAGGGCCCATAGGGCGGAATTATTAGCTTCAATTTTTTAAATTTTTGAAGAGTTGAGCTTTTGGAACCGCCCTTAAGAAGTCGTTTATACATCGGCTCCGCCCCTTTATAGGAGGTGGAGCCGATTTTGTTATAGGTTCAGAACCGGCTGTCAGTTACCGACAATTATGTGTATATTGACAAGGGGGCTGATATTATTCATTTTTATCGCAATTTCACCCTTTTTATTATTTTTATCATTATAGCTATTCAGGGCCATGCTCTTGAATATAGGGTAAAAAAATCGGATACATTGTGGAGCATTTCAAAAAAATTCAATGTTCCATGCGATGTCATCTCTTCCATAAACTTTTCCCGGGCAGGCAAAATAATGCAGGGCCAGGTGCTTACTATACCTGATAGGATGATCAGATATGTAGTCAGGAAGGGCGACAACCTTTCAAAGATAACGCGTGATTACGGTGTCAAATCCGAAATTGTAAAAAAGATCAATAAACTCTATGACGGCAATCTTAATGAAGGACAGGTATTATCGCTTCCAATTATAAAAAACAATATGAATAATCCTTTACAGGCTAAACCTTTACAGAACAAATCAAGAGAGTATTCCGAATATTTCATTACAAGAAGACCGAATTTCCGGACAAACGAGATAATCTCTAAAGACAGCAACAAAATAAAAGACAAAAAATTTCTCCCTCCCGCCGATCTGGGTGAGGTAAAACAGGTCAGGAACAAGGGAAGGGGAGTGATCGTATTCTTAAATAAAGATACGAAGATTAAAAGCATTCAGAAAGGCATAGTCAGGTTTTCAGGCAGGATGAACGGATACAATAATGTTATTATCATCGATTACGGGGACGATCTTTTCGCCGTTTACGGTTATCTTGGCGAAAGAAAGGTGGGTGAGGGAGAAGCGGTTTCCGAGGAGCAGGAGATCGGCAGCGCGGGGATTGTAGAATCAAACGATAGCGGAGTATATCTTGAGATCAGGCATGGCAAAAGAAACCTTAACGTAATGGAATTGTATCCGGCCTTAAGCGTAAAAGAAATCGCTTTTGTAAATTATCCCGCCCGTCCGGCTATGCAGTGAAAGACTTGACAAAAGAGCTTTTAAATAGCAATATATAATATAGGTAAAGCAGGCTGGGGAAACGCTTCGCACTGCTTTGGATTACAAAAAGGTGCGAAGAGGAAAGTCCGGGCATAGAAAAGCAGGAGGCCGGTTAAGAGCCGGACCCCGTCCAAAAAAATGGCGGGGATGGAAAGCGCCACAGAAAATATACCGTCTCTGACCGGTTTACTGGTCGGAGATAAGGGTGAAAAGGCGGTTTAAGAGACCACCGCGGACGGCATAAGCTGTCCGGCATGGCAAGCCCCCTCGTATGCAAGGTTAAATAGGCATTCCTCTGCCGCGGCTTTGCGGTTTGGAGTGCGGGTAAACCGCTGGAATTTATTCGTAAGAATAAATCAAGATAGATGTTTCCCGTAACAGAACCCGGCTTACAAGCCTGCTTTCAATAAGAGGCGCCTATGAGCGTATTACCTATTGATCTTCAGGTTCTTTTTTCAAAAGTCCCCGAACATTCTGAAAATATAGCACGCCATACTAACGCCGCCCAGAGCGGCCAGATGATGAGCTATGAAAAGAACCGTGTAGAATCCAATGAGACGAATGTTAAAGTCAAAAATATGGAACAGTATTCAGCGGATTTTAATAAGATAAACCCCGAATCCGGCGAAAGAAAAAAGGGCGAAAAAGCCGGTCTGAAGGAAAAGAGGAAAAAGGGCAACCAGGAGAAAGAGCCTTACAAGCCCGCGCCCAAAGAAGAAGGCAAAGGAAATATCATCGATATCATAGACTGACAGGAGATAAAATTGGCGCTTCGGAATGAAAAAAAGGGTAAAATGAGAGCGGATGGAACCCCGGTAGATAAACGGTTCATGGAAAAAAGGAAAAAATCATCCGCTGCGGAAGATTTTAATTCGATATTAGAAAAATACAGGATCAGAGAAAACTTTCCCCAGAATGCCCTGAAGGAATCGGAGTCGATCCCTGCCGGTATCGAACTCCCGGAAACAGGCAGGCGTCTCGACTTGCGCCGGAGTATGGTGTTTACCATAGACGGAGCCGATGCCAAGGACCTTGACGATGCCGTATCTATCGAAAAAACGGCCGGGGGCTGGAAATTAGGGGTCCACATCGCCGACGTCTCTTATTATGTCCGCAAGGGTTCCCACCTGGATAGGGAAGCTCAGAAAAGAGCCAACAGCTTTTATTTTATTACCAGGGTCGTTCCAATGTTCCCGGAAAAGCTTTCAAACGGTATCTGCAGTCTTAATCCCGGTGAAGACAGGCTTACCCTCTCAATTATAATGGATATAGATACAAACGGGGCTGTAACTAAATATTCTCTGCATGAATCCGTGATACATACAAGTTATAGGCTTACCTATGAGAAAGTACAGGACTATCTGGACGGCAGGGAGGAATATCCCTCGCCTGAACTAAGGAAAAGTTTATCCGAAATGAACGAGCTATATCAGATATTATATAAAAAAAGGATCAGGGAAGGGGCCATCGACCTTGATTTCAGGGAACAGAAATGCGTTCTGGATGAAAACAGCGAACCGGTTAAATTCTGGCTGAAGGACCGCCTGAACTCGGAAAGGATCATAGAGGAATTCATGCTTGTAGCGAATCAGACGACCGCGAAATTCCTCGCCGAAAAAGGCAAATCGATATACAGGATCCACAGCGAACCGACCCCTGAAAAAATCCAGGATTTTGTAAGGCTGGCTCTTAAACTAGGCCATAAAATTTACGGAGTGCCTATTCCCTCGCCCCTGGAACTCCAGAGGGTCCTTGACGAATCGAAGAATAAACCTCACAAGGAACTTGTCAGCCAGCTTCTACTTCGTTCCATGCAGCAGGCCAGGTACGATACCGACAATATAGGCCATTTCGGCCTGGGCTTCGAATTCTATACACATTTTACATCCCCTATACGGCGCTATGCCGACCTTATCGTTCACAGGCTTATCAAGAATTCAATTATGAAGGATAAAGCGCCCAATTCCGAATACAGCGAGGACGAATTAAGAAAAATCGCCGATCATATTTCAACTATGGAAAGGGTCGCCATGGAATCCGAAAGGGATTTTTACAAGATAAAATCCATACGCTTTATGGAGGGTAAGGTCAATAAAAAATTCGACGGCATGATCACCGGCGTTTCATCGTTCGGAATTTTTGTACAGATCAAGATGTTCGGCGTAGAAGGCCTGGTCAGGTACGGCGATATGGATGACGATTATTATTATTATGATGAAAAGAATTACTGCGCGGTAGGGAAAAAATCCAGGAAAAAGTATACGCTGGGAGACAGCGTCAATATTATAGTAAAAAAAGTCAATGTAGAAAGGGGTTTCTTAGACCTGCTTTTCGAAACGAATTAATGTTCTTTGGCGAGATTTGCATGAAGGCCCTTCCTGTCGTCTTATTGTTTTTTTTAATTTACGGCTATATTTACCCGGATAATTTCGATGACGCACTCAAACTTTACAAGGAGGGCAGTTACCGCCGGTCCATTGCGCTGCTTGATACGAACAGTTCATTAACTCCCATCGGGATTTATCTTCTCGGGAGGGATTACCAGGAACTGAAAGACTATAAAAACGCGTCGGAGGAGTTCTCGAAGATCACACCCGACAGTTTTAACATATTTCCCGAATCGGGATTTTTCAGGGACAATTATATTTATTTCTTTTCTCTCGTTTTAAATACCTTTCAGACAAATAATCAGGGCATAACCGGCCTCTTCAATCGGCTCGATCCGGGATCGATATACTATGATGATGTTTTTAAAATTTATCTCCTGTACGAATGGAGGACAGGTAATTTCGATCTGCTGGCAAAATTAAAACAGACAAATTCCTCCGCAATTATGTACAGGACTTTTTCGTATATCGTCCAGGGCAAGCATGATTTATTTTCGAATATATTCAATTTCATCGATGAAAAAGATTTCAACATAGTGTTTACCGGGATAACCAACCTTATCGGACAAAACGATCTGGACAGAATTCCCGCCGACCGGCTGATACCCTCGCTCGGCGTATTTTATAAATTCAATATGGACGATAAAGCCGGCTACCTCCTGAATAGATACGCACAATATACCAACGACGAGGACCTTATATTCCGGAACCGCCTTTTCCTTTTATGCAGGAAGGGGGATTTTGCCGGGGCGATGAAATTATTTGACGACGGATTCAACCGGGGGAAATATACCGCGGATATTGCGGAGTTTTTCTCCAGTATTCTCCAGGAACATGGCCGTAACGGGGAAGCTTATCTTTTACTCAGGAAGGTTATGGAAAAATACCCTTTAGAACTCGCTTCGGATTGGATCAGAGTGCTTGATAAATTGCATAAGCCTGACGAACTATACGCCTGGGTAAAAGATTTAAAGGGCGGAATCGATGAAGGCGGCAACAGGAGGATTTTCAGGATCCTTTTACAGAATAACAGGGCTTGGGCCAGGAATTTCGCCCTGGCGATGCTGAAAAAAAATGAAAACGACGGATATTTTCTTTATGTAAACGCCCTTTTCGATTTGATCGACGGGGACAACTCATCGGCTTATTCAAGCTTCCTTAAGGTATATCTATACCATCCCTTTACTTTTGAGGGAATAGTTTCGGGAAATTACGAGTCAAGCCTTCGTTCCTCCTTTTCCAATATCTACAACTCTGAAATAGCCGATTTCAGAAAGAATAATATCCATATGGCCCCTGCGGACAGGCTAAGCTCATTTACCGCCCTTAACGATACGGAATTTTCAACTGACAAATCTAGGCTTGAGAATGATTTCCGGGAGGAGTTAAGTAAAACTTTTTCCGACGATGCGGGGATCATTCCCATGAAATGGTTCTCTTTTGTAAACAGGGGTTTGCTCAGCTATAATCATGAGATTTTCAATATCCTTGAAAGAAGAATTACGGACCCTCTCAGCAGATATAAAGCGGCGTTAAACTATGGGGATTTTTACAGGGCTCTGGGGCTTGACGGTGTGGCTCTGGCAAGGCTCAACATTTATATAACGAAACTCTGCGGTGGAAGGGAATACTATCCTCTCCTGGATGAAAAATTGAAAAAAGCATTGTATCCCCTGCTTTATTTCGACGATGTTCTGGCTTTTTCAAAAAACACCAACGACGCTCTCTGGTCCCTTTCGGTATTCAGGGAGGAAAGCCATTTCAACAAGAGTTCGATCTCTCCCGTAGGGGCCGCGGGTCTGGCCCAGCTTATGCCGGCGACTGCCGACATCATTAAAAAAAATATGAAGAAGGAAGAATACGACTGTTATGATTTCAGGGACAACCTGGAAATCGGGGCCTTTCATTTGAATTATCTGTTCAGGAAGTACCGCCACAACTATCCATGCGCCCTTGCCGCCTACAATGCGGGAGAACCCGCCGCAAACCGCTGGAAAAAGAAATACTTATATGATAACGAACTCTGGATAGAATGCCTGGATTACGAAGAATCGAGGGATTATATAAAGAGGATTGTCCAGACCCGTTATTTTTACAGCCTGTTTTACGGATACGGCCGGATAACTATATTGACAAACTAGGGGAGGATTTCTTCCTTACAGGACGAACACTGCGTTCGAAATGACAGTCGCTCCGTCATTTCGAGGAGCGCAGCTCCGAGAAATCCTCCTGACAGGTTCTTGACTTATCATGATAATCGGCATATAATTAGGTGTATTATCAAACCTAACGGAACAGGTGAATTGTGTGAAAGTAGTGATACTGGCCGGCGGTCTCGGGACCCGGCTTACCGAGGAAACAGAACTGCGGCCGAAACCCATGGTTGAAATCGGCGGCCAGCCTATTCTATGGCACATCTTAAAAATATATTCACATTTCGGCTTTAACGATTTTATTATCTGCCTTGGCTATAAGGGTTACATGATCAAGGAATATTTTGCAAATTATTATCTTCACAGGTCCGATGTAACTTTAGATCTAAAGGAGAACTCGATCAAAATCCATCAGACAAACGTGGAGCCCTGGAATGTAACGCTCATCGATACCGGGCAGAGCACCATGACCGGGGGAAGGATCAAAAGGGTCCGGAAATACCTCGAAAACGAGACCTTCATGATGACTTACGGAGACGGGGTCGCCTGTATCGATATTCCCGGACTTTTAAAATTCCACAAAGATCATGGAAGATACGCAACCCTGACGACGGTACAGCCTTCAGGGCGTTTCGGCGCCCTTAACCTTGACGACGGCGGCCATGTCCTTTCTTTCGAGGAAAAGCCGAGGGGCGACGGGGCCTGGGTTAGCGGGGGCTTTTTTGTTCTCGAACCGCAGATTTTCGATTACATAGAAGGGGACTCGACTATCTGGGAACACGAACCCCTCGAAAGGCTCGCCGGAGATAAGCATCTGATGGCCTATAAGCACCATGGATTCTGGAAACCGATGGATACGCTCAGGGACAAGATCGATCTCGAAAATCTCTGGAATTCCGGAAATGCCGGCTGGAAGGTCTGGAATGAATGATTTTTTCAGGGGCAGAAGGGTATTTGTAACCGGGCATACGGGTTTTAAGGGTTCATGGCTATGCATGTGGCTGAATAAAATGGGCGCCGAGGTTACAGGTCTGTCCCTTGAACCGCCCACCGACCCTTCGCTTTTCGAAATATCGGGATTGAAAAAATTTATCAACCACAATATAGGGAACATCCTTGACGATAAAAACCTCAAGCGGCTGATGGCCGGGATGAAACCCGAGATCGTTTTCCATATGGCCGCCCAGCCCCTCGTTCTCGAGTCGTACAGGGAGCCCAAACTGACTTATGAAACCAACGTGATCGGCACAGTCAATATCCTCGAAGCCGTCAGGGAAACCGAAAGCGTAAGATCGGCCGTTATTGTAACTACCGATAAATGTTATTCAAACAGGGAATGGGTGTACGGATACAGGGAGTCCGACCGTCTCGGGGGGTACGACCCTTACAGTTCCAGCAAGGCCTGCGCGGAGCTGGTCGTATCTGCATACGGCAATTCATATTTCAACCCTGCCGGTTACGGGAAATCCCATAAAACTGCAATTGCCTCGGCAAGGGCCGGGAACGTTATCGGCGGCGGCGATTGGGCCGTTGACAGGCTGGTACCGGATATCGTCAGGGCGATTTTAAAGGGCGAAGAGATACTGATAAGAAATCCGGCTGCAATACGGCCCTGGCAGCATGTCCTGGAACCGCTTCAAGGCTACCTTCAGCTTTCAAAAAATCTCTATGAGGAAGGGCCGCTTTACGCCGAGGCTTGGAATTTCGGGCCCGACGATGAAGACGCCAGGCAGGTTGAATGGATAGTAAAAAAAATCTGTGAAAAATGGGGCGAAGGCGCCCGATACAGGATAGTTTCAGGCGAAGGGCCCCATGAAGCCGGATATCTGAAGCTTGATTGCACCAAGGCCAGGCATAAACTAGACTGGCGCCCGCGCTGGAAGCTTGAAACGGCTATCGATAAAATAGTCGGCTGGATAAAAGCTTACCGGAATAATGAAGACATGCTTGAAGTCAGCCTTAAACAGATTGAAGAATATGAAAATAGCGGGCATTAATATGATTGTGATCAAACCTCGCAGCGTTTTCCTGTTCCTTGCAGGATTCCTTTTTCTTCTTCTGGGTCTCGCCGTTATCAACGACAGGGATTTCTCAAGCCTGCTGCTTCACGGCGGCTCATTGCTTAAAGGCAAAGCGGCGGCTGCCGATTGGGCGGATAAATTGAAGACCCTGGGCTGGGAAAGCGTTAAATTCGGGGCTATTCTTTTTTTATGGGCCCTGTTTTTTCAATTTATAAAACTGCCGGGATTTAAAACCCCGCCTGCGGATCCCGAAGACTTAACCGGATTTAAAAGAGAATACCTATACTTTATATTCAGCCTGTGTTCGGCTATTTTATTATTTATCATAATCGCTTTCATAATTACAAAATTCTACCATCCCGATATCGGGGCGATCCTGAAAAAAGCATCCGAAGTATCGATCCTGGATCCCGGGATTTTTCAGCCCAAGCCCCTTGAAAGATTGATCTTCGGTACAGGGCTTATCCTGTTGCCTGTATTTGCATTTGTTTTTTACATTTTTTTTAAAACCGTTTTTAGCAAACAAAGCAGTAAAAATACCGGGCGGATATTTTCGATCGCCTTTCCGGCAAGCTTTCCGGCATTCCTGGGTCTCGCCCTGGCAGGGCTCCTTCACAGCGATCCCGACCATAATCTTCTTAACGTCCAGTTCTATTTTTTAAAATCCCTGCCATACCTGCAGTTTTCTATTTACAGCCTAATAATATTCCCGGCAATATTTTTCTTTTTAATGAAATATCCCGCTGATGGAAAGATAAACAGGGGTTTAAAAATTGTTTTTTCTGCTGTTTATGCATATATATTTCTCCTGATTCCGGCTATTAACATATTTAATATCGATTTCAATTTTATAAATCTCATGACTAAATTCGACGCCGAAAGAATGTTCAACTCGCTCTGGAGCTTCTCCGCGGTATATTATTCCGTGACTCAGGCCGCCGCCGGCGTTCCGCTGCTTGTCAGCGGTTTTACAAATACTTACGGTCTGTATCCCCAATTTCTGGTCCCCCTGTTCAACCTAACCGGCCTCTCCATTCTTAGCTTTTCTATCGTGATGTCAGTCCTGCTGTGCCTGTCTTTCGGGTTCCTTTTGATTTTTCTGCATAAAATTATCGATAACAGGACGATTGTCTTTTTATGCTTCACTTCGATCGTGTTTCTCGGCTATCTTTTCGGCAAAATAATGACATGGGATTTTTATTTCCAGTATCATCCCTTGAGGTTTATCTTCCCCATGCTGCTTTTGATGATTTCAGCCTTATATTTTGAATACAGGAAAAAACGGCTTTATTATCTTTCTTTCATATTATCTTCAATCTCGGTTTTATGGAACCCGGATACAGGGACTGTCGTTTTCTTATCATGGCTGTTTTATTTATGCTACCTGGAACTGGAAAACCTGGATTTTAAGAAAACCGCAATCAGGATAATTCTTCATTTTATAAACGCGGCCTTGATCCTCTTTATTTCTTTAGCATTATACTCTCTTTCAATCCGCTTGTTTTACGGGAGTTTCCCCGATTTAATGAAAATGTTTTCAACAATTTCCCTTTTTTCGGGCCTGGGTTTCGGTATGCTTCCGATGCCGCTTCTTCACCCCTGGAATATAGTAGTTTTAACTTACCTAATCGGTTTTCTTTATGCTTTTGCAGCTTTTATTAACAACAGGATCGACAAAAATGCGGCGATTATCTTCCTTGTAAGCCTTGTCGGGACGGGAACCTTCGTTTACTATGGGGGAAGAAGCCATAACTGGAACCTTGTCAACGTATGGAGCTATTTTTTTATTTTAATAGCCATATTCGCCGACCTTCTTTTGTCCGAAATAAAAAGGTCCCGTCATATATCCGCCGCTTTTTTTGCGGGGACTATTATTTTCATTCTTTCGTTTTCATTTATCGATATTTTCTCGAATTCGGGAGGTATCTACGACCTGATTTTCAAAAGGAACTGCGTATTCGAGTTTTCTAAAATTCCTTCCGGCGGGGGCGACTTCCTTAAAGATAATATAGCTTTCATAAAAAAATATGCGGCCAGGGGTGAAAAAATCATCGTCCTCTCCAGGAGTTTCGAAGGAATGTATTTGAACGACAGCAGGACAATATCCGCTTTTAATCCGGGTTTTATTGAATTATTTACCCGAGACGACGCCGGGAGGCTTAGCAGCATTCTTGAAACCTCAAGGCCGAAAGTGTTCCTCGACGATCTTTCGCCGGTCGACGATAATTATTTTTCATTTATAAAGACTTTGCTTGATAAGAATTATAAAATAGCAGACAGGACAGGGACTATGTTTTATTATAAAAAGCTGGAATAAGGGGGAAGCATCGATGCTGGATAGTGAAATCTCCGGGCTTGTAAAACGCTATTATGAAGATAATTATAAAAACAGGAAATTCATGCCCGGTAAGGATATCGTCAGGTACGCGGGAAGGGTTTTTGACGAGAGGGAAATGCTGAAACTCATAGAGGCCAGCCTGGATTTCTGGCTGACCGAAGGCCGTTTCGCGGAGGAATTTTCCGAAAAGATATCGGATTTTCTGCAGGTTTCCAATGTCATACTTACCAATTCCGGTTCCTCGGCGAACCTTCTTGCCCTTACGGCCCTGACTTCGAAAAGATTGGGCGATAAAAGGCTTAAGGCCGGAGACGAGGTTATTTCCGTGGCGGCAGGCTTTCCGGCCACAGTTACGCCCGTTATCCAGAACGGTCTGATCCCTGTTTTTGCGGATGTCGACCTGGGCACATACAATATAAATATTGAAATGCTGGAGAAGGCCTTAGGCCCGAAAACCAGGTGCGTTTTTTTGGCGCATACTCTCGGCAATCCGTATAATTTAGACGCCGTAACGGATATATGCAAAAAGAACAGCCTCTGGCTGATCGAGGACAATTGCGACTCTTTCGGAAGTACTTACAAGGGCATGTATACCGGTACGTTCGGGCATATGTCGACTATATCATTTTATCCCGCCCATCATATAACGACGGGAGAGGGAGGGGCTGTAGTCACTAATGACGACGAACTGGCCAGGATAATCAGGTCGCTCCGGGATTGGGGAAGGGACTGCTACTGCGGCAGCGGCGAGAACAATACATGCGGAAAAAGGTTCAGCCAGAAGTTCGGGACCCTGCCGGAGGGTTACGATCATAAATATGTTTATTCGGAGGCCGGCTATAACCTGAAGATGACGGATATACAGGCGGCCATAGGAAGCGCCCAGATGGACAGGCTTAAGGATTTCTGCGAGAAAAGAAAGAAAAATTTCAAATCGTACTGCCGGATCTTCGGAAGGTACGACAAATATTTTATAATCCCCGAGGCCTCGGAAAACTCCGACCCGGCATGGTTCGCGTATATCGTAACTTTAAAGGAAGGGACCCCCTTTAAAAGGGACGCACTGGTAAGGCATTTGAACGAAAAACTCATCGAAACCCGTTATCTTTTCGCGGGAAATATGACGAGGCAGCCTTTTTTCGAGGGGGTCAATTACAGGACTGCGGGAAGCCTTGTAAATACCGATTATATAATGAACAATACCTTTTTCCTGGGCACATACCCGGGCATGACGGAGGATATGCTCCGGTACAT
Organism: uncultured Spirochaetota bacterium; assembly: GCA_963768055.1. Classification (GTDB taxonomy): domain Bacteria; phylum Spirochaetota; class Brevinematia; order Brevinematales; family JAOACQ01; genus CAVYGN01. The sequence continues at coordinate 1,645,624 of CAVYGN010000001.1, read as the reverse complement.
AGAAAGCGCGGTAAACGACTTTATGAAAGATTACACGGGTTAGATATGGCGATTATAAAAAAATACCTTTCCCGGGTCGAGTGCGTTACCCCGCATTTTCCGGGAATATTCACATTGTCGATGCGGAGCCTGGATAAACCCTATAAATACCTGCCCGGCCAATTCCTCCACCTTGCGCTGGATAAATACGACCCGTCCGCCCCATGGCCCGAGTCCAGGTGTTTCTCCATGCAGACCTGCGAGAGCGACAGTATGATTAAAATCACTTATTCTGTAAAAGGGGTTTTTACCGGAAGGATGGCCGGAGAGATCGCTGCAGGAAAAAACCTGTGGCTTAAATTGCCTTACGGAGAGCTTTTCAGCAGGCCCCATTCTAAAGATAAAACCGTATTTATAGCGGGAGGCACCGGCGTTACGCCTTTCCTTTCCCTTTTTACAAGCGGCCTGTTCGCGGAGTATGCAAATCCGAGGCTTTATTTAGGCGTTCGGTCGAAAGATTATTATATATATGATAAAGAGATTGCAAAAGCGAAAGAGATCAATCCGTCATTCCGGGCTTTTATAATAGACCAGGAAGACAAGGGCATGCTCGATATAGCAAGGATTTTGAACGAAAACCCCGCCGGCTCTGCCGGCTCTGTGTTCTTTATTTCAGGGCCTCCGGTCATGACCCTTAATTTTAAGCGGTACATGCTCGATAAAGGAGTCCCTGAAGTATTCGTCAGGACCGACGAATGGGAATGAAGGTATAAAGATGAATATATTTCTGACCGGGGGCAGCGGATTTATCGGCAGGAACATACTGGAATCCGCCCTCGCCCGCAAGTATACTATCAAAGCGCCGGGCCATAAGGAACTCGAGCTTATGGATGAAAATTCGGTCAGGGATTATATCAAAAATAATAAAATAGATGTTATAATCCATGCGGCGGCAAAGCCCGGGCACAGGAACGCGAAGGACCCCGCCGGGATCTTTTATACCAATACGAGGATCTTCTTCAACCTGGCCCGCAACGCCGATTATTACAGCAAGATGATCGTCACGGGTTCGGGGGCGGTTTACGATATGAGATACTATCAGCCGAAAATGAAAGAAGAATACGCCGGCACGCACGTACCGCTTGACGAACATGGGCTCTCCAAATATGTTATCGACCGGTTTATTGAAAGAGGCGGTAATATTTACGATTTAAGGATATTCGGGATCTTCGGTAAATATGAGGATTATGCCATCCGGTTTATTTCGAATATGATCTGCAAAGCGATATTCGGCCTGCCTATGACAATGAATCAAAACAGGCGTTTCGATTATCTGTATATTGACGATTTGATGCCGGTCCTGGAATATTTCATCGAAGAAACCCCTTTGTTCCACGCCTATAATGTGACTCCCGACAGCGCTGTCGAATTGCTGGATATAGCCGGTAAAATATTAAAATTGTCCGGCAAGAATATTCCGATCCGGGCCGCTTTGCCGGGAATGGGTATGGAATATAGCGGCGACAACTTCAGATTGAAGAAAGAGATGAAAAATCTTGGATTTACCCCCCTTGATGATTCTATTAAAGATTTGATGGCTTACTATGAAAATAACAAGCCGGCTATCGACCGCAATAAATTGCTCATTGACAAGTAACTCTATGAACGGAATAAAAATAAAGAACCTTGTCTTCGATCTTGACGGGACTTTGATAGATACTGCGCAGGATATTATCGATACGATCGTATCTTCTTTTTATAAAAACGGTTTTATTTTAAGCGAGGAGAATAAAAAGAAGCTGCGTATAGGACCGCCGGTAAAGAAAATGATCGAAAATATCGACCCGGATTTATCGATTGAAATGAGGGAAAAAATTTTATCGGGTTTCAGGACAGGCTATGATACGTCTGATTATCCTTTCTCACGTATATATCCCGGTGTTGAAGAAATTTTAAGAATCGTTCATAATAAAAAGAAGATATTTGTCGCGACCAATAAACCTTTTATTCCGACGGAAAGGCTACTGGTTAAATTCGGACTGAGAGGCTTTTTCCAGGATGTTTTTACCGCGAGCGGCGGGGTAAAAAGTTACGATTCAAAGGATGATATAATACAGGATTTGCTTGATAAATGGCAGATAGAAGGGGAAGAAACTGTAGTTATCGGCGATACAGCCGCCGATATCCGTTCAGCCAGGAATAAGGGCTGCATCAGCGCCGCTTTTTACGGGGGATATGGAGACCGGGAAGAGTTAAATTCTGAAAATCCCGATTACAGGCTGGATAAAATGCGCCAGCTGCTTACGTTATTAAACTTGGAGGTTTAAATGAACAGGGATCTTTTTGAAGATTTATTTGTTCTGGAATTGGCAAACAACCACTGGGGAAAGGTCGACAGGGGGTTGAAGATAATCGGTGAATTTTCTAAAATTATACGTTTTAACAATGTCCGTGCGGCTATCAAACTTCAATTCAGGGATGTGAAAAATTTTATTCATAAAGATTATGTTAACCGTAACGATATAAGATACATAAAAAAAACTCTGGATACGCAACTGAGCGTCGATGAATACGGCAAATTGATCGAAGAAACAAGAAAATCGGGCTGTATAACAATGTGCACGCCGTTTGATGAAAAATCGGTCGATTTATGCAGCGACCTGGGGGTTCAAATACTGAAAATCGCCAGTTCCGACATGAACGACTGGCCCCTTATTGAAGCGGTGGCAAAGTGCAGAAAACCGACTATCGTTTCGATCGGCGGGGCGTCCCTGAAGGATCTGGACGATCTGGTGACTTTTTTTGAAAACAGAAATATACCTCTGGCAATAAATCATTGCGTGTCCTTATACCCGTCGGAGGATGCGGATTTGAATTTAAACCAGATCGATTTCCTGAAAAAACGTTATCCGAATCATGTTATAGGTTATTCGACCCATGAATACCATGATTGGGCTTCTTCAATTTTGATAGCATATGCAAAGGGCGCGAGAACTTATGAAAGACATATCGATATTGAAGAGGAGGGCTATAAAATTTCTCCTTATTGCTCGCAGCCTCACCAGATCGATACTTGGATCAAGGCCTTTAAAAAAGCAAAAGAAATGAGCGGTTCTCCGGGAAGCGATTTCCGGCCTCAAAGTAAAGCTGAAATAGAATATCTGGACGGATTGGTCAGGGGCGTATATGCGAAACGCGACCTGCCGGCCGGTTACACCCTCAAGCATGCATTGATAAACGATGACATTTATATGGCAGTGCCGCTGCTGAAAGGCCAGATTTCATGCCGGGAATTAATGTCCGGTGAAGTTTTATTGAAGGCGATTAACAGGGATGAACCTATAAAAATCGAGGATATAGACAGCCCTTACGCTTATAACGAAGAATTGAAGGATTTAATCTATAAAAGGGGTTTATAAATGCGTTTGGCTGATTTTATTGCGGGATATCTTAATAAAATCGGAGTTAAACATGTTTTTATGGTAACCGGGGGCGGAGCGATGCATCTCAATGACGCGTTCGGCTTTTGCCCGGGTATAGAATGTGTTTTCAATCACCATGAACAGGCTTGCGCCATAGCCGCCGAGGGTTATGCAAGGACGACAGGCAAACTTGCAGTTGTAAACGTCACTACGGGCCCCGGAGGTTTAAATACCCTGACAGGATTGATGGGTCAATGGACCGACTCGGTCCCCGTATTGTATATTTCCGGACAGGTGAAATTCGAGACCACAATTTACTCACAGCCGGATATTTCCCTGAGGCAGTTGGGCGATCAGGAAACTGATATTATAAGTGTCGTAAGGCCGCTTACCAAGTATGCAAAAATGGTCACCGATCCTATGAAAATCCGTGAAGAACTGGATAAAGCAATCGGAATAGCATTGTCCGGGAGGCCGGGGCCCGTCTGGCTGGATATACCGATGAACGTGCAGTCCGCCCAGGTAGATGAAAACAAACTGTCATCTGATTCGACTATAAAAAATCCGATAGACGCCGGCATAAATCCATCCGGTTCCCAGCTGCAAACAGTAATAAAAGAAATTCTTGAATCGAAAAGGCCGGTATTTTTAGCCGGTCATGGAATCCGCCTTGCGCATGCGATAGATAAATTAAATAATTTTATCTCAAAAATCAAAATTCCGGTCCTCAGCAGTTTTAACGGTTTTGATTTAATTGAAACCGGTAATCCTCTATTTGCCGGCAGGATCGGCACAATAGGCAACCGGAGCGGCAATTTCGCGCTGCAAAACGCGGATTTATTGCTGTCGGTCGGATCGAGGAACAATATCCGCCAGATCAGCTATTCATACCGGTATTTCGCGCGTTCAGCAAAAAAGATCGTCGTCGATATCGATAAATCCGAATTACTGAAAAATACGATGGTCCCCGATATTTCTATCCTGGCCGATGCGGGAGCATTTCTTGATAATTTGACAGGCGCTATGGGCAGATTAAAACTCCCTGATTGGTCCGGATGGCTCGACTGGTGCATAGAAAGGAAAAACAGGTATTTTATCGTTCCTGAAGAGAACAAACGAGAGGATTCCCGTATAGATCCGTACTTTTTTTGTTCGGTATTAAGCGAATGCCTCCCTGATAATGCAATAGTTGTTGCGGGCAACGCCACTCCCAGCATAGCGTATTTCCAGAACGGGATTGTCAGGAAAGGGCAGAGGGTGATCTGGAATTCCGGCTGCGCCGCGATGGGTTACGATCTGCCCGCCGCGATAGGAGCATGTTTCGCCGGCAATAAAAAAGACGTGATCTGCCTTTGCGGGGACGGCAGTCTTCAGATGAATATCCAGGAATTAATGACGGTATCTTCTTTCAGGCTTCCCATAAAATTATTTTATTTTAATAATAACGGATATATCTCGATCAAGCAGACCCAGGACAATTTCTTCGGGAGGCGGACAGGCACGGATCCGTCGACGGGCGTCGGCTTTCCGGATATAAGGAAAATAGCGGACGCTTACGGAATTCCGTCAATGGTTATTGAAAACCAGAAAGATTTGAAAAACCGGATAAAGGATGTTTTAAGCCATGCCGGGCCCTTGATCTGCGAGCTTAAACTTCCTGAGGATTACGAATTCAAGCCGAAACTTTCTTCTCAAAAGCTTCCGGACGGCAGGATCATTTCCAAGCCCCTGGAGGATCTTTATCCCTTCCTGAGCAGGGAGGAATTAAGGGAGAACATGATAGTGCCCCTGCTTGATGAGAGCGAATAGGGCCGAATCGATCAATATGCAATCTGTCACCCAGATTCACCAGTAAAAAGGTCTATTTTATTCTTCAATTCTTCTTCTAGGATTGAAAAAACACCTCCAACAAGAGGGTATTTCTCCTGATTTCTATTCCGATTCCAGCAACCCGCGGACTGAAATGTCCTCGTCAAGCTTTTCCCAGTGAATGCCGATGCCGCCGCCGATAAATTCCCAATCAGCCAGCTCTGCTTCCGTAGCGTCCCGCAGCCTCGGAAACCATTCCAGAGGGACAGACAATTTCCTTCCATCCTCGAGATATACTGATAATTCTTCTTTTGTGGTCTTTACATCTATAGCTCTTGCTGATATTGAAAACGGCCCTGATCTAACCGAAGTATCCATGCCATGCCTCCTTTAATAGTTCCAGATCGGAGATTATAATATGAAATGCGGCATCTCGTTCCGTTCATTATTGAAAAAGAAAAACCGGAAACCATTAATATACAATACTCTCGGCATTCGATGCCTCAAGAAGATCTATTCTTATGCAAATTGTTTATAGCATTGCTTTTTATTAGTCAAACGAAGAACCGGCGTACACCATATTACCTTTCAACAATCTGTAAATGAAAGCTAATTACCGGTTTTGTGCAAAAGACATTTCTTTCGATATGCGCTATTGATTTCCCTGCAAAATTAAATATACGCCTTTGAATTTTATGCCGACCGGGAACCTTTTGTCAATGATACCATTTGTCATTGTAATCCCATATCACGGCTGATAAATGCAATATTTCCCTTCAAATCACCGGGATTTGAGATAGATAAGAAAATCAACTTGCCTTTTTTAATTTTGTACCTGATGATAGTAGGTTGCCGTAGGACATATGTTTAAAATAATAACAATGTTCACTAAGCAACATGATTATTGTTATAACATAAATTAGGTTAAAATACCTTTTCCTAGTAAAAAATTTGAGACATATCTATTTTTCTTTCACTTTACGTGCTGTATTGTTAAAACCAGGCAATTGGAATTTTCCTCATCTGCACAACAATTGGAATATTTTCATTGACGGTTAAAACCTGACCGTTAACTTCATATTCTACTTCCACCATAACGTTAATTATATCACCGACGTTGAAGCCCTTGCTCACTTTATTGGAGGTAAAATTAAAAAATGCCTGGTTAATTTTACTGCTTAATATTAAAGGAGGTTGAATATCTGTATATCTATCTTTTCCGATAGACCCTTTGTTTGTGTAAGTATTTTCTAAGGATTCGCTTTTAAAAATGTGATAAAATTCAACTTTTAATATTTTTAAATTTTTTGCTGTTTTGTTTTTTATTGTTAGATAAGAATATGATGAATTTATCCTATCTGCTAAGAATAAAACTGTATACTGAATAAAAATATTATTATCATCTATAATTATTTTTCTATCTCTTTCAGCAGGACCTTCCCAATTAACAATATTTTCATATCCTTTCACTGCAAACATCTTTGTACGATTTCCAATAAAGAAAAAATATGTTACAAACAATAACACAGCAATTATAACAAACCCCATAAATTTTAACATATTCCCTCCACTATTGCTTATCTTATTATTGACCTACTGCTCCTGGAATTTTTGGCCAAATTGAGCCGGGAAATAGAGTGTTATACTGATACTCTGACAAATTGTTGCAGTTTTGCCCACCTAAGAACCAATATGCAGGATGGCCCCAATTATTCAGATTATTACTCATTTCATCGACTAAATTTGGGCCATAATTACCGTTCCCAGTATTCATAGGTCCATAAACGGTAAAATTATATTTATACATTTCATTATAAAAATTATTATAATTTGAATCATTGATATTAAAGACTCCTGAAAATGTTTTTAGGTAATATCCATCTCCCCAAACGATCATACCATTACTTGGCATAAGCTCATCTGCGAGGAAATTAGTTGTTCCATCGTAATTAGTATATACTAATAAAGAGGCTGAATGTACTGGATCAGTTAAACCAAATGTGTCAAACACACCACCACCTATATCCCTGGTCAAAATATAATATCCTGGACCAACCATGTCTGAAAAACCGGCAGCCGAAGTATCTCCTACATTAAACCATGGCTCCGGTGCTTGAGTTTGATTATTAACGTAAGTTTGTAATCCGTTATAATCATAGATTATATCGCCAGTTGTTGTAAGGTTTGGTGAGGTGCCGCCAGCGGTATAATTGAAGCTAGGATTATACCAGTTCTGCCATGATATGTCGTTATTATATGTAACCCCTGATGTTCCTGCCGTTGAATTAGGGTTATTGGGATCAGCATTGTTAATATTGCCATTTACAGTAGTGGGATCAGTAGTGGTATCGCCTGGATACCCCATGCCCCCGATTCCGGGGATCGGGTAGCCTCCATTACCATTGCCGCCGTTTCCATTATTATTTCCGCCATTGTTATCCCCGCCACCGCCTCCAGGACCATTGTTACCTGGATCTGGTCCTACTGGTATATCGCCTGGTGTGGTTTCTATTTGAGCAGCTTGCGGATCATTAAATGCGTAGCAAAGCATTGTATACCCAATTGTAATTAATAAAGATCCAACTGAATTGCTAACCGCTGAGGAGCCGTAGAAATCGGGGCTGCATACTGAAATTATACCGGCTAATATAACTACAGCTCCAATAATACCCTCTACAGTTTTATTCCAGCCCCCAAACAAATCATTCAACCAGTCATGCCCGCTCGGATCATTATAAACGATCGGGTTGTTTCTCGCATATGAATACCTGTTATATCCCTGAGTATCGAGGCCCTTGCCGTCGACATGTGAATCTGCCGAGATAAATCTCCCGATATCCGGGTCGTAGTAGCGCGCTCCGCAGTATAAAAGCCCCGTATCGCCGTCTATTTCCTGGCCCGTAAACGCGTAGTTCCCGATGTCTGAAAGGGTCCCTGAATTCGGGGAATTCCAGCTTCCCGACCCGGAGTCCCAGGCCTTGTAGATCGCGCCGTAGTTTGCATAAATTATCTTCTGGTAAGCGGTTCCATTAGCGGTAGTGACAAGGGTAGTAGAACCGACATTATCGGTATGCAGGTAGAAAACCGTGCTGGCCGCCGTTTCCGAAATGGCGGCGATCCGGTTCACTCCGTCGAATACAAAATTCCCTTAGCCCTATAATCAAAACTTGAGACTTTTTTATTCTTAGATTTTAATTAATTAACAATTGCTTGTCAAAATCTTATCAAATTTTGTTGTTTGTCAAAGACTGTTGATGGAAGCCAACATTAATGACCAAAAATAAAACTTGATTTAAGGATCAATTAACATTATCATTTTTTACAGGAGATAAATATGCAGGAAAAGGAAGTAGATTTTGTAGTCTGGCAGGAAGGGGAATACTATGTTTCGCAATGTCTGAATGTCAATGTTTCCTCTTTTGGAAAAACCATTGACGAAGCCGCAAATAACCTTAAAGAAGCGGTTGAACTTTACTTTGAGGATGAAGTTGAATTGCCTGAAATTAATAATATTTTTATCGGAAGAGAAAAAATCAATGTCTAAGCTTTACTCATCAAGGGAAATAATTTCAGTATTGGAAACCTTGAATTTCACCATTTGAGGAAAACTAGCCTTTATTCAACAATCCGACATTATTTTCCAGTCAACTTAAAACGTTCCATGAATTTCAACGAGTCGAAATCTTTATCATGTATCATACATACACAATATCTTACCCCTTTATCAAAATGATAAAAATAGTACAATACCCCCTGTCCTTTCCCATTATCCGAATCGTTTGCATTATTTGCATCAAATTCTGCCTCCCAATACCAGTTTAACCCAATAATAACTACACTATTAAAAATATAGGTATCAAAACCTATCGTACCCAGAAAGTATTTCTTATCTTTTCCGATTGCTTCATAAAAATTATCTTTAACCTTTAAAAATTTTTTATCATTTGTGTTAGTAACCGCAGTTCGCATGTCTGTTTGCAGAGCAGGTTCTAGGGTTAAATATGGTCCGGCTGTCCGGGGCCACCCAGATTCCCCAGTAAAAAGGCAAAATAGGGCCATGAGATTCCCCAGGGTCAGGGCCACCACATTCCCCACTTTTTAGCATCCAGGGCCATGAGATTCCCCACCCACCTTTTCCTGTTCAGAATCTAAAAAATCAAACATACTCTCCGGAAAAAACCGGAGGGGAATGGATGGGGTACAGATTTATGAACGAACAGGATTACTATGACATTTACAGACGATGGAAAGCCGATCAAAGCATAAGTGAAATTTCCGAACAGGAAAACAGGGATAGGAAAACAGTCCGACTAGCGATTCAAAAAATTATCGATTACGGCTTTGAAAAGGCGGGAGAAACAATAAGCCGGGAAGAATTCCATCTGAAACGCCCCTTTGTAGGGCCTCCAAAAAATGAAAATAAGGCACAAGCATACTTGAACGATATAAAGATGAGCTGTACGGGCTCATAAATGACCCGAAAAACGGAATGAAACCCAAGACAGCCTTTGAAGTTGTCTGTATAAGGCATAATCTGGACATAAGCTATACAAGTTTCAAGAGATTCTCGATAAAGAGCGGCCTTACAGCTAAAGAATTAAAGGAAACCATCCGGATTGAAACTAACCCTGGTCAGGAGATCCAGCTTGACTACGGCAGGGCCGGCACAATGGAATACCTGGGGCACAACAAGATCGTGCAGTCTTTTATCGGAATAATGTCGAGTTCAAGGCTGCCATTTGTTCAATATGTCTATTCACAAAACCAGGAATCATTCGTTGAAAGCAATGTGGATATGCTGGAGTTTTACGGCGGTGTGCCTGTAAGAATATCCCTGGACAATCTGAAAACCGGCATCATATCACCGGACCTTTACGATCCTAAATATAATCAGGCATATGCTGATTATGCGGAGTATTACAATACTTTTCTTGATCCTTGCAGGGTAAGGAAACCAAAGGATAAAGCCAAGATAGAGAGAATGGTCCCTGTTGCCAGAGAGCTTTTCAGAAAACTTAAAGCCCTTAATCCCGGAGCCTCGTTAAAGGAATTAAACATCAAAGCTCTGGAATGGTGCAGGTATGAATACGGGATGAGGAACCATGGAACAACAGGTTTGAAACCAATAGAGGTATTTGAAACGATAGAGAAGCCCCTGCTTAAGAAGCTTCCTGAAGAAAGGTTTAAGACTCCCGTATGGAAAAAGGCCAAGGTACACCCGGACCAATTTGTCCAGTTCGAGAAAAAGAGGTATTCCCTGCCTCCCAGGTATCGTGGAGAGGAAGTCTTTGTCAGGAGAACCGGCAATTTAGTGAAGATCTTCTTCCAGTACAAACTTATCCGGGAATTTGTCGTACCAAGAGGACATGCAGCATATGAAAAGACTGATTTTCCGGAGAATACAAGGGAGATGCTATCCGGGGGATACCCCAAGTATTTATTAGACCAGTCGAGGAAATACGGAGAAGCCGCATACCAGTTGATCTTTCAAATCCTTGCTGTTCATGCTAATCTGAATTGCCGGAGGGCCCTGGGGTTCTTAAGTGTAATGGAAACATTCTCGAAAGAAGAATACTTTAATAAAGTCTGTGAAAGAGCAATATCGGCAAAAATAACCGATCCCAAACTATTCAAAAGCTGGATGGAAAATGAAGGAAAGGATAAACAGGACACCCTGTTTGAAATTTCAGAAGAAGGGTCTGAAATGACCAGGGACGGCAGCTATTACTTTCAATAGAGATAATGAGGAGGAAATATGGAACATCAGAATCAGCTTGAGGCAAACTTAAGGAGGTTAAAGCTTCCTGGGATGCTATTCAACCTTCCTATGCGGATCAGGGAGGCTCAAGAATCAAACCTGGACTATGGAGAATTTTTCTCTTTGTTAGTTCAGGATGAATTATGCCAGAGGGATAATAACATGCTCAAAAAGAGGCTGAGAGAAGCGAAGTTCGGCCAGGAAAACACTTTCGAGGGGTTTGATTTTAATTTCAATGAGAGCGCTATCCCTTCAAGGCTTATTCGTGAAATCGCGTCCTGCCGTTTCATGGATATGAGACAGTTTGTTGTCATCGCCGGGCCTCCCGGCATAGGTAAAACATGCATTGCAAAATCAGTCGGCCATGAGGCCTGCAGAAGAGGAAACACAGTTCTTTTCAAGAAAGCCGCGGTTCTTCTTGAAGACTTGAAAAGCGAAAAGCTTATGTTTAAGAATACTCTATTCAGAAAGTGTATTAAAACAGACCTCCTGATAATAGACGATTTCGGATTTAAAAAACTCGACAATGAAGAAACGGAATACCTATACCGGATTGTCGATGAAAGGCTTGGAAACAGGTCCATTATTCTGACAAGCAACCGGCCTCCGGAGGACTGGCTGGCAATCTTCCCTGATCCTGTGATTGGAGGGGCTATGCTTGACCGCCTTGTTTCAGGCTCAATTAAAATCCTGGTAAAATCCAAAGATGGAAAATCTTTCCGGAAGGAAGGGAAAACTATTTGAAAGTTTTATGATTTCTCTCTAAAATCAAGAACGGTATTTTTCGGGAAAAGGTGGGGAATCTCATGCCCCTGCCACTGGGGAATCTACCCGGTCCTCGACAGTCCGGCATCCTCTTTATTTTTATAAACAACATTAACAAAATCGGCTGTTACCAAAATATATGCTATATTTTTTATACGAAACTTTGTTATACTGTCCGCTAAATATCCCAATGCTGCCATATTTGCTAATTCTATATTTTCTTCATAAAATTTGTCTTCATGCCCATTCCTAATAATTTGATCTATGAATTCATGACTATAACTAAAATTAGTTAGATTTTCTACCTTAAGTCCCATTACATTAATCGTGTACAGTTTACCGCCCACATGTTCCTGCGAATAAACACCACCAGCAATAGCTAGAAAAAATAATAAAATTTGAAACTGCCTCATTTCAATTACCTCCATTAGGTTGTGAATTAAATATCACAGGAACGTAGCCTCCATTGTAGTTTAGAGCCCAGTCAATCAATTCAGTATTGGAAAGCTTGAATTTCACCATTTGGGGAAAACTAGCCTTTATTCAACAATCCGACATTATTTTCCTGTCAGCTTAAAGCGTTCAAGGAATTTCAAAGCGTCGAATTCTTTCCCTTTGCCTATATATATACTATATCTTATCCCTTTTTCAAAGTGATAAAAAAAATAATTTAAACCTTCAATTTTGCCATTTTCCCTAGCATAATCAGAATACGGGGCAAATTGCGCTATCCAGTACCAATCGTTGCCATTTATTTTAAATTTTTTATATATATATAAATCATCACTTGTATTAACCGGTCCGATAAAGTAATTTTTATCATTTCCCATAATATAATAGAAATCATCCTTGATTCTCTGAAATTTCTCGCCCATTTCATTAAAATTAGTAATCGCATTCTGTATATCCCATTGTAATATTGGCTCAAGAGAAGATGTTGAAGGATCATTTTTATATTTATTGCTGATTGAGTTTGTATAATCCGCAGTTATTAAGATATAAGCTGACGAGTAGTACTCCCCTTTTATATTTGTTATATCGAATTCTGTTATAATATCTGCAAGATTACTTAGTACAGCCATAAAACCTATCATAGGAAACATAAAATGGTTTAACTGAAAATCATTAAGGTTTCTGAAATATTTGGGACTATAGTATAGGGGCTTAGTAATCTCGAGCCCGGTTACATCAATATAATAAAGTTTTCCGCCAACTTTATCATCAGCATATATTGAGACAGATATTGTAATGAACATGAAAATATAAAATATCATCGTTAGAAATTTTATAAATTTTGCCTCTTTGTTTTTATGTTTCATTCTAATTATTTAACATTAAATTGTCAAAATCTTTTTTGTGTTTTAAATAATGATTGAACTTAACATTAATTATGTTCATCTGCTTCCCCCCAAAGGGGGGAATCTGTGCCATCCGCGGATTTTTTTCGTTCAGCCGGACAATTTGCTCAAAAATCCGTCTTTCTTTAGAATATTATCGAGGGATTTCGCGTGTGCGGTCCTTGCAGAGGTAAGAAAATAGTATGAAAAAACTTATAAGCGTCCTTACGGCCTGCTACAATGAACAGGACAATGTCGAGGAAGTGTACAAGCTGGTGAAGTCGGTCTTCGATAAACTTCCTCAATACCGCTACGAGCATATATTTATCGATAACTGTTCGACGGATAATACGGTCATAATCCTGAAAAAAATTGCCGGCGCCGATAAAAATATAAAAATTATCGTCAATATCCGCAATTTCGGTCACATCCGGTCCCCGTTCCATGGCATGCTCCAGGCGGGGGGCGACGCGGTCATATCGCTTGTCTGCGACCTCCAGGACCCCCCGTCGATGATACCCGATTTTATTAAAAAATGGGAAGAGGGCTTTAGCATTGTCATAGGGGTAAAGAAGAAGAGCAGGGAAAACCCGCTGATATTCGCCGTAAGGAAAATGTACTATGCCCTGATCAAAAAGCTTTCGGAATCCGAACATATAAGCAATTTTACTGGGTTCGGCCTTTACGACAGGAAATTTATAGAGGTCCTCAGGAATTTGAACGAACCCTATCCGTACTTCAGGGGGCTTGTATCGGAGCTCGGTTTCAACCGCGCGGAAATCCCTTATGTCCAGCCGAAAAGATACGGCGGAAAGACCAAGAATAACTTTTACACCCTTTACGATATGGCCATGCTGGGCTTTGTCAATCACAGCAAAATACCCCTGAGGCTTGCGAGTTTTATCGGCTTCGGCGTGGCTATAATCAGCCTCCTGGTGGCGATAGGTTATTTCGTCTACAAGCTTATTTACTGGCAGAATTTCAATGTGGGAATAGCTCCCCTGGTTATAGGCCTGTTCTTCTTCTCTTCCGTTCAGCTTTTTTTTATCGGCGTTATAGGCGAATATATCGGTGCTATCTATACGCAGGTTAAAAACAGGCCTCTGGTCATTGAAAAAGAGAGAGTGAATTTTGATTGAGTTAAGGGTGGTTCCAAAAACAATTTTTGAATTCAAGAATAAAATTGTACTAATTGTTATCAATTCGCCCTATGGGCACTACCTTGCCGCCTTGAAAAGGCGTTTATCCCGGCTTGTCCGGGGGTTATTAGAAGTGCCCTTAATTAAAAAATTATTGAGGGTCCTGTTCCTGCGTTTTCTCATCGTAGGGGGACTCAACACTCTTTTCGGATATTCGGCCTTCGCTTTCCTGATATTTTTAAAATTGCATTATTCGATAGCCGCTTTAATCAGCACCGCAGCGGGGATACTTTTTAATTTCCAGACGGTCGGCAGGCTGGTTTTCAATGTCCATGACATACGCCTTATCTTCCGCTTTTTTGCGGTTTACGCGGTAGTATACGGCATAAACGTAGGCGGGCTCAAAATTTTCGATATGCTGCATGTGTCCGCTTATATCTCGGGCGCCATATTGATACTTCCCCTGGCGGCGATTGCTTTTCTGCTGAACAAGCTTTTCGTATTCAATAAAAAAAAAGCGGGGGCCTTTGATTGATGGAAATCCTTCATTTACTGCGGGCCCTTTTATTATTTTTAGCCATCCTGGCAGGCGCGCTCCCCCTTTCGTTGTTCTTTACACTCGGCCTGACCCGCGGAACGGCGAACGACGGTTTTGCCAGCCGGCTGATGGTCCTGGCTTTTTTCTGGTGCCTCCTCGAGATCTTAACCGGGATAATTTTGGGCGTAGCAGGTTTGTTTAACTTAACAGCGGTGACTTTGACAGAGCTCTTGCTCTTTTTTGCAGGATCGTTCCTTTTATATGAAAACGGTCTGCGGCTGCACCCGAAAAAATTTACAATTCCGGGTTTGAAGGGCAAAAAAAAATTCCCGATACTGTTTATATTAATCGCATCCGCTTCGCTTTTATTAAAATTATCGTTGTATCCCGCAGGCGACAGCGATACGCTGGCTTTTCACCTTCCCGCGATAGTTTCGTGGTACCAGAGCGGCTCCCTGTGGGGGCATCTTCAGATTCCATATCCCTATAACTGGGAGGTCCTCTGCTCGCTTTTCATCCTCCCCTTCGGCAGCGACATGTTCGCCGCCATGCCCAACCTGATTTCCTGGGCTATTCTGGGACTCAGTGTATATCTTATATTGAGGGAGGCGGGGGCGGGGAAATTCATCTGCATTTCTTCATCCATTCTGCTTCTATCAATACCTGAGATCCTTAATACTGTAAACACCTTTCATATCGACCTGGCTTTTGCGGCTTTTTTCATGGCCGGAGTTTATTTTGTCTATCTCCATTACAAAACCAGCAATGTAAATTGCGTCCTGATGACGTTTTTTTCAATAATAATGATCCTGGGGATCAAGGCTTCCGGGCTGCCTTACGGGTTCCTGCTTTTTGTCCTGCTTCTTGCAGTGATCATTATTAATTTAGTTACAAAAAAATACGGGTCGGTTTCATTTTCAATCCCCGTCCTGGCCCTTTTTATCGTCTCCAGTCCTTTTATAGGGTTTTTCTGGTATTTTAAAAACCTTATCGATACGGGTAATCCCCTGGCTTTCGTTAAAATCAGCCTGTTCGGCAAAACAGTGTTCCCGGGCAGTGTCAGCGCCGGGGATCTATCCTACCTTACCCTGATCCATCTCTTCAACTGGGGGAATCCTCTGCACTGGAAAATCATCGGTATAGAGATAATTAAAAGGCTCCAGCTTCCCTTCCTCGCGATCGCCGTATTAAGCCTGGGTTCGATCGTACTGCTATTTTTCAATAGGGCCGGCAGGTTCCAGCGAGGTTCTATTCTGTTTTTTTCAGCCCTTTCCCTTGCCGCCGTGTTTCTATACTGGAACACGCCGTTTTCAGCCGATAATCCACTGACGCAATGGATCGGTTTCGCTTTCCGGTACGCATTCCCTTTTATGTCGGCTTTATGCGTGCTCTCGGGAATAGCCTTATTCAGGCTGAAAATTAAAAAACCGGTAATAATCTCACTTACCGCCTTATGCGTCCTTGCAGGGCTGTTCAATATTATCATTGTAGATACCATACGGTATAACAGGAACCTTGTATTCTCTTCGGATATAAACAGTTTAACGGCTTTATTAAATAAAAATCCCGGCATGTTTCTGCCTATCTTTGTCAATCTGGCGGTTATAACCGTTCCCTACGCGGCAATATCCGGCCTGGCGATCGCGTTATGGGCGGTCTTTTGTTACGACAACCCGATAATACGCTATTTGAAGGATATTTCAGAGGGCAAGAGATATATCCCTTTTTTATCAGGGATAGTTTTACTTGTTATTTTCCTGGCAATACCCGTTTATTTTATACAGAAGGAGAGGGACGTTCACCGTTTCGCTTTTTACGGCTCGATCCCTCAATACATCGACGAACATATAAGGACAAACGAATCGGTCGGATTTTTATTCTGCGATATATACTATCCCCTCTACGGGAAAAGATTGAATATACCTGTTTATCCCCTTATCCCGGACCCGGCGGATTATGCAAAGTGGATCGAATTTCTCAAAAATAAGAATATACGTTATATCGAAGTCGGTCCCATCCAGGGGGACAGGACTGCCGTTTTGAGCAGGATCAAAAGTAAAACAATCGGTTTTTTAGAAGATAAAAATGGTCCCTTTGCCAGGGTCGCGGGGGATGATCTTCGCCAGGCGGTAATTCCGGAGAAACCGGTTATTACGGAAACCGATTATTTTTCCAGACCCGACAGGGGAAGGGTCTTATACAGGCTGAAATAGGGGTTTAGATGCATATAGGTATATGGAACAATTATGAGAATTTCGCGGAAAACAGGATATTCGACCCGGCGGCTTACTCTATCGGGGATGAAATAGGTTATCCTCTGATCCTTCTGAAGCAGTCGCTTAATGACAGGGGAATTGAGATCGATACGATTGATATGTTTCCTCCCGAAGATTTCGACAGCATCATATTTATCGATTATCCCGGCTCCCCCCGGATAGACCTCGCCAAATTGAGCGGCATGAAAGACCTTTACCTCTTTTTAACCGAGGTGGAAATCGTATACCCGGCGAACGCCGACAGGAATAACCACCGTTATTTTAAAAAGGTTTTTACATACAGGGATGACTGGGTCGACAATGTTAAATATTTTAAATTCCGGCTCTCCGTCAGGGTGCCTGAGAAGCTGTTACCCCCTGATGGCCGGAAAGAAAAATTCTGCACGATGATCGCCGGCAATAAAAAGAACAGCGATCCGCGCGAACTCTATTCCGAACGTGATAAGGCAATTCGGTGGTACGAATCGAACCATCCTGAGGAATTCGACCTTTACGGCATAGGCTGGGACAGGAGGACATTCACGAGGCCGTTAGGGAGGCTCAACCGTTTCGAGACGCTCAGGAGGATCTTTTACAGGGGTTACAGCAGCTACAGGGGAAGAATACCGAATAAAAAAAATGTGCTGGAGAAATATTATTTTTCGATATGCTATGAAAACGCAAGGGACATCCCCGGCTATATCACTGAAAAGATATTCGACTGCTTCTTCGCACAGTGCGTTCCGGTTTATTTAGGAGCCCCAAATGTTTTAGATTTTATCCCTCCCGGCACATTTATAGATAAAAGGAATTTCAAGACCTATGAAGAACTTTATAGTTATATGAAAGGAATGCTGCCCTCCGAATATGAGGGGTACCTTTCAAGCATAAGGGACTTCGTAAACAGTGATAAAATCAGGCCCTTTTCAGCCGAAGCTTTTATCGAGCTTATTATAAAAAATTTAGGCATTGAAAATGAAAGGCAATAAAACAAATTATTTATTCAATCTTATTTCGAACTACGGTGCAACATTCTCTGCAATCATTGCGGGGTTTATACTGCCCCCGTTAAGCCTTTCATACTGGAAGGTTGAAAAATATGGTATCTGGGCGCTTATAACATCGGTGGTTTTTTATCTGGGCATTTCGAGCCTCGGTATTGAGACTTCGGCTTCGATACTTATGGCTAAAAATCCGGAATTTAAGCATAAGATTAAAATTTTGAAGCGCTCTGCTTTTATGCTTTTAATAGCAATTATGGTAAGTTCCCTGATTTTTTTCCTTGTCAATCTGTATTATAAAGGATGGATAAACCTGCTCGGAAAAATCCCGCCGGAAATGATTCAGGAAACATATGTATCGGTCCTTGTGTTCGCGGCATTCTATTTTATTAACTGGCCTTTTGCGCTGGTATCGTCCGCTTTTTCAGGATTCCAGAAGCTTTACATCGACAACCTGTTCAGGATCTTCGGGAGTTTTATAAATCTCATCGCTATGTGTCTTGTCATATATTTCCGTGGGACCCTGGTGACTTTCGCGTTATGCATAGGATTGATTACACTCTTTTTAAATATTGTGAAACTGCTCTATTTTTATATCTTTGTCTACAGGAAGGGAAGGGAGACTGAAACGAAGGCCATGGATATTCAGCCTGCCTCGCTTTCCCCGGAGGATTTGAGGTATAGAAGTATAATCACTACCGGGATACGACTGACTGTTTTCGGTTTCGCTTCGCTGGTTATTAACAGCGTCGATAATTTCATCATTTCGAATCTGATGTCGGTCGGCAAAGTGACCCCATATTCGATAACCTTCAAGCTTTTCAGCATCATGATAAACATTGGTACGATGTTCTACGGTTCGCTCGCCCCGATACTGGGCAAGGAGTTCGGTAATCATAACTGGGCCTGGCTGAATAAAACATACAGGAATTTTCAATTTTTCGCGATGCTGATAGGGGGAATGATGTGGCTCGGAGGGGTCCTGTTCGTCAAGGATTTTGTTCTCTGGTGGGTCGGGAAAGACGGATACGCAGGATTACCGATAGTTTTCATCTTCGGCTTTTTCTGCTATCTTTCAACGATGGTCAACCTTAATAATTTCCTTATCATATCGTTCAATTATACGAAATATTTTTATCTTATGGGATGGATGGACGCACTGATACATATAGGAGCAGCTATTTTGCTGTCAAAGTGGTTCGGGCTTGCCGGTGTGGCCATGGGGGGCATTCTCGGGTCCCTCTGCGCCCAGACATGGCTGTCCCCCCTTATACTGGCTAAAAGCAGCGGATCCATGTTAAAATATGACGTAGGAGCGATCGCCAGGCATTTGTTTCTTGTTATCATACCGCTCATAGCGCTGGGATTGGCCCTTCAGCTTCAGGTAAATTTAGTATTGCTCCGCCTGGGCGGCGGATTAGTAATCCTGTCGGCTTATATATTCTTAAGCTACCTGTTTATCCCCCGGGAGCTGAAGGAATACATATTCGCCCAATTCAAAGCTATACGGAGTAAATTTTTATAATGAAAGAAGATCTGGTCTCGGTCTGCATACCGGCATACAATGCCGGGAGATATATAGGAAAGACGCTGTCAAGCCTCCTGGAGCAAACCTACGGGAATATTGAAATTATTATCAGCGATAACGACTCGACCGACGGCACGGCGGGGATAATCTCCGAATTTGAAAGGAAAGACAAAAGGATCAGGTATTTTAAAAACACGGATAATATAGGATATGTAAGGAATATCAGCGAAGCCGTCCGGCATGCAGGTTCAGGTTTTATAGCGGTCTATCACGCCGATGATATCTACGAACCCGGTATTGTTGAAAGGGAGAAATTTATTCTTGACAGAATTCCGGACTCAGGGGGTGTTTTTACCAGGTTCAGGGAATTTTACGGGGAATACCCGGCGTCTTTTCGTTGTCCGTCCATTTACCGCGGCCTTGAAAGATCGGGTTTGCTGAACCGTGAATTAGGCTGTTTTCAGGGATATTTAAACGATTACCTCCCTTTTTTGATTAAAACGGGAAATTTTTTCGCCTGCCCGAGTTTTATGACCCGTAAAAATATTTTTGAACAGTCGGGAGGTTTTACCAACAATTATCCATCCAATGAAGACCTTGAATTATGGCTTAAGATTATGAACAAGGGTTATTCAATGGCGATTATCGACGAGCCTTTATTAAACTATAGAAGAACGGCCGGACAGGGTTCTTCATATTGGGAAAGAAGCGAAGATTTACCTGCTTTTTTTAAAGTTATGGATGATTTTTTAAAAAGCAGCCCGGGCCTTAGCGGATATATCGATAATACCGATTACCGGAAAAATAAGGCGGACGGTTATCTTACAGCCGCCTACAATTCTTTTATAAAAAACAACAGGCCCGTTTTCCTTAAAAACAAAAAAGCGTCTTTAAAAGAATACAGGTTTTTCCCCTTTACAAAAAGGGGTTTATATCAAAACCTTTCATTTTTAGCTTTTTCCGTTAAAAAAATTATCCGTAATAAGCGCATGAAGGCGCGTTTATGAATATCGCAATTATCACACGCTATAACAGATTTCCCGATGAAGGTGCCGGCATAACCGGCGGGGCGGAAACGATACAGAATATGCTTTCTTCAATTTTAAAGGGAGAAGGGCATCATGTCGATATCTGGGGCATTGATGACGCAGCCGGCCTCAAGCTCCGGATAAACCCCTTTCTGCGCCTGGTTATAGGAGAACCTTATGCTACGATGAGGGTTTTCAGGGAGGCGGCGAGATCGAAAAAATACGACCTTGTAATCGCTTCGGGTATGTACGGGTTCGGCGTCCGCCACCCTGCCGCTATTGACCTTTTTCATTTCTCCTCATACGGCTACAGGGAAAACTATCCAGGCATGGATAAAAGTATTAAAAAGAGGCTGGCGTTTATCCGCGGCACCCTCCTTGAGTATTACAGCTCAAGGGGAAAATTCGTGGTCTGTGTTTCGGATTTTGTAAAAACTTTCCTGGAAAAGGGCGGTATTCATGTAGACAGGGTGATCTATAACTGCGTAAATACCGATAAATTCAAAAAAGACCCCGGGGTTGTTAAAAACGGGCGGTGCCTGTTTGTCGGGCGTTACGATTATTACGGGAAAGGGTTCGATATTCTTGAAAAACTGGCGGGTTTAGGCGTATCGATAGATTGTGTTACAAATAAAAAAGGTGATGAAAAACTGGGTTATCTCGGGACTGTAAAGACCGATGAATTAATAAAATTATACAACCGGTACAGCCTTGTATTATTCCCCAGCAGGTTCGAATCCTTCGGGCTCGTGCCCCTCGAGGCGATGGCATGCGGTACACCTGTAGTTATGAGCGATGTCGGAATAGGAGCGCATTTGAAAGTGTTTATACCGGAATTTGTCGTGCATGGATGGGATGAAAGCGCGCCGGAGGAATATATTAAACGCATAGAGCTGATCATGCATGGATACGATGAATTTTCAGTAAAATCCAGGCAATACGCTGAAAAATATTATTCATATAAGAAATTCAGAGAGGAATGGCTGGATCTGATCAGCTCGGTCGCGGCCGGGAAGGGGGAATCTTGATAAAACCCGATCTTCTCTATATTTCGACCCACCTGCCGTCGCTCCGGGTGCCCCAGGCGGGACACAAAACAGCTTATTCGATACTGAGCGGCTTGAGCATGGATTATAATATTACCGCGGTATTTTTCATGAACGATCTTGAAAAAAAATATTTCTGCAGGGACGATTATGCATTCTGCAGGGAATTTTTCCTGTTTCCTGTTAGCCTGTTCTCGAGGATCAGGGGTATAATCCTTCACCCCTCTCTGCCTTTAAGGACCGCTTCAAGAGCAAATATCAGGGCAGCCGGTAAAATAAGGGAATTACAGGAGAGAATTAACTTCAGGACAGTCCATTTCGAGTTTACAGCGTCCGGGTATTACAGGCAATACATTACCGGCAAGGTTAGAACCGTTTACAGCGAGCATGACCTGACATACCAGTCCTACGAAAGGCGCAAACTCCTGAAAAAAGGGCTTTTAAGGATCCTGTATTCCCTGGAATACGGAAGGCAAAAAAAATGGGAACTCGGCGTTATAGGGAAAATGGATGAAATAATTCTTCACAATGACAAGGACAAGGCAATACTCCTGGACGACGGTATACCGGAAAATAAAATAGAATTGATACAACCCTATGTCGACTCGATCTTTAAAAAAACAAACAGGGACAGGATCGAGAAGCACAGCCTTTTGTATTGGGGAGCTATGAACAGGCCTGAAAACAGGGACGCGGTTTTATGGTTTACGGAAGAAATATTCCCGGCTATCCTCGATAAATTTCCCGATTCGAAATTATATATAGCCGGGGCTAACCCGCCTGAAAATATAAAAAAGCTAGGCTCGAAAAACATCGAAGTAACGGGTTTTGTCGAAAATCCGCTCGAGTATTTCGAGAAAGCCGAAGCGGCCGTAGTGCCCCTGCGCCTGGGCGCCGGCATAAAGGTAAAGGTCCTCGAATGCCTGGAAGCGGGCCTTCCTGTAATAACTACAAGCGTGGGGGCCGAAGGAATTCCCGACATGGGAAGGCTTATCGTTGCGGACGGAAAGGACGATTTCATTAAGGCCATTATAAGTTTTTTTGAATCTTCGAAGGGATCGCGGACTTGACCAGGAAAAGCATTAACGACAGAATGAAAACGAAAGGCAATATCTCGACGGATTGATAAAAAAGCGTCTCGATAATGACCCCGATCATAGTAAAAACTATAAAGATTTCACTCTTTTTAAAATTTTCATATACGGGCAGCATTAAACCGGCATAATAGAGAAGAGCGCCCAGCAGTCCGAAACTTGTTAGGATTTCAAGAAGCCCCGATTCGAGGGTGGTCGTTGCGAGAGGAGATTCAACGGCCATCGCCCCGTTGTTAAAAAAATTTTTGATTATATTGCTTGAAAAACCAGTGAATTCCCCAAAAACCAGGTTTGTTTTTGACAAAACCCTTAAAGCTGTCGACCAAATGGAATACCTGACCGTATTTCCGATATCGCTGAAATTGAATATTCGGGCGATCAATGATATAACATATGTTCTCACAGGATTGATCAGCATAAAGAGGGCAGAAAAAATCGCGATCGCCGCCAGGGATATAATTGAAATTTTAACCAGCCTGCTGAAATTAATATGCATTTTATTAACCCGGCTGATTATAAGGCCTAGAAGGGCAAAGGAACTTATTATTATTCCGGAACGGGAAAATAATAGAAAAGGTACGATTATAAAAATAAGTGATATTATACGGGCATATCTTTTAGCTATAAACCGGTAGGTTATTACGCCGATAAGCGGCAATATGATAGGGAAGTGGAGGTAGCTGCCAATTAAAGAGGCTGGACGGGCAAGCCATAGATGGCCTACATGCACCGTGCCTTTACCCGGTATCGACATGTAATAATATGCCGGCAGGGAAAGAGTCTTTCCATGGCTGAAAAATGTCGAAGTTGTAAGCCAGTCCGCGAATTGGGTGTCCCTGAAATAGATGAACTTGACAAGCCATTCTGCGCAGGCGAAAGAGGCGAGTATGATCCCGGCTATGAAAAGGCAGCAAGCTATCCGTCCGGGCCATTCCTCACCGGTTGAAATTACATTTAAAAACAGGAAAATGAAATAAAGGAAAATTATTACCCCTGAAAATAGAAATATTTCCCTGAAATAATGAAAGCGAAGATCCGTTATAATACCACTTATAACCGCAACCAGGGTAAAACCGATGAAAATAATTAAATACAGCCTGTTGAAGCCAATTATCTCGATATGCGAAATTACTACAAGGAAGATGAGAACCCCAAGGAGCGCCGCAAATTGAATTATAAAAGCAGTTTGTTTCGATCCTGTCAGGAATTCGATCAACCCTCTTGAAAAGATGGCGAACAAAAAAAGGAAAAGAAAAGAATTTAAAAAAATTTGTGTTTTATTATTAGTCAAGCATTTTTCCTCTCGACTTGAATTTTAGCTGAAGAATTAGCCATAAACTGGATAATTGAAAAGCAGAATATAAAAGGCAATATTTCTACGGACTGGTAAAACAGGGTCTGGATGACAGCTCCCGCCATTGTTAAAGATAAAAGCATCTCCCCCCTTTTTATATTCGACGCTATCGCGAGGATCATTCCGCCATAGTATATTATAGTTCCGAGAAGGCCGTAGCTGACAAGCAGTTCGAGAAACCCGGATTCCAGGACAAGGCCGCCTACAGACGAAGGAATGCGCATCGATCCGTTATTGAAAAAATTATTGATGATATTGCTGGAAAAACCGGTATATTCCCCGAAAAAATAATGGGTTTTTGAAAAGGCCAGGAATGCAGAAGACCATATGGAGTATCTTGTCAGGTTGCCCTTGTCGTTAATAATGAGAACACGGTCGATCATGGAAACGATATACGACCTTAAAGGGTGTATAAATAATATTATAATTGCGGCAATGAGAATGGCCGAGAGAGAGGGTATTATAATTTTCAAATTTGCTTTATTCCGGATCGTTTTAAATAAAGTTGCGGATAAGAACCCGATAAGCGCAAATACGCTGATCACCATACCGGAGCGGGAAAAATATAAAAAAGGAACGATAAGGAATATCAGGCCGAAAATTTTCAGACGTTTTTGCCGGATGAAACGAAGAACGATCGCGCCGAAAAGGGGCATTATTATCGGAAAATGGAGATAACTGCCGGTAAAAGAAGCCGGCCTGTAAAGATTGCCATGCAGGCCCAGCGACATCGCCTCGCCGGGAAATTTTGTCAGTTCTATCGATGTTTCAAATAGTGCGAACGCCAGGAGGATAATGCCTGTAATAAGAACGCTGTAAGCTATCCTGTCGATCCATATAATTTCCCGGCTTGATACCATGCTGAAAAAAGAGAAAATAAAAAAAAGGTAAAGCATGACCGCCGAATAAAAAGCTATTTCATAAACGAACCCGAACCTGACCAGCGTAATAATGCTGCTGACTACCACAACCGCAGTAAACGATATAAAGAAATAGAAGAAAGCGCCTTTTATATTTTTAATAGAAAAGCCTGAAATTACAGCGGAGAAGATCAATACGGCCAGTGTGGAAATAAATTGAACAAGGAAAGCGGCCTGCTTCGAACCTGTCAGGAATTCGAAGAGCCCCCTTGAGAATATGATGAACAATAATATGAATAAAAGTAAAAACGCTGATATTTCAATTAACCGTGATTTTTCGCTTGAAATCATACCTGGAGATTATGAATCAAAAACAGATTATTTTCAAAATATAGAGGGGCGAACTAGACTACCGGCTATACTTGCCCAAACGGCAATTGCAGGTTAAAATAATACTGCTGGAGAAATAACAATGCACAGTATCGATATCCTTCTTCCGGTTTATAACGGGGCACAATATCTTAAAGTACTGCTGGATTCGATAATTAAACAGGACTTTGACGACTGGAAATTAATCATCCGGGATGACTGTTCGGCGGATGACAGCCCTGAAATACTGGGAAGTTATTTAAAAGACAACCCAGGCAGGTTCGTCTTGATAACATCCGGCGGTGAAAGGCTTGGAATAATAAAAAATTACGAAAGACTTCTCGACGCCTCCACCGCCGATTATATTATGCTCTGCGACCAGGACGACAGGTGGCTGCCTGAAAAGGTCGGAAGGTCCTATAAAGAGATAAAAAAAATGGAAGACGAGTATGGGAAGGATATTCCCTTGTTGGCGCATTCGGATTTGACGGTTGTCGATGAAGACCTGAATATACTCGACAGGTCTTATTGGCATTACCAGCGTTTAAATCCTGACATAGGAAAGAGTTTAAACCGCCTGCTCGTACAGAACATAGTGACCGGCTGTACGGTAATCGTCAACAGGAAGCTAAAGGAATATGCAGTTCCCTTTCCCGCTGAGGCGAGGATACATGACTGGTGGATGGCTATTACGGCGGCGGCTTTCGGCAGGATAGGTTATATAGCGGATCCCCTGGTATTTTACAGACAGCATAGGGAAAACGCGATCGGATCTTCCAAATTCAACTCAACTTATATTATCGATACTTTTATCAATAAGAAAAAAATAATCAAAGCGAATATTCAAAGCGACCAGAGACAGGCGGCGGTTTTTTATAAATTAAATAAGAACAGGTTGAGCCCAAAAAATCAAAAAATAATTTCCGATTATGCGAATATAAACGGTTGTAATTTTTTTACTAAACGCTGGAAATTATTAGTAAACGGTTTTTATAAAAGCGGATTCGCCAGGACAATGGGTCTTTTCTTTTTTATATGATCGGGGCGGACATTTATTGGTTGAAATTATCATTTCCCCGCATTCTGGGATTCCTTGATTTTTCTTGATTCCATATCTCTTAATGCCTTATCATGATAAAATTCAATCGCCTCTTTCGTCTCACCGTTAAAAATTATCTCTCCATGTTCCAGGACGATTGTCCGTAAGGCTAACGACTTTATCAAACCCAGGTCATGGCTTACAATCACAAGTATCTTTGCGGAACTAAGCAGTTTATTGATCCTTTCCTTGGCTTTCTGGATAAACTCGATATCTCCCGCTGATATTATTTCATCCAGAACCAATATCTCGGGATGAATTATGGTCGCGATCGTAAAAGCCAGTCTCAAGATCATTCCAGATGAATAATATTTAACCGGCACATCGATGAATCTATCCAGTTCTGAAAATTTTATGATCTCTTCCTCTTTTTCCTTTATTTCCTTTTTCGAGAACCCGAGCATCGCTCCGTTAAAATAAATATTCTCCCTTCCGCTGAATTCCATGTTAAAACCGGCCCCAACTTCTATTAAAGGCTGTACATTTCCGAAAATTTCAATATTGCCTTCTGTGGGTTTTAAAAGTCCGGCTATTACTTTGAGAAGGGTGCTCTTGCCGGCCCCGTTCAAGCCGATTACGCCGAGTCTTTGCCCATGCTCGATTTCCAGGTTGATCTTGTTCAATGCGTTCAACTTGCCTAATTTTTTTTCAACATATTTTCTTCTAACAACTAAATTGATGAGGAACTCTTTAAGAGATGTTGTTTTATCATAGTAGAGGTCATATGTAAGTGAAACGTTTTCAAACTTTATTTTACAATCTTTAGGGTTCATATTTTCAAGTCCTTATAATTTGAATACAATTCTATTGTTAAACTTTTTCAATATCATCAGTCCTAAAAAGAACGACAGAACCGACAGGCCGAATGTTACCAGCAGGATGTCGGGATCGGGAAACTTTTGCTGGAGCACGGGCACCCTGAATAATTCCACAAAATAATAAAAAGGGTTGAGCTTGACAAGGCCGGCAAATGTTTTAGGTAAAATCGCTACCGAATAAAGGATCGGGGTCGCGAAATAAACGGCCTGAAGGAGTATGTCCAGCATATGCGTCAAATCCCTGAAATAGATGGTAATAACCCCCAATATGGCGGCCCATCCTATTAAAAAAAAGGTTGTGATTATTACGGCATAGATCATCATAAACATATAAAAGGATAATTGCAGCTGGCCTAAAATAAGGCCCAGAAGTATAATGCCGAGCAAAACCAATGCGAAATTAACCATTTCATAAAAAATAATGTTCAGCACGAATACAAGTTTAGGCACGTAAATTTTTTTAATATACATTTCGTTTTGAATGAAAACATTAGTACTGGCCAGAAGCACTACGGTCATATAACTGTAAAATATCGATCCCATAAACATAAATCCGAAATAATGCGGGTCCCTCATTTTGGAGATATAATAAAATACTATGCCGATTACCAGATATCTGAACATGGGAGCAATGACGGCCCATAAGTAACCCAGCAGGGATCTTCTGTATTTCAGTTTGAGATTGGTATAAACATAGTTTTGTATGACAAATCTGTATTTGAACGCTTCCTGAATTTCCTTAAACATGCCGCCTCAAAAATTTTTATTTTGATACGCTTACCTTAGCCCCTGAAAATAACATAAATTATAAATTAAAAAGCATAATATTTCAAGAAAGATTTCCGATCATCTCCCGATAACTTCACGTAATCTATTCGTTTTCAAGGCTGCAGCAGATGCGGTTAAAATGTTCACAGGCCGGTATAGAGGCAGAGAAGGGCGCTGTTAACCATGTTTCGGAAAAATCTTTAGCTTTATTTCCCGGTATTTTGTAATTAATTTCCAGCCTCTTGAATTATAAATTTCATCTATTATTTTTTCTTTTTCCTGCAACAGGCTGTTTGTATTCCATAATTCAACAGTCAAATTATGATTAATGATCTTGGTTTCTTTCAATAAGTTCAATAAATCTACCAAATCCCTGTTATAAAAAAAACGGTGCTGTTTATAATATCTTTCCCTTTGTTCATTTATTTTAATCAATTCCTTTTCGGACATATCGTCGTGCGACAAATTAAGTAAAGAAATATGAAATTCATGGACAAGTTCAATAAGCCGTTTATCGCCCCTTATATCCGGCATATTAAAATGTTTCAGGTCCGGATCAAATAAATCATCCAATTCGGATTTCATTTGCCGGTAAGTCGTTAAATAATCGATATTTAATTTTTTTATAATAGATTCGACAGCGGTTTCCGGCTGCTTAAGCAGGTAGTCATAATTTATAAAAATACGGTTCTTTCCTCTTGTATATAATTCAGCTTCAAACATGTGATTCATCCAGAGAATAAAAGATTTTTCCAGGCTGAATCCATCTCTATTTTCAAGGGAGGCGGCTATTTCAAGGGGATTGCGCAGGGGTATTATAAAATATTCCTGTATTTTCATTTTTGTCAAAACACTGTCCCAAAATGGAAGAAGCCTGCACAATCGGGGATCCTTCAATCCGAAAACAGGAATGCCGGCAAATTCCTTTTCAATAAATTGTTTTATATCGATCAATATCTGTTCGAACTTTTCATTTTTTGCAAAATCGTTATCGAGGATCAATAAATCATCCCATGATGAATTATAACAGGATAATATTTTCTCATCGATATCGACCAGATTTTGATTTTCAAAATAACCTTTCGGATTGTCCGCAGTAGGTTTTAACAAATCATTGCCCAGATAAACGCCCATTTTATTTAATGCGCCCATTACAAGCGAAGTCCCGCTCCGGTGCATGCCGAGGACGAACATACATTTTTTATCTAATTTTTGTTCCATGCTGAATCCTTAATGATTTTTTGATTTTCGTATATTTAATTCGGGAATGATTAAATATTATATAATTTGAAATTAAATAAGTAAAACAATCTTTTAAAATAATTTTAAAATAATTATTGACAAAACATCGGATTTGATATAATATATATTGTCTATGGACTTTATATACAATTATTATTTTTTTATAGAGAGAAAATCATGAAAGCAATTTATCTGGATAACGCGGCTACAACTCCTATGGACGGCAGGGTCCTTCAGGCTATGATGCCGTATTTTTCAGAAGGTTTTGGAAACCCCTCCAGCCTTCATAGTAAAGGATTCGAAGCGCATGAAGCGGTAAAAAATGCCAGGATGGAGATAGCTTCCTCTATTAGCGCTTATGCTGAAGAATTGGTATTTACCTCGGGAGGGACGGAATCCAATAATCTGGCACTGAAAGGATATGCCTTCGCCAACAGGGCAAGAGGGAATCATATAATTGTTTCTGCGATCGAACACGATTGCATTATTAATTCATGCAAATGGCTCCAGACCCAGGGTTTTAATATTTCTTTTATCCCGGTCGATTCGGACGGGCTTATCGATACCGACCGGTTGAAAAACAGTTTTCTTCCGGAAACCATTTTGGTGTCCGTTATGCATGCCAATAACGAAATCGGCGTCATACAACCGATTGAAATAATAGGCAGGTTCTGCCGGGAAAACAGAGTCTGTTTTCATACCGATGCATGCCAATCGTTCGGCAAAATTCCTTTCGACGTTGAAAAATTTAATGTCGATCTGGCGACGATCAATTCCCATAAAATTTATGGTCCGAAGGGAATAGGCGCATTATATATCCGGAATGGAATAAAATTGACGCCATGGCAGCATGGCGGAGGGCAGGAATACGGGATGCGCTCATCGACTGAAAATGTTCCCGGAATTGTCGGTTTTGCAAAAGCCGTCCGGCTGTGTTTAGAAGGTTTAGAGGATGAGTCCGGGCGGCTCCAGGCGCTGAGAGATAGAATTATCGGAACCGTTATTGAAAATATTTCATCGGCTTACCTGAACGGGCATAGGGATATCCGCCTTCCCAATAATGTTAATATAGGGTTTAACGGCCTCGAAGGACAGGCCCCGAATTTGCTCATGGCGTTGGACCGGGAAGGAATATGCGTTTCAACAGGTTCAGCATGTTCGTCAAATTCAAAAAAAATATCTCATGTGCTGGCAGCTATCGGCCGCAATCCTGTTCAATCTATCGGGGCATTGCGCATTACTCTTGGGAGGCAGACAACGGAGGAAGATATTGACCGTTTTCTTGATATTCTTTTAAAAAGCATAAAAAACCTGAATTCGATATGGTCGAGGTGAAATAAAATTTCAGTATTGAATATTTTAATATAGGGGAGATAACTATGGAAATTCAATCGCTTACGATTATCGGCGGAATCGGCAAAAAAGGCGAACCGGACAAGATCGCTGAAATCACTTTAAAAATGGGCGACATTATCAGTATTGTCGGACCTACGGGGTCGGGAAAAACCACCTTGATCAACGACATCGAACTCTTTGCAAACGACAACACACCGACGCGACGGAAGATTTTTATCAACGGCGAGAGAACAGCGAACAGCAGAACGCTTGAACCTTCCCTCCATCCGATCGCCCTCATAACCCAGCATACTAATTTTCTTTCAGATTTGAATGTCAGCGACTTTTTAACGAAACATGCGCGGATAAGGAAGACATTGAGGCCGGATTCGATAATCGAGGAAACACTGGATTTTTCAAACCAGCTGACCGGAGAACCCATAGAGGTCCACAATAAAATGACGGAGCTTTCGGGAGGCCAGACCCGGGCCCTTCTCATCGCGGATGCCGTAATAATAGGTAATTCTCCGATCATACTGCTGGATGAAATCGAGAATGCGGGAATACACCGGACCAAGGCCCTTGAGCTTCTTAAAAAGTATGAAAAAATATTTATTTTTGTCACGCATGACCCGAGAATAGCCCTGCTTTCGGATTACCGTGTCGTTATGAAAAACGGCGCTATGCAGCAGCTGATAATGGCCCATGATGAAGAACTCAGGGTTGCGGAAGAGATCAAAAAACTGGACGATATTATACTATATTTCCGAAAACAGATCCGCAATGGAGAAAGATTGACTGAAGATATGCTGAATGAGAGGCTCATAGCATTCGGATATAGTATGTCAAAGGGGGAAAACATACAATGAAAGCAGCTATTTTCGCAGGGCCGCCTACCAGCGGTAAAACAACCGTCATCAAACAGGTTATTAAAAAATTGCAGAAAGAAAATCTCAGGGTCAGTTATCTTAAAATAGACGTGCAATTTGCGGATGAAGATTCTATTATCCATCAGGAATTCGGAATCCCGACAAAGAAGGTATATTCCGGCGATCTTTGCCCCGACCACTGCAATGTCATTGTTCTGGGCGACGCTATCAAATGGGCTGTCAATGAGTCTTCCGATATCCTGATCGTGGAAACGGCCGGATTGTGCCTGCGCTGTTCGCCTTATATCGACCATGCCCTCGGAATTGTCGTCATAGAAGCGACCAGCGGCATGAACCTGCCGAGGAAGATCGGTCCCATGCTATCCCTGGCCGATATTGCCGTCGTTACAAAGATAGATCTGGTTTCACAGGCGGAGCGTGAAGTATTTCGCGCTACAATAGAGGAAACCGCCTCGGTCCCTGTAATAGAAAGCGACGCCCTTCATGGAATCAATATCGGTTATGTTTCGCAAAAGATCATGGATGTTGAAAACCTCCACTATCCGATTCTGCTTAAAGGCAATCCTCCGGTAGGCACCTGCACGATATGCGTAGGCAAGAAAGAGATCGGCAAAGAGGCGCATCATGGAGTCCTGAGGCCGCTGGATTCGAATATTTTTTATAGAGGGGAATGAATATGGATCAAAACAGTGAATTCAAACTGCCGGGGAAAAACTGCGGAATTTGCGGATTTAAAACCTGTAATGAATTGGCTGATTCCGCTTCGAATAATTCGGAATTACTTGAAAGATGCATATTTAATGAAGAAAAATCGGACAGAACCGGCCGGATTGAGGAATCTTTAAATAACATAAGCTGGAAAGATAATCTGGAACGGGAATACGATTTTGTTCTGGAGACCTTTAAAGAGGATCTTGGCCCGAGAGAAACGATCATCCTTTTTAATCCTACAAATGTGGAAAAATTGAAGCTAAAAAGAGGGGATGTAATTTACGGAAGACCCGCCTGGATTTCCTGCGGATGCCCGGTCACTCATGCGGGTGTTATCGTCGATGAACCCGATTATTTTAACGGAACGGTTGTCTGGAATGTAACCGGGCCGCTACAGGCCAGGGAAAGAGGCATCAACATCGGGTATTATAATACGACCGCTTACGAAGGGATTGTAAGGAACAGCCGGGTAAATCTGGAAATCGGGAAAAGGTATTATTTCCTTCCGCGATATTGCATGCTCCAGTGGCGTCATTGCGGCCTTGTTAACGCTTTATTCAAAATCAAAGACGGATTTCAGGTTCGCATAGAAGGACTCTGGATAGGCTGATAGCGATATGCTTTCCTAACTTGACAGGCTTCTATACCTTGCCTATACTATAACTAAACTTGTATACGGACAAGGTATGAAGCTTACGACAAAAAGCGAATATTCCCTGCTGGCCCTGCTGTATATAGCGCGCAATCAAGACGAACATGAATATGTCAAAATCGAGGCTATCTGCCGGCAATACCATATTTCAAAAAAATACCTGGAGCAGTTATTCCTGCTGTTAAAGCAAAATTCAATCATAAAGACCAAAAGGGGTTCCAGCGGCGGCTATAAGCTTGCCAGAGATCCGAAGGATATTTCACTGGCCCAGGTTATCAGGTTAATGGACGGCGCACTAGCGCCGACCGAGTCCGTCAGCACCTATTTTTTTGAGCATACCCCGATTGAGAATGAAAAAAAAGTCCTTGCAGTTATGAAAGATATCAGGGATTATATATCTGCCCGGCTGGAGAATTTAAGCCTTCATGATTTTATCTAGCATAATCTTAATTTTTGAGGTATATATGAGTAAATTTTATCGGGCCGTATTCCTTACATTTTTTGCAATGATTGTATGTTCGTGCGGCAGCGGCGGTTCTCCGGAAAAAACAATCACAATTTCCGGGGCTTTTGCCCTGTACCCTATGGAAGTCAAATGGGCGGAAGAATTCAAAAAAATCCACCCGGATGTAAAATTCGATATATCGGCGGCCGGGGCAGGAAAGGGTATGGTGGATACGCTTACCGGAATGGCGGACATCGGGAGCATATCCAGGGAAATTTCGAAGATCGAAGAAGATAAGGGTATAACCTGGATCGCCATGGCCCGCGATGCGGTTGTATGTACGGTAAATGTGAATAATCCGTTGCTGGGGAAAATCCGGGAATCGGGTTTAAAAAAGAAGCAGTTCAAACAAATTTTCATAGAAGGTTCGGTGTCGCGCTGGGAAGAACTTTACAGATACAATAAAAACGACACTATCAATATTTATACCCGTTCCGATTCATGCGGAGCAGCCAGCACCTGGGCGGCATACCTTGGAAAAAATCAGGAGGATTTGAAAGGGGTCGGGGTTTTCGGCGATCCGGGGGTTGTTGAAGCGGTAAAAAAAGACACCTTCGGCATCGGGTATAACAATATAAGTTTTGCTTACGACTTCAGAACAGGGCAGCCGATCCCGGGAATAGCCGTACTGCCGATCGATATAAACGGGAACGGGAAAATCGATGCGGATGAGGATTTTTATCATAGTCTTTTTGAATTGACAAAAGCGATCTCTGAAAACAAATATCCTTCGCCTCCGGCCCGGGACCTGTATTTTGCCTTCAAGGGCAGGCCCCACAAAAAGATTGTTATAGAATTCGTAAAGTGGGCGCTGACACAGGGAAGGAAGTATATCGAAGAAACCGGTTACGTTCCTATTGAGGAATCCAGGATTCAGGAACAGATGAAGAAAATCGGCTTTTGACGGGCTTGAAAATGGCGCCATACTTCAGGATTTTAAAAGACCGTTT
Source organism: uncultured Spirochaetota bacterium (assembly GCA_963768055.1). Lineage (GTDB taxonomy): Bacteria > Spirochaetota > Brevinematia > Brevinematales > JAOACQ01 > CAVYGN01. The sequence goes on along the minus strand of CAVYGN010000001.1, from coordinate 1,611,372 downwards.
ATTTGAAAACAGCGCAAGGCTCCTGGTCTTTTTTTGCTGGTTCCTGTTAATTTTCATATTTATACTGCTTTTAGTAAAATCGCTGCCGATCCTGCGTGAAAATCCTCTTTCAAAATTGTTCTTTTCTGAAAATTGGCATCCGATGAAAGGAAAGTTCGGTTTTCTGCCTTTTATAACCGGCACTGTCTGGGTAACTTTCGGCGCCCTTATTCTGGCGGTTCCGGTATGCCTTTTAACCGGGATATATCTTTCGGAATATGCATCCAAAACATTGCGGAATTTTTTCATTCCTATGGTCGATCTTTTAGCGGGAATTCCATCGGTCGTTTTCGGATTGTGGGGGGTCTTAGTGATCGTTCCATGGGTCAAAGAGACTATAGCCCCTTATCTGGGGATCAATGTTTCCGGATACTCCATGTTATCGGCGTCTATCGTGCTTGCGGTGATGATCATACCTGTAATGGTGAATATATTCGTTGAAATATTCCGCACAGTGCCGGTAGAAATCAGGATGGCTTCATTAGCCGTCGGCGCTACCAAATGGGAAACAGTTAAAAACGTAATCCTGAGGAAAAATTTTCCGGGCATAGTGGCCGGAGTTGTGCTTGCAATGTCGAGGGCTTTCGGCGAGACTATGGCTGTTTTAATGGTTGCCGGAAATGTGGCAAAGATCCCCCATTCGATATTCGATCCCGTATATCCCCTGCCCGCACTGATTGCAAACAGTTACGGGGAGATGCTTTCAATCCCGCTTTTCGATTCCGCACTGATGCTGGCGGCGCTAATTTTACTTGCCGTAGTGATCTTTTTCAACGTTGTTTCCCGATGGATGCTTTTAAGAATTGAAAAAGGGCTCCGTTTATGAACATGAGAAAATTGGAAGAAAGGATTTTTGTTTTTTTAATGCGGTTTTGTTCTTTTATCATTCTTGCACTTCTCTGCATGATCCTTTTTACAATACTGTCAAAAGGGATCAAGGGTTTTAACTGGGATATGATCCTTAAAACACCGCAGGGAGGCTTTTATACCGGCAGGAAGGGCGGGATTTTAAATGCGATAATAGGATCGGCTTATATCGGATTGGGTGGAGTAATTCTTGGATTGCTGATTTCCCTGCCTATAATCCTTTACCTCCATATTTTCGCAAAAAAAAATTCATTGCTTGTTCAAATAACCCGCTTTTGCTTCGATGTTTTATGGGGTATTCCATCCATTGTTTACGGGGCTTTCGGATTTTCTTTAATGCTTTATCTGGGTTTGAAAGTCTCCCTTCTGGGAGGAATAGTAACCGTAGCTCTTTTAGTCCTGCCTATCCTCGCCAGGATGCTTGATGAAGTCGTTGCCCTTGTTTCAAAGGAATTAACCTGTGCATCCTTCGCCCTGGGCGCGACCCGGTTCGAAACGGCTTTCAGGGTTGTTATAAGGCAGGCTTTGCCGGGGCTGCTTACAGCTATAATAATCGCTTTCGGAAGGGGAGTGGGAGACGCAGCTTCAGTTTTATATACGGCCGGATTTACGGATAACATTCCGGATTCCCTTTTTTCGCCTGCCGCCACCCTGCCGCTTGCAATATTTTTCCAATTGGGGACGCCATACCCGGAGGTTCAGAACAGGGCTTATTCAGCCGCTTTAATACTTACCGTTTTTATATTTATTATCAATGTAATTATACGAATTCTAAATTTGAAATTGGCTAAAAATACGATCAAATAAGGTGCGGAGTATATGACTGAAAATCGATCCCATATTATAGTAAACCATTTGAACGTTAAATTCGGCAAAATTGAAGCGTTGAAAGACATATCTCTCGTTATTCCGGATAAGAAGGTGACAGTGATCATCGGTCCTTCCGGCTGCGGTAAATCCACCCTGCTTAAATCATTTAACCGTTTGATCGATCTGGAAGAAAATGTTACAATAAACGGGGAAATCATTGTCGACGGTGAAAATGTTCTTGACCCCCATGCGGATGTTACCGGGATCAGGAAAAAAATGGGACTTTTACTTCAAAAACCCTCGCCATTGCCGATGTCGATATTTGATAATATAGCCTACGGCCCGAGAATCCATGGCTTGAGAGGCAGAAAATCCGTTAATGGAATAGTTGAAAAATATCTGAGAATGGTAAATCTCTGGGAAGAGGTAAAAGAAAGGCTCCACTCACCCGCGTCAAGACTTTCTCTGGGCCAGCAGCAGAGGCTTTGCCTGGCCAGGGGTCTTGCCGTAGAACCCGAAATTATTCTGGGGGACGAACCCACATCATCTCTGGACCCTTTTTCAAGCCGTTATATCGAACAAACCCTCCTTAAATTGAAAGAAAACTACACCGTTGTATTCGTAACACATATTTTGAGGCAGGCAAAAAGAATAGCGGATCATGTCATCTTTATGTATATGGGCGAGCTTGTGGAATCCGGTACAGCCGGGCAGATTTTCGAGAACCCGAAACAGGAATTGACAAAAGAGTATATTAAAGGAGTGATAAGCTGAAATGTCTGAAAACAATTTATATCCTTATCAGTTATCCGTTGTGAAAGAAGAGAGACGCAGGCTGAACGGCCATTCTTCCGCGATCATATGGTTTACCGGCCTGTCCGCCAGCGGCAAGTCGACTATAGCCCGGTTTTTAGACCGGAAATTGTACAAACGCGGAATCCATACATATCTCCTCGACGGAGACAACATCCGGTGCGGGCTAAACCGGGACCTGGGCTTCGATCAGTTAAACCGCGAAGAAAATATCAGGCGGATCGGCGAAGTGTCGAAACTTTTTATCGACGCCGGTATAATAGTAATAACCGCTTTTATTTCCCCTTACCGGGAAGACCGCGATAAAGTGAGAAAACTGGTCGAAAATGGCGAATTTATTGAAATCTATGTAAAATGTTCACTCGATATTTGCGAATCGAGGGACCCTAAAGGGTTGTATAAAAAAGCGAGGAAAGGCGAGCTCAAAAATTTCACAGGAATTACAGACCCATATGAAGAACCCAAAAAACCCGAGATCATCATAGATTCGGGCAGCGAAACGCCGGAAAACGCGTCGGATTTGATTTTTAGTTATCTTGAAAAAAATCATTTTTTAAGTTTTATGGAAAAACAGGAGCCATGAATGAATCATCTGGATAAATTGGAAAATTTAAGCATACATATTATCCGGGAAGCCTATGCGAATTTTAAGAATCTCTGCATGCTCTGGTCTATCGGTAAAGACAGCACAACGCTTTTATGGCTTACAAGGAAAGCGTTTTTCGGGCATGTGCCGTTTCCCCTTGTTCATATCGACACGACTTATAAAATCCCTGAAATGATCGCATACCGCGATAGATTGGCAATGGAATACCGGCTCACAATGATTTTCGGTAAAAATGAAGAAGCCCTGATGAAAAAAGAAACCTTTCCCGACGGAAATGTCGACAGGATCACCTGCTGCAGTAATCTTAAAACGGCAGCCCTCCGGAATACTCTCAATGGAAGCGGGAAACGCTACAGGCTGAACCTGCAGACAGGGCGGTACGACCTGGAAAAAGGTTCGGGGGCTTTTACGGGAGTAATTGTCGGTGTGCGGGCCGATGAGGAAGGATCCCGGTCGAAAGAACGTTATTTTTCACCCCGCGATAAGGAAAATATCTGGAAGATCGGGGACCAGCCCCCCGAATTCTGGAACCAGTTCAAGACGGACTTTGCCCCGGGAACGCACCTTCGAATTCATCCTTTATTGGATTGGACGGAGGTCAATATCTGGGAATACATCGAAAGGGAAAAAATACCAACGGTTTCACTCTATTATAACCAGGGGGAAGGAAAACGCTACCGTTCGCTCGGCTGCTATCCCTGCACTTTTCCGGTCGATTCGGATGCAAGGAATCCGGCTGAAATTATTGCCGAATTAAAAACCGGGAAGTTTGCCGATATTGCCGAACGTTCGGGACGCGCCCAGGACAGGGATGACTGCGGCGGCCTCGAGACGCTGAGGCGAGACGGCTACATGTAAGGATCAGGAGATCTATAATGACAGATGAAAAAGAAAACATGAATATTGTGATCGTCGGTCATGTCGACCATGGAAAAAGCACCATTGTCGGCCGACTTCTGGCGGACACTCATTCGCTTCCGCAGGGAAAGCTCGAACAGGTCCGGGCAAACTGCGAGAGAAATTCAAAACCGTTTGAATACGCTTTTTTGATCGATGCTTTGAAAGACGAGCAGGCGCAGGGGATAACCATAGATACTGCGCGTGTTTTTTTTAAAACAGAAAAAAGAAATTATATAATTCTCGATGCCCCGGGCCATATCGAATTTTTAAAGAATATGGTCACCGGCGCTTCAAGGGCCGAAGCGGCGCTTCTCGTAATCGATGCCGCGGAAGGAATTAAAGAAAATTCCAGGAGGCATGGATATCTTTTATCAATGCTCGGCATCCGCCAGGTTATCGTCCTTGTCAACAAAATGGATCTTGCCGGCTACAGCCGGGATAAATTCGGGGAAATTGAAAGAGAATTTTCGGAATTTTTAAAAAGCATATCGATCCGGCCAAATTCCTTTATTCCGGTCAGCGGTTTTTGCGGCGATAATATCGCGTCAGCCGGATTTAATATGCCCTGGTATGAGGGCCTTACATTGCTTAATTCTCTGGATTCCTTTCAAAATGAAAAGGACAGGTCAAACAAGCCTTTCCGGATGCCGGTCCAGGATGTCTATAAATTCACGAAATACGGAGATAATCGCAGAATCGTGGCGGGAACGATCGAGACCGGAAGCATACAGACAGGGGATGAAATTGTTTTTTATCCGTCCGGAAAGAAAAACAGGATAAAATCCATTGAAGCATCCGGCAGCTCCAGTATAGCGGGATTGGAAGCAGGCTATGCAGCGGGTTTTACAATGGATGAACAAATTTATGTAACCCGGGGTGAAATTATTGCGAAAATCCGCGAGGTAAAACCCCTGGTCTCTATGCGCTTGCGAGTAAATCTCTTCTGGCTGGGAAGAAATCCGCTTGAGAAAAACAAGGAATACCTGTTCAAGCTGGGGACGGCGAAAGTGCCATGCCGCATCGAGTCGATACCCCGCCTGATCGACGCTTCCACGCTTTCATTCGTTGAAAATGCCGAAAAAGTCAACCGGAATGATGTGGGGGAATGCATTATCCGCCTGAGAACGCCTATAGCATTCGACCTGAATAATGATATTCCTGAAACGGGGAGATTCGTTATTGTCGAGGCATATGAAATTTCCGGCGGCGGCATAGTCCGTGAAAGCCTGCCTGACGAGCAGAGCGAAGTCCGGGAAAAAGTAATACTCCGCAATTACAAATGGGAAAAGAGCGCCATACCTTCAGTACAGAGAGCTGAACGGTACAGCCAGAAATCCGCATTGCTGGTGATCACCGGGGATAAAGACGTCGGCAAAAAAAAACTGGCCAAGAGGCTTGAGGAAATCTTGTTCCAGGAAGGGAAATTCATATATTTCCTCGGCATCGGCAATATTCTTTACGGCGTCGATGCGGATCTCAACCACGACCATAAAAAATACCGGGAAGAGCACATTCGCCGGCTCGCTGAAGTCGCCTTTCTTATGATGGATGCGGGGATCATACTCGTGATAACGGCAGTCGGGCTGACGCAGGACGATCTGGATATCATGAAAACAGTGCTTGATGAAAATCTTATACATATTATCTGGGTCGGTGAACCGGATACGGATATTGCTACGGATCTGGTGCTGCTTACCGCTGAAACCGAAACCGGAGTCGATAAAATAAGGGAATTGATGTTTGAACGGGGGATCATATTCAAGCCCTGGTAATTTAAATGTTATCAAGATACCATTTTACGGTTTTAACGATTCCCGAATTGAAATTTTCCGCTGCTCTCCACCCCAATTCGTTTTCGATTTTGCTTGCGTCAATAGCGTATCTCCGGTCATGGCCCGCCCGGTCTTCGACATATGAGATAAGTTCACGGCGGGGTTTTCCGTCTCCAGCCGGCTTTTCCGAATCCATGATCGAGCAAACCTTAAGCGCGATTTCTATATTTGTCATTTCGTTATGCCCGCCGATGTTGTAAGTCCCGCCCGGTTCGCCCTTATGGAAAGCCAGGTCTATTCCGGTGCAATGATCCCCGACATAAAGCCAGTCCCTTATATTTTTGCCGTCTCCGTAAATCGGGATGGATGCGCCGAATAAAGCCTTCCTGATAATCGTCGGAATAAGTTTTTCCATGTGCTGCTTGGGGCCGTAATTGTTGGAACAATTGGTCGTGACCGTATCCAGGCCGTACGTCCGGTTGTAAGCCCTGACAAGCATATCGCTTGAGGCTTTCGATGCGCTGTACGGGGAATTCGGGGCATAAGGAGTCGATTCGGTAAATAAGCCCGTTTCACCCAGGCTTCCGTAAACCTCGTCGGTCGAAATATGGTGGAATCTGCAGCCCGCATATTCTTCCTTATATAAAAAGGGCCTGTGCATCCAGTTATTCCGGGCGGCTTCCAGCAGGTTGAAAGTCCCCATTACGTTAGTCAGTATGAATTCGGCCGGGCGGGCGATCGAATTATCGACATGCGACTCGGCCGCGAAATGTATAACCCCTCTTATGTCGGAAGTTTTAAAAAGGGAGTCAAGAAGGTTCCTGTCGCGGATATCCCCCTTTACAAATCGGTAGCGGGGGTTGCCGGAAACCTCTTTTAAATTGACGGGATTTCCGGCGTATGTAAGCTTATCGAGATTTATGATAAAGTATCCCGGGTATTTTTCAAGAAAGTAGGGAATGAAATTTGATCCTATAAATCCGGCTCCGCCTGTTATAAGTATGGTTTTCAAACTTTTCGATTTTGCCATAAACTGCCCTCACGTTAAAAGGTTAATGCAGTCTTTAACGGAATCACGCCAGTAAGGGATTTTCAGCCCGTATTCCCGTTTTATCTTTTCCTTGGATAAAACGCTGTATGAGGGCCTGCGCGCCGGGGCAGGATAATCACGGGTCAGGATCGGGGCGATCGGAGTTTTGACGAGGGCGAATTCGCAAATTGCTTTTGCGAAATCAAACCACGATGCGGCGCCCTCGTTGGAGTAATGATAAATTTCCCTTGTGCCGGCCTTGAAATCCGGAAGTATCTGCAGTATCGCCGACGCGAGATCGCGGGCATATGTGGGCCCGCCTGTCTGGTCGTAGACAACCCTGAGCTCTTCCCTTTCACGGGACGCCTTCAGGATGGTTTTTACAAAATTATTTCCCATGGAAGAATATAGCCAGGATGTTCTTATAATTATATAACTGCCGCCCGCGGATATTATGTGTTTTTCACCCTCGAGCTTGGTCCGGCCGTAAACCGAAACGGGATGCGGTTTATCGGTTTCAATATACGGGGTGGATTTTTTGCCGTCGAAAACAAAATCTGTCGATATATGCAGCAGCCTGAAGCCATATTTTACCGATAAGCGGGCCAGGTATGCGCAAGACTGAGAATTTATAGCATGGGCGGCTTTTTTTTCGGTTTCCGCCCTGTCCACCGCCGTGTACGCGGCGCAGTTTATTACAATGCCGGCTTGTATCTTTTTAAAATACGAGTCGAGGAACAACGGGTCCGTTATATCGAGGTTATCAACATCCGTATAAATAAAAGAAACGCCTGTCAGATTTTCAGAAAGTTTCCTGATCTCGCTGCCGAGCTGCCCGTTAGCACCCGTCACAAGAACGGTCATAGGCCCTCTCCGTAGATAAAGTTATTCATAGCATCAGCCAGGAGAGGCAGGTCCGAGTCTTTTTTAGAAATTACGATTAAAGAAGGATCGATTTTCCAATCGATATCGAGTTCCGGGTCTTTGTAATTAATTCCAGCCTCATGAGACGGATTATAGTAATTATCGCACTTGTAAAAGAATTCGGCTGTTTTGCTCAAAACCGCGAATCCATGGGCGAAACCCCGCGGTATATATAACTGGCGCCTGTTTTCTCCGGACAATTCCACCGACACGCATTGGCCGAAATAGGGCGAACCTTTGCGTATATCGACGGCAACATCCAGTACGGTCCCGGTAAGGACCCTTACTATTTTCGCCTGTGCATGCGGGTTCAATTGATAATGAAGCCCCCGGATAACTCCAAAGCCTGATAAAGACTGGTTGTCCTGAACAAACTCATTTTTTATCCCCGCTTCTTCGAAAACGCGGCGGTTATAACTTTCGAAAAAATATCCCCTTCCGTCCTCGCTGACTTTCGGTTCATATATCAAAACATCGGGAATGTCTGTACCTAAAAAGGGCATTTTACAACTCCTGCACCGGTTCGCTTTTTGAACGTTATTATAATGTATTTTTTATTAAAAGTACACGGTCAGGGGGTTTTTGGAACTGACGTCATATATTCCAGGGATTTCTTTTAAAACGGGTTTTGATTTTTAAGTATATTATATATACGTGTTTGGCCCAATCCCTTCTTTTTGTATAAGGAGGAAACAGCAATTTAACTGTGTTCTTAAAACTGTTGAAGAGATGCAGCTTTTTTCTCAACCTGTAATATCGTGAATATTCCCCCCTTCTTACCCATTTAAAATAGCAAAAACCCTTGGTTATTTCAAACGGGTTATCAAAGTGATTATAAAGATCGTTTCTTATATGCAATATTTTCCTGTCTTTATGATCGATCTTTAAACCGTTGGAATATTTCGAGTAAGCCCAGGCGATGGATTCAAAATCTTTTTGCCCATGACTATCCAGCTCTTTTTCGTACCAATCTGTCAATAACATTGCGTTTTTGTTAAACGGCCTATAGTTAATTATTTTCTGCATTTCAATATGATGGCCTTTGGTATCGAAGCCGGAAAAATGAAAAAATCGCAAAGGTTTTCCATCCACGAGGTAATCTCCGGTTCCGGTCAATTTTATAACCCTTCTGGTCAGGTTCCAGGTGCAGACATTATAACCAGGGTCCTTTAAAATATGGTAATTATCGAAAAACGACGGGACCAGATCGATCCATTTCTGGTCCGTAAACATCCCGAGCAGCCCTTTTTTTTCAAGCGCTTCCAGAAGCTCGTAATTGTCGTCAAAGCAATAATTAAGCAAACGGCTGCTCCACCAGTTAAGGAACCGGACGCCTTCCCCGTCGGCTTTAACGGCAAAAAAGCCTAAATTGTATGTGCCGCGTTTTAAAAACAATATTTCATTGTGCCTTATATAATGGTCTTCATCCTCCGGCTGGAGCTGATGCGGAGTAAAAATCATGCTGTATTTATCAAGCATGGATTCAAGTTCGCTTAACTCTGAAAACACCGCTATATCGGGATCAAGATAAATTATTTTCCCTGCATTAAAACGTTTTATTATTTCCAGGGCAATAAAAGGTTTGAGCGCGGTGCATAATTCGGTCACGGTATGTTTAAAAAAGAAGATGTTTTTGTTGCCTATACTGTCGAGCGTATCGGCCATAATGACATGGTCGAATAATTCATTTTTTAAATCGACGGATTCGGGAATAGAATCGGCTATGCTTAGAACAAAAATTGCATCCTTATTGAATTTTTTAAGCGTTTCGCACAAAACTCTCGCCTTGGCCATGTAACTTGCCGTTATACTTGTAAAATAATAAGTCATTTATACCTCTTATACCGCCAGAATACCGGGATTGTCATAGGGGTCGCCGTTTAAAAAATATTTTTCCCATTTTTTCCGGAAATAATCTCTTTCCGTTTTATATCTTTCCTCATTAGGCCCCGTCTCATCCAATCCCCGTGAAACGCTTTCAAAGTGATATAATTCGGCATACGGCGTCAATACGTTTGTTTTTCCGATTTCCCTTAACTTCAGGCAAAAATCAACGTCATTTAAACCTATTTTAAAGTTCACTTCATCAAGGCCGTTCACTTTTTTATAATCTTCCTTTTTAACCATCAGACATGCCGCCGTAACCGCGGTGTAATTTTGAGGCAAAAGCAATCTGTTCATATATCCGGCTTCATATCTGCTTTTTCTATAATCATAATGCGAAGCGATCGAACCGCCCAATCCGATAACAAGGCCCGCGTGTTGAATAGTATCATCGGGGTAGTACAGCTTTGCGCCGACGGCCCCTATGTCGCCCCGCTGGGCGAACATCAGCATTTCTTCCAGCCAGTTTCCGGAAATTACCTGAGTATCATTGTTCAGCAGCACCAGATAATCTCCCTCGACACGATCCGACGCCCAATTATTGATTGCGGAAAAGTTAAATCCTTTGTCCGGATAATTTAAAACATTTATTTTATATTCTTTTTTCATCCTCTCATAATTCGGGAATATTCCTTCGGTTTCACTGTTGTTTTCGATCACATTAATATCAAAATTCATATAAGAGGTTTTCTCGACAATCGATTTAAGACATCTTTCCAGATCCGACGCGTGATCTTTATTCGGTATTATAATAGAAACTCTTTTATTGTCCTTTATAATATAATTAATCTTATATGAAAATGTTTCCTCTAGAAATTCGACTTCACCCGGATACCCGATCCTATTAATATGCTCCCCAATCGCTTTTCGTCCGGCTTCATAGGCATACATCTTGCTTCCGGGATTAAAAGCCACCGAACCTTCGCTGGCCCGGCAGAAATACAAAACCCTGGGTATGTTCACTATTCTTCTTGAAGATTCTACGACACGAAGTTCAAAATCATAGTCCTGGCTTCCATCATAACCCTCTCTTTCAAAACCGGCCCTGTCGATCACCCATCTGGAAAATCCGTTAAGATGACTTGCGTAATTGTAAGCCCTTAACAAATCCGGGCTGAACGCGGGAAGGTAATGGCATCCGATTATTTTATTTGTTTCATTTGAGAAAATCACACGGTCGCTGTAAAGAAAATCGACATCCCTGTATTTATTAACGGTTTTTACTACTTCATATAATGCATCCGGCGAGAGATAATCATCGTGGTCGAGAAGAACGATATATTCACCTTTTGAAATTTCAAACGCCTTTTTTGTGTTTCCCGCTATGCCGAGATTCGATCCCAGGAAAACAATTTTAATATTTTTTTGCAGATCGGCTGAATTTTTTAAAAATTTAACGGTTTCATCATTGCTGCTCCCGTCGGCAATGCAGAGTTCCCAGTTCGAATAGGTTTGATTTATCACCGAATCAAGCAATTGTTTAAGGAAAACTACCGGAGTATTATAAGCCGGAACCAATATGCTGATAAGGGGCCGATAGTCGAATTTATAATTCGCCTGATTTATCAATTCATTTTTATCGGGCTGATTATTTTTAAAATATGATATCTGGCGGTCAAATTTATTAAAGGAATTAAAAATTTTTTTTATGCTTTTTTTAAAGCCGAATTTAACAAAATAACTAAAAAATGATTTCAGGCTGACTATATCAATTTTTCCGGAAATTACTTTTAAAATACCGTGAATTTTCAATATGCTTTTTTTAAAATTTTCCAGTTTTATTTTCAATAAGCCCGCTTTGTAGATTATTTCCTCATCGCCGTCGTTTAATTTAAAAACCGCCCGCCCGGATTTGGATTTGATTGTCAAATTAAAGCCGCAATCAATATCGATATTATCAAATTTATCTTTATAACTGTTAATTACATCCGGCCGATTCTTCTTTTCAATACTTATCAGATCCGGTGATGTTATTTTAAGCTCATTATTTGAAGAAAAAGCCCATCCTGAGATCAATATTTCTTCATTGTTTATTTTTTTAAAAAAATCAATATTATATTTTATCATTATTTAACGCTCGTTTCCATTGAATAACCAGTTAAGGGCACTTCTAAAAACCGCCTTTTCAAGGCGGCAAGGTAATGCCCATAGGGCGGTTTTATTACTTTTAGAACATCATTTATTAATTACAATGTCAGTTTTTGGAACCGCCCTTAAGAATGCCAATAGCATATCATAAACAGAAAATATTTTCAATAATGTTTTCCATTACCGGCGGACTGTTCAAAATCATGAGGATTTTCATCTTTAATCATCATAAAAAGGAATATAATTCCTATAAAAATCAATAATCCCGCAAAGGATAACCAGATAAAAATCATCGGATACTGATATTCATAAATAATTTCCGCTTTTCCCGGAACATGAAAAGCAGGAAGGAATTTAAGGTATTTCTCGGTCTTGATCTCCTTGCCGTTAATATAAGCCTTCCAGCCGTCTCTGCACCAGTCGGGCAGGACGATAAATCCGCCGGCGTCTTTGTTGTAATTTATCCTGATCTTATAAGCGCCGGCTTTTTCCTCCGTTACGCCGCCGCAATTTTTAATATTTATATTTTCCGGCTGCTCATTAAGGTCCGGTATATAGTAAGCGCCAGTCGGGGTCTCCGGCTTTTCCCAGACCATGATACTGTTTTCAACTTTATGAACGATCCACCCATTTGTATTTTCTTTTTTAATTTTATTAAATTCTTTACCGATTATGAATTTGATCCCGAGGGGCATGAAATAGATTTGAATCGTAATTTATTGCTTCCACAGGAAATGAAGCCGATGTAGGCGAGGGAAACCCTGTCGGAACAATCCGGCGCAGAAGATCTTTTTCATCGCGCGTATAATACCTGTGCTGGAAAATTTCAGTCAAGCCGTACCCTCCCAGAACGCCGCTATACAGGAAGGAATTATCCGCGATGATATTCTGAAACGGGGTTATATGGTCTTTTAAATATTTTATCGATCTTGTTTCAGGATAGCACCACTCGGAAGGCTCTACAGCGTTAAAATGGCTGAAAATCCTTTTTTGATCGAAAATCTGAAAAATAAAAATAAATGCTGCGAAAATTAGAACGAAGGTTTTTAATCTAATACGATTCTTTTTAATCCAATTTTCAATAAAAGAAGGGTAGAAGGGGAAATCCGGTATAGACAGCATGCCTTCAAAGCCTATTCCCGAGAGTATTGCAAGGGATAAGCCTATTATCGAGGTAAGCCTGTTCCAGGGATTAAAACTAAAGGTCGGTATCTTTCTTATAATATCAGCGGGTATTATCGCGAAGCCGATTAAAACGGATAAAATAAAAATAATGAACCCGAAAATAACAAGGTTCCTGATTTTTTTATTTCTCATGAAAATCATAACCGGAACGCTCAGGGCTGCCAGCAGGAGTGAAAAAATCCCGGTATAAAGGCATGTTTCCACCCTGATATTCCTGAAAGGCCTGACAAATAGATAAAGATCATTTACACTTAAATACGTACCTCCATGCCGCCAGCTTAAATCTATTCCCGCAGTTCCGGGATTAAGGCCTCCGATAAGGTCCGCGTAACTTGAAAGGGTAGGCATAGCTATTAAAAAGCCGAGAACGATAAATAACGAAGGCATCGATAATTTAATTATAAAAGATTTTATCGATTTGTAATCAGTTAAATTCCAGAATAACAGCAGGATCCCGAAACAATAAAAGCCGTACGCCGCGACGCTCGGAAAATACCCGGATAGCATAAAAACAGTCGATGCGGTTATAAAAAGAAGATAATATTTTTTTTCTTCTATCAGATAACCCGCGGCCGCCCATAAGAGCCATGGTATCCACATCGATACGTCCACATGCGCCCCGATAAACCAGGAAGCGTTAAAACCGCAAAGCATGTAAACGACGCCGCCGAAAAAAGCGGCGGATTTTCGGGTAAATAAGCTAAGCAGCAGAAATACGCCGAAACCGCATACCACCAGTTTAAGAATTTCAGAAAAATAAATTCCGACAGGGATCGTTCCTATGAAGATCGTTACTATATAACTGGGTATGAAAATTTTATCTGAATAAAAAAGGTCAAGTACCGGGATTTTACCGTTTAAAAGATTATTCTTGTAATTTATTTGCTCGGGTATGGATCCGTCCAGGGCGTCTATCCTCTCAGTATCGACGACAACAGGATGATAATTCAACGAAGACCATCCGGGATAGGATACTAGAAAATTAAACGGGCCGACGGTATCACCTTTAAAAATATTTGCGCCGAGTACGAATACGGATAAAACGATATATAAAAAAATAACAAGCAAATTATCGTATAGTTTTTTCCGCTTAAGCTTTAAATAGCCGCTTTTAAAAAGGGAAACTTTATTAATTAATTTATCATAAATTTTCTGAATAAAGGCATTTATAAGCACTAAAATCCTCCCCCGGGTCACTTCGCTGTCGGATGACAGTGCGGTGCTTCAAAGCGGATAATTTATATTAGTATATTCTAATTTTTATAAAAAACCATCATTTTTTGATCTCTCGGATGGTTCCAATCGCCAATATAATCAACATTAAGTCCAATTTTTTGGCTTATCCATTCAAATATTTGAAAATTATAATGAAAAGGATCCTTATTGAAATAAGTTAAAAGCTCAATATTATCAGTACTATGATGTTTTGCAGGTAACAATTCAAATATGTCTTTTTTTGATTCAAAAAAAGAAACATAAAAACGGCCTCCGGTTTTTAATAATTTTTTGATTTGAATAAGGCAAACAATAATATTGTTTAAATCCAGGTGAGTAAAAACTGATTGCGCTAACGCATAATCGAATTTTTGAGCAATTATGGAACAATCAAAATTATCTACCAGCAATAAGTTCGGTTTTTTATCGGCAACATGATAATTATTTAACTCAATATTCTTACCGGCATTCAACAATTCTTCATCATTATCAAATCCATAATACCGGGCAATATTCAAATATTTAATAAAATGAACACCGCCTCTTAAACTTCCGCATCCGACATCCAATAAATAATTTTCAGGTTTTAATCCCTCATTGACAAGAAAATCAAATTGCAGTTTGCCGATTAAATCCCAAAGCCCGCCTACTTTTTCTCGATGTTTTAAAATAGTCATAAAAAACCTCCTCATTAAAGCCATAATGAAAAATTTTTATTTAATAATTCCTGTAAATTCTTTATATCGTTTAAATACAGCCTTTTAAGCATTTTTTGATAACGAGTATTTAAAGATGGGTAATTAGGGCGTCTAAATATTAAATCCTTGAATTTCACAGAAGATCTATTTAAATATGCGGCTTTATAGTATTTTTTACAGTTGAGAACAGTAGCATTTAATTTACTTTTTTTTAGATCAATTTTCATTAAAGGACAATTTAAAAACTGCAATACATCATTCAAGTTATTCGGAATGTCTTTGAAAAATTCCTCAAATATAAGAATTTTTATGTTACCAGAGGGGTAAAATCCGAAATAATTTTTTATCTGTGCATAATAAAAACCCCGTTTAATATAGCTATAATAAAGTTTTTCTTCATAACTTCTACAAATTCTGTAAGGTTCCATTAATATCGCCTCTTCGAATGACAACGTTTCATTACCGCGGAAATATTCCATCCAATAATCCGAAAACGCTCTTTCAGCAGGATTTCTAAGCATAATTATCAGCTTTATATCTTTGCCCAAGTTTTTATATATTCTTTGAGCGGCGGATTCAATATATAAATATGCAGGGGTAATTTCTCCGATTATTTTTTTCCCTTCGGTATTTGAAAAGAAAGTCTTTTCGTACCAATCAATGCCTTTATCATAATTGGAATCATTATTAAAAAAATGGATTTCCTTTTGCACCGGTAAATAAATGTCCGGATGCACACGAAGCATTTCATACAGCCAGGTTGTCCCGCCCCTCTGGGTCCCGATACATAAAAAATTCGGCAAAGACATCCATCCCTCCTTAATTATTCTGCTTAAAATAATGAGGATTTTCATGTTTAATCATCATAAAAAGGAATAAAATTCCTATAAAAATCAATAATCCTGCAAAAGACAGCCAGATAATGATCATTGAATATTGAAACTTATAAATAATTTCCGTTTTTCCCGGAACATGAAAAGCGGGAAGAAATTTAAGGTATTTTTCGGTATTGATCTCCTTGCCGTTTATATAAGCCTTCCAGCCGTCTCTGCACCAGTCGGGCAGGACGATAAATCCGCCGGCGTCTTTATTATAATTTATCCTGATCTTATAAGCGTCGACTCTTTCCTCCGTAACGCCGCCGCAATTTTTAATATTTATATTTTCAGGTTTCTCATTAAGGTCCGGTATATAGTACGCGCCCGTCGGGGTATCCGGTTTTTCCCAGACCCTGATACCGCTTTCAACTTTATGAACGATCCATCCGTTTGAATCTTCTTTTTTAGTTGTATATAATTTATACATTAAGGCGAAATCCGTTTTCCTGCCGTTTTCTTCAAGATAACTTTTTTCATCGGCCGGCTGGCTTGTTTTCCAGATAGCGAAAATCCCGCCGTAATTTTTACCATAAAGATGAATTTCAAATTTATATATGCCTTTTGCGAGAGTTAACCGTTTTTTAAAGTCAAAATAGGCCCATTTATTATTCTCGATTTTTTCTTTTCCAACAACAATTTCTTCGATTATCACGCCGAAACTGTTTTTAAGGACCAGTTTTACATCCTCAGGTGCGTAAGGCTCATTGTAGGTTCCGAATTCGGTCATTATTCCATCGAGGTTTTTGATGTCTTCTTTTAAATTGACATACTGAACAATTTTTGAGGCGGGAAGAGGCTCCGAAGGGACCATTATGGAATTTGCAGGCTGTTCCTGAAGAATAATTTTATTGAATTTCCCCCTGATTATGAATTTGATCCCGAGGGCATGAAATAGATTTGAATCGTAATTTATTGCTTCCGCAGGAAATGAAGCCGACGTAGGTGATGTGAATCCATTCGGAACAATCCGGCGCAGAAGATCTTTTTCATTGCGCGTATAATACCTGTGCAGGAATATTTCATTTAAACCGTACCCTCCCATGACGCCGCAATGAAGGAAGGAATTGTCGGCGATAATATTCTGAAAGGGGCTTAAATGCTCCTTTAAATATTTTATCGATCTTGTTTCAGGATAGCACCATTCAGAAGGCTCTACAGCGTTAAAATGGCTGAAAATCCTTTTTTGATCGAAAATCTGAAAAATAAAAATAAATGCCGCGAAAATTAGAACGAAGGTTTTTAATCTAATACGATTCTTTTTAATCCAATTTTCAATAAAAGAAGGGTAGAAGGGGAAATCCGGTATAGACAGCATGCCTTCAAAGCCTATTCCCGAGAGTATTGCAAGGGATAAGCCTATTATCGATGTAAGTCTCTGTGCTCTATTAAAACTAAAGGTCGGTATATTTCTCACAATTTCATAGGGTATCATCCCGAAACCGATTAAAACGGATAAAATAAAAATGATGAACCCGAAAATAGTAAAGTGCCTGATTTTTTTATTTCTCATGAAAATCATAACCGGAACACTCAGGGCTGCCAGTAGGAGAGAAAAAATCCCGGTATAAACACATGTTTCCACCTTGATATTCCTGAAAGGCCTGACAAATAGATAAAGATCATTTACACTTAATTTTGTGCCTCCATGCCGCCAGCTTAAATCCACTCCAGTAGTTTGGGGATTAAGTCCTGCGATAAGGTTTGCATAACTTGAAAGGGTAGGCATAGCTATTAAAAAGCCGAGAACGATAAATAACGAAGGCATCGATAATTTAATTATAAAAGATTTTATCGATTTGTAATCAGTTAAATTCCAGAATAACAGCAGGATCCCGAAACAATAAAAACCGTACGCCGCGACGCTCGGAAAATACCCGGATAGCATAAAAACAGTCGATGCGGTGATAAATAAAAGGTAATATTTTTTTTCTTCTATCAGATAGCCCGCTGTCGCCCATAAGAGCCATGGTATCCACATCGATACGTCCACATGCGCCCCGATAAACCAGGAAGCGTTAAAACCGCAAAGCATGTAAACGACGCCGCCGAAAAAAGCGGCTGATTTTCGGGTAAATAAGCTAAGCAGAAGGAATACGCCGAAACCGCAGACCACAAGTTTAAGAATTTCAGAAAAATACAATCCGACAGGGATCGTTCCGACGAAGATTGTTACTATATAACTGGGTATAAAAATTTTACCGGAATAAAAAAGGTCAAGGACCGGGATTTTACCGCTTAAAAGATTATTCTTGTAATTTATTTGCTCGGGTATGGATCCGTCCAGGGCGTCCATCCTCTCAGTATCGACGACAACGGGATGATAATTCAGCGAAGACCATCCGGGAAAAGAAACGAGGAAATTAAACGGGCCTACCGTTTCTCCTTTAAAAAAGTTTGCGCTGAGTACGAATACGGATAAAACGATATATAAAAAAATAACAAGCAAATTATCGTATAGTTTTTTCCGCTTAAGCTTTAAATAGCCGCTTTTGAAAAGGGAAACTTTATTAATTAATTTATCATAAATTTTCTGAATAAAGGCATTTTTATGCATTAAAGTACTCCGGTTAAATCGGATCGATTCTATTTTTATTGAACCATTATAACTTTTTTCCGATTATATTTCATTATTTATTTGCGAATAAATTATTACTTTTCGAACCTTGAAAATAATAATTTTATACCACTTGATTTTGTAATAAATTTGATTATAGATAAAAAGTGTATTATTAAGTTTAATTTGTAATAATAAAGCTTAATCTATTAATTTTGATATTTGGCGAAAAATTTTCTATAATTAGTGAAGAGGTTTAAATATGCTTAATTTTGCTATAGTCGGCTGCGGAAGGATCGCAAAAAGGCATCTGGAATTATTAGGCCTGAACCAGATTAAAGACGCTAAATTGGCCGCAGTTTGCGATATTATAAAAGACAGGGTGAAAAAATCCGGCGAACAATTCAGAGTGCCTTATTATGAAGATATGTTTAAGATGATGGAAACCGAGAAAAATATCGATGCGATTTCCATTTTAACACCAAGCGGTCTGCACGCGGAGCATGTAATCGGCCTGGCAAAATACAAAAAACATATACTTGTTGAAAAACCTATGGCGTTAACCCTTGACGACGCGGATTCGATGATCCGAATCTGCGATGAGAATAATATCAAACTGTTCGTCGTCAAGCAGAACCGGTTCAATGTTCCGGTCCGGAAGTTGAGGGAAGCGGTCGAAAGCGGGAGGTTCGGCAAGCTGGTCCTGGGAACTGTCCGCGTGAGGTGGTGCAGGAAACAGGAATACTATGACAGCGACAGCTGGAGAGGGACATGGGAGTTTGACGGCGGCGTTTTCACAAACCAGGCGAGCCACCATGTCGATCTTCTGGAATGGATGATGGGGGACGTGGAATCGGTTTTCGCGAAAAGCATAACGGCGTTAGTGGATGTTGAAACTGAGGATACCGGCATCGCGTTGCTGAAATTCAATAACGGGGCCCTAGGAGTTATCGAGGCGACCACGGCAGCCAGGCCGAAAGACCTCGAGGGCTCCATATCCATCCTGGGAGAAAGGGGCACGGTCGAGATCGGGGGTTTTGCCGTTAATGAGATGAAGATCTGGAAATTTATAGACGAAAATGAAACAGACAGGGACATTTTGACAAAATATTCGGTAAATCCGCCCAATGTATACGGATTCGGCCACCAGGCTTATTACGAGCATGTCCTGGATTGCATAATAAACGATAAAAAGGCCCTTGTCGACGGCCTTGAAGGCAGGAAAAGCCTTGAGCTCATATCGGCTATTTACGAATCGATCGAAACCGGCAGGGAAGTATTTTTAAGATTTAAACCCAATAAATGCAAACTGGGACGCTGTTAAATGATTGCCAGCACTTCAATAATCTACCCTGGTGTAAAATTAGGTAAAGATGCGATTATCGAAGATTTCTGCATTATAGGGGCCCCTTTTAAAGGCCGGAAAGATGAAGAAACGATCATAGGGGATTATGCCGTTATCAGGAGCCATACTGTAATATACGCCGGAAACATGATCGGGAGTAATTTCCAGACAGGCAATAAAGCGAATATAAGGGAATTGAATATTATAGGAGATAATGTAAGCATAGGCACTCTTTCCGTAGTTGAGCATCATGTCAAAATTGAAAATAATGTAAGGATCCATACCCAGTGCTTTATTCCGGAATTCTCGGTATTGGAGCATGACTGCTGGATCGGCCCGAACGTAGTTATTACAAACGCAAGGTTTCCCCAATCCCCGAACGTTAAAAACGAACTTGCAGGGGCTCTTATTAAAGAAAAGGCCAAGATCGGTGCGAATTCGACATTATTGCCCGGGGTAATTGTCGGTAAAAATTCATTGGTCGGTGCGGGCAGCGTAGTAACGAAAAATGTCGATGAAGATTCGATCGTAGCCGGCAATCCGGCAAGGTTTATCAGGAAAATCCATTATTAACTTAATTGAGGGTTTACAATGATACCGTTAGTAGACTTAAAAGCGCAATACAGGACGATCAAAGGGGAAATCCTCGGAAAAATCGAAGAAGTCATCGAATCGAGCGCTTTTATACAGGGCGAATATGTGTCGGAATTCGAGAGTAAATTTTCAAAAATGTTCCATAGCAGGTTCTGCATGGGATGCTCCAACGGCACCGCGGCTATTTTCCTGGCCCTGGCGGCGCTGGGCATTAAAGAGGGCGATGAGGTAATAACAGTCTCTTTCACTTTTATCGGAACGGCCGAAGGCATATGCCATACCGGGGCAAAACCTGTTTTTGTAGATATCGACCCGGACACTTACAACATCGACGCTTCTAAAATAGAAGCGGCGGTTAATGAAAAAACCAGGGCGATAATCCCGGTTCATTTATACGGAAATCCCGCCGATATGAATGCGATATTAAAAATAGCTGAAAAATATCACTTAAAAGTAGTTGAAGATTGCGCCCAGGCGCACCTTGCTAAATTTAAAGGGAAGATTGCCGGCACTTTCGGAGATATCGGGACTTTCAGCTTTTTCCCGGGAAAAAACCTCGGCGCTTACGGCGATGCGGGGGCCCTGATTACAGACTCTAAAGAACTCGAAGAAAGGATCAGGAAATTACTTGACCATGGAAGGAGCAGGAAGTATTACCATGAAATGGTCGGCTATAACCACCGGCTTGACGGTCTGCAGGCGGCCGTTTTATCGGTGAAGATGAATCATATCGAGGAGTGGACGAAAAAACGCCGGGAAAATGCCCGGATTTATACCGAATTATTGTCAAAAAATAAATCTATAATACTTCCTAAAACGCAGCAAAACGGCGAACATGTATACCACCTCTATGTTATCCGTGTGAATAACCGGGATGAAGCGCTGGAGTACCTTAAAAGCAAAGGCATAGCGGCCTCGATACATTACCCTGTGCCGCTTCATTTACAGCCCGCTTTTAAATACCTCGGCTATGAAAAGGGAGATTTTCCGGTTTCCGAATCGGTATCGGAAAAAATCCTAAGCCTTCCGATGTATCCGGAATTGACAGGGGAGCAGATCGAATTTATATGCAGCGAAGTGAATAAAGCGGTTCATTGAACGAAGGAGCTGTTATGTATAGGGATAAAAAAATATCACTTGTGATTCCGGCTTATAAGGAAGAGAAGCTTATCAGGCCGACCCTTGAGAATGTAAATCCGGTTATCGATAAAATCTACGTGGTCGACGATAAAAGCCCGGACAATCAAAACGAAGTGATCCTCGATTGCGGGAAAAAAGATAAAAGGATAACATTACTTAAGCATGAAACGAACCAGGGGCCGGGAGGGGCCATCATTACGGGATATCTTCAATCAAGTAAAGAAGGACATGATATCGCAGTCGTTGTCGGCGGGGATTTTCAGATGAACCTTGACGAAGTAACCCACTTTTTAGACCCGATCATCGACGGCAAGGTAGATTATACAAAGGGAAACCGTTTTCTTTTAAGCAAATTCGAGGACACTATCGCCAAAATGCCCAGGATCCGTTTCTGGGGAAACTGGATAATAACGGCCCTGACCAAGCTTGCATCGGGTTATTATAAAGTAATGGACGTCGTCGACGGTTACACGGCGATAAGCAAAAGGGCGATCGATCTTATAGATTGGTCAAGAGCCTGGAAAAGGTACGGATACCCCATGGATTTTTTAATCAGGCTTAACGGATACTGCTTCAAGGTTATGGATATCCCCAGAACGGCTGTTTACCTTTCCGGGGAAAGGCAGTCGCAAATAAAGGGCGTCAGGTATTTTATGAGGGTTTCTCCCATGCTTCTCAGGGGGTTTTTCTGGCGGCTAAGATTTAAATACATATTCCTGGATTTCCATCCGCTTGTTTTCTTTTATTACCTGTCCTTCATGCTGCTTCCGGTCGGTTTTTTATTCGGAATATACCTTGTAATCAAGAATTTTATATTGCATTGGGGCGTATCGGGCCCGCAGGCTATATTCGACGCCCTTTTAATCCTGACAGGCCTGCAGTTTTTACTTTTCGCGATGCTTTTCGATATGGAAGAGGGGAAATAGTAAAATAATAAAATTTACTTAATCAACTGTAAAATTCTTTTATCTTACCGCAGACAAATTCGACATCATCTTTTGTAAGCATTGGATAGCTTGGAAGATTAATGCCCCTGCTTCCGAGTTCTTCCGCAACCGGAAACTTCCGGGAATTTTGTGAATACATCGGCATAGTATGAACCGGGTAGAAAAGCGGTCTTGTCTCAATGCCGTTTTCAGCCAGGAAGACAGAAAGAGGTTCCCTATTAAGGGGATCGCTGACTAAAATAGAGAACATCCAGTAATTGTGTCTGATATCTCCGTTTTCCCTGTGATACTCAACCGGCAATGTTTTTAAATTGTCTATATACCATAAAGCGATCTGTCTTTTTTTCTCGATAAACTGTGCGGCACGTTCCAACTGTGCGAGTCCGATAGCGGCACAAATATTCGTCATCCTGTAGTTATAAGCTATGACATCATGCCAGTAAGTGCGGTATTTAACCAATCCCTGAGATTTATAATGCACAACGCTGTTATGCAGTTTCTCGTCGTTAGTTACAACCATGCCGCCTTCGCCGCAGGTAACCGTTTTATTGCCGAAAAAGCTGAATATGGATATATCCCCGTATGTTCCTACATGCCTTCCCTTATAAAGGCTTCCGAAAGCTTCAGCGCAGTCTTCAATTATAAAAAGGCCATGTTCCCCGGCGATTTTTATTATTTGATCCATATCACAAGGGTGACCGTAGAGATGTACTACCATAATTCCCCTGGTTTTCGGGGTGATCTTTTTCCTGATATCTTCAGGGTCCATCTGCCATGAATCCATAAGAGAATCGACAAAAACGGGGGTGGCGCCGGTATAGGCTATAGCGTTTACGGAAGCTATATAAGTCAGAGTCGGTACGATGATCTCATCGCCTGCCCCAATCCCGAGTACTACCAGCGAGAGATGAAGGGCTACAGTTCCGTTAGAGACGGTCGAGGAATGCTTTACCCCGATAAATTTTGAAAATTCCTGTTCAAACCTGGGTATGAAATCGCCCTTTGACGAAATCCAGCTTGAATCAAGGCATTCATTTACATATATCTTTTCATTTCCGCTAAGGTCGGGTTTATAAACAGGAATTCTGATCAAATAATACCCCTTAAAATTGAAATTCTTGATAAAAATAATAACCAAATAGATAATAACGGTTTAATAAAGGTTGTAAGAATCATATTTAAAAATGCTGTAAATTATAAATCAAACCCGATAATATTTCAAGAAGATCCTGACCTGCTTGCAATTTTTTCACGCCAGGGCATAGCCATACAAAAAGCCATGACATCCCCCAAAATGTTTACCAGCCTGAATACAAGCAACGATACTATGAGACTTTCTTTAGGATATCCATAGGCTGAAATCATCAGAAATGATAAGGACTCTTTTATGCCCAATCCGGCCGGTACGCCGGGAGTGATTATACTTGCGTAATTCGCGATTGTAAGGGCCGCGTTAAAATTAACAATATCGGAAGGCTTGATATGAAAGCCCAGCGCAAGATCACATAAATAAACATAAAAAAAGCAATTCATGACAAAGCAGAATAACGATATTAAAAACATTTTGACAAATAAAACGAGGAATCTCAAAGTAAAAAATTGCCTGCTTCTTTCCAGCAGCTTTTTTGAGGTATCTCTAAGCTCTTCCTTTTTAATAAAATATCTATAGATATAAATAAAAGAAATAATAATAACAGCGCCGGCGGCGGCTATTGCCGAATATAAAAGTAATTTATGGAAATTGATATTTAGTGAAATCTGCGGCGGAATTGTAATAAGGCCGGTTGACATGCATATTATAAGAATTAAACCGGTCATTCCTGCGCCAAAGATGTATTCCAATAAACTGCTGAAAGCTATTTCCGAATTTTTCCATCCTAGTTTGAAGCCGAGAAAATTACGCCCGGCATAGTTCATAATATTACCGGGAAGATACTTGGCTATATTCGATTTCAAAAAAACCTGAAATATATCCCTTGCCGGAATAGAGGAACCGTTAACAAACTCGAGGATCAATTTCCAGTTGAATGCCCCGATTAACAGGTATAATGCGGTCCATAATCCGAAAACGAAAATGATAAATATTGATATAAAAGGGTGTTGAAATTTAAGAGTGTTCCAATTGAAATGAACAAAAATATTAACTATATAAACCAGGGTCAAAACGGTTAATATATAACCAAACGGTCTGATATATTTTTTTAACTTCCCCACAAATTAACCTTTAAAACTTTTTGAATGCATAATAGGTCAATACAGCCGGTTTATACCCCCAAAAAGTAATTTTTTGAGTCATCGGTATTATATCCAGCAATTCGAAATTCATATTTTGAAATAAAGCTGTTTCTTCTTTGGGAGAAGTCTCATAATTAACTGAAATCCCGCATCTGGTCAGGTGA
The DNA here is from genome assembly GCA_963768055.1 of uncultured Spirochaetota bacterium. GTDB lineage: Bacteria > Spirochaetota > Brevinematia > Brevinematales > JAOACQ01 > CAVYGN01. The sequence goes on along the minus strand of CAVYGN010000001.1, from coordinate 1,586,683 downwards.
ATTTTATATTTCGATGAAAAGCCCATAAAAAGTTTTGTTATAATAAGGTTAACTATTGAAGATAAAGTTAACGGAGGATAACGGTTATGAGAACTGAAAATAAAAACGCCGTTTTTTTTCAAGACCCGGTAAATCTCTTTTATTGACTTTATCCTCAATTCTTCAGGATACAGCAGACAAAGGCCGTTAAAAGAAAAAACCACAATATCAAATGTGTTATCGGGAAATTCAAGACGGCTTGCGTCCATGACTCTGAAATCTATATCCTTAAATTTACCCTTTGCGGTTTCAATCATAGCTTCAGAGATATCTGTGCCGATTATTTTTTCCGCGATTGTATGTATATAACTTGTTGTTCTTCCTGTACCGCAGCCAAGATCCAGAACCGAGTGGCCTCTTTTAATATATTTCGGGAACAATACCTTTTCAGGCGGCATCAGTTCAATATATTCGTTTTTATAGAAGTTGACCTGCGCACCCCCGCTGTAAAACATGCAATTTATTTTGTTAATATCAAGCCTTGAATTTTTCATTATTATCAAACTCCTTTCCTATTTCTATTTAAAAAAATGTAACTTTTTTAAAAATAAAGTCAGATTGTGTAAATTACCTTTAAAAAAATATTTTAATATGAACTTAAATAATAAACCCGGTATTATAAAGGGCTGCCCTAAATTTACATATGTATAGAAGTCGACACAGTCTCCGCCGAACTTTTTTTTAAATTGATATAGCCGGTACAAGACGCTGTTTTTATCTTCTGTCGGTTGAAACCAGCTCGTATCGAAAAAGGAGTATCCGTTATCTTTCGCATATTGGATCGCATTCCACATCAGATATTCGCTTTCGTTGCACCTATGCACGGTAGCGCCGTATTTATACAATAAATAACGGTTATCAAAAGAAGAGAGCAGTCCTATACCTCCAAGATATTCCCTTTCAGCGGAAACGGCATAAAATATTGCCAATTTTTCAAGTTCATTTTTTTGAAGGACGAGGATTTGGTCTTTCCTTTTCGGATCTTCAGCGAATTTTTGATAGAAATTAAAGAAATTCAATTTCTCCTCATATGATACCGCCTGTTTTATCAACATGCCGCTTTTTATTGCCTTATTAATCTGTCTTTTATGATCGAATGCCGAATATATTTCATCCTTTGATTTAATCAAATCAATAAGGAAGGTCTTATATCCGATTTTAAAAAAATATTCATTTTCGGAAAGCTCGTCATAAGTTCTCAAAATGGAAATATAATTCTTTGACTTCAGATAGGCTTCTTTATCCAGCCAGTAATAATAGACAGTCAGAAAAGAGAGTTTTCTTTTTTCAACCCGGTCATCATTTATTTTAGAATTCATATTTTCTCCAAATTTATTATAGTTCCATTAACTTTTTGTATTTTTCAATAGATTTTTCCCAGGAATAATTTTCCTGTATATATTTCCGTGCGAGGAGCCGGTTTGTTTGGTAAATTTCTCCATTACTTAATAGATACTGGATTTTTTCCGCCAGGTCGACGGAATTACCCGGTTCAAAATAATAAGCCCCCTGGCCGTCTATTATTGAATTAATGTTGCCACCGACTTTGCTGATGATAGCCGGAGTTCCGCAGGCCATAGCTTCGAACGCAGCTGTCGCGGAGCCTTCAGTATCGCCATTCTTATCAATGCAGGAAGGCAGAATATAAAGGAATATTGACCGTAACAATGGGACAATTTCTTCTTCCGGCAAGAATCCAGGCATTTCAATATGATCTTCCAATCCCATTTCAATACGAAATTTATTTAACTCGTCAAATAATGGTCCCTGTCCGCCAAGGATCAACTTTATATCGGGATATTTTAATTTTATATATTTTATCGATTCCAGCAAATACCTGTGGCCCTTTCTTTCCACCATCCTTCCTGTGAAAAATAACACTTTTTTATTTTTTGCACGGAATTTTTCCAGGATACTTTCATCATGCAGCCCGGGACTGTAATAAGTCATATCTATTCCATCGGGGATTATATGAATTTCCCGGTTATAAATATTTTTAGCGGCGGAAACAGTTTCCCGGCTTATTCCGGCTACCAGATCCGCCCCTTTTAAAGACATTTTTAAAAACGGTTTTATATATTTCATTTTTCCCGATAGAACGGGAAATATCTCGGCGCCATAAATGGTTGTAATCAATTTTTTTCCTGTCGCTGATCGCAAGAATAAACCTATAAAGCCTGTAGGGAAAGCCCAATGAGCATTGATAAAATCGACTCTATATCTTTTGATAACTTTTAACGCGGTAAAAAAAAGGGCTAAGAAATAAAAAGGGATCTGTATCATATTTTTTATTTTTTTAATATTTTCAGGGATCCCCGAACCCCTGGTCAATGTTTCGAATTTGAAAGGGAAATAGTGGAACCTGTGTATATTCACGCCGTCATGCAGGCTTACTGCCGGAGTATAATCCCCATGATGCGTAACTACATGGACATCAAAGCCATATTTAACAAGATATCTGGCCATATCATGGACAAATTTACCAAAGACCAGTTCATTGCTTTTTTCATTCCATTTTGGATAAGAAGTAGTTAGAATGCAGATAGATTTCTGTTTTAATAATATATTGTTTATTTTTTTTATTGCCATTATTTCGTTCCCGGCGAACTTCGACTGTATTGTGCTAATATTGATACATTTTATTATAATTCAAATAATTGAAAGTCTCAATTTTTAAAATACTGTTATTCATATTTTTGACTTAAACCTCTAATTTAGGTAAAATATCCGCTAATCTTAAGACGGGGATTAATATGCTGGAATTCTTCAGGACCTTTTTGAGGAATGTCTTCAGGTTTCCATATTTGTTTTCTCTTTATGTCTATAATGATTTATTAAAAAGCTCAAAATATGACAAGGATAAAAGCCTGATTAAATACGGCTACAAAGTATATTCTCAATTCGATCAGGATGGCATATTAAATGAAATATTTAAAAGGTTGGGTATTGAGAAGGGTTGTTTGGTCGATTTTGGGGTCGAGAAGGGCGTGGAAAATAATAGTTTGAATTTATTGATAAATGGATGGAAAGGCTATTGGATGGACGGCAGTATAAAAAATATAAAAAAAATTAATAAAACTCATAACTGCTTGATCCAGAACGGAATGCTGAAAATAAAAAACGCTTTTATAACAAAAGATAATATCGAATTATTATTTAAGGAATTAAATGTACCGCGAGATTTAGATTTGCTCTTAATCGATATAGACGGTAATGATTACTATGTCTGGGAAGCTATTAAAAATTACAATCCGAAGGTTGTCGGTATTGAATATAATTCTACTTTTAATGCTGAAAATAAATGGATTATGAATTACAATCCAAAGCATATTTGGGATAAATCAAATTATTACGGGGCAAGTTTGAAGTCGCTGGAATTATTAGCTCAAAAGAAGGGATATGATCTTGTCGCATGCAACATTACCGGTGATGACGCTTTTTTTGTCCGTAAAGACCTTGTAAAAAACCACTTCCCTTACCCTCACACATCCGAATACTTATTTGAAAGCCCGAAAAGCTTTTTACTTTTCGGTACAGGCAATAAATCAAGATTCGATGATTTTATAAGATCATAATACACCGCCTGTTCTAATCGCAATCTGTGAAAGGCCCTTTTTTTATTGATCTAATCGTCAGCTGGTAAAGGGGCCCCCCTATAACTCCGAAATCCGATAACGATTGGTTGTCCTGTATAAATTCATTTTTTATCCCGATGCTGTTACATATTTGATAGGAATATTCAAGTGTTTTAACAGACCCGTCCAAAATTTCCAGTTCTTCCTTTAAAAATTCCGATTTTATTGGGGCCATAGTGGTACGCTCTCTTTTAATATCATTTTAACAAAAGTTTCCAGGCCGTCTGATGTTACAACAAGGTCTATCTTCTGCCAGTCAATTTTATCATAGATCTCAGCTTTTATTTTCAGTCTATCGGTGTATTTAAAAATTTCGAAAATATGAGAAGGTCGATGTCGCCGCCTTTTTTATTGTCATCCGCCCTTGATCCGAAAAGGAAAATTTTAGCTTTGGGATCATGCTTTAAAATCGCTTCCTGGATTATCCTTATTTCATAGGGAGATAATCGTATTTTAAAACCTAATTTCAAGTTTCACATATTATATAAAACTTGGTTGAAATTGTCCATAGGGCGGGAAGAACTTTGATTACTATCCTGCCGATAAATATGACAGGTTAAAGATAAAAAACCGGAGATATATAAATGGAAGGAATTAAAATCCCATTTTCACCTCCCGATATAACCCGGGCGGAAATAGACGAAGTCGCCGACACCCTGAAATCGGGGTGGATAACCACGGGGCCGAAAACAAAACGGTTTGAAAAGGAAATATCGGAGTATTGCGGAACGGAAAAAGCAATATGCCTGAATTCTGCAACGGCCGGAATGGAACTCATTCTAAGGTTGATGGATATAGGACCCGGCGATGAAGTGATCACAACCCCTTATACTTATGCGGCTACTTCAAATGTCATACTTCATTGCGGAGCAAAACCGGTTTTTGTCGATATAAAAAAGGACGATTTTAATATCAACCCGGAAGCTGTTTCAAAAGCGATTACCTCCAGGACAAAGGCTGTCATGCCTGTAGATTTCGGCGGCTGGCCCTGCGATTATGAATCGATCAGGCAGGTCCTGATAGATTCAAAAAAAAAATTCAAGCCCAAAAAGGGGACACTTCAAGAAAGATTGTATTGTCCCTTAGTATTAGCCGATGCGGCTCATTCGTTCGGTTCGGAATATAACGGCAAGAAAGTCGGTTCAGCAGCGGATTTCTCTGTTTTTTCCTTCCATGCAGTTAAAAACCTTACAACCGCCGAAGGGGGCGCTGTCGCTTTCAATTCTTCAAATATATCGGAAGCCGGGAATATCTATCGGCAGCTGCAGTTATTATCGCTGCATGGGCAGAGCAAAGACGCGCTTGATAAGATGAAAGCTGGTAGTTGGCATTATTCGATTGAATTACCCGGCTATAAATGCAATATGACTGACATTGCCGCATCGATCGGGCTGGTTCAGCTTAAAAGATTTGAAACAGAAATGCAGCCTGCGAGAAATAAAGTGGCCGCTATATATGACAAAAGTTTTTGTAAAGATGACAGATTTATAATTCCCCCTTTCAGGGGTAATAATAAAAAAGGCAATAATCATTTATATCCCTTGAGGATAAAAAACTTTAATGAAAAATCCAGGTCCGAATTGATAAACCGGCTGGCGGAAAAAGGGATATCATCCAATGTCCATTTTATCCCGGTGGTAATGCATCCGTATTACAAAAAACTTGGTTATAGCATTAATAATTATCCAAATACATATCGAATGTATGAAAATGAGATCAGCCTTCCTATTTACTCTAAGATGACTGATAATGAAGCCGAATACGTAGTAAATACTATAAAATTAATTTTAGAAAAAATATAATATTTAAAGGTGCTGATTTCATTGTTCCTCTCCGAAAATAAATTATTGGCGGCATACTTAAATAGAGGAAGGTTCGAATCTTTTTTCGAAATAACTATTTCACCCGTATTGATTTTCCAATCGATATTCAGTTCAGGGTCCATATAATTAATCCCCGCCTTATGAGACGGATTATAGTAATTGTCGCATTTATAAAAGATTTCGGCGGTTTTACTAAGCACAGAATACCCTCTCTTTTTCGTTATTATTAAATTGCATACTATTCCGGACTTACAATTTTTACAGTTGGAAAATAATGGCGAACTCGCCGCACATCTCTGGTAATCAATACCATTCCGGCCACAGCTGCATGCGCGCCAATATAGAAATCAGGCAGCGGCATAGTTTTATTACCCTTTTCTTTTCTGTATTTTATAAACGCTTTTTCTGCAAGAAAGAGCGCTTCTCTCGGAATTTCGGCAAATTTGAAACCGCATTTTATAATACTTGATTCCAGAAGTTCGATGCCGTCGAAGCCGATCGAAATTTCAGTATAAATGACCGGATTGATGAATAATTGATAATCTTCAGAGTACTTGTCGAGGATGCTTGAAGACCAATTATACCATCGGTTGTCGTTTTCAAAGATATCGAGAATAATATTTGAATCTACCAATGCCTTCACCCTCAACCTCTTGTTAATTTCATGATTTCATCGGTAGTCATTTTTACGGTGGCTATTCCCCGAAATTTCTCGAAAATATTTTTTTTATTTTGTTTATTGCTTTTTTTAATCACGATTTTTCCGTTTTCATCCTCTATTTCAAGCGTAGTATCCTGCCTGATATTAAATTTTTCCCGTAAATTCCTTGGTATGGTTATTTGGCCCTTTGACTAAGGAAACGTCCATAGCGCTCATGACTGGAAAACAATGCTTAAACCTATTGTAGAAAGATATAGGAATCAGAATCTGGATTGCTACTTCCGAGGTGATGCCGCTTTCGCGAATCCGGACATTTACGAATACCTTGAATCGGAGAATTTCTTTTATGCCATCCGGCTTCCCGCCAACGATATTCTGCAGCAGAATATTGCGCATCTTCTTAAACGCCCGGTCGGAAGGCCGTCCTTCGCTCCTGTTGTGTTGTACCATGATTTCTTCTACAAGGCGGTAAGCTGGGAACATGGATGCCGTGTAATAGCGAAGGTTGAGTGGCATCGTGGAGAATTGTTTCCTCGCGTCGGATTCATCGTAACAAATCTTCGATGGCAGCCGAAGAAGGTTGTCAGGTTCTATAACATGAGAGGAACAGCGGAGCAGTGGATCAAGGAAGGAAAGAACGCTATCAAATGGACAAGGCTGTCATGCCACAATTTTGCTGACAATCAGGTAAGACTACAATTGTTCGCTCTTGCATATAACCTTGGGAACTTCCTTCGCAGGGTCGCCCTACCGCGGGCTATTCGGCACTGGTCATTGACAACTCTCCGTGAAAAGCTGATCAAGATCGGGGCGAAGGTAGTAAGCCATGCCCGGAATACGATATTTCAGATGGCTGAAGTTGCTGTTCCAAAGGAACTGTTTGAAGCAATACTTGAAAGGATAGAACGATTCCGATCTATGACTTTGGAAAGAGTGTAAGGATTGACTGTAATGAAAAAAACAAGGGGTGCCTGTTGTCGTATTTTATGAAAAGAATGAATTTGAAGGTTTATCAGTCCGTCTTAGACTGGAAAGATATGAAATTTATGTTGAAATGTCCTGATAAGGTTGATAAAATATTGGTAGAAAGCATTGGGAACTGGATTTTTGGAGTCCAAAGATGCTAAATGGGAAATTCCGAATGAGTAAAAAAACTCCAGTGTTTTCAAGACTTTGCATTTATATTACTGTGTCTCTTATTGTAATAATCCCGGCCGCGTCAATAAGAGCAATGGGAAGTTATGTGAAACTTCAGCCCGCGGCCGTAAAAAAACCTAAAATTACCCAAATGGAATACCAGAAATACGCAGTTATAAACGGAGGGGAAATAACCGGATATGCCTACTTTGTTTACAAACTGAACAGAGGCGGCAATACGATGGATTTATATGTCGGAACCTGTTCTAACAAATTTTCCGAAATTACATTGAAATCCGTCTATTTCAGCGACAGATTTAGTTTTGACCTCGAAAAGGGCACAATGCTCCATTTTACAGAGAACTGGTCGAATACAATATTTTCCGGAAAAACTCACGGTATTTTTTACATTGAAACCACCTTCGACTACAGGAATCTGGAAGCGGATTCAAGGATCATGTCATGGGACGGAAAAGAGATAAAAAGTCAAAAATCGAGGCTGCCTATTAAAGCCGGCTACAGCTATTTTTGCGGTCTTGAAATTTACCCCGCGATTTTAAGGCTGTTAGACCCTGAAAAACCCGGAATAATATATTTAACGGCCCCGGGATTTCTTAATTTATCCCTGCCCGGATATTTCAGAGTTGTAGGAAAGGAAGAGATAACAACACCCGCCGGTAAATTTAAAGCCGTAAAAGTAAATTTTATGATAGCCGACAATTTCCTGGGAAACCTGATGAAGGGTTATACCGATCACTTTATTATGTGGGTGGACACGGCGACGGGAGTGACGGTCAAGAACCAGTACACGGATTCCTCCACAATAGTACTGGCGGAATCAGGAGTCTGGAAGGGAGGCATCCGTTAAGACGCAGGAAACAAATCTTGTTGTCATTTCGAGCCCCGTCCCTTTAGAGACGGGGGGTTCATCCTGTAAGGAAGAAATCTTCCCCCGGCAATTATTATATAAAGCCTGCTTAAAATTGTCCAATAGGGCCGGGACTATTCCCCGACGCCCATCCAGTCGTAATATAGCACCGGGCCCGATCCAAGGCTCAGGATTTCCGACGCCGCTTTAACGTAGGGTTTAAGAGCCGTTCTTATATTATCGATATCCTCGTGTTCGGACGATGACGCAATCAATTTCAAAAGATTTTCAAGCAGTCCGTAATCCATATTCAGGTTTCCGGGAATATCGTCATCGAATTCGACCCAGCCGCCCAGCCTGGTCCTGAGGTAGTTTTCGGCGTCCTCCAGGCTTCCGATTTCATCTATAAGTCCGTTCGTAAGGGCTTCGCGTCCGGTCCAGACCTGGCCCTCGCCGATTTCGTTCACCCTGCCGGGCGTAAGCTTGCGGCTCTCCGCGACGACTGAAACGAAGCGGTCGTACATGGTAATTATCATTTCCCTGGTATTTGAAATATCCCTTTCCTTAAATTCCCTTGCCGGGTCAAGGTATCCTGAACTTCGTGAAAGATCGACCCCGTCGGAACGGATCCCCAGTTTTCCGAGAGTTCCGGAAAAGTTGGGGATAAGGCCCGTAACCCCTATAGAACCAGTTATTGTGCCGGGCTCGGCGAATATCCTGTCTGCGTAACATGACACATAATATCCCCCTGAAGCGGCCACATCGCCCATCGACACAACTACCGGTTTACCTGCGGTGACCGTTTTCTTTACTTCGCGGGCTATCTCGTCGCTGGTAATTATTACCCCGCCGGGAGAATTGACTCTGATAAGAATAGCGGTAATGTCCGGGTCTTCCCTGAGGCGCTTGATCTTGTCAACAGCGGAAGTCCCTATGCTGCTGCCGGCGTTTCCATAACCCATAATTATGGCTCCGTTCAGGTAAAGAACGGCCACTTTTTTTGACGCCGACGACCGGCCCCATGAGAGATCTTTTGGTTCCGGATACTCCGTTATTATCCGGGCTCCATTATTCGTCTTGACTATCCACTCCTCGAATTCGTCTTTATACATGACGGAATCGACGACCCCTGCGTCGAGGGCTTTCCCCGAAGAAAGATATGGCCCGGAGGCTATCACATCGGCCGGTTCGGCCTTAAGTTTGCCCGATCTTCCTGCGGTAAAACTCTTTAGAGTTTGATCGGCGATGTCGCCAAGGTACCTTTTCAGCATATTCCTTTCACCCTTCGGCATCTCGTTATAGGTAAAGGGATTATTTGCCGACTTCGTATCCCAGGGAGCCAGATTTATAAAACGGATGCCGAGTTTATCGAGGAAATCCTTAAAATATAGACGCTGAGCGCTTATCCCGGTGAGGTTTACCGATCCTGAAGGGTTTAAAGCTATCAAGTCGGCCTCGGATGAAAGAATCTGGTATTGCCCGGAATAAAAATACTCGTCCGAATAAAAATAGACCTTTTTCCCTGTTTTCCTGAAATCGCCAAGCGCCTTTGCCGTCTCCTGCACCGAGGCAAAATATCCCAGGGACGGAAGGTTTTCGAAGGCTATGGCTGCGATAGAGGGGTCTTTTCCTGCGCGGCGGATCATGTTTAATAATTCCGGCAGATTGAAAGTATTTCTGTTATTCAATAACGTATAAATTAAAGAGTTGGTTTGAGGCGTCGGGAATATTTCGCCGATATCTTTTATAACGATTATTTTAGAACCGACGATATCGATCGCCGGCGCCGGGGCATTTCCCTTTAATATTCCGAAGCTTTCAGCCACCCTCCAGTCGGATGTGTCGGGAAGTGAAGGCATCGACGCCCGCGTTTCACCGGGGCCAAGTGCTATGGTGACTTCAAGGCCAATGCTGCCGTATTGAAAGTCGTACCATGACCTTAAATTCAAGGAATCGTTAAAATCGAGGCGGAAACCGATACTTTCAAGCACGAAGCCTTTCCAATCGGTATGCGCATCCGCGGTCAGGGTAAGGATTTGGCCGAGGCCCTCTATAAATGAAAGCGGCCTTAGACCCAGGCCCATGCCGAATGACGGAGCGTTTGAAAAATCGTAAGTAAGGCCGATAGATAAAAAATCATAGGGACGGCTTATCACACCTATTGAGAAATAGTCCGCAGCGGTCTGGAGCTGCCACCATCGGTAATCGAAACCTAAAGAAAAACTGTTGTCAAGGCCGAATGATAATCCTGTCTGCTGAAGCACATCAGGGTATCTGAAACTCGCGCCGTAATCGATATACGGGATCTGGGCGGTAATGTCCCAGGCGTTAGGGATGCCGGGAGCATATGACACGCCTGCGTCGAATATATACGGAGAAAGGCCGAGCCCGGCAGGATTATCCCAGAGGTGCCAGATTCCGTCATTGTCTGCCCTGAATTTCGGATCGTTAAGGGGATCGGAGGCAAAAGCTGAGCCGGTGAAAAAAATTAGCATTATCGAAAAAATTATATAGAATCTCATATAAGGCTCCTTTTTGTTAAATTAAACACTTTTTCCTTGAAAATCAAGTTGTCATTACGAGTGTAGCGTTTTTCCTGCCTTCAGGAAGAGGATTTCTCGTCGTAGGGCTGTCTCTTGACAGCCCCCTCCTCGAAATGACTGTTTTTAAGGTGAATACCATGCTCGAAATGGCATGAACTTCAATGCCCATAAATGTTGACTTAATTACGGTTTTTATGTAAATTTTTATGTCGAGGATTTCATGGATAGAATTTATCTTGATAATAACGCTACCACAATAGTCGATCCCCTGGTCAAAGACGCAATGGAGCCTTTTTTCAGCCGGATGTATGGGAACCCTAATTCCCTGCACAGCTTCGGAACAGAGGTTCATCCGTATATGCGTATAGCTATGGACCGTCTTTACGCCGGGATCAACGCAGGCGATGAGGACGATATAATAATCAACAGCTGCGCGACAGAGGGTAATAACACCGTTTTGAAAGCCGTTTATTTCGATATCATAAGGAAAGGCGTTAAAAACCGCATTTTAACAACCCAGGTAGAACACCCCGCGGTCACAAATACATGCAAGTTTCTGGAGGGGCTGGGCGTAGAGGTGATATATCTGCCCGTCAACAGCGACGGGATCGTGGACCTCGATATTCTTAAAGCCGGCCTGGATCCAGATAAAACAGCAATTGTATCGATAATGACGGCAAATAACGAGACGGGCCTTATTTTTCCCATAAAAGAGCTGTCTGAATACTGCAGGGATAAGGGAGTGCTGTTCCATACCGATGCGGTTCAGGCCATAGGCAAGATAAAAGTCGATGTTAAGGAAACGCCGGTAGATTTCCTGACATTCAGCGCCCATAAATTTCATGGGCCGAAAGGGGTAGGCGGAATATATGTAAGGAAGGGATTCGATTTGACCCCGCTGCTGCATGGAGGAGAACAGATGGGCGGTAAAAGGGGCGGAACTATCAATGTGGCGAGCCTTGTCGGAATGGGTCTCGCAATGGAACTCGCGGTTAATAACCTTGAATTTGAAAACACAAAGGTCCGGGGGCTGCGGGACAGGTTTGAGGATGCAATTAAAGAGATCGAAGATACGGATGTGATAGGAAGGCGTGAAATCCGGACTCCGAATACGGTACTTGTAAGTTTCAAGGGAATAGAAGGAGAAGCCTTCCTCTGGGACCTTAATCAGAACGGTATAGCCGCTTCGACCGGCAGCGCCTGCGCTTCCGAATCGCTCGAAGCAAATCCAAGCCTGCTGGCGATGGGGATAAGCAAGGAACTGGCGCATACGGGAATAAGGTTCAGCCTTTCAAGATATACGACGGACGAGGAGATCGATTTTACGATCGAAGTAGTATTAAAAGCGGTGGAAAGATTGAGGAACATATCCTCGACTTACGCATAACAAAAATTTTACAGGCGGGAACTGTGGCGAAAAAAGATTTAATAGGCGGGGCTCTCTGGGAGCAGTATTCGAATAAAGTAAGCGAAAAGATGAATAATCCGGTTCACCGGGGTGAAATAACAGAGGAGGAAGTCGCGGTAAAGGGGGCGAAGCTCATAGTCGCAGATTGGGGCGCCGAAGCCTGCGGAGACGCCGTCCGGCTTTACTGGGCCGTCGATCCCGGGACGAATATAATCCTGGATTCCAAATTCAAAAGTTTCGGATGCGGAACGGCAATCGCCTCGAGCGACACAATGGCTGAAATGTGCATCGGGAAAACGGTCGACGAGGCGATAAAGATCACCAACATTGACGTTGAAAAGGCGATGAGGGACGACGAGGACACGCCCTCCATTCCGCCCCAGAAGATGCATTGCAGTGTTATGGCTTATGACGTGATAAAAAAGGCCGCTTCTATCTATAAGGGCGTTGAAATGTCCTCTTTTGAATTCGAGGAGATTGTCTGCGAATGCGCAAGGGTCTCCCTCGGTACGATCAAAGAGGTTATAAGAATAAATGACCTGAAGACCGTCGAACAGATCACTCAATACACCAAAGCAGGCGCTTTTTGCAAAAGCTGTTTACGGCCCGGGGGCCATGAAATGAGGAAATATTATCTTGTGGATATATTAAAAGAAGTGAGGGCGCAAATGGAAAAAGAACAGGTCAAGGAATCTATGAAAACTATCAGTTTTAAGGATATGGGGGTTGTCCAGAAACTCAAGGCTATTGAAAAAATCCTCGAAGACGAGATAAAACCCATGCTTGAGGCCGACGGAGGCAGCATGGAAATCGTCGATTTAAAAGAGAGCGACGGACATACCGATGTCTATATTAATTACATCGGGGCATGCCGGGGGTGCCCGGCCAGCACGACCGGAACCCTTTACGCGATCCAGAATTACCTTGATGAAAAGCTCGACGGGAGCATAAGGGTACTCCCTATATCATAGGCTTTATTTTGATATCATCCCCGGCAACGTCGGCCGTTACCTTTCCGCCCTTCATCAAACTTCCGAAAAGTACTTCATCGACAAAGTAATTTTTGATCTTATCCTGGATCCAGCGGGAAACTTCCCTGGCGCCGAAAGTTTTTGAAAAAGCCCTGTCGGTAAGGAAATCGAGGCATTTTTCGGTGAACTCTAAAATGATATGTTTTGCTTTAAGCTGGTCCTGAAATTCCATCAGCTGTTTTTTCACTATTTCTTTTACTATGCTCCTGTCAAGGGCGTTAAATTGAACAACCGAGTCGAGCCGGTTCCTGAATTCAGGCGAGAAAAACATCTCAAGCGCTTTGGAAACCGACTTTCTTTTTTCATCCCCTTCGCTGAATCCTATGGAAGTCTGCGCCATATCCCTCGCCCCGGCGTTGCTTGTCATTATAATTATCACATTCCTGAAATCGGCCTTCTTGCCTGAATTATCCGTAAGGGTGGCGTAATCCATCACCTGTAAGAGCGTGTTGAAAATATCCGGATGGGCCTTTTCAACTTCATCGAGAAGAAGCACGGAATAAGGCTTTTTACGGATCTCCTCGGTTAAAAGGCCCCCTTCCTCGTATCCTACATATCCCGGAGGAGCCCCGATGAGCCTGGCGACCGTATGCTTTTCCTGGTATTCGCTCATATCGAAACGGATCAGCGGGATTCCAAGGCACTGCGACAGCTGTTTAACGAGTTCGGTTTTCCCGACGCCTGTCGGCCCTACGAACAGAAATGACGCTACAGGCCTTGTTTCTTCACGGAATCCCGCCCTCGACCTTTTTATCGCATCGGCAACCATCCTTATCGCATTAGATTGGCCGAATATTTTATTGGAAAGTTCATGTTCCAGGTTTTTGAGGCTGTCCGTCTCGCTTGACGATACCGATTTTTCAGGGATCCTCGCCATTTTAGCAACTATCTTTTCGATATCCCCGGCACGGACAGTGATTTTCTTTTTCAGATCGGAACCTCTTTTTATCCTCATCAGGGCCCCGGCTTCGTCTATCACATCGATGGCTTTATCGGGCAGATGCCTGTCGTTAATATACTTGGAGGATAATTCCACCGCGGATCTCAATGCCTTGACAGTATATGCGACCTTATGAAATTCCTCGTAATTATTTTTAAGCCCCTGCAGGATATGAAAGGTCTCTTCCAGGGAAGGTTCTACGACTTCGATCTTCTGGAACCTTCTTGAAAGTGCCCTGTCTTTCTCGAAATACTTCCTGTATTCCTCGTATGTCGTGGTCCCTATACATCTCAATTTTCCGGACATCAGGGCCGGTTTTAAAATATTCGACGCGTCCAGCGATCCGCCTGTAACAGCGCCCGCGCCGACAATTGTGTGAATCTCGTCTATAAAGAGAATTACCCTGTCCATCAGCAGGAGTTCGTTAATGATCTTTTTCAGCCTTTCTTCGAAATCGCCCCTGTAGCGGGTGCCTGCCAATAGGGAGCCCATATCCAGCGAATAAATTTTAGAATTGCGGAGCGCCGAGGGGACGGAGTCATTGGCTATAAGGTAAGCGAGGCCTTGGGTAATGGCCGTCTTTCCTACGCCGGGTTCGCCTACATGGATAGGGTTGTTTTTAAATCTTCTGCAAAGGACCTGGATGGTCCTTTCGAGGACGTCTTCCCTGCCTATAAGGGGTTCGAACTCATGGGACCTTGCTTTTTGAACAAGTTCAGACGTGTAATAGCCGAGAATGCTTTTTTTATTTTCTTTTTCAGCGCTGTTATCGGTAAAGAGCTCTTCGTCGGGCTTAATTTGAGAAGGCCGGGAAATCGCTTCATCGGGTATTACGGAAATACCGTGAGAGATATAATTCAGAAGATCGAGCTTGGTTATGCCTTCCCTTGTAATATAATAGGATGCGAAGGAATCCTGTTCATCCATTATAGCAATAAAAACGTCGCCTATAGTAATTTCTTTTTTATGGGGATCGGTTGAAGAGTACAGCGCCCTCGTTAGGACGTTCTGGAGGCCCAGGGATTCGAGGGGTTCGACATCATCGTTTACGGGCTCGTTGTAATTTTTAAAATAAGATTCAAGGTTGAGCCTCATGCTTTCGATATTCCCGCCGCAATGGACAAGGATATCGATCCCGCTGTTGAAAAAAAGGGAGGCGTAAAGAAGATGCTCAGGCGTATAATATTCATGACGCCTGGCCTTTGCCTCATTGTATCCGGCCAGGATAATTTTATTCAGTTCTTCGTTTATTTCCATAATTTATTATAAACCTTGTATTATAAATTTACTAATTATGAAATAAAACAACAAAACTTGATCATGATTTCCTTGACAATGAGGGCAAAGCTATATCGCTCCGGCCACCATGTCGCCCACCTGTTCGGTGGAAAATCCCATTTTACCGGCAGACTGGCTTTTCATCTTTGAACAAGCGAAAATGACTCCCTTTTCAATAGCCTGGGCTGCTTCTCTTTCGCCGAGTTCTTCGAGCATCATCCTGCCGGCTTCTATGGCCGCCACCGGGTTTATCACATGCAGGCCGGTGTATTTCGGGGCCGAACCGCCTATGGGTTCGAACATTGACACGCCTTCGGGATTTATATTGCCGCCGGCCGCGATCCCCATTCCTCCCTGGATCATTGCGCCAAGGTCGGTTATTATATCGCCGAAAAGATTTTCCGTCACTACTACATCGAACCATTCCGGATTCTTTACGAACCACATTGTCGTTGCGTCAACATGCGCGTAATCGCGTTTGAGGCCGGGGTATTGTTTTTCGCCCATTTCCTCGAAGGCCCTGTACCAGAGATCGCCGCAGTAGGTTAATACATTCCGCTTGTGAACAAGATGAAGGGGCTTATCGCTATAGATTTTTTTCAGGGTGTTTCTCTTTTTCTTAAGTTCGAATGAATATTTTAGACACCTGTCGACAGTCCTTCTATCGTAGATCATAAGCTGCGAAGCTATTTCGTCCACGGTGCCTTCCCTGGTCGCACCGCCGTGACCGGTGTATATACCCCCGGTGTTTTCCCTGACGACGATGAAATCGATATCGGCCGGACCTTTATCCTTCAGAGGAGTTGCGACATTAGGGTACAGCTTTACGGGCCTCAGGTTTATATACTGGTCTAAATCGAAACGTATCCGGAGAAGGAGGCCCTTTTCGAGAATTCCGGGCTTGACATCGGGATGTCCGATGGCCCCGAGGTAGATGGCGTCGTATTTTCTAAGTTCGTCGATTTCTTCCTTGGAAATGATTTTTCCTGTTTTGAGGTATCTTTCTCCCCCGAAATCGTAAAAGTGAAAATCAAGTTTAAGTTTAAATTTCTTTTCCGCGGTTTTGAGTACTTTTATACCCTCGGCGATAACCTCAGGGCCTGTACCGTCTCCGCTGATCACTGCGATATTATAAGCCATGATTCCTCCTAAAACTTCCAAAACTGAATTTTAGAATATATTTTAAAGGAGGACGGGAAAAAAATAAAGTTTTATAAGAATTAAGTTACTTAATAATAACTTAAGTAAGACCACACAATTTGAATTAATTTGGAAGGTAATTTTCTTAAACGAAGTATTGTCATTTCGAGGAGCGAAGCGTTTATCCGCCCTGCCGGGTCGGGATAAACACTACGCTCGAAACGACAAGTCTCATCAGGGGGCAAAGTTCTTTATCAAAGCGCAGAGTTCGGTGTCGTTAGTATATAGATTAAAACTTCCTTTACCGCCCCAGCCATGCGGGCCCGGAGGGCCCCATGAATAAAAGATCGCACCGGCGGATCCCTCGCCGAAAGAGGTGCCAAGGACTGTTTTGTAAAGATTCAGGATCGTCGGGGCCGGGTTATTTCCTGTGCACCCGAATTCGCCTATAATGACAGGTTTTTTCAATGCGAGTACGCTCCTGACCCTGCACTTCAATCTGGAAATATTACCGTTATCTACAGGCATATAATTGGAAGGATCGGCATAGTAATGAAGATCGATAAAATCGAGCTGGGGTACATCTATTTCCGACCAGTTTTTGCTTCCCGGTTCCCACCATGCCGCTTCAGAACCCGCGACGCCTACGGATACGAGATGGTTTTGATCGATCGACTTTACAAAATCTCCGAATTCCCTGAACCAGGCTTTAATTCCGGTATTTATCTTCGGTTCGTTTATCAGCTCCCATCCGAATATTGAAGGGTCGTCCTTGTAAATCAAGCCGCTAACCGTGTTTGTCCTGTTAAGCGCGAATTTGATAAAACTCTTATAAAAGTTCTTCGCTTTTTCGTTTTTCAGGATCGAATCTTTATCGGGGCCGCCGCCTTCGACGTACCAGTAAGGGTCCGAGGCGTCCGGGGGCCAGGGCCCCCATAAATAGTCCCTTAACGCTATAATTAGAAAGACATGATGAACGGCGCAGGATGACAGCAGGTAATCAAGCTGCTCGAAGGCCTGTTCGTTATATTTTCCCGGTTCGGGTTCGAAAGCCCCGCCGTTCATATGCATCCTTACGACCCTGGAGCCGGTCAATAAAACGGCGTCAGCCACCCATTCCTCGATTTCTGACTTAGAGTATTTTTCGCCTTTTCCGGTC
This sequence comes from uncultured Spirochaetota bacterium, assembly GCA_963768055.1. GTDB lineage: Bacteria > Spirochaetota > Brevinematia > Brevinematales > JAOACQ01 > CAVYGN01. The sequence continues at coordinate 1,569,021 of CAVYGN010000001.1, read as the reverse complement.
ATGAAACGCCAGGGATCGATATTTGCCCCGATGAACTTAAAGAAGCTGCCCGGCACAATCCTGAACTCAGTCCCGGAAACTGTTACAAAGGGGACATTTTCAGTATAAGCAACATTTATAATAAATAAAATAAATATTGCTTCAGGCAGAATAAATAATTTCAGGATCGATAAAAACACTGTTTTCATAAAAAATCCTCCTATTTTTTTGCCGAATTCAATGCTTCATCCAGACGTTTCTGGGATAATCTCGCTTCCGCGAAATCCATCTTGACAAACTGGTTCATATCTATGGATTTTTGCCAGTATTCCCGGGCCTTGTCGATATCGCCCTTGCGAAATGCCAGCTCTCCCAGATAGTAATAGACTATAATCATTTCTCCGGACAAATTTTTATTAGTCTCAAAAGCGCTTTCAAGCCTTGTGAAATCGGCAATAGCCTGCTTCCTTTTATTAAAAAAATCAGGCAGGTCGGCGTCGATACAGCCCCTGGTAAGCCTGACAAACAGTTCGCTGTCCGTATTTTTAGCCAGGTTAAAAGCTTTCTCTATTTTTTTAACGCAGATATCGATCTCATAAAGCTGTTCAAAGACATTATGTGAATATTTAGCGCGCAAACCATGATCAAGCGCGTTATAACAAATAGCGTAAACCTGGTTAGAATCCGTAAGCAGAAAACGGTCCGTGTAATCTATCGCCGGCTGAACCGCGGATTTATCAGGTCCGTCAAGCGTCGATGCAAGAGCCGTGTAAATAACCCCGAGAGCGAGATACGCGTAATGATCGTCAGGGTCGGTTTCAATGCGTTTCTTATATTCGGTTATAACATCTGCGGTCTTTTCATGCGGCAGGCCGAAGTAAATCCTCAAATTCATGCAGTCGTCAATTGTAGTAGCGGAATATGCAAATGTAAATGCTGATATAAACAATAAAACCCTGATAAATATCTTCATAGAGGTTCAACTCCTCGACACTTTTAATTCAAGATGATCATAATTTTAATTTATTTAATGAGGTTCTATTCTAAATTATGCACCTGGAAAAATAATCAGATTTTCCTTAATATAGTAATAATCTCCCCGGCTTCTTTATTAAACTGGAATAATTCCATTTCAAAAATATTGCCCAAATATTCTTTGGATTTATTCAGGAAATCCAAAAAAGAGTATAATTCCCAGGTATGAAAATGTATGCTGTAATTTATTTTGATTAACGATTCGATCCGCTCCTTTATCATTGCCTCGTCTTCTATTTTGCCGCAATACCTTACCCATTCATAGTAATGATTGTAATGAGAAACATTGCCCTCATTTTTATCATCGAGAACAAGATGTTCGAAATTTGTCAATTCCCTTTCTTTATCGAAAGTAAATCTTTTATCCGGTACGGTATAATACAAAACGCCTTTGCTTTTTATTTTATTTAGATGGTTTCTAACTGTTCCCAAAGGGTTTTTACAATGTTCGAGCATATGATTGCAAATAATAAAATCAAGCGAGTCATCTTTTATGTTCTCAAGTTTCTCACCGTTGTCGATTATATCGACACTGACTAAATTATCCATATCAGGGTATTGCTTATGCAGTTCTTCCCTGCTGATCCTGTCGACATATCTGACTTTAACTTTCTTTTTAACCCATAAAGGGTAATGCAATGCCCCGATTTCAATTCCTTCACCGTTTATATAAAAATAACTTGCATTATTCCTCATATTAAAATCCAAACCGATCAATTCAATTATTTTTTCCAGTCTAGATTTAAGAAAGGCGAACCCCTTTTTTTTCTTATTAAATGCTATCAGTGTATTTTGATTATCGAATCTGATATTTGTTCCAGATATCTTGATTTTTATATTTTTTAAATCGGATTTATCAATCGATTTATTAAAATTGTAATAAAAACCATGCCTGCCATCACCTTTCCCGGCATTGGAAAGGTCAGCGCGATATTTGTCGGCGCTCACTACATCCAATAAGGTACCGGAAAGAAAAATCTCAAGTTTTACCGGCTCGTCAGGTTTATCCCTGTCATAAACCCATCCTGCTATTTGATTGGTACTGATTCTTTCTATAAAACCCTCATAATTCATTTTATGCACCTGAAAATAATTTAGATCCGGAAAAATTAAGGAATATAATTGTGATAACCTTATCCGAATTGATTTTAGAAGAAAGCCTGAAAATAGTCAAATAGTCATACCCGGATCTGTAATTACCTGGGGCAAAATTCGTTTGGCAATGTCAAAAAGAAATCGTTCGATTCCGGTCTGTTGACATTTTGCGGTGCCGGTCTTAAAATATATATCCGGCAGATTTTAATAAGGAGATTGATTTGGATATAGATTTCGATAAAATGGGCGGGCTGGTTCCGGTTATTACTCAGGATGCGGCGAGCGGAAAAGTCCTGATGCTCGCTTATACCAATAAAGAGGCTTTCGAAGAAACCGTTAAAACCGGAAGGGCTGTTTACTGGTCCCGCTCAAGGAAAAAGCTCTGGAGAAAGGGAGAGGAATCCGGAAATTGCCAGGAAATAAAAGAGGTTCTTCTGGATTGCGATAATGATACCCTGCTTTACAGGGTAACCCAGAAGGGCGGAGCCGCCTGTCATGAAGGTTATGAAAGCTGTTTTTTCAGAACATGGAAAAAGGGCGCATGGGAATACAACGGCGAAGAAAAAAAATTCAATCCATTGAATGTATATAAAAAATAGGTTTATTTTATGAATGATAATATATTGAAATTCGGACTTCCGAAGGGCAGCCTTGAAGAAGCAACTATATCGATGTTCAGAAAGGCTGGATATTCAATAACTATAGGTTCCCGTTCTTACTACCCCTGGGTTGACGATCCGGAACTGTCCCTGCTTATGATAAGGGCGCAGGAAATGGCAAGATACGTGGAAGAGGGCGTCCTTGACGCCGGAATTACCGGAATGGACTGGGTGGCCGAGAGCCAGGCCAGCGTCATAGCTGTTGCAGGCCTCAGTTATTCGAAAAGCACTTCTAACCCGGTACGCTGGGTCCTTGCCGCTCCGAAAGACTCGCAGATAAAAACCGTAAAAGATCTTGAGGGCAAGAGGATAGCGACAGAAGCGGTTGAAATGACTAAGAAATACCTGGCTAAAAACGGGGTGAGCGCCAATGTCGAATTCAGCTGGGGTGCGACCGAGGTCAAATGCCCGACACTTGCCGACGCCATCGTAGAGATAACGGAAACCGGTTCAAGCCTCAGGGCCAATAATCTTGTCATAATAGACGAGGTGATGGTCTCAACAACTCAGCTTATTGCTAATGCAAAGTCCTGGCTTGATCCATGGAAAAAGAATAAAATCGAAAGGATAAACATCCTCATTCAGGCGGTTCTTGAAGCTCAAAACAAAGTGGGGCTGATGTTGAACGTTTCCAATACAAACCTGCCGGATATCCTGAAAATTCTTCCGGCTCTGAGAAAACCTACCATAAGTCCGCTTACCGACGGCGAGTGGGTAGCCCTTAACACAATCGTGGAAGAAAGGATAGTGCGCGATATAGTCCCTGAGCTTAAAAGGCTCGGAGCGGCGGGTATTGTGGAATATCCCCTGAATAAGATCATCGATTAAATGATATAAACCCGCAGCCAAGGCGCCGAGGGTCCGATAATGAATCTGATTTCCATTCTCATATTATCATTTCTTATATTATTGTTTATTGGATCCTGTTATGTAATCTCCCTTTTCAGGTTTAAATCAATAAACCTTATGCCGCGAATATTTCTTGACAAATTAAGCGATATCTTGATCTTTACGGATGTTAAGGGTATTATAAAAAAATTAAACCGTATAACAGCCGGACTGCTTAACTACAATGAAAGCGAGGTCATCGGGAGATCCATCCGCGAATTTGTCAACGATCCTGATAAAGTTATGGGGGCTATATTCCGTTTACCCGCTGAAGAAAAGTATTCTGAGTTTTTCGAAATTAAATTCCGATGCTCTGACGGCGGAATTATTCCGGTAACAGTTTCAAGCACTCTTGTAAGGGACTCGAAGGGGAAGAATTCGGGTTTTACGCTGATCGGCAGGGATCCGAGGAATAGCGAGGAAATGAGGCTTGAAAATTCCCGCCGTCAGCAGGCTGAAGAGAAAGAAAGGTTATATTCCCAAAAAATAATGCTGCTTTACAAAGCATCCCTATCTCTGACGGAACTTTCGCCCGAAGAAGACCTTTATAGTTTCCTGGCCCAGAAAATAAGGGAATTCGCCGGCGATTGCCTGGTTTTTGTAAACTCATACCATGATGTTTACCAGGGCGTTCAGATCAAGGCCCTTTCGGGAAGTCCTGAAAACATTTTTACCTTTAATAAGATATTGGGAACAACCCCGATAGGAATATTTATTAAGCTGGACAAACTAAAAACAACCCTTTACAACGGAGGCCGCATAGTCGAGCTTCCATTGAGCCTCTATGATATGTGGTCCGGGGCGCTTCCGGAGGATATCTGCCTGGAACTTGAAAGCGCTTTAAGCTTTACCGGCAGATTCGGACTGGGCCTTATAAAAAGGGGAGGCTTTATGGGTAATGTTGAAATTCTTATGCGCTCGCGTACCATTCCGGATAATGTAATGATCGAAACTCTATCCAGGCTGTGGATCATGGCCCTTTCGAACCGGGAAATGGAAAATCATGAAATTTTCTATTCGACGAGCTTTCGGAAAATCCGGCAAAACATTATTGAAATAATGAATGCAAAAAATAAAAAAGATCTTTGCGGAGTACTATCCGATGCGATCTATGATCTCGCCTCCGATTCTTTGGTAATCACCATTGACCGTCAAAATGACGGGGGGGAAATGGTAATTGAATCGATTAAGGGCAATGACAAGTATATTAAAACCCTTCACCAGATATTGAAAAAAGACTTGATGGGAATCGGAGTCAAAATAGGCCCCGGGTTTTTCCATGCAGCTCAAAAAGACAGTATAATGCAGATAAGCGGAGGATTGTTCGAACTTTCCGGAGGAGTCATATCGTTCAAAGATTCGGAATTGGTAGAAAAGATGATGGATCTTGGCAATCTATATGCCGTTCCCCTGAAAAAGGGCGAAGATATCAATTGCATAATAGCAGTGATGTCCAGGTCACCGTTAAACGTGGACTCGCGGAGTTTGATGGAGATATTTGCCGCCCAGGCATCGCTCATGATTTAAGGGCGGTTCCAATAACCGCGATGTTGCTTACATTATGCGTTCTAATTATAATTAAATCGCCCAATGGGCCCTGGTGCCTGTCCTGGAGCCATTCACCAGGACAGGTGCACAACCTATCCGCCTTGCTTGTACCGGCTTGTCCGGTGAAAAGGCGGTTATTAGAAGTGCCCTTAAATAAAGGTAATAGATATTTTTATGCTTGAGAAAGAATTTAAATGGAATACGGGAGAACTTTTCAATATTGATTCCCTTATCGGCAGGCTGTCGGAAAGGCCGGGGAAAAAGATCGGGATAAAATGCCTGGGTGAAAAAGAGTATTCCGACCGGTATTATGACACCAGGGATTTAAGCCTGTTTCTGGCGGGGTTTGGCTGCCGCCTTAGAATTTCCGACGATTTGAAAATTGAGGTTAAATTTCAGCCGAAAAAATCTGATAACGCCTTTCTGTCAAGAACGGAATGGTTAATAGACCGAAAGGAAAAGAAGCCGGACGCTTTTGCAAGGTTTGAGGAAAAAAAGGTCAGGGATTTTTTTTTAGAACAGTTCGGATTTATAATTCCGGGAGATTTGGCAGCTGTTATTGCAATAAACGATAAGAGAACTAAATGGGAAATAAAATACAGGGGCAATATTTCAGAGCTGACTCTGGATCATGCTGAGTCCAATCTTCTCCTGCCGGCCGGAAGGGAATTTTCCCCCATGCCTTATAATTTTACAGAACTTGAACTGGAATCATTGCTGGAAGCCCGATCGGGAGACGGGCCTTTCAGGGAGCTGGGGTCTTTAATTTCGAAAGAACCGGGCCTTAAGCCGACGGAAAAGAACAAACTGGAAAGGTCTCTTGCCGGGTTCGGTTTTAATTTAAAAAAAACAACGGGATTGAAGTTAAACGGGGATGAATCTACATCCTCTACAGCTAAAAAGATCTTCGGATATTATTTCAATATCGCCCTTAAAAATTTTTACGGCGCGGAAATAGGTATCGATGACGAGTATATCCATGATATGCGGGTCGCCTTAAGGAAACTCAGGAGCGCACTGCAATTTTTCCGGTTTACACTGACTTCAAACGATTTTAATTATCTGAAGAATAATTTAAGATGGATTACTCTTGTACTAGGAAAGGTAAGGGATATAGATGTTTTCTCAAGCAAGGTCAAGGAATTCATTCCCGCTGAAATACTGGGAAACAACACCGAACTGATAAAGGTGATTGACAGCGAGATAGTTCACCTTCGTGAGGAAAGGAGGACGGAGATGCTTTCAATGCTGCATTCCTACCGCTTCAAACATTTCCTCGAACGGACGGATAATTTAATAAAAAACGGTTTCCTGAGGCGCGATTATATGAGCGTATCCGGGGATATTACAAGAAAAACCGTACGGGAAATTCTTTTGCGAAGCGCGGGAGAAACGGTCAAATCCGCCGAGATGTTCGTTAAGAATTACGAGAACGCTTCCGACGAATCAATCCATAAAATGAGAATTCGTTTTAAGAAATTAAGGTATTCGATCGATTTTTTTTCCGGTTTATTATCTTCGAAAGAAAAAAAATTTTACGATCTGCTTCCGCCTATTCAGGATGTCCTGGGTTCTTACGTAGATACATTTTTTATTTCCGAACTTTGCAGCGAGATAATCGTGAAAACTATGGGTCATGTATCGGTTCAGGGGGTATCCTTTATTTTAAAAGGGATTTCAGCGACTATGGCCGACTGGAAACATACCCAGAGGTCGAAACTTTTTGAAATTGTCGGGAATTTTGCAGATTCTGCCGAACTCGGGGATTTTCTTGAAGATGTCAGGGGGATGATAATGATGGAACAGGTGTAATTTTTGATATAAAACCCCCGATCATTTAAAATTACGGGTACTTGTGCTGTAATTTGGAGGAAGTTATGGGATTTAAACTTAATAGATTAATAAAGTTTCAGGGTAGAAAGGGACCCCTTCTATTGATAATAATGGACGGTGTAGGCATAGGGAGGGAATATCCGGGAAACGCCGTATATATGGCAAAAAAACCCGCTCTTGATAAGCTCTTTAAGGGCCCGCTTTACACGACCCTCCAGGCCCATGGCAAGGCTGTCGGCCTGCCTTCGGACGACGATATGGGCAATAGCGAAGTAGGCCATAATGCTCTTGGAGCGGGCAGGGTATTTGCCCAGGGCGCTAAAAGGGTCAACCTTGCTATCGGCGACGGCAGCATATTTAAAAATGAAACCTGGAAAAGGCTTGTTTCCGGCTGCTGCAGTAACGGCCATATACTGCATTTTATCGGGCTGTTATCCGACGGCAATGTTCATTCGCATATAGAGCAGCTGTTCGCAATGCTCCACAAAGCCTCAGACGAAAATGTAGCGCATGTCAGGGTGCATGTCCTTCTTGACGGGAGGGATGTGCCTGAAAAATCAGCCCTGGCATACATAGATAAACTTGAAAATGTCCTCAAAAAAATAAACTCTGATAAAGGATTCGATTATAAAATAGCCTCCGGCGGAGGCAGAATGGTAACAACTATGGACAGGTATTTTGCCGACTGGAGCGTAGTCGAAAGAGGGTGGAACGCGCATGTCCTCGGGATCGGAAGACAGTTCTCATCGGCCGGGGAAGCCGTCGAGACTTATTACAGGGAAGACCCGGCTATAACCGATCAATATCTGCCGTCTTTTGTCATAGCAGATAAAGGCGTTCCGGCGGGAACGATAAATGACGGAGACAGTGTCGTGTTTTTTAATTTTCGCGGAGACAGGGCCATTGAAATTTCCATGTCGTTCGAATACGAAGATTTCAAGGGATTCGAACGACGCAGAAAACCGGATGTTTTTTATGCCGGAATGATGGAATATGACGGGGACCTTCATCTGCCGAAAAATTTTCTTGTCAATCCTCCTGAAATCGACCGGACTGTAGGCCAATACCTCTGCGCCCAAAAGGTAACCTCTTTCGCAATTTCCGAAACGCAAAAATTCGGGCACGTTACCTATTTCTGGAACGGCAATAATTCAGGGTATATCGACGAATCCCTTGAAACTTACATTGAAATTCCATCGGACAGGGTTCAATTCGATAAGACCCCTAAGATGAAGGCATATGAGATTACCGAGAAAACCATTGAATTGCTTAAATCAGGGAAATACAGATTCGGAAGACTTAATTTTGCCAACGGAGATATGGTCGGTCATACAGGGATTATGAGCGCCGCGGTAGCCGCTGTAGAATGCGTTTCCGAATGCGTAGGCAGGCTCGTCGATACGGTAAATGCGCTTGGTGGAATAACAATAGTGACCGCAGACCATGGAAATTCTGACGAGATGTTCATCGAGAAGAACGGGGTCAGGGAGGTAAAAACATCCCATACGCTGAACCCGGTCCCATTCGCGATAGCCGACCCGAATTATAATAACGAGTATATAATGTCTGCGCTCCCTCATAAGGGGCTCGCTAACGTCGCGGCTACCATTTGCAACCTTCTGGGCTATGAAAAACCGGAAGATTATGAGCCTTCTTTAATAGAATTCAATTAGGATTTAAACAGGATAATTAACCACAGATAAACACGGATGCACACAGATGGGAAAATGCTTATTTCTGTTGTTATCTGTATAATTAAATCTAATAACCGGATTAAAATGAAAAAAACTGAAGAATTAAATTTAATAACTGAAAAGATTATTGGTGCTGCATATAATGTTTCCAACAAATTGGGCACAGGTTTCTTAGAAAAAGTCTATGAAAATGCAATGTGCATCGAGTTAAAAAAGACCGGCTTATCGGCTATTCAACAAAAACCTTTGAATGTTTATTATGATAGTTTACAGGTTGGGGAATATTATGCAGATATTTATGTAGAAGATGAAGTTATTGTGGAATTAAAAGTAGCGAAGAATATAGATGAGAATCATCAAGCTCAATTATTAAATTATTTAAAAGCAAGTAATAAACGTGTAGGTTTGATTATTAATTTTGGAAAACAAAAAATTGAAATTAAGCGTATGATGAACTGATATTAGTTATGAAATAATCTGAATAATCTGTGTTTATCTGTGTCCATCCGTGGTTAAACATTCTTAAAACGCGATTTTTTTCAACTCTTCTTTCTGCACAGGCGTTAAATCGATGAAATTCGCGCCGACCCTTCCCGTTTCAACATAGGTCACCTTGCATGGCAGGGATAATTCCGAGAGTTCTACATGGATCGTCATCCCGGGCCTGACGCCGCCCTTCGGGCCGGCCTTGAAGCCCTCGTCCTCTTCGGCTAAAAAATCCACCGCCCTTTCGCTTAAACTCTCGACAGTGCAGGAATAGGAATCCTGTTTATCGCCATGCTTGACTGTATATTGACAATGGATACCGTCTTCGTCTTTTATGAACTCCCTCATCTCTCCCTCCGTATATTATATTTTATCTTATCGGTGCTTTTATGATAATTTAATAAATCGGGGGGAAATTATCAAGGGACGATCAAACAACATTCTTCCGGATGAAGTCAATTTTTATCTCGCTATTCGAAAACTTGAACTGCATCGCTTCAAGACGGCAAGCAAACGCTGATGGAATGCTTTTTTATTTTAGAAATTTTATTATTTATAAGAATCGATTAATTACAATAATCGATTCCTGATTAGCGTTTGCTATGCCGTTTTTCAGCGGCAGTTCTTACGCTTACTTCATAATGCGCATAAAAAAATTAACTTCATATAGAATTGCATATAATGTCTTTAATTCGGTGGGAATAAGACCTGATGACTTGTGACTATGGACTGTGGACTTTTAATAGCTGTTTTTCGATGGCAGTTCTTACGTTTTCTTCATAAGGTGCGTAAAAAATTTTCTTCAAATAGTGTTGCATATTGTCTTTAATTTGGAGGAATAGGACACGGTCTTATTCATTGAAGATTTTTCACCATATTTTTTACATTTATTAGTTTGTGATAAACATAATCTTACTTTAAAATTATTTTAAACTCCAGAGGTTAATGTAGTGAATATAATGAGTTCTTTAAAGTCTGTTTACAGAATAATCCGGATTAACGATAATCAAAATAGAATACCAATCCCGCTTTTTTTGTTAATTTATCTTTTTTATATCCTTTTTGTATTCAGCATTGACCTTTTTCACTTTATGGCTTCTTTCTTTCTAACAAATCCTTTTATACCCGTTTTACTCATAATTATTTACAGTTTAATCCTGATTTTAATTTTAATAAATATAATAAAAATTGAAGCGGACAGATTTGATTTAATCGATTATCTGGCGTTTTTCTCTTTACTTACTTTATTCTTAATGCGTTTACCATACCCGGATACCAATTTTGATACCCGCAACTACCATCTTTTTTTCCAGAATTTTCAATTCAAAAGTAACTTTACTTATCATTTCTTCCCGGTTTCGCTCTACTCCTTTTTATTTCCTCTGTCAGACCGGCTTTTTTATCTATTCAGGGAAGTTCTGGGATACCGTGCCGGAACTTTACTAAATTTTTTGGTAGTTATCCTGATTTATAAACAGGTAAAAGATTTTTTATTACTCTATGCCAGATCGAAAAATATTAAAATTAGCGACTTTTTATTGGGTATTTTTGCTTTATTGGTTATTTCCACTGAATTTATTTTGATTAATTTCGCAACATATCTCGTAGACCTCTTATTTATACCTTTATTATTGGAAGTCTTTAAACTGATAATATGCCGGGAAGATGACAGCCCAAAATGGTTTTATTATTGCGCCATACTTTCAGGCTTTGCCTTGTCCATGAAATTCACTGCTGTTGTTTTTATTTTAATTCTTCTGGGTTTCTTCCTGTTCAGGAGCCGGAAAGGCATAAATTTGAAAACCCTTCTTGTTAGCTCAATTTTATTTTTTTTACCAGTATCAATTTATATTATATTTAATTATATAAACACGGGTAACCCTGTTTTTCCTTTCTTTAATAAATTATTCCAGTCGCCGTATTGTCTAATTTCATCTTCCCCGGATAAAGACATGAGATGGGGGCCAGCAAAAAATATATTTGAATATCTGTTCTGGCCCGCATACTGTTTCATTGTACCAAAAAGGCTCTCGGAATTGAATGTCTACAGTGGAAGGATGTTCCTTGGATATTGTACTGCTCTGATTCTTTCTGTTGCCGTGATACTGAAAAGAGACATTTCTGGCAAAATCATAAAAATCTTATCCTATTTAATCCTTTGCACAGGATTTTTATGGGGATTTACTACCGGATATATCCGCTATGGTTTATTTATTGAGGTCATAAGTGGAATATTCCTGTCGCTTATTTGCCTGGAATGGCTTGCGGCCCCGGATAAAAAAAATACCCGGCCTCCGGGAATAATGATTCTTTTTCTGTTTTCAATGCAGGTGTTATTCTGCTACGGCCTTTACATTTACAAGGGCCGTGATTGGGGATGGCGGCAACCTTTTTACAAGGATATTCCCGGTTATATCTCAAATATTTCTATGATCGGAAAAGACAGGACTGTAACTGGAAAGGATGAAATTAAACTAATTAAAAAGATTGATATGTGGATAATAACACGCAGTTGGACAGGCTGTTCAGCACTATTAAAAGATAATGTCCCGATATTCAGGTTTGATTATAACTCCCCAACACCGTTGTACCGTATTCAATTCCAGAAATTCTTCGATAAAATTACCAATCAAAGAATTTTTGAAATTTATGAGAAACCCGACATTGAAAAAGATTTACCGGGCTTGACAAATAGTTACCATTCACTTGGCTTTGATTTTGTAAATTATAGCCGGATACACCCTGCCTATTTACCTTATGACAGCACCGCTTATCTGCTGGAATTCAGGAAATCCGGTTTATAATCCCAGGTTATGTTTTATAAGAGAAAACAAAATTTCTCCAATTTATCCCCGTCTGGAAGCGCCCATATGGCATGTATTAAAGTTATAGCAAATTTTTTGCGCAAAGGGTGATATTCTTGAGTTATTAGAACTGCCCTTTATAATATCTCCCGATTTGACTATCACTTCGTTTGGGGTCTACCTTATGGATTTAATCCTTGATTCTTTAAATGAAAAGCAAAGGGAAGCCGTCGAGCATACCGAGGGCCCTCTCCTCGTACTTGCGGGGGCGGGGAGCGGTAAAACCCGCGTCATAACTCACAGGTTCGCCTATCTTTTAAAGATGAAAAAAATAACTATGCATAATATTCTCGCAGTGACCTTTACAAATAAAGCGGCCGGGGAGATGAAGGAAAGGATTTCAGCCCTTTCCGGCATCGACGCTTCGAATTCATGGGTCAGGACGTTTCATTCCACTGGAGTGATGATCCTCCGGAGAAACCCCGATGCTGTAGGGTATCCCAGGGATTTTGTCATATACGACTCCTCGGATTCGAAGAGCCTTGTCAGGAGCATTATGAAAGACCGGGGGATAGATGCGAAAACATATAATCCCGCAGGCATAGCCGACAGGATATCGAGCCTCAAGGATTCGCTTATTACCCCCGCCGGGTTTAAAAACAGGGCGGTTACCGCCATAGACGAGGCTGCGGCTATAGTTTTCAATGATTATGAAAAAATTCTCAGGAGAAATAAGGCAGTTGATTTTCCGGATCTGATCTCCCTTCCGATAAAAATATTCCTGGAAAATGAAAAGATAAGGGCGGTTTATCAATCGCTGTGGCAATATGTCATGATAGATGAGTTCCAGGACACAAACGAGGCTCAATATGAGCTTATAAAACTCTTCTGTCCTCCGACCGATAATATCTGCGCAGTCGGCGACGACGACCAGTCGATATACAGCTGGAGGGGTGCCAATGTCGAAAATATTAACGATTTCAAGGACCATTACAAGGCAAGGATCATACTGCTTGAACAGAATTACAGGTCGACCGGTGTGATCCTCTCGACCGCGCATGCGGTCGTAGAAAAGATCGAGGGGCGGATAGATAAAAAATTATGGACCAGCAGTAAACCCGGAGAAAAGATAACCATTATCGAGGCCATTACCGATAAGGAAGAGGCCGGCAGGATCGTGGACGCTATAGATAAGCTCCTGGCGGATCATGATTACAGGGATATAGCGGTATTTTACCGGACCAACGCCCAGTCAAGGCTTCTCGAGGAATCGCTGCTTTTCCATAATATCCCTTATAAAGTATTCGGCGGACAGAAATTTTATGCCAGGAAGGAAGTAAAGGATATTCTCTCATACATAAAACTAATAATAAATCCATACGACAGCGCTTCCCTCGAGAGGATAGTAAATGTACCGAAAAGGAAGATCGGGGAAGCGACTCTGGATAAGATAATAAAAGCCTCCGTCAGTCTTAATATGTCTTTTATTGAAATACTGCTGGGCCCGGAAGGTTTACAGTTTGCCCCCGGCGCGCCGATGAGGGAATTGGGGAATATACTTAAGGAGTTAAATGAATCGTCAGGTAAAATGACGCCCATGAATTTCGTCAAGGTACTGATAGATTCCATCGGATACAGGGAATACATTCTCAACTTTGATGAAGACGGCCTTGACCGCTGGGCAAACGTCGAAGAACTTATTAATTCTGTAAAGGAATATGAGAATTCCAATCCCGATGCCCTGATCCAGGATTTCATTAACGATATTACCCTGCAGGCCGGTTCCGACGAACTGGAAAGCGACGACGGCAGGGATTATGTGTCTCTTATGACAATACATAACGCCAAAGGACTGGAATTCAAAATTGTATTTATAAGCGGCGTTAATGCCGGCCTTATTCCCCATACTTCGAGCCTCTATTCGGCGTCCGAATTGAATGAGGAGAGAAGGCTGTTTTATGTGGGCATAACAAGGGCAAGGGAGAGGCTTTATTTGTCGTATTCCGAAAGGCGTATGAAATATGGAAATGTCGAGAACTGCCTGCCTTCGCCGTTCCTGAGGGACATTCCCGGCGAATATGTCCAGGTCCAGGAAGGCGGATCGTTCGTCAGAGCGGGAGAACGTTTTAAAAGAGAAGATGCCGTCCATGGAAGGCCGGTATCGGACATAAGTGAAATAAAGGCCGGCGACATTGTCTTTCACAGGACTTTCGGCAGGGGAAAAGTCACTTTCGCTTCGGATAAACTGCTTACGGTCAGGTTTGACAGGACCGGCGTGCAGAACCTCATGGGTAATTTTATTTCGAGTATAGAGGTGATAGACTGATGGCTGATTTTATCCGCAGTAATGTAAAAAAAATAATTTCAAACAGGATATTTTTAGGCTCGACTTATATTTCGATAGTTACCTCGGCTGAAGGGGCGATAAACTTTTTATATACCGTTTTTTTAGGGAAAATTCTTGAACCGGCCCAGTACGGCATCTATGTTCCCCTCATTTCTCTTTTAATGATCGTAAGCATACCCGGCCTGGCACTGCAGATGGTCTTCAGCGCCGATATATCGAGGCTGATCCATGAAAAAAAAGGAGGAGCCCTGAGGGACTATCTTAAAAAAGTTTTTTTAATAATCTTCATACTGATAATTTTGATTACAGGTATACTTGCTCTGGGCCTTCCTTTTTTAAAAGATTATTATCATCTTGGCGACAGCCGGCCCTTTTTAATTTTCTTTGCCCTGGCTGCCATGAATCTCTTTACCTTCCCTTTTCAAAGCCTGATCCAGTCAAGGGAAGACTATAAAAAGTATATTATATACAAGCTCACAGCCGTGATAAGCAAATTCGCTCTCGGGGTAGGGCTTGTATACCTGACTTCAAGCTATCTCGGCGCTCTCGGAGGCGTCCTTATGTCTTTTATTATCAGCGCCGCCTACCTGACCGCAGATTTTTATTTATTTGTTAAAAGGAGCGGGCTCTTGAGAGGCCCGGATGAAACAACCCCCGATTTTATCGATATGGGCAAAATAATGAGGTCGTTTCTTACGGGTTTTTTGTCGGTTTTCGCTTTCCAGTTGATAATTTATCTCGATACGATCCTTGTAAGGCATTATCTTGAAGAGCTGGTTGGGACATATTCGATGGTCAAACAGTTTGGAATAGCGTCGTTTTTCATTGCAAATTCCTTGTCGTTTGTTATGCTTCCATTCATGTCGAAGGACAGGGAAAATATGACCAGGTCCAATTTGAGGGCTTTTTTGTTTCTACTTCTTGTACTAATATCGTTCTGCGCTTTCCTTGCTTTTATAAGCCGGTTCCTTTCGGTGGGAATATTCGGGGGTAAATTTATAGGGATGGAAAACATTCTACCTATATACGCCTTTATGTTTCTGCCCTACGCCCTTATAAGTTTTCTCATCAATTATTATATTATCTCGCAGAAACTGTTTTATTCGGCGGCCATTTTTGCCGGCGTCCTGCTTCAGGTTTCAGGTATTGTCCTATTCCACAAAGACCTTGTCCAGGTAAGCCTGGTTATCGGAGCGGTCGGTTATGCGGTCCTCGCCGTATTGATGCTCGATTCTTTTTTATGGCATAAAAGAAAGAAGGTTTTTAACCTCGTGTAATCCCAGTTCAATAAGCCTGATCAGGACCCCGAAAATAAGACCTGAAGAAATGGCGGCAATAATATCGGTGCGGACCTCCTCCTCTTTGCCCTCTTTCATGGAAAGCGTTATTATTTCTACAAGTATCAGCGTGGTTACGATAATCGCGAAAAGAGCGAGATAGAAATAAATTTCCCCCAATTTTTCCGCGTATTTATAAAAGATCTGTGAAATAAAGAAAACAAATGAGGAGAGCAGGCCCTTCTGGATGCTTGACCAGTAATTCTTCCTGTTTATTCCACTGAGAAGGAGGGGGAACAATGCGATAGCAATGATAAAAACGATCGAACCCAGCGTGATGCCGGCGATAAGCGAATAAGAACCCGCCTTGTTTATATAATTGATCCAGTCGATAAGGCTGTTTATCTGGGAATCGAAGGGATGAAAAAAAACCTGAATGAAATACAATGACGCGCTGATGACCGCGAGAAAAATAAATATGATAAGAAGCCTGATCAGGAATTTCCTTACTCTCATATAAGACCCCTTGTTGAATAAGTCCGGGTTTTATTTTAAGGGGTTTTGTTAAAAATATAAATGTTTTTTACAAATTTCAAGACAATTTATTGTTTTTTGCTCTTGTAATTAAGCCCTTTTTGCTTTAAAATAAATGCTTGATTTTTTGCCCTTAGAATTTAACCCATGGTTTTAAACAGGATGTTTTTAATTGAAATCTGATAATTATTCAAAGAACACATTTTACTACATTTGCGGTTTCGGAATTGTTACCGCTTCTAATTTTGCTTTTACCTCTATAGCCAGCAGGCTCATGGGGCCTGAATATTACGGTATTTTTAACGCCTTTTTTTATTTTTTAATCGGGCTGACCTGGGCCAACTCATCCCTTCAGCTTGCATCGGCCAAGTATGTGACAGTAAATAAAATAGAGTCAACATCCCTGGCTGTAAAGGAATTATCCCTCGATTTCTGGCTTTCCGGGTTTATTATCTTCTGCATTATCCTTGCCTTATACCCTTTTTTTAAACTGGTTTACCGCCTTAATGACCCTGCATACACTATAGCGGGTGCGGGGATAGCCGCCTTATCGCTCGTCATCGCCGGTTACAGGGGTATTTACCAGGGGCGGATGGAATTCCTTAAATTAAGCTTCAATACCGGCATGGAGATGGTAATAAGGGCCGCAGCGGCGTTTTTTTTGATCATAGCCGGGTGGAAAGTAATGGGAGCGCTTGGGGCTTCTATCGTTGGAAGCGCTGCCGCGATTTTTCTGCTTTTGGGGCCTTTTGTCCGGGTTATATTTGAAAAAAGGGAGTTAAAAATCAATTGGGGCCTTCTAGGTACCTATCTGAATACATGTCTCGTTCTAGTTCCGTTCGGACTGATATACGCGCTTGACCTGATTATTGTTAAATATTGTATAGGAGGGGTAGAGAGCGGTTATCTTTCCCTTTGCGCCCAGTTCGGCAAGAACCTTATTACGCTTTCCCTGTTTTTCTCGAATGTAGTTTTTTCATATTCGCTTAAGAACAGGAAAGGGCATTTTTGGGCGGGAATATTGCTGACTGTGCTGTCGTTTTCCCTGGCGTCTTTTTTTACGGTGATCTTCGGGAAATGGATTGTAATGTTCTTATCCGGCGAAAAGTATCTTCCCGCAGCAGAAATTCTGCCTGTTTATATTATAGCAAGCCTTCCCCTGGGAATAATGCTGAATATATTAAATTATTCTATTGCAAGGAATATTAAGCTTATCAGTGCGGCTGTTTGGCTTATTTTAGCGCTGCTTGCGGGATTATATTATTTAACCTTGAGCTATTTTTCCCTGAATGTTTTTTTATGGGTAATGGGCGGAGCGGTGATGACGGCAGACCTGGCGCTCCTGGCCCTGGTATTCCTTCAAAAACCTTTTGGGGCCGCCGGTTTTGAAAAAACAACTATTGACAGAATAAAAAGATAAGTTAATATATTATCATATTAATAATTTATGGGGGAGGTTTAATGTGGCAAGGCTTGGAGAATTTTCAAGGAAAACCAGAGAAACCCACATTGACTTAAAAATCAATATAGACGGATCGGGGGTTTTCGAGATCAACACCGGCATAGGTTTTTTTAATCACATGCTGGAAACAATTTCAAAACACAGCCTGACGGATTTGAGAATCGATGCAAGCGGCGACATCCATGTCGATTATCATCACCTTGTTGAAGATACAGGGATCCTGCTCGGCAAGGGCCTTGGCGAAATACTCGCGGACAAGGCCGGGATAAAGCGTTTCGGCTATGCCGTTGTCCCCCTTGATGAAGCTCTTGTCGAAGCCGTATTGGATGTCAGCGGACGCTCGTTCTGCAGGACAAACCTGTCTAATTTCGCAGGCGATATCGGCAATTTTAATTTTGAACTGGGTGATGTTTTTTTTAAAGGGTTTTGTTCGATGGGTTATACGCTTCATTTAACCGTCAAAACAGGGGACAATCTGCACCACATTATGGAAGCTTCATGCAAGGCGTTCGCAAGGGCTCTCCGGATGGCGGTCGAAATTGACGAGAAGGCAAAAAATTCCATACCTTCGACAAAGGAATATATTGAGAAGGTTTGAAAAGAAAATGACAGTTATAATAGATTACGGAATGGGAAACCTTGCAAGCGTATACAATGCTTTCTCAAGGGTCGGCTTTTCGGACATCAGAATCAGTTCAAAGCCCGAGGATGTCAGGAATGCGGATAAACTTGTGCTTCCGGGCGTAGGGGCTTTCGAGGACGCAATCAAGAATCTTGAAAAGTTCTCGCTTGTCGATCCTATTAAGAGTTCTATAAAATCCGGAAAGCCTTTTTTGGGGATTTGCCTGGGCATGCATCTTCTCTTTGAAAAAAGCTATGAAAACGGCGTTTTTAACGGGCTTGGAGTGCTTAAGGGTGAAATTGTCCGGCTTGACATATCCCTTCCTGTCCCCCATATAGGCTGGAACCAGGTTTCACTTGTAAAAAACGAGGGTATTTTTGACGTTTTGGAAAATAATGCTTATTTTTATTTTGATCACTCTTACTTTCCGGTTCCATATAACAAGGATATAATCGTTACTACAACCGAATATGAAATCGTTTACGCGTCTTCTATCGTTAATGAAAATATTTTCGCCGTCCAATACCATCCTGAGAAAAGTCACAGGAACGGTTTAAGACTGCTGGAAAGGTTCGATAAGTTATAATTTTTTATTTTTAATGATTAAAAAAGGAGAAATTTATGTTAATTATTCCGGCGATAGATATAAAAAACAGAAAATGCGTGAGGCTGGTCCGCGGCAATCCGGAGTTTGAAACGGTATATTCGAATGAACCGGTCTTCCAGGCAAAATACTGGGAAAGGGAAGGGGCAAGAAGGCTTCATATAGTCGATCTGGACGGGGCTTTCGAAGGCAAAACGAAAAATCTGGATATAATCCAGAGGATTGTAGAAGAAGTTAAAATCGAGATCGAGGTTGGAGGCGGCATAAGGGACAACCGCATAATCAGAGCCCTGAAGAACAGGGGAGTTCACAAGATAATAATAGGAACAGCCGCCATCGATAATAAAAAGTTCATCAAGAACCTTTGCAAAAACGATCCGCATGGAGTAATAATAGCGATAGACGCGGCCGACGGCTTTGTTGTTAAAAACGGATGGAAGGAAACGACAGATAAAAGGGCTGTGGATATTATTAAAGAACTTGAAGAATACGGCGTCGAAGAAGTCATTTACACAGATATAATGCGCGACGGTACGCTGGAAGGCCCGAATTACGATGCGGTCGAGACAATGCTTACAGTTACCGATATTCCTATAATTATTTCAGGGGGCGTATCGACCCTTGAGGATATAAAAAAACTCAAAGAATATGAACCCATGGGCTTAAAAGGTGTAATAATCGGCAAGGCCCTGTATGAAGGACGTTTCAAGCTTTCCGAAGCCATGAAATATGAATAAGCCCCGCAGGAAAATTACAAAGCAGGTAACGATCGGGAATGTAAAAGTGGGCGGACTGTCGCCGATATCGGTACAATCCATGACGACAGCGCGTACGGATGATGTTCGTTCCACCGTAAGGGAAATTAAAAGGCTTATAAGAGCCGGGTGCGATATAGTCAGGCTCGGAATTCCGGACAGTAAATCCGCCGAATCTATCAAAGAGATAAAAAAATTCGTAGATATTCCTCTCGTAGCAGATATTCATTTTGACTACAGGCTGGCTTTAAACTCAATAGAATCCGGGGCGGATGCCCTGAGGATCAATCCGGGAAACCTCCGTAACAGCGATGAAGTAAAAGAGGTTGTAAGGGCCTGCATGAATAAAAACATTCCCATCAGGATCGGCGTTAACGGGGGTTCGATAGACAGGAAAAAATATCAGCATCCGACGGCCGAAGCTCTGGTCGATTCAGCAATGGGACATATCGGCCTGCTTGAAGAAACGGGTTTTAAGGATATCAAAGTTTCTCTCAAATCGTCGAATGTCAGGGTAATGGTAGAAGCTTACCGGATTTTTTCCGACAGGAAGGATTATCCCCTTCATCTTGGAGTGACGGAAGCGGGGGGATACGAACAGGCGCTAATAAAGAGTTCGGCCGGGATCGGAGCGCTGCTTCTGGACGGAATAGGCGATACTATCCGGATCTCTATCACAGGCGATCCGGTAAAAGAGGTCGAGGTGGCAAAAACTCTGCTCAGGGTCCTGGGTCTCCGGAGTGAAGGAATAGAAATCATATCCTGCCCTGTTTGCGCCAGGCATGAATTCGATGTGGAGGAAGTCGTTAACGACCTGGCAAAAAAAACAAAGGGCTTAAAAAAATACATGAAAGTCGCCGTAATGGGGTGCACCGTCAACGGGCCCGGTGAAGCCGCCGAAGCCGACATCGGAATCGCCGTCGGGACGAAGGGCGCTGTACTTTTTAAAAAAGGCACCCTGGTGAGGAAAATATCCAAAGCCGGCATACTTGCAGCTCTTCTCGAGGAAATAGATCTATTCCAGCAGGAATGATTCGCATTTATTTCGAAAATCGCAATTCCCGCCTCTGCATTTTGTAAATTTAGGGCACTTCTAAAAAACCTCCTTACAGGACATAGCCTTTTCATCGGGCAAGGTAGTACCCATTGGGCGGTTTCATTATGATTAGAACATCTTTTATTACTAACAAAGTTAGTTTTTGGAACCGCCCTTTATAAATTATTTTTAAATTCTATTGATTAAAAAAAAATCCTTGCTTAAATTATGTTATATGATATTATTTACTATATATTGAGTTAAGGAGCGGCATATTTTTTAAATGATTGCCGATTTATAGGAGGTGCTGTATGGGAAAGAGTATGAGGTTAATTTTAGTTGTCGCTGCGGTTCTATTTTTTATACCCGCTTTTGTTATGCCGAGGGGTCTTCCGTCAAAGAACGCTGATGAAGTATCGGATGTGAACGATCCATATACAGCCAGCGACTGGGTTATTTCTCCCGACGATGAGCTTGCTACCGAGGTCAAAGTTGATAACGCCCCGGAGGTCGATATAAAGGGGGCGATATCGTGTTTCGACAAGGATTACCTGAGGGTCGACATACTTCTCGATAATTCGATTACTTACGATGTTAAAGTCTGGTATGCCGTAAAATTCGAGTATTCGGACATGGTGGAATATTATACTTACTATCCGGTATCGAAGGATTTCATCTACGAAAAGGAAGTAAACGGGGAAGTGACCGAGACGGTGGATTTAACGACCAACAATGAAGATTTTTGCGGTGTAACGAGTTCAGGTAAAAAAGCGGATTCGGACGTTTACCTGATCATCAACAAGGACAAACATATAGCCGGCGATGTCGGGAACAAGTATTATCTTACCACCTCTTTTTACTCCGGGTATGTAGACACCAAGGGGAAAATGAAGATAGCGGATACGACAAAGAAAGTAAATCTTTACTTTACAAGATAGGGTCTCAGTCTTCCGGATTTATTACACTTTTTAAGTCTGTCAGTTTTTCTTTCAGCTTTTTCCGGAAGACAGCGTAAGAATCCCTCAGGATGTTCGTAAGAAGAGGGTTAAGTTCAAGTACATACTGTATTTTATCTGAAGCCGAGCTTATTATTTCAGTAGACTGCGGCACAGGATTGTAAACCTCAAGTATGTTAAGATCTGTGTCCATGAAATACATTGTCAGATTGAGATATGTATTTTTCATCCAATAAGATGCGAACATCGGATTTTTATTTATAAAGAGCATACCGTCCGTTCCGTTCCAGGACCTTCTGTTCATAAGCCCTGTTTCTTTCTGCGCCCTTGTAGATGCGATTTCAATGTTCATTACATTTGACGAGAGTATCAATGTGATCAATAAAGTATGCATATCAGGCTATCCTTTTCCATAATTAAATAAGAAGGCTGTATATCATGGCAAAAGCCTCGGCGAGCGTATCGTAGCAGAGCGATACGAAAAAAAACGATATTAAATAAAACGCGGCGGTCTTTAGGTATTCCCCTTTCAGCATTCTCATGTTTTTAAAAGCGGAACCGAAAGTCGAAGAGATTATCAGCATAAGGACAAGTATTATATAATACCCGATCCTGTTGAAAATTATATTGCCGAGAGATCGGAAATTGATACCGGCATTGAAAGAGTAATCGTTATAAAACAAAACATCAATCAAACTCACGGTCTCCGGTATATTTTCCGATGAAAGGGCAAATATTCCTGCCGGCCTGTATGGAAGGACAATGGTCTTGACCCCTTCAATTCTTTTTACATTTTTAACAGCCTGGCCTGAATATTCGAAATAGTAGGGGCTGACAACATAAATCAGATCGTCTATAATTTTAGCATATTCGGAAGTAATTATATAATCCGGTTCATTGGAGGGTTTATAATTTATGAAGCGAAATCCTTCGATAAAATAAGGCCCGTTTCCATCGTACATTTTTCCAAAATAAATATAGGATGTCCCGGCGGAAAAAGCTATGTTCGACCTCATTCTCAACGCTCCAAGATTATTGAATTCGGTCATGCTGAATTTATCCCCTTCTGAAAATTTAACAGCTTTCTGCGGGGTAATTCCTTTTGATTTCATTATTTTGCTAAAACTTATCGAATTGTAAATAGCCGGCACAGCGGCTTCCTGGTACAGAAAAGCCGAACAAATAACGAGGAATATGAAAACAGTAACTTTATAATTTAAACTGGAACTTTTTCCCCTGTAAGAACCTTCCGAAATATCCCTGAATACTAACGGCCACAAAATGGACAGGGATGATAAGACTGGCAGATAAAATAAAACCGACTTCGATATATAAAACACAAGCCATACGGATTGTATTTTTTCAATAAGGAAATAGTAGATAAATGAGAATATTATAACAAAAATCGCCAGTACAAAAAAAAGTCCTATAAAACTCCTTAATTTTTTCATCAGGCGGCCTTCCTGCCTGGTCCCGGCATTTTTAGCCCTATCAGGATATAACCGATAAGACCGCCGGGCAGGCCTACGAAAATGCTGGGAAGAATCAATTTAAATTGGGCGTTTCTTATCCCGGATTTAATTATCGATATGAGAATGAAATATTGGGGCAGGATTAAAAATAATACAGCCGATAACAATACAATGACCGACCATGAAAGAAGAATTGTTTGTTTATCATTAAAAAAGACGGCGAATGAACAGGCCATGGCGAAAAACCCCAGGTTCATGAATAAAAACGATATTATCAGGGCGGCAATACTGCTTCCTGTGCTTAATCCTGAAAAAATAACAGGAAGGTTCCTTGAAGCATCAAGAAAATTTTTTATTACATAATCTGAAATTCCGGTTTTCTCAAGTCCGATTGCCTCCAATCCGGAAGGAAAACTGTAATGAGTATAAGAAGGCGTTAACGAAGAATCTAAAATCGCAGTTCCGGTATCCAGGGAGATGTTGCCGTTTACTAATTTAAAATTTTTAAAAAGGTAGGCATTATTATAGAATAACACCCCTTTATTTCCGCCCCCTTTCATAACAATTTTATATTCCCCCAAATTATTGACCGCATCAGGAGCCAGTTCCGGGTAATAATAGGTGCGAGCCTGTCCATCGAATTCCCTGAAATCGGCGCTGATAAAAAAAGACAGGCAGAGGATTAAAGTGTTGAAAATTGTCAGGAAGGGTATCATAGTTATAAGGAATGGCTTGGCGGCGGTCTTTGAAATATTTGAAAAAAAAATGAGGCTTGACAGAATTATTATAAAAGGCATTATCCTGATAATGATTATACCGTAATTTTTCAGCGAATCGATAAAAAATGCAGGATCGCCCTGAGATTTGAGGGAAATAGCTCCTGAAAACAAGCAGATCAGCAGCAAAACGCACAATAAAAACGTAATTCTCAGGAATGTAAGGAAATACCTCAATGTCGATCTCAGATATACCAAAAAAACCTCCTAAGAGGGAGAGAGATTCAAATAAAATTATCGGCCCCGGAATCCATGAAAATTGAATTGAAGCGGGATAAAAAAAAGGCCCTGCCCTGATTAAGGAGCGGGGCCTCATCTCCCCCGGTAGGGCTCGAACCTACGGCCCGGTGATTAACAGTCACCTGCTCTGCCAACTGAGCTACAGGGGAAAGACTAGGGCGATCGGAATAAACTTAGCAGGAACCGCCCTTTATGATTAAATATTATAATAAAACCATATTAAAAAATCAAGAAAATTAGAGTCAGGCACAGAATCAACAGTCGAAAGTCAGCAGTCATCAGCGTAGACTGCCGACTATTTCAGCCACAATTCCTTTGAACCCGAGATTATGAATTGGACTCCGATAGCGCCGACCATCAATCCCATGAACCGGGTGATCATATTGATAATAGTTTTTCCAAGAAAATTCTCAATTTTTTTTGCGTAAGAAATTACAAAATATAAAATCATGCAATTTATAAATACCGCTATGAAAAGCGCGATAATGCCTTCCCAATCCGCCTGGCTGCGGTAAATAAACAGGGTGGTAATCGTGCCGGGGCCGAGTGTTCCCGGGATCGCAAGGGGTATAACGGATATGTCGGCTTTTTGACGGCGCTCGGTAATATCTTTTTCAGTATAGCGGGTTGTACTGATCTTCGCCTGCACCATCTGAATAGCAAGCAGCAGCAGAATAATACCCCCTATGACCTTGAACGACGAGAAATTGACCCCGAAAATCTGAAGAACCAGGGTGCCGAGAAGAATGCAGACGGAACATCCTATGAGGACTGCAAGGGATGATTTTAATGCTATCCTTGCTGTGTTTTTATCTGTCGATTGCGGAAGGAGAGCGAGCAGGATTACAAGAGACACAGACGGATCGATAATAACGAGCAATGTAATGAAGTAATCGAAAATCATTTTCAGCATAATCTTATTTTATTTTGAAAACAGAGATAAATCAAGGAATAATTCCAAGAAACCATATGTAAAGATGTCATTTCGAGGAGCGTTTTGGGAAGATTTCTCGTCGCCCTGCCGGGCTCCTCGAAATGACAACCTCTCTGTTACTCTGTGTTCCTTCCTGTGAAATTTTACCCCGCAGTTCTGTAAATTGATTTTATTTGGAAAATGAAATAGAATAATAAATTAAAAAATGAAAATCTGGGAGCGGATATGATTTCAGAAAGAGCCAAACGGGTTGATTCTTCAGGGATCAGGAAGGTTTTTGAACTGGCATCGATGATAGAAAATCCCATCGATTTCAGTATCGGCCAGCCTGATTTTGATGTCCCTGACGTCTTGAAGGAAGTCGCTATCGACGCTATAAGGAAAGGATTTAACAGGTATACGCTGACCCAGGGCATCGGGGAATTAAGGGAAAAGGTCCTTGCCTATATTGAAAAAACCAGGAACAGGAAATTTTCTTCAAACGAGGTGATCATCACTTCCGGTACATCGGGCGGTTTACTGCTTGCGCTTATGTCAATTCTTGATCCGGGCGATGAAATCGTATTTTTCGATCCATACTTTGCCATGTATAAACACCTGGCAAGGCTGCTAGACGCTAAACCTGTAATCGTCAGCACCTATCCGGATTTCAGGATAAACGAGAAAACTTTAAGAGACGCGATAAGCCCTGCTGCCAAAGCGATCATTATTAACAGTCCTTCCAATCCCACGGGTTATGTATACGATAATAAAGACCTCGAAACCGTCATTAAGGTTGCCAGGGAAAAAAACCTGCTTTTGATCACAGATGAAATATATGACGGCTTTGTTTACGACAATGCGTTTATAAGCCCGGCGCAGCATTATGATAACATACTCATTCTTGGAGGGTTTTCAAAAACCTATGCAATGACTGGATGGAGGCTGGGCTATGCTGTAGGCAACAGCGATTTAATAGCCCAGATGATAAAAATTCAGCAATATTCCTTTGTTTGCGCTCCAGCGCCTTTTCAATACGCTGCGGTCGCCGCTCTCGACATTGATATGTCCGAATTTCGCGAGGGCTATGCAAAAAAACGCGACATTATTTACAACGGCCTGAAAGACAGCTTCAATATCGTCAAACCTTCAGGGGCTTTTTATATGTTCCCGGAGTTAAAGGGCGGAAATGTAACGGATTTTGTCGAACTTGCGATAAAGAACAAAGTCCTTATAATCCCGGGCAACGTATTTTCAGAAGTCAACACAAATTTCCGCCTGTGCTTCGCGACAAAAGACGAAGTTTTAAAAAAAGGAGTGGAAATTCTTAATGGTTTAGCCGCATCATATTATCAAAAGGTCAAGTAATGAAAAAACACTTTAATATTTTAATCTGCCTTGCAGTGTTAGCCATAGCCTTATCGTCATGCACCGACAGGCCCAATTTCATGCAGTATGAGATAGTTTTTTACGCGCCCCTGGGCTCGGGGTTTGATGAAATCGGCAGTAATATACCCCTGCTGACCAACTATTATACAAATTCTTCGGAAGTTTTCATCGGGGATTATATAGATATTCCCAAGCAATTCGATATTTTCAGGGACAAACTTTACCTGGCTGACGTATACAATAAAAGAATATCCATATTTTCTATGAAAGGGGGAGGGGAAAAAGCTAAAATATCTTCAATCCCCGCTTCGGGCGAAGGGTACAGTTTCAATATTCCATTCCAGGTAATCCTGAATAAATACGGAGAAATATACGTGCTGGCTTCTCAATCCAATATTGAAAGCAAATTTGATACTAACACAGCGGGCGATCCGAATTTTATTGATACCAATGCGGTCAAGGGGAGCAGCAATTACTATATATACAAATTCTCGACAGACGGTAAATTTATTTATGCGATTGGAAACAACGGCATACATTCGGAACCTATGACTTATCCGGAGAGGATCGACACGGACCTGTTCGATAATCTCTATGCTTTTTATAAGCAATATGACGGTGACGATACCGTATGGCTTGTGAAGCGCTTTTCTCCCTCCGGGGAGCTTTCTTTTGAATTCAGTACGAGATATATATCATCGACCAATGTCAGGGGTAAAAACATTTATGTGGGACAGGTGGGCGATATCTATAATTTGAAAAATGACGAACGCCTGATAATTTATACGGATTACTACGGCATTCAAAACGGCGTGTCGAATACAGGTATGCCTGAGAATACATATCATTCCCTTGATGTTTACAGCATTTTACAGAACGCTATTACGAAAAATATATTTCAGAGTAAAAGATATATGGACCAGTTTCTAAAGGTGACCAGGGACGATATTCTTGTCCTTTATTCCTATATTGAAAAATATCATGGCATCCGGTTCAGGTTTATCGACATTAATTCGCCTAAAAAAAATGAAGAGATATATTATGCGCCTGTATTATCCGATAATACAGCAAATTTCGGTTTTTATGTGGACAACGACGGGAACATATACAGCATCGTAGTAAAAGACAACAGTTATTATATTCTGCTGAAGTGGATAAAAGTACAAAGCAGGAAGTAGCCATGAAAATCCTTCTCGGCATAAGCGCCGGCATATCTATTTATAAAATTCCGACAGTTATCAGGCTGCTCAGGAGGGATGGACATATTGTCAGGGTAATAATGACGAGGAATGCGGCTAAACTCGTTAATCCGTTACTTTTTAAGGCTATTTCAGGGGAAGAGGTATTTGTAAAAGATTTCGATATGCGCGAACCCCTTGCACATATCAGGCTCTCGGATTGGGCTGATGTTTTCGCCGTTGTTCCCGCCTCCGCCGATATTCTTGCTAAAATCGCTGCAGGTTTTGCCGACAGTCTTTTGACAACTTCGATGCTGGCGTTTAATAAAAGGAAAATACTGTTTCCGGCGATGAACACAAGGATGTTCGATAACAGGGCCAGCTATGAAAATCTTCAAAAATTATCAAGCCTTGGTTATATTGTCGTCATGCCTGACAACGGGGATCTTGCCTGCGGGACAACCGGCAGAGGAAGGCTCCCTCCTGAAGATAAAATCTTTGCGTTAATCAGCAGGGATGTCGACGAACCTCTTAAAGGCATGAGGTTTCTTGTGACTGCAGGAGGTACGATTGAAAAGATCGATCCTGTAAGGTACATTTCCAATTTTTCATCCGGCAAAATGGGGATAGAGATTGCAAAATCCCTTTTCAGGAAAGGTGCGGAAGTCCTGCTTATTTATTCCAATATTTCAATTCCGCTGCCTTCATGGATACCGTCTGTCAAGGCCTATTCCGCAGAGGAAATGCTTGAAGCTGTCAGGTTAAACCTGCCTCAATTCGACGGTCTCTATATGGCAGGGGCTCCGGCTGATTTTAAACCCGATTCATACAGCGAGGATAAAATAAAAAAAGAAAATGCCCGGGAGATCAAACTGATAAAAACGCCTGATATTTTAAAGGAAATATCCGTTTCAGGCATTGGTAACGGTAAGCTGACCGTAGGTTTCGCCCTGGAATCCGATAACGGTGCAGTTAACGCATTAAAAAAATTAAGGGATAAGAACCTTGACTTTATCGCTTTGAATATGATAGACATACAAAATAATACTTCGCCTATGGGAAGAGATGAAAACAGGGTCGAACTCTTTTCAGGGGAATCTGAAGGCGGCGAGTGTATGGAAGGAAGTAAAAAAGATATAGCCGAATGGCTGGTTTTGAAAACTGCCTGCTGTAGAAAAAAGGCGGTTAAATGATCGTGCTTGGTATTGACCCCGGATATGACAGGTTGGGGTATGGATTTATCGAATCGATTGACGACAATTTAAATTTAATATCATACGGCCTAATATCAACTGATAGAAGGCTTGAAAAACCTGTCAGGTTCCTTCAAATCTACGAGGATCTTGAAAAACTTATTTGCGAACGAAAACCCGAATTCATTGCCATGGAAAAAATTATTTTCGCAAAAAATGTAAAAACAGCCCTTGAAATAAGCGAATTGAGGGGAATTATAATACTCCTCTCGGCCAGGCACTGCCTGCCTCTTTATGAATTCACCCCGCTTCAGGTCAAAATGGCCGTGACCGGCTACGGCCGCTCGGATAAAGCGCAGATAAGAAAATCCGTTGAAATGATCTTTTCAATAGCGGGAATACCGGGACCTGACGATATTTCCGACGCTATCGCGATAGCGTTTTCAGGCATCAGCGCAATTAAATTCCGTGAAAGGATCCGTAAGGCGTCAGTTTAAGGGCGCATCTAAAAACCTTCAGATAGGAAGCGCCCATAGGGCAAATATTAGAAAATACACTGCTCTTGTTGGAATATAGGGTGATATTCTTAAGTTATTACAACTGCCCTTAACCCATTTTCCTTTTTCTTAAAAAAGCGGGTGTTTCGTAATCGTCCGATATCGGGGAAACTACCTTGTGGATCGACCCTGTGTTCTGCGGGCTCCTGATTTTACCACGTTCATGGCGCAGCTCCGATAATGAAACCACCTTCCTTTCCTCGAAAATATTTTCAGCGGGTATTATTTCCTTTTCATTCTCACGGGTCTGGCTGGATGTAAAATCCGTCGCGATTATTATTATCCTGACTTTATCTTTGAGGCTCTCGTCCACATTAAGGCCGACGATGATTTCCGCGTCGGGCCTGCAATATTCCGCTATGGTTTTAGCGGCCTCGTCGTATTCGACCATACCGAAATCCGGCCCCCCGATGATATTTACCAGCATCGCTCCGGCGTTTTTAAATGATGAATTCTCGATAAGAGGATTTTCAAGAGCGCCCCGCGCCGCATTTATCGCCCTGTCGTCGCCCTGGCCTATTCCAATTCCCATTATTGCTTCTCCGCGGCTTGAAAGGACAGTTTTAACATCCGCGAAATCCACATTGATGATTCCGACCTCGGTGATTATGCTCGAGATCCCCTGGACTGCCTGCTTTAACACGTCGTCGATCTTATTAAAGGCCTGTTTTACGCCCGCTTTTCTTTCGATGACCTTAAAAATACGTGAATTTGAGATAACAAGCATCGTATCGACATGTTCCTTAAGCCTTGCGATTCCATGGTATGCAGTATCTATCCTTCTTTTTCCTTCGAAATCGAACGGTATAGTGACTACCGCTACCGTCAGGGCTCCTATGTCCTTAGCCACTTTTGCGAATATCGGAGCTGCGCCGGTTCCGGTTCCTCCGCCCATTCCCGCCGTAATAAAGACCATGTTAGTTTTATCAAGCAGGGCCCTTATTTCTTCAATATCCTCCTGTGCGGCCTTTTCACCGACTTCGGGCTTCGCCCCCGCGCCAAGACCCTTCGTTGAACGCGCCCCTATCTGAAGGGTATTTTTGGCGAGCGAATTCTTTAAAACCTGGGCGTCGGTATTTACCGCGACAAATTCGACGTTGCTGATTCCGTCCTCGATCATTCTGTTGATCGCATTGCAGCCCGCGCCGCCGATGCCTATAACCTTTATCCTGGTAAGCGATTCTTCCCCCTCGTATGCTGGTGCTGCCTCCTGGTACCTTTCCTGCTCGTATCTCTCATATGCCATGGTTCCCTCCCTTTTCCGATTTATATTGATTAAGGGACAATTCTAATATCCGTAGGGCCTGTGCTCGTAAGAGTGCCGAAGGAGCCCGTAGGTTATATTAGAAGCGCCCTAAAAAAACTCGTTAAACCATTCCCTTATCCTTTCTATAATGGATTTGAAGTTCTTATCGTCATCCCTGGAATTTGTGGGACCTAGTTTCGGCAAATTATCCTGGGCGTAAAGGGCCAGGCCGACAGCGGTGGAATAAACCGGGCTGTCTACGATATCCTTAAGGCCCTTGATGCCAAGAGGCCTGCCGATCCTTACTGGAAGGTTGAAAACCTCCCCCGCGAGTTCGACTATAAAAGGAGTCATAGCGACGCCGCCTGTGAGGACAACACCTGCGGCCAGATAATCCTTTTTTCTTGTTTTTATTATTTCCTGGTTGACAAGCGAAAGGATCTCTTCGATCCTTGGCTCGATTATTTCCACTAATTTTCGCCTTTTTTCCACAGCCGGCATTCTGCCGCCCAGGCCGGGCACTTCGATCTCCTCATTGTCGTCTATATATTCGGCGATGGAAGCGCCGTATCTTTTTTTAATTTCTTCCGCTGAAACTATCGGGGTTTTCAAGCCGAAGGCTATATCGTTAGTTATATGATTTCCGCCTATCGAGAGTATGCCTGTCTGCCTCGAACTGCCCTCCTCATATATAACATAATCGGAGGTTCCTCCGCCGATATCTATAAGGACGACTCCCAATTCTTTTTCCTCTTCGGTAAGGATAGCCTGCGCCGAAGCAAGCGGTTCCAGAACTATATCGAGCGCGTCAAAACCGGCCTTATTGACGCTTTTAACTATATTATTCACCGAAGTCGCTGCGGCTGTTATGATATTTACCATTGCTTCCAGGCGTATCCCGGACATTCCTACAGGGTCTTTGATGCCGTCCTGGTCGTCGACTATAAATTCCTGGGGGATTATATGGACCACTTCCCTGTCGACGGGTATGACAATGGCAGTCGCGGCGTCAATGACCCTTCTTACATCGGCCTCGGTTATCTCCTTATTCTTATCCGATACGGCGATGACTCCCTTGCTGTTGATGCCTTCGACATGGCCGCCCGATATCCCTATATAAACTCCTTTTACCTCGTAGCCGGCCTGGATTTCCGCTTTTTCTACTGAAGCCGCGATGGACGCTGCCGTACTGTCTATATTAATGACCACGCCCTTTCTCAAACCCTTTGAAGGCGCGATGCCGACCCCCATTATTTCAAGGTCGTTGGTTTCACCGATCTTGGCGATCACGGTGCAGACTTTTGTTGTGCCGATATCCAGACCGACAACAGTGCGGGTTTCCAAAGCAGCCTCCCAAGGAACCGATATCATTCGTAACCGATAGCGCTGTCCTTATTAATATCGATATACTTTATTTTCAGGCCTTTAGCCTTGATTTTTTCAGCGGTACTGAGGATCTTATTGTATAAATCCCTGTCGGGAATGCTCTTTCCCGTAAAGAAAACCGTACCGGCGAGGATTTTAATAATGATCGAAGTCCCCTCGTTTTTTTTCACAATTATCCTTCCAATTTCATTTTTCCTTTCGAACCCGGATAGATTATCAAGAAGAGCGAGAATGTAACCGTCGCTGATTGTCTTTTCATCGGAAATGGCATAATCGAGCAGGATCACCGGAAGCTCGGGCAAGTAGCCATTAGCAAGAATATGGCCGTTTCCATCACATATGAAGCCTTTTTTAGTGCTGTCGGCTATTACCGCGGCCGGAGCTCTCTCGCTTACCCTGATAAGAACTTTATCCGGCGGTAAAAGTTCCACTATTGCACCCTCGACAAGGTAATTTTTCTTCAGGTTGTCTTCGACCTGCCTTAGATCAAGGCCGAAAATGCTTCTGCCGGGAAGGAGGGCGGAGGCTTCGATGACCGCCCTTTCGGATAGAAGATTATTGCCTTCGATACGTATTTCGGACAGGTTCAACCTTCCCTGCCTGGAAAGCAGATAGTACATTCCGTAATGAAGACCGCCAAGAAAAGCCGTAAAGAACACGAATATGATAAATGAAGACAACGCCTTTCCCATTGTTATTCCTATTTTATCGAACTGTCGAGAATCGTTATCAGCAGTTCGTCATAGCATCCGGCTGCCCTGGCCATTGCCGGAATATCGCTGGTTTCAGTCATTCCCGGGATTGTATTCACTTCCAAAAAATAGGGATTTTCATTATCGTCGATTATCGCGTCAAAACGGACAACTCCTGAAAGTTTCATTTCCCTGAAAGCCGTTTCAGCGAATTTTAAAATCGTTTTTTCTTTTTCTAAAGTCATCTTTGCGGGGAGTTCGAATTCAGTGAGACCCTTGGTATATTTCGCCTCAAAATCATAAAATTCGTTCGCCGGTTTAAGGCTTAATATAGGAAGGGTCATGATATTATTTCTGTTCCCCGCTATGCCTATCGTTATCTCCTTGCCGGCAATATATCTTTCCGCATAAGAACATGGATATTCGTCAATATGGCCGGCGATTTTACTCCTGTAATCAGAATCGTCCTTTATCAGGGACACGCCGATACTGGATCCCTCGCAATTCGGCTTCAGAACGAACGGGAATCCGATCTCCGACGCAATAGCTTCCAGGGTTTTCAAGGGATCTGCAATATCTATGCAAACATGAGGTGGTACAGGTATGCCGTTTTGAATAAATATTTTTTTTGACATGATCTTATCGATGCCGATTGCGCTTCCGAGTATGCCTGATCCGGTATAGGGAATATCAAGATATTCAAGGATGCCCTGGACTATGCCGTCTTCGCCGTATTTACCATGGAGAATATTGAAAACGATATCGATGCGGGTGTCTGAAAGGTCCCTGATAAGATCCCTGCCTGCGTCAATTTTGACCGCGTTCAGACCTAAATTCAGAAGGGAATTGTAAACATTTTCACCCGAACAAAGAGAGATTTCCCTTTCGGATGAAAGACCGCCCATGAGTACACCGATCTTTTTTCCTTTATAACGGTTTAAATCCTCATCCAGCCTCATCGGATCCCCTCTTCCAATTATTAAAAAAAAGATAACATTGTAAATTAAACATTTGTATTATCTCTTTTTTTTTTATTTCTGTCAATAGTTTTAGCTTAAATTTTGATAATAGTAGTAAAAATAAACCTACTATTTTTCCAAAAAAATACCCTGAATTTTACAAATACATTTAATAATTATATTTTTTAATAACCGCTTATTAAGTAATGCATACTGATTTGATTAATTTGACAAACCGTTAAATTTGTTGAATTATATATATAAAATTTGTGAATTTAAAAATCAGTATAGCCGAAAAGAAGTATAAAGAGGATACATGAAAGGCTTATATCTTTTTATCTTTATAATATTTCTGGCGGCTTTTTTTAATTCCTGCAGTTTCAACCTGTTCTCGGTATTCAACCCTTCGAATTCCACCAACGTTTACGATGTAAATACCTTAGTCGCAATGGGCGATTATTATCTAAACAACCTGGATTACACCAACGCCTATAATTGCTATTCGAAGGCGATGGCCCTCGCTCCCAATAATTCAAGGGCGATCGAGGGCTCCTGCACATGCTATCTATACGAGAGGATACCGCTCACGAATCTGGTCACTTTGATCATTTCATCGAGTTATTCCATAGGAGGCCTGCAGAACAAGCTCTACGATTCCTCTTCCTATATTCATAACCACCTCTACAGGATTATAAACAACCAGGCCGACGGTGTAATACCCGCGAAGGACGTAAACATCAATCTCAATTTCTATTTTTTTAACGAGATATATTCAATTTTCTTCACAGTGGATACAGACAACGACGGCAACGTTCAGAACGATACGAACGATTTTATATCGATAGACAGCAGCTTCAATGTAACCCAAAATCCAGTCCTGACAAACGCCATCAGCCTTATTACTTCATTGACGAATTTATCAGGGCCTAATCCTATAGATGCTTTAAAAGTAGTTCCCGTTATGTCGGTTTTGAACCAGAAATTATCTGTCCTTACCAATAATCAGGCCGAGAGCGCAATTGCGGCAAGCAATATTATAAATTCCTTATTGTCATCCCAGGCAAAACAGGAATTCAGTCAGATGACAAGCAGTATAGGCGGGGTTGTCAATAGTCTGGCGTCATTGCTTTCAAACCTGAATGTGACCAACAACGTTCTTCAAATCAGCCCGCTGAATATAACAAATTATTTTGAGATTACCGGCGCTTTTGTCCCTCCCGGCTTAACTGCTGTTACAACATTAACTATTACGAGCGAAGCGAATGTCGACAGCTGTCTTTCAGGTGCGGGTTACATTCATTTGTCTCTCCAGTCTTTTACGGTTTTTACCAACGATATGGAAAATTCCGGTGTGACGAACATGCAGGATCTTAGAGTGTTGATGCCGTCCATAACCGCGGTTAATATGGGCAAGTATATAACAAATTATTTCGGGCTTTGATTGGGAGGGCGAAATTGAGGGTACGGCTTTTAATCCTCTTTATAATCTTTTTGTCCGCATCAGGAGTTTATTTCTACGCAGAATCGACTGAATTTAAACCTCCCCCTCCCGTCGATATCATAGCCACAGGCGGGGCGGGACTGACAAGCTACGATAAGTACGGCATGCTATTCATGAATCCCGCGGCGTTTGCGCTTTACGACGACCTCCTCGTTTCCCTTTTCAGGGCCGGCGTTTCCGCTAACTACGATCTCTATAATTATTACACCATTTATAATGCCCTGCAGAAGAACGGCGGTGATTATTCGCAGCTTACTCCGGACCAATGGAAGACACTGATTAACGCGAAAGCGGAGCTTGGCGCGGAGGGTCCGCTCGCCCTTGGTTTTCTCTGGCAGGGTGTGGGACTCCTTTTTTATGACGATATGCAGTCCTCGATCACGGCAAAACAGGACCCGGGCCTTCCTTATTTCGATTTTCAGAGTTATCTTGACTTAAACTGCCTCGCCGGCATAGGGTTCAAAATACCCGTTCCTGTTTTCCTGGGGGAATTTACTACCGTTTACGGCGGTGTGACCGTAAAATACATAAACCGTTTAAAATATTCAAACCCTCGAATGAGCCTCCTGGAAGCTTACGATACCGAAATAAGTTTTATAAATTTCGATAAGGGCTTCTTATGGGGCCAGGCGATAGGTTCAGATGCGGGACTGTTGTTAAAAAGCGAAGACCTCTCGCTCGGGCTGGTGGTAAGGGATTGGTTCGGCACCCAATTCTCGTGGCGGGAGTATGCCGCGAACCAGCAGGAAATATACAACACTAATGATACCCAGCCGACCTACTGGGCCCCCGAACTAGATATCGGTTCAAGCTACAAAATAAAGTCGGTACTGCCGCAGTATTTCGTTTCGGACCTTACCTTCTATTTCGACCTGGACAATATCCAGGATTTTACACAGGATTTTTTTCTTAAGGTAAGGCTGGGTGCTGAGATCGGTCTGCTCACTTTCATAAAACTAAGGGCCGGTATTTACAAAGGCTATCCGACGGCGGGCGTCGGCCTGGTTTTCCCCCTTTTATCGATAAACTGCGCGTATTACACCGAAGAACTCGGGGAGCTGCCGGGGAGTATTCCGGAACAGATCTTCATACTTGAAGTAGATATTACCATATAGTAAAACAATATTTTTTTCAACGCAAAGTCGCAAAGGTCGCAAAGATATCGAAGGACGCAAAGAAATGCAAAGTAATTAATAAAATGAAAAAAATTGAAGATGAATTATCCAATAAAATTATTGGGGCAGCGATTGAAGTTCATAAAAGAATTGGGCCGGGTCTTTTAGAATCAGCTTATGAAGAATGCTTATGTTATGAATTAAATAAATTAAATTTAAAGTTTGAAAGACAAAAATCATTACCAGTAAATTATAAAGGAATTTTGTTAGACTGTGTTTATAGATTGGATTTAGTAGTTGAAAAAAAAGTAATTATTGAATTAAAATCAGTTAATCAAATCGAATTGATACATGAAGCGCAATTATTAACATATTTAAAATTAACTGGATTAAAATTGGGTTTATTGATAAACTTTAATTCAATTTTATTGAAAGACGGGATAAAAAGAATTGTAAATCAATTATAATTCTTTGCGTACTCTGTCTCCTTCGCTGCCTCAGGACAGCCCTTTGCGTCCTTGGCGCCTTTGCGGTGATCCCTCAGTAAATTTATTTGTTCAAAGTTAATATATAAAGGAATTAGCATAATTTATAAGAAAGGAGAGAAATTATGGCAGAAGCGGAGTTTAATTTCAGAATGGAGGGGTCCAGCGGAGTCGGGATCATGGGTATAAAAGGGTCGCTTGACGCCCACTCGACGCCCCAGTTCGACAAGCAGATGAAGAGCTTTCTTGGAAAATCCAATAAGATCGTCATAGACATGAAAGGGGTCGATTATATAGCTACGGCAGGACTGGGAGTGCTTATTGCCTCTTTTAACGAGGCGAAATCCGCCGGGGGCAACATCGTAATAGCGGGAATGTCCGATAAAATCAAGCATGTTTTCGAAACAATGGGATTTACCAAGGTCCTGAGTATTGCAGATTCAGTGTCCGGGGCCTTATCTATGCTGAAATAAAAGCGGCATGCTGAGTAAATTAGTACTAAAGATACAGGGTGAACTGTCGAACCTGGGAAAGATCCGTTCCTTTGTAAACGAATACGCTGAAAAAATCGGCTTCAACGAGATAGGCAGGATGGAAATAGAAATGGCGGTCGACGAGCTCTGCACAAATATTATAAGATATTCTTATTCCGCAGACCCTGAGATTCCCCAGGGGCAGAGGGACCTTGAAATAGAGGTCGAAGAAATAAATAAAGGCATATCGGTTTCCGTGAAAGACAGGGGCAAGCCCTTCGATCCTAACAGGTTCCCGGCCGTAGATATAGGCGAGCACCTTGCTGAAATGAAAACGCATGGACTGGGAATCCACACGATGAAGAATTACATGGATGAAATGACCCATGAATATAAGGAAGGCCGCGGAAATACGATAACATTGATCAAGTATCTCTAAAAAGATTACTCGTTGTCCTGCCGGGACTCCTCGAAATGACAAGTAAGAAATCTTCCTCTTATTTTGCTTTTTTACAAAGAATAATATAACCTGAATGCCCTTAAATAAAGCGGGTAGGTAATATATCCTGTGAAAAATTATGAAATCTGAAAATATTTTCAGGGTCCTCGCATTCGGAGATATCATAGGAGATGCCGGCAGGAAAGCCTTTGCAAATGTCATCAACAGGATGAAAATTAAAATGACTCCGGACCTTGTCGTACTTAACGGCGAGAATTCCGCCCATGGTTTCGGCATTACCAGTGCGGTGGTTAAACAGATTCTGGATACCGGCGTTGACGTTATAACGACCGGAAACCATGTCTGGCAGAAAAAGGAAGTTTTCGATTTTATAGACATCATTCCCAATCTCCTCCGCCCTATCAATTATCCCCCGAAAACTCCCGGCCATGGCACTTTTATTTATGAAATAAACGGTTTGAAGGCCGCCGTTATCAATGCGATGGGCAGAATATTCATGGAAGCCATAGACTGCCCTTTTCAGGCCGTGGAATCGGAAGTAGAACGGCTGAAAAATGAAGGAATTTCGATCATCCTGGTCGATTTTCATGCCGAAGCGACAAGCGAAAAACAGGCTTTCGGCTGGTATTTCGATGGAAGGGTCAGCGCTGTCTGGGGCACCCATACTCATATTCAGACGTCCGATGAAAGGATACTTCCGAAAAAGACGGCCTATATTACCGATATCGGCATGTGCGGTTCCATCGATTCGGTTATAGGCATGAAAATAGAAGAATCTTACCGAAAAGTGATCCGCCACCTTCCCGTAAGGTTTTCGCCTGAAGACAAGGGAATTATAGAAGTACAGGGCGTCGTCATAGACATCGACAAGGTTAGCGGAGAAGCCGTGCTCATAAGCAGGATCAAAGAGGCTGTTTAAGGGGCGTCAAAGCTGGGAAACTACGAATTCGGCAATCTCTTCGCTTCCGGAATGCAGTTTCATTCCCTTTAAATTATTTTTATATTCATCAAGGATCCCGGTATTCATGATCCGGTCAAGGACATCGAAGAAGGCCTTTTCACCCGGGGTATACCATCCGACCTTGTTTTCTACGCAGTAATCGATATTCGGCTTTTCAGGCGGCGCTGCATAATGGGTAAAGATGATCGGGTTATTCATGAAAAGGGCCTCGAAGGTTGTCGAAGCTCCCGCTTTTGCGATGTTGAGATCTGAAACAGACAGTAGTTCGTTCATATTATTCACGAAACCGACAGGTATTAGATTCGTAGCCGAAGGTACCTTTTTTTTAAGATTGTCCAGTTCGGTTCTGAGCTTCTCATTTTTGCCGCATATAGCTATAACGTTAAGGGGAAGGGACTTTTTATATATTTTCTTGATGAAAACGCCGATATTGCTTATCCCCTGTCCCCCGGCAGTGGCCAATACCGTTTTATAGGCCGGGTTTATGGAATACTCCCTTGAAATCTCTTCCCTCGACCTGGTCAGGTTGAAAAATTTTTGATTGATGGGAAATGGGAATATTTTTATCTTATCGGGGCTTACTTTATGGCTGATGAGCATTTTCCTTGCCTTTTCAGATGAAACCAGCATAAAATCGGCGCCCCTGTCTGCCCAGAGGGAATAACCCCAGAAAGGGTCGGTTACATAACCTATGACTTTGATCGGCAATTTTAATTTATCCCTGGCCATGCTTGAAATCGGGATACAGTAAAACTGGGTTGAAACGATAAGGTCGGGTTTGTATTCCTTTATGTAACGCCTTCCCTTAATCATAACCTCGGAAAGCATTATACTTATATAAAGCCTGGGATTGAAATGAAAAAACTCCATAAGATGGTAAACAAACCTGCCGACAACAGGGTGGGCTAGCGCGAAGTCCCATGCCCCTTTCATAGCGCGGTCATTTTCAAGCGCCCCGGCTACTTTAAAGAGATCGACTACATCTATTTTAAACCGGCCGGGATACAATTTTTCTATCGAGTCCTTAATAGCCAGGGCCGGCATTTTGTGCCCCGCTCCTGCTTCGAGCATTGTAATTAATATCTTTTTCTGTTCGTTCATAAAAAATCCTTAATGTGAGAAAAATTCAACAGCCTCTTTCATATTGCCGCAGATATTGATGAAATCAAGAAGGTTGCTCATTTTAAACAATTGTACGATGTTTTCTCTTGGGTTGATGACGCAGATTTTCGATTGATTCGTTATCGCCGCCTTTACCGCTATAGCGAAAAGCCCAAGCCCGATCGAATCGATCCATGGGACCTCGCCGAGTTCGAAGACGAATCTGTAGCCGTTGAGCTTAATCTTGTCCTTGATAAATTTACTGACCTCTTCAAGGAAGAAAAATATCATTTCCCCGGTAGGTTTAATAACAAATATACCGTTTTCCTCATAAAAGTCGACTCTATGCATAAGCGGTCCTTAATTCAAAAATAAGACTGATACGCCCAGCCCCCGGGGCGGGCCGCTTTATTGACCGTTTAGTT
The DNA here is from genome assembly GCA_963768055.1 of uncultured Spirochaetota bacterium. Classification (GTDB taxonomy): domain Bacteria; phylum Spirochaetota; class Brevinematia; order Brevinematales; family JAOACQ01; genus CAVYGN01. The sequence continues at coordinate 1,528,885 of CAVYGN010000001.1, read as the reverse complement.
TACATGTAATCCATGAGCTTGTCAAGATTACGATTCAAAAAACGTGCGCCAGTATGTTTAATAAGGGTATTAAAATAGGTAATAAATATTAGTTTAAATACTGAATAATAACAAAAACATGCATGTTTTTAATGGGATATATATAATAAAACATCGAATTGTAAGGAGGCATATTATGAAGAAATGGCTGATATTTATCATGCTGGTAATTCCCGCCTTCACTTTTGCTGATGAGGATTTGTTCGATGCAGCTAGAAAAGGTGATGTTTCTTTTATAAAAAGTTATAAGGGCAATATCAGCGCTGCGGATAAGGACGGGTGGACGGCTTTAATGTACGCTGCAATGTATAACCATGAGGCCGCGGTTAAGGTATTGATAAAATCGAAGGCAGATATCAATGCTGCAGATAAAGAAGGCTTGACGGCTTTGATGCATGCTGCACTTATTGGACAAAAGACGGCCGTTAAAGCATTGATCGAGGCAGGAGCCGATATCAACGCTGCAGATAAATACGGCAGTACAGCTTTATTATTTGCGGATAATCCTGTTATTGCAAAACTTTTAAAAGAAGCCGGTGCGAAACAGACACTGCTTAGTGCCGCTAAATACGGAGATGTTTCGTTTATTAAAAGTCATCAAAGCGACGTCAACTCCGCTGATAAGGATGGCAAGACCGCCTTGATGTACGCGGCGGACAATGGCCGAATCGATGCGCTTAAAGCATTGATCGAAGCAAAAGCAGACGTCAATGCGGCTGATAATGAAGGGTGGACGGCTTTAATGTGGGCGGCACTGTACAATCAAATGGATGCTGTCAGAATATTGATCGATGCGAAGGCCAATGTCGACTCTGCAGATAAGGAAGGATGGACGGCCTTGATGATTGAGTCAATCATCGGGCATGGAAAGGAGGCTAAAGTATTTATCGATGCAAAGGCTAATGTAAATGCCGCTAGTAAAAACGGTGTAACTGCTTTGATGGAAGCAGCAGGCGAAGGCAAAACGAAAGCGGTTATAGCATTTATAGATGCAAAAGCTGATATCAACGCGGCGGATAAAGAAGGATGGACACCCTTGATGTATGCAGCCATCAATGGTAAAACGGACACAGTTAAAGCATTGATCATAGCCAAGGCTGACATTAACACAGCGGATTCAGACGGTTTGACGGCTTTAATGATTGAAGCCGGGAATGGCCATAGAGAGGCGGTTAAAGCATTGATCGAGGGCGGGGCCGATATTAATGCTTTGGATAAATACGGCAGTACCGCTTTATTGTTCGCTAAAGATTCTGCTATCACCAAACTATTAAAAGACGCAGGGGCCAAACAGACCATTCTTAGCGCCGCCAGATACGGTGATGTTGAGTTTATTAAAAGTTATAAAGGAGACATCAACTCCGCGGATAAAGACGGAAGGACGGCTTTGATGTACGCAGCTATTAACGGCCAAGCTGATGGGATCAAAGCGTTGATCGAGGCGAAGGCCGATGTTAATGCCGTTAGTAAATACGGCATGACTGCCCTGATGTACGCAGTCATCACCGGACAATCGGATGCGGTCAAGTCATTGATAGGGGCTAAAGCCGATGTCAACGCAGCGGAAAGAAACGGCTGGACAGCTTTGATGTACGCGGCCTCCTATTTGCATTCTGATATAATTAAATCGCTGATCGAGGCGAAGGCCGATATTAACGCTGTGAATAAATCAGGAGAGACAGTATTAACATGGGCGACTATAAAAAGGGGATTGGTCGCGGTTAAGATATTAAACGATGCCGGTGCTAAAATGGAGTCCAAGGAAACTCTAAATGCTGAAAAGGCCTTGCTTGAGACCATGTTCGATGCGGCGGCCAACGACGATGAAATGTTTTTTAAAAATTACAAGGGAAACATTGACCAGGTGCTGGATGAGGACGGGGATACCGCCTTGATGGTTGCTGCTGAAAATGGGCAAACTGACATGGTAAGGGTACTGATCGATGCCGGGGCCGATTTAAAAGCCATGGATGTAAAAGGCAGGACGGCTTTAAAATTGGCTGGAAGCGATAAAATCTTTATTCTTTTGAAAAAAGCAGGAGCGAAGCAATAAAAAACTACGTCAATTAGCGCAGCTTCGGAGTTAAGAACCACGCTAATTAACGCTATGAAGTTTCGAAAAAATCAATATGTCAGCCCGTAACCGAACGGGAACAGCGGATCGTAATTCGTGTCACCCATATGTATAGGGATCTGGGACATTTCCCTAGGCCATGTAAACGATAGTTTCCCTGTCGGGGCGTAATCGCCGAAAATTACATCGGCAACGCCCTGCCCTTCCGTTCCGGGAAGCCAGGCCGCGATGAATGCCTTTGAATCCTTCAAGGCATCGTTTACTATCATAGGCCTGCCGGATATAAGAACTATTATCATCGGAATGCCCGATTTTTTTACATTTTCAATAGTCGTCATGTCGTTATCGTCAAGCCCCAGCGAGGTGCGTTTCGTATAATTGCCGATCTGGGGCGCGTTCTCAGGGACTATGTCGCCCGCGAATTCGGAGTACGGCGTTTCGCCTACAACGACTATAGCAGCATCAAAACTGCCGGCCGAGCTTCCATCCATCGAAAATTTCACTTCCGTTCCCTTAGAGACAGAGTTTGTAATGGCCTGAAGGACCGTCGTGCCGGGTGTTATAGGACCCCAGCCGCCCTGCCAGGTGAGAGTCCACCCTCCGCACTGGAGTCCGATATCGTCGGCGCTTTTTCCGGCGACAAGGATTCTTTTCATGTTTTTAGAAAGGGGAAGGATCTTATTGTCGTTTTTAAGAAGGACCACAGACTCCCTGACGGCTTTTCTCGCAATATCCCTGTGTTCAGGACTGCCGATATTAGACGTAAGCTTCCTGTCGGTATAGGGGTGATCGAAAATACCGAGTTCGTATTTGACCTTGAGGATCCTTGAGACCGCGTCATTTATTCTCGACATCGGGACTTTTTTATTTTGCACAAGGTTCTTTAAACTTGAAATAAAACCCTTGTAATCGTCGGGGACCATTATCATGTCAAGCCCTGCGTTTATAGAGGCTTCGACCTGGTCGTCGTAAGAACCCGGTAGCTGGTTTATAGCCTTCCAGTCTGATATGAGAAAACCGTCGAATTTCAATTCCCTTTTAAGGACTTTTGTGAGAAGGTATCCGTTGCCTGACATTTTTTTACCGTTCCAGCTGCTGAAAGATACCATTATGGATTTTGCTCCGGCTTTAATAGCGGCTATATACGGTTTCAGGAAAATATCGCGGAGCATTTCCTCGCTCACCTGGGCGTCGCCCTGGTCGTTGCCCCCTGAAAAGCTGGTCCCGTATTTCGTTCCTCCGTCGGCAAGAAAATGCTTCGGGCATCCCAGGACACTGTCGGAATTCGAGAGATTATCTCCCCGGAGTCCCTTTAAAAACGAAGCCCCCATTTCGGAAACAAGACCTGGGTCTTCGCTGAAAGATTCATATGTCCTTCCCCAGCGTTCGTCCCTTGCAACGGCTACGCAGGGGGCGAATGCCCAGTATGCTCCTATTCCTGCGGTCTCGAGAGCAGTAATCCTGCCTTCCTGTTCCGCTAAGGAGGGGTCCCGAGTGCAGCCCATTCCTATATCCTGGGGAAATATTACTGTTGAATACGCCCTATTATTGCCATGAAGGGCGTCGATTCCGTATAAAAGAGGTATCTTAAGCCTTGTCTGCAGGGCAATCGCCTGGTAACTGTCTATCATGTCCGCCCAGGCCTTTGGATCGAGGGTGGCCGGTTTGGAATCCCCTCCCGAAAGCAGCGAACCCAGGAAATAATCCTTAATATCGCTTGGGCTGATTAGATAGATCTTGTCCACCTGGGTCATCTGGCCTATCTTTTCTTCGAGGGTCATCATCGAGACCAATTTGGCGACTTTTCTGTCCAGGACAGTGTCCGGGTAAAGAAGCGCCGGAACGGCGGGGATGAAAAGGCACAAAAGCAGCAAGGTCCCGATTATTGGCCCTTTAAAGTAATTTTTCATGAGCTTGGGTCTAAACATTATGTTCCTCCTACAGTTTTATCAATGACCCCTCAAAGACGGAAATATTATATCATGAATTGGCGGATAGGAACAATTTTAGGCTATTAGATTCAATATCTGCATGACTTCAAAACGGCTCCAAGCGCAACAGGATCATTGAAATAGAAGTGCCTCCCCTAAGGAAAAGGGAGGAGGATACTGGAGCGCGCCGCTATCCTGGCTGCCGGCGGAATAATACTGCCTGAACACCTGCCTTTTTCCGTTATACATCCCGGGGAAGCCCTTATGGAAGAAAAGGCCGATCCCCTTTCCATCACGCTAGCTGGAGCTTTGCGGAGGGAACCGTTCGAAAGCCGCCAGGGCCCTTGGAATCAGCCACTCTCTGGAGGAAGACCGCGGAGGCCGGGTTTGAGGAGTGGAAGAGGTTTCTGATTAATATCCGGGCAATAATATGTAATATTTAGCTTGACAATATGCGTTAATAATATTAATATATGCATATAAAAAGAGGCGTTTATGAGGACTACTTTAATTTTGCCGGACAATCTGATCGACGAGGCGATGAGATTAACCCATATTAAAACAAAAACCGGATTGATTAAAGAAGCTTTAACCAACCTGATTGAAAAAGAAAAAATAAAAGAAATTAAAAATTATTACGGCAAAATTAAATTAGATATAGATTTAGATGCTTTGAGAAAGAGATGAGGAATATATTGATCGATTCATCGGTCTGGATAGAATATTTTGGAGGGAACCCGGAAGTTGAAAAATTAAATCAGCTTATAGATAGAAATCTGATATGTATAAATAATTTAATCTTAACTGAATTAGTCCCATTTCTCAAACATAAAAGGCAGAATAAACTGATTGAGCTGCTTAATTCGGTTAGAAATATTCCATTAATAATCAGGTGGGAAGGTTTGATTAATTACCAGGCTGCAAATTTGAAAAACGGGATCAATAAAGTAGGTATTCCGGATTTAATAATTTTGCAAAATGTTATCGATAATGATCTTGAATTATTCTCTCTGGATAAACATTTTTCATTAATTAATACTTATATAGAATTTTCATTATATAAAAATATTTAATATTATCTTCCTTAAATCAAAAGTTCTATGTTCTCCGCTAACGGCTCTCAGGGTCCGTTTCTCCCTGTGATTCACCGTTCCTGCCCGAACCGGAATATTGTGAATATTACGGGTTCCGATTATAATATACGGTCAAATATCCACCGGAGGATAAATAATGACTTTCACAGACGTCCTGGGGTATCTTGCCGCCATAGGTACGACAAGTTCTTTTATACCCCAGGCATATAAAGTTTTTAAAACCAAAAAAACGGACGATCTTTCGCTGGGAATGTTCCTTTTCTTCTGCCTGGGTACATGCCTATGGCTGATTTACGGGCTGTTGGTAAGATCGTATCCCGTAGCTGTCGCCAACTTCGTCACGCTGATCCTGGCGGCTTATATCCTTTACATGAAAATAAGGAATTCTTAGAATTATTCATATGCATCCTTTCTTGACAATAATCCCTTATATAATTATATATTAATGAAGATTATTAGTATATGACGTTTTAAAGGAGGCGGTTATGAAAAGATTGGTAATTTCATTCGTAATTCCGCTAGCGTTCATACTGGCCGGGTGTTCGTCCTATATTTATAAGGCGAATGTAAAACCGGACAATATAAGCGGGGGTAAATTGGACCCCGGTTCCGGCTATATTTACGGGGTTTACGGCTATGCCGTAAGAAGCCCTATCTTCTTCGGACATGAACCCTATCTGGTCCTCGACTTAATCCCTAAATCGATGGGCAGCGCACATGAACAGTTTATTGCCCTCGATGCAAACCAGGGTTACTTTTTTGCTTCTTTGACCCCCGGCGATTACACCCTTCACAGGATAGTTCTCAATATGGAAGGACAGGATTTCGATTCTGTCGTTATCGATAAAGACTTCACGGTAGCTTCCGGAACAATATTTTACCTGGGGAACTTCAAAACAGAATTCCTCAGAAACACCCAGCCTTATGTATGGTGGGGTGTAAAATCTATCGACGATCAATTCCAGGGAGATACCACGGGCCTGATCAGGGATTACACCGGGCTCACGGCTGCGAATCTTGTTAACGGGTATTCATCGCTTGGGGCAGGCATTAAGCCCTTTGAAAAAAGGGACATTTTCGAAAACGGGAGCCAGCCGCAATTCCATGCCAAAAAATAACCTTGCATGATAGCGATTGATTGAATTTGAAGACCCCCGTTCCGCCCCTCGAGGGAACGGGGTTTTCTTTTTTGCATTTGACGATAAACCCCATATTTCGTATATTATTCGAAAACTATGGAGGCAGATTATGTCAAAACTCGGCGATTACCTGAAAACCGAGGATTTCAAAAAGGAAAAGCATGTTCCCGTGATCGAAGGCGCGTCGGGGGTAAAAAGCGGGGTTCCTTTCACTGTTACGGTAACGGTAGGAAAAGAAATTCCTCATCCCAATACGACAGAGCATCATATCTCCTGGATCAAACTCTATTTCATGCCTGACGGCGGTAAATTTATCTACGAGGTCGGCGAATGCATTTTTTCAGCACATGGCGCGGCAGTCGACGGGCCTAATAAGGGGCCTGTTTATGCGAATTCCATAGCTGCATTTAATCTCAAGCTGGATGCGCCGGGTAAGCTGATAGCTGAAAGTTACTGCAATATTCATGGGTTATGGGAATCGAGCGTCGATATAATGTTTTAAGGGCGGTTATAAAAACTAACCTTGCTATTAATAAATGATGTTCTACTAGTAATTGAAACCGCACCCTACGGGCATAAACCCTATGGGCCCTGGTGCCTGTCCTGGAGCCAGTCACGAGGACAGGTGCATTTATACTTGCGTATAAACGCAAGCACTACCTTGCCGCCTTGCCTGTACCGGCTTGTCCGGTGCCTGTATCGGCCTGCCCGATGAAAAGGCGTTTTTTTAGAAGTGCCCTTAATTTACCTGCGGGAGGCGCAAGCGTCAAACATGAACAGGTTATTCAGTGACAGAAGGGAAGCCGGAGCGCTGCTTGCGGAAAAGCTGGAAAAATATAAAGGTTCCGATGCTATTGTTCTCGCACTGCCAAGAGGGGGGGTGCCCGTTGCATATGAAGTTTCGACAGCACTCAAACTGCCGCTTGATGTTTTTATAGTCCGCAAGTTAGGCGCTCCCGGAAACCCTGAACTGGCTATGGGAGCAATAGCCCAGGGGGGCGTAATAGTACTCAATGACGACGTGATAGGAGGGCTCAGAATTAATGAATCGTCGATCATGAAAGTAAGCGAATCGGAAAGAAATGAGTTGTCGCGAAGAGAGCTCCTTTACAGGAAAGATGCCCAACCGCAGATCATTAAAGAAAAAACAATTATCATCATTGACGATGGATTAGCCACAGGCGCTTCAATGAAGGCGGCTGTGAAGGCGCTCCGAAAGATGGGAGCTTCCAGGATAATCGTGTCGATACCGGTTGCTCCCCGTTCATCCTGTGAGGAGCTATTGGAAGAGGCCGACGAGGTTATTTGTTATTCGACTCCCGATTATTTTTCATCCGTGGGTGAATGGTATGAAGACTTTACTCAAACGACGGATGAAGAGGTAAGGCTGTTATTGGAAAAAGCGCACGGAGGATGATATGAGAATTATAAGCGCAGTTTTATTCATTCTTTTTCTATGGGCCCTGTCATATCCGGAGATAATTAAAAAAAATGTTGAGTACAAAGACGGCAATGTAGTTTTAGAGGGCTACCTGGCTTACGATAATTCCGCTACGAGCAAACAGCCCGGGATTCTTATCGTGCATGAATATTGGGGCATTAATCCATATATAATTAGGAGGGCGGAGGAAATTGCCGGGCTGGGATATGTAGCTTTCGCGGCCGATATTTACGGGAAAGGCGTAAAGGCAAAAACCAGGGAAGAAGCCGGGAAACTTGCCGGTATTTACAGGAAGGACAGGAAATTAATGCTTTCGAGAGCCATGGCGGCTTTGAACATCCTCAGGCAAAGTCCGAACGTTGATACTTCCAGGATTGCCGCTATGGGCTACTGTTTCGGCGGGGGCGTAGTACTTGAGCTTGGAAGAAGCGGCGAGGATATTAAGGGTATTGTTTCATTCCATGGAAGTCTGGATTCACCGAATCCTGACTCAAACGCGAACATCAAGGGAAAAGTCCTGGTGCTTCATGGCGCTGAAGACCCCTTTGTCAATGCGAAAATTTTAAACGATTTCGAGAATTCAATGAGAAAGACAAAGGTAGACTGGCAGGTGGTCCTCTATAGCGGAACCGTTCATGCGTTTACAAATCCGGATTCGGGGAACGATCCTTCAACCGGTGTAGCTTATAACGCACTTTCAGACAGACGTTCCTGGATTGCAATGAAGAATTTTTACGAAGAAATTTTCGCACATCAAGAATAGTAATTAATTGATGTAAATCGAAAATAAAATTACCATATGTACATGCGAGGAAGTTTATGGGTTTGAAAAAACAGGGTCTTTATGATCCTGAATTTGAGCATGATTCTTGCGGGGTTGGCTTTATATGCAGCATCAAGGGGGTAAAATCGAATATAATCATTAAACAGGGAATAGAGATCTTAAACAGGCTGGCTCACAGGGGCGCTACCGGCGCGGACCCCAAAACAGGGGACGGAGCAGGAATACTGATCCAGATCCCCCACAGGTTCTTTTGCCGGGCATGCAATGACGATAATATCAGGCTTCCCCCGGAGGGGGAATACGGCACCGGGATCGTTTTTTTACCTGATGACGAAGAAGATAAAAAAGTCTGCAAAAACATATTTGAAAAGATCTTAAATGAAAATAATCTCAAACTCCTTGGATGGAGAAAAGTCCCGGTCGATAATTCCGGCATCGGCGATTATGCAAGGAAAACCGAACCGCTGATCGAACAGGTATTTATTATCAGGGGGAACAGGCAGGAACAGTTAAAGGAAACCGACGAGCTATGGTTCGAAAGAAAATTATACATAGCCAGGAAAATAATTGAGAATACTGTCCACGCTTCCAAACTGGAACGTAAAACCGCATTCTATATCACGAACCTGTCAAGCCGGACAGTCTGCTATAAGGGACTTTTAAAACCCTCCCAGGTTGAAAATTTTTACCTTGACCTTAAAGAACCGGATATTGAAAGCGCGATTTGCCTTGTACATTCGAGATACAGTACAAACACTTTCCCGTCCTGGGAACTGGCCCAGCCCTTCAGGTTTCTTGCGCATAACGGAGAGATTAATACTATTCGCGGTAATATCAATTCTATGAAAGCTATGGAAAACCTTATGGAAAGTTCCTTATTCGGGGAAAATATCAAAAAGCTTTTTCCTATAATAACCCCCGGGGGAAGCGATTCGGCATCCATTGACAATGTATTCGAACTTCTGACTTTGTCAGGCAGGTCCATGCCCCATTCAATGATGATGTTAATACCGGCCGCCTGGGAATATAATAAATTTCTGGATAAAAAACTCAGGGATTTTTATCTTTACCATGCATGTATGATGGAACCCTGGGACGGCCCGGCCGCGATCGCTTTTACCGACGGAAGATATCTGGGAGCCATGCTTGACAGAAACGGGCTTCGACCCGCCCGGTATATTATCACGAAAAGCGGGCAAATTGTAATGGCATCCGAAGTCGGTGTTCTTGACACGCCGCCGGAAGATATACTCTTAAGCGGAAGGCTTACGCCGGGAAAGATGCTGTTCATCGATACGCATAAGGGAGAGATCATAGAGGACGATACCCTTAAAAAGCAGTTGTCTATCAGAAACCCATACGGGAAATGGATAAAAGAAAACATGATCCCCCTCCAGAAAATTCAGCCCGGAAAATCTGGAGATAAGCCGGGAAATTCATCTAAAGAACCCGATATTATCACAAAGCTGAAGGCCTTCGGTTATACAAGGGAAGAACTCAAGAGCATTATGAAACCCATGGCTGAAAATGCCCAGGAACCTGTCGGCGCTATGGGAAATGACACACCTCATGCTGTTTTATCAAGGAAAAACCAGCTTTTTTATAATTATTTCAAGCAATTGTTTGCCCAGGTCACCAATCCGGCCATCGATCCTATCCGTGAGGAAATAGTAATGAGCCTTGAAAGTTATCTGGGGCCTAAAAATAATATTCTTGATGAGTCGCCCGATACCTGTGCAAGGATAAGGGTTGACAGCCCGGTTCTGACCGATGAACAGCTTGAGCTATTAGCCGGACTCTCTTTGCCGGGGAGGAAATCAAGAAGAATATCTTTACTATTCGGAACAAAATCGATCGGCGGCTTTATGAAAGCTCTCGATAATGCCTGCAGGGAAATCCTGGATTTGATAGGCGAAGGCTATTTTTATTTCATTTTAAGCGACAGGGGAATAGGGCATGATTATGCGGCGATCCCGTCGCTTCTCGCTCTAGGGTATATTCGGCAATTTTTAACGGCATCCGGAAAAAGATCGGCCGCAAGCTTTATTATCGAGAGCGGGGAAGTAAGAGAGGTCAATCATTTTGCGCTTCTCCTCGCATTCGGCGCCGACTGTATCAACCCGTATATGGCATTTGAGGCTATAAAGTTCATGGTTAAAGAAAGGGATTTGAATATTAACGCCGCGGAAGCCATTCACAATTATATAAAATCAGTCGACAAGGGAATTCTAAAAATCCTGTCCAAAATGGGGATCTCGACTCTACAGAGTTACAGGGGGGCCGGGATTTATGAAGCCCTCGGCCTGTCGGACGAGATAATCGAAAAATGCTTCCACGGAACGGTATCGAGGATCGGGGGAATTGGCTTCGATATTGCTGCAGATGAAGCGATGTCAAGGCACAGGGATGCTTTTCCATTCAGGGAAGAATTTAAAAATGAAATTCTGAATACCGGGGGAATATATCAATGGAAGAGAGACGGGGAAGTCCATCTCTGGAACCCTGAAAGTATCTCGGCTCTTCAGGATTCAGTAAGAAAGGGAGATTATGAAAGGTTCAAGGAATTTTCTAAACTTATAAACGACCAGTCGAAAAATCCTGTTACATTACGTTCTTTATTAAAATTCAGACCTGGCCTTTCAATTCCTGTTGAAGAGGTGGAAAGCGAAGAGAGTATAATAAAAAGATTCGCTTCAGGGGCTATGAGCTTCGGATCGCTTTCAAAAGAAGCCCATGAGACTATTGCCTTAGCTATGAACAGCTTAGGTGCGAAATCAAATACAGGAGAAGGCGGGGAAGACCCTGCCCGTTTTAAGCCCCTACCCGGAGGAGCCAGCATGAGGAGTTCTATAAAGCAGGTCGCATCCGGAAGGTTCGGCGTTACTACAAATTATCTTTCTAATGCGGATGAAATCCAGATAAAAATAGCACAGGGAGCGAAACCGGGGGAAGGAGGGCAACTCCCCGGGCATAAGGTCAGTATTAATATTGCAAAAACAAGGTATACGACACCCGGTGTTACTTTAATATCCCCGCCGCCCCATCATGACATTTATTCCATTGAGGATCTGGCCCAGCTTATTTTCGACCTGAAGAACACAAACCCTATGGCGAGGATAAGCGTTAAGCTTGTCTCTGAAATCGGCGTAGGTACAATTGCCGCCGGCGTGGCAAAGGGCCATGCCGATATGATATTGATATCGGGCGGGGACGGAGGGACCGGGGCCTCACCATGGAGTTCCATCCGGAACGCCGGTCTTCCATGGGAGCTCGGGATCTCTGAAACCCACCAGACCCTTGTGCTCCATAATCTGCGAAGCCGGGTAAGGCTCCAGACCGACGGCCAGATCAGGACAGGGAGGGACGTCGTTATTGCCGCCATCCTTGGAGCGGAGGAATACGGGTTCGGTACGGCGATTCTGGTATCCATAGGATGTGTAATGCTCAGGCATTGTAATCTCAATACTTGTTCAGTTGGGGTGGCGACCCAGGACGAAAAGCTGAGGAAAAGATTCGGCGGACGGCCCGAATATATAATGAACTATTTGAAATTTGTCGCTCATGAGACTCGCGAGATAATGGCGGGCCTCGGAATAAGATCGATAGACGGACTGATCGGGAAAACGGAACTTCTGGACATAAACAGGGAAATATTAACCGTAAAAACTAAAAATATCGATTTTTCAAGGATTCTGTATAAGCCTGAAGTAAGCGGATCGACAGGATTATTCCAGACCTCTCTCCAGGACCATGGCCTTGGGGAGGTTCTTGACCATAATTTGATCAGGTATGCTAAGAAAGCTTTAAAACATTCTGAACCTGTAAGAGAAGAATTTACAATCAGGAATTCCGACAGGACAACAGGAGCCATGCTTTCCGGCGCCATCTGCGGAATATACGGAGAAAAGGGCCTGTCTCAGGATACCATAGTTTATCATTTCAAAGGAACGGCAGGACAGAGCTTCGGTTCCTGGCTTGCCGGCGGGGTTACGTTCGAACTTGAGGGCCTGGCAAACGATTATGTCGGAAAGGGCATTTCAGGGGGAAAGATCATAATTTACCCTGATAAGAAAAGCGATTACAGATCCGAAGAAAATATTATCATCGGCAACACCGCTTTCTACGGCGCGATCAGCGGCGAGGCTTATGTTGCTGGAATAGCAGGCGAAAGATTCTGCATAAGAAATTCCGGCATAAACGCTGTAGTCGAGGGTGTAGGAGATCATGCCTGCGAATATATGACAGGCGGTAAAGTTGTCGTACTGGGGAAGACAGGCAGAAATTTCGGCGCGGGTATGTCCGGCGGTGTAGCTTATGTCTATGACCCGGAAGGCGATTTTAAAGATAAATGCAATACGGATATGGTGGAACTGATTGAAATTACCGAAGAAGACCTCAAAATAATCAGTAAATTGGTCCATAATCATTTTAAATACACCGGGAGTATATACGCAAAAAATATATTTGATGCTTTGAGGGAAATTAAGCAAAAATTTGTAAAAGTTATGCCCCTCGAATATAAAAAGCTTCTCAAGGAGAAAGAAATGACCCGAAAGTTAAACCTTATGGAGGACTACGATGGGTGACACTAACGGTTTTTTAAAGATAGGAAGAAAAAAAACGGAATACAGGCCGGTTTGTGAGCGAATTCATGATTACAATGAAGTAAGCCTTCCCAGAGACTCGGAAATCTCAGGAGAACAGGCGTCACGCTGTATGGATTGCGGCACTCCTTTTTGTCATTGGAGCTGTCCGGTCGGCAGCTCTATCCCGGATTGGAATGACGCAGCATATAAAAAACAATGGACAAGGGCGGTGGAGCTTTTACAGGCCTGCAACAATCTCCCGGAAATAACCGGGAGGCTATGCCCCTCGCCATGTGAATATTCATGCGTTCTGGGCATTAACGATGATCCTGTATCGATAAGGGAAAATGAGCTTGATATTATCGAGCATGCATTTGAAACTGGATTTATCAAGCCGGAACCCCCTCTAAAAAGGACAGGGGAAAAAATCGCCGTTATAGGCTCCGGACCTGCCGGTCTTTCGTGCGCCGCCCAGCTTAATAAAGCCGGCCATAATGTAACGGTTTACGAAAAAGATGATAAAATCGGGGGTTTGCTTCGTTATGGTATTCCCGATTTTAAACTTGAAAAAAGCATATTGGACAGGCGGGTCGATCTATTCATCAAAGAGGGGATTAATTTTACAACCGGAGTTAACGCAGGCATCGATTTAAAAGCTGAACGCCTGTTGAATGAATTTGACGCCGTCTGCCTTACCGGAGGGGCAAGGGAACCCAGAGACTTAAAAATCGAGGGAAGGGAACTGAAGGGTATTCATTTTGCCATGGATTACCTCAGCCAGTCTAACAGGAGGGTCGCCGGAGAAGAGATAGCAAATGGGGAACTTATAGACGCCCGGGACAAGCGTGTAGTGGTAATCGGCGGAGGCGACACGGGATCGGACTGTGTAGGCACCGCTCACAGGCAGGGCGCCTCCTGCGTTGTCCAGATAGAACTGTTGCCTCAGCCCCCTGAACAAAGGACAGAAAGGTATCCCTGGCCCTTATACCCTATGATCTTAAAAACTTCCTCAAGCCACGAAGAGGGTGGTCAAAGGGACTGGTCGGTTTCGACAAAGAAATTTATCGGAAGAGGGGGCCGTGTAAGCCGGCTGTCATGTGTAAGGGTTGAGCTTCGCCATAATGACGCAAAGGGCCTGCCGGTTATGAAAGAAATAAGCGGCAGCGGCTTTACGATAGACGCCGACCTGGTATTGCTGGCATTAGGATTTACAGGCCCTGTTCATAAAGGCCTTATCGATGTTCTCAAGATTAAATGCGATGAGAGGGGTAATGTCCTGACGGGGACTGATTTTATGACAAGCAGGGAGCCGGTTTTCTGCGCCGGGGATATGAGGAGGGGCCAATCCCTTATAGTGTGGGCCATTTCAGAGGGACGCAAGGCCGCGCATTTTATTGACCTTTACCTGATGGGAAAGACAAACCTCCCCGTAATATGACTCAGGGTGGTTCCAAAAACTAAGCTTATTATTAATATAAGATGTTCTAATCATAATGAAACCGCCCTATGGGCGCTACCTATCCGCCTTAGAAAGGCGGTTATTAGAAGCGCCCTTCCAGCAAGCGGTTCATACTTCCGGTTTTATATCCTTCGAGGTCCAGGGACACATAGATAAATCCGAATGATTTTAAAACGGACGAAATTTCATCCATTATTTTTAAATCGAGCATTTTAGGCCTTTCTTCAGGGCTGACTTCGATCCTGGCCAGATCTCCATGGCTTCTAACCCTGAATTGAATAAAACCGATTTTCCTCAGGTATTCTTCCGACCTGTCGACACGGAGCAGTTTTTCTTTTGTTATCCTTTCTTCATATGGGATCCTTGAAGCAAGGCAGGCGAAAGACGGTTTATCCCATGTCGGTAAACCTGAATTCCTCGACAATTCACGGATCTCTTTTTTCGATAGTCCCGCTTCCCTGAGAGGGCTTTTGACCCCCAGCTCTTTCAGAGCCCGCATTCCGGGCCTGTAATCCGAAAGGTCGTCGAAATTCGATCCGTCAACGACTGTACCGATGTTAAGACCGGAAGCCTTTTGTATTATTTTAGAGAATTCCATCTTTTTACAATGATAGCACCTGTCGGGAGGGTTACGCAGTATTTCGTCTTCAATAGTTTCCTCATAAAGGAGATAATGGGGAATTCCGATCAGGGCGGCTATTTCGTGGGACCGGTCGATCTCGCTTTTAGGGTTCATTATCGATACGATGGTTATAGCCGCCGAATTGCTGCCCAAAATATCGAAACATGCCCTGCTCAAAAAAGAGCTGTCGACCCCGCCGGAGAAAGCAACCGCGGCTCTGCCGTACGATTTTATTATGGATTTAAGGTTTTTGTATTTATCCTGCAATGTCATAGATACCTGCTTTGTGAGATTCGATTCCGCTATATTATAGCATATTCGGGGTTTCACCGCAAAACCGCTGGGGGCGGTAGAACACGATAAACATTTCATAAAAGCCCGTCCGCTCAATATCTAATGGAATAAAACCATCATAATTTCCTAAAATAATTCCAAAAAGTCAGCGGTTTTCAAAATTTCAATATTACCATATTTTTCAAAAGAAAGAAGATGCTTGTCGCCGGAAACAATATAATCAGCTTCTGCCGCAACAGCACATTCAATTATTTTATCATCATCGGGGTCTTCTTTTATAACTGACAATTTAACGCCTGGCTCCACCAATTCCCCCATTGATGTAAGCTCATTCTCAACTGTAATCAGCTTATTTTTTGGATAATCAAATTTCATTTCAAGAATCTCCAATACCTCGTCGATTATATCTTTTGAAAAATAAGCCTCA
Organism: uncultured Spirochaetota bacterium; assembly: GCA_963768055.1. GTDB lineage: Bacteria > Spirochaetota > Brevinematia > Brevinematales > JAOACQ01 > CAVYGN01. The sequence continues at coordinate 1,512,995 of CAVYGN010000001.1, read as the reverse complement.
AATTTCATTTCGTGAATCATATAAATCAGTTGTCTCGGTTTACCGCCGAATATTATAGCGGATATAATAACATTGGTGTCCAGGACAACCTTGACCGATTTCATTTTCTTTTCAACTTTCTATATTTATGAATTTCATTATCCAGCTGGTCTTCTTTAATATTACTATTCTTCAGCTGGAAGTCTCCGAAGGCAAACATTTTATCCAGCCTTTTCTTCCTTTCTATATACATTCTTGCAGCTTCACGAATCAATTCCGATCTTGTTCTGGCTTCAGCCTTAGCTATATTATCAATCTGCCTAAGTAATTCTTTTTGAAAAGAGATATTAACAGTACTAGTATTCATATTGTTTCTCCAATATAATTATATATGATTATATATACAAACATTGTATTTGTAAAATTATTGAAGATTGGAAGGGGAACTTCACCGCGCCTCTGCGGTGAACCACATCAGTCCCCGTTTTTAAGCCCCAAATTTTGTCTATTTTTATAATCTGATCTATAATTCTTGGTTTTTAAGGACGGCAAATGCATATTCCCGACAATTATCTGAGTCCCCAGACATGCGCGGTAATGGGCGCAATAATGATCCCGATTTGGACCGTGTCGGTAAAAAAGGTAAAAAAAGAACTGACCGAGAAGAGGGTGCCCCTCCTGGGCATCTCCGCGGCGTTTTCCTTTCTCATTATGATGTTCAACGTGCCTGTTCCGGGCGGGACTACGGCGCACGCCGTCGGTGCAACCCTTGTAGCAATTCTGCTGGGCCCGTACGCTGCGGTAATAGCGGTATCTACGGCACTTCTTATCCAGGCGCTTTTATTCGGCGACGGCGGTATTCTGGCTTTCGGCGCCAATTGTTTCAATATGGCTTTTGTCATACCTTTTGCCGGTTATTTCATTTACAATTTAATAAAGAAATTCATAAAGAGGGATCCTGACGGATACGCCGGGGCTTTTATCGCGGGGTACATTTCCATCAACCTGGCAGCTTTCTTTACCGCGGTAGAGTTCGGCATTCAGCCTTTGTTATTTTTCGATCCGGCAGGTCATCCGCTCTACTGTCCGTATCCTCTTGGTGTCTCAATACCCGCAATGCTTATCGCCCACCTAATAGCAGGTTTTATCGAGGGTACGGTGACGGCCGGGGTCATCGCCTTTATACGCCGCGTATCGCCGGAAATTATCCATGACGGCGATAACAAAATTTTCAGCCCCCTATACCTGCTTTTGGGAGTCCTGGCTGTTTTAACGCCACTGGGGGTTTTATTTTCAGGAACGGCATGGGGCGAATGGCCTATGGATGAACTTAAAAGACTGACGGGTTATATCCCGGAAGGAATGCTGAGCGGATTTAAATTTAGGGCGCCCTTAACGGATTACAATATTTTTAATCTTAAAAATACGATAGCAGGGTATGTTATTTCCGCAATCGCCGGAACTGCGGCCATTCTGATTATCTTCAAGGCGATCTCGGGTTTTATCGGCAGGAAATGTCCGGAGGAAAAGTGACTGACTGGCTGATGAAGAAAGATGAATTCGGGCTTCAGAGAGACAGCGACGCGTTTATCGATAAAAGCATACTCAATGTTCTCGGCATGCTTTCGGGGATCCGCTGGGCGGGGAAACCGGAAAACGGGATAATTTACAGGCTCAATGCGACCATAAAATTCATTTTTACTTTTATGTTCATAATATTTCTGTCGTTATCTTTCTCCATTCAATTCGTATTGCTTTCCGACGCTTATATACTCCTGGCGCTGGGAATGCTTGAACTGGAGGATATTAAAAGAACGGCTTTCGTGATTTTAACATCCGGATTATTTTCGGCGCTTATCCTTCTTCCGTCGGCGATCGCCGGAAATTTTTCCAACTGCGCTATACTGTTTTTAAAAATCACCGGAAGTCTTACCGCTGTAAATATCCTGGCAAATTCAACTAAATGGAGCCACATCACTCATTCGATGAAAGTTATAAAGCTCCCCGATGTTTTCATATTAGTGTTCGATATTACTATAAAATACATTTTTATTCTAGGGGAATTTTCAATAAATATGCTTTATGCGCTCCGGCTCAGGTCTGTCGGGAAAAACGACAAAAAACACCAGTCGCTTTCAAACCTGATGGGCGGGTTGTTCCTGAAATCCAAAGAAATGGCTGAATTGACATATTACGCGATGGAATGCAGGGGTTTTAACGGCAGTTATCTTCCACCATGGAAATTCCGCTTAAAAACCGGAGATTTTATTTTTATCGGACTGGACTGCCTGTTGATATCCACGTTTTTTTTTATTTAACGGAATTATCTACTTTACAAACCGTTTAACGCGGGTTGAAACCACAGATTCCACAGATAATCACAGATTATTTTGAATTATCAGTGAAATCTTGTTATAATTATAAACATGGTCAAAAAAACAAGCAACGATCCACGAACATATGAGATCATTGGCGCGGTAATGGAAGTCCATAAAGAAATGGGATCTGGTTTTCTGGAAGCTGTTTATCAGGAATGTCTTGAAATAGAATTCAGAATGAGGAAAATACCATATGAAGCGCAACCATTGCTAAAAGTTTTTTATAAAAACTCTGAATTGAGAAAGTATTACATTCCAGATTTTATAATTTTTCATGAAGTTATAGTGGAGATAAAAGCGGAGCGATGCCTTACAAAAACAGATGAAGCTCAAATTATAAATAGTTTGAAGAATTCCAAAAAGAAAATCGGTTTATTAATTAACTTTGGCGAAAGCTCATTAAAATTCAAAAGGTTTGCAAACTAATACAATTTTTGTAGATTTCACAGATAATCATTTTAATCTGTGAAATCGGTGGTTTCAATTTGAGGTTTTCCAAGTAGACAGTTCCGTTATTTAATAATGGCCCCCGGAAGGTTTGAATGAAATATATAATCGAGTTCAAAAACGTTAATTACAGCTACAGGAATTGCCCCGCGCTTAATGATCTGGACCTGAGCGTAGCTGAAGGCGGATCTTATGCCGTAATCGGGCCTAACGGTAGCGGTAAATCCACCCTGCTGAAAATGATCAACGGCATAGTTTTTCCTGATTCGGGAGATTATTTTTTCAACGGTGATATCATCGATTCGAAAAAATTAAGCGACAGGGCCTACTCAAAAAAATTCCATAAGAGCATAGGTTTCGTATTTCAAAATTCCGACGCCCAGCTGTTCTGCCAGAACGTTTACGAAGAGTTAGCTTTCGGGCCCAGGCAGATGCGTTTTACGGAAGAGGAAGTGAACAGCAGGGTCAGGGATTGCCTTTGCATGCTGGGGATAGAGCACTTAAAGCACAGGGAACCCTACCACCTTAGCGAGGGGGAGAAAAAGAAGGTTGCGATAGCCGCAGTTCTCTCTCTGAACCCTGAGGTTCTTACCCTTGACGAACCCCTCGACGGACTTGATCCGGGAATTAAAAGGTTTATGAAAGGGCTTATAATAGACCTTAACAGGGCGGGAAAGACCATAATATGCGCGACCCATGAATACGAATATATCGAAGGCATCTTCGAAACTGCCGTCGTGCTTTCGGAGGATCACACTATCATAAGGACAGGCAGGCCGGAGGACATCCTTTCGGACGGAGAATTCCTGCTGGCGCATAATTTAAAGTAACAATCAAGGGCGGCAAACCTGTTCCTCCCGGGCATCCGGTAACCCGCTGTTCATATGCCGGACAAACAAAAACATCTATTTTTTAATCTTCAGCCAAGGCAGGCCTGTCGCGTTTTTCCGGATGTTTTTAAGGCCCGCAGTTTTAACAAGGGCGTAAATTCCGGGGACATTGTTAAGCTGCGACCAGGCAGATGTTGAATATTTGATCCCTCTTTTATATTTATTGCTCCCTCATAAAGCGATAACGATAATTTTACCTGTATTCAATTTAATTTCGCTTACGTATGCGTTTTTAGAGACGGAACTGACATATCCGCCGCCATCCAATGCAAAACTGCCAAAGCTTGTAAAGGGGCTTGAATCGGAACCTGTCCTATACACGGTAGTTGCTACCGTTTTATCGTACATAGTAAGCGTAAAATTCCCGGAGTTATTCTCGACTGTCAATTGATACTGGTGCGAGCTGTTGAAAATATAGGTCAAAACTGCAAGATTTATAGTTGGATTGTTTTTAAGCAATACGATTATCCCTCCGGTGTCCCAAACTGTATAATTGTTGCCGCTTAAACCCGATATATATAAATTCTGAACAAACCCGCTTCCCGGATCCATGCTGTAATTCGCGGTAATTTTAAAATATGTGCTTGTGAAAGCCATATTGGTCGTAACAATGGCCATTGAAGAACCGGATGTTCCCGTCAATAAGGCAAGGTTGTTATTTATAGATGCCGTTCCGGTTGTTAAGACCCACCCTCCTCCGAGTCCGGATTGATTGGGCCGGGTAAAATTATCGTCAAGGATGGTGGTGGTAGGAGCGCTTGAATTTGAATTTGTATTATTATTAGACCCCGGATTGCTAGGGCAAGAAACAAAAGAGAGGATTGCCGGGAAGACAGCGCATAAGGCGGAAATTTTCAAAATTTTATTCAACATATATTACCTCAAAAAATAAATTCTTCCTTGAAAACAGTCTAGTTTAGAGAATGATTATTGTCAAATGCAGCTATGCATGAACCTGATCGAATTGAGTTCTTTGACTTTACTGTTGATCCATCTGTAAAAAGATCACTCGATCCTGTTTATCATGCTGGCCATGTATCCTGCTCCGAAGCCGTTGTCTATGTTGACTACCGATATCCCGGGCGCGCAGCTGTTAAGCATCGTTAAAAGGGCCGCAAGCCCCTCGAAACTTGCTCCGTAGCCCACGCTCGTAGGAACGGCTATTATAGGCCTTTCGACGAGCCCGCCTAAAACGCTTGCCAGCGCCCCCTCCATTCCCGCTATCGCTATGATTACCCTGGCTTTCCTGATCTCGGGCAGGCTCTTGAATAGCCTGTGGATCCCCGCAACCCCTATATCGAAATACCTTTCCACTTTATTCCCGAAAGACTCGGCGGTAACCGCCGCTTCTTCCGCGACAGGGATGTCCGAGGTTCCTGCGGTCACTATGGCAATCGATGATTTTCCGGTCTTGATCTCCCTTTTAACAACGGTTATGGCGCGGGCTTCTCTATGATAAACAGCTTCCATGCAAATTTTCTTTATTTCTTCGAACATCTCTTCGGAAGCCCTCGTGGCGAGAATATTCCTTCCGCTTCCCAGAAGATAAAGGAAAATGGTCTTAACCTGCTCGATTGTTTTGCCCGCGCAATATATGACTTCGGGATATCCCAGCCTTAGTTCTCTATGGTTGTCTATTTTTGCGAAACCCAGATCCTTGAAGGGAAGATCTTTCATTTTCTCCATAGCCTCTTCAACCGATAGTTCATGGTTACGAACTTTTGACAGGATAGAAGCGATATCTTCAGGGTTCATTTATATACCCGTTTCCTTTTTAATCTCTCTTTCGGCTTCTGGATAGCTCAAATTATTCTCTTCTGCTATTTTTTGAAGTTCCTCGAACTCGAGTTTGCTCTTCAACGGTCTTCCCCTGAAATAAGCGGTTTTAACCGTTACTTTTCCGAACCTGGTTTCAACCTTTTTATAATCCCTTTGCAGGGCTATTTTCCTGATCTCGGATATCCTGATGCCGAATGTCGAAGTCTCTGAAAACAGTACATCCCTGACCGGCTCCTCTTTATCTTTTGAACAAAGAACGCTGATCCTGTAAGCCGGCCTGCTTTTTTTCATAATTATCGGAGTGAAGAATACATCGGCGGCGCCTGAATTAAAAAGCTTTTCCATGAGGTAAGAACTGGATTCGGGATTCATATCGTCTAAATTAGTTTCCAGGATAATTTCCTGATAAAGCTCTATATCTTTATCTTTTCCGGAGTGCTGAGTTTCACAGATAAAAACCCTCAAGACATTCGGAATTTCAGTATCGCGCCCTCCGATCCCGTATCCGGTCTTTATTATCCGGAACTCGGGCCGGTCCGAAAAAGAATCAACGAATGTTTTGAGGATGGCTGCACCGGTAGGAGTAGTCATTTCGAAAGGAGCCCCGTTCTTTTTTACAGGCACTCCTGACAGCAATTCAGCCGTCGCAGGGGCCGGTACGGGCAATATTCCATGATCGCAGTTTATGAAACCTCCCCCCAGCTCCACACTGGAACTCATTATTTTATCTGGTCTCAGGCGGTCGAGGCAGATTACCGAGCCGACAATATCGATGATAGAGTCAATCGCTCCGATTTCGTGAAAGTGGACTTCATCTATGGCCGTCCCATGCACCTTTGCTTCTGCCGCGGCGATATTTTCAAACACCCTGAGGGAATTTTTAATAACGTTTTCTCCCAGGGAACTCTTTGTTAAGATTTCCTTTATAGATATGATATTCCTCAAGAGCTGAACCGGTCGATCTTTCAGGACGACTTCAGCCTTTATCCCTTTTATACCCTTTCTTTTATCCGGGAATATTTTAAGTTCGTATCCGTTAATCTTGAGCTTTTTAAGTTCCCTGTAGAGATATTCGCTTTCGACGCCTGCGTCAAGAAGGGCACCGAGGTTCATATCGCCGCTTATCCCCGCAAAACAGTCGTAATATAACAATTTCATGCTTTTCCCGTTTCATGAATTCCGGGCGGTTAAGACCGGATTTTTATTATAGAAGAGAGCTGTTGTTAAAGCAAATGAATTTTGGAATATTATTACGAATTGCTTTAATATTTAACTGAATTTATAATTATTGAGAATCGGGTTAAACGCGCCATATTTACATTAAATTATCGGAGGAAAAGATGGAAAAGAATCTGGACAATGTCATGGAAAAGGTAATGAATATCAAACAGGAATTGGATAAAGTCGAGTTCAGGGTCCTGAATACTAAAACACATCTTGAAACAGTCGAACATGCAATGGAAAAAATCAGTAAGGAGATAATAGAAGGTTTTCATATAGTATCATGCAAAGTCAACCATCTTGAGGAAGAGGTAAAAAAAGTCGAGAAATTAGTTGAAGAACAGAATAAGAAACTTCAATAAGCGCCCTGCGGCGTAAGCGCCTGTGGCGCTTTTTTTGTTTTCATGGGGGTGAAAATGCTTTCACTTTTAACCGATAAAATCAAAAAACTGGACGCTGATTATGGAGAGATCCATTATGAAATAATAAATTCAACAAGGATCGTTTATTCAAACAATAACATAGAAGCTGTCCAGACCTCTAAAACTTCATCAGGAAACGTCAGGGCCCTTATAAGGGGCGGCTGGGGATTTTCTTCTTTTAATGAGATAGATTTTGATAAGAGTATTGCCTCGGCATGCAGGAATGCAAAACTGGTAAGTGAGAGCAAGGCGGACAAAAAAACTGTAATTTTTAAGACCGGGCCTGTAAAAGCCGTTTTAAAGACTGATTATAAAATAGACCCGGGTTCGTTTACTTTAAAGGAGAAAAACGAAATTGCGAACCAATACAATAATATATTGAAACATCCGGGCATAGCTTCGACAAGGGTTATATATTCCGACTGGAATGTGGAAAAGTTTTTCGTAAATACCGAAGGGGGGGAAATTTCACAAACAAAGGTGTTTACAGGAGTCTCCTATTCTGCGATGGCAAAAGACGGTTCGAATGTTCAGCAGGCATTCGAGTCTGTCGGTCAGTATGGAGGGATGGAACTTGTATTGGGGCGTGAGAATAATGTAGAATCGGTAAAGAAAAGGGCTATGGATCTTCTGAACGCAAAAAAAGTTGAATCGGGGACTTACACGGTTCTCCTTGACTCTAACCTTGCGGGAGTGTTCGCTCATGAAGCCTTCGGACATCTTTCCGAATCGGATTTTTTGTATGAGAACCCAAAAATGCAGTCGGTAATGGTTCTGGGCAGGGAATTCGGCCCCGGGACCCTCAATATCATCGATGACGGCTCAATACCAGGACTCGCGGGTTATACGCCATACGATGACGAGGGTATAAAAACGGGCCGTAACGATCTTATAAAGAACGGGCTTCTAAACTCCAGGCTTCATTCAAGGGAAACAGCCGGTAAGATGAATGAAAACGCTACCGGAAACGCCAGGGCCATAAATCCGGCTTTCCAGCCTATAGTAAGAATGACAAACACGTTCATCGACAGGGGGGATTATAAATTTGAGGAACTGCTTTCTTCAATAGAGGACGGGATATATGCAGTCGACTATTTGGGGGGAATGACTAATCTTGAGATGTTTACATTTTCTTCAGCTTATGCCTACAGGATCAAAAACGGTAAAATAGGAGAATTGATAAGGGATGCCGTTCTGACCGGCAATGTTTTCTCGACTCTCCATAATATAACAAAAATCGGCAATGATCTGACTCATCATGGAGGTCTTGGGGGATGCGGCAAGGGCGGTCAGGGGGGGTTGCCGGTATCAACGGGCAGTCCGCATATAATTATTAAAGATGTCATGATAGGCGGAGTTTAATTATTATGCTGAAAATAACCGTAACGGGCGCTGCCGGAAAAATGGGAAGGGTGAATATTAAAGTAATCAGTTCGGACAAAGAATCGATACTGACCGGAGCCGTTGAAAATCCTCAAAATCCATATCTTGGCAGGGATGCGGGAGAGATAAGCGGAATCGGCAGGAATCTTTCTGTTCCTATAATAAGCGATATTGAAAAAGCCCTGTCGGCTTCGGATGTTTTAATCGATTTTTCAAGCCCGTCAGCCTCGGCGAAAAATATAGAAGCTGCGCTGAATTTGCGTAAAGCGATAGTTATCGGGACTACCGGAATTAGCGATGACGATAAATATCTGCTTAAGGAAGCCGGCAAAAATATACCGGCTATCTGGGCGCCGAATTTCAGCGTGGGCGTCAATCTTCTTTCAAGGCTTGTAAAAATAGCCGCGGAGGTATTGGGAGAAGGATTTGATCCTGAAATCGTCGAAATACATCATAGAATGAAAAAAGATTCACCGAGCGGCACGGCTATAAAATTATTGAACGTATTGAAGGATGTATATAAAACAAACGATATCATATACGGCAGAGAAGGCATTACCGGGGAGCGGCCTCGAAATCAAATCGGCGTGTTTGCCGTCAGGGGAGGGGATGTCTTTGGTGATCATACGGTAAGTTTTTTCGGCGAAGGCGAAAGGGTAGAACTTGTTCATAAGTTATCTTCCCGTGAACCACTCGCACGGGGTGCGCTCAGGGCGGCAAAATTTATAACCGGAAAAGGTCCCGGCCTATATACTATTGAAGAAGTTCTTGGCTTTGAAAGGGGAGGTTCCCGATGAATTCAAATTATCCCGATAAATTTTATAAAGATATCGAGGGGCTTACTTTTGACGATGTTCTGATTGTCCCGACAAAATCCTCTGTTTTACCGGCACAAACAGATACTCATTCGTTTCTGACAGGTAAGATCAAGATGAAAATCCCGATAGTATCGGCCGCAATGGATACCGTCACCGATTCAAATATGGCGATTGCAATCGCACAACTCGGAGGAATCGGGATCATTCATAGAAATAATAATATCGATATGCAGGTTGAGGAAGTCAAGAAGGTCAAACGTTTCGAAAATATTGTGATAAATAATCCTATTGTTTTAAATCTTAACAAGAAGATTAAGGATGTCAAGGAAGTCATGAGGCAATACAGCGTTTCAGGCATCCCTATTATAAATGACGATTGCGAACTTGTCGGCATTGTCACCCGGAGGGACCTGGGTTTTGTCGATGCGGATAAGAATCTTGAAAAAAGCGTAAAGGATATCATGACGCCCCGTAATGAACTCATAACTTATGAGGGGAAAATAGACCTTGCAAAAGCGGGCGATATTATGAGGCAAAACCGGGTCGAAAAATTACCGATAATCGATAAAAATAATAAAATCATGGGGCTTATCACCCTGAAAGACATAACAAAGATCGCGGAATACCCTGACGCCACAAAAGACCAGAAAGGACGGCTTCGTGTCGGAGCTGCTGTAGGAACATCCGAAAAGGATTTTGAAAGGATAAGGAAATTGGCTGAAATGGAAGCGGATGTGCTGGTTGTCGATACCGCCCACGGCCACCAAAGCAGGGTCCTTGAAACAGTCGAAAAGGTAAAGAACACTTTTCCTGAAATTGAGGTGATAGCCGGGAACATAGCCACGGCTGAAGCCGCGCTTGACCTTATAAAAAGAGGAGCCGACGCAGTGAAAGTCGGCATAGGCCCGGGTTCAATATGCACTACGCGCGTTGTCGCAGGTGTCGGAATACCCCAGCTCACGGCTATTATGGAAGTATATTCATTAACAAGCAAGCACAATGTAAAAATGATAGCCGACGGGGGGATCAAGTATTCAGGAGACATAGCAAAGGCTCTAGCAGCGGGGGCGGACAATGTTATGATCGGGAACCTTCTTGCAGGAACAACTGAAAGCCCGGGCGAATTCGTAATTTATAAAGGGCGAAGATATAAAACATACAGGGGCATGGGATCTCTCTCCGCTATGAATGAAGGATCGAAGAACCGGTATTTTCAGGACGAATATGAAGCTGAAAAACTTGTCCCTGAAGGCATCGAGGGCAGGGTCCCTTACAAGGGAGATCTGAAAGATGTTATTTATCAGCTTGTCGGCGGGTTGTGCCTGGCCATGGGTTATTGCGGTGCAGCGGATATAACGGAGTTCAAAGCCAATACCAAATTCATGAAAATTACTAACGCGTCTCTTCGGGAATCGCATCCGCATGATGTGATAATTACCAAGGAAGCCCCTAATTATATGGTGGATTCTGAGGAATATTAACTGAAATGGGGCATAATTAATGGAACAATTCTCACTATTCTTAAGCGCTCTTGAAGCGGAAGTTAAAAAAGGAAAAAACTACTGCCTGATCGAACCTGTTCTCGATTCCGGAATGAAGCTCCTCCTGGGGACGCAGAAGATCCTTTCTGAAAAGGATGTTTTAAAACTGAAAGAAATGTACAAGGAAGAACCTTACAAAACTATTTTTGTCAGAACAGCTATTCCTCATTATATCGAAGAGAATAAGAGGATAAAATGGTCGGATTATATAATAACTTTTTTTAAAAAAAGTTATTTCGGGAAAAAGATCACTCATGAAAGGCTGGACTTTATCGTTAAATATCTTGATTCGACAATAAGGGAATCCGATTATATTGTCTGGAAGCTTTCGCAGATGAAAGCTTTCTCGACAAAGCTGTTCGAAAATTCTCTTTACACATGTTACATAGCCCTTCTGACATACTATAATTATACCCTTACCGCCCATTCCGGCATGATCGACGGCAATGTGGTTGAAAATATAATAAGCTCGTCATTGCTGCATAATGTCGGGTTCTTTAAATACGATGCAAAAATACATGAGAAAAAACGGATTGAATTGCAGGTCAACCGTGAAAATTTCTATCAGCATCCTACCGAGGCGTATAATTTAATAAAATCCGAGATCGGAAGGCATGACCTTCCCGAAGAGGTTTTACAGGCAATTCTTAATCATGAAGAATTCGCGGACGGCAGCGGATTTCCAAGAGGGCTTGCAGCAATGGATTTGCCTTTTCTTGCGCGGCTTCTTTCGCTATCCAATTATGCTGCCCTGCTCATAGCCGGCGAATGGAGCCTTAAGGAGCGTGAAAACAGGGAACACTATATGAAGCTCAGACAGGACAGAAATAAATTCGACCCCGAACTCTTCGAAGCGCTTGACTCCGGCTTTAAAATCCTATTCTAGGACAAGTCCTATTCCAGAGCCTATTCGACCAGCTTGAGGCCTGTTTTTTCATCGTTCGCCTTTTCGGAATTGATATATTTTCCGGCGTATTGTTTTAGAGCGAGGGCTTTAGCGGTATTGTCCCTTATGTTTTCGTTGATCTGATCGATAGTCTTGAGGAGAGTGTCGAGCGAGGCGACATGTTTTTTCGTACTCTCTTTGTTTTCAAGGGACAGGTTTCTGAGATCTTTTAAGGCCGCAGAGAAGTCGTACGTCGCATCTTTTTGCTCAACCATGGATAACTTAACCTCTTCGGTTATTTTCACAAGTTCCTGGGTGGATTTAAGTATTTCCTTGGCCCCGTTATTCTGCTCCGCTACAGCGACGTTAAGCTGGCTGATGATCTGGACGTTCTGCTGTGAATAAGCGGTTATCATATCGAGGCCTACACCTGCCTTTTCAGCGAGCCTTACTGAATCGTCAATCCGCCCTACAATGGTGGCGACTACATCGCCGATATCTCTTGCATTCTTATTCGTATCTTCAGAGAGTCTTCTTATTTCATCGGCTACGATCGCGAATCCCTTCCCGGCTTCCCCCGCATGCGCCGCTTCTATGGCGGCGTTCATCGCAAGAAGGTTTGTCTGCTTGGTAATATTGGATATCAGGCCCAGGAGCTTCAAAATCTGCTGAGAATATTCGGCGACTTCCCGGATAGACTGAATCGAGGCTTTAACAGCAGAACTTCCTTCTATCGAAACACTGTTGAGGTTAGTTGAAATACTCTTCGTCTTATTCGACATTTCGGCGGTGTTCTCTATGTTTCTCGCCATTTCCTCGATAGAGCTCGATCCCTCTTCCACAGCTGCCGCCTGTTTAACCATGTCGTTCATGATACTTTCAATATTCCTTATGACCTCTTCCAGCGTTGCGGTCAGTTCTTCGATCCCCGACGTGGCGTTTTCAGCTTCCACATTAAGTTTGCCGGTCGTATCCTGGATCATATTGAGGTTGGGTTTAATGAAAACATCCACAAGTTTCTGGGAATTTTCCGAAGAAGCATTGACGTCAAGGGCTATTTTCCCCACTCCCGCGAGATCGCTATCAAGAGTTTCCAGAAGTTTATTGAAATTTTCGGCAAGCTCGCCTATTTCATCTTTACGCGTGTACGCAATCTTTTTTCTAAGGTTCCCCGATCCGCTAGAAATCTCTTTTATAGAGTTTATCATCAGCTTTAAGGGATATACCATCCGAATAGAATAGAAGTAAACGAAAACCAGCATGATGACAGTGACCAAGGCCAGCGTCAGGCTGAGCGATTTGAAAAAATCCAGGGTTTCGGCTGTAAGTTTAGATCTCTCATTTTTAACAATATTGTCTATATCATCGATGTAAATGCCTGACCCTATAATCCAATTCCATGGTTTAAAGAGTTTGACATACGTCAATTTAGGCTGATACTCGGTGAGCTGATTGCCTTTGGGTTTGGGCCAGAGGTACTCGACGTACCCCTCTCCTGTCGATTGGCAAATATCGTTAAAAGCAACGAAAAGATTTTTCTTTTCGGGTCCCACGGTGTTGAATTTGGGATCGCTGAGTATCGTCCCGTTCAATTCGGGCAGGGTGGGGTGCATTATCATGTAAGGATAGGGCCTGGCCGTATCGTTTATGAATATATAACCGGTACCTTCATCGTATCTCATTATGCTTAGTTCGTTTGTAGCCTCGGCTTTATAATCGCTAAGTTTTTCCCTTGTTTTCCCCTTCTCTGAAATATATAAATTATTATTATTTTCCACAATGCTGTAAGCGACATTTACTATGGATTCGATATTATGCTTCCTTTCATTGATAATCGTTTCCCTGAAACTTTTTAACTTTAATTCGTTATTAATCGATAATAGGAACCAGATTGAAGCCACTGAGATAACATAGAAAAGAACCAGGGTCAAAAGATTGGTTAGAGTGAGTTTTGTACCTATTTTTAAGCCTTTCACTTAAGTTCCTCCCGCTCTTATTTACCCTCATGTAAGATCGACAAAACACGACTATATATAAAACCAGGCACAAAGGAAGATAAGGGTTTAACAATGATATTGTATCAAGGTAATTTAATTTTCGCAAAATTCTCGAAAGAATGCACGTAAGTCGATAGTCTATAGTCAACAGTCCACAGTAATGCTATCACCAATCATTGTTAATTATACTGTTGACTTTCGACTGCCGGCAAGATTCGTTCTTTTTAATTTGTCGTTTCCTTTTATATTTTTTATAATTATAAAAGTCTTAAATAAGGAAATCGGGCGATGAGCGGTAACAATTTATTTGTGATCATCCATGGGCATTTTTATCAGCCTCCGAGGGAAGAACCCGGAACTGATGAAATAGACAGGCAGCCTTCTGCTTATCCGTACCATGACTGGAATGAAAGAATAAACAAGGAATGTTACGCAGCCAACGCGGCTTCACGCATCCTCGACAGATCCGGAAGAATAGAAGATATAATCAATAATTACGAGTATATAAGCTTTAATTTCGGGCCGACCCTTCTCAAGTGGATCAAAAGGGAAGACGGACTGACTTTCCAAAGAATTGTCGAAGCCGACAGGAAAAGCGAGGCAAGGAACGGAGGGCATGGCAACGCGATAGCCCAGGTTTATAACCATATAATTATGCCGCTTGCAGGGGATTATGAAATGGACCTTGAGATCGACTGGGGCATACGTTCATTTCAAAAAGATTTTGGCAGGGACCCCGAAGGAATATGGCTCTCTGAAACTGCTATTAATGACAGGACTGCCGAACATCTGATATCATTCGGCATGAAATTCGTTATACTGACCCCCGGCCAGGGTCTTCTCAAAAACGGCGGAGGACCGGCAGATCCTTCAAAACCGTATATTCTAAGCGAACGTAACGGGGAAATCGCAGTATTTTTTACCAGCACCGATATTGCCAGTAAAATAAGCTTCGAACATATACTCAGGAATGTCGAGTATTTCAGGAACGAAATCATGGCTCACAATAAGACGGATAAAAAAAATTTTCTGATCCATACCGCGACTGACGGAGAATCTTACGGGCATCATGAACCTTTTGCCGATATGTGTCTGGCGAGGCTGATCTTCGAGAACAATACGAGGCATGATTTTACTTTGACTAATTACGCACGCTATGTGGAATTGTATCCGCCGGTAGATCATGTAAGGTTAATTGAAGGCGAAGGAAAGGGAACTTCCTGGAGCTGTCCGCATGGGGTCGGAAGATGGGAGAGTGATTGCGGATGCAGTACAGGGGGCCGGGAGGGATGGGACCAGAAATGGAGAACCCCTCTGCGCGAAGCCCTTAATT
Organism: uncultured Spirochaetota bacterium; assembly: GCA_963768055.1. GTDB lineage: Bacteria > Spirochaetota > Brevinematia > Brevinematales > JAOACQ01 > CAVYGN01. Next base: position 1,497,921 of record CAVYGN010000001.1, on the reverse strand, counting down.
ATTTAAGGGAAACTTTATACACTGCAGCGGAAAAGGAGTTGTCCGCCTTGACTGAAAACTTCCGGGAACTCATGAAAGAGTATTTTACTGTAATATATTCGGATTCTATTGGCGACAGGGAAAAGTCTCAGGCTGTTTTGTTAAAAGGCATGGCGGGTATCAGGCCCAAAAGCAGGGAAAACGTACATATTCTTTCCATACTGGAATCGCTTCATTACGCTTTATTAATGTATACGAGCTGCGGCTGGTTTTTCTCCGATATTTCAGGTATAGAAACTATACAAAACCTTAAATATGCATGGAAATCTTTCGAACTTTCAGGGGACATACTTCCGCCCGGCTTTTACAAAAAATTTTTATCTATTCTTTCCAGGGCGGTATCGAATCTTTCAGAATTACAAAACGGTCAATGGATTTTTGAGCATTTAGTTAAAGAGGGTTCTTTTAATGAAAAAAAAATGGCGGTAGAATTGATTTTGAAATTATCATCAGCCGGGAAAAAGGCCGAGGCCGGCGATAAATTCGATATTTATTTTTATAATATCCGTTTTATCAGTTTTAAAAAACTTGGAATAAAATCGGGTACGCAAATTTTTAAAGCTGTCTTTACAATCAGGAACAGATTTATTGACCGTGAAATAAAATATGCATCATATCTATTCAGAAACGGGGAAGAATTCAAATTTTTCATAAAGGAATCGGGCGATTCGATAATAGGTTCTTTCGACAGGATGATTGTCTCGCTGCCCATCGATGAAATCAATAAATCATTTATAAAATGGTTCGGCGCCCCATATACCGAAAATGATCTCACATACGACTCAAAAGTATGTCTTCTTGAAAACATTTTCGGTGAATTGATGAAGAACCTTCATAATATGAAACAAAAGGCTTACGGAAGGGTCGGCGATTATCTTAAAGTCGTTAAAACTTACGGGAGGCTGGACATATCGATAAATGAAAATGATCTTCTGGCTCTGGAAGAGTTTTTTAATGATATCATCCTTGGCGAGCTTGAGAAAATAGGTAAAACAGAAATAGAACAATATGATTTTGGTTATCTTTCAAATATCATAAGGATTTTGAAAACTTCGGTTTTGAAAATTGATTACGATAGCATTCTTCCAATAATCCGGGATTATATTTATAAAAGGATGAATAACGCATTTAAAAAGCTTAACGTAAGGGAACTTAAAAATATTGAAAAGGTAATTGATTTTACGAATTTCGCGGGTATAGATTTTGAGAAATATGAGATCCAGAACCTGATTTATTCCGAATTGTATCTGCTCGCAGAAAACCGGCGGCAAGAGTCTCTTCCTGAGGAAGTGATAAAACTTGTTATTAGAATAGCGGAAAAGTTCAATATTGTCACACAAAGATTTGAAGAAAAGCTAAGACGCCCTTAAAGGCAGCGTTATAATAAATTTTGTCCCCCTGCCCGGACGGCTCTCCACACTGATCTTTCCCCGGTGAAGGAGAAGAATATGTTTTACAATAGACAACCCCAGTCCCGTACCCCCGAGACTTTTTGAACGCGCCTTGTTTACGACATAAAACCGTTCGAAAAGGCGTGGAATATGTTCTTCGGGTATGCCGGGTCCGGTATCTGCGATTTCCGCTATCACAGAATCGTCAACGGGATAAGCCCTGACAGACACCCTGCCGGTATCCGTATACTTTATGGCGTTATCGATCAAATTCACGAACAGCTGTTCGATTTTAAAAGGATCTCCATCTATTTCAGGAAGAGCTTCATCGATTATTATATCGAGAGCCAGGTTTTTCATTTTTAACGGGATTGAAAAAATGTCTTTGATGTTCTTAAAAATCCCGGGGAGGTTTACTTTTTCATTATTTATAGCGATCGAAGTTTCTTCAAGTTCGGAGAGGCTGAGCAGATCTCTTACAATATTGTCCAGCCTGACGGTATTCCTCAAAATAATTTCCAGTATGTGTTTTTTATCTGTATCTTTTTCCTCTTCAAGGAGGGATTCCGTGAAACCCTTAATTGATGTAAGAGGGGTTTTAAGTTCATGGGAAACATTATCCACGAAATCCTTTTTTATTTTTTCAAGGTTTTTTATGTCCGTTAAATCATAGAAAATTATGATTGTTTCGGATGTCCTGGGTACGAAAGAAAGATGAACCCTGTAAGTCCTGTTGATATATGTGATTTCTCCCGACAGCGAGGTATTTTCGTCCCCTATCTTTGAGATAAGGTCGCTGAATTTCGCATTTATAATGACTTCCCAATAAAAACGGCCGGCGGACCCTGTATTATTGAACATTTCCATGAAAACCTCGTTCGCGAGGATAATTTTACCCTTTTTATCAAGAACGGCAATGCCCGAAGAGATTGAAGAAACTATAGTCTGAAGTTCCTCCTTTTCTTTAATAAGACCGGAAATATTTGACGATAACGTATCGGCCAGATTATTGAAGCTGTCGGTAAAATCCTTGATATAACCCTTTGAACGGGGGAATATCCTGATGGTATTGTTACCGTCCGCGAAGGTTTTCATTGCTCCGATCATTTCATTTTTAAAATGCGCGAAGGAACCTGATAATCGGAACACTCCGGCCGATAAAAGGAAGAGCAAAACCGTAAATATAAGTAATGTTTCCATTATGATTTCATTATAATCCGATTCTACAGCCGGTGAAAAGTGATCGATGATGATAGTGCCTATAAGTTTTTCATTCTTTATCAGGGGTACTGATATTGAAACATTGGAAAACAAGGGATGTTTATCAGAATGAAAGGAAAGATTACCGCCGGTATTATTGACTGTTAACCCGTCGCCTTTTTTCTCGGAATAAACTCTGATCGTTTTTATAATATCATTGCTTTTATTATTTAAAAGAAATTCGCCGATGGGAGCGCTTAAAGACTCATATGATAATCTCAGCTTTTCTTCTTCAAGATTGATTAAAAAATACCGGCTTGACCCTATTGGAAAAATTAAAAGGAACAAAAAGAGGGACAATATGATTATAAATAAGAAACCGAATTTTTTTAAAACCGAGGATAGGGGCGACATTAAGTAATTTCCATTTATTATTATAGCGGCCAGCGGGAATCGAACCCGCGCCATTAGCTTGGAAGGCTAAGGTACTGCCACTGTACGATGGCCGCATAAAGCGGGATCAGAAAAGTATCTGCCTGAATAAGATCGGGTGAAGAAGCCCGAAAAATAATGTAACAATTCCTGCCATGCCTTTATATTTTTCCACGAATTCGTAATATTTCGCCTTTGTATTGTCCGGAATATTCAGGATTTCAACCATACCGGGGTAGATAACAGCGCTGTCGGCGCAGAGGACCAGCGATGGAATAAAGGCCCCCAGAACGGGCGCGTTAGTAGCGATGAAATTAGGTGCGAATAGATTCCAGATACCGACTATCAGGCAAATAAGCGCTAAAAATATTTTTGTCGCCCCTTTTTCAATAAAATCATCGATTTTTTCAAAAAAACCTTTACTGCCCGGAAAAGCCTTTACAGCAGCTTCCCCCGATAAAATAACGCCATAAAATAACAGTGCGAAAGTAAATAAAACTACCCCCAACATCGCCATACCTCCAAATATAAGATAGTACTAAAATTATAGATTTTCAGATGAATTAAGTCAATTTTATGTAAGGGTGTTCCTAATACCTTCCGCCCTTAATAATGGGCCCACCAGCAAACTGCGGTTTCACTGCAAATCTTTCACCTTGAAATGAATTTTGGCTATGCTTTCAAAATTTTCCGGAGACATTTCCGATTTCAAATTTTGAAAAAGTCTTGATGCGTTATTCCCGCTTCCCTTGGGAAGAATATATCCGAGCATGGACGATTTTTCATCAATCCAATTAATAAAACAAAAACGGGCGAAAACAGAGGCTGCGGCTACCGATGTATATCGTTCACCCTTTTCAACAATAATTGTTTCACAATTAATGTTTTCCCTGAATCCCCTGTTAAGGGATTCGGAATTTGAAAATTTATCGAGTATGACGGTATTGAAGGATTGTCCATGAAATTTCCTGACAAGTTCTGCGTATTCGGAAGCCATAAGCAGATTCAGGTTTCCGAATTTTTTATACAACACATTATATTCCTGCGGTTCTATGATCCTGACTTTATGAGCAATTGAACCTTTTATCTCTGAATAGATTTTCCTTATGGAACGGTCGGTAATTTTTTTTGAATCCATTACTCCCTTTCTTATCGCTTCTTTCTCTTCGACTGCACCTAGAAGCGCCGCAGATAGAACCAGAGGGCCGAAGTAATCTCCTTTTCCCGACTCATCAAGGCCAAGGACAGGGTATTTCAATCGTGTATTTTCATCCGCAGGGGATAAAAATCCCTCGATAGCAGTTAGAATTTCATTTATTGAGCTATCGCTCCCTTGAAAAAGTACGCTTCCATTTTTATAAAATATAATACTTATACCGCTCGATATTGCTCTCCAGAAAGCATAGTCATTATCGAGGATCATGAAATTTTTCTTTTTTAAGATAATAGAAATCTCAATCTGCCTGGAAGGATCGATACTTATTTTTTTTTGAGGCAAAAATGCAACCTCCCCAAATTGTCATTTCGACCGAAGAGTTTATCCCGCCCCATCCCCTATAAAGGGTGGGGAGAAATCTTCCCAGAGGAGGATTCCTCGTCCCCCCTCACGGGGATAAACGCTTCGCTCCTCGAAATGACGGCCTTTGCTTAAGATAGTTTCACGGTTGGATTATTCTAAAGGACAAATAGTTCAAAAGCAAATTTGACATTTGGCATTCATGAATTAAAATATAAAGCAGGTGACTGAATATGGTTGAGTTGAAGAATATAGTAGAGGATATGGTTTTTGACCTGATCGATAACCTCGACGAATCTAAAAAAGGGGAACTTGATAAAAACAAGAAAAAGGAGATTGCTGCCTATGTCCTTAACAGGCTCAAGCCGATGTATATAACAAGTAATAAGGGGTTTAACAATATTATACTAAAAAATCAAAAAGACCCCCAATTTGTCGCCGATATCATGCTCAGAATTTCTGAAGCTCTTAAAATAATTATTAAGTCTTCAATCCAGAACCCTGTATCGGAAAGCCTTGAAAGGGACAAACTATATTATATTTTCCCGAAGATATACGGAAAAATAATTTCTTCAAAGTTAATGCTCCCGGTTAGTGAGGCAAGCGTATCGCTTTTGATAGATAACAATACTGCTGTGCCGATGTTTGAACTCTGGAAAAACCCGGTGGAAATATTGCCCCGTGATGAAGGTATTTTTTCATTTGCCCCGAAACCGCTATCCGCAAATCCCCCTTATGGGAAAAGAAATTTTGTCATGACAATAAGGATAGATAAAACTTTTGATAAATATGATAAGATATTCGGCTATGAGACAGTCCCGTCACTTCCATCCGATGACGAGAATGAATTATATGAGAATGTTCTTCAACTGGAGGATATTTATGTACCTTTCTAAAAATATTTTTCGAGACCCGGTTACAATTATAATTATGGTATTGCTGTTTATTTTTTTAGTCATGATTTTCATTCCACAAAACCTGCTGGTAAATATTTCCGATAGTTTTTTTAAATAGGTAATATTATGGCTGAAGAAATTACTTTTTTTTCAAAGAATGATATCGAATGCCCTTTATGCAGCACGACCTTTAAAAGGGAAGAACTTCTAACAGGCAGGGGCAGGCTTTCAGCCGGCGAACTTACAAACGAGCTCCGCAGGACTTACCTCCCGACTAAAAAGTTCGGTAAGATCAATCCACTTCTTTATCCTGTAACAGTCTGCCCGAACTGCCTTTTTGCGGCGGAGGACAACGATTTTCTGAACATATCGCCCAAGGGAATTCAGAGCCTGAATAATTATAAGGATGTCAGAGCAGGCTACCTGATAAAGATCTTCGGAAAATTGCCTTCTTACAAGGAAAACCGTGACTTGATCGGCGGTATTTCCAGCTATATTTTAGCCATAAGCTCCTATCCCTTTTTTGATAAAAAGAAATTTTCTCCCACTATAAAAATCGGGATTTATTACCTGAGGGCCTCATGGCTTTTTACGGATCTTTACCAGCAAACCAATGATACAAAATACCAGGAACTTTCGCAATTATTTTGTAAAAAGGCTCTGGATTTTTACGAGCTGGCTATACTCAACCAATCAAAAGCCATCGAACCCATGGAAAATGTCAGGTCACTCGGCCCTGATTCAGATAAAAATTTCGGGTACGACGGCGTGTTATACGTGAGCGCTGTGCTTAAATTCAAAAATTCACACCTGATTGAAGATCCTTATGAAAAGCTTAAAACATATGAGGATATAAAAAGAATTTTAAGCAAAGTTTTTGGAATTGGTAAAAAGGCTAAGGATAAACCGGAGGTCCTGCTTAATTTTGCCAAGGATATTTACGAAAAAATCGGAGAAGAAACTGAAATGCTTCAGAATTCTCTAAAAAATATTGAGTCTGTAAACGGCGGAGCAAGCCAGGATGGGGCCGGAAAGACGTGAAATATTCAGCATTAATTGTGTCGCTTTTCATTATATTTGCATCAGCCTTTCGTTTTGATTTTGTCTATCCGGATGAATCAGCTGGAAATGCGAAAATTTATCTGGACGCCGGTATAAATTTATATAACCAGGAAAAATATTTTGAAGCCATAGATTCTTTCAGAAACGCTCTCGAAATCAATCCTTATTACGGCGACGCTTATAAATATATGGCTCTTGTATATTTTGCACTCGGTGAATTTCAGTCTAGTCTGGAAAATTCTCAAAATGCATTAAAATATGCAAATAACGATCCGGATGCACTCCTTATCCTGGCGAATTCATATCGTGATCTGGGACAGTATGACCAGTCTGTTGAAATCTATAATCATATTGTCTCTAATTTTCCGGCCTATGTCGAGGTTTACCGCAATATGGCGGAACTTTACATGAAAATGAATAAATTACCTCTTTCTCTTTCAATGCTGGGTAAAGCCGACAGGATAAATAAAAATTATTGGAAAAATTATATATCTTTCGGAAATTATTATCTTAAGACCGGCAAACCCGATGAAGCCAGGGAATATTTCCGCAAGGCGCTGGCCCTTAATCCCACTGAAAGACTTGTTTATGTCACTCTTGCCGATTATTACAGGTCCGTTAACGATTTTGACGAAGCAATATCCCTCCTTGAAAGCGGGGAGAAACTGTTTAATAATTTCTATTCCGGGATCCTGCTTTTAGCCGACTGCTATCTTAACAAGGCAATAATTACGGGCAAAGGGTATGACAAGGCTATTGAAAAATATTTATGGATAAGGGACAACGGCCAAGAGAAAGATAAATATTTCAGGAGCGGATTGTTTTATAAACTGGCTTTCGCTTATGAAACGATCGATCCCGCCAAATCGGTCGATAATTACAAAGAATCGCTGTCAATCGAACCCGGAAATCAATTCGTAAGAAGCGCTTTTGAATATTTCGTATTGAATAATTTCAAAGTCGATTCGCCGGAAAGACAGGAACTTTCAACTTTTCATGCGGACTCTTCAATTGAAGATTTAAAAAAAGGAGAGAATAGATCATATTTTTTAAACCTTAAAAGGGCTGTCACATTATACCCCTTATCGGTCGAACCTAGGGAAAATCTCGTTAATTATTTTGAACAAAATAAAAATTATTATGACGCTTATCAGGAGTTGAAATCGCTTTCAAAGGCCGACAGAAGCTATAAAGTCCAGGATAAACTTGAAAACTATGACTGGATGATAACAAATAACAGGATAATTCTTGAAAAACCTGATTACTTCTATTATAAAGGTTTGATCATCATCAGGAGCGATTATTTTAATTTTCCGAATGTTTATTCTGATATGGTTTTATATAATTCCTTATATTACGGTAAATTCAAGTTCTCAACAATAGATTACCGAAAAGAACAGGGTATTAATACCGTAATGGAATATTTAAGGGTGAACAATTACAGCTTCTTTGTTATAGGCGACCTTGATAAATCGCAGTCATATCTGCAGTTTAAATTATTCGATAAAAACGGTAAGCTGATAGATTCTCTGTCAGTTAATTATAAAATGGAAGAAATGAACAATTCGGTAAACCGCTTTTTGGATTGGATGGACAGGGTTCTTCCGTCCATCTGGATTATCGGAGGCGAATCTTCCCCTGGAGTTTATTATTTGTCCGCGGGTGCACTGGACGGCATTACCAACAGCGATAATATGGCCGCTTTCGATACAAGCCAGGGGGAACTCAGGCCGCTTTCAATTTTAAAAATCAAAAATTTACGTGATTACTCTTCAGATATTAGTGTTGTTAGTAATTACAAGGAAAGGAATTATGATTCCCTTCAAAATAAATATGCTATAAAAAGTTTGTATTTGTCACCAAAATACTTGACAAATTTAAAAAGGATTTTAGGATATTAGTTCAATCGCTGTCAGGAGGGCGCAATGGACTGGAGCGTTGTTTTCTGGATTGAAGCTGTAATAGCTCTTTTCTTTGGTTTACTGATGCTTGTAGACACTTTTAAATATAAAGAAAGAATGTTCAGGCTTCTGTTCTTTTTTTTCCTGATAGTAGTTGTAAAATCGATTCTATATATCATCCTGGGTTTGGCGCATGAACCGAAGGTCGATCTTTATTATCTTGTCTTTCAGACATTTGAGTTTCTATATATAGTGATGATCTATTATTTGATTACCTCCAGTCTGAAAATCGCCGAGGAGAAAAGCCCCCGCGGGGTTGGAATAATAAGCGCGGGCATAGGCTTTGCGGCTGTTTTATTTACAACGGCTATTATATACATTTCAATCAGGAATGGCGGAAGCGGCTTTAAAACAAACATCGATTTCATAGAAGCGGTAAAAACATGGCTTGGGAACTGGCTTTTTATCGTGTCGAAGATTGTAATTGTTGTACTGGCATGGAGATCGACACGTTCAATGGCTTCCGTGGCTACAAGCCAGGTCAGGATAATCAATAGTTACCGCCGTATCATTTACATATTTTTTACAATCGAGCTGTTTTTCAACCTATTAACAGCCGCTAATTTATCCCATAGCCCGATATGGTTCTTCTTTCAGTGCATAACTATAATTCTATTCAGTTTCTTTGCTTTCGGTACTCATACCGGATACATCGAAGGCCTCAAGGAAAGGATCGTCAGCCTTGTTAAGGAAAAAGACAGTCTTGTACAACTTATGAAGGAGATCAGCGTTGTTGTCGGCAGCGAAGAATTTGAACTCGAAACTGTAATAAGGGCTATTGTGGATAATTCTGTCAAAGGCACAAATGCGCGCGGGGGTGTGATACTTATAAAGGATAAAATCACCAACAGGATGTCGGTAAATTATATTAAGGGCTTGTATCCCCCTACAAAACCTTTGAAAAACATTCAGAACCTGACAGTGACGGAAAATATAATAATAGAAAAACTGAAAGCGGAAAAGATAGCCGTTGGAGAAGGCCTGCTTGGCCAGGTGGCCGAAAACGGGCAGTCGATATTCATTTCCGATGTCAGCAAAGACGACAGGTTTGTTCAGACGGTAAGCGATCATATAATGGTCAGTTCATTTATGGCAGTCCCCCTCAAGACCAGGGAAGAGGTGTTCGGTGTCCTTTCGGTTGTCGACGATTCAAAATTTTTTCAGGAAAACGATCTGTCGCTCCTTGAAACTCTGGGGGAACAGGCAGCCATTACTATCACCCAGATCCAGATGTATCAGGAGGTTCTGGAAAAGAAACAGGCTGAAAAGGAACTTGGCGTCGCGGGTGAAATTCAGGCTTCTCTTATTCCTCATTCCTTTCCCCAGTCGGATAAATTCGATATTTTCGGATTTTCGATTCCTGCAAAGGGAGTAGGCGGAGATTATTACGATTATATAGATTTTGGAAACAATAAAGTCGTGCTTACCATGTTCGATGTATCAGGCAAGGGTGTGCCTGCCGCACTTATAATGGTTATGATCCGCAGTATTTTACGGACCGTTGCATCTCTTAATGAGGACACTAAAGATGTTATTGCACGCTTAAATAATACCATTGCAGAAGAAATTGTCGAAGACCGATATGCAACGGGATTTTATTTGCTATTTGATGCGGAAAAAGGTATAATGAGTTATACCAATGCAGGTCATGGACCTTTAATTTTATTCAGGGCTGCTACAGATGACTTCGAGTTTCTTGATACGGAAGGGATGCCCATAGGGATAATGTCCGGCGTCGATTACGGTCAGAGTTATACTATACTCGAGAAAGGGGATATAGCTATTTTATATACAGACGGAATCAGTGAAGCGATGAATTTAAACCATGAGGAATTCGGTCTGGAAAGATTTAAAGAAGTTGTCAGGATCAATAAAAGAGAAGGTGCAAGAGAGATCTGCAACAGGGTCCTTGAATCCGTGACAAGTTTTTGCGGAACGGCTCCTCAGCATGATGATGAAACGCTGCTTGTTTTAAAGAGTAAATAAATCCTTATATTGAAATCTTCAGGAGGGAGATATGGAGATAAACAGAAGAGAGGTGGGCGATATTGTCATCTTCGATATTAACGGTGAAATCGATCTTTATAACGCTCCGGAAATTAAAGAAAAAATAAAGGATGAACTTAATAAGAACAAAGTAAATGTAGTTATTAATCTTGATCGGGTTAGTTATATCGATAGTTCCGGTATCGGCGTTCTTATTTCGAGCCTTTCGAATCTGAAAAAGATAGGCGGCGCATTGAAGCTGATCAATGTTTATGCTTCCGTCAGAAAAGTATTTGAACTTACAAAGCTGACCAGTTTCTTTGATATTTATGACAATGAAAGCGATGCGTTATCCGCTTTCAAATAGCCGCCAAAACATTCCATCTTGAGGATGAATGATTAATGAAAAAAAGGCATAAACGCCGCTCTTTTTAAGAGTTTCGTTTGTGCCTATTTTATTATCGGCACTTATAAAGATAGGAGGTTTATATGGAGATTCAGAAGATCGATTTGATCCAGAATGATATACCGAGGGAATGGTATAACATACAAGCGGATCTGCCGGAGGCGTTGGAACCTCCTCTCGGGCCTGATGGAAAACCGATAGGCCCTGATCAATTAAAAGCTATTTTTCCGATGGCCCTTATTGAACAGGAAGTATCAAGGGAAAGATGGATAAAAATACCTGAAGAAGTTCTTGATGTTTACTGCCGTTACCGCCCCACTCCTGTTTTCAGAGCTATACATCTTGAGAAGGTGCTGGGAACACCGGCTAAAATATATTATAAGTATGAAGGAGCTTCTCCTGCAGGTTCTCATAAACCTAATACTTCGATCCCTCAGGCTTTTTACAACAAAAAGGAAGGAGTGAAGCGTCTTACTACTGAAACGGGTGCAGGCCAATGGGGCAGCGCTCTTGCCCTGGCCGGCAGCCTTTTCGGTCTAGAGGTGAGGGTTTATATGGTTAAAGCAAGTTATAATATGAAACCGGCGAGAAAACAGGTGATGGCAGTATGGGGAGCGGAATGCATAGCAAGTCCCAGCGACAAGACCGCTTTCGGCAGAAAACTTCTTGCAGAAAACCCTGAAAACCCGGGAAGTCTCGGTATTGCTATCAGTGAAGCGGTCGAGGAAGCGGCGTCGAGAAATGATACAAATTATTCCCTGGGCAGCGTGCTCAATCATGTCCTGCTGCATCAGACCATAATAGGGCAGGAAGCAAAAAAACAGCTTGAATATATTAACACTTATCCTGACGTAGTGATAGGATGTATCGGAGGGGGAAGTAATTTCGCGGGTATCTCATTTCCGTTTATTATGGACAAAATACAAAAGGGTAAAAAGACTAAAATTGTGGCTGCGGAACCGAAAGCCTGCCCTTCAGTTACAAAGGGCGTATATGAATATGATTTTGGAGACACGGCAGGAATGACCCCATTGTTAAAAATGTTTACTTTAGGTCATAGTTTTATGCCCCCTGCGATTCACGCCGGAGGGCTCCGGTATCATGGCATGGCTCCGTTAGTAAGCGCTGTCGTTAAACAGGGCTTTGCCGAAGCCAGGGCTTATCATCAAAATGAGGTTTTCGAAGCCGGTGTACTATTCGCCAGGACCGAAGGTATAGTAGCGGCACCTGAAACAACACATGCCATTAAGGCTGCTATCGAAGAGGCTATAATTGCTAAAAACGAGGGTAAGGAAAAGGTTATCCTCTTCAATTTCAGCGGACATGGGTTCTTCGACCTCTCAAGTTATCAGATGTATATGGATGGAAATCTTGAGGATTTCGAGTATCCTGAAGATGAAGTAAAAAAAGCTTTGAAGGAACTTCCCTTTTACTGCAAGGAATAGTAATGGGCGAACTATCCGGTAAAACCCTCGCTGTTATCGGAGCAGGATTACTTCAAATTCCCGTAATTAAATCGGCAAAAGAATTGGGGCTTAAAACCGTAATCGTTGATAAAAATCCTGAAGCACCGGGCGTAGGAATAGGGGATTATTATATAAACTCAAGCACCCTCGATGCTGAAATGACCAGCCTCCTGATGGAAAATTTCAGCAGGGAAAAACTCAGGATTGACGGGGTGCTGACAGTTGGGACCGACGCATCATATACGGTTGCGGTATGCGCAAAGAAATTAGGCCTGCCTGGAATAGATCCGGAAACCGCTTTGAGAGCGACAGATAAATATTTGATGAGGCTGGCGCTCAGGGCGGCAAAAGTGCCTGTCCCTGATTTCGAACTCGTAGATTCCTTTCAAAAAGCCGTCGAAGCATTAGAAAGACTTGGAATCGATTGTGTAATTAAACCGCAAAAGAATATGGGAGCCAGGGGCGTTAGAAGAATTAACAATCTGGACGATTTAAAAGAAGGCTTCGATCTTTCTCTCCGTTATTCAGGTTCAGGAAAAGTTATCATTGAACAATATATAGATTCCCCTGAACTCAGTATTGACGCTTTAGTTTATAACGGCAAGGTTGCCATCACCGGTATAGCCGACAGGATTATCGAATACGATCCATATTTTGTTGAAACCGGCCATATAATGCCGTCCAATCTTTCAGGAGAATTAACTGGTTTTGCCGTGGAAACATTTAAAAACGGCATCAGGGCGCTGGGAATAACGAACGGCGCCGCTAAGGGCGATATTAAGATTTCTGCAGGCTCCTGCTATATAGGTGAAATTGCCGCCAGGCTTTCCGGCGGATTTATGTCGTCATATACATATCCTTATTCATCGGGCATCGACCTGATGAAAAATATGGTCCTGATATCCCTCGGATTTCCTCATGAGGACATAAAACCAATTAAAAACTGGGTATCGATCGAAAGGGCGATTATTCCGGCTCCAGGGTTTATACGGGAAATTCGAGGTCTTGAGGAAGCAAAGCAAATTGAAAATGTAAGGGATATTTTTTTCGATGGAAAACCGGGAGACAAAGTAAGATCCCCTCAAAACAATCTTGATAAATACGGTCATATTATTGTTGCGGCTCCGACTTACCAGGAAGCACTACTTGCATCCCATAAAGCGGTCAGAAGGATAAAAGTCGAAACCATAGAAGATGACGATCAGCTGATTTCCGATGCGGAGATAAGTGAAATTGCCCGCGCAAGGTTCAACAACAAGTGCTATGTTTGCCCCGACTGCGACGGTTTCAGATGCCGGGGGATGATGCCTGGAGTCGGAGGTACAGGAACCGGGAACGCTTTTATCAACGCGGTAAAGCGCTTGAGGAAAATAGAACTGGTTCCCAGTTATATTAATGAAGCGAAAATTATTGATACAAGCATAGAATTATTCGGTTTGCCGATGTCTTTGCCTATCGTTCCCGCACCGATAACCGGGGCAATTACCAACCTGGGAGGCGCCATAGGGGAGCTTTCCCTTGCAAGGGCTATCGTAAAAGGAGCTAATCAGGCCGGAGTGATAGGTTTTCTTGGCGATGGAGCGACTCCGGTAAAATACAAATTGGGAATAAGGGTCATTCTGGAAAACTTCGGTATGGCTGTTCCCATATTCAAGCCGCGCTATGATAACAGGCTTATAATGGAGAGGATTGAAGCTGCTGTGAAAGCCGGCGCTGTTGCGGTTGGGATGGATATTGATGCCGCTTCTTTTATGACTATGGAACAGAAAAGTCAGAATACAAGCACGAAAACATACGGCGAATTAAAAGAACTTGTAGAATTCACAAAAGTGCCCTTTGTATTGAAGGGGGTTTTATCGCCGGCTGATGCAGAATCTGCATTAAAAGCCGGGGTTAAGGCCTTGATAGTTTCAAATCATGGCGGGCGGGTAAATGATAATCTAATAGCCCCGATCGACGCACTTCCGGAGATAAAAAATACTGTTGGAGACGATGCCTTTATTATCCTCGATGGAGGGATTAGAAGCGGAAGCGATGTACTCAAGGGTTTAGCCCTTGGTGCAAATTGTGTAATGATCGGAAGGCCGGTTATGATTGCTGCTGTCGGGGGGGGCGTACAGGGAGTAAGGCAATACCTGAATAAGATTGCCAACGAACTTCGGAAAAATATGACCTTTACAGGCATTAAAGCAATATCCGATCTTATCAATAACAGGGTAATGTTAAAATATGTATAAATATGTTTACGGTCCGGTTCCTTCAAGAAGGCTCGGTATATCCCTCGGAATCGATATTCTGCCCCACAAGGTTTGCAATTTCAATTGTGTTTATTGTGAATGCGGGAAAAGTATGAAATTGATAGCCGAAAGGTCCGAATATTATCCGACTAAAGATATCCTGGCAGAAATAAAAAATTTCATTGAAAAAAATCCGGCCCCGGATTTTATAACCTTCTCAGGATCCGGAGAACCTACCCTGCATTCAGGTCTGGGCTTTATGCTTAAGTCGATTAAACAGGATTTTCCATTAATAAAAATTGCCGTTATTACAAATTCAAGTCTTTTAAACAATAAAGAAGTAAGGGATGAGATCATCTGCGCGGATTTAGTTCTTCCATCCCTGGATGCGGCCTCTGAAGAGGCCTATATAAAAATCGACAGGCCGCATCCCGCTATCAAAATTAGTGACGTTATCGAAGGAATTTCCGAGTTTTCGAAAGAGTTTAAGAAATCCAGCCCTCTTAAAAAACTATGGCTTGAAGTTTTTATTATTGACGGAATCAATACCGATGATTATAATATAGGGAAATTACATGAAGCTATCCTGAAAATTAACCCTGACAAGGTCCAGCTTAATACACTTGACAGGCCGGGAGCTGAAGAGTGGGTGAAACCGGCCGCCGGCGAGGTACTTGAAACCGTTAAGGCTAAATTAGAATTTAATAATGTCGAGATAATAAAAAGATTCAAAAACAGGGCGGAAGTGAAAGCTTACAGAAACGATATTGAAAATGCTATAATCGATACGCTTAAAAGAAGACCGTCGACGCGGGAAGATTTGTCCGCTGTCCTTTCAATAGGAGAAGATGAGATATTAAAATACCTCGACATATTGACATATGATAAAGTTGTCAAAGAAGAGGTTGTAAATAGTCCGGGGGAAAGAGGCGTTTTCTATAAGATCGCAGTATAATTTCTATTTGGAGCGGGAAAATAATGCATACAAAACCGTATTTTTTTTTAAAGACATTTTTATTTATTATTGCAGTATCCCTGCTATCGATGACATTGAGCCATGCCTCCAATTATGTTAAAGTTTATTATTTGAAAGCCGGCGACCATGAGTATGTGTTTTACGCTGATAATGAGAATTATTGCCCTATTCAAATAATGGTAAATTTTAAAAATACTCAACCTCTGGTTGTCAGTACTCATATACCCTTCTACTCCAAGCTTAAACCAAAGGAAAAAGGGGTATATCTATTCAGTGTTATAACCTGGCAAAACCCCTCGAACAGCCTGATCTATAACGTCGATGAGGTTTTAGGAGATCCCGACGTCAAACCAGACTTGAATTACGTATATTTTATTCCCTTTGAAGAGGGCACAAGCCATATGATAAACCAGGGTTATAACGGAAGGATTTCACATCAGGGATGGATCAGGTATTCGCTGGATTTCGGCATGTTTATAGGAACGCCTGTCTGTGCGGCAAGGGATGGCATAGTTGTCGACGTGAAGCAGGATTCGGGCTTCGGGGGCAGGAGATTCCGGTATATGAATATGGCAAATTATATAACGGTTTATCATAACGACGGCACTTTCAGCGAGTATGTCCATTTGATGAAAAACGGCAGTTTGCTAAAAGTCGGCGATATGGTCAAAAAAGGGCAGATCATAGGCTACAGCGGGAACACGGGTTTTACTACAGGGCCTCATCTCCATTTCATGGCGTTTAAGGCCGTTACCATGGGCAGGGAAACGATGCCCACTCTATTTTTGGGGCCTAATAATTCACAGATCAGCCTTTTCAGCAGAAGAATTTACGAATCAATCCATTCATTATTCTCGAATATTGCCAACAATACGTCAAATCAAATATCTACAAACACATCGGATACCAGTCTCGGCGGATTATAATTAACTTGGAGGTTAAGAGAATAGATATGAGCACCGAAAAATTTACTTTTCAGGCAGAAAGCAAACAATTGCTGAATTTAATGGTTCATTCCATTTACACCAACAAGGAAATCTTTTTAAGGGAGCTTATATCCAATTCTTCGGATGCGATTGACAGGATAAGGTTTGAAGCGATCACAAAACCGGAATTGCTGCTTCCGGGTGAAAAATTAGAGATACGCCTTGAAACCGATGCGAAAGCAAGGACATTAACGGTCAGGGATAATGGAATAGGCATGAGCCATGAAGACCTGGTCTTGCACATTGGAACGATAGCAAGGTCCGGGACCCAGGAATTCATAAAAAATTTAAAAGAAAACAAAACCGACTCTTCAATAAATGAAATGATAGGCCAGTTCGGAGTGGGCTTTTATTCCGCATTCATGGCGGCAGATCATGTTACGATCGACTCAAAAAAAGCCGGGGAAGAGGCCGCCTATCACTGGGAATCGAATGGAGAAGGCGAATATACAATATCTCCATCCGAAAAACAAAGTCATGGAACGGCCATCACTCTGCACCTCAAGCCCGTCGATGTAGAAAACGGCATCGAGGATTATACCGATTTCTATACTATTTCCAATATAGTTAAAAAATATTCGGATTTTATAAATTACCCAATTGTTATCAAGCATGAGATTGAAGAGATTGAAAAGGACGCCGAAGGAAAACCGAAAAAGGACGGTAAAAAAATCACTAAAACCGAAGACTCGGTCCTTAATTCCATGAAACCGATCTGGACCAGGCCGATGACGGAAGTAAAACCGGAAGAATATAACGAATTTTACAGGCATATATCTCATGATTGGAATGAAGTGCTGAAAACAATTTATTATAAAGCCGAGGGGACAGTTGAATTTCATTCCCTGCTTTTTATCCCGTCCAAGGCCCCGTTCAATCTATTTTACCAGGGTTATAAGAGCGGCCTGCAGCTATATGTAAAAAGAGTCCTTATTATGGAAGCGTTCGAGGAACTTCTTCCAAAATACTTCAGGTTCATCAAAGGCGTTGTCGAATCATCGGATCTTCCCCTTAATATTTCGCGGGAAATGCTGCAGCAGGACAGGAATGTTTCACAAATGAAAAAAAGTTTGACTAAAAAGGTTATCGACAGCCTCCTTGAAATGTACAATAATGAAAAAGACCTCTATAAAAAGTTCTGGCTGGAATTCGGAAATGCCCTTAAGGAAGGAATAATATCGGATTATGAAAACAAAGAAAAAATCGCTCCCCTTATATTGTTTGAATCGAATCACGATGATAAGGAATTGACGAATCTTGACGAATACATCGGCAGGATGAAGGATGGACAGAAATATATTTATACTCTCACCTCGGAGTCGAGGAATATCGCGGAAAATTCCCCCCACCTTGAAGCTTTAAAGCTTAAAGATTACGAGGTTATTTTCCTTCTCAGCCCGGTTGATGAAATAATGACCGGGTCTTTGATCGAATATAAGGGCAAGAGGATCAAATCCATCGAGAAGGGCGATATAGAACTGGAAAGCCCGGATGAAAAGAAAAAAAATGATGATGCGCTTAAAGACAAACAGAAGGAATTCGGGGAGCTTCTTAAATTTCTCGGCCAGAAACTTGAGAAATATATCAAGGAAGCGAGAATTTCATTGAGGCTTGTAAATTCCCCCGCCTGCATCACGGGCGATGAATTTGATGTAAGCCCGTACCTTGAAAAAGTAATGAGAAAAGACTCGGATGCATTGGCCCCGCTTAAAAAAAGGATCCTTGAAATAAATCCGAATCATCCTCTGATTTTAAAAATCTCCGGGAGATTCGAAAAAGATAAAAATGACGCGCTTCTGGAAGATTATGCGGAACTTTTGCTCGATTACGCATTGATGGCCGAGGGCGCGGACCTTGCCGATCCGGTAAAATTCAACCGCATGATGATAAGCCTCATGGAAAAGGGAATTTAACGGACACAAACATCAGTTAAGCGGATTCGGCCGGCTGGCCGGAACATCATTTATTTTTTTTCTAAAATATCTAAAACATTTTTATGATTGTTCTTTCTAGCAAAATCTGCGGCTGTCATGCCTTCGTCTGTTTTGGTGTTTATGTCCGCCCCCGCTTCAAGTAAAAGCCCGACAATTTCAGCGAAGCCATGAACGGATGCGACGATCAAAGGCGTAAATTTTTTAAAGCTCTTTGCATTGACATCGGCGCCCTTTTCAATCAATAATCTTACCTGTTTCACATGCCGGTAAAGGCAGGCGAACATCAAAGCGGAGCAGCCTTCCGCATCGCGAATGTCCGGATCGGCCCCTGCATTGAGCATTTCTTTCATGACTTCATAATTATCGCGGAAAATACCCGCATAAGAAGCTGTCATCAATGCCGTCACGCCTTCCGCCTTTCCCCGGCTTGTAAATTTCATGCATCGATAGGCCTCATAGTCGCTTATCGATTCGAAATTGTCGTTTCCGGATTCGATCAATGTCCAGACCGTGGCAGTATAGCATGCGAATGCTTTGCCCATGAGAGCATCAATGTCGAATCCGGTTTTTTTATTTACCTTTGCCCCCGAATTTATCAATATCTTCAATATCCCGCTATCCCCCTTATATGCGGCTAAAGATAAAGGAGTATAGCCAAGTTTATTTTCTGCATTTACATCAGCTCCCCTGCCCAGGCATTTCAATACCCGCTTTTTATCGCCCTTAATAACGTAATCGCAAATATCCTTTTTCCTGAAATAGCCGGTTAAAATCATGTTTATTAGGTTTAACCCGACAAAATATACAAGTGACGCTAAGGTGAGAACAAATACGATTATTCTGATTATATTCAGTATTTTAGGGAATTGATCGGAAAACCATGCCCCAATGGCGGACAATTCGCGCATCGCTTCATTCTTAATGTCGCTGAATCTGATCTCTTTATTGCTTGCATGAATATATTTCAAGATATCGTCGAGCTCGGTCTTCGAGTATAAATTTGTATACCAATGCGTTCCGGTAATGTCATCTTCGATCGATTGCGACCGGTAACCATGTTTTATAAGATAGATCAGGTTAGTGTAATCCCCATGCCTGTAGACTTTATCTAGAATCATGTCAAACGTATATTTATCTTTCGGCAAAACATGAATATCCGCCCCATGCCTGTAAAGATAAGTTATGACTTCCGGATTGTAATTATATGACTGCACCGCAACCTGAAAACCTGTCCAGTTGCCGTTAGTATATACAAAATTTATATTCGCCCCTTTCTTCAAATAATATTCGATCAAATCCAGGTAACCCCGCTGGCATGCGTTTACAAAAAAGTAATCGATATCCCATTTCCTTTTTGCGCCGATACTATCGAGGTATTGAACTTCCGGAAGGATATCGAAGGTTTTATAAGAAGGAAAAAAGCTAAACAGGTCTATAATGCAAAATAGGTTTGAAGCCGCCGAACCATCACTGTTCGTGTAAAAATTCGTATAGACATAATTACCCCCGTATTTCGCGACAAATGCATTTATTATGTTAGTGTCTTCGGGCTGCATCTCCCCGGCTGAAGCGATCCTGCCCAATTTTAAAAATAAATCATCCGATCTTGCAAAGTCAGCGATAGAAAAAACAAAAAATATTATAATAAGGGCGGTTCCAAAAACAGCTTTTTTCATCAACCTTCCCGACCCGGAGGCGGTCCTAAAAACCAGGCAGTATAGTATTTGTAGCCCCGGCATTTTTTAATAATGAAACCGTTTCATCATCCTTGTTTTGCTGGGCATAAAGCAGGGCAGTCTTTGCCAATTGATTCGCTATGTTGGGATCGGCCCCGGCATTTAGCAGCTTCTTGATGCAGTCTTTGTTGTTATATTCGGAAGCCCGGATCAGGGCCGTATCTCCATAAAAATCAAGAGCATTTACATCTCCGCCGCTCTTTATGTAAGAGTCGATAAAGCCGGTATCGTTGATTATGCCTGCAAGAAAAATATCTTCCGAATTATTAATATTTTTAACCGGCAATGTTATGCCGCCGCTAAAATAAATTGACGAAGGGGCTTTTTTAGCGCCCGCGCCGGCTAATAAGCTCATGCAGTATGCCGCGATATGATCCTCGGC
This sequence comes from uncultured Spirochaetota bacterium, assembly GCA_963768055.1. Lineage (GTDB taxonomy): Bacteria > Spirochaetota > Brevinematia > Brevinematales > JAOACQ01 > CAVYGN01. The sequence continues at coordinate 1,477,315 of CAVYGN010000001.1, read as the reverse complement.
AAGATCCATAACGCATTTGCCCGATTTATCCCGATAATTCGGATCGGCGCCTGCAATTAACAGGAGTTTTACCATAGGTGCGGAAAATCTGTCATCGTCAATAACTTCACGAGTATTCCACAGCGGATGTTTTTCAGCAAATTCTTCAGCTTCTTTTTCCGTCATTTCTTTTTCTTCATAGCGCTGCCCGGGAGTTTCGATATGAATTGAACTCGGCCCTGGGTGCTTAGATAAATTATAACTGAAGACCCTTGTCAGGGCCTCTCCTCCGTATTTTTTGACATCGGCTCCCGATTTGATGATGTAATTCAAAATTCTCGAATCTGCGCTTAACGAACTGGTTGAAAAATAAACTAAAGGCCTCAATCCGTCTTTGTTTACGCCATTAACATCGGCCCCCGCATCGACGAGCAGTTTGAGGCAATCGACATTGCGCGCACCGCACAGGGCGTCAGTGCCGAATTTTTTTATACTGGCGGGATTTATCAGAAGCTTCATACAGTCCGAATAGCCATTTTCAGAAGCTGCAGAAAGTGGATCCGGGCCAATATAAGGGTCTGCTTCGGCGCCGATCAAAAGTTTTAAGCAGTCGGGATGATTATATAAGACGGCATGAAATAAAGCCGTACCATTCAAATTAGTTTCATTCAAATTTGCCCCTGCATCGATAAAAAGTCTCACGCAATCCGCCCGGCCGAGTGAAGCCGCTACGATTAACGGGGATGAAAAAGCTGTAGTAAGAACACCTTTGAAATAGTATTTATCATTTATATTCTTTCCCTTTTTTATATATGATTTAATGAAGTTCGTATCGCCGATTATTGCTGCATTATATATATTCTCAACTTCCCCGGCGCCGATAAGGAGTCTGACTATATCGATGCCGGGATTATTTTCATATGATGATTCACCAACCATCTGTTCAGCTATCTCCAGAGCCGTTCCATAAAAATTTAAGCGGTTGTATAAGCTGTTCTTGCATTTGAAATCGGCCCCCGCGGCAAGAAGCAGTTTAACGCATTCGGCGGGATTTTTTTTTGAAGTAATTGCATACATCAATGCTGTGTCATCATCAAGATCCTTTGCATTGACATCGGCATTAACGTCGATCAGCAGTTTTACAATTTCAGAATTTCCTGAATCCGCAGCATACATTAAAGCCGTAAAACCTATTTCATCCTTTGCATTGACATTCTTGACTTTAGCGTCGATCAAAAGCTTTATACAATCGGCATTTCCTGAATCCGCGGCACTCATCAAAGCAGTCCGGTAGCCATTATCCTTAGCATTGACATTGGCCCCCGCCGAGATTAACGCTTTAACCGCGTCCGCATTCCCTAACCCAGCTGCACACATCAAAGCAATCTGGCCGGCATTATTCTTAGCATTGACATTGGCCCCCGCCGAGATTAACGCTTTAACCGCGTCCGCATTTCCTATATAGTTAGTCCCCAAGGAAGCATACATCAAAGCAGTCCAGTCGCCATTATCCTTAGCATTGACAGTGGCTCTGGCTTCAATCAACAGTTTTACACAGTCAGTGAGGCCGGATTGGGCAGCACACATTAAGGCCGTCTTACCATACCTAGATTTTGCATTGACATTCTTGACTTTAGCGTCGATCAAAAGCTTTACACTTTCAGCATTTCCTGAATCCGCAGCGTACATCAAAGCAGTGCAGTCGCCATTATCCTTAGCATTGATATCGGCTTTGGCTTCAATCAGCAGTTTTACACAGTCAGCATGGCCGAAACGGGCGGCCAGCATTAAAGCCGTTTCAGTGCTATTATCAGTTATATTTATATTGCCGCCGCTTTTAATATATGATGATATAAAACCGGTATTTCCCTTTGTAGCGGCTTCGAAAAGATCCATGGCCGGCAACATAAGCGGAATAAAAAAAAACAGCACGGCGGTAAATAATTTTACAATAGTTTTCTTCATGAACTGCCCCCTTTTATTAATTGGCTTGACGCTTTCGAAGGCCCAGTCCAGACTTATAGAAGATATGATAATCTCTAGCTCTGTCAATTAGTTTAACTGATATTTATAATACTATAGATCTGTGCTAATCTGTGGAATCTGTGGTTCCATCAATTATTCTATATCGGATTCCCTTATCTCAACCCTGCGGATCTTGCCGCTTATGGTTTTCGGCAATTCGTTAACGAATTCTATTATCCTTGGATATTTATAAGGGGCGGTCACCTTTTTAACATGCTCCTGCAGTTCGGTTTTAAGTTCATCGCTGGGAGTATAACCCTTGGCAAGGGTTACGGTAGCCTTCACCACCTGGCCCCTGTCGGGGTCAGGTACCCCGGTTATAGCGCATTCCATTACAGCCGGGTGCTCAAGAAGAGCGCTCTCAATTTCAAACGGTCCGATTCTGTAGCCGGAACTCTTTATAAGATCGTCTGCCCTTCCTACGAACCAGAAGAAACCGTCCTCGTCCCTCCAGGCCATATCGCCCGTATAATAAAAACCGTCATGCCAGGATTTTTTAGTAAGATCACTGTCACGGTAATATCCGTCAAATATTCCCCATGGTTTATTTATATCGGTCTTTACCGTTATCTGCCCTTCCTCTCCTATTTCGCATGATTTTCCTTCGTCGTTTAGAAGCCTTATATCGTATCCCGGAGACGGCTTTCCCATAGATCCGGGTTTGGGTTCCATTCCCTTGAAATTGGCTATACTTACAACGAGCTCGGTTTGACCGTAACCCTCCATCAATTTTAAACCGGTCTGCTCCAGGAAACGCGTATAGACTTCGGGATTAAGAGGCTCTCCCGCCACGGTGCAGTATTCGAGTTTCGAAAAGTTGAAAAGGGTCAGGTCCTCCTTGATCAGATACCTGTAAATGGTCGGCGGAGCGCAGAAAGAGGTGATCCCGTATTTTTCGATAATGCCGAGCAGGTCTTTGGGTTTGAACTTTGTGCCGTAATCGTACACAAATACCGCGCTTCCGCATATCCATTGGCCGTAGATCTTCCCCCATGCCGCCTTTGCCCACCCTGTATCGGAAACTGTAAGGTGAAGCCCGTTATCCCTTACGTTCTGCCAGTATTTCGATGTAATTATATGAGCGAGGGGGTAAGTAAAGTTGTGAGCTACCATTTTAGGCATACCTGTTGTTCCCGATGTAAAGTAAAGCAGGAACATATCGCTGTTCTTTATCGCTTCGGGGCCGGCAGGGCGTTCGAATTTCGGTTCAAATTTCGAGATCCCGCTGTCAAAGTCATACCATCCTTCCCGGTTTTCACCTTCTATTTTCACCTTTATTTTGAGAGTCGGCGACTTTGGCGAGGCTTCATCGACATGATCGAGGACCTCGATATCTCCCACTGAGACGATCATCTTGATATCAGCCGCGTTATTCCTGTAAATTATATCTTTAGAGGTCAGAAGATGTGTGGCGGGTATAGCGACTGCGCCGATTTTATGGAGGGCCAGCATGCAAAACCAGAATTGATAGCGCCTTTTAAGTATCAGCATGACAGGATCGCCTTTTTTTATTCCTATTGAAGTGAAAAAAGCGGCTGTCCTGCTCGACTGATCCCTGAGCATAGCGAAAGAGAATTTCGCCTCGCGGCCGTTGTCATCGCACCATACAAGGGCGGTTTTGTCAGGGTCGCTTTTTGCCCATTCGTCGACTATATCGTAAGCGAAATTGAAATTATCCGGGATTTTGATCCTGAAATTATTATAAAAATCCTCATAATCTTTGAAATTCGTATTTGCGAGATATTTGTCCAGCATATTGACCTTCCTTATTAAAAAATATAATTATTACAATACGACCGCCAGGAACCTGACAATTTTATTGTTAAGGGCTATCATTGCATGTTTATAACCCGAATTGAAAAACAGGCTGTCCCCTTCTTCAAGGGTTACTTCGTGCGGACCGATGAACACCTTGAGCGTACCTTCGATAATATAATTATACTCCTGTCCGTCATGAGAATAAAATGACGGCAAGGCTTCGTCATTCTTAGGTTCTACCGTAACCATGAAAACTTCCGCTTTTTTATCGATAAAGTTATATGCGAGATCCTGGTATTTATATTCTTTTCTCCTGTCGACCGATACGCCCCTGTTTTTTCGTACAACGCTGAACATCTTAAGTTTGGGTTCCTCTCCGGTCAAAAGGGCCGTCATATCTATATTGAATTTTCCCGCTATCCTGAACAGGAACCCGATCGGGATATCCGATTCTCCGCTTTCGTATTTTTGATATTCATCGATATCAACCTTAAATTCCCTGGCAAGGCTTTCAAGCGAAACGCCGTTGATATCCCTCAATTCTTTGATCCTTCTGGCTATATTGTTAATATCGGGCAGCATGAAAAACCTCCTCTATAGTCTACAGTCGTTAGTCAACATCCTACAGACGCACTATCTGTTGACTTTCGACTAATGACTGTTGACTGAAGAATTCCAGTTTATTACTATTTTGCCATTATGTCAAAAAATATGTCAAAAGAAAAGTTACTATACGATTATCAGGCATGCAACGGTATTTTCGGCGATGCGGCCTCGCCGTATCGGGATAATAATAGTACCAGTAAACCAAGCATCAGGATTGGGTCGATTATAACGCCGCCGTAGAGGCTATGAATAAATCGTATGTTTTTAGGTATTAAGAGCAAAGAGAATATAATTATGAATATTGTATCGCCTTTATTCGATTCTTGTTCCCTGACGAAAAGATAAATAGGAATGAATATGCTCAAAAGCTTATAACTGGCTGAAACGGGTGTTAACAGTAACATCAGGATAACTATTACCGCGGCTTTTTTCCACAAAGGCATTTTTACAACAATAAGATATCCGATAATTAAGACGCCGGCTATCAGTGCAAAATAATTATAAAGTTTTAGCGCAAGCTTGATATCCGAGGTTATATTGAATTGATAAAGGAAAGCCTTGATCATACCGAACAAGGAACATCCGTAATCAAGCCCCTCGTCGCCGACTGCGTATGTATCCATATATAATCGCATATTTATGTACATTCTTTTAAAATTATCGAACGGTCCGCCCTGAAAAAATAAAAGAGGAATAAAATTCAATAAAAAGGCTACGGTAATACAAAAAGCGGCCTCTTTATACTTTTTTGTATAAATAAACAGGATAAGCAGAAGAACCGGAAAGGCCTTCATCGCGATTGCGGCCCCCAAAAAGACGGCGCATAAATACCATTTATCCTTGATGTAAAAAATAAGGAAAAAACCCAGAAAAAGAAACAGGATAATTTCAAAATTCCCCCTATCAATTGCGAGCAATAATGGATACGATAGAAATGTGAGTATAAATATTGTCAAAAAATCGGCGGTTTTATCGGATGTTCTAAAAAATGTAATATTAAAATACAGAAATGACGTCGCAGATAGAATTAAAAATAGTGTAAAGGCTATCCCCGGGCTAAAAATCGAAAAAACAAATCCAATGACATAATCGAAAGGGAAATAGTTTATTGCCGGGTAAGGATCTCTGAAAAGGTAGGGATTTAAATTTGAAGAATAATGAACGGTTTCAAAAAAATCGTTGAATTTTGCAGAGGGGATAACTAAAAAAGTGTCGTATGGATGGGGAGCGTTAAGGTAAGCGCCCATGATATAGCTCATGGCAACGCTTAAAGAGAAACCGGCAAGTACAACAAAGGCTAATAATTTGATTTTATTTTCTTTGTTCAAATAATTACTCCTTTTATAGCCAAATTATATTTTTAAATTGCCGGGGTGCAGGACCAAAAAATTGATAAATAAAAATATCCGTATTAAAATCTTGGCTGCTGTTTTTCGGGCTGTAGCGCAGTTTGGCTAGCGCGCTTGGTTCGGGACCAAGAAGCCGAGGGTTCAAATCCCTCCAGCCCGAATTATTTTAACCGGGATAGAAGATAAAAGTCAACCAATATATCTAAAATATATACTCCCGTATAGTAATCGGGTCATTCCTCAAATCCTCGGCTGCAATATGTTTTCCAATCGATAAAAAATTCCTGTTATTGCTAATCAAAATCAGGAAATCTCCGAAATTAATATTAAGTTGAGAACAAGGATGTTCTCAAAAATTATCAAGGAGGATGTCATGATTATCAACCACAACATCAGTGCCATCTTTACGCAAAGACAGCTGTCTATCAACAGCAGAGATAGCGACAAAGGCATTGAAAAACTCTCCTCAGGTATGCGCATCAACCGGGCGGGTGATGACGCTTCAGGACTGGCCGTTTCTGAAAAGATGCGCAGCCAGATCCAGGGCTTGAAAAGGGCCCAAATGAACGTAATGGACGGTGTATCGTTCCTTCAGACCGCTGAAGGGTATCTTGAGGAAACCCACACTATTCTCCAGCGTATCAGGGAACTGGCAGTCCAGGCAGCCAACGGTATTTACAGCACGGAAGACAGGATGCAGATCCAGGTCGAAGTTTCCGAACTAATCGCGGAAGTCGACAGGATCGCGAGTCATGCCCAGTTTAACGGTATGAACATGTTAACCGGTAGATTCGCAAGGCCTACCGGAGAAAATACCGTTATGGCAAGTATCTGGCTTCATATGGGAGCGAACATGGACCAGAGAACCAGGCTGTATGTAGGAACGATGAATTCGCAGGGACTCGGGTTGAAGTCTCCCGTCGGCAACGCCCTTAGCGCTTCCTTTATCAGCATTTCGACGCCAGATAAAGCGAACATGAGCATCGGTATGGTGGATCTTGCTCTTACAAAAGTGTCAAAGCAGAGAGCTGATATGGGCGCTTACCAGAACAGGCTTGAAAAGGCGTCTGTAGGTTTGATGGTCGGCTACGAGAACCTTCAATCCGCCGAATCCAGGATAAGGGATTCTGACATGGCGGAAGAGATGTCAAACTTCGTCAGATCTCAGATCCTATCCCAGGCAGCGACAGCAATGTTGTCGCAGGCCAATCAAAAGCCGCAATTGATGCTGCAGCTTTTAAGATAAGCAATCTTAACATGGGGGCTGTCTTCACGACAGCCCTTATTTATTACAGATTTTTTAATGAAGGGCAGTTCTGATAACTCAAAATATTACCATTTTTACTAATAACTTACTATTTAACTCTATATGCAAGCCCTATGGGCCCTGGTGCCTGGCCCCTGGACATGTGCGCTTCCTCCTATCCGAAGGGCTTGTGCCCGTAGGGCCGAAGGATTAGAAGCGCCCTTAAAAAAGATTAAATTATCCGCAGATTAAGCGGTTTCAATTTTTTGAATTGGGACACTTTGCTTCCGCAGAATATAAAGACTGATGCCTATCAGCGTGAAAAAGGAAAATGCGGTTGGAGGCAGCCAGAAACCCCCGTCTATAAACGAAGCTGCCAGATAAGAAAAGATACCGATATTATAAAGTGAAAATTTAAGTTTTTTCATAAATATGAAAATATATGATATGAAAAGAAAAGTAAAAATGATGCCGGAATTAACAAACACATATACGAGTGTTATTTCGTAACCCCCCGTATTATTCGGATTTTTAAAAAAAGAACCGAACAAAAACTGAAGCAAGCCCTTATTTTCGATCAAATATTTAATATAGCTTAAAAAATCGGTAACTCTTTCATTTCCAAGAAAATTCCTGCCGAGAAATCTGTTAAACAGCAAAGAATGAAATACCCTGACGTTATTAATTATTAAAATTGCCGTAATAAGAAGAAGCGCCGGCACCGCTATAAGAGCGGTTATCTTTATTTTTTTATTGCGGTCCCCTGATTTTATAATATCAATTACGGTTAATATAAAAAGAAGGGATAGCGATACTATAAGGCCGATATAAACTGTTGCGGAAGCGGTAAGGAAGCATATAATAATATATAATAATATTGAAGCATAGTAAACGGTTTTAAGCAGCCAGCCTTTACTCTCCTTTAAAAAATAAAAAGCGAACCATGAAATTAAAATGTAGTTGACGCCGAACAGATTCCCGTTCTGATAGGTTGAAGAAAGTTTGAGATAATTAAGCCCTTCTACAAAATTGTGTTTTGCCCATACATTTAAACTTTGTTTTGGGGATATATTAATCGCTTCAGAATAATTAAAAGTGATCCCGGGTATTATGGTGTTCATATCGCCGAATATTTTTTGCACTAATCCGTATATTGTAAGAATGAAGAAAGAACAAAGGATGATAAATTTGAAATCTTCGGCCTTGATGCCTGTATATTTTGCCGTAAAAATGAGAAAAACCGATGATAAGGCGATAAAATAGGGTAGATATGAATCGAAGATTGCTGAAGCAGGGCTAGGAACACCCTGTAAAATAATATCCAGCGCAAAGACCAGTAAAAAGGAGATGAAATAAATGAGGGTCGATCTTTCTTCCCTTTCCCTGTAATTCTTAACGGTCCGGTAAAAAGTCAGAGGGAGAAAGACCAGAATAGTAAGAAGGGCCGACAGGTAAAGCGGAAAGTTCCCTATTTTTGTCCCGGCTTTCGGCAGAGCGAAATTTAAAAAAAGGAAAATTATTGTGAGGATCCTTAACAGCCGGGGCATTTTCAATCCTTAATACCGGTAATGATCGGGTTTATATGGTCCTTCTTCGGGCACTCCGATATAATCAGACTGTGTTTTTGAGAGTTTTGTGAGCTTAACGCCGATCTTTTTTAAATGAAGCCGGGCGACTTCCTCGTCAAGCTGTTTTGAAAGGCGGCGCACTCCGGGTTTGTAATTGTCCCTGTTCTTCCACAAGTCGATCTGCGCCAGGGTCTGGTTTGTAAATGAATTCGACATAACGAACGAGGGGTGTCCTTTCGCACAGCCGAGGTTTACAAGTCTTCCCTCGGCTAATAGATATATCGAATGGCCGTCAGGGAATATATATTTATCGACCTGGGGCTTGATGTTTATCTTTTTTATACCGGGATAAGCGTTAAGTTCGGCGACCTGTATTTCGTCGTCAAAATGGCCTATATTGCAGACAATGGCCTGGTCTTTCATTTTAGCCATATGGTCTATTGTGATAATATCCCTGTTCCCTGTGGCGGTCACGTAAATATCCGCGAGGTTAAGAACATCTTCAACGGTCTTGACTTCGTAACCCTCCATCGCCGCCTGAAGAGCGCAGATTGGATCGATTTCTGTGACTATTACGCGAGCCCCGAACCCCCTGAGCGATTTTGAAGAACCCTTGCCTACGTCCCCGTATCCGCAAATCAGAGCTGTTTTACCGGCAATCATAACATCGGTGGCCCTTTTTATTCCATCCGCCAGCGATTCCCTGCACCCGTAGAGGTTGTCGAATTTAGATTTGGTAACCGAATCGTTGACATTTATCGCGGGAACGAGAAGCTCGCCCCTTTCCATCATCTGGTATAATCTGTGAACACCCGTCGTGGTTTCCTCGGAAACCCCCCTCCAATCATTGACGATGTTCTGCCAGAAAGAGCTGTCTTCCTTCTGAATTTGACCGAGAAGCTCCAATATTATAGATTCTTCGTTATTTGAAGGTTTTTTTGTAAGAAGAGACGGGTTTTTTTCCGCCATGAAACCCTTATGAATAAGAAGGGTAGCGTCGCCCCCGTCATCGACTACAAGCTGAGGGCCCTTGCCTCCTGGAAAAGAGAGCGCCTGTTTCGTACACCACCAGTATTCTTCAAGAGTCTCGCCCTTCCATGCAAAGACGCTTATCCCGGCTTTTGCGATCGCCGCAGCGGCTTCGTCCTGTGTGGAGAAAATATTGCAGCTTGCCCACCTGACATCGGCGCCGAGAGTTACAAGGGTCTCGATAAGGACGGCTGTCTGGATCGTCATGTGGAGGGACCCGCTGATCCTCACTCCTTTAAGAGGTTTTTCCAGGCCGTATTTTTCCCTGACCGCCATAAGGCCGGGCATTTCATGCTCGGCTATATCGATTTCCCTGCGCCCGAAATCCGCCAGCGATAAATCTTTAACCTTATAATCCATGTCAATCCCCCATTGTGGAATGACAAATATTATAGGGTATTATCATTTTGCCGTCAAATTATTTCGCTCGAAGTTACCTGTAAACCTCGATCGGGCCGTAATACATTTCGTATGTTCCCAGGCGTCCGCCCCTGAGAGTGTCGACATTGAAGAATTCAAGCGTCTTTATCGGGAAATTGAGGATGCCGTTAAGCACGGCGTTGGGGGGCTGGTTGTCCCTCCTCCTGCGGAGCTTGTTGAAGGGTATGGTTATCCTCTTCCATCCCTTCCAGTCGTCGTCAACGACATATATCCACCTCTGATTATACGCGTCCGTGATAATGATGTTGAACCCCTTCCTCGACAGGTTCCCGGCCGCCCAGATGCTTAGAGCGTCATAGCCCTTCCAGTTCCCCTGGTTCCTCACAAAGTTTATTCCCGCTAAACCGCCCCCTCGTAACGATACGGAAAGGATAAAACAACTATCAAATGACTTATCGGGAAATTCCGGGATAGCGGTTAGCTTATGCGGACCGAAAGAGAAATTGGTAGTTATACTAGTTGCAAAGGGGTCGTTATCATAATAAATTTCAACATTTCGCCAGGAATCGTAATTGCGGCCGACGAACGCGTAATCGGTAATAAGCTTTTTGTTGGTCTCAAAGCTGATGTTCGACGATTCCCCGGCGTCAAGCTGGACACCCGTATCGATAACCTCGGCCCCGTCGCTTACTCGTTTCATGGAACATGGTATTTAGTTTTCGACAGTATTTTCAGTTCCAGCGAGAAATCCCTGTTGGAAGGGTTCGCCACAAGCCTGTCGTTGACATAAAGCTCGTATTCCTCGGGGGAGATGCTGAAATTGCCGAATTTTAAAAAGGCGAGTTTTTTGTCCTCTTTAAGGATCGACTTGACGATATAGCCTGTCATGCCGTCGATACCCTCGAAAATGTCCTCGTCAGTCGGCACCTTGAAAACGTTCGTTATTTCGCTTTTTGTTATCCTGCTCCATATGATAAGATTAATATTCGCCTCCGGGTCGGACCTTTTCCCGGAAAAGAAATAGTTTCCGTAAACGATAAAATCGGCCTTATTTGCGGCGGCGGTTTCTCCAGGGTTCTGCATTATTATTGTATCGAGTTCCTGCTTTTCAGGCAGATCTATCGAAGGCACGAGTGAAAACAGCGAATAAAAAGAATTGAACATCATGGTACTGACTACTTTAGTGTTTACATACTTGATTTTCCCGTTCGTGTCGCTCACATAGTCGAAGGGCAGTATAAGCATCTTGTGTTCCTTAACTATTATAGAGTTAGTGTCCCTCGCGACTTCCAGATAGACATTTTCTTCATTGCCCTTCGCGGAATTCGAACAGGAGAAATATGAAAGCAATAGTACTATAAAGGCCGAGGCAAGGCAAAAGATATTCCTGACAGGCATAATTCAATCTCCCTCTCTAGATAATATATATTAATGTGTTCGATGCGATCGATTGTAATTTTTAAATAAGTCCCTGATTTGTTAAATAAGATATAATAATTTAATTAAATTACCGATAAAATAGTATATAGTATGAAATAACCGATGTCAAATCTATTTTGCTTAAAAATTTTCCGGTTCGAACCATTGTCTTTTCGAGCTTATGGGAGGATTTCTCGTCGCTGCGCGACTCGAAATGACAAGTTGCTTTCATTTCGAACACATAGGAAGATTTCTCGTCCCTCTCAGAACTGCCGCTGAAAAACCGGAGTAAGCACTTATCCGAGGCTGCTCGATGTATTGTAATCATCTCATTTGATAAAAAAATTTCTTTATTAAAAAAAGAATTCCATCAGCGCTTGCAACAGTTTTGAAGCGATGCAGTTCAAGTTTTCGAATCCGGCGAGATAAAAATTGACTCCATAAAAGCCGGATGTTGTTTGAACGGCCCTATTTAAATTCAGCTATCGTCGCCCCCCTGCCGCCGTAATCGGCCGGGGCGTCATAGAAATTTTTTATATCCCCGCTTTTCGACAATATTTTTCTCACGATTTCCCTCTGCACTCCGATCCCTTTGCCATGTATGATCCTTACAGAACGGAAGCCCTTTTCCCTTGCTCCTTTAAGGTAGGAATTCACAAGGCGGGACAAATCCTTCGGAGAAAAGGCATGAAGGTCCAGCTCTTCGGTCAATTCCACTTCTATTATTTCATTAAGGCCGTCGATATCGATAAGATCGGAGGGTTTTTTCAAAATATATACGGGTTTATGCGGCAGAGCGGCGGGATCGAGAGATCCCCAGGCGGGGAATGCGTAATCTATTCCGCAATTGAAGGCGAATTCACAGTCTACCGGATTGTCCCCTATCATTAAACAATCATTTTTATCGAGGTTTATGCCCTCGTGTTTATATAAATCGATAACCTTTTCATAAGGCTCGCAAGACGGCTTCAACGAAAGAACATCATCCGCAGTTACGATATGGCTGAAATAATCTACGATGCCTGCCGATTTCAAAGACATAGCTGCGCTGCGGCGTCCCTTGTCGGTAACGATCGACAGCAGGATTTTATTTTTAAGGGCGTCGAGAGTTTCTCTGTCAATAAGAGTTCCGTCAAGGTCGAATATATTGAGAAGATATTTCATAAATCCCTAAAGGGCACTTCTAAAAACCCCCGGACAAGCCGGGATAAACGCCTTTTCATCGGGCAAGCCGATACGAGCACCGGACAAGCCGGTACAGGCAAGGCGGCAAGGTAGTGCCCATAGGGCAGTTTCATTATGATTAGAAAATCTTTTATTAATAATAATGTTAATTTTCGAAACCGCCCTAAAACTTTTCAAAATGACTGTCATTTTATATAATATTATGAATGTTGTAAAGAAAGCAGGGAGGCTGAATGTTCCTTGGAACTATCGTCAATGCCGCGGCTGTGATGGCCGGCAGTCTTGTCGGAATATTTTTCAGGAAAAAAATTCCTGCCGCCATTACAGAAATAATTTTCCAGGCCCTCGGGCTTTGCACCCTTGCTATAGGCATTTCAATGATCCTGAAGTTCGAAAATATACTGATCCTTATATTCAGTCTGATTATCGGCGGGATCTTCGGAGAATTGATGCACTTCCAGGAGTGGCTTGACAGCCTCGGCGATCGCTTGAAAAAACGGTTGAAATCCTCTAATAACAGGTTTACAGAAGGCCTTATCGGTTCATTCCTGATATTCTGCATCGGTTCAATGACGATTTTGGGGTCCCTTCAGGAGGGTCTCTATGGCGATCATACGCTTTTATTTGCAAAATCTATGCTTGACGGATTTGCGGCGATAGCGCTTGGAGCGGCTTTCGGGGGCGGGGTCTTTTTTTCGGCATTCGCGCTTCTTTTATACCAGGGTATTCTTACCTACCTTGCGAAGCTGACAGGGGGTCTATTTCATCCTTATATAATAAATCAAATAGTCGCAATGGGCGGGTTATTGATCCTGGGTATCGGCTTCAATCTTTTGAACATTAAAAAAATTAAAACCACAAACCTTCTGCCGGGGCTTGTCATTATAGTCATTTTATCGATCTGTTTCGGTAAATAGAATGAAAAACGGCCGGCAGGAATTACGTTCGATTTACCTTGAAATAAAAGAGAGGGTGGGGGAAAGGCTCCATGAGTTTTCGCGCTTGAAAACCGGCGGGAGCGACGACGAAATATTCGAAGAGCTTGTTTTCTGTATTTTAACCCCTCAGTCTAAGGCAAGACAGGCGGAAAAGGCGCTGGCTATCTTAAAAAAAGAACGGCTCCTTTATAAGGGAGACGCCCTGCAGTTGTCCGAGAGGCTGAATATCGTCAGGTTTAAAAACCATAAGGCCCAATATATCTGTAATGCGAGAGAAATGTTCTACGGCAAGGGAAAACCCTTAATTAAAACCAAGCTTGTTTCTTTTTCAGGCAGCATCGAGTTAAGGGACTGGCTGTCTGAAAATATTATGGGACTTGGATATAAAGAAGCCAGCCATTTTGTCAGGAACACGGGTTATTTTACCGATGCCGCTATACTTGACAGGCATATCATACGAAACCTCTGCTCCTTCGGCGTACTGGAAAAAATGGAGAAAAACCTGACCAGGAAAAATTACCTTGAAATTGAAAGTAAAATGAATGAATTTTCCAGGGAAATAGGCATTCCGATGGATTACCTTGATTTCGTGCTTATGTACAGGGATACAGGGGATATATTCAAGTAAGGATACGATTACAGATCGTCCAGCAGGGCCCGGCGGTTGGATTGTATAATCGATTCATTGGTGATCTTTATAGTGCTCTGGGAGAGTTCCGTGTTAACCTTCTGCATTATATCATAGTCGAAAACTTTGACAGTCGAAGGGTATTCAAGCCTTAGTTTTATCCCTGTTCCCGATCCGGCGGAGTTTGAGGCGCTGTCCTCCCAGACCGCAAGTTTTGAGGTTTTCAGGACAGGCAGGCCGTACTTATCCTGCAGTTTATCCGAAAGAGAAGGAAAATCAAAATAACCGGGATCGAATTGAATAGTTATTCCGTAAGCGGCATTGTTATAAAACTGAATGTAAACACCGTCTATGAAAGGGTAATAATCAGCCTTTATTATAAAAGGGACAGCCTCATTTATTTTACCGAAAAAACGCGATTCGTCGATTTTCAGAAGAGAGCCCTGGTAAAGAACATTGGTAACCTCTGACTCAGTCATTCCGAGCTTAAGGCCGAGAAAGGAAAAATCTTTTTTAAGTGAAAAAACCGATTCATATACCAGAATAAAAAGGATCGATGCAATAAAAATTTTATCCGGCATCCTCATGAAAAACATTCCAGGTCCTTTTTCAATATTTCAACCTTTTCTATCATTTGCTTGATTTCCTTATCTTCCCTTTCCATCGTTTCTGTAACTATTTTTTTCTGTTCCAGACCGCTTAAATTTCTTATGGATTTTTCAAGGTAGGCTATTTTCTCTTCATGTTCATGGATTTTTTTCAGGATGGTCAGCTTCGCTTCTTCCGACAGCCTGCTGTCGTTCGATTTTCTTTCCAGGGATCTCATGGCGACCTTTGCTATCTCCCGAACAAATGAAGGCTGTTCGTTATCATTTATGAGATACTTGAAATAAGCCACAAGTGCTTTATCCAGCTGGTTTTCCTGGATTATTCCCTTTCGAAGCAGAATATTGCCGATCGTTTCCTGGTAATTAGATTTAGCCCGGTTTTCTTCCTGTTCTTTTATAGCCTCTTCCATCTGAGATTCCGTAATTAAATCCATTTTTAACATTATTTCACCGATTTTCATAATATCCCCCAAATACCTTCAATATATTTTGTCTTATTTTACAATTTTGTCAACACTTTTATATAGTATTTTCGCCAATATAAAAATTATTTTTTATTACCTCTTGACATTTGAAATATTTAGTGATAATATTAACTAAACGGTTAGTTAAAATGAATGTTTAGTTAATATTATTATTTTTTTATGGAATTGCTTATGTTCCAGAATTTAATAAAAATTTTAACAAAATTAAATACCGGCAAGAGTTACTTTCTTATTTTCATATCAATTGCTGTCACACTGTTTTTTTCTATTTTCATTAAAAATCTTTATTTTGATAATGATTTGACGGATTGGGTTTCTGAAAAAAGCAGTATAGGCAGACTCCCTCATTATATTGCCGGTAAATTCGGCAGCAGTACGCCGATCCTCATCCTTCTTAAATTCGATGACATATTTACTCATGATAATCTTTCGTTTATAAAAAATACTTCAGACTCTGCAGCCAGAGTGACAGGCGTCGATATGGTTTTGTCAATTGCCAATATCGATGATGTATCCTCTTCCTCTGATGGAATAAAAATATCAGGGCTTCTTAAATACCCTCTTCCTCCGGACAGGGAATATTACAAAAAACTCAAAAAATATGTAATGGCAAAAGAAAATTACAGGGGTAAAATAGTATCGGCGGATTCAAGCACTGCTATGATAATAGTAAAACCGGGAACCGGTCAAAGAAGCGATATTGTAGCGGCAAATGTGAGGGAAAATATTGATAAAATTGTCAGGGGTAAAAATCTTACGGTATATTACGGAGGCCTTCCATCATTCCTGAATTCTATTTCGGTATTGGTCTCCAGGGATTTTATTCTGCTTATCCCGCTTGTATTGATAACCGTTTTCTCAGTTTTATTTTTTTCTTTCAGGACAGCCAGGGGCATATTCCTGCCCCTGGTTTCAGTAGTTTTCGCAACTCTTATGACAACCGGACTTATGGGTTTATTTCACATTGCACTGAATGTCATGAGTGTAACTATTCCTGTTGTCCTTGTGGCCTGCGGGAACGCTTACGGTATACATGTACTTAACAGATATTATGAAAAGGCTGTTCTTTTTACTGAAAGAAAAGATATCATCAGGCAGGTAATGACTGAAATAAGTCTTCCTGTTATTATATCGGGCCTTACGGCCTTTTTCGGGTTTTTATCCCTCGGACCGGCGCAGATACAATTAGTTAGTGATTTTGGAATTTTCACAGGGATCGGCATATTTTTTGCGACATTCATATCCCTGATATTCATACCGTCATATCTATACAAAGTAAAAATTAAAAAAAGCTTCAGGATGAAAAAAGCCCCGGAGGAATGTGTTAAAGTAGGGCCTGTTGCAGATTTGTTTTCCGGACTGGCATTAAAAAGCAACTATCTGATAATCTTTATTTTCGGCTTAATAATCGCTGTCGGGGTATATTATTCAACTAAAATAGAATCAAGGGTGGATTACCTCGGATATTTCGACAAGTCCAGCGAACCGAGAGTTGTTGCTGACTTTACGATAAAAAAATTCGGCGGCTATTTCCCATACAATATTTACATCAAGGCTGATATAATAGACCCGGGTGTGGAGAAAATGCTCCTTATTACAGAGGAACGAATGAAGTTTTACACTCATACCGGAGCCGGCGGAATTGCCGATATGGTGGTTTCACTTGAAGGGGCGTTATCAGGGCTGAGGACTATTCCGGATACGAGAGAGGAAGTGCAGAATCTGTTATTTTTTTTAGAAGGCAGAAATGAAGTTGATTGCCTGATGACCCGGGACAAAAAGGAGTCTTTGATAACTCTTATGCTGAAAACAACCGACCCGTCGCTTATTAACGGCCTGGAATCTTTTCTCGGGACATATCTGACGAATTTCAGCAGTAAAATCGCCACTGTCGTTAACAGGCCGGACAACCCTGAACTTCCGGGAATCGAAAAAATATTTTTAGGAAACCTGTTTTATGATAACGGGTTGGATTACAGCAATGAAGATCTTGATAAAATGGCCTTAATGCTCTGTATTTCAAACCGGAAATTTTCTCCATCGATAAACAGGGAGAGCCTGCTGCGATATATTACCGGGGATGAATCGGAAATATCTCTTGACCCTGCGGAAGCGGCAAGAGTGGTTAATAGCCTGGCAGCCCTTAAAGATTTTAACAGGGATGAAATAATAAAAAGCCTTTCAAGGTCCCTTCCCCGGAAATCTGTGACCAATGCCGCCGATATCAGTGATTTTTCAAAAAGCATTTCCAGGATCATCAGTGAAAACTTCAGGCAATCAAGGATCGACTATCTGGCAGGACTTATTAAAAAAACAATTCCGCCTGTAAAGGCGTCTTCAATTTTGGATGAAAATTTAAAATACGCGATTTCGCCTTTAGCCTGGGAAACTATCCCGTCAGTCAATCCCGTCAGGAAAGATATAGTATCCGAAGCTGAAGTTCATGAAATCGGGCAGACCGGATACGCGTATGTCGGGGAACTCCTCAGGCGTGAAATAATAAGGGACCAGGTTTTCAGCCTTGCGGTGACACTAATTGTCGTTTTTTTGTTTAACATTTATGTGTTCCGTTCCGTTAAACAGGGCCTGCTTTCAATGATTGCGATGCCTTTTACTCTTATTATAAATTTCGCCCTTATGGCAATTTTCAAAATACCTCTGGATATCGTTACCGTGTCCATCGGGAGCATATCGATAATCGGCATTGATTATACGCTTCATTTCATAGCGCGATATTCGATCGAGACAGATAAAAATCCCGGCGACAGGCTGACAGCCCTGAAGATCACCTTTGCTACGGCAGGGAAGGCTATAATCTTCAATGCCTTATCAGTCGGCCTTGGCTTTGCAGTTCTCAGCTTTTCAAGCATTACCGCTCTGCGCAACCTTGGTTTTCTTCTGGCAATGACAATGTTTACAAGCTGTACCGCGTCGCTTGTTCTTTTACCTGCAGTTTTATCGCTCCAGGGCGCTTCTAAAAACCATTCCCTTAAGAAAAAATAAATAAAAAAGGAGGCGGCATATGCGGATAATATTTGTGATAACATTTTCAATGCTGTTTATGACAACTCTTGAGTTCCTGTATTCAACCGATGGGGATGATATTCTTGCGAAAGTCGAGCAGACTCTCACAGCACCGAAGGACATGGAGTCGAAATGCGTAATGGTCCTTGCCAATAAGGACGGAAGCGGATCGGAGAAAAGGGTTCTAAGGATGTATTCATCGGGCAGGGAAAAACGGCTTATAAAATTCATCGAACCGGCCGGGATAGAGGGAATAGGGCTTCTTGTCGAAAGCGGAGATGAGATGAACCTTTATCTTCCCGGAATGAACAAGATCAGGAGAATAGAAAGCGGATCAAAAAGTGAAAATTTTCAGGGAACCGATTTCTCTTATGACGAACTGGCAGGCTATGAATATCAAAAGGATTATTCTGCCGTGATTGCAAATGAGGATGGACAATCTTACATCCTTGATTTGAGAAGAAAGCAGGGTTCGGACAGGAGTTACGATTCAATAAAAATGACCGTCGATAAAAGTAATTATGTCCCTTCGAGGATGGAGCTTTACAGCCAGGGAACTCTTATTAAGATACTTACGATATCGGAAGTGACTAAGGGTTCTCAATATACGGTTCCTGTAAACATAAGGATGGAAGATGTCATAAAAGGCCATTATACAGAAATGTTCCTCTCGGATGTGAAATTTGACCAGGACCTTGAACAACATGGGATCTTTACAAAAAGATTTTTAAAGAAAAAAGAAAAGTAGGGGTATCGATATGAAAATAAATATTTTTATAACCGCAGCGCTTATCTCCATACCCTGTTTATCGGGAGTTATGGCGCTGGATGTGAGTGAAAACTTCAGCGCCGAAACCAGGATTTCCCTTTCAAACGGAGATTATCTTTTTAACGAGATAAACGGCAGTATTAAATTCGAACAGCAGGTCGACGACAATTTTTACGGCATGGCAAAATTAAGATTCAGGTATTATGATAATCCTATCGGAGATACATCTTTTAATTCCACACTGAATTTAAATGAACTCGGCGAAATTTATTCCCTACAGCCTCTGGAAATCTCGATAGACGAGGCCTATTTTACATACCAGGATTTTATTTTCCAGAAACTGGATCTTTCAGCCGGAAAGGAGCGGATAACCTGGGGCACTGCCGACAAGTTAAATCCAACGGATATACTGGACCCGAATGACTTTTCAGACCCCTTTGACTTCGGCAGGAAAATACCCGTAATGGCTGTAAACCTTGTTTACCATTTTTCGGTTCTTGAATCGAGCATTCAGGCTGTATTCGAACCCTATTCGTCAGTGGCCAGGTTAAATTCCTTAATGGAGCAAGACCTTGAGAACACGCTTTATTCAAACCTTGTCTCCAATATAAGCACGGGAGTGAGCGCTTTCTCAGATTCTTCCACCGACTGGACATCCGGTGCAGTGCAAACGCCTGCACCCGATCTTTCAAATTCGACCATCGGCATAAAACTGGCTGGAACGGTCCTGGGTTTCGATACCTCAGTCAATTATGTATCGAGGATAAACGATTTACCAATTGTAAATAATGTAAATGTAAACATGAGGACTGATCTTGAGAATTTTGGAGCCTCTACAAATGTAACAATTGAATCGAGGGCCTACACTCTTTCATATTACAGGGAGCAGGAAGTAGGATTCGATTTTTCAAAGGACGCCTCAATATTTCTTTTTTGGGGTGAAATGGCGGTGACTTTTCCAGGCGAACAGAAAACAACGACCGGGGTTTCCAGTGAAAATTACTTTATGGGCACCTATGTCGGAAGCACGAATTATTCGGAACAGAGCGTATCGATTTCAAACGAAGCTTATGTCAAGTACACAATAGGGCTAGATAAAGATCTTGGAAGCGGGTTTTATATAAACTTCCAGTATAATCATGGATTCTTTAACGAAAGGGGGAATACAGGCCCTGAGAGGCTCCAGGATTATTTCATGCTGAGATTAGAGAAAAAATTCCTGAATGATAAAATTAAAATTGCCCTTACAGGTTTCGCCGATATTAACGACCTGGCAGATGCAGTCAATTCCGCCGATTTCTTTTTATATGTAAAAGACAACAGCGGCATACTCGGCCTTGTCTCGATATCCTACAGCCCTGTATCGGATCTCACGGTGGAAGCAGGTGTATACGGTATCAGCGGCCCGGGCGATACAAGCCTGGGGCAGCTGGCTGATTATAACATGCTTTATATGAAATTCGATTACAGTTTTTGAGAAAATCAGCAATATCTCCAGGGCGCTTCTAAGTTGTCTAAATGTTTTTCGAGTAAATCCTGTAAGTCTTGTAGCGTTCAGCCAGGAGGTGTTCCATCGAACTAAGCATCCTCTCGTTCGTTTCAACTATAAGGGATTCCTCGGCTTCAATAAAACCGAGCTCCAGGCCCTTCTCAATAACGGACATATTCAGGGCTGTCTCCAGGCCGAGGTGGCGGTATTCCTCCAGAACTCCCATTGCGAAAAGCCTGAACTTCCGCGATTTTTTAAACTTCATTAACTGGATAAAACCGAACGGAAATAGCCTTCCATTCATTTTCTTCACGGCCTCATTGGCGTTGTAAACCGTGAGGGCGAACCCCACCGGTTTTCCCTTATATTCAGCAAAGAAAGTCAGATCCTCCACATACATCATTTTCAAGGCGGATTTGAGGCGGTTGAATTCCCGGTCAGTGAAATTCACATGCCCCCAGTTACTGTTCCAGGCGTTATGGAAAATCTCCTTGAGCTTTTCCGCCTCCACATCAATATTCCTGCCTTTTATAGTATATATATTGACGGCAGGATTTTTAACAATCCTGTCGCGAATTTTAAAGAACCGGGGATCAAGGGCCTTGTCGGTAACGCCCTTCCTGGTCCTGAAAGCGTACCAGTCGACTGATTTTTTAAAACCGTTATTTTCAATCAACCTGCCGTAATATTCGGGATTATGAACGTTCATTACATAAGGATCGGTATCGAAGCCGTCGACCAGGACTCCGACCTCGTCATAAATGCTGAAACTTAAAGGCCCTTCAATCGATGTCTTTCCGTGATTTTTCAGGTACTTTTCGGCTTCCGTAAAAAGGGCCCTGGCTGTTTCCCGATCATTCTCGCATTCGAAAAATCCGAAGAAACCTTTGTTATCATGGTATAATTCTTCATGCCTGTTATTGATATGGGCTGATAACCTGCCGACCGGCTTTCCGTTTTTGTAAGCAAGGAAAAGTTTCGCTTCCCCGTAATCGAAGAAAACTCCCTTCCCAGGGTCCAGGAATTCCATCTGGTCGAATATCAGGGGCGGGACCCAGTGCCGGTCATTCTTGTAAAAATTCCACGAGGATTTGATAAATTCAAGACGGTCACGCCTGGAATTCACGGTCCTTATAGTAAGCTGTGACATAAAACAAACCTCCCGGTTTTTTATCAGGTATAAAGATTGCCAGACCGATTATATTATAATATAATTTTAATTAATGTTGAAAAAAAATAAAGGAGAAAAAAATGGCCTCGAAATTCGATTTTTGTGCCGGAATTTTTAACGATTCATTTGCGCCGGTTCTTGACGGAGTCGCAAACGTTACATACAATTATGCGAAATGGCTCAGGAAAAAAAATGTCCGTTCAATTGTCGTAACTCCGAAATATCCGAGACATATTTATACTGAGGATGAATTTGAGTTTGTCACTTACTTTTCATTGCCTCAGCCCTTCAGGGGATCCTACAGGCTTGGCCTGCCCAGGCTGGATATTCGCCTCCCCTATATTATGAAAAACATTCCGTTCGACATCATACATGCCCATTGCCCTTTCAGTTCGGGACGGCTCGGCCTTACTATAGCAAAAAAAAGGAATATTCCTATCGTTGCGACCTTTCATACAAAGTACTATGACGATTTTCTAACGGCAGTAAAATACAAACCCCTTGCAGGGGATTTACTTAAATGGGCCGTGGATTTTTATCATAAATGCGATTTTGTCTGGACCCCTAACGCATCATCGGCGGAAACCCTTAAAGGTTACGGATTCAAAAAAACAGTAGAGGTTGCTGAGAACGGCAACGATTACGAACCTCCTGCGGACCCTCTGAAAGCCCGTGAAATAGTCAACAAGAAATACGGCATTTCGGAAAACGACAATATTCTTCTTTATGTCGGCCAGCATGTATGGCATAAAAACCTTAAAATGACCATTGATTCTTTAGCAGCATTGAAGAATAAAAAAATACCCTTCAAGATGATTTTCGTTGGGAAAGGGGATGATGAACCCGAAATGAAAAAGATGGTAGAAGACCTTGATCTTAGTCAAAATGTAATATTTGCGGGCCTTATTTCGGACAGGGAATTTATTAGAATGCTGTATTCCCGCATGGACCTGTTCATATTCCCGTCTCTTTATGATACCTCGAGCCTTGTGGTTCAGGAAGCAGCCGCGGCGGGAAAGCCCTCTATTATGGTCAGAGGGAGCAATACCGCCGAGGGCTCAAAAGATAATTATAACTGCTTTCTTACTGAAAATAAGCCTGAAGCTATGGCGGAGGTTATCAAGAACGTCCTATCCGACCGGAAAAACCTGGAGCTTGTCGGCAAAAACGCAAGGGAAACAATCAATAAGCCCTGGGAAAAGGCTGTAGATTCTGTGAAGGGACGTTATATTGAAATACTTAAAAATTGGAAGAAAAGAAAATAGATCATTTTAAGATAGCAACTAGAACCTTTTATTCGGTTCTGAAAGAGTTCGTGATCGGCATTCTTCTGTCCCGGCCGAACGCCCTCGGGGTGATTTTTATCCCGGGGGGAGATTGCCTTCTTTTATACTCGCTTTTATCTATCATGGCAATTACTTTCCTGACAAGTTTTTCATTCCCCGATTCTTTTATTATTTCATCAATAGGGTTGTCCTGTTCAACATAGGCCTTGATTATCCTGTCGAGAACAGGGTAATCCGGCAGGGTATCGGTGTCTTTCTGCTCTTCCCGAAGTTCGGCAGAAGGCGCCCTCTCGATGATTCTCCGGGGTATCACAGGTTTTATTCCGTTCCGAAATCCTGCAAGTTCAAACACTGTGGTTTTCAATACATCTTTGATCACAGCGAAACCCCCGGCCATATCTCCATATAATGTGGCATATCCTGTGCTCATTTCGCTTTTATTGCCGGTCGTAAGGACCAGCCATCCGAATTTATTCGATATCGCCATCACGATATTACCCCTGATTCGGGACTGAAGGTTTTCTTCAGCTACCCCGAAGGGTTTTCCTCCGAAAATCCCTTTGAGTTTTAAATTGTATAATTCATAAATGTCCTGTATCGAAAGTTCCAGAAGTTCGATCCCCAAATTATGAGATAGTTTACGGGCATCCTCACCGCTTATGGAAGCGGAAAAAATTGAAGGGAGGAAAATCCCTATAACCTTTTCAGGTCCTAGAGCGTCTACCGCTATTGCAGCGACAAGCGCCGAATCGATTCCGCCGCTGAGGGCCACTATCACTTTATCAAATCCGTTTTTATCTACATAATCCGATGTTCCGAGCGTTAAAGCCTCATAAATATCGGCAATATTGCTTTTTTTATCTTTAATAGGGGGCATATAAAGGGCAGGCTTGCGATCTTTAATTATATGAGGGTCGATTTCTAATGTCATAATCTTGAACGGGCTGACCTGACTTTCCTTTTCCTGCCTTCTCCTGATATCCTTCAGCCTCTTCCTGAACACCGAATCGGCGTCAACTTCAATTGTAGCGAAATCCTGCCTGAACCCGTCAAGCCTTGCGATCAAATTGCCGTCAGCATCATATGCAGTTGAAAAACCGTCGAAAACCAGTTCATCCTGTCCCCCGACAAGGTTGCAGTTCACCAGGATTACCGATTCGTCCCCGGCTCTCGTACCGAACATTTTTTCCCTATAGTCCTGCTTGCCGGTATGGAAGGGGGACGCGCTTATATTGATAATCAGTTCGGCGTTCAGGGATGACGACTGATAATGAAGCGGCCCGGTCGGATACCAGATATCTTCACAGATATTGATTCCAATGCGGACTCCCCTGTAAATATATACCGGAAGGCAGTTTCCGGGTGAAAAATAACGCTGTTCGTCAAAAACCCCGTAATTAGGAAGGTAAATCTTATTGTATATTCCTGCAAGCCTGCCGTTATATACGATACCGGCTGAATCGAAAATATTGCCGCTTGCCTGGTCTCTGAAAATATAACCCGCTATGATCAGGATCTTTTTCCCTTTAGAATAATCGGAGAGGGATTCCATTGCATTTATCGATTTATCGATAAACTGGGGTTTAAAAACAAGGTCCTCAGGAGGGTAGCCTGTGAGAGCAAGCTCGGGGAAAACGGCCATGTCTGATTTTTCATCGAGGGCCCTGACAATCCCCTCTTTAATTTTTTGAATATTGCCGTTGATATCGCCAACTGTGAAATTATACTGGCATATCGATATTCTGACAGGTCTCATATCGTTTCCTTATGATCCTTATGAAATTTGCCTGTAAGACCTGGCGTTATTTTTTAATAGTCTATAAATATATTTCCAGCTCGACTTTGTTACCAGGTAGCGGGGCAATTTATAGGGATCGGGGTTTAATCCCAGCGGAACTTTTGTCGGGCCGGGTTTTATAGTAAAAGCGTAAGAGTAACCTGCTTTTTTCAGATAATCTACCGTTACCTCGGAATAGGCCCCGAAGGGGTATGCGTAAATATTTACATTGGTTTTGAGGTTTTTACTGAGTATGTCCTTCGGCTTATAGATTTCGCGTATGAAAGAAACGGAGTCCCGTTTGTACAATTTTTCGTTTACGAAAAGATGGTAGTAACCATGCGCCCCGATAACGGCCCCCTCATTTTCAAAAACCTGGAGATCGGAATAGTTCAAAGCGTAATGTACATGGCTTATAATTGCCGGATAAATAAAAAGGATCGGCTTAATCCCGTATTTTTCAACTATATTTTGATAAACGGAACGCACCGACTGGTTTCCGTCGTCAAATGTGATAAGGATATTCGTGTTTCCTGTCAAAGTATTAGAAAGCATGTCCTGGAAGCTGACAAACCTGTACCCGAGCTTTTTCATGCTTACTATCTGCTTGTTGAATATTTTAGGAGAAAAATCAAATTTGTCCCAGGGCAATCCGATAAACGTGTGGTAGCATAAGACGATCGTTTTCCCGTCTGCGAAAACCGGCGGGGAAGCCATTAATAGGAGGATAGGCAGGATTAAAAACTTCATAAATAATATCCTTTATTGTATAATTATCGAGTAACATAGTCTAATCGGTTATTTCTTTTTTTAACTTGAAGTCCGGTGAGGAGAAACGAAATTATCCGGAGATTTATACAGATCTTTCGGAGCAAATGAGGAATTAAGAAAATGAATTATGAAGAAAACGGGAAAATAAGCCCTGAAGTAAAAGAAGCCGCTTATATGGCTGCACTTCGTTATATCAAATATAAGCCGAGAAGCGTATTGGAGGTCGGGAAAAAGCTTAAATCGCGGGGTTATTCCCCGGTAGCGGTCGAAGGAACGATAATAAAGCTACTTGAAGAAAACCTCCTCGACGATCTCATTTTTGCCCGCATGTGGGCAAAGGAAAGGGCCGAAGCCAAAAATTTCGGGCCGGCCAGGATAAAAAACGAACTTTGTGAAAAAGGCATAGATAAACAAATTATTACCGAGGTACTTGAAGAATTATCCGGGGATGAAAATCCGGTTGACAGGGCCGTTAAAATGCTTTACAGGAAATTAAGGATCATAGAACAAAAAGACGACAGGACCCTGATATCTTATTTAATAAGAGGGGGATATAACTTTACAGATGCGAAGGAGGCTGTAAGGAGGGTTAGAAAGGGGGAGTAACCCCATTATCGACTTCCTTTAAAATTTATCCTATTAAATGCTAAACATCACCATAAAAAAATCCTTCCCAGTTTCCTTATTTACATGAATCGTTCGAACCTGTCTTTTTTTGCCTTGCAAACAGGGCAAATTTCCGGGGGATTATCTCTGGCGCAGAGATACCCGCAGACCCTGCATCTCCAGACAGGGTAAGGGAGTTTCCCGGCCACGGAAGCGGCCGTCGATTGTGCATTCTGCAGCCTTAATTCGCTTTCAGGCCTCCTTTCGGGAATCGACCTGGCTTTTTCCCTGCCTTCCTTTACAGCAGTCGATACATAAAGAGCGCAATAACAGTCACCGTAATCCTGCAGATCGGGGTCCCGGTAGTCGCATGGGCAGATGATATCCAGGTCGTCATTTTTACTCCCTGAGGCTAGCCGGCAGGGACAGGCCCAATAACCATACCTGTTTTCATTGATGAGGAGGCTTTTAACCAGCTCCCTCGTAAATTCGGCATCGGGATTTAAATGATAACCCCCGCTTTCGGCTTCTCTGTCAAGCCTGGCGTAAAGGGCGTCAATTTCCTGCTGCCCGATCTCGATATTACTTTCCGGCATTATTTAAGGGCCTCCTTGATCTTATCCTCTTCAAATCCGACAATGCAATCCTTGTTGTTTATCACAAGGGTCGGGTATGAACAGCTTGGGTTCCAGCTTTTCAGCTCGCTTATATACTTTTCCTTTACTTCCACGTCTACCTGGTCCATATCTATATATGAATAATCGACCCCAAGCTCCTGGAGTAATTTTTTTGTTTTCTTGCACCAGACGCAGGTGCTTAAAGCGAACATTGTCACATTGCCCTTGTTCTTTCCCTCGATATGCTGAAATTCTTTCATGGTCAACTCCCCGTAAAACATCGTTAGATTATTATAATAATTTTATTTTAAAATGACAAGGTCGCGGATAGAGGATGCCCGGTTTCCGGCGGTACCGGATCGGGCAGCCCGGCACAATGGCTGCGACCTCTCATTAAGGGCGGGGATAACTTGCTTTAATCTTATCTTTAGTTAAAATATTAGCTTGAATTTTTTATAGTTAGAGGAAAACCGGGTGAAAATAGTCGAGCATCTAAAAAAGTTTTATAATAAAATAAAATTATTTTCCGACAGGATCAACCTTCTTCATGGCAGTTTCGAAATAGGGATCCTGCTCAAAGGCATCAATGGAATCCTGGAGGTCGCCGGCGGTTCCCTGCTTATGTTTTTGACTCCAGACAGGATGAAGCGCATCGCGAATTTTCTTATAGAGCAGGGGCTTTCAGAAGACCCGAAAGACCTGATAGCGGCATATATTCTCAGGATGTGCAAAAGCTTTTCTTTACAAACCCAGCACTTTGCTGTATATTACCTGCTCTCTCATGGCATAGTTAAAGTAATCCTGGTTTTTCTTCTCTGGAAGAGAAAGCTCTGGGCATATCCCCTGGCGATCATAGTCCTCTTCGCATTTGTCGTTACCCAGGCTTATATGTTCAGTTACAAACCCTCGTTCTGGGTAGGTGCCCTGACTGTACTCGATATTCTTCTTATTTTTCTTACCGCTCATGAATATAAGAGCATTAAGGCCTCGAAGGAGAAATTGGGATGGAAATAGAATTGCAGGAATATTTACAAAAGATCGACAGGGCATATTTTCAAAACCCCGATCCGCCTTCAATAAAGTGGAGCAGGGGTTTGATAAAAAAAAGATATAGAAAATTAACTCTCGGGACCTACGATGCAAGGAAAAACGAAATAAGGATCCATCCGATCCTGAAAAACGGCAAGATACCCTCCATGGTATTGGAATTCGTTATTTATCATGAAATGCTACATGCTCAGGACAGGCGGGAATTGGCCGAGCATTCCA
The DNA here is from genome assembly GCA_963768055.1 of uncultured Spirochaetota bacterium. GTDB lineage: Bacteria > Spirochaetota > Brevinematia > Brevinematales > JAOACQ01 > CAVYGN01. The sequence continues at coordinate 1,449,332 of CAVYGN010000001.1, read as the reverse complement.
GAAGAGGGGTTTTCCATAAAAAAATGTCCTTCAAAGTGCATGACACACATTTCCATAAGAAGGAAAAGGAGTTCCCTTTAAAAAAAGAGGCTTCCAGGATCATGCGTGAATTGACATGCGGGACGTTTGGGGTGACTCAATCATAATAGCTTTTGTACGAAGTAAATTTTTATCTTCCTTATTCGAAAGTGCTTGTGTTGAAAGCATGAGCTGTATTAGCTCATAAAGGCGGCAAGCACTGATTGAATGCTTTTTTTATTAAAGAAATTTTAATTAGCTATAATTTCGATTAATTATAATAAACGATCCCTAATAAGCGCTTGCATTTTCATCTTTATTTGTTGACAGCTCTAACACTTTCTCATAATGTCAGATAAAAATTCACTTCGAACTGAAGTATTATGATTTGAAATCTATTAAAAAAGAAAAATGACTATGACTTGCTGATATTCGTTTTTCGATGGCCCGGCCCCTTGTATTGGTCGATGACGATAGCCGGGGGAAACCTTGAATTAATTTTAAATCTCAGTTAAAATATTAAATTAGAATCAGGTATCGAGGGAAGGAGAATATATGAACTTTCTAAGCGTTATCAAGGATGCGTTCATTAACGATCTGGCTGTCGATCTAGGCACCGCCAATACGCTCATTTATGTAAAAGGGCAGGGGATCGTTTTATCCGAACCCTCGGTCGTTGCGATACAAACAGGGACCGGAAAGGTTATGGCTGTCGGAAAGGAAGCTAAAAACATGCTCGGTAAGACTCCGGGGGATATTGTCGCGATAAGGCCGATGAGGGAAGGCGTTATCGCCGACTTTGAAGTTGTAGGGAAAATGATGAAATATTTCATTTCTAAAAGCCAGACACGAAGGAAGCTTGTTCATCCCAGGGTTGTTATTGGAGTCCCGTCAGGGGTTACGGAAGTGGAAAGGAGGGCGGTACGGGAAGCAGCAGAACAGGCCGGCGCGACTAAAATTTACCTTATCGAGGCTCCGAAAGCGGCGGCGCTTGGCGCAAATATTCCGATCGACGAACCGGCCGGACATATGGTTATCGATATCGGCGGCGGTACTACCGAAGTGGCTGTCCTATCGCTTGGCGGTATAGTTATAAGTAATTCGATAAGGGTCGGGGGTGATAAATTCGACGAATCGATAATGTCCCATCTTAAAAAATATCATAACCTCATTGTAGGGGAAAGAACGGCTGAAGAGCTAAAAATCAAGATAGGCAGCGCTTACCCTCTGAAAACCGTTGAAACCATGGAAATCAAGGGAAGAGACGCTATCAGCGGACTGCCGAGGATCCTTAAAATCGACAGCGTCGAGGTCAGGGAAGCCCTCCAGGAAACTGTAAACAAGGTCCTTGACGCAGTAAGACAAACATTGGACCAGACTCCTCCCGAGCTTTCTTCCGATATCATCGAAAGGGGCGTTGTAATGGCGGGCGGAGGATCGTTGCTCAGGGGCCTTCCGAAGTTTATATCGAAGAATACCGGCGTACCTGTTTTTCTTTCTGAAAACCCTCTGACCTGCGATGTACTTGGTGCGGGCAAATATCTTGAAAACATAAAAAAATACGAGAACCAGTATTTCGGATAGGATTTAAGGTAATATCCGATGCAGAATCTATATTTTTATAGAAACAAAACGTTTTTCACCTTTGTCTTGCTGCTTTCAATTTCCGTTACTCTAATGTTCTTAAATGTAAAAGTCAATTTCCTTAATTTGAGGACTATATTTTTTTTTATAACCGATCCTTTTCCAAATACGATTTCATCCATCGGGGATTTCTTTTCTAACTCCTTTGTCGCTATTTCAAAGATCAGGGAGCTTGAGGAGGAATTGAGCCTCGCTAATGAAAGCCTTGCTAAATACAAGAAGGCCTTGATGCCTTTTTCACAACTTCAGCAGGAAAACGAAGAATACAAAAAATTAATCGGCATTAAATCGCATATCGAATATAATACCAAATATGCGCGAATAGTTTACAGGGACCCCGGCCTTACAGGCGATTATTTTATAATTGACAAGGGGGCGTTCGACGAGATAAAACCCGATATGCCGGTAGTATCATATAACGCCAGCGGAGATATATTCCTGGTCGGAAAAACTGCGGAAGTAAACGCTTCAGCATCGAAAGTCAGAATTATAACTGCCGCGGATATGCATATCGGCGTCGAGCTTAAATTCAGCGGATATGTCGGCGTACTGAGGGGCAACGGGTCCTGGAACCAGAACTGTGTCGCTGAATATATACCTGTCGAAGCCGATACATTTGTAGGGGAGGAAGTTATCACTTCCGGAGAAAGCGACATATTTCCTCCCGGACTTCTTATCGGGAAAATAGTCGGGATCGGGAAGCCCATGGCGGAAGAATTTTTTAAAAAATTGTATGTAAGGCCTGAATTCGATTATTCAAGGACTAAGGATGTTTTTATTGTTATATGGAAACCAAACGCCGATGTCGGAAATCTTATTGAAAAAGCGGGCGATTGAAAGATGAAAAAGAATATTAGGACATACCTGGTTTTCGGTATAGTCATCGCAGTCCTCCTTTCAATACAGCTTTCATACGTTATTTCCTTCCCTCCTAATGTAATCAATCCCGATCTTTTAATTATCCTCTGCGTTCTTCACAGTATAAACAAGGGGGAATACAAAGGGGAGATTTTCGGGTTCTTTGTAGGTTTGCTCCAGGATACCTTCAGCGGGGAAGTTTTCGGCTTCAATGCTTTCATACTTACTTTTATATGCTGGTTTACAAGCATTTACAGGAAGTACATATTTGTTTCCGATATTGTGGCATACTTGATATATCTCGCAATAGCCACTATACTTAAGTATATTTTATTCTGCATTTTAAGCCTGATATTCAAGGGGTCCTGGATACTTGATTGGCTTCTTCTATTAAAAATGTTCGGCGAGATTGTCTATAACATCCTGATCGGCGCTCTCTTTTATTACATTTCGCCGTTCCTCTATAAAAAAGAGGAGCTTACATTTTAATTGCGCCCATAGCTCAGCTGGATAGAGCGTCAGCCTCCGGAGCTGAAAGCCAGAGGTTCAATTCCTCTTGGGCGCGAATTTAATATGAAAACTATAGAATTATTAGCTCCCGCCCGGGACCTTTCATGCGGCCTGGCGGCGGTCAATTGCGGCGCGGATGCCGTATATATCGGCGCCGGTAAATTCAGCGCCAGGGCGGCAGCTGCGAACACTACAGGCTCGATTGAAAGGCTCTCTTCCTATGCCCGCCGTTTCAGGGCCAGGGTGTATGTAGCCCTTAACACTATCCTTCAAAATCATGAAATTGATGAGGCGCGGAATATCGCCTGGGAAGTTTTCGAAGCCGGCGCCGACGGACTGATCATTCAGGACATGGGCCTGCTGGAAATAGATTTGCCTCCTATACCACTCATCGCAAGTACCCAGACCGATAACTCCGATTGGAAAAAGATAAAGTTTCTCGAACAGGCGGGTTTTAAGCGGGCCATTCTTGCAAGAGAGCTTACTCTTAAGGAAATCGCTTTTATCCGTGAACATACTTCAATTGAACTTGAGTGTTTTGTCCATGGAGCCCTCTGCGTTTCTTACAGCGGACGATGTCATTTCAGTTATGCGCTGACCGGCAGGAGTTCAAACCGGGGTGTCTGCTCGCAGCCCTGCAGAATGAGCTATTCGCTTATAGACGGAAGTCAGCAGGTGCTTGAAAAAAACAAATATTTGCTTTCGCTTAAGGATTTGAATCTTTCGGATCATCTTGACAAGCTGATAAACGCGGGCGTTTCTTCCTTCAAGATAGAGGGCAGGTTAAAAGAGGCCGATTATATTAAAAACATCGTCAGTTATTACAGGAGAAAGCTCGATAAAATATTAAAATCAATGAACCTCGATAAATCTTCTTCCGGTGAAAGCCATATTGAATTCGTCCCCGATGCGAATAAAACATTCAGCAGGGGTTTTACAGATTATTTTATCAATGGAAGAAAGAATGGTTTTGCGACTGTCCATACCCAGAAATCGACCGGAGAATTTATAGGCGTAGTAAATGAGACCGGGCCGGGTTTTTTCACTATCGAAAGCGGAAAGGAAAATATCCTGAAACCTGGAGACGGCATCTGTTATTACGACAGCGGCGGGACTCTAAGCGGCGGCGTTATAAATAAAGTGGAAAATGGTAAGATCTACCCCTTCGACTCGCGTTTTATTATAAAAGATGCATCAATATACAGGAACCATAACCATGAATTCCTTAAAAGGCTTGAAAGAGGAAAGATTGAAAGATTGATTCCTATAAATATCCTGGCTTGCGAAACCGGTGAAGGCCTGAGGTTATCCGCAGACGATCTCGAGGGGGTTAAGGCTGTGATGGAATTCAAGTTTGAAAAAATCACGGCCCTGAACAGGGACGATGGTGAAAAAACCCTTAAAAAACAGCTATCCAGGCTTGGGGGTACAATTTACAGGGCGGAAAATATAAGGATCGACTTTAAGGAAATCCCATTTTTACAGGTAAAGACGATTAACGCTATGAGACGTGAATTAATAACAAAACTCGATCTTGAGAGGGAAAAGGGCTATAAACGGGAAATTTGCATATTCTCACAAACATCATATCCATATCCTGAAAAAGTTCTGGATTATACTTATAATGTGTCGAATGATAAGGCCAGGAGTTTTTATTTCCGGCATGGAGTAAAAAAAATTGAAGGCGCCGCTGAAAGCGGCCTTCCAATGAACGGTAAAAAAATCATGAAATGCAGGTACTGCTTAAGATATGAACTCGGATTATGCGGTAATGGCGGCGGCGATCTTACATTAACGGACGGCAGGTCGGATTTTACATTGAAGTTCGACTGTTCCAGTTGCATAATGGAAATTTATCTGGGAAAGGTATAATGAATAATTTAAGCGAATTCGAACTCATAGATAAAATAAGGAAGTTATTCATGCCGAGTGATAATTCCGTTACAGGAATCGGCGATGACGCCGCTGTAATCGATAAAACAGGGCCCGGGAAAATGCTTGTAACAACAGATGCGCTTGTCGAGGGGGTGCATTTCCTGAGAGGTTCGGCCGGATTTTTCGATATCGGCTATAAATCCATAGCTGTAAATATGAGCGACATAGCTTCTATGGGCGGTATTCCCGCTTATGCGCTCCTTACGCTCGGAGTATCCGGCAGCGTAACTGAAAACGAAATTGAATCATTTATTGAAGGCTTGCTCGATATAAGAGAAAAACAGCCGTTCGACCTGATAGGAGGGGATACTGTAAGCTCCCCAAATGTTTTTATCTCCGTCACAATGATAGGTTATGCCGATTCGGCTCCGATACTCCGCCGTAATGCCATGGCGGGGGAAAATATTTATTTAACCGGAAACATAGGCGACAGCTCCATAGGTCTTTCCCTGATAAAAGGGGATTTGAAAAAGCCGGTCCTTGATGAAGATTATTTCATAAAAAGACATTACAGGCCCGCCGTCAGGGTCAGCCTGATGCAGTATCTTAAAAAGAAATTCAGGATCGGCGCCGCAATCGATATAAGCGACGGGCTTCTGGCGGATCTTTCTCATATTGCTGAAGAAAGTATGGCGGGTTTCAGGATTTATGTCGAAAAACTTCCCATGTCCTTAAACAGGATAGGGGAGGCCTTTTCTTCCTCAGAGGAATATTTTTATAATTTTGCCTTAGGCGGGGGTGAGGATTACGAGGTGCTCTTTACTTCCCCCGATATAATCGATACCGAAAGGGTGCTTGCTGAAACCGGTGCAGAGCTGACCTGCATTGGACGAATTGAAAAAAACGGAAGGGAAGTTATCTATAAAGAAAAAATTCTGGATTGGGATGGGCTGAAAAAGGGGTATGAGCATTTTTAGGCGATTTGAAACAATCTTTCAATTTTGCCTTTATAATAAAGCGCCGGCTCTTTTAAGGGAATATCCATCAGCGACTCCCTGACAAAAATCCTTGAACATAGGCCGGATTCAAAAGAACTTAACCGGCCCATGATCCCTCCGACAGATTTAATAATTCTATCCTTTAAATCCGGCCCATGTGAAAAACTTTTTTTAATTTCTTCCAAAGCGGCGGCCTTAATGCCGGTATCGATCTCTTTCAATTCAATATCCTTAAAGTTATCGAAAGAGTTCAAAGATAGAAAATCAGTTCCTCCGGCGACAAAGGAATTTCCTGCAAACATTTTTTCGGCGAGTTCTTTTACAAGAAGGAACTGTGCGCTTGTAAAGTATTCATCTTTATTAGTCCCTGCGGAAGACAGGCCTGTTCTTTGCAGGAATGAAGAGGTTTTCGATTGAAATGACAGCAGCCTGTCCGAATTGGTTCTCTCCCTTTCACGGATAAGATTTCCCCGGCTGTGACTCCCGGCCTTGAGGGAATAAGCCAGATCGAAACCTGCAAAAACAACCCCTCCGGATGTTATCCTGTTCGCCAGAATGCCGGCGTCGATAGCAACCGAGGGGTATTCAAGTGAAAAGTCCATCCCTTTAAGCCCTTCCTCCAGGTCATAAAACACCCTCGGGTTATTAATTGAAGATAAAAGAGCGCTACTGCTGTAAATGCTCGCCAGAACCGGTATGCCTCCGGGAATGCCGGACCAATGAAGTTTGTTATAAACCCCGCCGTCGCTTAAAACGATAAAATCAGGTTTAATAGAGTTGTCTAATAGCGTTTTTACAGCCGGCAGAACGGATATTATTATAAGGCTGCCCTGGCGCTGCCTTAGGTTATAGAGAGATTTATCGAGGGAAGGGCCTGCGGCGCTGACCAGAACCGGCATCCGGTTTTCAGTCTTTAAATTTTTGATATAGTAACAGTTTTCATCGCAAAGGAAGAGAGCGAGGTTCCGGATAAAATTGATGAACCATACTTTTGAAAAAAAAGATGAAACCTTGATATTTTCCGCGGCTATTCCAATGGACCCGGATATCTGAGATGTAAAATCCGAATATTCGGCGGGATATGATTTTATGAACGATTCAAGCGCAAGTATGCATGGCCTCTTTCGTTCGATAAGCCTGTTTTCAAACTGGCCGGGGTCGATCCGTCCCTTATCAAGAATGATATAATCCCGGGGACTATTCGCTATAAATTCCCGGCATACAGGGTCGGGTTCGAATACGAATATATCTTTTTTATTCACTCCCTTTTTCTCAAGGGCGTTTGCAGTATATCCCAGGGCGCTCCCGAAAAGAATAAAAAAACGCCCTGAAGTCTCTCCCTGCCTTTCCACGAAACGGTCAATCTCATGCTCGGGGCCGTATGAGCTTAATAAATAAGAGCCGTCTTTTATTATAGTAGGAGAACCGTTTTTCGCTTTCCCGATGGCCGTCATAGTATGAAGTCCGCCTTTCTGCCGCACTTATCACAGTTTCCCGCTTTTATACCTACAACCGAAGTCAGGTATCCTTTTCTTTCTACCAGGAGATTTTTGCAGGACGGGCAGTAACTTGCGCTTCCTCCCTCCATATTACCTGTATAAACATATTCTAAATATTCTTCCGCCAAATTTTTTACTTCGTTAATAAAACCGGTATCGGTAGCCTTTTCTTTATAAATATATTGGGGAAAATACCTCGATATATGATAAGGGATCGATCTGTCAACCCCGGCGATCCACTTTATCATTTCCCTGAGTTCTTCAAGATTGTCGTTAAGTCCGGTCACGACCAGGGTGGTGAGCTCGATGTGTATTCCAGCGTTTTTAAAATCGATTATCGAATCAAGTACAGGCGACAGCCTTCCGCCGAGTTTCCTGTAATTGGCCTCGGTAAAAGCTTTAAGGTCAATATTTGCCGCGTCGGTCAGTTTTAGAAGCCCGGCAAGCGGGCCTCTGTTGATATAACCGTTTGTTACCAGTACATTTTTATAGCCCTTTTCTTTCATTAGAGCCGCCGTATCCGTCACAAACTCAATCCAGACCATCGGTTCGGAATACGTGTACGCTACTCCTCCGAAAACCGGACGGCTGAAAATCCCGGACCTGTTTTCAAGGTATGCCAGGATATCGGAGGGGCCGGCGCTTTCATTAATAGCCGGTGAAGGATTTTCGAAATATCGTGAAATATGGTAGTTTTGACAGAAAGGGCAATGAAGATTGCATCCTACCGTGCCGATCGAAAGGATCTCGCTGGAAGGGTAATAATGATAGAGCGGTTTTTTTTCGATCGGATCGAACGATAAGCCCGACACTATCCCGTAATTTAGGCTGTAAAGTTCGCCGCTTATATTTTTCCTAGCGCCGCAGATCCCCGCCTTTCCATCGCTTATCAGGCAATTGTGGGGGCAGAGAAGACAACGGACTTTTCCCCCATCTTCTTTTTTAAAACAGCAGGCGCTTTTCATCCTGCCTCCTACCATATTTTTTCTACCAGGGCGCCCCTGTAAAAATATGTAAGGATATATTTGTATGAATACCCCTGTTTTGACATGCCGAGGGCGTCCCATTGCCCCATGCCGACTCCATGACCGTAACCCGTTCCGTTTAATAACAAACATTCATTGGTTATTTTAAGGTTTGCCCTGGTGCTTTTCATAAGCGCCGGGCCCAGCAATTCCCTCATTTCCTTGCCATGAATAAGGGTCTTTTGCCCTGCGGCATCGGCAAACTCGACGGTTTTAATTCTCTTGGAAGAGGTCCTTTCGATTACCTTTACCGATTCGATCCTGTTGGTTATTTTTAAAAGGAGGCCGGCCCTGTCAACGGGTATCGAGGCTTCCCACCTGTCTTCTTTATACACTGAAGAATAAGGCGATTCGACAGGCGTAAGATAGGGCTTGTAATCCCCGAATACTTCGTATGAAGATTCGGTCATGCCGCCGCTGGAAGAATGATAAAAGGCCTGGATTATCTTTCCGTCGAACCTCAGCACCTCGCCCAAGGTGGAATCTACGGCGAAGGAAGTCTGCCTGGTTTCCTTCTCGCGGCCTTCGTAAGCCTGAGAGCGCGTATCGTCGTAAAGGTCGAATATTCTGCCGCTTTTCCTCGAATTTACTACTTCGTAAATAGCGAAGGTCCTGGATACGACAGCCTGGGATTTCAAAGCCTCGGCGTCCCAGGCGGGAGAAACCTCTTCGGGAAGAACACCCTTTACATAGGATTCGATATCTATCGAGTTTATTAAAAAAATACTTTGATTGGAAATGATAACGGCGGCGCTTCCGCCGTACTTTTTCCCTCCGTAAACGAAACCCTCTCCGGTATATATATCTATAACCGGCGTATTTATTCCGATCCCGTTTAAAGAAAGTCCGCTTCCTGAAATTTCAATATTTACCTGGCCATCCCCTGCTTCCTTTCTTGAATTGTAAGACAGGATATAATTTCCTATAGGTTTTAATGAAACAGTGCCGCCGCGGTAAAGGAGAACCTTCACGACCGGTGAAGCTCCCGAAACCGGTTTCTGGTAAAGCGAGCAAGCTGTGATCAGGATTGAATATAAAGCGAATAAAATTGAGATGAATATAAAATTTTTTTTAATCAACATAATTTTACCACCTAAATACTATTTTGAGGAAATCCGCCAAGACACGCGAATTAGCGAATCTTAGCGTGACTTCGCGGAAGATTAGTTGCCGGTCCCCCTGTGATTTTCATTGAGAACTACAAAACCGCGAGGATGAAAAACTCAACCTGTTTTCGAAGTTTATCCTCGTCCGCGTTATTAAAAAAAACGTAATCGACATCCTGCTTCCTGAAGGGAGATTTTTCCTGGGATTTGAGAATATTGTCTATTCTGCCGGGGTCCCAATTCCTGCTTTTCCTGAGCCTGTCCCTTATTTTTCCCTCGGGAGCTTCTATTGCCACTATATAATCGCATAAATCGTCGAGCTTAATTTCAAAAAGAAGGGCGGCGTCAATAACTATGAGTTTATTTGTAACAGTGGAGAGCATTTTCACAATTTTTCTTTTCATATCGCTGTGAAGAATGGAATTGAGCGTCTTAAGCTTTTCAGGATCTGAAAAAACTATATCTCCAAGCCGTCCCCGGTCTATCTCATTGTTTTCATTAAGGACGGCCGATCCGAAAATAGCGACAACACCCGGTAAATTTTCTTCAAGGGTAATATGCCCGATTTTATCGACATCTATGATCGTGAACCCGTAATCACCCTGAAAAATTCTCGATACGGTGGACTTACCTGCGCCGCTCCTGCCAACGACGCCTATGACAAAATGCTTTCGCGGCATGACACCTTCGTATTTTTTATTAGGGCTGTTCTAAAAACTAATTTTGTTATTTAACAATTAGATTTTAATTCCCAAAAATTGCCCTATGGTGCACTTGTCCCCTAAGGGGGCTACCTTACCGTCTTGCCTGTATCGGCTTGCCCGATGAAAAGACGGTTTTTAGAAGTGCCCATTAGATTATCGGCAGAATTCCTTCCGGATCGTTTTTTTTATCCGTGAAATTTTTTTGTTTTCATACAATAATTCAAAAATCCTGCTTACGACATCTCCGCGATGGATAAAATCGCATAGACTGCAATCCCAGATTTTCCCGCTCTTTTTATCAAAGATCCAGTTCCCCTTCCCTAATTTATTCCTGCAAGGATAAAAGGGACAGAAACAGAAAGTGCAGTCCAGTACTTCGCCGTCCCGGATTTTATGGCAAGGATAATAGGGGCAGTCCTTGAAAGTATTGTGTTTCCCGGCGAATTCGAGCTGTTTTTTAAAACTTTCGACTGCATTTTTTTTCATGCCCGCAAACCTCTTTACCGGGGTATCCGTAATCTGATAGTTTTAAGCTTATAATACGAAGCCGGTACTTCATTATCCCAGCTCAGGTTTGTATTTGTTGTGATATCATTGATATAAATAGTCCTGGGAGGATCGGGGTAAGGGTCGACGACAGCGTTAAAAACTCCGGAGGCTTTATATTCCTCGATCTTTTTCTCCCGGTTATGCCATACTGAACCTATCATATAGCCTTTTTGCAGGCAATCGATCCCATCGATGGAAAGGACTATAAAAAGCGCAAAAAAAAGAATGTTGAATATACCTCCATTAAAGGAATTTTGTTCCCGGTTATTTAAAAGGGATGCAAAAGATAAAATTAATAGGAACAGGGGAATAAAATAGGTTCTATCCGCTCCCCAGCTATCGGGAGAAATAAAAAGAAACGGCCATGTGCTCAGGAGTGAAAATATTAACCATATTTCAAAAGTAAATCGATAAAATAAGCCCTTTTCCTTATTTTTTTCAGGGTGTAATTTCATTGAAAGAGCTACAAAAATAAGCAGGTAAGGCAATAATTTTTCCCGGATGCTGTCAAAATATAATTTTTTAAGATAGATGAGATAATTGGATACTTTATTTTCTATTCCTGAAAGGCTCAGATTTAGCGTATATGCCTGTTCATTGCCGAGCCTGCTAAAATTACCCGGAGCGGTAAATGAAATGATTGTCCCGATTAAAAAGCCTGCCGCACCCGCGTAGAGCCATAATGGCCTCTTTTCTTTCCCGGCTGTAAAAAACCATACCGCGATGAAGAAGAGGACCGGAAGCGACATTTGCTCATGAAAACCGGAGGAAATCATGCCAAAAACAAAGAAACCGATTGAAAGCGCAATATTTAAATTAAGGACCCTTCTAAAAACTGCCCCCCTTACGGGGACAAGCCCTTTGGGGCAGCAAGGTAGGGCCCATAGGGCTGAATTATTAGATTCGTTTAACTCCATGGCCTTCAGGTGGAAACGGTAGGGCAGTAAAAAAAGAAGGCAGAAGAAAACCGAATAAAGATATGTCGTACTGCCTGAAACAATGGAAATCGACGGAGCGAGAATATTGCCGATCCCAAGCCATAGGGCTGAAAAAACAAGGAGAAAAGAGATAATGCTTTGACGTGTCGCCGGCAGCCATTTACCTGAAGATATTACAAGGGAGAGGTAAATACAAAAGAAAAACATTAAGGATCTCAGGATTTTAAATATATCGAATGTAATATTATTCATTAAGGCGATAGAGTTGATAAAAATATGAGAAAAACGCCCTGAAAAATGAGTATAGGCATAAAGGGGATTAAATTGATATATTGCGAAATCATCTCTCATTCTCGGCTGAAAAATCCAGATAATCATAACCATAAACATTACAATGAATAAAGGCGCGAGGTATTTTATGGTACCCGATTTCTTCGTACCGGTCATAACCGTTATCATCAAAAAAATTAAAGCGAGAATAATAAAACATATTAAAATCAGGGGTAAAAATCCCGACAGGATGCTGTCATCCGATAAAACAATAAATAGCACTACTATTATAAATATAATTACCGGAGAAAAAAAGACAATCAAAGGATGTTTTTTATAGAATATTTTTATAAATTCAAACATATCAATTAAACTCTTTGCGGAAATCTTTACATGGCAAAGCCGCGCTAACGCTTTATTCGTTCGCCTGGAGGTTATTTTACAGTATAAAATCTTCATGGTCTTGAATTTTTAATTCAATAGAATAAAACCCGTCGGTTTGTTTGTCAATTTATTTCTTTTCCCAGGCGCTGACATCCTCATATATGCCATGCCGCAGGTATTTTGCGTTTATAACCCTGTCGAAGTCTTCCCGGTCAAGGATCATTGAGGCAATTAACCCGGATATTTCATCCTCCGAAGGATGGCCGTAGAGCAAACGCCCGTAAAAAAAGAGCTCCCTCCCTTTATTCGGATTTCCTATTTCCTGGAGTATATTGCCGTAACGGTCCTCAGGAAGGATCTCGACAAAGCCCGCGGCAAGCGCAGTGGGAAGGATCATATTGGAGCCATGAACGCCTATAACGACATTGCTACGGGAATAAAGGCCGCATAAAGCCGTTTCCTTTTCATGAGTCATTTTTTTTGTACGGAAATCCAGGATAAATGGAAGCAGCCGGCCGGTAACGCCCAGGCCGGCGGCTGCGAATTTTATTCCCGGGATCTTCTTATTTATAAGTGCAGCAAGCCTGTTGATCGAACGGGCCTGGCATTTAAGGAAATGCTTCCTGAATAAATTCCCTAAGCCCAGTTTATTTAATATTTTATAGAAAATCAGCCTGCTTCCCGAGGCAAACCACAAGCGGTCTTCCCTGGAAATAAATGTAACAAAAGGATCGTTTTCATTATATCTGTTTAAATCGAAAGGTTTGACGCCCGTATAACGGCTTATGTCGAATTCCGAGAAATCGGGTTGTGAAAAAGCAAGGCTCAAAAAAACCCTTTCAAAGCGCAGGAGCTGTTCCTGGACAAAGAGGTTGAAACCCGCGTACCATTTCCGAGCATCCTTAATCCTTATATCGAAAATCCATGCCTCGCTTATGCCTTCAGGCAGGAGCCACTCGAATCCCTTTGGAATAATAACGACAAGACCTTTATCAGGAAAGTTATCTATATAATATACGGCATTGAAAAGCTTAAGCAGGACATGGCCGTAGAGATAATCCAGGCAATTAAGCAGGACCGCCTCTTTTTTTTCTTTTAATTTTCTAATTTCGACTTTCGGAGGCTCATTATCGGGATGAAGGAATCCTTCTTTAAGCGGCTCGGAAAACCACTCGATATGGTTCGGATCTATGACTTCGCCTGTCGATTTATCCAGCGAACAGGGATAATTCAGGGCATGGCCTACAGGAAAATCATGATAAAATGAAGAGCCGCAGTCGGTACATTCGCAGTCCGCGAGTATATGTATCCCGGGGAAAACAGAACCCAGGACTTTTATATTGCCGGAAAAACATTTAGGGCAATTAAACTTCCGGTAAGGCTTATCCTTTAATTCTATCATTTCAAGGCTCCTTTCATATTCGACCTGATGAAAAAGCGCGCCAGCGTGTAAAAAGAGGCAAGGGTGAAAAACGAAACCAGAACAAGAGCGACAGCGGCCCCGTAAATATTCCACATCGGCACCAATATGTAATTCAGGACAAGCATGAGGATGCTCGCCGCCGCGCCGATGATAGTGACCATAAATACTTTTTCAAAATACGCCATATAATTATTATACAAAAAAGCAAGGGATTGAATGATCTGAGCCAGGAAAAGCAGGGGTAGAAGTCTGAGGACATCCGAATACTTTTTATCGATGATATGAACATAAAGGAGTCCCCATGTAATAATAAAAAGACCCGTTGAAACGAATAGAAAAACCGCTGTTAAAACAAGTGCAGCGCGGCCCGTATTCCTGTCATTGACATGGATATCCTTTTCTTTAAAAAATAGCGGCATCCATATATTATTAAAAGAAGAAAACATGAGCCCGATTATCCCGGCAACCGTCACGCCTACATTATAGACGGCCATATTGGCAAATCCCTTTGTGAAATGGGCTATGAAAAACCTGTCGCTGATGTTGTATAGAATGCCGATGAGAGCCGAAAGGAGGGCGGGAACGGCCATGGCCAGCGCCCGTTTAGCTTTCGCGAAGTCGAAATGGAAATGCATTTCGGAAATGTAAAAAAAATAAAAGAAGAACAGTATTACGCCCTCGGTCCCGAAAGTAAAAACCAGGCGAATAAAAACACCGTCCCGCCCTGAAATAATTAAAAAAAGTACTGCCAGCCCGTTGATGAGAAAAAGTTTCAGAACGTTATAGGTCTGGACTTTTACTATCTTTTCGCTCGTCATAAAGAAGTTGTAAAGGATGGATGAAAAAACCGAGACCAGGATCGCGGCGAAAACGATCCACCTGTATTTATCGTAGCTAATGGGCTGAGCGACAAGGAAAGAAACTATTTTTTTATCGGCGCCCGTGAGGTATAGCGGCGCTAAAACAAGGGCCAGGAAAATTACGAGCATTGCATTTATGGTGAACAGCAGGGTAGAGCGGCTCATGCCCTTAAAATCATGGTAGAGCTTCGACTGGGGAGTATAAAAACCGAAATTAAGGACAAGGGCGAAAGTGCCAATGATGGAAAGAAAATAACCGTACAGCCCGAATTCGTCCTGGGTCATAAGCTTGAGGTAGACGGGAAGAAGGATAAAACCGGACAATTTTACAAGCAGGTCGACGCTGAAGATCTTGAGAAACCGCTTGAAAATCACATTGTTATTGTAAAGGTGTTGAACCTTAAGTATTATATTCATTCTTAAACCCAAATAAAAATTATGGTTTCGAGGATTATTTTACAAGCCACAGAGTCACAGAGTTTTTTTTATATATCAATCTTAATATGTCCTTTAAAATCATTTTAAAATCATTTCTGGTAAGTAATGAATAGAATAATTTAATTAATGGACCTTTTCTTATAAATTCTCCGCGTCTCTGAGACTCAGTGTAATTCACAATCATCATTGATAATTATACGATGATTTCATGGATAATTCCATAATTATAATGTGTATCCCCTTATGTGCGACTTACCTGCATATCTTCGGTTCCGGTGCTGTTTTGATTTAATAAGTAAAATAATATAGGATATTATGTGTATTCATACGGGAGGATTTATGGGATTGTCTTATGAGAAATTGTTATTAAAGAATCCAAGAAAACACGAGCTGCAGGGAATAGATGTATCCGCTCTTGCAGATACGGGAGCAACACATCTTTCTATATGTTGGCCCTATTGAACAGCATTTCAAAAACAGGACGGGATTAAGCCTCTAAATCCCCCGAATCATTGCCGTTGAGATGTCTAAAGTCCTCGAAATTACATTTCTTTTCACCAACCTATTGACGATCCTGTGTAAATTATTTAGCTTTTTTACATAGGAGGATAATATGAGCCGTGTTAATAAAATATATATATCGATAATAGCCGCGGAAGCCCTAACTTCATGCAGCGGCTATCTTACAAACAACGCGACTAACAGCGGGAAGAGCTCCCGGCAGGTCGAGAAAATTAACCTGGCCCTAGAGGGAGGCGGTTATGTCAGTTCTGACACAGCCAACGATATAACCCCGTTCCTTTTCAGGGATAAGAGCACCGGGAACGCTTATCTCTTCTTTGCATCGGACAGGGGCGGGACATACGCCATCTATTACGCCCAGATGGATTCAGCCGGTAATTTTTTCAACCTTAAAGAGATGGGCCCCGATATAAACCAGACCGGCACGACTAATTTTTCACCCGTGGTGTTCCAGTTCGGAGGGTCTAATTTCATTTCATTTATGACCGTGAATTTCGTTGCGTTCAAGAACAGCCTGACAAATATCCAGACATACGGGATCGACCAGTCGTTCGTAACGAATGGTACTACTATATCTTCTTTTCCGATATCGGGCATATCCGATTTCATTCAGATAAGCTCCTACACCGGCAGTGACGGGACCCCATTCCTTATTGCCGTGGATGGGACGGGCTCGGGAGCGAAGACGTTCCAGGAATATTACTTTCACAGTTTATTCGTTTCGGCAGGTTTTACATGGTCCTTTACCAACGCGATAAACCTGACAGTCCCGCATTATTCTGCATCGGAGTTCGTGACTACGGCAGGGCCGGCCACAAATATGTACATCATATACGATACGTTTTCCGGGGCTATAAGGCAGCTGGCAGGCGAGGTCTGGAGTTTCGGAAATGTCACGAATCTTAGCACTTTCGCGATCTCTAATTATTCTTCTACTGCAGACGACGCTTATCCCTATGTAGATACAGGCGGTGGATACAAGGTGTATTTCGCCTCCGACAGGCTCGGTAAAGGTTTCAACCTTTACAGGTATAATGTGATGACTTACGATAAGGAAGTCCCCTCATCGTTAAGGTCCGGGTTTTAAGGCCATGAGGGCTTATCCTTTAGGGATATTTAAAAAGAATCAGTTTAATTGACAACGGTTATGAGTGTAAGTTAAACTATGGGTAGATTTAGACGGGGGTGAGGGTATGAAAACAGTATTAAGAATATTCATGGTTATTGCTGTGGCGGCGGCGCTTTACAGCTGCAGCGGGTACCTGTCGCATAACGGCACGAACAGCGGTAAGACAACCCGGCAGGCTGAGAAGCTTAACCTGGCGATGGAGGGGGGCGGATATCTCAGTTCCGATACCGCGAACGATATTACGCCCTTCATGTTCAGGAACGGGAGCACTTATATTTTTTTCGCATCGGACAGGGACGGCGCTCTTGCCATTTATTACGCGCAGATGGATTCGGCGGGGCTGTTTTACAACCTGAATAAATTGGGGACTGATATAAACCAGGCCGGGACTGTTAATTTTTCTCCCGTACTGTTTCAATACGGCGGCAATACATACATTTCGTATATTTCAGAAACCGCCGGTGCTACAAATATATTTACATACCCCGTTAACTCAGCGTTTCATGTAAGCGGTTCGGTTATAAGTATACCCAGCGCAGACGCAGTTGATATAAATGTAATTACCCCGGCGAGCGGTGCTCCATATTTACTGGTAGTTCAGAAAAGCAATCCTTCAACTATTTTGAATTATTCTTGGAATGCCGGATACTGGATGCAAACAGGTTCGATAGCGGTATCGAGCCCCCACAATTCAGTCGCTGGCTACCAGGTCTCTTCCGGACCGTTTACAAGCCTTTACATGCTATACGACAGCACGGCCGGCTCCAAAAGGCAGCTCAGCGGGGAAGTTTGGATAACCGAAGCATCGCTTACCGGTTTGGCTCCATATCCTATATCAGCTTACTCTTCGTCCTTTAACGATGCATATCCCTTCATCGACGCTGCAGACCATTACAAGGTGTATTTCTCGTCCGACAGGTACGGGAAGGGGTATTACAACCTTTACCGCTACAACACCACGACTTACGACGCGCAAATTCCATCATTATGGAAGGGCGGGCCCAATACGGTATTTGTCGCCCCGCTGGGTACGGCCAACCCTGGCAGCGACTCTCACAGCGGCTTTGTTCCATCATCGCCCCTTCTTACAATTCAGAACGCCGTAAACGATGCGGTAAGCTGGGGAATGCACAATATATTTCTGCAGTCAGGGGTCTATTCTACCAACATCGGTTTGTCGACATCGGCAATGGCTTCCTCGACGCCGGGGGTTTACTTCAATAATGTTCAGAATATCGCCCTTACGGGGGGTTTTGATAATAATTTTACCGCTGCGAACGGAATGAGCGTTCTGGACGGGGGTTATTACTATAATCAATCTTCACAATATTATGTGCTGGATATATTATCTTCGGCAAATCTCACGTTCAATAATCTTGTGATAAGGAACGCGACGAACGGGCAGGGAGTGTACTTAAGCGGAGTAGTTAATTCGGTATTCAGCAACCTGGTCATATCGAATAACGGTTTTTACTCCTTACAGTACACAATTCCAATAGAAGGCGGCGGTATTTATGCCACGGGTTCATGGAACAATGTATTCAATAATTGTTTGATAACTTTTAATAATGCCCTTTGGTACGGCGGTGGAGTATATCTTGATCAAAATAGCACGAGCAATTATTTCAATAATTGCAGTATAATGTATAATTTGATATATTACAGCCCCGGCGGCGGCGTTTATTGCTATAGTACGAATTCCACTTCGCTTCTTGATTTGAGAAATTATTTCCCCGGTACAACCATCATCAATAATTCAAATTCGGGCGGCCCGGACGATGCGTCGACAAACAATAACAGCGGGGGATAATATTTGGGTCGAACTCCGCAGATTAAGGAGGAATATTTTATAAAATCAGGTATCATGGTTGCCCCGGACACGGGTTTTATTTAACAATTATATGTTTAATTAATTGACAATGATATTCCCGGTTATCAAAATTACTGCGACAAGAGCTTCGGAGGGTTAAATCGGGGGAGGGCTTATGAAAGCAATATTAAGAATAATCTTAGTGATTAACGCGGCGGCGGCGCTTTACAGCTGCAGCGGTTTTTTATCGCATAACGGCACTAACAGCGGAAAGACGTCCCGGCAGGCGGAAAAGTTGAGTCTGGCCATGGAGGGGGGAGGCTATCTCAGTTCCGATACCGCGAACGATATCACGCCCTTCATGTTCAGGAACGGCGGGAACACATATATATTTTTCGCTTCCGACAGGGGCGGCTCTCTAGCCGTTTATTATGCGCAGATGGATTCGGCGGGAAAGTTTTTCAACCTTAATGAATTGGGGACTGATATCAACCAGGCCGGTACCATTGATTTTTCCCCTGTGTTATTTCAGTACAGCGGCATTACATACATTTCATATATTTCAGAAACCGCCGCTACTACGAATATATTGACATACCCGCTTGACTCAGCGTTTCATGTAAGCGGTTCGGTTATAAGTATACCCGGTGCAGACGCAGTTGATATAAATGTAATTACCCCGGCGAGCGGTGCTCCATATTTACTGGTAGTTCAGAAAAGCAGTCCTTCAACTATTTTGAATTATTCTTGGAATGCCGGATACTGGATGCAAACCGGTTCGATATTGGCATCGAGCCCGCACAATTCCGTCGCGGGCTACCAGGTCTCTTCCGGGACATTTACAAGCATTTATATGTTATACGACAGCACGCCCGGCGCTAAAAGGCAGCTTGGCGGTGAAATATATATAACAGGGCCGGCAAGCGGCCTGGCCACTTATGCCATTTCCGCTTACGCTTCGTCCTTTAACGACGCTTATCCATTCATCGACACAGCCGACCATTATAAGGTATATTTCTCATCCGACAGGTACGGGAAGGGGTATTACAACCTGTACCGCTACAACACCACGACATACGACGCGCAAATCCCTTCGTTATGGAGGGGCGGTCCCAATACGGTCTTTGTCGCCCCGTTTGGCACCGGGAACGACACTTATAGCGGCATTACGCCTTCATCACCCTTGCTTACAATTCAGACCGCCTTAGCCGACGCGGTAACCTGGGGAATGCACAATATATTTCTGCAGTCAGGGGTCTATTCTACCAACATCGGTTTGTCGACATCGGCAATAGCTTCCTCGATGCCGGGGGTTTACTTCAATAATGTTCAGAATATCGCTCTTACGGGGGGTTTTAATAATAATTTTACCGCTGCGAATGGAATGAGTGTCCTGGATGGGGGTTTTTACTATTATGTTTCTTCACAATATTTTGTGCTGGATATATCAGGATCGACAAATCTCACGTTCAATAACCTTGTGATAAGGAATTCCACGAACGGCAACGGAGTGCTTCTGGATACTTCTGGAAATAATACCTTCAACAATTTTGTCGTATCGAATAACGATTGTGCTGTAAACCTTTCGTGGCAGGACGGAGGGGGATTCGCTTTTTATAATTCGTCAGGCAACATTGTGAGCAACTGTTTTATAACCGGAAATAACACTATTACATGGGGCGGCGGAGTATTTCTTGACTCTTCAAGCGGTAATAACTACTTTATCAATTGTACTATAACCGGCAATTCAGCTGCAGGGGGCGGCAACAGCGGCGGAGGGGTTTTAGGCTATATGAATACGATCAATTATTTCATCCTTGACAATATTAGCGGAAATACGGGGGGTGATTTAGTTACAAATGTCGGAGATTAAAGGAGGTAAATAATGAGATTTTTCGTAATGATTCTTTTAACGCTTTTCGCGGCAGGCGGTATGCACGCCCTTTCCAACGAGGACATGAGGGCCATAATGGACAAAAAAATTGCCACGGTAGGCGACGCGATATATGTTATTTATTCGATCGACAATCCCGACGCGGTAATGGCCGACATAGACCAGATATCCAACCGGACGATCAAGGGCATGAACAGGGACGCCGTCCTTGACGCCGGCACCCTGGCTGTGATCGCCATCGAGCTTAAAAAGGCCGGAGGCGGCATTCTTTACATCATTACAGGCTGGTCGAGATACGCCGCTTTAAGCCTGGTGTACGAAGGGATATACCCGGAAGCATTCGCCTGGGACAGGGGAATATCCGGGATGGAATTGATCGAGCTCACAGGGACAATAAAGTCCCGCGAGTAAAAGGAGGAACATTTATGAAGACAGGGATTATTATTACGGCGTTACTGCTTGTATTCGGGCCGTTATCAGCCGGAACGATAAAGGACATGACCGGAAAGGTCGATGTCCTCACGGGGGGTAGCTGGCAGAAGGCGTCCTTATCAATGGAGATCAAGGACGGCGATAAAATAATGACAGGCATCAGTTCGAGGGTAAGGGTGGAAACCGAGGACGGATTTTTCGAGGTGAACGAGCTTTCGATGGTCACTTTCAAGGATATGAATATGGCAGGAACGCATGACCAGAAATTGGCGGTCCAGACCGGCAAGGTGAAGGTTAGGTTCACCAAGATCCAGGGAAGCCCTTCGAGCTTCAAGGTCCAGACCCCCAGCGGAACTGCGTCGGTCCTCGGTACGGAGGAGAACGTCGGATATAAATCTTACAGGGGGATGACTGTCTTTGTAATTGACGGCCATGTCCTGATCTCTGACAACCATGGAAACGGCTTTGAAGCGGGACATGGGGAGCAGGGGGGAGTGTCGGGGGACCATAAATTCTACGGCAATTTCGACAATAACTACGGCGGTCTTAACCAGAACGATCAGTTCGGCGATAACGATATAGGGAACCATAACCTTAACGGCGGCTTCAAGGGGCCCTTATTCTATCCGCCTAAGGGATCGGGTCCGTCACAGCCAACGACTGAACCTGAAAGATTGTGATCAAGGGAGGATTCTGATGAAGAGACTATCGATATTACTTCTGACAGTGTTTTTGGGTTATATGCCGTTATTCGGTTTTCAATTCGATTTTTCCCTTGAGGACATACCGATGATGGTATTGGGAATGGATACAAACGATAGCAGTTATTACAGTTTTTACAATATCGCCAATGTGGGCCTGAAATTTTATTTCGAGGACCAGTCTTTTTTGAAATTCAGGCTCAAGGATACATATTTCGACTTCTATAAGACTAACACACTCTACGTTGACAGGCTCAGTTACACTTATAACAGCGATTCCTTTAATCTTCTGGCCGGAAGGGATTATTACGTGGAGGGGGACGGAATATTGATAGGAAACCTGGCCGACGGGTTGAATTTAGATTTGAACCTCCTCGGTTTTTCGGAAAGGCTTTATGTGTATTATTCCGGCGCATATTATTCCGGGTTTCTGCCCATAGAAATCAACCAGTTCGATATGACATATTCCGATCTCATCCTGTCGAACGGGCCGGACAGGCTGTTCGGCGGGCTTGAGCTTGAAAAGAAAGGACTGGGGCTTGAATCCATAGGGGCCGTCGTCCTGTATTCCCAGGACATGTCGACGAACAACAGCTATAATCCGATCTATTTCGGAATTAACGCTAAAACTTCCATTATCGATAGCCTCGTCTTATCCGGCAATATTCTGGGAGAGGCTGGGAACTACACGCCTTCAAACTCCATACTTGCTTTCGGGGGCAACCTGGGAGTTTATTACCTTTCGGGGGGGGATTTTAAGTACGGCTTTATAGCGAAAGTTTCCGCCGCGACAGGCAACGATAATACAAATACGAATTCAGGGCAGTCCTACGGCCAGTTCGATACATTCGGCCAGTACAATACGGGAATAATATTACAGCCGAAGTTAGCCAATATGATCATGGCGCAGGGCGGCGTCCTGCTTAAGGTACTTGGCGACCACCTTACGCTGAGCGTGAATTATTATTACTTTACAAGGATGACGACTAACGATTCAGTTAACGGTTACTACGACGGCAGCGGTTATTCGATAGGGCATGAAATTTCAGGCTCCGTAATATACGATATCGATCCTGATTTCACGATATTTATCACGGGCGGATATTTTATCAAAGGAGATGCCTTTACCGATGAAACTAACAGGTTCGAGCTGATCGGGGGCGTCAGCGTTCATATTTAAGGAGACCCTGATTGAGCAGGAAAAACTTTACAGAAATTTCTTTTATTCTGATAAGCATAATTTTAGGCCTTCTCGCGTCTTTAAGCGCCGGAGGCAAGCTTATCGATCTGAAGATGTACGATATCTTTTCAAGTTTAAAACCCCAGCCGAAAGAATGGGACAAGATCATGTTCGTTGCCATAGACGACCAGACGATAGACGTGCTTGGAAGCTGGCCGATCCAGAGGGACAAATTCGCAGTGGGGATCGAAGCCCTCAAGGACCTCGGCGCCGATAAAATTCTCCTCGACATAGAGTATATCAACCCCGCCCCGAAATCCCTGAATAGCGATAATTACGACAGGCTTAAGGACGACAGGACTTCATCTCCCGTTCAGAATATAATTTCAGACCTTGTTGTCGATCCCGACAAGGTGCTGACGAGGGCTTTCGGCACCGGAACTACCAACGTTTATCTCGCCTGCAGGGGCGTGCAGGAAACTAAAAAGACAAGAACCGTAGCGGAGGCTGACGAATTCCGGGAACTTCAGATGATCGATATGTTTTTCCTGCCGTTAAAGGACAAAAGGCTCACCAACAGCCTCATGGTAGATAAATACATGGAAAGCCCGGTATTTCCGCTGTACCTCGCCGCCAAGGGGCTGGGCTTCACCACTGCGGACAAGGATATAGACGGATCTCTCCGGAAGATTGCATTGTTCAGGATCTATAAAGATTACCTGGTTCCTCAATTGACTTTGCCGTTGATAATGGACGAATTGAACGTGGATACTAACAGGATAGAGATAAGACCCGGACAATTCGTGAAACTTGTAACGAAGGGCGGGGAAGCCATTACTATACCTATTAACGGGAAAGGTCAGATGTACATAAACTGGACTAAAAACTGGGCCAACTCGTTCGGGGGGGCTGCGCGCCATATTCCATTCTACTACCTTGTAAGCTATTACAACCTTAAAAAAACTGTGGAAGAGCAGATTCCTTATCTTGACAGCAAGGATATTTCTGACGAAGACCGCGACAACATTAAGAGCAATATAAAACTTTTCAAGGAACTGTCGAACCAGCTTTCCGTAATAAAGGGTAAAATAACGATAATCGGGGAAACGGCTGCCGCGGGAACCGATATAGGCATGATTACCATAGATCCGGCGGCCCCGCTTGTGCTTATGCAGGGAAACATCATCAACATGATCAAGCAGAAGGCCTTTCTTACCGAACTGCCCTTCATCTGGAACTTACTTATTGCCATTATTATAGTTCTCGGCGTATATCTGACCAGCATCAGGGTAACCTCCGCTCTAAGGGAATCTATCACGGCGCTTATAGGGCTGGCCGGGGTCCTGCTTTTAGAATATCTTTTTCTTGCGGTTTTCGGCGTCATTTTCAATTATATTTTGATCCTTACAAGTTTTATAATCGGCATAGTTCTTTTTACCGCTTATAAATTCATATCTTACGACAGGCAGAAGAACTATATAAGAAAAGCCTTCATGCAGTATCTATCCCCCGAGGTGGTGAAAGAGGTTATAGAGAACCCGAACCTTTTAAAATTAGGCGGCGAAAGAAGGGAGATAACGGCATATTTTTCCGATATAGCCGGGTTCACAAGCATTTCCGAGAAACTCAGTCCTGAAGAGGTTGTCACGCTTCTCAATAAATACCTGACCGCAATGACCGATATCATACTTACTAACGACGGTACCGTCGATAAATACGAGGGCGATGCGATAGTCGCGTTCTTCGGGGCCCCGATATCGCATCCGGACCATGCCGCAAGATGCTGTAACGCGGCAGTAGATATGCAGAACGCCTTGGGCAGGCTCCGAGAGGAATGGATCAAAGAGGGATATCCTCCCGTTTATACGAGGATGGGATTAAATACCGGGCCCGCCATTATCGGAAATATGGGTTCCCAGCAGAGGATGGACTATACGATGATGGGAGATACGGTTAACACGGCGTCCCGTTTCGAGGGGGCTAATAAAGCCTACGGTACGTATACGATGATCTCCGAATTCACTTACAGCCAGGTCGGCGACAGGTTTGTCGTGAGAAAACTTGATCTGATCAGGGTTATCGGCAAGACGACCCCGACGGAAGTATTCGAGCTTGTGGGAAGGACAGGCGAAGTTGATGAAAAGAAGCTTTTAACCATCGAAGAATACCATAAAGCCCTTCAGGAGTATCGAAGCAAGAATTGGGAAAGGGCCGCGGAAATGTTCGGGAAGCTTGTGAAAGATAACGGCGATCCGCCTTCAAAGACATATTACGACAGGTGCCTGAAATACAAGAAAACCCCCCCTCCGGCGGATTGGGACGGCGTATTCGTTCTCAGCCAGAAGTGATCAGGATCCGAAGGTAATTAGAAGCGCCCGCAACTTGATATTATTTCAAAACCGCTATATAATATATATAGCTATATCAGGACTCGCCGGTTATTTTTCTTCACCGTTCTTAATTTTTATAATTTAAAATGTTAAGTGGTAGTATAATAATTGTCGGAGGTTTGACATGAAGATTTTCTCCGTTATCACTGGAACTGCCGCATTACTTCTGATATTATTCTGTATTACTCAGAGAACGGCTGCGGCCGGGGCCGTAACCGTTATAAAAACGTCGGCGCCATCCATGCCGGACTGGGTGCTTAAAAAAAAGAAATCCCCTGATTATGTTTACTTTGTCGGAATGAGTTCCAAATCTCCGGATCTGAAAACGGCAAAAAAAGAAGCCGTTGACGACGCCGCCTCTCAGCTTATAGAATACATAGGGTTCAGGGCAACAGCAAGGTTTAAAAGTACGAAGGAAATTTCCGATTCCGATAATGTCTCAAGTTTCAACCAGAATATAGAGCAAACCCTGGAAGGCAAGGGGAGCGCAAATGTCAATATCGACCTTGAGGATTTTTATTACGAGCAGTATTCTGATAATACGATATCAATGTACTGTCTTATCAAATTCCCTCAGGATTGGGTGGAAAAAGAGAGGAAGAGACTGCAGAAGCTTGTAAGCGACCAGCGGAAACAGGCTCAAACTTATTTAAGCGATTCCGATGAAGCCCTGAAAAACGGGAACCTGTCAAGAGCGCTCGACCTGTCTTACAGCGCTCTGGCCGTGAGTGAAAAAGCGGCCGAAAACTCCGATTTGTACGACCAGTCTAAAAACTTAATCCTGCTTGAATTATCGAGCCTTTCATTTACCCTTGAAGGGGCCCCGAAATATGCTTACAAGGAGGGCGGAAGCGATCCTATCATGATCAGGGCCGTTTCCTCAAAAACCGCCTCCGGCGTGTCAGGGCTTTTGATGGAAGTTGACGAAGAAGGCACAAACGCCGTATTATCCTCAAAAAAAGGAAATACTACCGACGAAAAGGGGGAGGTGGAATACAGCATAGATAAGATTAACAATCCATCGGCTGAAAAGCTCTCTATTTTTTCCTCAATTTCGCTCGCTAAATACGATAATATAAAAAATTTCGATCCTGATTTTTATACACAACTGGCAGGCATTCAGAGCACCCAGGCGCTCCGTTTCAGCCTCCTTCCCGTCGTCAGGGATAAGGCGATTAATACTGCGCTCGTAGTTTTCGATCTGGTTAAGGGTGATAAACAAGGCTCAAAAAGCGAATTATCTCCAAAATTTCAGGAAAGTGTATCGGGTAAACTGGCGGATGCGGGGTATAACATAATTTCCGCGGAAATCCCCTCGGCAGTAATAACCTCCGGGCGTGAAGAAGGAAAGATAAAACAGGCCATTATCAATCATATTAAAACTAATTATCCCGACGTCAGGAGAATACTGATCGGGACCAGGCAGATCAATTATCTTGGGGAAATCGGCAAAGATATTGTTTTCAAGGATTATAATCTTAACGACAGCCAATTCAAATCCGTCGAGGTTAAATTCATTCTTTCATTTGTAAACCTGGACACCGGCAAAACTGAAAAGGGTGTTACTCTTGATGAGAGGGGAATGGGGCTCAATATCGGCCAGGCCATCGATGCGGCGACAAAAAAGATCACGGATAAGCTTGACGGGGAGCTTGAGAAATTTTAGGAATATCGATATTTTATGGTTAATGGTTTTAATATAAAGAAAATAATATCATTGGCTTTATCGGCTGTTTTAATATATTTCATCTTTTTAGTCCTTTTCCAATTCATTTCTTACGGTTATAAAAGCACAGTTGAAAAAGAACTTGCGAAATATCTTAAAACCGATTCTGTCAGCATTGGAAGCATTTTCAACCTTCCTTTTTTTTCAATAAGGTTAAATGATGTACAAGCCCTTTCTCCGGACTTTTCTGCATCCATAAAAAGCGCCTTGATCTATTACAATCCCCTGAAAGTTTTTACGGGGGGCCCGGTTTCTTCGATATATTTTATATCGATTGAAAAACTGTCATTAAAGGGGAACATCCGGGCTTTAAAAGGGCTTGAGTCTAAACTTCAAGCGTGCGCTGATCAGGGAGATAATTTTAACCTGACACTGTCGGGAAGTGAAATTGATATCAATATTGATTTTGCCTGCGGCATCAGATCCGATTTTTACCTGGACCGGCTGAAATTAAAAATAAAAAATAAAAATATCAGCCTTCAAACTGACGTTTCCGCAGATCTGCATTCCGGCAACTCAACCGGCTATCTCATGTCGGTATTAAAGATTGATTTTAATTATTCTTTTGCCGAAAACCTTGGAAGCGGAAAGGTCCATTTCAAGGATATAAATGCCGGTGGAATTTCAATCATTAATGACGAGGATGCTTATTTCACCACAGGCAAGACCTTTGCCCTTGACCTGGAAAAATCTTTTTCTTCCAAAAAAATAAGATCTGAAAACGGAGCTGTATATTATACTATTGAAAAGGATGTTAGCCTGGATTACACGGTAGCGGGAGAATATTACCTGTTTGAGCATATTTTTAACGATGGTAATTTCCATTTCAATCTTTCTTATTTTACCAACATAAACACATGGGGTGTTGAAGCGGCCTTGAACTCAAAAACCAATGCCGACAGTCTTTTAATAAAAATTGCCATGGAAAATGGAAAATTAGCAATAAGCGGAGATATCAAATCAGCAAAATATGGAAATGGTAAAACCCGTCTGAATATTAGTCCCGGGGGCATTCTACCTTCAGGTTTTGCCGAGCTTGACAATTTTACTGTTATACCCAATCTTAAAATCAGCGGTTTATACAAACTCGAACAGAATGGAAACGAATTGATCGTAACCGGTGAAAACACCAAATTAAACGGCGGACAGGTGGGAAGTATTTTTACAAAAATGAATGTGATTACGAACGGTTTCCTGTTTTCATCCCCGGATTCCGGGTTTAACGCGACAATGAAAGGGTATATTACCAATAGTAAATATGAGCTGTTTGTATACGCCAGCAATGTTCCCGGGCTTACAGCAGTAAGCAATATAGGTTTTGACATGTTCAATTTAGGAGATGGAAATTTTTCGGGAATGATGAGGGTTTTCCAGGATAAGTCCGATAATTTTTCCCTTTCAGCTGAAATCAGCGGAAACAATCCGGCCCTGAAGAAGGGAGGAAATAATTACGCATCCACCAGGCTTTTTTATTCGCACAACGTTTTGAGTTTCAAGAATATGAATTTCCCAAATTATAATTTAAATTCGGATTTTACACTTATTTTTTCAACTACTAACAATATGACAGAAACAATATCCCTAAACGGCATGGTCCGCTTTAAAAATATTTATAACCTGCCTATGATTGGAAAGATTTCCATCGACAATATCAGCGGGGCGGCCGACACCGAAATTAATATTGACAAGGCGATCATGATCAGCTCAAAGGGTTTTAACAACATAAATGCCATATCTGTAACCGCCGTTCAATATCCTTTAACGCATATCGGATTGGCGGGGAACATTTCATTTAAGTATGACGAAGACATCGATAATGACAAAATAATGCAGGTAAACCTGAAGTCTGTTTATTCTTATCAAAACAGGTCAGTCAATCTCGATTTCGTCCTGTCCAAGCATGATAATTACTTTTCATTTGACCATTTTCTGATTGACACGAAGGATGACAAATTGCTTGGGCATGGAAAGATATATATGCAGGATAAGCAGTTATACGGACAGGTTGATTTTGACAAGGGGGGAAGCCTGTTCTTCTCCTCAGGCTCTGACGGCTTATATACTTTATTCCAGATTAAGGACTTTTTTGTTAAAGATATTATCAAGGATAGCCTTGATGTTTTCGTTTCAGGCAAAGTTGCCGTTTCCTGGGACATATCATCTCCAAAAGCGTCGGGATGGCTCAAAGTGATTAATTCTGAAAATTCGAAGAGTTTTTCACTTGATGTTCCTGATATACGGATTGAAGCCGGGGTATGTTCACTGGAAAATGTAATTCTGCGTTCCGAGGCCTATAATGCAGATGTTAATATGATTATATCTGATAAAGAACCCGGTTATTCAATTGATGTAAAAGGAAAATTCGGTTATTATGATTTTATAAAAACCGAAGGAGCGATCGTTTATTATTATCAGGACGACAATCAGTATTTATTTTATGATCTGCACAGCCTGTCCATCTCCGGAAGGACGCTCTACGATATTGCAGGCGAGGTATCCATAGACGGCAATTCTCTGACATTCCAGGACAGGGAGGATCATGGACTTAAGGGTTACTATAATTCAGACGGCCAGGCAAAAAAATGGGATGTGTCTTTTAATAGCAAAAATATACAGGCCGAATATTCGGGAAGTATTAAAAGAAATATTATAAATGCGGAGTTTAGCCTGATAACACCGCTTGACGTGCTTTCCTCCTTTACCTTTATGAAAGATATAAGGGGAGACTGTTCGGTTTTTCTCAGTTTTGGAGGGAATATTAATTTCCCGGTAATTAATGGAAATATTAAATTAAGCCAGGTTTATGCGGATTTCAAGGACCTTGGCTCAAAATTTAAAAACCTGAATTCGGATATTAAGATAACCAATAATGTGATGCTATTGACCAATATCGGGTTAGCTACCAGCATGGGCGATTATCGGCTTGACGGGTCGGTTTATTTTAACAGCGTGTTCAATCCAAGCCTGGATTTGACCTTGAAGGCTAACAGCAAGACCTTACCCGTTTTCTTATTGAATATTAATTATCCGGGTTTTAAGGTTTCAGGAAATCTATTGATCAAGGAATTGAGGTTCGAAGGTGAAATAAGCGCTCTGAATATAACGGGCGACGTGACCGTCGATAACCTTTTGATGTATATGAGCATGATGGGCGGCACTACAGGAACCAACAAAAATGTTTCCCCGGGTATATTAAATAATGTCAGGTGGAAGTTACCGGTACATATAGGCAGTGGTGTAAAATTCTCGAATGAATTCATCGATGTGTTCCTCAAAAAAAACGAAACCCTGACAGTAGGAGGCACTTTAGCTGACAGAACCTTAAATATTAAAGGGAATATTGATATCGACAGGGGTACTTTAGTTTACCTCGGAAGGGACTTCACGATAGACGATGGGAAAGCGGTTTTCAGCGGAAAACCCGGAGATATACTTCCTTATGTGAATCTGGAATCGTCATTCAAGTACAGAGATGAGAAAACCGAACAGGTCGTAGTTTTCATGACTTTCACCGGAAAAGCCGATGACATTGTCCTTTCGTCATTTAATTCCATTCCACCGAAGTCGAGTGGAGAATTATCCGCTATTTTAGGCCTGCAATCCCAAAATGAAACGATGTCATTATCCAATATAAATACCGGTAATGGAGGATTTATACCCGCAGGCATCAGCAGTGCGGCGGAGAATGCATTCATTTTCAGCCCTCTTACCTTCGACCTCAGGAGAAGGCTCGGCCTCGATATGTTCATAATAAGGACCGGCATAATAGACAGCTGGGCTAGAAAGACAATATATGGAGAAACATATCTCAGCTCCGTGGACATTTTCGAAGGCTCGACTATCAGCATTGGCAAATATATAATCCCGGATATATTCCTGCAGTATGACCTGACCATTTCAAGGAATCCAATCGATATCAACAGTCTGATAGCACTGCAAACAATCGGTTTAGACCTTGACATGAAACTCTTCGATATCGGCTGGAAACTCCAGCCATTTACCGAGCTCGGCAGACAGGTTCTTTATGAGCAATTTTTCGAGCTCAATTTTAACCAGAAATTCTGATATCGGAATTCAGTCTTATTTTGACAAAGTACTACAAATGTAGTAAAATAATCAGTTTATTAAAGTTTATTTACAGGAGAGTTTATGTTCCGCGTGATGATTTTCTTATTGGCGCTAATGACAGTACCTCTTTATCTTTCATATAGCCAGGAAATAAATATGAAGGACAAGAATATCCAGGATATAAGATTCGAAGGGCTTATAAATGCTCATCCGGATGATATCAAGCCCCTTCTTGAAATAAAGGTGGGAGGAGTTTTAAATACCGACTCCCTTAATAAATCCCTTAAAAAACTATATTCTCTCGATATGTTCAAGAATGCAAAAGTCGATATAGCGGAAGGTACTAACGGGGTTATTGTTACTTTTATTGTCGAAGAGAATTATTACATAAGGAATGTTACATTCTCCGGCAATGACAATATCAGTTCGGATGATTTAAAAAAAGTGATAAGCTTTACGGATTTTTCATATTATACGGAAAACAAACTGGCAAAATCTATAGACGCGATTCAAAAGAAATATATTGATGACGGTTTCAGGGAGGTGGCGGTTACGACCACACTTAAACCCGTTAATGTGGCAAAACAAACCTTCGATCTGGCATTCAAGGTAACTCCGGGCAGGAAGATCGTTGTTGAAAAGATCAATATTTCGGGAAATGATAATGTAAAAGCCGATGAAATCAAAAGCGTCATGAAAACAAAAGAAGTTTTCTTTATATTTATTGACGGTGTTATGAAAGAGAAAGATTTTGAAAAAGACAAGGATCTAATCGTGCAATTATACGGACAAAAGGGATATATAGACGCTTCTCTCAAAGAATTCAGCTGGTCAATCCAGGACCTCGGAGCGGACAAACATAAAGCCATAGTAGTTAATGTTGTTATTTCCGAAGGCCAAAAATTCAAAACCGGCAAAATTACCATTACAGGGAACACCCTTTTTACGACCAAAGAGCTCCAGGATCTGATCGATTTAAAAGAAGGCCAAATTTATGATAAAGTCAAGATGGATAATATCCGTCTTAAAATATTCAACAAATACAGCGATGACGGGCATTTATACGCAAACGTTTCCCTGCTTTTAAATAAAGAAGAAACTAACAGAATAGTCGATTCTCAGCTTGTTATTGTCGAAGGGCCGCAGACACATATCGAGCATGTTACCGTTTCCGGCAATACTAAAACAGAAACGAAAGTCATAAAGAGGGAATTCGAATATCAGGAGGGAGAACTCTACATCCAGTGGAAAGTCAAGAAAACGTATGATGATTTGATGCAGATGTCATATTTTAATGATGTAAAACCGGAATACTTACCGGGCAGCGCTGAAGGACTAATAGATCTCGATATGAACGTGGACGAAGCCAGGACAGGCATAGTAACCTTCGGGGTCGGTTACGGGACTATAAGCGGTTTTAACCTGGCCGGGCAGGTCTCGGAGAAGAATCTGGGAGGAACAGGAAGGGAAATATCGCTGAAGGCCTCGGTCGGCCAGACTGCCGATTCGGCTTCTATAACATACGAGGAACCATGGCTTTTTGACCAGCCGATTTTTGGAGATATAACCCTTGGATATTCGCTGGCCCAGTTTAGCAATGTCCCGGCCGATTCTTCAGGGACCGGTTTTTTAGACCAAACGAATTTCAATTACATTCAGAACCCTTCCAATAATGTTCTATTTAATACCGCTTGCACTAATGCTTACTGGGAGGAAACAATCTCTCTCGGATTGGGTATTAGGAGGAAGTTTCCGGATTACTGGGAAATATCAACCGGGGTAGGCACATCGATATACAGGGATTACGGGGCAGACTTCAGTACGCCTCTGATCTTTACGGACCATTGGGAGACAAATACCAACCTTGAATACGCCCTTACCAACAGCTGGCTTTTCAAGAATTATATTAATTTAGGGTTTTCAAGGAATTCTACCGACCATCCCCTGCGCCCGCTTGAGGGGAGTATTTTTAACCTGAACCTATCATATATCGGCGGTATAATGGGAGGTTATGCGCAGTATTTACATCCCAGCCTGTCATACAGCCAATACCTTAGTTTTCCAATTCCTTTTTGGAGGGTTGTGCTGGCCCTGCACGGCGATGTTCAATTTATAACCCCTCAGTTTAACGGGCAGTATGTGTATGATTATTCAGATATGCTGTGGTTTGACGGTGTTTATGAGCTCAGGGGATGGTCAGGTCTTTCAACGAGAGGCCTCTCCAGGGATTATATCAGCGGTGAACTGCGGTTCGAGATATATGACCCTATCTGGGGAGTGTTTTTCTATGATATGGGAAATCTTTGGTCTACGTATAACGGTATAGCGCCGTTTTCCCCCTTCGGGTATTTGTTCAGTTTCGGAATAGGAATTCAGGTCAATATAATCGGACTTCCAATTCGTATATATGTAGCGAGACGCGGAGAGTATAGCGCAAGCCTGAATACATTTCAGCTGGACCAGGATCAGAATTTGTTTGATAATCTTACGCCCGTGCTCAGTATCCAGGGCGTGTTTTAAGGAGAAAACAATGCTGAAAAAAACCATTTTTACTTCAATATGTCTTCTGTTATTGTTCGGCAGTGTTTACAGCCTTCGCCAGTTCAAGATAGGCTGTGTGGATGTTGAAGAGGTGTTTAATACTTTTCCCGGAATTGACGACATAAGAAAAAAACTCCTTGACGAACGCCGGAAATACCAGGTAGAAATCGATAAAAGAAAAGAGGAAATAGGTCTTCTGGAAAAAGATTATTCTCAGAGTTCAAATCTTTCGGATGATGAAAAACAAAGGCGCGAGGCTGAACTTGAATTAAAACGTCAACAGCTGGGTGAATTTATAACAGAATCGAACAACAAAGTCACCGCTTTCAAAGAAGAACTTACAAAACCTGTTTTTGCAAGGATATCGTCTGTTATCGAGGAAGTAAGCGAGGAAAAGGGATTCAGCTTTGTTTTCAGAAAGGGGAACGACATTCTCCTGTTTATAGACAGGGAATTCGATATAACCGGCGATGTAAAACAGAGGCTTCGTAAAGACCTTAATCTGGAATAAAAGGTTTATCTTGTAAAAGATTATTTTGAGGGTATATGAAATCCTTGATATATTATTATTCATGGAAGGGAAAGACAAAGTCTGTAGCCGAAGCCTTAATGAAGATTACGGGCGCTGAATTAAGAAGGCTGGAGGAAGTTTCGATAAGAAAGGGGATATTAAGTTATCTTATATCGCCCCTCCAGGCGTTAACAGGCTTAAAAAGTGAATTGCGGCCGTATAATCCGAATATTAGCGGATATGAAAGGATTTTCATCGGAACCCCTGTTTGGGGCGGGAATCCCGTTCCGGCGATAAATACCCTTATAAACGAGGCTTCGCTGAAAAGGAAAAAGATAGTAATTTTCTGTACGAATATTTTTGGTAAATCGCAGCCGGTCCTCAATAAAATGGAAAATAGAATAAGGGAAAGGGGAGGACTGATTGAAGGTTCCTTCTCGATCAGATGTACAAAAAAGAATATGGCGAATTTACCGGATCTGATCAAAAAAACCGCAAAAAAGTACTTATAACTTCAAAAAGGGGAGGTAATAATGAAAAAGAACAATTTATTAAGGCTATTCTCGCTGATCATTCTTCTTATCCTTCTTGTGATCATTGTTGTCCAGAATTTAAGCCCGGTAGACGTATCATTTATCGTACCCCTTGGGAAAATGCCTGTCATAACTGTTATTCTTATCAGTCTGCTGATAGGTTATATCTTAGGCCTGATAACGTACTCTCTTTTATTCAGGGGCGGTAAAACCCAGGCCCCTGATAAGAAGAAAGCTTCAGGCAAGGCCACAGAAGCGCAAACAGAAAAATCAAAATCCTCTTAAATGAAAAAATCCCTTTTCCTTTGTTTTAATTGCGGATACCAATCCTCTAAATGGCTGGGAAGGTGCCCTGAATGCTCCAGCTGGAATAGTTTTACTGAGGAAGCTGTAAGCAATAAATCTTCAGGCCATATCGACAAAGTACCCAAAAAAACGGCTATACCCCTGTCAAAGATTAAAAGCGATGAAAAAGAAAGATATTTTACCGGGATCGATGAACTGGACAGAGTCCTCGGGGGAATAATACCGGGCCAGGCGATACTCATATCAGGCGAACCCGGGATCGGTAAATCAACGCTTATTCTTGAAGCAGCCAATAACCTGGCCGGACAGGGTAAGGTTTTTTACATCAACGGCGAAGAATCGAACTCCCAGATAAAATTGAGGGCATCACGCCTTGGCGCCGATAATTGCGAAGTTTTATTATTTCCCGAAAATGATATCGATGAGATAATAAATGCTCTCCGGAAAGAGGCCCCGAAATTCGTTTTTGTCGATTCCATCCAGACAGTATTTTCCGCATCATTTGAGTCTCTACCCGGAAGCATTGTTCAGATGAGGGAATCGGCATATGCACTGGTAAAACTAAGTAAGGAAATGGACTTCGCCCTTTTTATCGTAGGGCATGTCACAAAAAGCGGCATCATAGCCGGTCCTAAAATACTGGAACATATAGTGGATACAGTATTGTTTCTGGAAATGGACGGCAGATGTTATTACAGAATTTTACACTGCAATAAAAACAGATTTTTCTCCACTGATGAAATCGGGTTTTTTACAATGGAAGAAACAGGTCTTAAATCCATCGGTAATGTTTCAGAAGCATTTCTTTACGGTCATGAGGGACAGGTCACAGGCATATCTTTTTTCCCTATGGCCGAGGGAAACAGGGTTATCCCTGTTGAAATACAGGCTTTAACAAGCCCATCCCAGTTTAACTATCCTAAAAGGACTTCGGACGGAATGGATCCGGGCAGATTGTACATGCTGATCGCGGTTATGGAGAAAAACCTAAAGATCAGTTTATCGAATCATGACGTTTATCTTAATGTTACAAACGGCCTGCATATACAGGACCCCGCTCTAGACCTGCCTGTAGTAGCTGCCGTATATTCTTCCTTAAAGGGCTTGACGTCGGCGCTCGATATTATGGCATGCGGTGAAGTCGGATTGACGGGTGAAGTCAGGCCGGTAATAAAAATTGATAAAAGGATTGCGGAAAGCTCCAGGAATGTTTTTAATAAAATGATAGTTCCTTACCAGGCGGGTAAATTGAAACGGCCCGAGGGGTTTACTTTATACCCGGTCAAGAATATATCCGAATGCATATCTTTGATGTTCTAACCACAGATTAAGCAGATTATAACTTTTTTCTTATCATCCTTTGCAGTGATCTATAATCTCTGATATAATTTTATGCGGATTTCACAGATAAGCCCGCTTTCCTTCCGGTATATCTGTGCAAATCTGCGGTTTTACATAAAGGAGGTAAATATGGCGGTAAAAAAGAAGAAGAGGATAGGAAGGGACGACACTCTTGTTTCAACCGATATGCTGAAAAAGGCAGTTAAAAATATTCTTAAGAAAAACAAACTCGACAGGTCCTGGGATATCCCCTATCTGGCGGGTTATAGCCGGGATGGAAAGACTATTTTTATCGACAGGCATCTTCCGGAGTTCCTGGAAACCTCCGTTGGAAAATATGATGTGGATCCTTTTCTGGTATTGCATGAATCGGTTGAAAAATCTCTAATCGATGAACTGGGGCTGGTTTACCAGCATGCCCATCAAATAGCCCTCCGGGCGGAAGAAGCGGCGGTCCGGGCGGCGGGAATTAAGTGGAGGGAATACGATTCTTTCATGCAGCGATATATAAAATGCGCAGGGCATGAAAACCTTAAAAAGATACCCCCGAACCTTGATATAAAGCCCTATCATGATGAGAAAGATACGGCTTTATTAAAAAAAATGCAGCAAATAGTTATAAAAGAAATGTTCAGATAGGGTCTATCCTGTAAGGGTTTATCCTGCCCGGCAGTGCTTTTGTCCAGTAATGTCATTCAGTAATTTATTGTCCGGGCAAAGATACCGGTGTAAAGAGTTCCGGTACATAATAGCCTGTATCGTCTATCCCCATTAGGTTTTTATATTTAACCTTGATATGGACGTTTATCCACATGTCCCTCAACCCTTTCAAGTTCAACCCCTCATAACTGATTATATATTCCAGCGGCGGAGCGTTTTTTATCTCCTGGTAGATATTAAGTATAGCTTTAAGGTCCCTGATTGAATAGTACCTGCCGAAAGTTTCTTCGGTAATCCTTTCGTAAATTTCCCTGTTTTTATCGGTAAAGTTAATTACATAAACCGGTACTGCATTTTGTTTTGCATAAGTGGATATCATGTCGGCATCATAATTGGAGAAAGTTGAATTGCCGGTTTCCCCCGCGGTGAAAATTATAAGGGCCTTGTTCCTGTTAATATTTAAAAGCTCTGTAATAGACGAATGAATTGCATTGTCGAGGTCCTGCGGATAAAGGCCGCGGTAAGGAATTTTCCTGACAAAATCAACAGGACGGAGAATGCTTGACGGCATTCTTCCCGAATTCTCAATTGTATCGTTTACCGTCACCACATCAAGCCAATCTTCACCTGTTGTTTGTGTAAGGAATGAATTCAGCATTTCGATCAATTCGGGTTCATATTCCTCCATCGCCTGGCTTTTATCTATAATGATCTTAACATACATATTTTTTCTGAATTCAAAAGTCGGCCCTAATCTTATGAAGGGAATTTCCGTGCCTTCTTCAAATATGGATATATTCTCCTCTTTCAGGTTAAAAACCGGTTTGCCTGTTTTATCCCAGACCCTTAAATGAAGCAGATTCCTGGGATAATTGGAGAGCCAGATCTGGGATACCGTTAGTCCTAAATTAGCATACTGAAGCTGCAGGGGATTGAATATCGCAATATTAGGGGTATTGAAATCCGTTTCGTATATAATATTTTTTGAATCCAGGCAGGCGTCGAATGCAAAACGGACTTTGTTTTCGTCAGTATTGAATTTATTAAGGCTTTTTCCGGTGATGTCATAAATGTATAAACCGTTCTCCGCATCGCAGATGTAAAGCTTACCGTTTTTTATAAAAAGTCCGAGAGGTTCCTGCAGAATGCCTTCGCCTATTATATCGAGCATATTTCCAAAGGTGTCAAACGATACGATCCTTTTATTGAACGTATCGGAAACATAAATAATTCCGCTCGCGCCGGCGACATCAGTCGGCCTTTTTAAAACTCCCTCACCGATACTCTGGATCCATTCTCCTTTGAGCCCGAATTTCTGTATCCTGTCGTTTCCGTTGTCAACGGCGAAAAGGTACTCGTCCTCGGAAATATAAAGGCCCATAGGCCCGGCTATGTTTGAAGATGCGACCCCGCTCGAACCGAACTTTGAGAGGAATTTACCTTCCCTGTCGAATGTAAAAATTTCATCGGCTTTGTAATCGGCTATATAAAATATATTGTTATAAAGGCATATTCCCATGGGTAGCTGGAAAGATGAATAATCTCCGAAGTTTCGTCCGATCTCCCTTACAGGCTTACCGGAACTGTCGATCTCGACTACATATTTGGTAGCAGTAGAGGATACGATCATGGAATCGTTTTTATTATCGTATGTTATAAAGGACGGCCTGTCAATTTTATGCATGCCGTTTTCAATACCGTTATACAGCCGGGTGAAGACGTAAGGGTTTGAATAATCATAGCTTTTATCAATCGCCAGCCTGAAATAGAGATCGTTCAGCTTCTGACGGATCTGGTATGAAGTATCGCCGAACTTTACAATATTCTCCCATTCGTCGATAGCGTTTTTTGTATAGCCCGCGTTTAGGTACGAACAGCCAAGGTAATAACGTACCTTATTGTTTAATTTTTGGTATGACAGGGCTTTGGAAAATAATTGGATCGCAGCTTCATATTCCCTGTTATAAAACCTCACCATACCGGTTTTGAAGTTTTTTTCTGCATTGATCTCGTCGATAGTCTGGGTATAAGAAAAAACGGAAATGAAAAGAAGAATAAGGCTTAATATCGATCTCATATTATTATCCTGCGAAGCTTTCAAGATATGATATTATATATTAAGACAGGAAAAAATGCCATAGTCAATAGTCAACAGTCTACAGTCAAGTTATCGCAAGTGTTCATACACTGTTGACTTTCGACTGTTGACTGCCGACTGATCAGGTCATGGTTTTTTTACAATAGAACAGTTTTATATTATAATATTGCCAGGATTGGAACCACTGCTATGTGCTGGAAGGGTTCAAAGAATAGGATTTGATGGATTTAACTGTTGTCATCATACATTACAGGATGGGTGAAAAGCTGAAAAGATGTCTGGAATCGATCAGATCAGCGGGCTGGGATAAAAAATATGAAATATTGGTTATTCATAAAGCCTCTGATGATCCTAACGATAGGGTTTTAACGGAATTTCCTTTTATCAAAGTCATTCCGTATAACCGTTTCGGAGTAGGGGAAATGCGCAATGTGGGTATCAGAAATGCCGGTGGGCATTATATTCTGATGCTTGACGCCGATGCCTGGATCAGGGATGACCGGTTTAATGATGCAATCGCCTATATGGACAAACACCCGGATATCGCTGTAATGGGAATGCAGCTTTTAAATGAAGACGGCACCCTTCAGTATTCCTGCCGAAAATTTTATACTCTCTGGACGATCATACTCAGGAGAACATTCCTGGGGAAAATATTTAAAAAGGGCGCACTCTCTCGCCATCTCATGCTTGATTGGGACCATGCTTCTATAAAGGAAGTGGATTGGGTTCAGGGAGCATGTCTAATGGTTAGAAAAAAGACGGTTGGGGAAATAGGCTATTTCCAGGAAGTTACTTCATTCGGATTTGAAGACGTAGATTATTGTTTCAGGGCGAAGAACAAAAACTATAAAACCGTCTATTACCCCGATGCAAAGGTTTACCATGAGTACCGCAGGTCAAGCGCAAAATTGAGTATACGCATAATAGAACATACCTTTGCCGCCCTTTCTTTTTATTACCGAAATTTTATGAGGAAAAAATAATGCAGAGAGTAAACTTTCTTATTCCGCCGGCGATCAACGGAGGACGAATCCCTGAGAGGGTATTCGGCTGCACTTATGGGCTTTACGCGATCCCGAATGTGTTCATCCTGACATACGCCGCCGTACTGATGGAAGCGGGGCATTCGGTAAAAGTGACGGATGCGCCCGTGGAGGGAATGAAACCCAAAGAATTCGTTCCATTCCTTGAAAAAGACGATAGTGATGTTTATATATTTTACAGCGTCAATCTCTCAAAAGAACTCGATAAGCTTGCCAGGGAAAATATTCGCAGGATTAGGGGAAATAAAAAAATTATTTTCTGCGGTCCTGCCCCGGCCTGGGACCCTGAATATTTTATATTTGACGAGAATTGTTACATAGTCCGGGGAGAGGGGGATTTTACAATCCTCGATCTGATAAACTATTTTGACGGGAAGTTGAAAGGCCCCCTGGAAGCGATCAGCGGCATAAGCTTCAAAAAATCCGGGGGGGGCGGTGAAGTTATTAATAACCCCTACCGGGAGTTGATAGAAGATCTGGATGATCTTCCGATACCTGCAAGGGAATTGATAAACCGCGATCTTTATTTTAATCCGAAGCTGAAAGAACGTCCTTTTACGGCAATGCTTACAACACGAGGCTGCCCTTTTCAATGCACCTACTGTGTGCCCTGCTCTCTTTCATTTGCCGCAAAACTTGAATATAACAGGCATAAAAATACTGTCAATAGTATTCCCGGGGTGCGCTACCGGTCGTCCCGGAAGGTAATAGAGGAATTTAAAAGCCTTTTTGAACAGGGTTACAGGACAGTCAGCATTATCGATGATGAATTTGTTTTAAATAAAAAGCGGACGGTAGAAATCTGCAAGGGTATTGAGAAATTCAAGATGCGCTGGGGATGCCTTGCGCGTGCCGATTCTCTTACCGACAATGAAGTCGTTTCAGCGATGGCGAAAGCGGGCTGCGTTTACATCGACATTGGTATTGAATCTTTCAACCAGGCAATTCTGGATGACGTCAGAAAGGGGATCAAGCTTGACACATTTTATGAAGCCATTAAAATACTAAAAGGGAACAATATTGCGCCCAAGCTCAATATTCTGATTGCGGCCTCTTCCCTGGAAACGGTGGAAACGATTAAAAAAACGATTGAGGAATCTATCCGCCTTGATCCGGATATGGTCATGTTTTCAATCTGCAACCCTTTTCCCGGGACGGAATTTTATCGCCAGGCCCAGGAGAAGGGGTGGCTTGTATACGGCGATTATGTTCCGGTAGATGTACAGAAAAAATCGATCATCGAATATCCTCACCTGAAAAAAAAACAGATTGAAAAGATGGTTAGAAAGGCCAATTTTAAGTTCTTTTTAAATCCGCGTTTTATTATAAAAAACATTTTCCGGTTTAAAACGCCTAAGGATTTTTTCCTTGCATTTAAGAGCCTGATTAAAAAGCTGACAGGGTGGTAATAAAATTTTCACATATTGGAAAGTATGCTTTTAATTATATCCTCGACTTCCATATTACCGATAACCGGATTTCCGAACGCTGTATCAAGAGCGCGCCTGGATTCGTAATCAGTATAACCAAGTACGCGCAGCGCCATAAGGACCTCGGTTTTTTTTCTGTCGGATACTGCGATTTCCCCCTCCCCCGCCTGAAGTTTTTTTATCTTGTCCTTAAGTTCGAGTATGATCCGGGAAGCGGTTTT
This sequence comes from uncultured Spirochaetota bacterium, assembly GCA_963768055.1. Classification (GTDB taxonomy): domain Bacteria; phylum Spirochaetota; class Brevinematia; order Brevinematales; family JAOACQ01; genus CAVYGN01. Next base: position 1,407,694 of record CAVYGN010000001.1, on the reverse strand, counting down.
TGCTCCGATCCCTTTTATTTTTGAAAGCTCCGTTTCACTTCCTGATATTATGGCATTGCGTATTTCGGCAGATGAAAGATCCGAAAGTATTTTCAGGCCGTGCCTGGGCCCAATTCCTGATACTGTAAGCAAGCTTTCAAAAAGCCGCCTGTCCTCAAGGGCAGTAAAACCGACAAGGTATATTTCGTTTTCACGCACAATCAATCGGGTATAAAGGATAGCATTCCCGCCCGGTTCAGGCAGTTTTCTTGATACGGTACGAGGAACTAAAATTTCATAACCTACGCCGCCTGTTTCTACAACAACGGTGTTGTCATCCTTAAAAGCTACCCTGCCCGAAATGGAATAATACATGAATTATCCTGAATTTAATGAGATTTATTATTTTTTATATACCAGTCATATGTCAATTTGATCCCTTCTTCCAGCGTAATCCTGTGCTTCCATCCGGATTTATGCAGAAGGCTGACATCGAGCAGCTTCTGGGGCGTTCCATCCGGTTTTGTCAGATCATAAATGATATTGCCTTTAAAACCTACAATTCCGGCTATAAGTTTTGCTATTTCCGCTATCTCGATATCTTCACCGGTCCCGATATTAATATGCGTTTCATCTTCATAATTTTCCATTAGATAAAATAAGGCTTCGGCGAGGTCGTCTATGAAAAGAAATTCGCGTTTTTGTTTCCCCGTACCCCAGAGTGTTATTTCAACGGTTGAAGAAGTTTTCCTGATGCCGTATTTTAAAAGTTTTTCAAGGATTTTGTCATTGACGGCGTTTCCGTCCACACCTTCGATAGGTTTGCTGTTGAAATCATTCCTTATCCCATCCCAATCGCCGCATGCGAGAGATTTCCCCAGGTGCATTTTGCGAATGATCGCGGGAAGAACGTGGGATTTCTCAAGGTCGAAATTGTCATTATATCCATAAAGATTGGTAGGCATGGCTGAAATAAAATGTGCCCCGTACTGTCTTTTATAAAACCTGCACATTTCAAGACCTGCGATTTTAGCTACCGCATAGGCCTCATTAGTAGGTTCGAGGAGTCCTGTCAACAGATATTCTTCTTTTATCGGCTGGGGACAAAGCCTGGGATAGATGCAGGAACTCCCCAGGAACAAAAGCTTTTTGACCTTGTTAAGATAGGATGAATTAATTACATTCGATTCGATCATTATATTCTGATAGATAAATTCTGCAGGATAAATATTATTGGCGTATATTCCGCCGACCTTGGCTGCCGCAAGGAAAACGTATTCGGGTTTTTCCTTTTCAAAAAATGATGATACGGCCGCCTGTTCCGTCAGGTCCAATTCTTCCAGTGTTCTGTAAATCAAATTATCGAAGCCTTCTTTTTTAAGCTTCCTTAAAATTGCGGAACCGACAAGGCCCGTATGACCGGCGAGGTATATTTTAGAACCCTTCTGCATCGTATTCCCTTCACTTTAATTTTATAAATCCAATTATTATATGTGAAAATACTTAAAAATCCAAAAATAAGAAACAATAAAAACTAAATAAACCATTTCCGCGAAGCTGTGGCAAAGGTCTTGTTTATTCGCGCGGCTTAGCGGAAACTATTTTAAACCCATCCCTGAAATCCTTACCCCGCATTGTTAATCCCTTATAAATTACCGGAACCGCCGGGAACGGATAATACCAGCATCTTTCCCAACCCTTTACAGAATATATGATGAAATCGGGTTTCAAAATATTGGGGAGTGTATTCTCCGGTTTATAAAAATAAGGTGCCGGAAGAATAAGTCTTCCGGTTAATACCCGCGGTTCTTCAGGTGTGTACATGGGGACATCCCTGGATTGTTGAAAATAACGGTTGAATAAAAAAGCCTCATATAAAGGCGTAACCAGGATAAATAAAAGCAGAACGATAAAAGCAGGGGATGACGTGTTTTTGCCGAGGAAGAATAATTTTATTGCTGTTGCGCTGATATACAGAGGAATAAGAAGAAAAAATGAGGCCCCGTATCTGAAATCGGGTGCGCTGAGAAATAAAAAAATTACTCCTGCGATAGAGGTATATAAGAGAATCAGTCCCGGGTCCATTAAACCGTTGAATTTTACAATACATTCTCGCTTTTTTATAGAGCGATAGATAATATAAAAGGCTGATATCGCGAAAACCGATATTGCAGGGAAAAAAACAGCCTTAAATACCGGTCTCAGGCGGGAGAGCCAGTCATATAAATATATGAACAGTGGCATTCCCGGCGGCCTGGTGAAAGACCATTCCCTTATTCCAGCCGTATCTGCCGCCAGAATGGAGGGAGGCATTTTCCAGTCTGAAGGGATAAAACCCGTTGACACAACAGGATATACCAGGTAACCGGAAATAATATAATTCCTTATAAACCATGGCAATAAAATAATAATAAAAGCGAGACAATATATCAACGGTATCTTTTTGCCGACCCCTTTGGCGAAAAATAAAACAATAAAGTACAGGGAAATCAATGCTATCGGAAGGGCCGCCAATTTAACTGTAAGCGTATATGCGGAAAGAAGGATTATCGGGAATATCGAAGCTTTTTCATGATTCTCGGAATATTCAAGGAAAAGCACCGATATGACCCATATAAAAAGCGTCGCGGGGGTATCCGTTCCGGGCGAGGATGAAAAATTAAGATATAGCGCAATAGAAAAAGGGAGCAGAAGGAGTGAGAGCCATGATGACCTGCTGTTTTTTCCGGCAATAAGCTGAGAACTGCCGCCTGAAAAATACAAAACTGAAATTACAAGGATAAAACCGTTAAGGCAATGAAAAGAAATCCCTGAAAGGAATTTCATACTAAAAAAGGCGCTGAGGGGGAACCAGCTGCTGTTATAGGCAAACCTCATATGGAGATTTCCAAGCCCGGGTATTGCGGGAAAGCCTTCTATCCATCGTATCGCCTGGGCATGATAAAGGGCGGTGTCATAATTTTTAGGCATGTAAAAGCTTGTTTCAATGAGAATCATTATTATCAGGACTGCTACCGATGCAATAACGATAGGGGGAAGGCCTTTTAATGCATTGAAAGCTTCTTTAACGACTTTTCCGAGGAAGTTCCTGTCGATAAAGGCGTAGACCAGGCAAAAGAACCAGATGGCGATATTAGCAGCAAGCGAGATACTGATTAAAATCGATAGCCATGACGATATTGTGCCGATTACGGCAAGCCCTATAAAAATTACGATTGGTAAAGCAACCGGCCTGTTTTCATTTTCCCCTGACGGGTTGAACAGGCGTAAAACCATAAATCCCGCCAGGGAGCTTATTATGAATTGATATGTCCAGATTAATGCCGTTACAACCATTTAAACATGTTCCATATCGTATCTGACCATTAAATTGATAAGATCGTTAAACGAAGTACGGGTAGGGTTCCATCCTAATTTTTCCCTGGCCTTGGTCGGATCTCCCAATAGAAGATCAACTTCGGTAGGCCGAAAATACAGGGGATCTATTTCTATCAGGATTTTACCGGTTTTTTTATCCAGGCCCTTCTCTTGAATTCCGCTGCCGTTCCATTCGATCTCTATGCCGGCCTCAAGAAAGGCCTTTGCCGCAAATTCTCTTACCGTATGGGTTTCTCCGGTAGCTATTACATAGTCTTCGGGACCGGGCTGCTGCAGCATCAGCCACATGCATTCCACGTAATCTTTTGCATATCCCCAGTCACGCTTGGCATCAAGATTGCCCAGGTAAAGCTTTTCCTGTTTTCCTTTATAAATCCTGGCCGCTGCCAGCGTTATTTTCCTGGTCACGAATGATTCACCCCTCCTTTCGGATTCATGGTTAAAAAGTATCCCGTTGCAGGCATATAATCCGTAAGCTTCGCGATAGTTCTTCGTAATCCAGTATCCGTAAAGCTTGGCTACGCCGTATGGGCTTCTCGGATAGAAAGGGGTAGTTTCTTTCTGGGGTGTTTCCTGGACCAGCCCATAAAGTTCCGATGTCGAGGCCTGATATATCCTGGTTTTCTTCTCAAATCCAAGCAGTCTGACCGCTTCGAGAAGCCTTAGAGTGCCGACACCGTCGACTTCGGCGGTATACTCCGGCATTTCAAAAGATACTTTGACATGCGATTGCGCCGCAAGATTATAAATTTCATCCGGTTCTATCTGTTTTATCAGGCGTATGAGATTACTCGAATCGGTTAAATCGCCGTAATGGAGTTTGAGCTTTCTGTCCTTGTGAATATCTTTGATAAGCTCGTCAATGTAGAGGTGCTCGATCCGGCCTAAATTGAAATACGAACTCCTCCTGATTATTCCATGCACTTCATAGTTTTGCTTAATTAAAAATTCTGAAAGGAACGATCCGTCCTGCCCGTTTATCCCGGTGATCAAAGCCTTTTTCATTTATTATCCCCTTTTACCGTTAATTCTATTGCTGAAGCGACATTCAGGATTCCCTTTTCATCCAGGAGCTTTCCGATCACCTGAACGCCCAGCGGCAAACCGTTTTTTGTCAGGCCGCTCGGAACTGAAATGCCGGGCAGTCCAGCCAGATTAAGTGAAATTGTATAAATATCGGATAAATACATAGAGATAGGATCGTTTATCTTCTCACCGATCTTGAAAGCGGGTGTGGGTGAGGTTGGGCCCAGTATGTAATCTACTTTTGTAAAGGCTTTTTCAAAATCCTCCCGTATAAGGGAACGGACTTTCAGGGCCTTCAAATAATAAGCGTCATAATAACCCGCCGATAAAACATAAGTACCGAGCATTATCCTTCTTTTAACCTCTTCGCCAAAACCCATGCTCCTGGTTTTCCTATACAGCTCAGAGAGGCTGCTTGAATCGGCTCGGAGTCCATATTTAATGCCGTCGTAGCGTTCCAGGTTCGAGCTGGCTTCGGCAGTGGCAACGATATAATATGTCGGTACCGCGTAATCGGAATGAGGAAGGCTGATTTCAACGATTTCAGCCCCGAGCTTTTCAAGTTCGAGACAGGTTTTTTTTACATTATCGGCAACCTCGGCTTCCAATCCGCTAATAAAAAACTCTTTCGGTATACCGATTTTGAGTCCGCTTACTTCAGGCCTCGGGTGATAATCATGAACGGGGAGTTCGAGACTGGTCGAGTCTTTCTCATCATGGCATGCCAGCCGGCCCAGCAGGGCCGCGGAATCTTCCACAGTGCGTGTGATCGGCCCGATCTGGTCGAGTGAAGATGCGAAAGCAACGAGTCCGTATCTCGATACAAGTCCATATGTCGGTTTAAGCCCTACAACGCCGCAAAGGCAGGCAGGCTGGCGGATAGATCCTCCCGTATCGCTTCCCAGCGCTGCAGGCGCAAGAAAACCGGCTACAGCGGCAGCGGAGCCGCCTGAAGATCCTCCGGGGATCCTGTCCCTGTCGCAGGGGTTACGGGTGATGCCGTAATATGAAGTTTCAGTTGAGGACCCCATTGCAAACTCGTCCATATTTGTTTTTCCAAGAACTACCATACCGTTCTCTGTTACGAGCTTATCAATTACCGTCGAGTTGTAGCTGGCTATGTATCCTTTAAGGATCTTCGATGCGCAGGTTGTCGGGAAGCCTTTGATATTCATATTATCCTTGATTGCGATGGGAATGCCTGTGAGCTCTGAATGCGAACCTTCGGCTATTCTTTTGTCGGCTTTTTTCGCCGATTCTAGAGCGAAATCGGCGAGAACACGGATATAAGGGTTTAAAGGTTTATTATGCCCGGCATCTTCTTCAATTGCCTTTAAATATTCTTTCGTTATTTCCACCGACGAAAGCCTTTTCGATGATAAGGCGCCGGACAACTCTTTCAGGTTGAGTTTTGTAATTTCATTATTCATTTTACGAATGATCTCCTTTAAGGATTTTAATGAGGTTCGAACGATGCTGAAAGATAAGAAGAAGCGCCACGATTATAGAAATAACGACTATAATTGTGCGGGATGGTTCGAGAAGTACGGTTGTTATCGGAAAAGCAACTGCGGCAGAACTTGATGCAAGGCCCAATCTCTTTTGGAGGCCTTTAAAAAACGGCCCCGGTTCGGCAGAAATCGTAAGCAGACGCATCAGGAAAAGCACTATTAAAAAAACACCGGCACATATAGCCGCTTCATAAGGCGCTATGAGGATGAAAACGCCCAGGGCGGTAGCCACTCCCTTTCCTCCCTTGAAGCCGATATAAACAGGAAATATATGCCCGATAAGAGCCATAATGCCTGCGATGACTATAATGCCATCCCGGCCGATCCCGGTATGAAAAAGCGATCCCGCAAGATAAACCGGAACAGCGCCCTTAGCAAGGTCCAGCAGAAAAACCGGGACAAAGCCGAGCGCGAAGCCGAATTGCCTGCTTACATTAGTAGCCCCTATATTTTTGGATCCGACCTTCCTGATATCCACCCCCCTCGCCAGGGAATATATAAGGCCGAAAGGGATTGAACCCAGAAGGTAAGAAGCGGCGCCTACCGCAATAATTATGATTACGTCCATTTGTGTTTCCTCCGGACGTAAATATTATAATCTTAAATCATGAAAAAATAAAATCATCGCCGTTTTCTCTTTTCATTTCTAAAGATAAGGGGCGTAGAAAGGGGCCGGGACAGTATACGGGATGAACAGTTTATTCAACAACGATCTTTTCAAAGTCAATGATCTTCATGAACAATTCGTCGATTTGCGATAGCAAGGCTATCCTGTTATTCTGCAAGTCTTTATCTTTATCCATGACAAGTACCTTATCGAAAAACCTGTCAACCGCCGGCCTGAAAGAGGTCAGGATCGATATGCACTGCGGATAATCGCCCTTTGAAAGGGTTTCAAGGAAGGTTTTCCGGCTTTGTACAAGAATCGAATGAAGTTCCTTTTCAGCCTCCTCCTTAAGAAGGCCATTATTTAAATCGCCGGCTTTATGGCCTTTTATAATATTTTTAACCCTTTTGAAGGCGATCGCAAGATTGATAAAATTATCCGATTTCCTGGCGCTATGGATCGCCTCGAGTCTCTTGTAAGCGTCGTATAAGTCGGAAACATAGCCGCTGATGCCCGCCTCGATTTCATCATAGGAAAAGCCATATTCTTTTAAGACCGTTTTAACCCGGCTCGTAAGAAAATCGTTGATTTTTTCTGAAAATTCATCTTTTTTGATTGTGAGGAAACCCTCGTATAGAGGCAGTAATTTTTTAAACAGGACACCTATTTCAAGGTGTAATTTTTTTTCAATCAATATCCTTATAATGCCGAGAGTCTGCCGGCGGAGACCATAAGGGTCTTTTGAGCCGCTGACAAAATTACCCCTCGAGTATAATGCGAAAAGGTTGTCTATACGGTCGGCCAGGGATACCAGGATCCCCTCCGGCAGTGACGGCAGGCTGTCGCCGCTGAATTTCGGCAAGTAATGTTCCTTTATAGAAATCGCGGTATCGATGTTTTCCATCGAAGCAAGGGCGTAATAATAACCTATAATACCCTGTAATTCGGGAAATTCATAAACCATGCTTGTCACAAGGTCCGCTTTGCAGAGAAGGGCTGTTCTAAGAGCGTTTTCAAGATAATTCCCGTAGCCTATCATATTTGAAAGTTCTGAGGTTATAGATTGGAGCCTATCAGTCTTTTCGGAGAGTGTGCCGAGCCCTTTTCCAAATAAAACTTCAGCGAGCCTTGGAAGATATTCATCCAGCCGTATTTTCCTGTCCTCGTCGAAGAAGAATTTTCCGTCGGAGAAACGTGCTTTGATGACCCTTTCATTTCCATGAATTATAATTCCGGAAACCGGCATATTCGTAGTAATCAGGAACTTATTAATGAGGTCATTTTCCTTGTTTAAAAGCGGGATATATTTTTGATGATCTATCATTTCAGAAATGAGAACCTCTTTAGGAAGTTTAAGAAATTCCTCTTCGAACTCGCCTGCGGCAGAGTATGGGTATTCTGTAAGCTGGACAAGGGTATCAAGCAGTTCATCGTCGAGTACTGGTTTTGCTTTTAGTTTGCCGGATTCATTTTCAACCTGTTCCATTATCCTGGATTTTCTTTCATTCACATCAACAATAACAAATTTATCCCTTAACTGCCCGATATATTTATCGGGATGTTTTATATTAAAGCCTTTACCGTTAGTAAGGAACCTATGGCCGTAGGTGACATTGCAGCTCTCGATGCCGTTAATTGAAAATTTTATTATTTCATCTCCGTAAAGGGCCAGGATCCACCTTACCGGCCTGACGAAACGCAGTCCCCCTTCCCCGCTTCCCCATTTCATTGACTTAGGGAAGGTAAGAGAAAGTATTATACTCTTTAGAATTTCGGGAAAAATCGAAAGTGTTTCGAGGCCGCCCTCTTTAATTTTAAGGGTCACATAGATACTTCCGGATATTTCTTTCTTTTCAATATCATCAAGACGGGCTTTAAAGGATCCCAGAAAACCAAGCAGCGCTTTTGTGGGCTTTCCGGCCTCATCAAAAGATGCTTTTACTGAAGGCCCTTTTTTTTCGGATATTGCTTCAGGTGTTTTTTCTTCCACCCCGCTTATAATTAAAGAAAGGCGCCTGGGTGTCCCGTAAACGGATAATTCCCTGTAAATCACACCCTCTTTTTCAAATTTTTCAATACTCTTAGCTTTTAATTGTTCCATTGCTGAGCTGATTATTTCATGGGGAATTTCCTCGACGCCGATCTCTAATAAAACGCTTTCAGCCATACCAGATCCTTAAATTAAATAAAGTAGGGGAAATTATATAGGGAAAACACTGAAATTTCCATTTTTATAATATTTGCTTATCGATCTTCCGCGAAGTCACGCTAAGTCCAATCAATTAAAGGCTCTGATTCATTATTCTTAACTTCTATTCTCCCTTCTCATTCGCGTGGCTTAGCAGATACCTTTAGAGTACTATTTTCCATTTTTCGGCTTTCTATGATAAAATCTTTCATATGAAAAGAAGCGTTGAACGATCCCTCTTTAATACTGCTGCCCTGGTATTGATACTGGCATTCGCTGCGTCATACTATTTTTTCAATGTCCTGCCCAGGGAAAAAAAAAATGAAAAGTCGGGAAGGGTGAGTCTCTTCGCAGGGCTGGTCAGGGAGGATGTAGTATCATTATCGATTTTCTACAGAAGCGGGACGAATACTTCCCTTATAGAACTCGAACTCATTTCCAACCGTTTTGTATTGATAAAACCAGCGGCCGTAGAAGCGGACGATGAGGCTGTCAGGGTTGTTTTAAATGATCTTCAGGGGCTGGTAAGCGAAAGTTTTATCACGAATATAGATAAAGAAAAACTGCATGAATACGGGCTTGACAATCCGGTCCTCGTTCTTAAAGTAAAACTATCGGATTCAAGCTTAAGGGAACTTGATGTGGGTTCAGGGACCACCGTCGGCAGTATGTCCTATGCCTCAATTGATAGCAGTCCGGGAACTGTTTACCTCGTTTATAACTATAAGTTGAAAAACCTGGAGAGGCCCGGCAGCGATTTCAGGGGCAGGGATATTTTTACCGTTCCTTTTCAGGACATTGTTTCTATTGAGATAATTAAAAGGGGTTCAAAACCCTGGCTAAGCGGAAATGGGGGTTTGAAAATTTTAAAAGATAAGCTCTTGTCTTTATATGCCCTGCGAGCCGGTTCTTTTTATGACGGTCCCGTGAATAGCAAGGTTCTCGGCAGATACGCCTTGCTGAGGCCCTTATTTAATATCAAAATCGCCGGAGCATTCCATACATCAGATAATCTTATGATAGGGGATAAACTTTCCGGCGGAAGCTGGCCGGGTTATATCCCTGGTAAAAATGAACTGATATTTATCGATGCTCCTGACCTGGAGAAAATACTGGATTTCAGCAATGAAAAATGATCGGGAATTATGATGGAAATCGAAATGGCAAAGAGCCTGATGAAATTATTTTTTCATGCTCCTGCGGCCCATGGAATCATTGTTTTCGAGGACAATGACTACCTCGGCGTCGTCCTGAAGAGGGACATTGAAATCGGAATAATGGAGGAAAGTTTTTCTCTCTATGAGAACATAAGTATGATAAAAGTTTCCCAGCTATCTCAAACTCTGTTCAGGAATAATTCAAACAAAAATCTTCAGGTTCCTGTAATTGATAAGGCGGGAAGCCTCTTGAGGATCATTTCTTTTGAAGAATTTCAATGCCATTTTTTTTTCGACGAATACATGCCGCATTTTAAAATTCTTGGAGTAATCGAGGATTTGGAACACCCTCTGGTTATAACAAATCATTTTAAAAAAACTATTTTTGCCAACAGGAAAGCCCTAGAATTAATTGAAAGAGACATTGAAGGGAAAATTTTTACAGAGGTTCTCAATCATTTCGAGATCAAAACGGTCGGCGATTTTATGCTTATTGAGAAAAAAGGCGTATCTTACAATCTTTTGATCAGCCACTCGGAGAGCAGGAATTTTTCATATTATTTATATCTTTTTTTAAAGATATAACCCCTCTACTTTTCCCGCCGAATATAAGACAATATGCAGATCTGGCCGGCCCCTAAATAGAGAAACCCCCTCCGGGGGTTGGAGAGGGTTTCAAAAAAATGTATTTTAAGGGGGCTTTTACATTACTATGCAATTAATGTGCCATAATAAAAGAATAATTAATTAACTATTTTTAATATAACGAAATAAAGCATTAAAAATATATTTGCTCGATAATGTGTACAGTTCATTATGCACATAATGTGCATTATAATTGTGCAAATATTCCTTTAAATATATAAACATATTCCGATATTTATTTATGGGCGCTTCTAATAACTGCCCCCCTTACGGGGACCTTCGCTTTGCTACGGCCCTTTGGGGCAGCAAGGTAGTGCTTGCGTTTATACGCAAGTATAAATGCACCTGTCCTGGGGACTGGCGCCAGTCCAGGCACCAGGGCCCATTGGGCGGAATTATTAGATTCATTATTACAATTATTTTTTAAAAATCTAGTTTTTGGAACCGCCCTTATAATAATACACTTTAGGGAGAATCTATGCGCAAGATATTTATTTTACCGATTTTTTTATTTACTTCATTCATTTCCGGAGAAATAAACCAGATTATTTTAAAGGATTATGTTTATACAAGAAAGGATTCGATTACTATAAACGATCTTGTAGGAAGGGAAACAGATGCAAAGGGTTCTGTATCGGTGCTGACAAACTGTTTTTTTTCGAATGCCGAGATCCATGGCCTGATGGACAGGGGAGGGGCTGGTGATTTGGTATTGATAGGCGCAGGAACTTATGTTATCAGGCTTGATACCTTATCATCCGTTGACGAGATTAATCAATATATTTCGGGTGCCTTAAAGGGGCAATTTGTTGTAAAATTCTTCAAGAAATTTGACCTGCCGGAGAAATTTAAGGTCCTGAAAATATCGAATGAAGTATCTTCAAATATATTGACACTTATTATAGATTATGTGTTTTTCAGAGGAGATACCGGATTTGCAACAAACGAGGTTTTTGATATCGGACTGGAAAGGCCCTCCGATCCGGAACCTGCAAAGCTGCCGGAAAATAATACAGAAAAAAATGATTCACAGTATATAGAAAATTTAGACATGGGGAATGCGGACCTTGTATTCAGTAAAGGGAATATATCGATTAAAATGAAAGTAAGAATAATCAGAAAACTTGAGGACAGTACATGTCTTGTCGAAAATAATAGGAGCGGGAGAGTATTCAAGGTCAAAATAAAGGAGCCGCTGTGAAAATATTTTATTCTTTTATAATGGTTGTTTCCCTGTTCAGCATTGCAGGTACTTTGCGCGCATCGACTGTTAATCTGAGAAATATATTGAGAATTGAAGGATTTCAGGAAAACCCTTTACTGGGCTATGGCGTCGTTGTCGGTTTAAAAGGTACCGGCGACAGCGACAGCGGGACACAGACAAAAGAGATCATATCGAGAATTGCCAACAATTTTGGTTTTAAAATAAATTCTGACAAAATCAAACCAAAAAACTCGGCGGTCGTCCTTGTTAGCGCGACAATCACTCCTTTTTCACAACAGGGATCGAGGATTGATGTAAAAGTTTCATCGATTTACGACGCCAAATCCCTTGAAGGAGGAGAACTTATTATTACGCCTCTTATGGGCGGAGATAATGATATCTATGCTATTGCTGAAGGCAGTGTTATGACCGACAGGTTCTCTAAGGGTATCATGGGATACGTTCCCCTGGGCGCAATTATGCAAAAGCGAATTGATAATATTATTCTTGATACTAATAATGTTATTACCTTTATTGTTCAGGAATCGCTCGGCTATAATGCCGTTAATAAATCTGTCGATGCGATCAAACAGAAATATCCTGATGCCGTCAGGGAGATATCTTTTAACAGGATAAAAGTTAAAGTACCGCAGAACCTTGAAGTAAACAATTTTATCGATGATATTTTCAAACTTAGCGCAGATATCGAGGAAGAACCAAGCGTCCTGATCGACTCTAAAAACGGGATACTTATCTCCGGAGGCAATGTCATACTTTCTGATTCGGCTGTTTCTTACGGAGGTATGAAACTGGAGATAGGTTCCAGTCAAAACGGAAATATTTCACAACAGAAAACCGAAGGAAGCGTCAAACTGTTAAAAGGTACGGCTACAGTGCAGGACCTTGTTGACAGTTTAAATCAGACCGGATTTACCGGGAACGATATTGTAAAGATTCTTCAGCTTTTATATAAAAACGGAAATTTAAAAGCCCGCCTGATAGTTCAGTGAAGCGAAGATAAAGACTAAGTTCCATCTTCCCGACAAAAAAAGACCAATTTTTAATTTGACAAATCATCTGCAAGGGGTTAACATAATAACCTGAATTTTTGATTCATATAAATTATGCCATGATTTAAACCGGCGGAATAAAAGGAGAATAAATATGTATGCAATAGTCGAAATAAGTAAAAGGCTTTATCAAATAGAAAACGGAAGCGAGCTTTATGTCGATAAACTTCAGGCCGGTGAAGGAGAAAAGCTGAAATTCGATACTGTCACCCTATACAGAACTGATAATGATGTATTAATAGGAAAACCCTACTTAAAAGATATTCATGTAGAAGGCAAGGTTATCGAGCCGGTAAAAAAGGGCGAAAAGCTTATTGTTTTTAAATACAAGCAAAAAGCGAGCTATAGGAAAAAGACCGGACACCGCCAGCAATATACTAAGATTCAGATTACCGGCATCAATTTGGATAAAGAGAAGAAAGTTAAAGCTGAAAAGAAAATCGAAGAAACCCAGGCATAGGACGAAATGATTACCGTCATCTTAAAAAATGACATGAATCATATTGAAGTGAAGGCCGGAGGACATGCCCTTTTTGATAAAAAAGGGTCGGATATTGTTTGTGCTTCTATTTCAGTGCTTATCCAGAGCTGGCTTTTAAGCGAGAAGGAGCTTTGCGGCGCCGATATTGAAGAAGATGAGATGCCGGGAAAATTAACGGTAAAAATTAGAAATTATTCACCGGGGGAACTGCTATTATATAAATCATTGGTTTTGAGTCTTAAAACCATAGAAAATCAATATCCCGGAAATATCAGAATTGAAATGGAGGACGGCAATGGCGGGTTCAAGTACAGCGAAAAACGGAAGAGAGAGCCATTCAAAGAGGCTGGGAGTAAAAAAATATGACGGTGAGCAAGTAAAAGCTGGAAACATCATAGTAAGGCAGAGAGGGACAAAATTTCATAACGGTCTCAATACAGGTCTTGGAAAAGACCATACAATTTTCGCTACTAAAGAAGGTTTCGTTAAATTTTTCGAGAGAAAAGGTCACAAATCCGTGCAGATAATAGAGAAATAATAAGCGGGGTAGCGTATGAATCAGAACAGGATGGATTATTTCGGGAAGAAGCTTATTAAAATGGAAAATGAAATGCTCGAAAATATAAAAAGCGAAACGAGCGAGGAAGAAAACCCTTTTGAGATAGACGGCGATCTGGTGGACAGGGCTGAGGCTTTCAGTTCCGCTACTGTAAGCGAAGGACTATCCAGTTCTCAAAAAAGAATCATAGAAGATATAAGAAGGGCGATCCAGAGGATAAAGGACAATAACTTCGGCAGATGCACGGTTTGCGGAGAAGAAATCGAGGAAGAAAGGCTTGAAATCATACCCTACGCTGATAAATGTAAAAAACATATGAACTCCAGATAAAGGAGCAGTGAAACAAATATTTCGCCCGGTCTTATTTCTGATCGTCCTGATACTGTTTGCGGCCTGCGCAGATGTAACGGTAAACCAAAATGATGCTACTTTTGAAATAAAAAAGGGTGAATCGATACAGCAGATTGCTAAAGATCTCAAGCATGAAAATATAATAAAAAATCCGCTCCGTTTCCAGATAATCGCGAAACTTATGAGGCATGACAGGGATTTTAAATTCGGGATTTACCAAATCAGAAAGGGTGAAAGCTATTCCGACCTTATAGTCAAATTCACCGAGGGACAGACATATTCGGTCAAGATAACCATTCCTGAAGGCTTTAATATGTTTCAAATAGCCGACCTTCTTTCTGAAAAGAACCTGGTTGCTTCAGCCGATTTTCTTAGGGAATGCAGCAATTCCGCCTATCTAATGCAATATAACCTCGGCAGTTTAAAATCAGTAGAAGGTCTTATTTACCCTGAAACTTATTTTATTCCTATCGGGTTTGGAAGCGACAGGATAGTTCCTTTATTCCTGGAGCAGTTTAATCATGTTATAGACCGGAATATATTGGAAGAGATCAAAAAAAAAGGGCTTACATTAAAAAAAGTACTGATCATAGCTTCTATAGTTGAGAAGGAAGCAAAATTTGAATATGAAAAGCCGATCATTTCCGGTGTTTATTATAACCGGTTAAAAAAAGGTATGATGCTCCAGGCTGATCCCACGCTTATATATGCACTGATGCTTGCCGGTAAATACGAGGGTGAGATTCATTATGGCGACTTCGGGATAGATTCCCATTATAACACCTATAAATATTACGGATTGCCTCCAGGCCCCATCGCTAACCCCGACAAAACATCAATTTTAGCGGCCATATATCCGGCTGATGTTGATTATCTTTATTTCGTAGCTAAACCAGACGGAACTCATTATTTTTCAAAAACTCTCGAGGAACATAATAAGGCTGTATGGGAATACCAGAAGCTGCCTGCTATAGAAAAGAGAAAAAGGGATAATCCTTAAGAGCGCTTCTAATCCTTCGGCTCTTCGGATAGGAAGCGCCCTATAGAGTTAAGCAGAAACATGCTATAATGAATGGCAATATTCTTGAGATATTAGAACTGCCCTTAAGCTATGTATTCGGAGTTCTGGAGCCTTATAACGCTTTGAATGAATTCATCGAGTTTATTCTTGTCTTTCCAATCCATATTGGCTGAAAATTTAACTCCGATCTGTTTGTAAGATTCCGACGTATCTTCATAAAGGTTGACTATCGTCGACATTGTTTTAATGACCGTTTTATCCGGAAAATATAGTTGAAGATAGATCCGCTTCATCAGTCTTATATACTTGTAAAAATCAGCTTCAGAAACTATTAATTTTGCCCCGCTTATGCCCATGTCTATGATCGCTTGAGGAGATTTTGAAACGATTTCAAATGCGCATTTAGTAAAAAGATTATCGACTGCGTTTACTGCAAGATTATTCAGACGTATCACATTGGGCTTACTGATCAGGTCTTTAAGTGAAACAACTTTAATCTGTCCTATAACTTCCTCTTCAAAAACAAGGGGAACTATCGCCTCGCTTTTAATCAGGTTTTTCTGGTAAAATTCCTTGATCTTGTCAAGTTGAGATAGAATTTCGTTAAAGTTTGAACCCTCTTCACTAAGGGTTTTCACGAAATTTTCATAAGTCAGGACTGTATCTTCCTTTTGGGATAGATTCTTCGTATCGAAGACGACAAAAGGCTTCTGAAATTTTTTGAGCAGTTTAATAATAGTGCTTTTTTCGGTCCCGTCAAAAAGCGATATTTTAGCTATATCGTAGTTTTCAGATCTTACCAGGGTGCTTTCGATTGTGTTCATAATCAAGTGTATTTTTCGTGAGAGTTCTTCATCCTGAATGGTGGGATCTACGACCTTAACCGAAACAAGGGAGTACATATTTTGAATGAATGGATTACTGCTGATTTTAATGCGGACTGTTTTACGTTTAGGATGCGATTTTATAATTTCAGGTATTGATATGCTTTTTGGCCCCATTGGAACGGCAGTGAAAAGGTAAACGCTTGCTCCGAGGGTTATCTCCGCTTCAAGCGGCCTCATATTATATGATTCGAAATTCAGATCGGGTTTGTTTGATTCAATTTTTGAAAAAACAACCTGGCCGTTTCTAATTTCACGGAACCTTACGTTGAATTTATTGTCTCTATCTGACAATAATCCCGTGGCTCCGTTCGCACACATGATAGCTACTATTTTCGTTATTTCCTTTTCTTCTTTTAACAATTCCTCGGTTATCATATTATCTCTTAACTCATTGTTTTTAAATATTTATCGGTAACTTCTTTATAACACTTGAATAAGGGCAATTCTAATATATCTTGAATGGCCCCATTTTAACCTGTTTCTGCCCCGGGACAGGTGCGAAGGGCCGAAGGTGCCTGTAGGGCCGAAGGATTAAAAGCGCCCTAAAGTGATTTTCTTTCGTTCAAAAAAATAACCCCGCCCTAAGGGGCGGGGTTATTTTTCAGCTGTTCATTATTGTTTGTTTCATTTCCCTTCCCGCTTTAAAGAAAGGGGACTTTCTTTCGGGTACTTTAACTTCTTCCCCGGTTTTCGGATTTCTTGCTATTCGGGCCTTTCTTTTTTTAATACCAAAAGTACCGAAGCCTCTAAGTTCTATTCTATCATTTTGATTCAAATTTTCAATCGATTCCCTTAATTTTTCAATAAATTTTACAATTACGACGGCTACCTCTTTTCTGGACATTCCATATTCTTTTACTTCCGAATCTTCAAAAACGGTATCCACGATATCTGATTTTGTCATCTTGCTTCTACCCATTTTATGCCTCCTGTTTGTTTTCCGTTTGCGCCTTTTTGTAGACCAATCTGTCAATCCTGGATTTCAGGCGGGAAGATTTGTTTTTTTTAAAAATTCCTTTTGACCATGCTTTGTCAATCTGAGATTTATAAAAATTCAAGGCGGTTGTTAAATCATCTTTCTTGACTTCAGCAGAGGTTAATAAATTAATGGTTTTCTTTTGAAGGTTTTTCATATAAGTCTTCAAGGCCCTGTTCCTGTCCCGTCTTTTAGCCTCCTGACGGACCCTTTTCTTAGCGGATTTGATGATAGGCACTATATCCTCCCTTTCTTAGTTTCAATATTTACTTATCAAAGGAATATTTTATTTTACATTATAGATTTAGTCAAATTATTTTATGGAATAATAGATTGAAATGATCTCCAAACTTATTGTTAAAACAACCGTTTTCATTTATAATAAAGAGCAGTTCTAAATATTGCCCTTAGGACAAGCTCTTTGCGTTAACAATTTAGGGCTCTTCTAAGAACTGCCCCCCTTTCGGGGACAAGCCCTCCGGGGCAGCAAAATAGTGCTTGCGTTTATACGCAAGTATAAATGCACCTGTTCTGGGGACTGGCACCAGGCAACATTGTCCTATGGTGTGTTTATACCCGTTGGGAAGAAAAAGGTGATCGATCCGGAGGGTTCATGATCGAAGAGAAAATTACTACAGCGGATTTTTTGAAAGGGGATATAGATGAACCTTTAAGGCCGCGAAATTTCGAAGATTTTGTCGGTCAGGATAAGGTTAAGGAAAATATAAAAGTATTCGTAGAAGCTGCAAAAATCAGGAAAACTTCTCTTGACCATACTATTCTTTACGGTCCTCCGGGCCTGGGAAAAACGACCCTGGCAAAAATTATTTCGAATGAACTTGGCAAGACAATCAAGATGACCACGGCTAATGCGCTTGAAAAACAGGGAGACCTTATGGCCATCCTGACCAATCTTGAGGAAGGGGATATACTGTTCATCGATGAAATCCATCGTTTGAAAAAGATCCTCGAAGAGATCCTTTACTCTGCGATGGAAGACTTTAAGGTTGATATAATTATCGGAGAGGGAACCGGGGCGAGAACCCTCAGGATTACACTGCCCCATTTTACTCTTATCGGCGCTACGACAAGGATAGGAGTTATTACGGGGCCTTTGCGTTCACGTTTCGGAATAATTGAAAGACTTGATTATTACGATCCTGAGAGTTTAAAAAAGATACTTTCCAGGAGTTCTAATCTTCTTGAGATAAAGATCAACCCCGAGGGTATAAGCGAGATCGCTAAAAGAGCAAGGGGAACTCCCAGAATAGCCAACAGGTTATTGAAAAGGGTAAGTGATTTCGCCCTTGTTAAAGGCCGGGATATTATAGACATTGAGTTTGCCGATTTTGCGCTGAAAAAGCTCGAAGTCGATGGAAGGGGTCTTGACGCCATGGACAGAAAGATCCTCAAAGTCATTATAGAAAATTACAAGGGCGGGCCGGTAGGCGTTTCAGCGATCGCCGCCGCTGTAAGCGAAGAGGTCGATACTATCGAAGACGTATATGAACCTTATCTCATCCAGCAGGGATTTATCAACAGGGGACCCCGAGGAAGAATGGCGTCGAATATATCATACGAACATATGGGATATCCTGTGAAAGATGGAGAATTAAACCTTTTCTAGTTCTAGGCCTTTACTTTTTTAGCCTCAGCCTTATTTTTTTTATTTATAGCGTCTTTTACCATCATATCCATCATCGGGTAAAGCAGTTTGCCCAGTTTTCCGCTAAGCCAGAATAAGAATTTCCCGTCGAAACCTGTAAATATCATATAACGGTTTTTCATAATGCCTTTTACTATATCTCCGGCGACCCTGTCTGGAGAAGTAAGCCCGGCGGTACCATTTATTACTTTTGTTTCATAAGGCTTGAACTGATCTTCGTAAGCAAGCTGAGGAGTATCTGTATCGGGCGGAAAAACGATGCTGACTTTTATGCCATGCGGCTTCATCTCCGCCTTGAGAGTATCGGTGAATCCTCTTACGGCATATTTGGTTGCCCCGTAAGCCGTATATCCGAAAACGCCGATATAACCTGCTATTGAGGAAATATTGACTATATGCCCGGACCCGCGTTTTATAAAATCATTTATTGCGGCCAATATTATATTGAGTGTGCCGAAGAAGTTGATATCCATCTGGCTGCGGAACAAATTGGCGGTAAGTTCCTGGAAATATCCAGGGCGGGATATACCGGCAGAGTTGATAATAATATCGGGAATTCCTAAAGCATCCTTTGCTTCTTTATAAGCCTTTAGCGCAGATTTTTCATCTGAAACGTCGGCTGACGAAATTCCAATTTTTTGACTCATGGATGACTTGAATGAATCAAGGTCTGATTTGGCTTTTTCAAGCTTTTTCTGATCCCGGGCAATAAGCCAGATATCGGCTCCAGATTGAGCAAACCTTTTAGCTGCGGCCAGTCCTATTCCGCTCGATCCGCCTGTAATAACAACTTTCTTACCTGAAAAAAACGACTTCTCCTGTTTTTTAGACATAAAAAATTCTCCTTATTGTTTTTTTAATGTTTTTTATACGACAGGAATAACCGATGATATTATACCTAAAATATTAAATAATTGTCAACTAAGCGCTGTTATTGCGGGTTTTCTATAAACTTTATTTCCACCCTTCTGTTTTTTTTAATAAAGCCAGTAGCCGAGCATGCCCGGCAAACCGGCGATTTCCCTCATGAGAGCGTTTGAATATTTAACCCTGAATCTGTCCGAAGCATGGATCACCTCGCGTTCTTTGTCGCCGACTATATGGAATATTATCCTTATCATACCCTGTGAGGCAGGATCTTCCGCGATTTTTTTTAAAGAAAGGAGGGATTGGCCGGTATTATCTTTGTTATCCATACTTTCGAGACAGATATGGAGCTCCGTGAATCTTTCCTGGGGAAGCGATTCTATGGGCTTGATGCCCGATACTTCCAGAATGTTCCCGCCCTTGCCTTCTGCGACAGTGCATTTCATCATTATGAAGTTGTGCCGGATAAGGAAATCTTTAAACATGATGTATTTTTCTGAAAAAAGATATATTTTAAAATTGCCTATTCCGTTATCAAGGGTGAAGATTGCATAACTTTTGTTGTTGTTTCCCGTCTTTATAACAAGGTCATTAATGAAACCGCAAAGGAGGAAATAGGTTCCGGGTTTAAGCCTTGAAACCAGGTCCGCGGAACAGTGGGATATTGTGCCGTATTGTATTTTGTGGTATTGAAACAGTTTGCCGCTAAGGTAAAAGCCGAAGAGCGAGACCTCGTTGTCGAAGTCATCTTTAAGAGTCAGGGGTTCAACATTGCTTTGGGTTTCGATATGTCCCACGCTACGTGCATCTCCGAAGAGATTGAGCCTGCCCTCCTTTTTATCCTTCAGGTTTTTTTCTACCTGCTGGATATAGGAATCCAGGTTGTGGAGAAGAACAGCTTTTTCGAGGAGGTTTTTTTCAGGGCGGTAAAAACAGTCGAAAAATCCGGCCTTTATAAGTATTTCAACGGCTGATTTTTTAAATTCATCATACCTGATAGTTCTGCTTATAAAGTCATCAAATGAAGTAAAATCCCCGCCTATTTCCCTTTCATCAATAATCGCGTGTGAAATACCGTCCCCCAGACCCTTGATGGCACCAAGGCCGAATATTATTGCCTTTTCTCCCTCCCTTTCAGACTCCCTGAAATCCCAGAAGCTTTTATTGATATCCGGCGCAAGGATTTTTATTCCGCCGGCGGATGCCTCCTGGGAATATTGCCTGATATTATCCGAACTGGTCATATTCTGCGTCAAAAGAGATGCGATGAATTCCAGTTTGTAATGCGCCTTCAGGTAGGCTATCTGATAGGCTAGAATTGCGTAAGCGGCCGCATGCGATTTATTGAATGCGTATTTAGAGAAGGGGATTAGTGTTTCGAATAGCCTCTCGGCAAGTTCCTTTGAAAATCCATTTTTTAGAGAACCTTCGATCCATTCCGGCCTTAATTTATCAATTTCGCTTATTTCTTTTTTTGCCATGATCTTTCTGACCCAGTCGGCTTTTGCTAATGAAAAACCGGCAAGTACCTGGGCTATCTGCATAACCTGTTCCTGGTAAACAATGACGCCGTACGTACTTTTGAGGATCGGTTCGAGGCGTTGATGAAAACAATCGATCTCCTCAATCCCTTGTTTTCTTGCAATGAATGAAGGAATATTATCCATTGGGCCGGGACGGTAAAGTGCATTCATTGCAATAAGGTCGTCAATTGAACTCGGTTTGAGCTTTTTCATGTAATCCGTCATACCGGCCGATTCAAATTGAAAAATACCCATGGTTTCCCCTCGCTGGAAAAGCTTAAAGACATCACCGTCATCCAGGGGAATTACTGAAAGATCTACCTTAATATTATGGTTTTTTTTTATTCTGGATAATGTGTCCCTAACCATCGTGAGGTTAGACAACCCGAGGATATCCATTTTTAAAAGGCCGTTCTTTTCAAGGTAATCGCCTTCATACTGGGTCGAAATCAGGCCGCTCGACTTATCTTTATATAAAGGAACAATTTCTGTCAGAGGTGTATCGGATATGATCAGCCCTGACGCATGAGTTCCAATATTCCTTATTGTTCCGTCAAGCTTTGATGAAAATTCGATCCATTTTTTCTCCTCCGGATTACCATCTTGAAGGATTTTTTTCAATTCGGGAATTTTACCGATTACTCCGATGAGCGGTTCATTAGCCGTTTTATTATCAATGAGCTTCGTTAATTTGTTGACTTTTTCAAGGGGTATTTCCATTACTCTGCCGACGTCTTTTAATGACGCCCGGGATTTAAGAAATCCGAATGTTATAATATCGGCCGTTTTGTCATAACCGTATTTTGTTCTTATATATTCCTTGACCTCGTCCCTCCTGTCGTCCTGAAAATCAACGTCTATATCGGGCATCGAGATGCGTTCGGGATTGAGAAAACGTTCGAACAAAAGATCATATTTAATTGGATCGACATCGGTAATAGACAGGGAGTAAGATATCAGAGAACCGGCTGCCGATCCCCTGCCCGGGCCCACGAGGACCCCTTTGTCCTTCGCGAACCTTACAAAATCTGAAACAATGAGGAAATAATTTGAAAATCCCATTTTTTTAATCAGGTCAAGTTCCATTTCGAATCTTTCGGAATAAGGTGGAGGCACCGAATTTTTAAAACGCTTATTCAGGCCCTCTCTGCTTAACCTTTCGAGGGCGCCCTCGACTGTTTCACCGCGAGGCAGGGAATACACAGGAAGGTGTTTTGTGAATTCCAGTTTGAAAGAGCACATCTCGGCGATTTTTTTGGTGTTTTTTACCGCTTCAGGAATGTCTCCAAACAGGGCTTGCATTTCATCGGGTGATTTATAGTAAAATTCATTATTGGGAAATCTATAGCGGCTTTCATCTTTCAGGGTTTTTTTGTCGCGGATAGCGAAAGCGATTTCCTGGAGCTTTGAATCGTCCCGTCCGATATAGTGCGAATCGTTGGTTGCGGCCAGTCCGATGCCGGTTTTTTCTGAAATTTCAATCATTTTTTTTGTTACGGTAATTTCTTCCGGCATGTTATGATTCTGCACTTCAAGATAAAAATTTTCTTTTCCGAAAAGGTCCAGATACCAATCGATCGTTTCATAAATCTCTTTTTCCCTTCCGCCAAGGATAAGGCGCGGAATTTCTCCGCTTAAACATGCGGTAAGGACAACAAGGCCCTTGCTATGCTCAAGCAGGAGTTCCCTGTCGATCCTCGGTTTTGAATAAAACCCCTCGAGGTAGCCCAGGGATGTCAGACAGATCAGGTTTTTGTACCCTTCGTAATCATGCGCCAGAAGGATGATATGATAATATTTTTCATCCTTAATTTTTTCAAACCTGCTTTTGGGTGCTATATAAAGCTCGGCCCCGAAAACCGGCTGAACGCCCCGGTCCATGCATTCTTTATTAAATTCCATTACGCCGAACATGTTTCCGTGATCGGTCAATGCCACGGCCGTCTGGCGGAACTCAGCAGTCTTTGCAACAAGCTCTTTGACTTTTGATATTCCGTCAAGGATACTATAATGGGAGTGGTTGTGGAGGTGGATGAATTCCGACATTTTCGCCTCTGAGGCGAATATTATATTTTGAAAACCTGTTTTTAGCAATTAGATCGATTTTAGTTTAGGTGATTGTAGAACCGGGAAGAAAATTTTCGAAATTTGCAGTCAAATACTTTTCGGTTTTTGTTATGACACTTCCTTTTTGACAAAATGAAATACAGCAATTATCATATTTTTATGAAGCTTTTTTTATCCCAGGAGTTCAAATTCGACGCAGCGCATAACCTCATCAATTACAGGGGAAAATGCGAAAAGCTCCATGGCCATTCTTACAGGCTTCTCGTTACTTTGTCAGGCCAGTCTGATACGGAAACAGGAATGCTGATGGATTTCGGTTTTCTTAAAGCGAGGGTCATGGAACTGGTGATAGATAAGCTCGATCATTCATTTTTAAACGATACTGTAAAGCTTTCGACCGCTGAAAACATCGCGGGCTGGATCTGGAAAACCCTTGAAAACCCTCTGCACGGCGAAAATTACGAGCTGTATGAAATCAGGCTATGGGAAACAGATTCAAGTTCGGTGACAATCCGGAACCAGGGTGAGGTTAACCCGTGAGGATAGAATCGGGGCATACTCCGGCCAGGCATTCCCTGAAAAAAGACTCTTCAGTTGTCAAACAGGATGAGGGGTTTTCCGACAGCCTTAAACTCTCATCAGGCGAAGAAATCGAGGCTGAATTCGATTATACCGGTTTCGACGATTTCAGGAAAATGGCCGAACTCATTTCGGAATTCGGTGAGAATTTGTCTCGAAATCCCACGCCTGAAAATTTTAATGTTTATAAAAAGCATATTAAATCTTTTATCTCGGCTCTAATGGAAAACCTTGAAGTTCGTGAAACTGTTTCAAGAAAAGGTTTTACAAAACAGAATCTCTATAAAACGGTTGAATCTATCGATGAAAAGCTTTCGGACCTGGCCCGGATGATCCTTTCAAACGAGAAGAACAGGCTTTCCTACCTTAAACTTATTAACGGCATTAAAGGGCTTATCATAGACCTTGTAATGTAGGTGTTGTAACCACAGATGACACAGATTACACTGATATATTCTGTGAAATCCATAAAATATTAAAAACGATTTATTTTTTAATTTTAAATATTAAAGGAACTTATTATATATTTATATACAACATTGGAGGTAATTTATGAATTGGGAAATGATATCCGCTATTACAGGAATCTTAGCATTCATTGTGGCAATTTTTTCATGCCATAAAACACAAGAAAAAATAAGAAATCAAAAGCAATATATATCATATAATTACAATGAAATAATCAATATTATTCTTTCTGATATTTTCCTTGATTTTCTCATATTTTGTTACTATAATGTTACTACAAGATTCGAGAAACAAAGTAACAAAAACGAGGTAATAAAATGAGTGTTAAACTCCGAGAAAAAAAGCTCAATGATAACAGAATTTCTCTTTACCTTGATATTTACTATAACGGCCAAAGAAAATATGAGTTCCTAAATTTATACCTGGACAAAGACAGAGAAGTCAATAAAGAAAATATGAGGCTTGCCGATTCGATCAGAGCCAAAAGAGAAATTGAACTTAATAATAATCAATATGGCATGATCCCGGCTTTTAAGAGTAAGACAAATTTTATTACTTACTTTCAACAAATAACGGGCAAAAGCTGTCATTGGAAAAATGTCTTAAATCATCTGAAAGCCTTTTCAAACGGTATCAAGATAAATGCCATTAATGAAAACTGGCTTATATCGTTTCAAAATTATTTATTGACAAGGGTATCGAAGAACACTGCCGGAAACTATTTTATTTATATTAACAATGCCCTGAATAAAGCGGTCAAAGAAAAGCTCATTGCAGAAAATCCTTGTAAATATATCGGCAGGATAAAAATGACGGAAGTTGAAAAGAGTTACTTAACCCTTGATGAAATTCAACAAATGGCAAAAGCAAACTGTATCGATCAGGAAACAAAAAAGGCTTTCCTGTTTTCCTGCTATACCGGACTTAGAATCAGCGATGTAAGAAATTTAACCTACTCCGATATTCAGGGTGATAAGATTCAATTCAGGCAGAAAAAAACTAAACGAATTGAATATTTACCCCTTTCAGATATGGCTTTGAAAATCCTGGAAAATAAGGATTCTAATATAGTCCACATAAATAAAGATGACAAGATTTTTGAATTAAAACAGTCCGAAACAATCAGACAGCAATTAAAGAGATGGGTTAAAAATGCCGGAATAGAAAAAGCGGTAACATTTCACACAGCCCGTCATAGTTTTGCTACCGTTGCCCTTAGTAATGGAGTTGACCTTTATACTGTATCAAAACTATTGGGGCATAGAGACCTTTCAACTACTCAAATTTATGCAAAGATCGTTAATGAAAAATTGAGAGAGGCAGTCAACCTGATTCCAGAAATTGAACTTGATACAAAACAGGCTTAAAAAAGGTTAATTTAATGTCGTTTTGCCCTGCTATGAGCTTTTGAATATCGCTTTATAGTGATTTATTAATCGGACATTGATAAAGCCGCCCAGAATGACCAAAACAAAAAAGGGAAAAGAAAAAACATAAAAAAGCAAAGATCAAAAAGAGGTTTCATAAATGATACCCAATGCGGTTTTTGTCAAGGGAGTTGTCGCTTTTATTTTACGCCGCAACCAACGATTCCTTGTTAGTCTTACTCGGGTTTAAAAATACCGATTCTATCCGTTCCCATTTTTTAGATTCTCCTGACCATCTTTCAGGATGTCTGCTTTTTGCAGCCGCATAAGTTTCCGCTCTCTTCAGGAGTATCGCCTTATCTTTACCTTCATGTCTCTGTGCTGGTGTGACATATCCGATCCCTGAATGAAGATGTTTATTATTATACCAGTCTACAAAATTTTGCATCCATATTTCTACCGATTCCATTGTCTCGAAATTGCCTGGGTATTTCACATTATATTTCAATGTTTTAAACAATGATTCTGAGTAAGGGTTATCGTTACTTACACTCGGCCTTGAAAACGACGGCATAACCTGTAACCTCTGCAAGGTCGCTAACATCGTAGCCCCTTTCATAGGAGAACCATTATCAGAATGTAAATACAAGCCTTTCAAATCAATGGTTTCTCCGATCTCTGCCACCATTCTTGCGGCATGATCAGAGCTTTCCTCCTCGTGCATTTTCCAGCCGACTATCTTACGGCTCCAGACATCTTCGATCATATAGAGGTAGAAATACTTACCTTTTATATGACTGGATATATATGTAATATCCCAACTCCATACCTGATTAGGACCCGTCGCTTCCAGTTCTCTTGGCGTTTTCCTTGCCGTTTTCGGCTTCGTTTCGTATCTATGGTGCAGCAAATCATTGTCCTTTAAAACGCGGTAAAAAGATGATTCTGATGCTATATACCGACCTTCCTCTGCCAGCATGGGCACTATTTCATTCGGCGTCATATCTCTAAATCTCTCGCTGCAACAGCAGGAGATGATCTCCTCCCTTTCTTCGGCCGACAGGGCATTTGAAGGCATTACATTTCTCAATTTTCTTCTGTCTCCCTCAAGATTTTTATTCCAGCGCTGTATGGTCCTTATATCATAGCCAGATTCTTCACAAGCCTTATCCCTGCTGGCCCCTGTCGTAACAGCCTCATTAATCAAGGCACAGATATCTATGCGTATATCCAATGGAGTTAATCTTCCTCGATCCCGAACAGCTTGTTCAGTTTTTTTTTAAGCACCAGCAGAGAAGTAACCTCGGCTATAGTTTTATCCTTACGGTTAATTTCTTTTTCTAACTCTATGATTTTTGCTTTCAAACCCTTGTTTTCTTCTCTGTATGAGTTATTAGATATCACTGATAAACACTCCTGTTTCCAGAGTTCGATATGAGTCGACTGGAGACCATTTTTTCTCAACCACTGTCCTAACTCTTCTCCCGATTGGCTTGCTGCGTCTACTACCGCCTGATATTTATCAGATAATTTCCAGCCTCTCGGGCTTCTATCCTGGAATCCTCTGGATACATTATTCTGGATCATTTTCCTCCAGTTGTAAAGGGTTTGTTCACATACTCCTATTTCCTGGCTCAGTTCAGATACTGTTTTTCCTCCTGGCATACACATCTTTTGAACGATAGATTTCCTGAATTCCTCTGAACGAATTTGACTATTCATTTTTTGTCTCCTAATATTTTAGGCGACAACTATCCTAACACACGGGGAATGCCAAAAGACCATTAGGAAATTTAAACTCTTTTGAATATCAAGGCACGATGTTAGAATATTTTGGAGATCAAGTCGAAAAATTAGAACATATCCGATTAACAAATGATTTTGATAAACTAAAAAAAATGTCTGATAAATTATTCACTAAAAATGAAGATAAATTGATATTTTTCAAAGAAATTTTACCTATGCTTAAACATGCTAAAACAGACAACGAATTACTATTACTTTGGGATGTGCCCCAAGAAACTCTCGAAAGCATTAAATTGGAATTAACGTATTTTCAGAACTCGATTAACAGAACTGAAATTGAAATAGAAAGAATTAATGCTTTATTGAACAGTCAAAAAAGTGTTAATCCATACAATAATATAGATCAAGAAACTGATATTCCGGAAAAAATAAGAAAGCTCAATTGGTATGGAAAAATAGATCAACTTTTGTTTATGTTTATTAGATTAAAAGAAATGGGGAAAATAGAAGAAAGTGATTTAAAACATATATGCTCTTTTATTGTAAAAGTTTTTTATGATAGAGATAAAAACAAAGAATATGAAATAAATGATCTTACTTCGATAATGTCAAGAATACGATCAAAGCTTACAGTTGACAGAAACGATTCTACAGGTAAAACTTTCACGACAAAAGAAATACGAAAAGACCCTTCTTTTAAACCCATAAATGATATGATTCAAGAAGTTGATGAATTTTCAGTTGAAAATAACGACTAATTAACGACTTCATAACGTATTACAAAACCTAATTTATTTTTTACAATATATCCAATGAATAGACTTTATTATCTATTTAAATTTGTTCATTGGAGAAATGTAAAATGGAAAAACAAATTCAAGACCAACTTACCCGGATCGAAAATATTCTTAAAGACCAAAAAGAGAAACCTTTAACTTTCCTCGAAGCCTGTCAATACACCGGATTAAGTAAAAGCTATATGTATAAACTTACATTTAAAGGTGATATACCCCACTACAAACCAAACGGTAAAATGATTTATTTTACTAAACAGGACTTAGACACCTGGCTATTAAGGAATCGGATAGAATCAAACCAAAATATTAACGAGAAAGCAATTGACCACATTACCAAAAATGAGGCTGTTTTATGATTTTAGATTCATATTACCACTTTAAAAAACTACCGGGAATTGAAAGCAAAACAAGGCTTGATTTAATCGAATATTGTAATGAATATGAACCTTTACATAAACCCCTAAAGAGATCGCCTGATATTGTTATCTACTTAAACGATTCTTATTGTGTAAAAGAAAAGCTCAGAAAATCAGATAAAACAATAACTCAGGCCGGAAATAATATTTCAAGCATTTACATCCCTAATTTAAATAAGCCTGATTTTGGTTATGGCGATTGCCGGGATACAATGGACGCACTGCTTATGATTATTCAAGAAAACGAAATTGAGCTTTTCATTGCCAAAGGGAAAAAGAAAAATGTTATAGCCTTGTTTAATCTTTTTATTGACGGTGAATTTGAAAATGAAATTCGGGATTTAAAACGGACGGCTATAAAGATTAAAATGCTTAATTAATAAAGTGTATCTTGTAACTGTTTTTGGTTACATTTTAGAGGTTAAAATGTATGATTCAGTCTTTATGAGATTGTACACTAATGAACCGGTTCAAAATAGATTATCAGAACTAACACAAACATTTAATGAAGCCGGATTTCCATTTTTTAAAGGTAATATCGGAAATTTGAAAGTATGGCAAGATGCTTATAAAATTTCTATTAACGGAAGTTTAGCAAAACATCTGCATGGCAATAATATTGAACCATTTACCCGGCAGGACACACAAAGAGCTATCGAAAAAATAAGTGATGAACTATCAATCGAAGTTAAGAAATTTCATGTTTATGGCTTTGAAACAGCAAAAACATTTATTATGGATTATCCTGTAAGCAAGTATCTATATTTTTTAAGTGATAATATGAGTTATTTTAAAACGACAACTGTAATGAATCAATCAAAGTATTATACTCAAAAAAATAAAGGCATAAAGCTATATGATAAAACCGCTGAAATGATAGACAA
The DNA here is from genome assembly GCA_963768055.1 of uncultured Spirochaetota bacterium. Taxonomy (GTDB): domain Bacteria; phylum Spirochaetota; class Brevinematia; order Brevinematales; family JAOACQ01; genus CAVYGN01. The sequence goes on along the minus strand of CAVYGN010000001.1, from coordinate 1,378,274 downwards.
AAATCAAGGTATTCCAGAAAAATATCAAGGTCATAATCTTTTAAGATATGAGTTACAGTTACACGGGAGAGTAAAAAAAGCTATGCAAATGCCCGAAGTAAAAGCCGAAAATCTTTATTCAGAATCTTTTTTTAACAGAGCAATTAATCTTTGGAAAGATTATTATAATCGGATTCCAAAAATTAAAAGGATTATAATTAACCCGGAGGTAGCTATGGAAGATATAAAAAATTTTATTAATCAATTGGCATTGATTGGTATTCAATCAATAGGAGGTTTTCAGGAAGTTAATAAAATGATTGAACCCTATAGAAAACAATATTCAAGACAATATATTTACAAACTGAGGCAGAAAATATTATCACTATCGAATAATGATAATTTTACAGAAGCATCGGAAATCATTCATGAGCTTAATGATAAAGTTAATCAATCAGTTTGCAACAACCTTTAGAACTGGACAAAAACAGGACTTTTTGAATATAAAATTAAGGTAATTTAATATGAGTAAAGAAAATGGACAATTTCAAAACAGGCCAGAAAACATTAATAGAAAAGGCAGACCACCGCTCTCAAAAGAAATTAAGGCAATAAAGGAATATTCAACACAAGAAATATTACTGACATTTTCAAAAATAGTATCAATGAAAGTTTTCGAGGCTAAAGAATGGATCGAAAATTCTTCCTGTACCTTAGTTGAATATGCAATAATAAAAAATATGTTAATCGGAAGATTTGAGCCGGTCATTGATAGGATTTTAGGCAAATGCCCGGAAACGGTCAATTTAAATACTGCTGACGATGTTGAAATAATTGACACTACAGGAATGAGTGAAGAAGAAATAAAGAAAATCTATTATGAATGTCTCCAGAAAATAACAGTCAAAAGATTTTAATTCATTGTTTTTACAAAGAAAAAACAAAGATTTAAGAGGTAAAAAACTATGAGAAAACCGACAAATGGACTTGATAAGCGCCCCCAGGATATAAATAAAGCCGGACGGCCCCGTCTGTCAAAGACACTCAGGGCTGTTAAAGAATTTGAAACATCTGAAATAATCGAAGCCTTTAATAAAGTAATTGGCCTGACAATTAAACAAGCGGAATCAATGAAAATTGACCCGGAAACTTTACTACTGGAAAAGTCATTAATTGATGTAATGCAAAAAGGTCAAATTTCTGTTATTACTGATAGGCTGTTAGGACGCGCCCCGGAAAGTATAACCATTGAAAATAAAAATAAATATTCTGATATGTCAAAAGAAGACTTAGAAAAAGAGTTTTGGGACTTTTTTGAGGAAAAAATAAAAGGGGATGGGGAAGCTGAAAAAAGAACAAGGGAAATATTAACGGGTATTAATAATTTTAGAATAATGGCCGGGAAAACGCCGGAAGGCTCATAAATCTTATAAACAAAAAAGAGAAAAGCAAACACAAAGCAGGGGGAAAGCATTAATAAACTTTGAAAAAGCTCATTAAAGCTCAAATAAACTGTGGAAAACCATAGTAAAACCTTTCTAAACCTCTTGCAAAACTCCAGAAACCTTGCTAAAAGTAACATAAAACATTCGGGGTATTAACGGAGTTTTTGGAGTCTATAAAAGGGAGAATTTTTTAAGCATGCGCGATCCCGCTGGACAGCTCCAGGCGGGTCAATTACAGGCCGGTTTTAATGCCTTGTCTATATTTAATCATTAACCCATTTTATTTTAAGGCCGTATATTAACCATTTCAAGAGTTTTATATCTCAAAAAAGCTCATTTATAATAAGTGTAATTATATTTCGTAAAATATTTCATCTTATCGGCTTCATAAGTAGCTGCCTCAATTGCATTGCCATTATCATCGTATTTAAATTTTGTTTTATTCGCTAAACTGCCATCTGCATTATAATCGTCACGCTCAATCACATTTTCCTTGTCATCATAAGTGGGTTCATATTTTATTTTATAAGACAATTCGCCATTTGCAGAATAGGCGGAGTTTTCGATTTCTGTTCCTTTATCGTCATATTTATATGTGTTACTATTTGCTACATTTCGGTTTTTGTCAAGGGAGTTGTCGCTTTTATTTTACGCCGCAACCAACGATTCCTTGTTAGTCTTACTCGGGTTTAAAAATACCGATTCTATCCGTTCCCATTTTTTAGATTCTCCTGACCATCTTTCAGGATGTCTGCTTTTTGCAGCCGCATAAGTTTCCGCTCTCTTCAGGAGTATCGCCTTATCTTTACCTTCATGTCTCTGTGCTGGTGTGACATATCCGATCCCTGAATGAAGATGTTTATTATTATACCAGTCTACAAAATTTTGCATCCATATTTCTACCGATTCCATTGTCTCGAAATTGCCTGGGTATTTCACATTATATTTCAATGTTTTAAACAATGATTCTGAGTAAGGGTTATCGTTACTTACACTCGGCCTTGAAAACGACGGCATAACCTGTAACCTCTGCAAGGTCGCTAACATCGTAGCCCCTTTCATAGGAGAACCATTATCAGAATGTAAATACAAGCCTTTCAAATCAATGGTTTCTCCGATCTCTGCCACCATTCTTGCGGCATGATCAGAGCTTTCCTCCTCGTGCATTTTCCAGCCGACTATCTTACGGCTCCAGACATCTTCGATCATATAGAGGTAGAAATACTTACCTTTTATATGACTGGATATATATGTAATATCCCAACTCCATACCTGATTAGGACCCGTCGCTTCCAGTTCTCTTGGCGTTTTCCTTGCCGTTTTCGGCTTCGTTTCGTATCTATGGTGCAGCAAATCATTGTCCTTTAAAACGCGGTAAAAAGATGATTCTGATGCTATATACCGACCTTCCTCTGCCAGCATGGGCACTATTTCATTCGGCGTCATATCTCTAAATCTCTCGCTGCAACAGCAGGAGATGATCTCCTCCCTTTCTTCGGCCGACAGGGCATTTGAAGGCATTACATTTCTCAATTTTCTTCTGTCTCCCTCAAGATTTTTATTCCAGCGCTGTATGGTCCTTATATCATAGCCAGATTCTTCACAAGCCTTATCCCTGCTGGCCCCTGTCGTAACAGCCTCATTAATCAAGGCACAGATATCTATGCGTATATCCAATGGAGTTAATCTTCCTCGATCCCGAACAGCTTGTTCAGTTTTTTTTTAAGCACCAGCAGAGAAGTAACCTCGGCTATAGTTTTATCCTTACGGTTAATTTCTTTTTCTAACTCTATGATTTTTGCTTTCAAACCCTTGTTTTCTTCTCTGTATGAGTTATTAGATATCACTGATAAACACTCCTGTTTCCAGAGTTCGATATGAGTCGACTGGAGACCATTTTTTCTCGACCACTGTCCTAACTCTTCTCCCGATTGGCTTGCTGCGTCTACTACCGCCTGATATTTATCAGATAATTTCCAGCCTCTCGGGCTTCTATCCTGGAATCCTCTGGATACATTATTCTGGATCATTTTCCTCCAGTTGTAAAGGGTTTGTTCACATACTCCTATTTCCTGGCTCAGTTCAGATACTGTTTTTCCTCCTGGCATACACATCTTTTGAACGATAGATTTCCTGAATTCCTCTGAACGAATTTGACTATTCATTTTTTGTCTCCTAATATTTTAGGCGACAACTATCCTAACACACGGGGCATTTCCATTGGTATCATAACTAACTTCTGCAATCTTATTTCCATTATCATCATAAGTAGATGTAGAGCCGCTACCATCATTAAAAATTTCTTTAATGGCATTTCCTTTGGTATCATAATTTACTTTCTCTATTAATACCCTGGTAGCATTATACATGTCTTGTTCAATCTGATTACTGTTTACGTCATACTTATATTGATATATAGATTTATCTGATAAAGTCCCATTTTCATCATACGTTAACTGTTCAAGGAGATTTCCATTGTCATCGTATTTAGATACCCATTTATCAGATAACTTTTTAACATCTTCTCCATACTTTTGTTCAACATTATAAGAAACAATAGTATATTCTTTAACTTTTCCTTTCAATCCTTCCCGTTCCCATTTTGTTTTTGCTTGTGTAATATTACCAGATGATCCACAACTAACAGAAAGAGCCATAAAGCCAATTGCAAACAAAATTCTAAAAAGCATAACAACAAAACTTGCTTTCATAATTTACCTCCGTTTTAAGATAAGGTTTATTTTCTCTCTTAAATTAATTTCGCTATCGCGTATTATTCCAGCGCCAATTCCAATTTATTTTATAAAGATCAACAAGCTTTTTATTTCCCCGGATAATCAGGCAATTTTCAGCATTAGAATATTCGGCGGCTTTTGAAAAGTTAAACGATCCTGTTATAAAGTTCAAATCATCGATAATCATAATCTTGCTATGTGCTATTGAAAAATCCCTGTCTATATGAACCTTTATTCCGGCATTAGTTAGCAGAGTAACCGGGGAAAACTTTTCTCTTTCCTGTGATTTATCCAAAATGACGCGGACATTAACACCGCGTTTTTGAGCGTCAATAAGTGCTTTAGCAATAGGGGCGCTGGTAAATGTATAAGCCTGGACTTCAATGCTATTTGTCGCGGATTCTAATTCCTTTACTATCATTTGAGTAATACCGCCCTTTGGGGAAAAGGCTATTTCAATTGTCCCGGTTGAATCTACAGTATGGGAAACCTTTAGATCATTTGGCAATTCTACAGCATTAAGGAATGAATTAAAAATAAAAGATATAATTATCAGTAAAGGAAAAAATAATTTTTGCATAATCACCGCCTTAATTAAGGCTTTCTTTTAATATTTAAAAATCCCAAGTCGCTTGACAATTCTTGCAATGAGCTTGAGTTAATCCTTCCTTACGAGATAATCCAGTTGCTAATATAGATAACCCACCTGTTAAGATTGCCCCCACAGCTTTTCCACCGCTAACACCCTTTTTCCGTTTTACTGACTTTGTAAAAACTTGACCCTTAGTTTGACAATGAGGACAAATCATTTCTGCATGTCTTAAGCCATATACAAAATCATTATTTCTATAAAAGTAGACCTCATAGTTGCCCATTTTTCTTTACTGGCTTGTTTTTTTGCCGCCTTTTCAGCTTCAAGTTTTTCTTTTTCTTCTGCCTGAGCTTTTTTTTGAGCCTCAAGTTTTTCCAAAGAATCTGCTTGATTTTCAGAAACACTTTGTGCTTTTATTTCTGTTTTCGGTTTAAAGAAAGCACTGGCCCGGAAAGAAAAGATGGCCCCTATTACGAAACCGATTGTAAGCAAAAATACCACTAAAATTGATGCAATATTGCCCCCCTGAGTAATACCAATAATGAAAAGTAGTAAGCCGAAAATACCCAAAAGAACACAGGCGATAAAAAGGATTGAAAGCATTACTTTTTTCATAAAGTGCCCCCCTAATCAATAAAAATATAAATTTAAATAATATTATACGAATATCGTATTTTAGTAAAGTTTTTATATAATTATCGATTCATTTATTAATTACAGGATTTTTATGAAGTACCAAAAATCAATTTACAATAATGAGTATAGAATCTTTATTAATCTGCTTAAAGATTATAGAGAATCAAAAGGAATTACACAAGGTGATTTTGCAAGACTTTTAAAAGCAGATCAGCCTTATGTAAGTAAATATGAAACTTTTATTAGAAGAATTGATTTCATTGAATTAAAAAACATCTGCCAGGCTTTGAATATTTCACTGCATACTTTTTTTGACGACTTTGAAAAACGGCTTGAAGAAAAACAATAATATTATCGAATCAGAAAACTAAAATTCTTACATTTTTCCCATTATTTTAATAAATATGTTACTGATATGTTACTATTCAGAACCTTAAGTTTATAATTTGTTATCATTTAATGAGTTATTCAAAACAATGAAATAACATGCAATTATAACTTTAATTGTTGTAATTAAAATTGAAACTAACTCCAAAGAAATGAAATACGAAGTATGGGGTGTAATCAATGATTTAGGAATATTTCTAAATATGGATCAAATAAAAAATTTAAAAAAAGAAGGGAAATTAAATAATCCTGAAATTGAGAAAATAGTTGATTATTGGATTACAGAGCATGAGGAATATGATGATTTTGGAAATAGAAAAATAATTTCAGATGAAGATTGGCAAGTTAAATATAATGAATTTTTTAAAATACTAAAGGAACATTTAATAGAACAAGTATTAAATTAATAAATTTACATGAATCAACTGCATAGGTATAAATAATAAAATAAAATTATAACAAGATTTCACTGATTTTAAAAAAACTAATCAGTGTTTTCTGTGGAATCTGTGATTTTGACCGGTTGTTTCCTTTGAAGCGATATTAAGCCGACACTTTAAAGTGTTTCTTCTGCTTGATAAGCGGGGTCGGCTGGGCGTTATAAACGGTAGTATAGGGCGGGACCGAGTGTGTCAGCCAGACATTGCCGCCGATGACAGAGTCATGCCCGATCCTCGTATCTCCGCCGAGTATTGTCGCCCCGGAGTAGATTACCACGTTGTCTTCAATATCCGGATGCCTCTTGAGGTTCTTTACAGGATGCCCGTTTTCATCAAGGGGAAAACTTTTTGCGCCGAGGGTTACACCCTGGTAAAGCTTGACATTATTCCCGATTGTGCAGGTTTCGCCGATCACGGTGCCTGTTCCATGATCTACAAAAAAGGAGGAACCGATCTTTGCACCCGGATGAATATCGATCCCTGTTTTCTGGTGTGCGTACTCCGACATTATTCTGGGAATGACCGGCACGTCTTTTACGCACAGAAAATGCGCGATGCGATATATACTTAAGGCTTCTATGGAAGGGTAGCTTAAAATAATCTCCTCTTCCAGCTTTGCGGCAGGGTCTCCGTTATAGGCCGCGATTATGTCTTTCTGGAGGTCGTTCCTTATGGCCGGAAGATTATCAAGAAGCTCTATGGTAATCTCTCCGGCCTTTTCCTTGCAGTCGCAATCGTCACAGAGCCCCTTCTCGCAGTAGTAAACGAAAGTCTTTTCTATAATATACGAAAGATCGATCGCAGCCTCTCTAAGGAGGTTCCCGACCAGTATATTCAGCCTGGTCTTATCGAAAAGCTGTTCGTCGTACGCCCCGGGAAACAGCGCCCCTCTAAGTTCCCTGATAATTCTATATACCGATTCCTTGCCCGCGAACCCGATGGTGTTTTCGTTCGTTACATTTTGAATGCTCAATTTCTCGAGCTTATTGGCTACAGCAGGCAATTCGTTATTGAGCCATGTGTTTAACTTCATCATTCTCCCCCAGGTTCATCACAAATTATAATATAAATGGATGAAAAAGACAAATCGGGGCCGGCCGCCTATTTTGGGAATAAATAATTTTACCAATCCGCAATTTTGTGATAATATAATGTTTCAAACAAAGGAGGTGCGATATGCAGAAAACTTTCAAATTCTCTCTGACCGGGAAGGGCTGGTTCCTGCTTTTTCTCTTTGTTTACGTCATAATTGCCGCCATGATCTGCCTCGCGGCTTATATCGGTGTAAACACAGTTGAGGGCAATACACCCGGCGTTTCGGTCATCATCCCTGCAGCGGGGGTATTCGTTATTGTTATACTGGCTATAATTGGCTGGGTGATACCTTTTTACCGCAAGTTTATCAATAATATCGCTTTTGATAATAAACAGTTCTCCTTTCATGGGAACATCCCCTCCTTTATCGGAATGAACCTTCTCGGTATTTTTTTGACAATTATAACGCTTACGATTTATATGCCATGGTATATCAGGAGGATCATGAATTATATTTTAACAAATATCGAATACGATGGAAAGAGGCCGGAATTTAACGGCAATGGCGGCAAACTCTTCGTAACCATGCTCTGGGCTTTTTATATTCCTGTAGTAATAATTGCCGCTTTAAGCGCGTTTTTCAGGGAATATTCAACGGCCGTTAATTACAGGGTTTTTAACCAGGTCCTTTCACAGATCCTTTTCATACCGTTTATGTATAAGATTTACCAGTGGATGTTCGACAACACCTCCTGGAACGGCCTGAACACAAGGTGGAATACGGAATTCTGGCCCTCCGTCGGTTTCATGCTCGGGCAGGCCCTCCTGACTTTAATAACCGTTTTCATTTACTGGCCTGCCGCATTTGTCAGGATTTACAGTTATTTCGCTTCACTAACTCAAATACAGGGAAACGGCCAAACAAAAGGGCATTTTGAATTCAAGGGGAAAGCCGGAAGCGGTTTTCTCCTGATCTGGGGGCAGGTTTTGCTCACGATTATAACCCTCGGATTTTATCTGCCCTGGGGAATGGTCAGGGTTTATAAATGGTTTATTGAAGAAACCGTTTATATAAGCTAGGCGGAGAATATCCCGGGTGGAACGAATTTGACTTTACATGGAAGCCAAATTAAAATATCGGACCGGGCAGGTATCGGGGCTATAGCTCAGAGGGATAGAGCAACAGTTTCCTAAACTGTGGGCCGCTGGTTCGACTCCAGCTAGCCCCAAATACTTACCACATAAGCAAATAAGCTAATTGCAGAACCGGTATGTTATAGCAAGTATGGGATTAGTGAAATCAAAATCAGTGTTTTATTATGCTCGTTTCAAATATTGGTAATGAAACTATCAAATTCTCTCTCCGGACAAAAAGCAGTAAACCGGCTGAAGATATGCTGGATGGATAGACCGCTGAAAGTGATGATGAAAGCGCATTCCAGTTGAAGAAAAACCCAAATCCACAAGAGCAGCAAAAACCAAACAGGAAATTCAGTATGAAGCTGACGCAAAGGCCTTAAAACAACTTTACAGCCAGGTGCTTGACCTCTGCGGCAATAATGTGGGCTATGTCAATGATCTTGTAATGCATGAGGGAAAAGGGCATTTTATGCAGCTTACATTACCCGAAGCATTCAAAATCCTAAATTACCTGAGAGAACAGAAAAAAGAGGAGGTACCGGCATGAATCTGACATTATACAATGATGCCGAGTTTGACAACTGGCTTTCCAGGAACTGGGAGGACGAGAGTTTGACTGATGAGGACAGAAACACTTACGCAGATGTGTAGAGGCTCCTTTATGCCACCCCTATATATAAATTCATTTTGAATAATTTCATTCTCAAAAGGGATGATTCTAAATACATGCTTTTTGGGAAAGGTGGCCTTTTCTCTGCTCAATAATTTTTCAGGAAAGCAGAAATAATTTTATCGGCGGCTTCTATCAAAATCCATACCTAAGGTTTGTCTGAAATCCATCCTCCCGGTTCTTTAAACGGATCTTCACCTGTTTTATAATAAAACCTGTTCTGATCAAAAATAATCATATTAATCATATATATTTAGGATGGTCAACATGAAAAGGATGAACAATGGATGGAATATTAGTGTTGCACCTGATCCGCACTGCCGGTACATCTAGGAGATATTATGAGCTCTTTCACTTTCCCCGGGGATTTTTTGTGGGGGGCTGCAACTTCTGCCTACCAGATCGAAGGCGCTTATAATAAAGACGGAAGGGGTATGTCGGTATGGGACACTTTCGCCAGGAGACCCGGCAAGACATTGAACAACGATACCGGTGACAGGGCTTGCGACCATTACCACCTTTACAGGGAAGATGTATCCCTGATGAAGGATATCGGCTTAAATTCATACAGGTTTTCTATTGCATGGCCCAGGATCTTTCCTGAAGGCGAAGGCTCTTTGAATTTAAAAGGTATTGATTTTTACAGCAGACTTACAGATGAACTTCTGAAAGCCGGGATTGAACCGCTTGCTACCCTCTATCATTGGGATATGCCCCAAGCCCTCGAGGATAAATACGGCGGGTGGAGAAACAAGGATGTTTCAAAAATTTTTGCTGATTATTCGGCCCTTATTACTGAAAAACTATCCGACAGGATAAAATTATGGGCGACAATGAACGAGATCCCCTGCTTTACAGTGCTTGCACATGCCTACGATAGGCATGCACCTGGTAAAATCGAGCCCAGGAAAATCTTGAACCAGACTATACATAACGCCCTGCTGGGCCATGGTTTGGCAGTGAGTGCAATCAGGGCTTCAAATAAAAACAAAATATCAATCGGGCTTATCGATATTCCCTTCCATGCATGGCCTGTTTATGAATCCGGGGAGAATATTGAGGCAGCATCGAAGGCGTTCCGGGACAGGAACAAGCAGATACTATTTCCCCTTATGACCGGGAAATACGATAAAATATTTTCAGATTTCGAAGGGGAAAATATGGCGGATCATACAGATGAAGAAATGAAATTGATCGGCCAGAAGCTCGATTTTATAAGCTACAATGTCTATTGCGGCGATCCTGTACGAGCCGGCAATAACGAAGCCGGATATGAAATAATTCCCATGCCAAAAAGCTATCCGAGGTCGGATTTGGGCTGGGAAGTTTCTCCCAAATCTCTGTATTATATATTGAAGCATTCAAAGGAATATTTCCCTGAAATTCCCATGTACATATCTGAAAACGGGATGGCATGTGATGATGTTGAGACAGATAACGGCGAAGTTCTTGATATCGACAGGGTTGAGTATCTCAGAGCACACCTTGAAATGTGTTCAAGGGCAATCCGGGACGGCATAAATCTTAAAGGATATTTTGTATGGAGCCTTATGGATAATTTTGAATGGGCCTGGGGCTTTACCAAGCGGTTCGGCATTGTCAGGGTTAATTACTCTAACCTGGCAAGGACCGTCAAATTAAGCGGGAAATATTATTCTGCTGTTATAAGGTCAAACAGGGTATTGTAAATAAACACTAATTTATCTTTAATTAGGCTATAAATTTGTGTATTAGGAGCTTTTTAATGGAAAATGCCTTGACCGGTAAAGGAAAAGATAATATCTTTCTGAAAAAGGATTTCCGCGAAGGTCTTGACGGCTTTATCTTTATTGCCCCGTTCATGATCGGTGTTATTGTCTTCCAGCTGTATGTGTTTATCTCGGGATTTTACCTCTCACTGACTGATGCAAGCGCCATCAATACTCCGAAATTTATTGGTTTTGGAAATTATGTGCAAATCTGGAAAGACCTGATTTCAGGTGGCGATTTATTTAATTCGGCAATTATCACTTTCAAATTCGAATTAGGTTGCCTTGTTACACAGATCCCGGTTGCATTCGTTCTGGCTTTTATTCTCAATAGTATACCATATAAAAAGCTACAGTCTGCAATAAGGACGGCCTTTTTTATACCATGCATAATAAGTTCAGTAATAGCGGCATGGATATTAGGCCAATTTTTTAATCCCGATCAGGGTATTATTAACTATTTTCTTGGCCTTCTTGGAATATTAAAGGTCAACCCCGATACACACCTTTTAATACCTATATCCTGGGGACAGGAGAAGAACCTCGTTATCCCGATACTGATTATCGTATCTTTCTGGCAATGGACCGGTTATCACATGGTCTATTTCCTCTCCCAGCTGCAGACCATCGATCCAAATCTTTACGAGGCCGCGAGGATTGATGGAGCCAGACCGTCTCAGGTCCTTCTTAATATAACTTTACCCCTGATGAGGCCGGCTCTTGCTTTTGTGCTGATGACACAAATGGTCGGGGGCCTCCTGGTTTTTGATATAATATATGTTATATTTCCTGCCGGTGTCGGTATATTCGGGCCTGCTAATTCGGCAAGGGCTTTCATGCCTTATATTTACTTTTTGGCTTTTGACACTACCCCGGCAAGGATTGGTATGGCATCCGCAGCAGGCTGGTTTGTTTTTGCTTTTATAGTTGTTATAAACCTTATACAGGTAAGACTTCTCGGGCTTGGTTCAAGCCGCGAGGAGGAATAATTTATGGATAATAATAATATGAAAAATACTCCGGAATTTTCACTTGAAAGAGCGATAGTAAACTCGAATAAGAAACACATAAGGTTAAGTACCGGGAATATTATAGGATTGGCCGTTTTGTTCCTTTTCTCTCTGCTTTTTTTATATCCTATTGTCTGGCTTGCAGACTGTTCCTTACGTCCCAAAATCGAGATGTTCAATATACCGCCGCGCTTCATGGAATTCACCAGGGGTTGGCCCCACTTCGGAAGTTATAGCCTGCAGAATTTTATTAATGTATTTACTGCGCCGCATGGGATTAACCTGGGTTTATCTTTCATGAATTCCATCATAATCGCCATAGGTACGACAGTATTGACTCTCCTCCTGTGCTCTCTTTGTGCGTACTCATTTGCTTTCCTGAAGTTCCCGTATAAAGATTTCTTTTTTTACTTCATACTTCTTAGTTTTATGCTTCCGACGGTTACAATGCTTTCGCCGTATTATAAGCTCATGCTAACTTTGCATCTTAGAAACAATATGCTTGGCCTGATCTTGCCAGGCGGAGTATCAGCCGTAGGGGTATTTCTCATGAGGCAGTTCTATATTAAGCTTCCATATTCCCTGATTGAATCGGCCAAGATTGACGGCGCCAGCAATCTCAAGATATGGTGGAATATAATCCTTCCGTTATCAACCCCGGCTCTGGCGGCTCTTTCTATCTTCCAGTTCAGGGGGGTATGGAATGATTTTATAATTCCTATAATTATGCTTGACAATAACAGCCTTTACACCATACCTATAGCAGTTGCCGCCCTGAATGCAAACAGTATCGATAAGGTTCCTGACCTTATCATGGCAACAGGGTTCCTGTTTTCTCTCATACCGATTCTTATTTTCCTGATCTTCCAGAGATATTTCATCGAAGGTCTCTCCGGAGGGATCAAAGGATAAAATCTCCTTAGCGACGAACCCGAATTAACTTTTATACCTTATATAACGAAAGAGAATGATGAACAGGCTTTGATTATTCAAGGAATATTGGAATCCGATACCTGGGGTTTGTCTTTTTACCCATACCCAAAGTACTGGAATAAGTTGCTCAAATAAAAATAAATGATTATAATAGTTTATAAATGTTTTCAGAATGTATAATCCGGGTTAAGGGTCCGCTTTCTTATGTTAAAGCCTGGCAATTTCCAAAATAAAAGAAAAACTTTTGGCGTTTTAATCAACCAGATTGAGGGCAGGTATCAGATTCTTCTCCTTGAAGGCTTTAAAGAATATTCAAACAGCCATGATATCAACCTCCTCGTGTTTTCCGGCCGTTCTTACAATTCGCCGGTCCCCTCGGACGAGCAGTATAACACGGTCTACCGCCTAGCTGATTCGGGAAAATTGGACGGTCTAATCATCGCTTCAGGGATAATCGGCAATTATATACAGACAGATGAATTGAAAGCCATTTGCAGCATGTTTGAGCCTTTGCCGCTGGTTTCAATTGCAAAAGAAATACCGGGTATTCCGGGAGTTTTCTCCGAAAACAGATCCGCTATGGAAGAGCTGGTAAGCCATTTGATCGACACGCATGGCTATAAGTGGATAGCCTTCCTGAAAGGCAACAAATCCAATTATGAGGCTGAAGAACGCTATAAGGGCTATCTAAAGGCCATGGAAAGACATGATCTTCCTGTCCCGCCGGAACTGATATACCAGGGGGATTTCAGCTACAGGTCCGGCGAAGAAGTGGCAAGGAATATTTTAAAAAACAAAATCCCTTTTGAGGCGCTGGTTTGCGCCAACGATGATATGGCCTATGCTGTAAACCGCAGCTTCTCTGAACTGGATATCAATATTCCCAAGGACATTGCCCTTACAGGATTTGATGATATAAGCGACGCCCGGATGATGAACCCTCCTCTAACAACAATACATCAGCCGATTGAGGAACAGGCATACAAGGCTTGCGAAATACTTGAAAACATTTTAAATGGAATCGTCCCGCCTAAAAGGACAATAATCAAACCCGGATTCGTTATCCGGGAATCCTGTGGCTGTTTTCATCTGCCTTTTCAGGCCGCCGGAATCCCGTTTCAATCGAACAGCCAGGACGGGATCCTTGAGAAAAGCCGAAACCGCAAACAAGAAGTTATCCGGTTTGAAAATAATATAAAGGCAATCCGTGAAAGTATAACTGCCGAAATACTGCAGGAAGTCAAACCTCCATCCGCTTATTATAATACAATTATATCCAGCATCAATTCGCTGATTGATTCACTTTTTCTGGATTTTAAGTCCAGGAAAACACCAGCCATATTTTTATTTATTTTAAATGAAATCCTGATCCGTCCGGCCCAATGGCCGAATTCGATACAATCATGGCAGAAAATCCTGTCCATTCTTCGAATTAATATCTTGGGATTGATCACAGATCCGAAATTGCGGTCATTCGCCGAGGATATTTTTCAGAATGCCCAGGGAATAAGCGCGCAATGGGGTATCAGGAGAGAGGAAATTCGCCTGCGGACTATTTTGGATTACCTCTTTGAACTCAGGAATATCATCCTATCAATTCATTCGGAACCGAATCCCGGAAAATGGATTGATTCCCTGGCAGAAAACCTGCCGAGGTTCGGCCTGGTCCGTGTGTTTATCGTGGAATACAGGGAACCTTTCACGGCTTCAGAAAATGATATTCGACTTCCTGTGGATGGTATTATCAAGTTAGCCTATGATGAAAACGGCAGGAAAGTTTTGCCCTCAGGCGGCCTGGTTTTCCAGGTAAATGAAATTCTTCCCGAAGGATTGATAGAAAAAGACAAGAGGTACCAGCTTGTTTTCATGGCTTTATTTATAAGGGAAATCCAGTACGGCTATATCGCTATGGAGATCAACGGACTGGATGAAATATTATTCGATACCTTGCGTGAACAGTTCAGCATAGCCATGTACACATCCCAGCTTTTCCAGAAACGCCGAGAGGCTGAGGAGAAGATGAAAACGGCTATAGACGCCTTAAGGGCAAGCGAGTCCCGTTTCCGGGATATGGCCCTTTTCCTGCCTACGATCATACTGGAAACTGATCCGGCCAATAATGTGTGTTTTTTAAACCAGTCCGGTTATGATACATTGATATTGAAGGATTCATTAGAAACCCATAATTCATTAGACTTTATTGTGGAAGAAGACAGGGCCCGTATGAAAACGGCCCTTGATTCTGTAAAAGAGACAGGTAAAGCTGCCCGCGGCGAATTCCGTATCAGGGTTAAAAACGCTGTGGCCACTACCATGCTCATCCATATAGCGCCTATAAACAATGAATCCGGAGAATTTGAAGGTTTTCGCTGGAATGCTATAGATGTAAAACCCCTGATGATATCAGCCATTTATCCCGACCCTGAATTTTATCAAAAGTATCATATCACCAGGCGTGAGGAAGAAGTAATGCTGCTCACCCTACAGGGAAAAAAAATCAAAGAAATAGCAGAACAGCTCTTCATTACTGAAAGCACCGTTAAAGGCCACATGAGTCTTATTTATAGCAAAATCGGCGCGAACAATAAGGTGGGAATGATCCAATTCCTGGAAAATTACCAACTCGAGAGCCTGGGATACCAGTCTTTCGTCTTTTCTTTACTCGGCAATTTTTCCGGCAGACAGAAATAAACATACCATACCTGGGGATTGTCTAAAATCCATACTCATGGCTCTTCAATTGTATCCTCTTTAGTCTTATAATAAAACAGTTCCTTTTCATAAGGAAAATTATTATGGAGGATGAAATTATGAAAATGGTTAATTTTCTGGTTGTTTTAATGATTCTCGCAGGTATGACTTTATTTTCTTCTTGTGAGACAAAAAGTGAAAATCTGGGATTAGAGTTACTCAAGAATTGTAATTTCCAGATGAAAACTATTAAAAAGTACAGTCATTACGACAGCCCAACCCAGGAACTTATTAATGATGTTGCAAAGAATGGTTACTGGCAGTTGATGGTAGGAGGCGGTGGAGCTGGCGGAGCAGCGGAATGCTCTGTGGATAATGGCATTGTTAAAATAGAAATATCAAACCCCGGAAAAGAAGTCTATGCAATTCAACTCCTTCAGATTCCCATCAATATGAAACTGGGTAAAAAGTATACGGTTTCTTTTGACTTGAAGGCTGATGCACCCAGATCTATAGTCTCAAAAATCAGCAAAGTTGGAGCTCCCTGGACCGCTTACTCATCC
The DNA here is from genome assembly GCA_963768055.1 of uncultured Spirochaetota bacterium. Classification (GTDB taxonomy): domain Bacteria; phylum Spirochaetota; class Brevinematia; order Brevinematales; family JAOACQ01; genus CAVYGN01. The sequence goes on along the minus strand of CAVYGN010000001.1, from coordinate 1,362,270 downwards.
GAAAAACACATCGACATAACAACGGATTGGAAGACATATTCCTACACTTTCATAGCTGCCGGTACCGATCCGAACGCCCGTTTTGAGATCAGCGTAGGTAAAGATAAAACAACAGTTTATATTACCAGGCCATCTGTAATGGAAAGCGTAGGCCCAAAGCCCGAAGCGCTTGTTGCGGACACCTCGGCTTCATCCGCTTCTGCATCAAACATTACACTTGCCCCCCCCGTACTTCCCACAGGTGTCACAAATTTCTCGTATGTCAATAACGCGTCTTTTAAGGTCTCTGGCCGGTACACTGTCCAGAATAATGGATGGAATATAAGCGTTGCTCCCGATCCGCACTACCAGTATATCTATGAAGGAACAAACGGAGCATACTTCTTCGGCTGGGCATGGTATTGGAATAATGTCAATACTACCACTACACTGACATACCCCGAGATATCTGTCGGCGACAGCCCATGGGCGCCTTCGGCAGACCACCCGAAGGAATTCCCTTTCAGGGCAGGAGATAAAAAAATAATTTCGACATTTGATATTTCCCAGACAGAGGCGCCTGTTTCTAACTACTTGAGTTATGACATAGCATACGATCTCTGGGTTATCTCCAACACCAGTTCCCCTTCAAAATTCACATCCAAAGATATTACCTGCGAGATCATGGTATGGCTGGACAGTACAAACAACATTCCCTGGGGTATGTCCCCTGTGGGTTCAATAAACGCCAACGGTACAACTTTTGATTTTTATCTTTACCCGACCGCCGGGGGTTCAGACCATTACTGGATTTATGCCGCTTTTCTGCCCAGGACAAAGATAAACAAATCGTCCGGATTCGACTTTACCCCCTACTTCAAATACCTCTTTGATAAGAAGATTATTGACCCGAAGGATTATGTCTGTACTGTTGAACTCGGGACAGAGGTAGCTATCGGCTCCGGAGAAACTATAATCTCTAATTATTCTGTCAAAGTGGTGAAAAAATAATCGTAAATAACAGCCTCCTATAAAAATTGAAATAATGCCCGGCGTTATGCCGGGCTTGATTGTACAACATTTATCCCGTATTTCCCAGATGGTATAATTCATTATAAGTAAAAGAATATGTAGGGGCACCTATGGGTGAAAGTCGAAATCACGGCTTACAATGGATTTTGATGTGTTTGCGGTATTGCAAGAGTTATTTGTTATTATCCTCGGTAAGATAAGATGACTCAAGATCTTTGTCGGAGTAGGGGGAAAAATTCCGAATAAAGCTATATTATTGAAATACAAATTTATATTTAGGAGGATATGATGAAGACATTCAAGAACTTAGGTTTGATGGTATCAGTTATCCTGGCGATCAGTTTATACGCCGCGTGTACCGGATCAACCATGAAAGACGGTGCTGTAAAGTCGGATAAACCTGCGAAAAAAGTGGTTGCGAGTAGTGAGATTAAGGGTAATCTCATTAAAAACGGGACTTTTGATTTGAGTGAAATCAAGAAATTTCCCAACTACGACAGGGTTTCAATGAGTCTGATCGAGGATCTCTCGAACATCGGCTATTGGCATGTACTTGTCGGTGCGAACGGCAATGGTGAAGCCGACATTGTTAATGAAGGCTGCAAGGTCAAGATATTTTCGCCCGGAAATCAGACTTATGGAGTTCAGTTATCACAGCTGCCGCTACTGATAGAAAAAGGGAAAACATACACGGTTAGTTTTGACGCCAGCGCTGAAGAGCCCAGGACTATTGTTTGCAGGATCGGCCTTGTGGGCCCCCCCTGGATGGCGTATTCAGGCGATCAGATTTTCAATCTGACAAAAGAAATGAAAACCTATTCCTTTACATTTACCATGCCCACTTATACGGATGACAAAGCCCGGTTGGATTTCAACGTTGGTCTTTCCACAAAATCGGTTACCATAGACAATGTCGTCGTATTGAAAGCGCAGTAAAGTAATAAAGATAATTGGTCAAGTTAGAGAACTGTTTATTCAGTATTTTTGGCTTTGAGATCGAACAGAATAGATTGGCAATGGCCGACGGGCTAAAAAGGAAAATTTGGATAATATGACAGGAGGATCATTATAATAGGGTTTAAACTTAAACCGGTTTTTACCGCATAATGCAGTGTTTGAATAAAGTTTGAAAATTTATATGAGGAGAGGTAATATGATAAAATTCAGTCTTTTAGCAGTGTTTACTCTGGCTGCTATACTTTCTTCCATTAGTGTTTCTTATACGGCGCCAAAACCGTATAACAACGAGAAAGTCAGCATAGTAGTAGCCGTTTTCCCCCAGCTCGATGTCGCTTTTTCGGCATTTTTACCGGATTTCCAGGCTAAATACCCCAATATCTCCGTCGAGATCAAGAAACTTGGGTATAATGACCATCATAACAACCTTATTACTGTAATAGCTGCAGGCCAGGGAGCCCCGGACGTCGCAGCTATCGATTACGTTTATGTATCGGAACTGGGCGCGGGCGGAGGTTTTGATAACCTTCTAAAAGCCCCCTATAATGCCGGCGAATTTAAAAAGGATGAACCTGGTTACAGCTGGGCGCAGGGTTCCACCAGCCCTACGGAACTGTTCGCCTTCCCGGTCGATATCGGGCCTGCAACAGCGTTTCTTTATAAACCGACATGGGACCTGAAAAAGATCAATTATGAAAAAAGCATCAAGACAATGGATGATCTTTTAAACGCGGGTAAAAAACTTACATTTGATTCTCAAAAAGACGGTAAAGTCGATCACTGGCTCGTTTCTCATGCATATCTAATATTCAAAATGATCTTCTTCTCCGATAAACAGAGATATTTCGATAAATCCGGCCAGCCGGCCCTTGACACTCCCAGGATCAGGAACGCATTTATGTGGGCCAAAAAATTCAGAGACGCCGGCCTTGACGCGAAACTAAACGACTGGTCCAACGAATGGTTCGCAATGTGGGCTTCAGGGACAGCCGCTTTCATACCCGGAGGAGCATGGACTACGTCTTATCTTGAAGAGCAGTGGGCCCCTGACCAGAAGGGCAATTACAGGATAGGACTGCTGCCTGCTTTGGCAAAAGGCGAGAAACCCATGATGATGTCCGACGGCGGAACCTTCCTTACAATACCCTCGCAGATACCCGACGTCAACAAATCCGCAGCCTGGGAATTTATCAAATTTGCTGCAACCCAGGTAAAATCGCAGCTCGCAGCTTTCGACAAGGCTCATGATTTTCCTTCTTATAAACCTTCATGGACCGACCCTTCGATGTCAACCGGCGTAAGCTTCCTGGGCGGACAGAAAGCCAAATTGATCTGGATCGAAGTTGCAAAGGCCATTCCCGAAGTATACGTCAATCCCAAGGACAGCATAGCTGCCGGTGTAATAGCTTCGGCTGTGTATGATTACCTTGACGGCAAGAAAGATCTTAATACCGCTCTTGCAACAGCGCAGAAAGATCTCACTACAAAGATGAGCCAGTAATTTTGGTTTGAATAATATTCACCTGAGGTTTGCGGGCTTAAAACCCGCAAACCTCCTTTAATATTTACTCGGAGGACATTAAAATGGCACAGAAAAACCAGGCTGTTCTTAGAAGCGGCGGCTGGAGCGCATTCTCCAGAAAAGCGACACCTTACGTCTTTATTGCTCCTTTTTTTATATCATTCCTGATCTTCTCGACATTTCCGGTTATATATTCATTTATATTAAGCATATCCCGGTGGAACGGCGTCGGCAACCAGCCTATGACCTTTGTAGGATTGACAAATTATATAAACCTGGTCGGCTTCGACGAATTTCATGTATTCTGGTACGACCAGGCCAAGAATTTTCACCTGATCTACATGGCTCCGAAAGACAGCCTTTTCTGGACATCCTTCGTCAACACCTTCGGCATAGCCATTTTTACAGCGCTTCCCCAGCATGCAATCGCCCTGTTCTTCGCTTTTATTTTGAACCAGGGATTTGTTAAATTCAAGGATTTCTTCAGGGGCGTCCTTTTCATGCCTTACATAACATCGGCTATCGCGGTAAGTGTTATCTTCAGCGTATTCTACAGCGAAAGGACAGGAATATTGAACGGGTTCTTACAGTTTCTTGACGATATCAAGATTGTCGGTCCCCATAATCTCTTTCCCATCGAGCACCCGGTATTCTGGCTGAAATCCTTCACCTGGTTAAGCGTCTCCCTGGTTTCCATCTGGCAATGGACCGGATGGAATTCCATCATCTACCTTGCAGGCCTTCAGGCGATACCGGATAATCTTTACGAAGCAGCCAGGATTGACGGAGCAAGCTGGTGGCAGGTATTTTTCAGGATCACTCTTCCTCTTTTAAGGCCTATAATCTTTTTTGCAACAACGCTTACCATAATCGGCCAGGTTCAGCTTTTCGACGTGCCTATGGCCCTGCTTGGAGGCGCCAATCCTCAAGCGACCGCTGTTTTTTATAACCAGGGAGTCACTATGGCAGTATATCTTTACCAACAGGCCTTCATGTACAGGAGCTTCGGCTCAGGCGCAGCCCTGTCATACATCATGTTCGCATTGATGGCAATCCTTTCGGTGATCAACAATAGATTTTTAACTGAAAAATAACAAAGGAGTTAATTAATTATGGCTGATAAAAATACTATAGAGGCAAGGGTTTTAGCGAAGGATAAGGGATTCAGCCTGAAGGTTAAACCGAATCCTGTCACGGTAATCCTTAAATATTTCATATTGTACCTTCCGCTTATCATCTGGGCGTTAATTACCTTCTTCCCCTTCTGGTATATGATTGTCGTATCGGGGCTTTCGAGGGACAAAATATTCGTATATCCGCCCCCTATGACAATAGGCCATAACTTTGTTGATCAATTCCTGGCCAATTACCATATTCTTCTTTCTAAAACCCCTTACTGGAGAAACATGTGGAACAGCGTGTATATAGCTTCCATGGTCACGCTCCTTTCGATATTTTTCTGCTCCCTCGGGGGATACGGGTTTGCAATGTATAATTTCAAGGGCAAGAATGCGATGTTCGGTTTTATGCTTTTTTCACTTATGATACCACCCCTTTTAGGCCTTGTCCCTTACTACTTAATGATGAGGGCGTTCGGGTGGATAAACACCGCGAAAGCGATATATGTACCCGGCATAGCTAACGCGTTCGGGATATTCATGATGCGGCAGTTCATCCAGGCGTCCATACCGATCGACCTGGTCGACGCCGCCAGGGTCGACGGCGGAAACGAGTTTTCGATATACTGGCAGATAGTATTCCCGCTGATCGCCCCGGTGATCGGTTCATTCGGGATCATCACCTTCCTGGGAAGCTGGAACAGTTACCTGGCGCCGCTTGTTATATTTTCCTCTGGAAAAACTTATACCATGCCAGTCGCGCTGACGACACTGAAGACCATGAACACATTCGAGGGAGACTCGATGGTGGCGACGGTAATTGCCGTACTGCCGCTTTTGATAGTCTTTATTCTGACATCCAGACTGATCATAACGAAAGTAATTGAAGGGGCGCTAAAGGGATAGCCTAACAGGTTTCCTGGCGTAAATTTGTTCGACTCCAGCTAGCCCCAAATACTTTTAAAAGATACTATTCGGTCATTGCGTAATTCGTAATCCAGGTAAGAGCGGGGCGTTCCGATCCTTCGGGAGACATAAGCCACTCGTCTTTTTCCCACATCTTGCCCTGAACATATCCCCACAGGGTAATGCCCTTTATGTCCTTGTAATTCCACAAAATTGGGAAATATGTCTTGTATAGCGACAGCTGGAAATCGTCTGTAGCGCCGCTCAGGTCCATCTCCGAAACATAGATAGGCAGGCCGGTAGCCGCCATCATGCCCAGACAATTGGATAATGTGCTTGTTAAATCGCCGCCGAGGCTGAAGTTATGGCACTCAATTCCTATTCCATCAATCAAATTACTTGATTTAAGGATCGTTATTATGTTTGTATATCTGGCGCATGCGGAGATGTTGTTTTCAACGTTGTACTCATTGATAAGCAGTTTTCCCTTGCAATACTTCCTTGCCTGCCTGTAAGCAAAGACGACCCAGTCCCAGCCTGTCGAACCGCTTCCGCCCATAGCACTGTCATATGCGGGAGGCGTATTGATGGGTTCGTTAACGACATCGATGAAATCCATATTGGAATATCTCGCGCCGACATTCGAGATCCAGGCTATTATCGCAAGAGTTTGATTGGTGGCTGAAAGTGAATAGATCCATGCAGGCTGCTGCTGCCCCCAGATAAGATTATGCATCTTGAAAAGAATGCCGCTCGATTTTGCATAATTATAAGCGTTGTCAACATAGTCCCAGAGGTAATTATTCGGGCTGGCTTCGACCTCGCCCCATTTCCCCTTATTTTCCGGGGTTACCTGGTTCCAGTAAGCGCCGAATTTAAGCGGTGTAGAACCCATATCGAGGACATTGCCTAAAAATTTCCCGTTCTTATATTTTACTTGACTTTGAGAAATTTGAACCTGTCCGAAAGCTTCCCCGCTATTTTTTTCAAGGTAAATCCCGATTTCATATATCGAATACCCGTACTGCGTTGAACGCTTTATGCAATTTATCTTAACATAACGGGCTGTAACTGGCTTATCCAGGATTATATCGTTATCCGCGGAAACATTGCCGGTCACTGCTTTAACGACAGTCCAGGCTTTGGCGTCGTCCGAAGTTTCAATATTATAATCAAGGGCTTTTGAAGGTTCCCATTTGATTTTAACTTCCCGGAAGGGCATGCTGGCGCCGAGGTCGACGTATATCCAGGCGACGTTCGGATCATGATCACGTCTCCAATCCGAACCCCAGCGGGTTGTAGGGTCTCCATCCACGGCATTAGCGGCGACAAGGTCTTTGTTGTCGCTGTACTGGTTCGCCGATTCGAAGGAGGAGGCTACGGCTTTTTTATTCAAAGCAAGGTTCAGGTTCTTCTTTGAATTTTCAGGTTTGCCTGCCCCGCTCCCGGCACAACCGGCATAACATAAGACTAAAGCGCCAAGTAAAACACCCAGAGTAATTTTTCCGACCATACTATTTCTCCTTATAAAGGATAAAACCCTCAATACCCGGAAATCAATATATATTATTTTATTTTTTTATAAATGTCAACATGTGTAAAATTATGTAGAATAAAGCAATACCTGAATCCGTTAAATAACTAAGGTTCACCCGGAGGGTGAAAAAATGAAACTTCATCAAAGTCTTTCGATCGGATTGTTGAAGATTTAGCGGGGCCTTTTTAATATATTAGGTCTTAATGAAATTTATCCTGTGAGGGAATATTATGGCTTTCGGGTTCTTTCCTAAGGAAGAAAAGTTTTTCGACCTTTTCGATAAGCAGGCAAAAGCAATTTACAACGCATCGATTTATTTCAAAGAGCAGATCGGGAACAGTAATTTTAACGACGTCAGCGTGCTCAAAATGCATGATTTTGAGCACGAATGCGATGTGAATACCCATGATATCATAGAGCTTCTTAACCGTACCTTTATAACGCCTTTTGACAGGGAAGACATACACCAGCTTGCTCAGGAACTTGATAATATTGTCGATATGATATATTCCATATCAAAAAGGATAAATCTTTACAAGATTAATGAAATCGACCCGAGCCTCATGCTTTTTGCCGAATATATCGAACAGGCGATAACGGCAATAGAAAAGGGGTTGAACTGCCTGAGAAAGCCGAAAAATGTGAGGCCGATTATGGATAGCTGCATCGAGGTCAACAAGCTTGAAAATCTTGGAGACCAGTTGAAAGACGCTCTTGTCGGCAAACTGCTGGATAGCAATCCGGAACCGATATTTTTTATTAAATCGAAAGAGATATTCGAAGGAATGGAAACTGTCCTCGACATATGCGAAGACGTGGCGAATGTTATCGAGACTATACTTGTTAAGCAGGGATAGTAATGGAATTCTATGTTTTGTTTCTTGTGTGCCTGGCCCTTGTCTTTGATTTCATTAACGGGTTTCATGATTCCGCCAATTCGGTAGCCACAATTGTTTCGACAAGGGTCTTATCCCCGAAGTATGCCGTCATCTGGGCGGCTGTTTTTAATTTTATAGCTTTTCTTTTTTTCGGGGTAAGCGTAGCAGGCACTATAGGCAAGGGTATTATCGACATTTCGATCGTCGACTCTAATCTTGTCTTCGCCACTCTTCTTGGAGCGATCATCTGGAACCTCATAACATGGTATATGGGGATACCGTCAAGTTCTTCTCATGCGCTGATTGGAAGTTTGATCGGCTCGGCGGTTATAAAAACAGGTTCGTTTCACCCGCTTATATGGGGGGGAATAATAAAAACAGTAATATTCATATTCATCTCTCCTGTTTTCGGTATGGTAATGGGAATAGTAATAGGTATAGTGGTTTATTGGATTTTCAGAAAAACGAATCCTCTGAAGGTCGATAATTTTTTCCGCAGAGGACAGCTGTTTTCAGCGGCACTTTACAGTATCGGGCATGGAGGCAATGACGCGCAAAAAACAATGGGAATAATTGCCGGGCTTCTTTTCAGCGCCGGCATGCTGGGCGGAAAATTCTACATTCCATTGTGGATAGTCATTGTCTGCAACCTTTCCATAAGCCTGGGCACATTATTCGGAGGATGGAGGATCGTTAAAACAATGGGGCAGAAAGTCGTGAAGCTCCGCCCCGTCGACGGCTTTTGCGCAGAAGTGGGCGCCGCTATATCCCTTTTTACCTCGACGCTTCTCGGGATCCCGGTCAGCACCACGCAGACAATTACGGGGTCGATAATGGGTATCGGCACCCTTCACCGTTTTACGGCTGTGAGGTGGCAGGTTGCCGGGAAAATCGGATGGGCCTGGATATTAACGATGCCATGTTCAGCCGGATTATCCGCCGTTTTCTATGTTTTAATTAAAAATCTTATACACTGATGTGAGCGGAGAAATAACCGCCGCCATAGTGAAAATGGATTTTATGGGCGGCTTCATCGTTGAAAATATCTTGAGATCAATTCCTGAATTTGTTTAAAATCGATATTTTTTGCAAGAGGTTTCAGAATTGAGAAAAAGGGCAGAAATTCAGGGTTGGCGGATTCATTCTTTTCTATATATTTTCTGATGCCCGTGATATCGCATCTTTTCGACATATCATATAGCATTTTTAAAACATCCGGAGGCGGAGGAATGATTTCAGCAGCGTTTACTTTTGGAATAGTAAAATAGAATATCGAACCTTTACCGGGCTCAGATTCAACCCAGATGCGCCCGCCGAAGCGTTCAGCAATCTTTTTGCATATTGAAAGGCCGATCCCTGTTCCCTGGTATTCATCCTGCCTGTGAAGCCTCTGGAAAATTATGAATATTTTTTCGAAATGCCGGGGGTCTATTCCTATCCCGTTGTCCCTCACTGAGAATGTCCATTCATTATTTCCTTCAATTGCCGATACATATACTTTCGGAGGTTCGCTGCTATGGTATTTTATCGCGTTGCATATAAGGTTCTGCAAAAGCTGCAAAAGCTGTACGCCGTCATAGTAGATTTCCGGAAGGTCCCCGGAGGAGATTTCAGCGTTCGATTCTTCTATCATAATGGCGAGGTTCTTTTTTACCTGATCCATGATATTATTGCAGTCGATTTTGACAAGAACGCGATTCCTTGTTTCAACCCTTGAATATGTCAGGAGGCCGCTCATGAGTTCCTGCATCCTGTTTGCGCCGTCTATTGCAAAATCCATAAATTGCTTTGTGTCGTTATCGAGTTTTCCCCTGTACCTGTCCGATAGCAGTTTCGTATAGCTTGAGACCATTCTCATCGGTTCCTGGAGGTCATGCGAAGCGATGTAGGCGAACTGTTCAAGGTCCTTATTCGAACGCCTTAATTCGGAAAGGGTTTTATCAAGCTCTTCCTGTGTGCCTTTTCGCTTTTCAATCTCATCTTCAAGCATTATATTTGTATCATTAATTTTTCTTATCATAGGGTTCGTGATTTTCATGAAGAGAAAAGCTCCCGGAACAATAAGAAAAAACAACATGGATTCTATCAGATAAGCCTGGCTGACGGCAAGTTCCCACAAGCTTTTTTTATCTTCGTTCAAAGATGCGTTATAAAGAATGAATACGGTTAAAACTGTAACCGTAACAGATACTCCGGCCATTATTGAAATAAGCAATATAAGCCGTTTAACGTTATTCATCTTAATTATCCTCTTATAATATTAAACTTGATCGGCTCGGCTGGTCAAATCTTTCGATGAAATCGTGGTGACTGGTGAAAGCATACCTGTCGAGAAAAGACAGGTTCCGCAGTTATTGGAGCCACTCTTAACCAGAACGGAAGTTTTGTTTTTGAGGGTTGTAACCAATTCTCTCTCGCCTAAGAGAATTAAACTCGGTAAAAATTATGAAAAAAGGAGTTAATTAATGAATATCCGTAAGATTTTTAAAATCGAGGGAATGACATGCCATCACTGTGAAAACACGATCGAAGAAGCCCTGAAAAAAGAGGGGGTCGTCAAAGTCGAGGCGGATTAAATTGAATCTTATTTTGTTTCCAGGCTGAAGACCCCGTCCCAATCCGCAGGCGGCGGGTTTTTCTTGAAAATAAGGCAGCGGTCAGAAAATACGGTGCTCGGGCCGTCCTGGTATTTAGTAATCAGGTTCTTGAAGACCGAAAGAGCCTCGTCCCATTTAGCCTCGCGATAGAGCCGCAGCCCCTTTTCAAAATGTTCTATTAATTCCCCGTATTTTTTATCGTGAGCGCCTGTTTCATGGAGAATTTCAAAAATCCTTACAGGCTCCTTCTTGCCTTTGACGGTCATAAAATCGATCTCGCGGCACAGAAAATCGTCTTTTATCTTTATATAAACGCTTTCCGTTACAAGGCACTTGGATTTATAGGCTTTGTTAGCCCCTTCGAGCCTGGCCGCCAGATTGACATTGTCGCCGATGCAGGTAAAGTCCATTCTTTCGCGAGCCCCCATGCTTCCGAAGACCGCTTCGCCCGAATTGATGCCGATGCCGATATCTACAACGGGCAGTTTTTCCGCCTCCCTTTTTTCCTTTTCCTCCTGCATAGCCAGGATGATAGCCAGGCATGCCTTTGCGGCATTTTTTTCCTTTTCTTCCCCGTCGAAAACCGCCATCACCTCATCGCCGACAAATTTATCTATGTCGCCGAAGTTGTCAAGTATGATCTGTGTCTGCAGGTCGAGATAATGATTAAGGATCTGGACGACTTCATCAGGGGATTTGCCTTCGCTCATGCTCGTGAAACCTCGGATATCTGTAAAAAGGAAAGTGAGATGCTTGATCACGGATGTTATTTCTCCCCTGTCCGAATGCTGGAGCGTCGAGGCTGAAATATACGGAATGATTCCTTTTATGACCGTTACCATGCTGTTGACCTCATAGGATAATGCCTGTATCTCGTCTTTGGTTTTTACCTGGTTATCATATTGAAGGGCCGCAACCTGGACCTTTTCCGTACCTCTAATCATAGCGGAAAGAGTCGATCCTATCCTTTTTACCCCGTACTGCAGAAGTATTATCGGCAGGACGATGTTGCTTCCGATAAAATAGACCATTATCACCGCGAGATAAATAATCATTAGTGCAAAAAATGCGACACTCAGCTGGGTTTTATAATATGTTTTATATATTTCAGATTCCTTGTATTGCACGACGGAAAACCCGATTTTTTTGGTGCTCACTTTTATCGGCGCAACGATGTTGAAAGTCTGGCTGATTTTATCATAACTCGGCGTAGGATCTTCAATCGACTCATATTCCGGGGATATCTCTTTTCCGACGAGCCTGTCATCGGTGGAAAGCTTAATATTGTACTTGCCCAGTTTAGGATCCTCGTTATACCAGGACAGGGAATCGAAGGCCAGCGCCGAATCCTTGTTTTTTATCGCCTCCTTTTTAAGGTAGGAATTGATAAAGAACAATTTTTCCTTGCTGAGATTATCCTTGATATAACTTACGCTCTGGTCCGCAAGCATCGAACCGGTCGCTATTACGGATTCCTGGATGGTGTTCTTGAAACCGGCTAAAAGGATAACGCTTAAGAAAATAATGATCATTGCGATTGCTACGATAAAAGATACGAAGAGTTTAGGCAGAATTCCGACTCCGTTCATTTGTTTGGGAAGCTCTCTGCTGTCTTTCTTATCGGAGTATGCAAGCGTCAATTCCAGGTATTTGCGGTAAGAAGCCGATAACCCCCTGAATTTATCGATCGTGTGGAAGGGCTGAAGAATGCTGAAAGCAATCAATACGGCAATGATAATATCCGTAAAAATATCGAATGTTTTCAAATATTGGAGACTGCCCGCGTTGTTCATAATAAAAATGACAATGTAAGCAAGGACCAGCCCCGAAAGGATAAAATTGATCAGAAACGAGAAATAATTGAAAGGATTGAAAAAGACCTGATATTTTTCCTTTAAAAAGATCGAGAATATTTTATATATTAACGCTAAAGGAATAAGATAAATGAGAAACGACGCGTAATAAAAGGCCAAACCTGAAAGTCCTGTCGCTTCCTTAAACATGATGGGGTTAGATGTAAGTTTCATCAGTTGAAGTTTTATTGGTGAAGCCGGGAAAATAAGAGGCAGAAACAGCCAGATTATTAAAATGGTATAAACAGTTATATCTAATATAAGGAATAACCAGATTTGTTGTTTTTCAGACATATATATCTTCCTTTAATAAGATTTCAGGATCTTTTCCTTGGATTTGGCTTCCTGCAGGTAATTGTCGGAATCCTTATAACCCGGCGAGACCGCCAGAACGCCTTGGAACTGGCTAACGGCATCGTCATAATTCTCATTAACGAAATTATCGACTGCCGTTTTATAAAGAGTTTCAACCTGGCCAAGCATCCTTTTTTTCCTTGCCTCAAGCTGCGCCTTTCTCGGCTCGTCCTTTAACCTGGCCTCTATATAATTGATTTTCTGCGTAGCGGTATAAAAATCCATCCGGGATATGAGTTCGTCGATATTTTCCACCCATGCGGGGAAGGAGGCGGCGATATCCGCTTTATCCTTTTTTTCCTGAATCTTGGCCTGGAGGGCGACAGCCTCGTCCGTTTTGTTGTAGCGTACAGCCGCATCTATTTTATCGGAAGCGGCATCCAGCTTTCCGGAATCGAAAAGCTGGCCTGCCCAAGCAAAATTGATATCGTATTGAAGTTTTTTTATCTGGTCGTCATATTTATGGTCGGCGGCAAGATTGTAGGGAACGATTTTCCTGGCGAGCGCATCCGCGTCCTTGTATTTTTTAGAGTTTACCAGAGCTCTTGCATCGCTTAACATGGAATCGATTTTGGTTGAAATAATGCCCACGGCTTCGGACTTTTTGGAATTAAGAGACGAATCCTGCCCGGTGGAGGCGGCCAGGCCCATATTATAAAACTGAATAGCCTTGAACACCTGCTTTTCCTGGGCATCCTTGTTTTTTGAAGTTTTCGAGGCGGTAAGGGCGGCGTCTCCGGAAGACTGCATTTTTTTCGCGAATTTTTCACGGATATCTTTTGAACTATCCTTTAAGACGATTAAATCCTTGTTGTTCGGATCTATTGTCCCTGCTTTTTGAAGAGTGGTGCAAAGAGCGTAATCGTCGGCATCCGTTCTTTTCTTCTTGTTCATATTTGCTTTAGCGGCGTTGATATATTTGTCGATGAAACTGCTGACAAACTTATCTACTTTTGCAATATACGAAAGCGAGTCGCTGTTCTTCGGATCAAATTCCAGCGCCTGCTGGAAAATGTTTTTCACGTCCGGCGCGCTTTTCAGGTCGCCGTTATCCACCATAGTTTTGTACATCGATACGCCTTTTTTGTTCAATATCGTGGCTTTGTCCTTGTTGGTCAGACTGTTTAAAACAGTATCGCTTTTACTGGGGCCGCAACTGAAGAAAAGCCCTAGGATAAGGAACGGTATGATCTGCTTTAACGACATAGGAAACATCCCCCTTTTTTATATACAACCCCCTTCAACAAAATCATTTATTAATTACTATTTATTTAATTTTTGTCCGATTGAAATATTTTTCGTCAAATCATGATGCTAAAGCGTATTTGCTATAAATAACGGTAATATTATAGTTAATTAAATTATTTTCTGCAAGAACAAGCTCTTTTTTTTGTGTCAATCTGATTATTTCACCGATGGAATAGGGATTGTAAGAATTTTATTTTGCTCCATGATCGCTAAGCAGTTTTTTCATTTCATCGTTCCTGTTATAAATGGCGCAGAGAAACGCTATATTGCCGGTAATGCTTCCCTCGTCCCCGTTATAAATACCGTTTGCTTTCACATCGGCTCCGCTAATGATCAGCAGCTCGGCGATCTCCAGCAGATTGTTTTTCGAAGCGAAAGCCAGGGCAGTCCACCCAAGCGGATTCTTTTCATTAATTAAAACACCCTTGTCTATCAGCAGTTTTACGGCTTCAATGCGGTTATCGAAATTATTTGAATCGATTATTTTCATTAATACCGACATGCCGTCGGGATCTTTTTCGTTGATGTCAGCTCCGTTTTCTATCGCTTCTTTTACCTTTTCTATGCTTTCATCCCTTATCGCTTCAAAGATATTCATAAAACCTCTTTTGTCTGGTCGAAAGGATCGCAAGTAGTACTGGTCATGCGTGACACCTCCATTTATTTATGACTTTTTCGAGCCGGCCGTTTCTTTTTTATGCTCATCCGGTTGGCTTTGTCATCCCCGGAAGTTTCCTTTTTTAATATAATAAGGGTAATATCGTCTTCCTGGTCTATCTGAAACGACTGAATATCTGAAAGAAGGAGTTCAAGCGTTTTTTCAACCGGCAGGGGGGCGTATTTGCAGAATGTTTCCATAAGCCTTTCCTGGCCGTACATTTCACCGTTTTCATTTATTCTTTCCGTAGCCCCGTCCGTGAATAAAAGTATAGTATCGCCTTCTTTTATATTGAAAGTTTTTATTTCCATATAGCCGCTTATATTATCGGTAATTCCAAGCCATGTTCCATTGGTTTCGATCACCTCGATTTTATTTTCTCTGGCATGATATAATAAAAGATCCTGATGATGGCCCGCAACAGTTATTTTATTGTCTTCAAGGTTCAACAGCATAAGGGTCATATAATGATTCGAACCGAGCCTGGAGATATCCTCTCTTAAAACATTATTGGTTTCGTTAAGTATATCCGTTATTTTCATGGCCCGGTTCCCTTTGATCAGTGTCATTATCGTCGTCTGGGCCATCATCATTATAAGACCCGAATCCACGCCATGTCCCGCAACGTCTCCGATCGCCACCCATCTCTGGCCGCGTTCGGTTTCTATAATATCGTAATAATCGCCGCCCACATCTTTTGCCGGGATCATGATATCGGCTACATGAAAACCTGTAAGCTGTTTAAGCTGAGGAAGCAGCGCCATTTGAATTCTTTTCGCGAGTTCGATCTCGCTCCATAGAGCGTCTTTAGCCTTTTTTAATTCGACGAGGAGGTTGAATTCTTTCTTAATGAGAATATAACGGACAAAATTGATGCTGATCGCTAAAATAGAAGTCGAAACAAGGAAGGATAGATTATTGATTAGGTAATGGGTAGAAAAAACGTGGGGCGACAGGAGATTTATTGAAATATACATCAATAATATTATCAGGGAATTTATTCCGGTATGGTAGGCTTTCCAGGGCATCAATAAATTTACCCCTATAATGACTAGATTCAAGCCGGCATAATAGCTTGAGTCGAATCCCCCCAGATTATTTGTCATTAAGCTGATTATAAATCCTATCTGAAGGGTAATAAAATAACCATGAAAGTATGAAAGGCGTCCGGGCCTTGTATTGCGAATTATAATCACCTGGATTATTACCAGTAAAGCCGAAATGCCCCTGTATAAGGCAAATAAAGGCAGGAAGCTGCTCTCAGGCATCATGAAGACGTCAAGCAGAAAGAAAGCGGGGACAAGAACGACCGCCAGGGCTGTAAGCGTCTGGAGCCAGTCATGCATTATGACCGTCTGGTAGGAATGAAAATCGCCCGATTCAATCGCCTCTAAAGACAGTTGCTCGATGCGGCTGTCGGAGAAAAAACGCCGTAAATTCAATTTGATTTTACCATTACTCATTTGATTTCCCTTTTTTGATGCATAAGAGCATTTGTATTTTTGTTTCATCAAATTCGATATTGCATTCCCCGCCTTGAATCTCATTCGCCAGTTCTAAAAACTCATCCTCAGTCCGGTATATAATTTTCCAGTCATGCCAGTATTCCATAAAACGCCGGCTGGGGTTTGAAGGATTCAGGTTTCCTATCACCATCTCGCCTCCAGGGGTCAGCAATTCGTATAACTTTTTTAAGACGGCGGAAGCAACAGGGGCGGTTAAATAATCGAACAAGCCCATAGAATAGATAAAATGAAAACTGCCCCACCTGTTTATAAAATCCGGATTAATGAGCATAATTCTGACCGATTCTTTTATTATATCCAGGGACACTTTCGTTAAAAAAGACCTTTCAACCACATTGATTAAAGAAACGGCTTCGGATAAGGCCTTTTCATCCTGGTCGAGCAGGGAAAAATGCAGGCTCTCGCAATCTTCCTTTGACTTTAAAATGTCCCTTATTTCAACCGCCGGACCGCATGCGACTGTTAATATGCGTATTTTTTCATCCGGATTGACCTTAATGTTTTGCCTGACGGAATAATACTTTTTTACTATTTCAGTCCTTCTGTTGCGGACCGACTGGGCGGCGGGCTGATCCATAGAGAATTTATGAAGTATTTTTCCGAATGTCGTGTTACCCAGGTAATCGTTTTGATAGATCATTCTCATCATCTCGGAATCCCCGTTATAACCTCGAGGTTTAAGGTTCGATCTTGCCATTATAGGGGCCTGGAGGAGCATGAACCAGAGCTGCCTTCGGAAATAAAAACCATGGTGCTCATGTTCTTCATCGCTGAAATTTTTAACAATCTGTTCAAGGGACCACAATGAATTTTCAAGATAGACCCTTAGGTTAGCCCCCATTCCGTTTATGAGGACCTGCTGAATATAATTTTTTACTTCGGCCGGTTCGTCTCTGGAAGCTATATCCATCCGGCCCAGTAAATAAGTATAAATACTGAGGTCGTAAGTGAGATTTGTAACATATTCTTTAAACTCGGTCTTGATTTTATTTTTATAATCTATCATTAGAGGCAGGCTCAAGGAATCCGCTTCAAGGTTCTCTATCTTCGAGCGGTAGAAAAGTTTCTCAAAATTGTGGATATTTGTTGAAGGCAGAATATGGAATACTTTTCCCTTGTTTTCTGTTGCCATTATTATCCTGCATGGCCCTATCGGCACAAGATTGTTTTCAACCTGCAGTTCAAGATTAACGATTTCTTCAATATTAATATTTTCCTTAAGAACTATTAAAACCGAATATTTAGTCGCATATCGGGCTTCTATCTCAACTTTTTCAGATTTTGTAGTAAGGAAACCGGAAAATATTTTAGGAATATTTTCCACTTTAAACCCCCTTGATCTCTATTCTTTTATCATTAGTTTGAAAAATTACCAGAGCCGAGAACGATATATCCTGCCATTTCAATGCCTTTTTATACAGCAATGTGATCTCTCCATCGCCTATCCTGATTTTCTCCAGGATTTTTATAAAGGGGGAAAGGGTGGAAGAGTTCATATAAACCAGGTCGCTGAAATCGATAATTAATCGTTTTTTTTGCTCCGCCGCCTTCGTGACGGTTTCCAGCAGGACAGGCATTATAAATTCATTGGGATTGCGTAAAATGCTCTTACCGAGCAGGCGCAGGATAATGGAATTCCCTTCTTCAGACCTTTCGAGCTGTAGCTGGGCATTGGTGAATGTTTCGTTTGTCGAACTCATATAATTCCCCCAAAATCAATTACTTAATTAATGAAACGGCGGAGACGTTCAATATTTTTTCTTCATTAATGAAGAAGTCTAATGTCGCGCGCCCTTCATAAGAAATTCTTACTAACCCGAGGCCGCTTTTATTGTTATCGAACGGTTCCATTGAGATTTCCTTCAATCTTTCTATGTACGCCTCATAAGGGTCCTGGAAACCCCGCACCCATTGTATCGTTTTATCAAGCTCCGTGAGATAAGGCTTTGCAAATTCCCCTACAGGGTTCTTCACTAAAATATAGATTCTTTTATCTATGATCTTGACGTTGATTTCAATTTTATTGATATTATTTTTAAAATCCCCGTATTTTATGCTGTTTTCAGCAAGTTCGCAGGTGATCATTGTAAACATTTCGGTGTATTCGGCATTAAAATAGGAAAAGAAAAAATCGTTGGCCGCATTATAAAGGCGATCGATTTCATTCCAGTCAGGGTTGATAATCTGGTTAAATTCGGTTTTCATCGCTAAGACCCTCCCTTGGCGGTTCGTTTTTCACAAAGCAATAGATTGCGGATCTGCGGAGCAGGAACAGGATTGCTGAAATAAAAACCCTGTATATAAAAACATCCGTTCTCCCTTAAAAAATCGATCTGTTCCTGAGTTTCAACTCCTTCCGTAATAACCGTCAATTTCAGGTTTCGGCCCATGGCGATAATTGCCTTTACAATATCCGCGCTTTTAGCGTTCTCCGTAATATCCTGAATAAAAGATCTATCGATCTTCAATTTATCTATCGGAAGGATCTTTAAATAAGAGAATGATGAATATTTTGTCCCAAAGTCGTCGATTACTATCGAGCATCCCAATAATTTAAGCTCTCCCAGCTTATTCTGAATATCTCCGACATTTTCAATGAGGATCGTTTCGGTAAGCTCGAATTCAAGTTTGTCAGGAGGGAAACCGGATTCTTTAATGATCGATTTTATTTTTTTTATAAATTCGGGACGGCGTAATTGGATAACCGATATATTGACGGATATTGGAATATGCAAAAGTCCTTCATCCAGCCATTTTTTCCCCTGCTCACAGGCATGACGAAGGACAAACTCCCCGATTTCGTTAATCAGGCCTGTTTCTTCGGCAATTGGGATAAAATAATCGGGATCAATGAAATTGTTGCTTCCCGTTTTCCACCGTAAAAGGGATTCCATCCCTATAATGCAATTATTCTTAATATCGTATTGAGGCTGATAATATATTCTGAATTGATTTTTCTCCAGGGCATGACGCAGCTTTGTCTGGATTGACAACCTGTTTTTTACATATTTATTCATTTCGGGAGAAAAAAACTGGTAAAGGTTTTTTCCTATCTGCTTTGCCCTGTATAGGGCGGCATCGGCATTCTGGACCAATTCTTCGGCGCTTTTTGCATCGTTGGGAAAAATCGCGATCCCGATACTTGCGCTAATAAAAAGTTCGGCGTTTTTAAGTTTTAAAGGCTGAATGATATGTTTAAGGATTTTTTCGGCAATCGTCACAATATTTTGAGAGCTTTTGATAAAGGGAAGTATTATAGTAAATTCGTCTCCCCCCATTCTGGCTACAATATCCGTGTCCCTTACACTTCCCACTAGCCTTTCGGAAACGATGCGTAGGGTCTGATCTCCGGCTTGATGCCCGAAATTATCATTGAGAAGTTTAAAACCATCCAGGTCTATAAACATCAAGGCCAGCAGATCTTTCAATCTTCTTGCATGCTGCAGATTTTTTTCAAGCTGATCCTGGAAATATCTCCGGTTAACGAGACCGGTAAGAACGTCAAAGTTAGCCATATGATAGAGTTTTTCTTCCGATTCCTTCATAACGCTGATATCCGAAAACAATCCGACATATCTTATGACCTTGCCTTCTTCATTGACCACTGAACTGATCGTAAGCAATTTCGGATAAATATCCCCGTTTTTCTTACGGTCCCATATCTCTCCCTGCCAGCTTCCCTTCTCATTGACCGAATTCCATAATTCCTGATAAAATTCAGGACTATGCTTTCCCGACTGAAGAATTCTTGCATTTTCACCCAGGATCTCTTCGCGTTCATAGCCGGTAATATTACAGAATGCGTTGTTTACATCCAGGATTCGCTGGTCGGTATCGGTAATCATGATCGCTTCAGTCGCGGATTCAAAAACCTGAGCGTTAAGCTGAAGTTTTTTTTCGATCTGTTTTCTTTGCGTTATATCAAAACCGAAAAGATCGATATAACCGCTATTTGATACGGATACAATTGCAAGTAAGAATATTTTAAATCCGATCTGTAATTCTATTTCATTGTTGGATTCAATTTGGATGGATTTATTCAGAATTTCCATAAATTCCGGAGGAACAGCCTGCCCTTCATCCCTCTGCCAGTATGATAATATGATCCAGCTGCCCTTGTTAGCCTTTAAAATGACGCCATCCCTGGAGATCCTCAGTACCGGAAACGGTATTTCTTCGAAAAATTCCGTTAAACTTTGACCGGTATTAACCGGACTTACAATATTGCCGAAGCTCATCTTTATATTCCATAATAAAATTCTTTAGGGCAGTTCTAATATCTCAAGAATATTACCATTTGTTATAACATGCTTCTGCTTAACTCTATATGCATGCCCTATGGGCGCTTCCTATCCGAAGGTTTTTAGAAGCGCCCTTTATATTATCGGCATTCTAAATTGTAGCCTGCAGATATGTTTGCGCCTGCAGGGTACTTGAAACCCTTAATTAATTTAATAAATAATCAAACATTTTACAAATTTTTATTTTTTTAATAAATTAAATTCCCGTTTTTTTATTATTGACTATTATTTTGTCTCATTTTATGCTGATTGTAGGATCGAAGGTGCTCTAATGATAAAAGCGATATTAAAGTGTACGTGAAAATGATATTATTTCGCGTATCGGAGGGGATGAATTCGGTATTCTGCTAAGCGATACTTGTAATTCCGAATAGTTGACGTATCAATTTCTAGGGACCTGGCTGCTTATATCATGGGCCAGGAATTCAACCGATTTCTGCATCGCTTCCTGTACCATGGCTTTCTTATCCGCCATCTGGCCGTTCATAATACTCCCGACCTTTTCATATGAGTTCTCCAATGTGACTGAATGGCTTGATGAAGCGTAAATCTCTCCTGTATCTACTGCCACAAGACGTGCATCCGAAATTACCTTGAATGTTTCGCTGCCGCGTTCGATGAAGCTGCCTACGCTTTTTTTGTCATTTTCATAAACGACGGATGTAAGATCTATTAACAGGATCGCATCGACTCCCAGGAGTTTTCCAATCTCCTTGCTTTGCGAGGGATCGGTCAATCCGGCCATTCCGAGTTTCAATTCTTCCAAAACGCTTTTTAGCCGCTGGCGTTCGACAAGCCGGAAACATCCGGTTTTTTGCAGCGCATCTATAAAACTCCCGGTAAGAGGATCCAGGATGGAATCGTAATTTGTATCGTCCGTCTGATTCTGTATATCGCCGACAGCGACCAGCAGGCGTTTTTGATATGTTACTGTTGTTTCCGGTTTTTTTGCCGGTGTGCAACAGGCAAATAGCATTACTCCAAGGATTATTAAAATCAGGTGCCGCATTTATAGCCCCGAAATGTTTATTCAAAATAAGTATACTATAAAAATTATCGGATTTCAATTTAATGCCTATCCTTTTTATTATAGAAACCCAATTGAATTTTGGATCTGAAAAATAAATGTAACCACAGATTTCACAGATTTCACGGATGTTTTCTGTGAAATCCATATAAAATTACAACTGAAATTATGTCCTCATAACAAAGAACACTAAGAATTTTTTACAAAATGAAATAAATTCACAGAGAGTTTCGAAGAAATTATTCATTAATAAAATTGCGGAACTATGTACTTGATAAAGCAAAATAATTCAGATTATATCTTTTAATATTTCTTCTGTAATTTTTGTTTTTTTACCCCATAAATCTTTTCGTTTAGCAATAACGGCCTTTATATAAGAGTTGTAGTCTTTTTTCTTAATAAACTCAGATATAGTGGTTATTACTTGGTCATTCGCAAATATAATCCCGTGTAAAAGTTCTGTTTTAAGTTCATCAACAAAATCTTCAATAGTATTCAAATCTTGGCGATGCTTTCTTGTAAATCTTGTTCCATGTTTATCAAACTGTAGAATTGTTAGCATTTGAATTACTATAGCACCATATCTTGTGTGTTTCCATTCATATTCTTCTTTTTTAATTCTTTCTTATATTGGAATCTGTTTTGAAAATAAGCTCCTAAAATACTCCCAAGACCAATTGCTGTTAAGATTCGGATGAGATAGTCATTATCTGGCCCTTAATTAAGATTGATATATAAATAAAACTCCGTGACTGTATATTTGTGAAAATTCACACTCGATATTAATAATTAGATTATGATTACACAGAAACATCCAAAATTTTAATCTGTGCCATCAGTGGAATCTGTGGTTCCAATCCGATTCGGTTTGAAGCTTTGTATGGACGTATTATTTTGCCTGCTGGGTCACTTTTTTTATAGTGCCGATAAACTCCTCACCCTCGATCAATCGGGAATTTTTCAGCAGGTAATGCGTTACAGCGTCATCCATAATACCGGAAAGTGAATAAATTTCAATATTCTGCGGCTTTGTCTGAAAACTGTTCAGCATTATTTCGATATCCGTAAGCTTACTGAAAGGGATAGGTTCGATGTGCCTGTAAAAAACAACGTAAAATACCCCCTTCTCGTAGATATAATAATCGATATGCCTGTACATCAGCTTGAAAATGTGCCTTGAAAGGATCTTTTTGCATACTGAATCGAAATCCTTGCCTTCACCCCCTTCATTTGAGGTGAAATACGATTTCAGGTAGGAATGAGGAAGTATTTTTTTATAACGCTCGTACATGATTTCAACATCCTTATAGCCGGCGTTCATCATGTATATCCTTTCGAAATTTTTCAACGCCTGGTATTCCTCGCCTGTGTTCCATAACAGATTGGCGTAAAGGTAAATAAGCTCTGTTTTTGTTTCTTCGGATGAAGGAAGCGAAAGGTATTCCGATACATAATAAATTCCCGAATGATAATCTTTTATCTTTATGTAAAGATTGATCACTGAAATCTGGGATTGTTCCCTTACCTCAATAAGAGGCTTTGTATCCCTGTCCAAAACAGCTCCCTTCCATTCATGTCCGAGAATGAATTGATAGGCCTTTATAGCCTCAGTATATTTTTTCATATTCTCGAAACATTTTGCCTTGTAATAAATTATTTCATAGTTGGCCGGATCATACTTCTCCAGAAGATTGAACTGTTTGAGGGCAGACTGGTAAATACCGGTATCGAATAATATTTTACCGTATAAAATTCTAGCCTCAATGATGCCGCTTCTCCTTTTCAGTACATTTTCAAGACATTCCCTGGCTTTTTTAAGGCTTTTATTCCTGTAATAGACCAGGGCGACTTCATACATCGCTTCGACATTTTCAGGGTCTTTCTCCAGTAACATCATATAATTAGCAAGAGAGTCCTTATGCTTTCCAAGCCTGGAGGAAAGTTTCGCCATATGGAGGAGGATGGATGAATACAATTTTTTATAATTAGGCGCCTGAAGCGAAGCTTCGGTAAAGTATTTTAACGCGTTATTAAGGGAATCGATGGATTCGTAAGCCTGGGCGAGATAATATAAAACGAACAGGCCCGTCCTTTTCCCCCGTGATTTTTTATTGTTCATGAACTCTCTTGCAAGGTCAATCACTTCATTATACTTCTTAGCCTTCAACTTTGACATTAACGATCTTTCGATGGACTGGTGCAGGAAAAGATTACGAAGAGTCATTATTATTATTCCTGCAAGTATTAAGACGATGATAGATGAAAATGCTATAAGAAGATCGTCCTGAATTTTGACCAGATCACTGAACATATTATTTGCCTATTCCATCATAACAGGGAATTTTTCCTTAATATCAGATAAGGTCTGATTATTATAAAACGGTTAGAATGTAGTATCAAATTATAACTATGAATAATCTTACACCTTGATATAATTGATAATGTAATATACATCAATCCTTTCCAGGCAAATCACCTGATATCGACACACACCATACAAATATCATCATCGAATTCCTCCCCTCCCCTGAAGAGCTTGAGCCTTTCCATCAGAGCATATAAGAATTCCTGGGGAGTCATCGGTATCAGTTCGGAGATAATTTCCGGAAGGTAAGTGTTTTCAAAATCCTCCTGCCCCGAATTATAGTCCGTACTATGGATATTAACCGTATCGGTCAGGCCGTCTGTATAAAGCAGAATTTTAGTTCCGCTGTCAAGCTTTGTGCTGGATAAACGGTAAGGCTTTTTCATGTCTTCCAGGTCGGAATTGGAGAGGACAGCGAGAGGAAGAGAACGTCCCTTATCTTCCATGAAAAAGCAACTTCTGTCCTTTACTATATAAGGAGTGTTATGCCCCGCATTCGAATATACAAATTCCCGCTTTGACGGGATATATATTCCATAGATAGCAGTTATAAAATTGCCGCCGGTATTTCCGAACAGGACGCCGTTTAACGACTTAAGTACCTGTGCCGGATTCCTGGTCCGGGGGGTTATTTCAAGAAGATGGGAATAGATCATGCCGGTTATAAGGGCGCCCGGCACCCCATGCCCGGAAACGTCGCTGATGAAGATCCCGATTTCATCAGTGTTCCCGAAGGTAAATAAATGAAGAAAATCACCTCCGAGCTTGGCCATGGGATGATAAATATAATCGATATAAGGAATATTTTTCTTCATACCTATGAACTGCCTTTGAATGGACCTTGCCATATTCAGTTCCAGGTTCATCGTTTCAAATTTATCGTTCAGGGAATTCCTTTCTTTTTCCAATTCGGCGGAGTATTTCCCTGCCATCTTTTTTTCCCTGTCGTAAGCATTCACATAGACAATAAACAATATCACACTCATAATCATGGATATAGTCATGCCGGAGGCTACATCGAAATACCTGTCCGACCTAGAATCATAGCCAATTACGAATTCGGGGTGATAATATTCCACCATAAGCATGACTATCGTTGTTATGATATAAAGAATGAGAGTATAAATTCCGGCTTTTCCCCTTGTAATCGCACTTAGGACAAGGCTGAATAATAATATGAAAAATTGAAAACCGCCTGCGGAACCTCCGCGAGAGAACCAGAGCAAGGGGGTCATAATAAAAAGCAGCAATATCAGGAACAGCAATACGGAGATTTTATATTCATTCCTGAAACGCGAGATATAATAACAGAAGGCAGACGCAATGGAGAAAGCCGTAGGGATTATAGTAGTCAGGATATTATTGCCCACTATGATATTGATTATATTTGTAATCAGTATTAAAATTACCCCCGCGGCTATTACAGCGTGGAACAGCCTTTGTTCGAGAGTAAAGCGCTCTTTAGTTCCGGCAATTGCCTGGAATAATTTTAATATGATATTCCGAAACATTTTCTTTTTCACCTTATGTCCATGCATACGGCGCAAATATCGTCGTCAAATTCAACCCCGCCGCGGAATATTTTAAGGTTTTCCATCAAAGAGTATAAAAACTCCTGGGGGGTCGTCTTCGATATTTGAACAAGGAAATCCGGAAAGTAAATGGTTTCATAATTCTGCGAATCACCCGGGGCATCCTTCTTATTTATATTAACCGCTTCGGTTAAACCATCGGTATAAAGGAGGACCTTGGAATCCTTGTTAAATTTTACACTCGATATCGAATATGATTTCCCGATATCCTCAAGTTCGGAATTGCTCATTACGGCAAGGGGAAGAGAACGGCCGGATTCATCCAGCAAATGACAACTTTTGCCGTCGATTACATAAGGAGAATTATGGCCGGCATTAGAATAAACGAACTCCCTTTTTATAGGATAATAAATACCGTAAATAGCCGTAATGAAATTATTACCCGTATTGCCGATAAGTACATTGTTCAGGGAAGAGAGGATCTGGGCGGGATCTTTGATCCTTGGCGCGATTTCCAGCAGATGGGAATATATCATACCGGTTATAAGCGCACCGGGGACGCCATGTCCTGAGACATCGCTGATAAATATTCCGATTTCATCCGAATACCTGAAGCGGAAAAAATGAAGAAAATCGCCCCCAAGTTTCGCCATAGGGTAATAAATAAAATCAATGTACGGGATATTTCTTTTGACTTCGATGAACTGCCTTTGAATGGACCTTGCCATATCAAGCTCCATGTTCATCCTTTCAAATTTAACATTTAAAACATTTTTTTCTTTTTCAAGTTCGATGGAATATTCACTGGCCTTATTTTTTTCCTGTTCATAAGCATTTCTATAAACCATAAATAAAATAACAACAGTTATAATACTCCATGCCATGCTGAAAGCTATATCGAAAAAGATGTTAAACCTTAATTTAAATCCTGATATTAATTCCGGATGGTAAAATTCCAGCGTAATAAGCGAAGCGTATAACAGAATGAAAATGGCCAGTGTCACTAGCCTTGCCTTCCCCTTTAAAAGAGAACATATTCCTATGAAGAAAAGGAACATATAATGTTGAAAACCGCCTATGGATCCTCCGTTATAGAACCAGAGCAAGGGTGCCATAACGAATAAAAGTAACGATAAATATATCCATAAGGAAAGGGCATATTTATTCCTGAAGCGTGATAAATAATAAATTCCGAGGGAGGCAAGTGAAAAAACAGAGGGAACTATAACAGACATAATATGATTTTTCAGAATAATATGATTGATATTTGCAATTACTGCTATAAAAATACCAAATATTACGACAAAGTGAAAAAGTCTGCATTCAAGCGAAAAATCGTTTTTATTGCCTGTAATCTTCTCTAAAAAATCATTAAATCGTTTAAAAATCATTCCGACTTCAATATTAACATAAAACAGTCAATTATGCAATATTGGGGAGGAGACCCCATGATTTACTAATCTATTTATTCTCCAGGCTTTGTGTATAATCCGAGAGTTTTTTTTTGGCGTTCCTGATGGATTCCTGAAGCGAGTTTCCGGGATTATTTGAGATTTTGCCATGGCCGGGAAATATCCTTTTAATCTTGTAGGTATTAAGCCTTTCAAGAGAATTTATGTAATCTCCATAGCTTCCCGAGTCCGATATTTTTGAAATCACCCCCTCGTTGAATACCGTATCGCCCGTAAACATTAAATGATGAAAGGGTTCATAAAGACAAATACAGCCTGAAGTATGCCCCGGTGTATGAAGCACTTTGAGTTTGTAATTACCGAAATCAAACAACATCCTGTTTTCAAGCCATATATTAATACGTGTCTTTATTGCTTCCTCGCCATGAACAGCCGCATGGATCACATATTCATCCTGAAGTTCGATTTTTGTAGCGGCGAACCTGTCAGCAGCAAGAAGGGCCGTCTCATAGAAAAAACTTATGCATCCGATGTGATCATAATGCTCATGAGTACAGATCACGAGATGAATATCGCTTGCCTTTAGGCCTACCTTTGCCGCTGATTGCACAATTCTGCTGAAATTATTTTTTGTTCCCGTATCGATAAGTACGTTTTTATACAAGCCCTTGATCAGATATGAATGAGAACTTGGTTTTTCACCGTATATTATAAAGATATTTTCTTCAATTTCATCCATTATCTTTTCATTTACCATAATTAATGCCCTCTATCGCTTTTATAAATCTATACAATTTTCGCTCGGTATTATCAAGATCAAAATTACCGTATCTTTCATAAATCATGTTTTCTCTCATAAAAAATTTACTTATAAATTTCCATTCCGAATCTTTTATTATTTTAAATATGTCCGGGTCCGCCTTGAGAGATTTCATGTAATCATAGAGCGGAACCAGGCGCGATATAATTTTATCAATTTTATTCGGTTCTATCAACAAGTCGCCGAATTGTTTTTCTTTATCAAGGACGGGATAATCTTTTTTATTAAATAATTCCGAAAGGCTGATGTTATGAAAATTTTTAATCGGCGAGCCATAAGCACTGGAATTGATAAGAGAAATTTCCGGGTTGAATTTAATTACGCTCTTTGCGGATTCCTCGAACCAGCCTCTGAAATTCTGTAATACAAAATCGGAAAAAAGTCCTGGAAGTACCTTGACATATCGTCGTGAAAGAAGTATATCGATAAAAATACTCTGAATGCTCTTCAGGCGTGAGCTGTTCATGATGATTTTATAAAAATGAGATGTTGAAACCGAATGGGAGCACATGTAAGAATAGGCTAGGTCCTGACCGGAAAGAATAATGGGATTGCCGCCCAATTGATAAGCGAAGTAAAAAGCCGAAGTAGATACCGATCCCCCGGTTTCAATGTCCCCGATCCGCAGGGAACCTGCTGTTTCGATCCAGCTGGCAAATTCGTTCTTTATAAGGTATGAATTACCATTAAAATCAAAATCAAGGTGGGCCGTATTGGCGGCAAACATATTAATTTGACCGGCTGTGGCCAGCTTCCTGAAATAATATGGAAGTTCAGGATTAACAACTATATCGTATATAAGCCTGGTCCTCTTCAAATAATCAAGACCTATCATTGAAAAATCATTTAAATTATGGACTTGAGAGTCAAGAGAATAGATGAAATCCGGTATAATACCGGATTCGAATAGGGGTAAAACAGCGGTATCAACAGCGATCAGAATACACCTGCCTGATATTTTATTAATTTCACAAAGGGATGATTTAAGCGAGGGGCCCGCCGATACGACAAGTACCGGCATATTGCCGGCCCTGCCGAATAACTGCCTGATGAAACCCGAATACTTTAAATTATTGATATTTTTTATTATATTGATAAGCCATATCTCTTCAAATTTCAGTCTTGTTGAAAAATCTCCAAGCTTGACCCGCATCAATCTCTCAATCCTGTCTTCAAAAGGCTGGTATAATTCTTTATTAAAAGCCCCGCGGAGTATAACCGTTTTAATATTTTTCAAATTTTCTATTTCAAGCATTGTAAAAATGGTGTCCAGCCTGGATGGGTCATCATCAGGAGATATAACAAAGGAATTTTCACCGGGTTTATATATCTTATTGAAGATAGAATAGATCTCTTTTTCCCTTTCTATTATGATTAAGTTGTCAAACCCCTCTTTTTCAAGGATATCTACCTGATATCCCAAGCCGGCGCCAAAAAAAATGACCAGGGTATTTTTTCTGTCTAGAAGTAGAATATCTTCGACAAGCCTGGCGGCCTCCTTTCTGCAGGTATAATAACTGTGAATATAACGGCCGCGAAGCTGCATTGTAAACATATTGTCCCTTGTCCTGATAAGGCGGCTATCCTCAATAGATTCGAGTTTTGAATAATCAATCATCTAAGAACCCCTATTCAGGTGCTGATAAGAAGAGATAAATATATTCCAAGACTTGAACTGATAAAACCAAGGACTATACCGGCGAGAATATCCGAAAGATAATGGACCCCCAGGTACATCCTTGAAAAAGCAATCAGGCCTGAAAGAATGAAAAAAGGGATGGAGATGAACGGGTGATAGTAATAAAGGACAAAGGAAACGGTGAATGCCCCCGCTGTATGGCCGGAGGGAAAGGAAAATCTATCCGGAGGTTTTATTGCTTTTGATATGTCGTCATGTTTTACATAAGGCCTTTGCCTGTTGAAAATTCTCTTGACGATCATTTGCAGAATTCCCTGTATCAATAAACCGAACAAAATAGAAATCCCTGTGGATACTTCGCCGCTTGTAGTGAATTCTCCTTCCTGAAGGAAGCCGATGATCATAAATAATATACAAAGGAAAAACCAGGCGAAACCGTCCCCTATATGGCTGATTAACCTCATAAAAGAGGTTAAAAACCGGTACCTTCGTTTAGATAAATAATGGATTAGATTTTTATCTAAAGCTCGCCAACGCAGCCGCTTGCCGCTCTTTTTAGAGACTCTTTTTTTCCTGCTCAAATTGTACCCCACGGACAGCTTTCAGGAATTTTTTGTAAGAATGTTTTTCCTGTATTCCTGTTTTACCCTATGAAGGATCCCGTTAATATAGTTTGATGTATTCTCATCGCTGTATTTATTCGACAGTTCGTTCGCTTCGGATATTGTAACTTCGGCCGGAATATCGAACCGGTATATTATTGAATAAATGGAAAGCCGAAGAATTGCTTTATCTACCGCATGAAGGCGGTTGAAACTCCATTTAACGAGATGTTTGTTTATAATTTCGTCAATTTTTTTCAGGTTCGATATTGTACCGTTGAGGAGCTGGGCTCCGAAATCATAAATTTCCCTCCTTTTATTTGGAGGAATATACAGAAGGTCTTCCTCGCTGTCTTTATCCCCGATCATGATTTCATACCATTCGAAACTTGTTAAATCGGCAGGAGAAATAGGATATATATCAAACTGGTAAAGGGAAAGAAAAACAAGTTCCCTCCCCATTTCCCGTAAGCCATGTTTCCCGGCAGGCATTAATTGACTGTCCTTTCATTTATTCGATCTGGGTATAAATACTGGCCATTTCAACAGCAGTAAACACTGCGTCATAACCCTTATTCCCGCTTTTAGTTCCGGCCCTGTCAATAGCCTGATCCATATCGTCAGCTGTTATCAAACCATATATGACAGGTATCGGGCCTTCAAGGGAAAGTTCCATAATTGCTTTGGCGGTGTTTGATGCAATATATTCGAAATGAGGGGTTTGCCCTCTGATTATGACACCCAGGCAGATAATCGCGTTATATTTTTTTTTCAGTATCAACTTCCTGCAAAGGCCGGCGATTTCATAACTTCCTGGCACCTTATATATATCCAGCTTTGCAGGATCGCCGCCGAGTTGATCGAACGCGTTCTCCGCTCCGTCAAGAAGCTTGTCGCCGATAAAGGAATTGAATTTACCGTACACGATAGCTAGGCTGATGCCTTTCCCGGATAATTTACCTTCGTAAAAATTCATCATAAACTCCTTCATATGATTTATCGATGATATTGACCGTGATTTCACCGTGGTTTATCTTGTTAATGATAAATTTTTGAATGGCGGTCCTGAGTTTGTCTTCCTTTAGAATATTTTCAATTGCAGCCCTGGAATCCTCGAAGGATGATTGTGTTTCTGATTTTCTGTTAATTAATTTTATTATAAAATAATGGATTTTGTTCGGTGAATTCTTGAAAAGGTACTTTTCATAACCTATTATAGTTCCGTTCTTAACAATTAATGGAGGAGCGGAACGCATAGGAATGCTCTGCATTAAAGCGATATTGATAAGCTCTTCCGGACAGCCGGCATTATAAATCTCGTTTATAGGTTTAAAACCTGTCCTGCCTGAATATGGTTCGGGTTTTAATAAATTTTTATATTTTTCAAGAAGCGGAGTTACATCATCGCTTTTTTTAAGGGCATTGGTAAGTACCGCAAGAGCTTGTTCAATTTCGTCAAGTTTGTCGAGAGTGACATCGGCAGGTTGGGGAACAGATATGATATACATATCCAATAACGGAGCATTTATAAAATACTTTTTGTTCTTTAAGTAAAAATTTGTCATATCCTTTTCGGAAATTGTTTCGTCAACACTGCTTTTAATATCAGGTTTATAGTAAGCTAAAGAACGGATTATCTGGTTCTTTTTAAGTTCCAGCTTATATTCGTCAGGATAATCATGGTAAAGCTGCTGGCGCGCCTTAGCCATTGAATCCGAAGTATTGTTAGTATTGGTTAGAGTTTTTACGATGCTGTCGACTTCATTATCCCTGAATACAATCTGATCGTCATTTTCAATAGATGTAAAAACCGAATAAGCCATGATCAATTCTATCATAGCATTGTTGGTAGATTTACTTATCTGGAGGAATTCGGACATCTTTTGAATATCCAATTTCGAGATAGAATATTGGCCGACGTTGGCTACAATCGAGTTGACAACGTCCGCCCTTCCCTGAAGGGCGATAAACATCAATATCAAAATCCAAATATGCTTCATTAATTTTCTCCTAATATATCCAATTTCAAAATATTTTTATGCTTTAATTATAAAGCAATCTTTTTAAAAATGTTTTCTTTTTCGGGTAAAATATTTTCAAGTATGCTTTTAGCAAGAAAATTTAATTTCTCCGTTATATCCGTAGCATAAAACATGTATTCAGCCGTGCTGCCGTCGGGCCCTCTAAGGTCCCCCGAATCGAGAACCGACTTCAGTGAATAGGCTGCCGCTAAAGCAGAATCGATCAATCTAACGGCAGGCAAGAGGCCTGAAATTATCGGATATATAAGCGGGTAGTGAGTACACCCCAGTATCAGGGTGTCTATGCCGCTCTCTTTAAGTTCCTTTAAATATTCAAAGGCAATTAATCTTGTCGCTTCGTGATTAATGAAATTTTCCTCTATAAGGGGAGCAAAAAGAGGGCAGGGTTTTGAAAAAATAGATAGAGTTTTATCAATGCCTGACAAAGTACTTGCATACACACCGCTTTTTATTGTCCTGTGCGTTCCAATTACGCCGATTTTATTGTTCCTTGTCGCATCAATTGCCCACCTCGCCGCAGGCTCGATAACCCCGATAATAGGAATATTAAAATTTTCCTTAAGGCAATCCAGCGCGACCGATGATGCCGTATTGCATGCCACCACCAGCAGCTTTATATCGAATTTAAGAAGGAATCTGGTATTGGCGATCGAATACTGCCTGACGATATCCTCAGACTTTTCCCCATAGGGAAAATTTGCCGTATCGCCAAGATATATTATTGTCTCATTGGGAAGAAGCTTTATAATTTCCCTGGCAACTGTCAGTCCGCCGACACCCGAATCGAAAATACCTATTGGTTTTTTATTCATAAAGGCCGAATCAACTTTGCCGTTCTTCACTTTCAATTTTCATCAAAATATAATTCATGCTGTCTACAAGGGCTTGCCAGCTTGCTTCGATTATATTGCCTGAAACACCAACTGTACCCCATTCATACCCATTATACCTGAACTGAATAAGAACCCTGGTAATAGCGGCCGTACCCGCTTTGGGATTTAATATACGCACCTTATAATCCAGGAGCTTAATATTTTTTACTACCGGATAAAAAACAGATAAAGCGTTTTTAAGGGCGGAATCAAGGGCATTGATAGGTCCGTCGCCCTCCGCCACTGTCAATTCCTCCAGTTCGCCTACCTTGATTTTGACAGTTGCCTCTATTACCGGGTTGGAGCCCTCTCTTATATAAGTAAATGACTTGAAAGATTCAACATTGAACTTATTCTTGAATAAGCCTGAAATCTTATTGATAAGTATTTCGAAGGAGGCGTCAGCTCCCTCGAATTCGTACCCCATATTTTCAAGGTCTTTAATTCTTTCGACGAGGAACGGAACGAATTGTTTTTGTATTTTTATTCCCATTTCCCTGGCTTTTTCCAGGATATTAGATTTTCCAGCCTGTTCGGAAATAAGGATCCTTCTCTGGTTTCCTACCAATTCCGGGGAAATATGTTCATAAGTGACCGTATTTTTCTCAACCGCATCGGCATGTACCCCTGCTTTATGCGCGAAAGCGCTTAATCCCGTATAAGGCTGCTTATTGTCAGGGGCCATATTGGCTATTTCATAGATATAATGCGACAGCTCCATCAATTTTTTTATGCCCTCTTTTGTAATATGATTAAAAGTAAAGCCCATTTTGAACATCAGGTTCGGCATTATCGAGCATAAATCTGTATTTCCGCATCTCTCGCCGATTCCGTTGATAGTACCCTGAACATGAATAATGCCGTTTCTCACCGCTTCGATACTATTTGCCACCGCGCATCCGCTGTCATTGTGGCAATGAATGCCTAGAGGCGTTTTAATTTCGTTCCTGAGTTTCGCTATGATATTTGAAATCTCGTAAGGGATTTTTCCTCCGTTTGTATCGCATAAAACCAATATATCCGCACCGGCCCTTTCTGCGGTCCTTAAAGAATCGACAGCATATTCAGGGTTTTCATTATAACCGTCAAAAAAATGCTCCGCGTCGAAAATGACCTCTTTTTGCTTCTCTTTTAAATAAGCGACAGTGTCGTATATCATTTCAAGGTTATCCTTGAGTTCAATGCGAAAAACATCCCTGACATGTAATGAAGAAGCCTTTCCGAAAATTGTAACAACCGGCGTATCCGAATCAATAAGTTCCTTTATAACAGGGTCTTCGCCGACTTTGTTTTTAGCATGGCGAGTTCTGCCGAAGGCGGCGATCTTTGCTTTTTTAAGTTCGACTTTTTTAATCTCTTCAAAAAAAATCCTGTCCTTTGGATTTGCGCCCGGCCAGCCGCCTTCTATGTAATCAACTCCGAAATTATCCAGCTTTTTTGCAATTGCGATCATATCAACGTTTGAAAAACTGACCCCTTCGGCCTGTTTACCATCCCTGAGTGTTGTATCGTAGATAAAAATTTTGCCGCTCAATAAACGCCTCCAATATAACCGGTTATGAAGAAAGTAAGATTATAGAAGGCTTTTATTTTGCTGTCAAGAATACAAGTAACGAATACAAGTAATGGGTAATGAGTAAGAAGATCGTCATTTCGACCGAAAGGTTTACCCTGAGGGTTTATCCCGCTCTAGCGGGGAGAAATCCTCCCCAGGGAAGATTTCTCGTCCCCCGGCCGGGTCCTCGAAATGACATATCTGATTACTCGTAACATTAAAAAAACCGCCGATAAAATATTATTAATTAACGGGAGAATGATATGGCTTATAAACTTTTACTTTTGCTGTCGATAGCATTGAATGTCGTATCGCAGTTATTGATAAAAATAGGAATGAACCAGACAGGGGCTGTCGATCTGAAAGGCAATATGACGGCTTCGATCATGAAGATATTATCGAATCCCCTCTTTTTGACAGGGGCTTTCCTGTCCCTCATGTCTTTTGTTCCCTATGCGGTTGCGCTTTCAAAAATCGAGCTTAACGTCGCTTTTCCAATAATCAGTATCGGCGCTATCGTTCTTTTGTTTGTATTTGCAGTTTTGTTCCTGGGCGAGACTTTCAACCTTTACAAGGCGGCCGGAGTCGTATTCTGCGTTATCGGGATACTTCTCTTATTCAGATAAGGGCGCTTCTAAAAACCTTCGGATAGGAAGCGCCCATAGGGCATGCATATTAAGTTAAACAGAAACATATTATTATAAATGGTAATATTCTTGAGATATTAGAACTGCCCGTAAAGAATTTTGAATATTTTTATAATATGAATTATAATTTATTATGTTTTATTATCCTGAAGCGGGAGCGTGGCAGATGAAAAGAAGTTTAATGAAAAAGCAGAACTGGATAATGATTATCACCGGTATACTGCTTACTTATTTCGGTTTTTTTCTTATAAGTTTTATTACGACTAATTATGACAGCACCTTTGCTTTTTTTTCAATCTCGGTAGTCATTATCGGTATAGCCACAGTGATTGCCGGCCTGGCCATAAGTTTTGAAGGGGATAAAGAAAGAGAATAAATGGAGCGCCGGACAGTAAAAGATAAAACTGACCTGGTATCATACCTGTCAAAAGAATTAATTATTTCAAAAAAAAAAGCAAAGGCGATCATTGATACCCGCCGTGTGTTTGTCAACAACAGGCGGATATGGATGGCCGGCCATATGTTAAAAAACGGCGATATTATCGAATTCGAGCCGGAAAAAAAGATAAACACAGAATTTTCAGTAATTTTCGAAGATGATTTTGTCATAGCGGTTAATAAACCCTCAGGGATAATTTCTGATAACAATAATGCATCGCTTGAATCGATAATACGGAAAAGATATGACATTGAAATAAAAGCAATCCACCGTCTTGACAGGGACACTACCGGAGCTATACTTTTTGCTAAAAAACAACAATATTTTGAGGCCTTTAAAAAAATATGGAAGGAAAAGTCAGTAAGGAAGGTGTATCTTGCGATTTCGCATAACGAGGCTGTTTTCAAAAATACTGTAATTGATAGAGAAGTCGATGGAAAAACCGCTTTGACAAGGGTTTTTTTAATCGGAAAAAGGAACGGTTTCTCCTATTTCAGGGTTGAACCGGTTACAGGCAGGAAACATCAGATAAGAATCCACCTTTCGTCAATCCGCCATCCGATAGTCGGCGATAAGGAATTCGGCTTAAAAAAAATATCCGATCCGCTGCTTAAAATTGTAAGCCGCCAGATGCTCCATTCGTATCAAATATTTTATAAGTGTCCCTTTACAGGCAGGGATATTACCTTAACTGCCCCTATACCTCATGATTTCAGGAATCTTTTAAAAACTCTCGAACTTGAGGACTGAAGCCGCAAAACTGAAACCACAGATTAACACAGATTGCACGGATTTATCTGTGAAATCAGTATGAAATCCATATTGTTTTTTGATAAGGACAATAATTAGGGTAACTTCTATGTCCACTTTTTTCAAATTAAGTATGATTCAGGCGGATGACCCATAATATTTTTCCTGATTATATCTTCTTTGATAACATATTTTATATTATTCTACACAAATGATCTTATTGAGAATGCAATAGCGACTATGGTGGGTATCTTTGGCACACTTCTATTTGTTTATCAATTCTTTAAAGATAAAAATTTAGGTTCATGCATTCTTGGGAAAAAAAAGGAATAATCACAGCAAATGTGAACGCGATCTCAATTATAGCGGATTCATATTTCTATTGCTTAATTAATTAAAGAACCATTCTAGAAACTGTTTCATGGTCCTATAATTGCTATTATATTATTTGTACCATCCACGTTCATAATGGCTATATAAGTATTATCAACTGATGAATGCTCATCTACCACATCCAGATATTTATTATTAAATATAATAGGAGTTTGTTCACAGGCATACAAAATACTAATATCTTCTTTATTTATAAGTGAATTAGTTGCTCCCAAAAAATAATAAATAGTCTGAGTATGATTAGATTTTATTTCAGGACCAAAATGATTTAACAAAAGGTTAGTAGCGATACTAGATGGAGTGATTGAATAAGAACCCACAGGACAGATTACTCCTGAAACCGATGAATAAGACCAAGTAGTTGTATTAGAATTTGATCCTGGACTTATCGAACACCCTGTAAGTGCAATCAATAACAATAAAATTTCCATTCTTTTCATATACAACTCCCAGGCAGAGGTGGGCTTGATCTTTCGTTTATTATAAAGCCACTGTTTTCTTTATAGAAATATTATCACAAAATAATTTATTTTGTATCAGTGGCTATAATTTTTCATTAAAATTTTGATGTTGCAGGGCGGGGTAGGGTATTTCCCCCACTCTGGCCGGACAGTGAATCTTAGCATTTATGTCTTAGCGGAATAATAATTAGGAAATGATTTCACTGATAATTCCAAAATAACAATCTGTGCCATCAGTGAAATCTGTGGTTCGTATCCTCAGTTCTTTTTTTATAAAAAACATTATGCGATTGTACAAAAAAACGTCCCCCGCATAAATGTGAGGGACGGGACTGAATTTAAATTGTCAGTTATCTTCTATGGGTTTGCGATTGGCCGGAAGTTGAGGAACTCTGGGCCTGTGAAGCCTGTGAAGTCTGTGGAGAAGCCTGGCTGCTGACAGGCGCCTGGACATGCTTTTTGTCGCTCATAACACAGTTGCCGTTGAAATTACACCCGCTTTCGATAATAATTTCGGGCGTCTTAATGTCCCCTGTAAGCTTTGCGTGATTGTACAATTCGACCCTTTCTGTGCCTTCGACATTTCCATTGATCTGGCCGTAATTGGTAATGACTCCCGCTTTGATTGTAGCCCCGACAGCCGCGTTCGGGCCTATAATAAGGTGGCCTGAAGCATCGATCTGACCCTCGAATTTACCCTTGATCATCAGGGATTTTGTAAACTTCATTGTTCCCTGAAAATTAATGTCTTCTGCCAGAACGGTATCGACCATACTTTCATCGATATGCATAGTATTGTCTTTAGACATATTTCCTCCCGGATATTAATCAAACGTTTTAAAAACGTACTGAGTATTTTGAATCGAAACAGTAATTTTGTCAAAAAACTTGCCTGTTTTGAAAAATCATTAGGACGTTTCTAAAAACCAACTTTGTTATTAACAATTAGAATTCTAAATTTTAAAAAATCGCCCAACGGGCCCTGGTGCCTGGCCTGGTGCCAGTCCCCAGGACAGGTGCATTTATACTTGCGTATAAACGCAAGCACTACCTTACCGTCTTGCCTGTACCGGCTTGTCCGGTGGAAAGACGGTTTTTAGAAGTGCCCATCAGGGAGTTGAAAGAGTTTACACTATGATCTTCGCCTTGAGGCCCATACCGCTTGGGCTAACCATTTCTACAGGAAGTATCCTGCCGATCATACTTTCATTTCCCTTTAAAAAAACCATCAAGCCGTTCTGAGAACGTCCTGTTAACTCATTAGGATCCTTTCTGCTGACCGATTCCATCAATGCCTTTGTTTTAAATCCAATATAATGTGACAGCCTTTCGCTTAAGATCTGTTTTTGGAGTTTTATGAGAACTGCAAGCCTTTGTTTCTTGATTTCAATGGTTAAAATAGGTTTTAAACTGCATGCCGGCGTACCTTTTCTCGGATTATAATAATACATAAAGGCTTCATCAAACCTGATAATCTTCATCGCATTAAGAGTGTCCAGGAATTCCGTGTCAGTTTCAGTAGGGAATCCTGTTATTATATCGGTGCTTATGAAAACTCCGGGTATTTCTTTTACCCATCCTATTTTTTCAAGATATTGATCAAAAGTATAATTCCTGTTCATGAGTGAGAGTATACGGTCATTACCGGATTGCAAGGGCAGGTGGACAGTTTTTAATATATTATCATGGGTTTTTATTACATCCGCCAGGGCCTTTGAGAAATCCCTGGGATGAGAAGTCAAAAATGACAGGCGTTGTATTCCGGTCTTAATCGATATTTTGTCAAGGAGCTCGGGAAAATCTATTCTGCCGTCCCTGTAAGAATTAACGTTTTGGCCAAGGAGGGTCACTTCTAAAACCCCTTTATCAATAAGGGCCTGTATGTTATCGATTATATCCCCGGATTTGCGGCAGACCTCTTTCCCCCTGACATGAGGGACAATACAGTAACTGCAGTAATTATTACAACCATGTGAGATAGGAACATAGCTTTTAAACCTATGGCCGGTTTCCGGGGCTGCTTCCATGAAGCGGTAGGTTTTCTGGTCAAGATAGTTGAAATTATCGGAAAGTTGTTTGATAAATTCAATTACGCTGTCTTTATTATAAGTACCCCAGACAGCGGCGACTACGTCGGGAAACCTGTCCATAATTTCCCTGCCCCTGTTCTGAGCCATACATCCCATAAAGACCACTTTGACGGATGAACCTTTTTTGTCCCTCAAACCCCTGTAATAACCAAGTCTGCCTTCGATCCGTTCTTCCGCTGTTTTTCTTACGCAGCAGGTATTGATAATGGCGACATCGGCTTCAAAAGGGCCGGCGGCCTCGATAAAACCGTTTTCCAATAAATTCAAATGCAGTGAATCTTTTTCCGAGGAATTCATCTGGCAACCGTAATTTTCAATGAAAAATTTTATCATTTGAGTTTTATTTTTCCAATCTTTGAATTTGAACGCCCTTTACAATTATCTTGTTATCCAGTGTTATGCCGGTTACAAGACCGATAACCGCCACTTTTTCGCCGCTGGCGACATTCTGGAATCCATCGAAGTGAGACTCGGCAATGCCTGCAACGACAGCGTTCTCAACGAAATCAATAAGAAGATCGAAGACAGTCTCTTTTCTTTCTTTATGCTCGAGATTTGCCACAGTTCCATACCAGCGGATATATACATCCTGGTATAAGAATGGAATCCTGTTTACCTCCTGAACTGAAGGAAGGTAATCAATTCTGTTCAGATCAATGTCCGGCATGACTTCTTTAAGGACAAGGACCCTCTCTTTAATATAATCGCTTGCATTAGAGTTGAGAAGCTCGTTGATAAGCATCATTGCCTGATTTCTTTTCTTCTGCTCAATATAATCGCTTACAAGCTGAAATTTTTTCTTTATATCAGCTTCGGAAAGCTTAATATTGTATTGTTTTCTTTCATCTATGATCTTATTGATATCCTGGATTGTGACATGCGTGACGCGTCCCTGGCCGAGCCCTTTTTTAAACCGGTAATCCTCTATGATATTGATAATCCCGGGATAATTATAATAAATAACAAACCCGGCAAGTATAACAGCGCCGATTAAAATCGCAGACCTTATCATGGGGAATGAAAGGATGTCCGTTATCCTGTTTTGAATCGTTTCAAGGAGGTTTTCTTTCGGCAGATTGACAAATAAAAAATCTCTTGGCCTGGACATTTTGAAAAAAACCTTCGGGTCTTTGATATTCTTGAGCTTTTCAAGGTTTTTCTTAAGCTGGGGATTATCTTTATCAATATAAATAGCGTCCAGTAAGTGGTTAATGGATTCTTCGGTCCTGCCTTCCATCAATCCCAGCCATGCAAGCGCATTAAGGACATCGGTTTCATCAGGCGCCGACTGACAGATCCTTTTAAAATAGAGATAAGCCTCCTCGAATGATTTTATTTCTATAAGTGAAAAAGAGATCAGTTTTTGAGCAAGCAGGTCCTCCGGATGAAGTTCGATGTAGGTGTCTAAAATCTCAATTAAGCGTTTGTAATCCTGCGAGTTTCCCTTTTTTTTAAAGAGCTCCAGCGCTTTTTTCAGCGCGGGATTTGAGTCGGTCCGGCTTTTTTTCATCGCTTATACCTTTAAGGCAATAATGTACTTTTCGGCTCGCCGAAATAATATCCCTGAGAATAATCAACTCCGATTTCACATACCTTATCAAAAACTTCCTTTGAATGGACGAATTCCGCGATAGTTTTAATATTCAATTTTTTTGTAAAATCGACAATAGTCTGGGTAATGATCTGAGAGTTTTTATCCTGATGAATGTATCTGGTCAGGGATGCGTCTATTTTAATATAATCCACGTTAAGCTGTAGAATGTGGGAAAAGTTCGAATAACCTGTTCCGAAATCGTCAATTGCTATTTTGCATTGATACTGTTTGATTTCATCGATAAAAGATTTGACCTGCGTATAATTTTCTATACCTTCAGACTCAAGTATTTCAAATACCAATCTCGAGGCGGTGCGGTCGTTCTCTTTAAGCTTCTTTATTATGTAAGTATTCGTTTCTTCATCCAGTATATCATCGACGGAAAGATTTATTGAGAACTCATAATTTTTATCGGTGAACCTTTCTATCGATTTAATTATCATGATTTTTGTTATATCGTGATATAATTTTGATTTTTTAGCCATATCCAGAAATAAGAGCGGGGAATGAACTTTACCGTCGATGTCTATCATTCTTACCAGGCATTCGTATTTTTCAATTTTATTAGTATGATTGTTAAGGATCGGCTGGAAATAGGGGACTATATTGTCGCTTCTTATTGAATCCTTCAGTTTTTTTGCCCAGCTTATATTATATTCATATTCCTTGGAAATCTGCATCGATTCATTGAAGATGATATAGTTTTTTTGAAGTCTTTTCGCTTTTTTAAGCGCCATATCGGCGTTCAGGGCAAGGTTATGCCATTTTCCTTCAATATTTTTAACCGGATCTATCTCACTGCCCATAGCGATGCCTATAGCTATGGTAATATGCACTATAATTCCATGATAAACAAAATCCTTTTCACTTATTTCCTCGCGGAAGAGTTTCATAAGGACCTGGATCATCTGTTCAAACTCATCCCGGCAGATATCCTTGTCAAAGAGTATCGCGTATTCGTCTGCCGGCATCTTATAAAGGCTGTAATCATCCGACGGGAGTACGTTCTTAAGCCTTAATCCCATTTCCTGTATTAAAAAATCCCCGATATCATTACCGTAGAAATCGTTGATTTCCTGGAAAGAATCTATGTTTATTATAATAAGTATGGGGTATTTGGTTTTTTCGACATCCTCGAGCAGTTTTCTCCTGTTAGGAAAACCCGTCAGCCTGTCAATATATAACTGCTTTATGAGCTCCTCTCTTTTTTCAATCAATTCAGTTATCTCATTGCCGATGCTCATGAATTCTTCGATCTTGTAATATGCGTTCCTGATAGGTATGACAGTCATATTGAGATAGTAAACATTATTTGTAAAAGTTTTGCCTTTTATTTCCCCGGTCCAGATATTATTTCGGGAAGAAACCTTAATGATATTCTTTATTTTTTCAAGGCTGGTTTCATGGCTGATTACACTTAGATAAGGTTTCCCTATCACTTGTTCCGGACCGGAACAGCATATACGGTAAAAAGAATTGTTCGCATAAGTTATGATGCCTTTCGAATTGAATTTACAAACTATATTCGAAGAATCTATGGCTTTTTTATATTCAGAAAGCATTTTGGTGATATTGTTAAA
Source organism: uncultured Spirochaetota bacterium (assembly GCA_963768055.1). Lineage (GTDB taxonomy): Bacteria > Spirochaetota > Brevinematia > Brevinematales > JAOACQ01 > CAVYGN01. The sequence goes on along the minus strand of CAVYGN010000001.1, from coordinate 1,319,984 downwards.
CTCCTGTTCAAGAGTAAATACTTTCATACAGCTTTCAATAGAGACCAGGAGTTTTTTCTCATTGATAGGCTTTAGCAGGAAATGATTGACACCTAGTTCTATCGTGTCAAGGAGAAACTGGCTTTCGTTATAAGCCGTTATTATTATAAAAGCAACCTCGGGGTTTATCGATTTTATCTGTTTTATCATTTCAAGGCCGTTCATTACAGGCATTTTTATATCGGTGATTATAATTTCCGGATGGTATTTTTTGTAGCACTCGATTCCTTCAAGTCCATTTGCTGCAACGTATACCCTGTTGATTTTAAGGTTTAGAAACTCGGCGACGCCGTTTCTTGTATCCTCGTCATCTTCGACATAAAGAATGGCGGTGTCAAATGATTTCCAATTTTTTTCAACCATTATGCCCCCGGTCCCGCCTGTATACCCTGTAATCAATTAGTGGAAATATATTATCCCTTTCTTCCAGCCATGCCAGCCACTCATCATCTATATTATCGGAATTTATCATCGAATAAAGTTTATTAAAACGGCATATATGTTCTCTTGTCCTGCGCGCTGCGTATTGAGCCATCGTATTGGTCTTCATAATAAAAGCCCAGTCTGACGATTGAGCCAGTAAAAGCTCCCTCGCAGCCTGGTTAAGGGCTCTCTTCTCCAGGGCCGTAATATTATTTTTGTCTTTGTCAGCCAATTTTATCATATTTTCCGTCATGTCGTCTAAGTGGAAGTAAATCCAGTCATTGGCCTCATTAAGCCAGAATTCGTTGTATCCTTTATAACCCCAGCTGGACATCGGCGGGGTTGCAACCTGGCTGGATGGAAATTTTTCAAGATATTCAGAAGCCGTTATACTCCTGATAGTTTTGCTGCCGTTCATCAGTTTCAGGCAATTATATATAAATTCCGGGCCTTCATACCACCAGTGTCCGAATAATTCGGAATCGTAAAGGGAAACTATAACAGGCTCTCTGTCCATTTTTACTCTCAGGCTTGCGATCTGTTCCTCTCTTCTGAATACGAAATGAATAGCATCCTCAACTGCTTTTTTGGAAGCTTTAAGAGGATCGTAAGGCTGTTTGTTTTCCATCGGAACGGTCACGCCTGTTATTTTATGATATTTGAAACCGGTGGAAATTCGCAACCCGCTTTCATGAATATATGGTTTAATATAATCATAATCGAGATCGAAACCTATGTCCCGGTAAAACTCGCGGTAATTCGGGTCTCCCGGATAACCTTCCTTTGCGCTCCATACTGAATGCGATGTTTCGGTATCCCTGCCGAAATACGCTATGTTGTTTTTAGTTGATAACGGAGCGAATACGCCGTATTTAGGATAATTATCCGCATATAGCATTCCATGCGTGTCGACAAAAAAATACCGAATTTCTCCTTCTTTAAGAATATTCTCAAGTCCGGGATAATATCCGCATTCGCTGTTCCAGATACCGGAAGGTTTTTTACCGAAATATCTTTCATAATCCTTTATCCCCGTGAGAACCTGTCCCCTGACAGCCTCAGGGTGGGCGCTCATTAAAGGCAGGTAGCCATGTGTGGCGCTCGATGTAATGATCTCGATATTGCCGATATCCTGAAATTTTTTAAAACCGTTAAGGATATTTTTGCTGTAGCGTCCGGCAAAGATTTCCCTCGCTGTTTTGAACCTTTCGAGATACATATTAGCGGTCCTGTTATATTCCGGTAAATCCTTTGTGCGAACTTTCTCCTTTTCCGCGAGTTCGAGCATTTTCTCAATATACCTTAACGCCCTGTTCTGTAGCAGAGGGTCGGAAAGCATAGCGCAAAGGGGAGGGGTTAGGGAAACTGTCAACTTAAAATCTATCCCTTCATCATAAAGTCTTTCAAGTACATCCAAAAGCGGAATATAGGTTTCCAGTATAGCTTCATAAAGCCATCTTTCCTCAAGGGAATCATTATATTCCGGATGCCTTACAAATGGAAGATGAGAATGAAGCACAAGCAGCCAGTAACCTGGAATATTTTTTCCTTCAGCCATTAAAGGATCCCTTTGGAATATGAACCAAGAACCTTAAGGAAAACGGACTGTTCTTTTACCCTTTCAAGCGCTTTTTGAACATCGGGATTCTCTATGCCGCCGTCCAGATCGATAAAGAAAAGGTAGTCCCAGGGTCTTCTCTTGGACGGCCTCGACTCAATTTTCGACAGATTGATATTAAACATCTGGAAAGGCGATAACAGCTTAAGCAGCGCACCTGGGCTGTCTTTCACAGACACGAGAACGGATGTTTTTTCGGGATTAAGAAATTCATGTATATTGCTCCCGATTATCCAGAAACGGGTGAAATTTTCGGGATTGTCTTCAATATTTTCAGTAAGGATATTAAGTGAATATTTCTCCGCAGCCAGCTTTCCCGCTATAGCCGCAGAAAATTTTTCCCATGGTACCATGCTTGCGGCTTTAGAATTGCTCGATACCTCGATCTTTTCGACATTCGGCATGTTCGTTTCAAGCCATGTCCTGCACTGGCCGAAAGATTGGGGATGGGAATAGATACGTTTTATCTCTGAAATCGTATTAACATTGGCCATCAAATTTTGATGGATGGTAAGGAACTCTTCGCCCAGCACTTTGAGAGGAGAATCGATGAACTCATCCAGCGTTTCCTTAACCGAACCGTCAAGAGAGTTTTCAATTGCAACGACGCCATAATCCATTTTCCCGTTTTCAACCTCACGGAAAATATCGGCAACTGAGGCTATCGGTTTCATGATTACAGAACTTCCGAAATGTTTCCAGACAGCCTGTTCTGTAAAAGACCCTTCAGGTCCTAAATATGCTACAACGATAGGCTTCTCGAGAGCCCTTGCGGCGGAAACGATCTCGGTAAAAATTTGAAGGAGGGCTGCAACAGGAAACTCTTTTTTTGATTTGGAAATTACAAGGGCTTTGACCTCTTTTTCCCTCTCAGGCTGGTAGATAGGGATATTGTTCGCTTTTTTGTATTCACCGATTTCTTTAACAATTTTAGCCCTTTCATCGAGAAACTCGACTATATTTATGTCAATCTGGTCGATTTTTTTCCTCAGTTCTTTTAAATTGATTTCGTTGATGTCACCCGGCATAAATCCTCCATTCTTTGAAATTATTTAACTTCAAAGGGTATATGGTTCGTTTCTTTATTATCCTCTTCATCATCTTCCTCATCATCGTCAAAAAAAGCATCGGAATTTTCTATAATTTTACTGAATTCTATACTTTCGGGAGAAGGCAGGTCTTCAAGGCTTTTGATCCGGAAAAACTCAAGAAATCTTTCGGTTGTGGAATAAACAGGCGATTTGACGATATCATCGGCGCTTCCGGTGATAGTAATAAGTTTCAGGGCTATGAGTGTATTTACGCTCCTCGTGCTTGAAACGCCTCTGATCTTATCGACTTCATCCTTGGAGATCGGCTGTTTGTAAGCGATTATGGCCAAAGTTTCCAGACAGCTTTTGGGAAGGACATTTTCGTTCCTTTTACCGAATAATTCTTCCAATTCCTCACGGTAGCAAGGGTTGGAAACCAACTGATAACCGCCTGCCACAGGTATGATATAAAAGCCGTTTTTCCTTGTTGAATAATCGTTGTTTAACTCATTGATAATTGAAAGTACATCGTCTTTTGCCGATTCGAAAATCTTTTGGAGTTCGTCAATCGGGACGGATTTTCCCCTTACAAATAAGATAGCCTCGAACAAGCCCTTCAATTCACTCCTGGAGTAAGTTTTATTGATAAACAAAGAATTATTCATTGCAGGATCCTCTTTATATCAATTCCGTTTCTTTTTTTGTAATCTCGATATCCGTGAAGAGAGCAAGTTGTTTTAAAAGCACTCTTTGCCTGAAACTGAGCTCCAATCCCCCGAGAAACGAAGCGACCCTGTCTATCTTCGTATTGTCATTACGGGCGATTTCACTGAATTTCACGATTTTTTTAACGGAGAGCATATTCAGGATCTTTGTCATTTTTTCTTCAACGCTGATTTCTTTTCTTTTAATTGGAATTGGCTTCCTTATGATCGCTCCTTTATACCGCATTAAAACCATTATCAGGTCTCCGATCGTCACCTTGTCTATATTCTCTGTTATTCGGACGGCTGCCGCGCCGGCGGGATAATTTAAAGTGAAATCACGCGAATAGTATATATCGCCTTCTTCCTTAAGCCACCAGAGCGAGCGTGCAAGATATTTGAATTTTTTATATTCCTTTAATTTATCAATAAGCTCCTTTTCATCCAGCAGGTCTTCCATATTATCATCCCTGCATCCCGGAAGGAGCCTTTTTGTTTTAATAAATACAAGAGTGGCGGCTATGAGGAAAAACTCGGAAGCTATATCTATATTGAACAGCTGCAAAGCCTTTATATAAAGCAGGTACTGATCTGTAATACTTGAAAGGGATATTTGAGTGACATCCATTTTTTCACTCTGGATCAGGTCAAGAAGAAGGTCAAGGGGTCCTTCGAAATTACGGAGAGTTAGTGAACATCCCCTTCTCATTACGCCGAGCATATCAACTCCCGTAGCGTATTTTGGAAGAAAGGCCTACAGCCTCTCTTACTTTTTCCATTGTCTTTCTTGCCGTTTCGCGGGCCCTGCCGGCCCCGTTCTTAAGTATATCGTAAATTGAATCCTTGTCTCCGGCTATAATGGCTCTTTTTTTCCTGTAATCGGAAAAATAATCTGAGAGCAAAGCGATAAGGTTCTTCTTATCGTCGACGCATCCAAGGGCCGCGGATTCGCAGTCTTTTCTTATTTTTTCTATGTAATCCTTATCGCAGCCGAATGCCGCGTAATAGGGGAAAAGATTGCATTCATCGGGATGTCCCGGGTCTTTCCTGTAAGCCCTTTTGACATCCGTAATCATAGACATGATCTTGCTTTTTACCGTTTCTTCATCATCGCGGAGGAAGATCGCATTATTATAAGATTTGCTCATCTTTCTTCCGTCAAGACCGTTGAGCTTTGATACGGTCGAGAGTATCGGCTGGGGTTCGACAAGAGTTCCCTCGCCGTATATATTATTGAAACGCCTGATTATCTCCCGGCTTATCTCGAGGTGAGGCAGCTGGTCCTTGCCTACCGGAACGGAATCGGCCATGTAAAGGGCTATATCCGCGGCTTGAAGCACCGGATAACCTAAAAATCCGAGATTATCAAGTTCCTTGCCCTCGATTTCGTCCATCTTTTCCTTATAGGTCGGATTTCTTTCGAGCCATGATATAGGCGTTACTGTCGAAAGAATGGAGTAAAGTTCCACATGCTCCGGGATATCCGATTGAAGGAACAGCACGGATTTTTCAGGGTCGATCCCCGAAGTAAGCCAGTCGACGACCATATTGAATATATAATCCCTGGTTTCTGTTTTATATGTCCCCTGGTTCGATGTCATCGAATGCAGATCCGCGATAAAATAATAGGTTTCAGATTTTTTTACCCGGTCGTTCTGAAGATTTACCATTTTTTTCAATGTGCCGAAGTAATTGCCTAGATGAAGATAGCCAGTGGGCTGCATTCCGGTCAAAATTCGCATAATCCTCTCCGATAGTATTCAATCTGATTATTATAGAATGAAAAGTTAAATTCTTCAATCTTACGATAGTCAAAGGGTCCGGTAGGGTCTAACTCTGAATATACTCCCTGTATTCCCGGGGGGACATTTTCATAAGTTTTCTGAAATAGCAGTTAAAGAAAGACAGGTTCTGGTAGCCCGTTTCAAATGCGATGTCAATGATAGACCGGTTAGTCTTTTTAAGTAAAAGGCAGGCTTTTTCAATACGAACTGAATTGATGAATTCAAACAAGGATTTCCCGGTACGTTCCCGAAATTCCCTGCAGAAATATATACCATTTTCCTTAATCACAGATGAAGGGAACCTTAATCTGATATTTCGGACTTTTTAAATGCTGTTTTGCTGTCTGTAGTGGTGTCCATACCTTTCATTATTGACCTGTGTTTTTTGATTTTCCGATTGACAGCTAACCATTAACGATTTATAATGAGGCATAGATTAATTGTTATAAGAGAGGTTTAATTTATGTCTTTAAAAGAAGATGATTACATTAAATATTTGCTTAAATCTCAAGAAGATGAAGTTGAATTATATTGGAAAAGAGCGACTTACTTTTGGACTTTTGTTGGTGCTATTTTTGCGGGTTATTTTTTAATTCTAAATAAAGGAAATGATCATATTCATTTGAAGTTATTAATTGAGTCTTTAGGAATTATTTTTAGTTTTAGTTGGTATTTGGTAAATCGAGGTAGCCAATATTGGAATGAATATTGGATAGATAAAATAAAAGCTATTAAATCTGCTTATGAAATATATACTGATTTCCCTTTTAACAAAGAGTTAATTAAAATTTTCTGTCCATTAGAAATTTTCCCTTTTGATGTTGCTAAAATTAACTTAATCTTGTCATTATTTATCTTTCTATTATGGGTTGTACTTTTTTTATATACGGTTTGTGATAAGTTTTCAATTTTTAATAACTGCCACGATTTTATTCCCCTGTTTATTATTGTATTTATTATTTGCTTTATAGTAGTTGTATTGTGTCGTGGAAGAGAAAAAGATCCGCGTAAATAAAAGAGGTACTTAAATATCATCGCTGATAGCCTTCTCATATTCCGTTTTTATCTTCCGGGAGAAGGCCAAGTTTTCTGACTCAATCCTACCACCTTGGGCCTTGGCTGTGTAAATTGGCAGGATGATTTCCATGGATGGGGTAATTCGCCGATGATCCTTGATTAAATTGAGGTTTCGGCCGAGATAGATTAAAATCAAAGCTGTTTTTTGAAAATGATTAATGAATTTCCACTATTATATTAATCTTTGACCTTGCCCGGGAGAAAAAATAATGGCTAAAAAACGAAGGAGGCAAATATGATAGTAATAAAAGTCAGTGATGAAAATGTTGAAAAGTTAATGAAAATTGAAGAAAGTGACTTTATTGACATTAAAAGCATTGAGATTGTCCCAAGTAAATTGACTAATACAGTATCGGCTCTTGCAAATAGCTATGGTGGTGAAATTTATATAGGCATCGAAGAAGTTATTGGTAATAAAGGAAAAGAAAGGAAATGGAATGGTTTTGAAGATATTGAAAGTTTAAATTCAATAACTCAAACACTTGAATCATTGTCAAATATTGGTGGACTTTATGATTATGAATATTTAAAAAATGATAATAATCATGGAATTATTTTACATTTAACAATACATAAAACAGTTAATACAATTAAAGCGACAAATGGAAAAGTATATATAAGAAAATCAGCTCAAAATTTACCTGTCGAAGGTATCGAAGCCCTGAAAAGATTAGAATATGAAAAAGGTTTATTTTCATTTGAAGATTCAACCATACAGTGTGATATTAGTTCGATTTCGGATTCATATGCAATAACTGAATTTATAATTGAGACCGGTTTAAATGTAAACCCAATTGATTGGTTAAAAAAACAGCAACTAATTAAAAATGATTTACCAATTGTTGCAAGTGTTTTATTGTTTGCTGATGAGCCACAGGCGATTATACCTAAAAGGTCAGGTATTAAAATATTAAGATATCAAACTAAAAGTGATGCCGAAAGAGATATGCTTGTATTTGATCCAATTTCTATTGAAGGTTGTGCTATTAGACAAATATATACAGCAGTTGATAAATGTAAAGAGATCATAGAAGAAATAAAAAAATTGACCCCAGTAGGACTTATAACAATTAATTATCCTGAAGAAGCTTTACATGAAATAATAACGAACGCTGTATTACATCGGGATTATAATATTATTTCAGATATTCAGATAAGGATATTTGATAATCGTATTGAAATTGAAAGCCCAGGGAAATTGCCTGGGCATATAACAGAAGAAAATATATTAACTGAACAGTTTGCGAGAAACCCAAAATTAGTTCGAATAATAAATAAATTTCCCGATGCGCCTAATAAAGATGTTGGGGAAGGATTAAATACAGCATATGAATCAATGAATAAATTACGGTTAAAACCACCTATAATAAATAATAATGACAATTCTGTGTTAGTGATATTAAGACATGAATCCCTTGGTTCCCCAGAGCAGATAGTGATGGAATATCTTGAAAGTAATTTAGAAATATCCAATTCAATTGCCAGAGAAATAACTGGTATAAAGTCAGAAAATACTATGAAGAATGTTTTTTATAGATTAAGAGATAGGAATCAAATAGAATTAATAAAAGATAAATATGTTTGGAGGAAAAAACATTGAAATGAAACATAAATATGACAAAATTGAAGAAAAGCAAAATATCATATCTGCACTTAAAAGAATTTCTAATTTATTAGGGAAAACCCCAACACAAAAAGATTATAAACAATTACGTTTGCCGGGGGAACTTAGCATTGAACAAATATATTATAGATTTTCTAATTATTCAAATGCTCTCTTGGAATGTCCGGGGCCACCCAGATTCCCCAGTAAAAAGGCAAAATAGGGCCATGAGATTCCCCACCCACCTTTTCCTGTTCAGAATCTAAAAAATCAAACATACTCTCCGGAAAAAACCGGAGGGGAATGGATGGGGTACAGATTTATGAACGAACAGGATTACTATGACATTTACAGACGATGGAAAGCCGATCAAAGCATAAGTGAAATTTCCGAACAGGAAAACAGGGATAGGAAAACAGTCCGACTAGCGATTCAAAAAATTATCGATTACGGCTTTGAAAAGGCGGGAGAAACAATAAGCCGGGAAGAATTCCATCTGAAACGCCCCTTTGTAGGGCCTCCAAAAAATGAAAATAAGGCACAAGCATACTTGAACGATATAAAGATGAGCTGTACGGGCTCATAAATGACCCGAAAAACGGAATGAAACCCAAGACAGCCTTTGAAGTTGTCTGTATAAGGCATAATCTGGACATAAGCTATACAAGTTTCAAGAGATTCTCGATAAAGAGCGGCCTTACAGCTAAAGAATTAAAGGAAACCATCCGGATTGAAACTAACCCTGGTCAGGAGATCCAGCTTGACTACGGCAGGGCCGGCACAATGGAATACCTGGGGCACAACAAGATCGTGCAGTCTTTTATCGGAATAATGTCGAGTTCAAGGCTGCCATTTGTTCAATATGTCTATTCACAAAACCAGGAATCATTCGTTGAAAGCAATGTGGATATGCTGGAGTTTTACGGCGGTGTGCCTGTAAGAATATCCCTGGACAATCTGAAAACCGGCATCATATCATCGGACCTTTACGATCCTAAATATAATCAGGCATATGCTGATTATGCGGAGTATTACAATACTTTTCTTGATCCTTGCAGGGTAAGGAAACCAAAGGATAAAGCCAAGATAGAGAGAATGGTCCCTGTTGCCAGAGAGCTTTTCAGAAAACTTAAAGCCCTTAATCCCGGAGCCTCGTTAAAGGAATTAAACATCAAAGCTCTGGAATGGTGCAGGTATGAATACGGGATGAGGAACCATGGAACAACAGGTTTGAAACCAATAGAGGTATTTGAAACGATAGAGAAGCCCCTGCTTAAGAAGCTTCCTGAAGAAAGGTTTAAGACTCCCGTATGGAAAAAGGCCAAGGTACACCCGGACCAATTTGTCCAGTTCGAGAAAAAGAGGTATTCCCTGCCTCCCAGGTATCGTGGAGAGGAAGTCTTTGTCAGGAGAACCGGCAATTTAGTGAAGATCTTCTTCCAGTACAAACTTATCCGGGAATTTGTCGTACCAAGAGGACATGCAGCATATGAAAAGACTGATTTTCCGGAGAATACAAGGGAGATGCTATCCGGGGGATACCCCAAGTATTTATTAGACCAGTCGAGGAAATACGGAGAAGCCGCATACCAGTTGATCTTTCAAATCCTTGCTGTTCATGCTAATCTGAATTGCCGGAGGGCCCTGGGGTTCTTAAGTGTAATGGAAACATTCTCGAAAGAAGAATACTTTAATAAAGTCTGTGAAAGAGCAATATCGGCAAAAATAACCGATCCCAAACTATTCAAAAGCTGGATGGAAAATGAAGGAAAGGATAAATAGGACACCCTGTTTGAAATTTCAGAAGAAGGGTCTGAAATGACCAGGGACGGCAGCTATTACTTTCAATAGAGATAATGAGGAGGAAATATGGAACATCAGAATCAGCTTGAGGCAAACTTAAGGAGGTTAAAGCTTCCTGGGATGCTATTCAACCTTCCTATGCGGATCAGGGAGGCTCAAGAATCAAACCTGGACTATGGAGAATTTTTCTCTTTGTTAGTTCAGGATGAATTATGCCAGAGGGATAATAACATGCTCAAAAAGAGGCTGAGAGAAGCGAAGTTCGGCCAGGAAAACACTTTCGAGGGGTTTGATTTTAATTTCAATGAGAGCGCTATCCCTTCAAGGCTTATTCGTGAAATCGCGTCCTGCCGTTTCATGGATATGAGACAGTTTGTTGTCATCGCCGGGCCTCCCGGCATAGGTAAAACATGCATTGCAAAATCAGTCGGCCATGAGGCCTGCAGAAGAGGAAACACAGTTCTTTTCAAGAAAGCCGCGGTTCTTCTTGAAGACTTGAAAAGCGAAAAGCTTATGTTTAAGAATACTCTATTCAGAAAGTGTATTAAAACAGACCTCCTGATAATAGACGATTTCGGATTTAAAAAACTCGACAATGAAGAAACGGAATACCTATACCGGATTGTCGATGAAAGGCTTGGAAACAGGTCCATTATTCTGACAAGCAACCGGCCTCCGGAGGACTGGCTGGCAATCTTCCCTGATCCTGTGATTGGAGGGGCTATGCTTGACCGCCTTGTTTCAGGCTCAATTAAAATCCTGGTAAAATCCAAAGATGGAAAATCTTTCCGGAAGGAAGGGAAAACTATTTGAAAGTTTTATGATTTCTCTCTAAAATCAAGAACGGTATTTTTCAGGAAAAGGTGGGGAATCTCATGCCCCTGCCACTGGGGAATCTACCCGGTCCTCGACACTTGGAAGCCGGGTTAACTCCAAATCCACCTCAATCTCCTCCAAGACAGCCTGAGATCTCAAGGGAAGAATTGGTAGATGAATTTATAAAGGTCGCAAACAAATTAATGAAAATTCCAAGTAATAATGAATTTAGAATAAATTCTAAATATTCTTGGACTCCTTATAAAACTAAATGGGGTGGTTTTAAAATAGCGGTTGATTATATTACTGCAAATTATAAAGATAAATTTGAATTTGAACTTGAATCCTCCCAAAAAAAGAATAAAAAGAATAAAAACATGCCATTAAATTATGATTGTAATATGCTTTATGAGCCTTCAAATGAATATGAGACTATTGCATTATTTGTGATTTTATCACAAAAGCTGGGTTTTAAGATTAAACATATTCAATCTGATTTCCCAGATGCTTTACTTATAAATGATAAAAATGAAGAAATTGAAGCTGAGTTTGAATATTTAAGTTCAAATTATAAACAGCATTGTCATCCTTTGAATTTTAATGGAATTGTAATTTGTTGGAGAAATGATTTGGATTTAAAAAATATAAACACTATTTCGCTGGAATCATTTATAAAGAATTAGGGAAAAATTGTTTTGTTACATATTTTTATTAGAGCAAACAATTATTCAATTCATCACATTTTCATCTCATTTTTTCAGGTGGTTCATATCAAAGCCTTGTAAATCAAGGCCGATTTACATGTTGTATTATTCTTTGTTAAAAAATCAGGGAAGATTTCTCGTCCCCCTCACCATTTTGTCGGGTTTAGGGGTTGAGCCCACAAAATGGTGAGGGGTCCTCGAAAAGACAATACAGCCAACAAAAAAAGGTGAAAGCAAGTCCAAAGTCCATAGTCGACAATCATTTGTCCTTTCCCGCCGGATTCAAAACAATATGCCGTTTTTTATGGAGTCAATTTTTATCCCGCATTTATGAAGAAAACGTAGAACTGCCATCGAAAAACAGCGAAGCAAGCGTTTCATCCAAGACCGTTTATAGTATTCAACCGATTCTTATAGATTTATAAATAAAATTCTTCATTTAAAAAAGTATTCCATCAAACGCTTGCCGCCGTTTTGAGATGATGCAGTTCAAGTTTTCGAATCCAGTGCGAGATAAAAATTGACTCCATACAAGCTGTATGTTGTTTGAACGGCCCCTTACGGTTCCGGCTGGAAATCCCTGTGCCCGGTTTGCCAGAGCAGGAATGCGTACTGGCCGGCGAAATTCTTGAAGGTGACGATCTTCTCTTCCGTGAAGTGTCCGTTGTCGTAGTTTACCTTCATTAGTACCGGCTTTCCGGATACGCTGGCATTCTGCAGGGCAGCGGCGAACTTCCCCGGCTGCCAGGGCGGAACGCGGGGATCGTTCCATCCGCCGACACAGAGAACGGCAGGATATTTCACACCATCCATAACATGGGCGACGCCATCCATTTCATACAGCGCCCGGCATTCGACAGGGTCCTTTACCGTGCCGAATTCCGGTATATTGACAGGTCCGTTCGGAGAGAATTCCATACGCATTGAGTTTGCGCATCCGACATTGCAGACTGCAGCCCCGAATAGGTCCGGACGTTCCGTGATAGCCCGGCTGATAAGAATTCCCCCGGCGCTGGTGCCCATGCCTCCGAGCTTTTCAGGCCTTGTATAACCCTTTTTAATAAGGTATTCCGCGCAGGATATAAAGTCTTTCCAGGTATTAGGCTTGGTCGTTTTATATCCTGCCTTGTACCATGCCTCTCCCTTTTCTCCTCCGCCCCGGGTATGGGCGTACGCTAACACCACTCCCTGCAAGGCGATTGAATCTATGATGCTGAAATGCGGGGTATAACTTATTCCATATGCTCCATAGCCTTCCAGAATACAGCAATTGTTGCCGTCAAGCGGAAGACCCTTTCTGTAGATTATCGAAAGGGGGACAAGAACGCCGTCCTGACCCTGTACTTCGATCTCTTCAGCAGCAAGATTCTCAAATCCCGGATACGAAACATCAATGTTGAAGATACTCTTTGTGAATGTGTCCTTCTCCGCATCAAAATTGTAAAGAGTTACCGGAGTGATCCAGGAGGAAATGCTTAAAAGGCACTGATCCGTATGCCAATCCGGACATGAAATATCGGCTGTTCCTGAAAAAGGCAGTTTGACCCCTGATAATTTCCCGGAATTCAGGTTGTATTTCATGATGCTGCTGACAATCCCATCGGAATAAACAATAAAAAGAAAGTTCCTGCTCTTTGTGATATACTGGATGGAATTCGGCCCTTCCGGAACGACTGTTTCAGCTTTATTCCAATCCGGATTCTTTACTGTTGTCCGAATGACTTTGTACTTCGGCGCATTTGTGTGGGTGACCGCATATACATAATCTCCGGAGAACTCTAAGCTACGGACCAGGTTATCCGAAGGCTTGCATAACACGTTCCATTTTATCTTATGGTTTTTCATTTCGGAAATAGGGGCATAGTAAGCCCGGATTTCACTTTGAACAGTGCCGACAAATCCGAAGATGTAGCCGGGGAAAGATTCATCGATATAGGCCGTAGGGATCTCCTTTGGATCGATAAAAAGTTCAGGGCTGCTTTCATCGCTGAAGAAATCTATATCCAGAGCTGTGTCGGTGCCAAGCTTGTGAAGCCTGGTCTTACGATTCAGTTCAATGTTAAGACTCCTGATATCGGTTTCTTTTCCTGCATCGTAAAAAAAGGACTTGCTGTCAAGCGTCCATCCGATCGGTCCGTATGATGGATAGATGCTTTCGGGAAGAAGCTTTCCAGTATCGACCTCGAGAACCCGGATATCCGAGTATTCTGCCCCTCCGGACGAAAATCCCAGGACAACATACCGTCCATCGAAAGAAGGTACAATTCCCTGAATTGTTGTTGTCACCCCTTCCTTATAACCAGCCGGATCGAAAAGCAGTTTTTCCGGGCCGTTCCATCCTTCACGGAAGAAAAGCCTGCCCACATTCTCGCCGCCGAGGGTCTTCTTGTAGAAGACGCGGCCATTCTCAAAGTTAATGGAGGTATATTTTGCCGGTCTCTGCTTGTCAAGGTTCAGCCATACCTGCACAAGGGCATCCTTTCCGGGAATCTTTTCCATAAGGCTGTCCGTCAGAAGAGCCTGCTTCCTGAACCATGCTTCGGTATCTTTATCCTTGAGGTTTTCAAGCCGGCGATAGGGATCTTTATAGGTCTTACCGAAGTAAACATCAAATGCGTCAACAGTTTTGGTCGGGGGGTAATTCCATTGCCCGCTGGATGTAATGCTCAGCAGGAGAGGAAGAATAAGGCAAGCCAGTCTTTTCATAAATCAATCTCCAATAAATTTATTACTAAAAAAAATCACAATTTGAAACCACAGATTAAGTCCTGTAAGGATTCACAGATTTAACGGACCTTCGCCGAATTTCACTACCGTATCACGCCTGATTTTTGCCTGTTTCAGCGCCTCGCCGGCCATTTTCAAAAGCAATTCGGCGATCTCTTCCTTGATTTTATCGATCTTTTCCCAATCGGCCCCTTCCCTGTCCCTGACTTCGTAAAGATCCTTCAAATCGCCGATTCCGAGAGTCTTATTTATATAATCCGAATTGTCCCGGAGAGACGCAACTCCGAAACTTGAAGTGATCGACAGGGCCTTGTCCCCGTAATTTATTATCGTATTGCCGATCGAGTTCCGGAGACCCTCTGCAACATGCGCGGCATTTTTCAGATTGATCTCCGGAAGGATTACAATAAACTCGTCCCCGCCGTACCTTCCGGCTATGTCGTATTTCCTGATCGCGGATTTAATTATTTTACCTGTCATCGCGAGGAACAAATCCCCGGCCTGATGACCATGCGAGTCGTTTATTCGCTTGAAAAAATCCAGGTCCATAAATATTATCGATATATCCCGGTATTGCCTCACGGATAACTCCCGCTTAAGGTTTTCAAGGGCAGCCCTCCGGTTATTCAAACCTGTCAATTCGTCCTTCGAGGCCAATTGCCTGATCTTTTTTAGTTCGTAATATTTCATCAATTGTTCGTCCACAGTAATGATGAGCAGTTTTTCCTCGATAGGTTTTTTTAAATAGGCCGCCGCACCCAATTCCCTTCTCTCAAGCATCAGCCCTTCGTCAGCTACGGCGGATAAAAATATAAAGGGTATTTCCTTGTGAACCGGGTTTCCCACAAGGCGGTTATGCAGGTCGTCTCCTTTCATATTGGGCATATTGAAATCGCAGATGACTATGTCGGGCGAATATTCATAAACGGCTTCGAGCCCCTGCTTGCCGTCCGAAGCGATGATGAAATTCTTGAAGCCGTTTTTGTTCAAATATGTGTAAATAATTTCACAGATGCTCTTATCGTCGTCTATTATCAATATTATGCCCTTTTTGTAGTCCGACTCGTTTTCCCTGTTCAAATCCATAAAAATGGTACGAATGTTTTCAATACGCTGTTTTTCGTCAAGCTCGGCCTCTATCAGCGTCTTTAAATCCTTTCTCCTTCTGAACGTGTTCTCATCCGAACTTATATCCTTTTCGTTAAAATGCGCCCTCCCTTTTTTCATCTTTATGAGGAATCTCGATCCCTTTCCCGGCCCCTCGGATTCCGCCCAGATTTCCCCCTTTAAAAAGTCGGTAAGCTGCTTCGAGAAGGCAAGCCCGATGCCGGTCCCATGGTACTGGCTGTTTCTCCCGTCATGGAGCTGTTCAAACCTGTTGAAAATAATCTTCAATTTCTCCTTGGGTATTCCGATGCCGTTATCCGAGATGCTGATTAAAATATGATCGGCCTTTTCTTCAAGCTCGGTTATGATAACCCCGGTATCGGGATTGACGAATTTGATCGCGTTCGATAGAATGTTATCGAGTATCTCCTCGAGCTTTTCAGTATCCGTGTAAAAATCTTCAATTTTTTTGGCGGGCAATATCCTTTTTATTTTTATTCCGCTCGAACTTACCGAAGACTCGTAATAATCCAGCAGGGAATTGATGTTTGCCGCCAGGTCGACTTTTTCAATCTTCAATTTAATGCCCCTGGCGTCTATTTTTGCGAGTTCAAGAAGCTTGTCGATCGTGTCTTTCAGCCGCAGGGACGATTTGTATATCATGCGGAATTTTTCTTTCTCCTCATCGTCTATATTGTCGTCAAAACGGATGGCGAGGTCGGCGGCGTTAAGGATAACGGTGAGGGGCGACCGGAAATCATGTGTAATATTCGCTATGAAATCGCTCTTAATCGAATCCAGTTTTTTCATTTTTTCATTGGCTTCGCGCAGTTCCATGGTACTTTTGACAACTTTTGTTTCCAGCGAGGAGTTCAACTGCTGAAGTTCAATGGAAAGGATTTTATTTGTATTGCTGATCTGAATGAACTCGGCTATAATGATGATTGAACTCATTAATATATATACCGAAATGGTTATATTGAACATTAACGGGGTATATATCAAACCGAGGTCCGTCATCATATCTGAAATTCCCGACGCACATACGACAATCATCGATGTCGTTATAATGATCCCGTATTTGTTTTTTTTTGTTTTTATTGTGCCTGTTACCAGCAGGGCGAAAACATACAGGATTACAATAAAAAAATAAAAGATAAAGTAGTTATATATTTTCATAACAATTGAAAAACTGCCGGCCAGGAAATATGATATCATAATAACCGCGCAGACGATCCTGTTTATTTTTGCCAGAATATTAATTTTTTTAAAAAAGAAATACTGAATAAAATCCAATGCGGCAAAGCATACAAATGCGATTGAAGCCGCTAATAATCTGGTTGACAGGGGGAAGTCTATAAAATATTTCAGGTAAGAATTTGAAAAAGTCAGATTGTAAACAATAGCCGAGAAAATGAAAATCATGGCCGATATATATTTATACCTCTCGGAGGATTTCCATTCTGTTATTACAAGCAGTGAAATGATAGCCAGAACTAAAATACAGGATAAATTGATGCCGTATTGAAAGAAAGCGTAAACGAACATGCTTCTTTCATAGTAGGGTTTTATATATTCCGATGTTCCTATGAGAATTCGCGGATCCTGTAGCCAGTCGTTTCCTATTGTTTCATCCTCGAATTGTATGGCAAGAATATTATCAGGCTGATTTTTATCATTAAAAATAAATTCACGGTTGATAAAAAAACCGTATACATAATGAGCATCCTGTGTTTTTTTACCGTTAATACTGAGTCCGATCTCCCCGATTTTATGCCCGTTTGCATAAACGTTTCCCATTAATCCCCGGGTGCCGCCTATTATAAAAAAGAGATCTTTATCCTTCATGTTTTCATTTAAAATGAACTTTTTTCTGACTACCGAATAACGGTCCCTGAAGCCCTGATTATAATAGCTTCCTGGAAATTGAATCTCTTTCCATCCCGAATCATTGAAACCCGGCTTTATCCATTCATCATTTTTACCCTCTTGAATTTTCCATGTGCCTGCCATATTAAAAATATAAGGCTTGTATCCATCCGGAAGACGATAAGCAAAATAGATAATAGCTATAATAAAAACGGGAATAATACATACGATCAGCGTAATGATGTTTTTACGGATAAAACTTCCGATTGCATATTTATTCATAAATTCTTCTTTGAGATAATAAACAGTTGAGAGATTTACAGACTTTAATAACTTTACTCGTCACCCGCTACTTTTTTCCTTTTTTAGAAAAGTATTCCTTCATAGGCTTAATATAAAAATCAATCCACCCCTTTCGGTATTCTTCTCCCTGGCCGTCAGGAATATTTGAATGATATAAGGTGATTTTTGTGCCGTCGTCCGTTTGCGAGAGTAGTATTTCAAGCCTGGAATCTTCCGACTCCGGAGGGAACTCGGTCGTTCTCCATGCTTGAACGATCTTGCTGAATGGAATTAATTCAAGGGTCAAACCCTGTATATAACCGTCCCAGGTATTGAAAACACCCCCGACCATAGCTTCGATTTCCGCCGCTGAGCCGGTGAAAGCGGAGTGTTCCTCGCTCGAAAGCCAGGCGTTATAGATTCTTTCAGGACTTGCCTGAATGTTATCCGATATGGTAATCGTTTCCATTGTAAGACTCCTTAATCTAAAAATCTTCCGCTTAGCGGATAACCTCTGAAGACACGCTAATAGACAGTGAATCGTAAAGACTTCTTAAAAATTCCTCCCTCGATCCCGACAATTCAACATTTCTTCTCTTCATAATTTTTTTTGTGTCGGAAATAAAACGATCGATCTCGTATCTTTTTCCCATTACCCCCCAGCTGAAGGGCTGAACGTAAGAAGGTATGAAGGCATTTTCACCGAAGAGGCTGCAGCCCTCTGATATAACTGTTCCGGTATTAAGCATTATTCCTATTCCGACTTTCGTAAAATCCCCTATTACCGACCCGAATTTGTCAGATCCCGTGGAAATAATTAAAGAACCGTTATTGATCTTAATTTCGCTGTAATTGTTTTTTAAATCGCTTGTAGTCGCCATAGCGCCGATATTTACCCATTCTCCGATATACGAATGCCCAAGGAAACCTTCGTGATGTTTATTCGAATAATTTTCAACGACAGAGCATTCAACTTCTCCCCCGATCCTGCACACGTCTTTAATGGTAGTGCCGCTCCTTATCCTGGCGCTGTCAATAAGTGTGTTTTTACCTATATAAGCCGGCCCGTCTATAATTGAAAAGGATCTCACAACAGCGCCTTTGTCGATTATGACCGGTCCCGAAGCATCCTGTATTGAAACGAATTGTTGAATATCGGCGGTATTTCCAATCAGGATATTATTACCCTGCGATTTGTACCCCGGGCTGTTTTTGATGATACGGGAATCAAGTAAAACAGCTTCGGCGTTATATTTTATGATATCAGGTATACTTTGAAGAAAAATACCGGCATTGACCTCTACGACCTTATTATCTGCAAAAAGAACTTTAAAGTCATTATTTTCTATAGATTCTATCACAGCCGGAGTAATTTTATCGGAAAAGAGGGAAATGAAAAAACCTTCGGGTGTTATACTAAGAGTATTCATATTCCGGCTGTAATTACCTGATGGTATATATTGGGAATTTATTATTGCGTAAACTTCCGAATCCGGATTGTAACAAGCTTTTTCCGGATATTCGTTTTTGAGTAAAGAAAAAGGTTTTTCATTAAAACGTGGAGAATGGAAGAGGGAGCCGGGAAAGAAAATTTCGAATCTTTGCCGGGGGTTGTATATTCCGCTTGTAATATCCCAGATATTTTTTGTCCGCGATACAGGCAGAAATTTGTTGTAATCGATTGTTTCAATAAGCAGGGCGGGCATATAAACTCTCCGTTAGAATAATTGGTTTTCTATAAAAATATCGTAATCCTGTTTTGAATAAAAAACAAGGTAAATTGTAATAAGCGGATTATTTTCATTAATGAAACCTTTAATCGCAGAAGATACTATCGAAGATGCCCTTTCAGGAGGAAATGAATATATGCCTGTTGAAATGGCGGGGAAGGAAATTGAACGGCACCCCAGCCGTAAGGCTTCTTTTAAAGAGGTAATATAAGCGCTCTTTAACAATCCGTCCTCGCCTTGAGAGCCGCCATGCCATACCGGCCCGACTGTGTGAATGACCCATTTCGCTTTCAAACGGCCCGCCGTAGTTGAAACCGCGGAACCTGCGGGCAATCCTCCGGGATACAAGTTTTTCCTGATTTCCCTGCAGGCTTCTAAAATTTCCGGGCCCCCTTTCCTGTGAACAGCCCCGTCGACCCCGCCGCCTCCCAATAGGCTCGAATTAGCGGCGTTGACAATAGCGTCGGTATCCTGTTCAGTAATATCTCCTATCTGAACAATGACCTTATTATCCAGATAATTCATATCATTTTACCGAACCGTAATACATTATGTGGAAAGTACAGTATTTAGGGTCGCCTCCCCAGGCCGCTATATAATCGCAAGTTTCATTTTTTCTATATACCGAATAGAATTTATATGAATAAAAAATTCCGAGGAGTCCCGTAGCGCTCATCTCATATATATAAAATGATTCACCGGAATTCGACCAAATTTTCAGATCATCCGGGAAAGGGTAGGAAGGGGATATTTTTTGAAAATCGTTGGTTTCGTAAAGTGTTAAATTGACGTTTATCTTCCATCCATCTCCTATTATGGCATCACAATTGAAGCTTTTCCTTATGCCATGGAGCAGCAATGCCCGAAGAAACATATTTAATTCCTGATTTTCAAGGGAATTTTCGTCATAGGTTACGGACATTGTTTTTTTTACGACTCCTGATAAAATTTTTTTTGCGATGAGCGTTTTTTTGTCGGGATAATTTACAACATCGACTAAATCGCAGCCCCATGAGTTTTTTATCGCCGGTGATTTGACAACTATCTGATAGTTTTTCAATCTCACTGCCGGGGACATTTCACTTGAAAAAGACCATCTCATAGAATCGGCTTTGACCGATAGTTCGTTATTATTGGTGTTTCTTGATACCTCGTATGAAAATGCATTGTAAACATTGACGCCGTAGATGATCTCGACCCATTTTGACGATTGATGCTCCGGGAATAAAACAGAAAATTGTTCAATGGGAGGAGCTATATCGCTAAGCCTTTCAAGAGCTTTTATACCGGCAA
Source organism: uncultured Spirochaetota bacterium (assembly GCA_963768055.1). Classification (GTDB taxonomy): domain Bacteria; phylum Spirochaetota; class Brevinematia; order Brevinematales; family JAOACQ01; genus CAVYGN01. The sequence continues at coordinate 1,299,374 of CAVYGN010000001.1, read as the reverse complement.
GCGGATAAAAGATGATTATAATTGTAATAATTTTAAGGAAGCTTCTCATTACAGGCCCGCCTTAATAGATTTTTAAATATATTCAAAGAGGATGTCCGCCATGTGAAAAAAAACAAGCAATTAGATATTCATTTAATTATATTTCCATTGATGAAGGGAGTCAATAAAAGGCTAATAATAAAAAATATAAAAGGCTATATCATCTGCCTGGCTGAAAGTTTTTTTTCGAAAATGTCCCTGATACCTTCAGTCAGCGTGTTGAAAATTTTATTTTTATGTTCTTTTAATCTTTGATAATTCTTCAATATATCAAGAGTTAAAATAATCCTGGTGCAACTGCAGTTAAGGTCCCCGTAAAGATGTTTCCCAATAACCTCAAAGCCCAAAATCCTGGTATGGAATTTATATGGAGAATTCGGTTCATTTTCAAACACATCCGTTATGAAATGTGAATAATCCCTTTCAAGCACCTCTTTAATGGCCGCCCTCATAAGTCTTAAAACCACAGTTATATATTTTCTGTATTTCGGGATTATCATGAACCTGCCGATTTCAGCAAATTTACCAGTTGATTTTAATTTGTCGATATCGATATCTTTATTCAATGTAACCTGTAATTCAGGCGGAAATTCCAGAATAGGATCGAAAACCAAACGCAGTACCCCGGCAGGTTTTTTATTGATCTTTACTAAAAACCACGACATATCTTTCCTTTTGTCGATATCTTCGGGAATCTGGTCGCTTATTGTATGTATCCAGTTTTTTTCTTTTAAATAAACCTCTTTGATGATTTCTAACGCTTCCTCCCGGTCATCCCTGGTTTTTACTTTTTTTGCCCTGATTATTGGAATTAATTTTGACATAAACCCCTCCTATATAAGGCATATAATTTTTAAAAAGGATAAATCTTTCCCGATAAACGGGAAATTTCGCTCATAATTTTATGAGTAATGATATTCCGTATATTGATCTCAGATATCTTTCTTTCATGTTCCGGGATTTCTGAATCCCTGAGTTTACAGGCGAGTTCATAATATTCTGAGAAACACATTTTTTCTCCAATATTGAAAATAATAGGGCCGAACAATGGGCTTGTTTTCCTCTTTTCCCTATGGAGAAAATCAATCCCAATCGGAACGACTCCTGCGTTTGTATTCAACACTATCCTGGCTGCCCCTGATTTAGCCTTCTTTAAAAAACCGGGGTCGCGATTTATGGTTCCCTCCGGGAAAATTCCAAGGCTCACTTTATCCGAAATTAATCTTGAGCACTGTTCATATACTTTTGTTCCGGTTTCAGCTTTAAAAAACCTGTTTAATAAGCCTATCGTTGAGGGCTTGTTATAAACATAAACAGGATTTGACCTGTTGATTATCCAGCCGGCTATAGGCAGGAACCTGAACATCCAATCGATGATGAATGAAATTTTTTTTCCATCCCTCTTAAATATCAGATAGCTTCCTAATAAAAATGTTTCATAATGAGAATTATGATTAAAGGCAAAAATTACCGGGTCTTCGAGGCCTGCAAGAGAATTTTCATTATTAACAGTTATCAGGCCTTTGAAAAGAAAGAGAATGGATCTGAGAACAATGCGTTCAGGCATGGTTAAATAGGGAAGCTTTTTCCTGAAAATTGAATTAAATTTCATTGAAATTCTTCTTTTTTGCATGATTATAAACCGGTAATCATTTAATTTTTATTAAGAAAAAATTAATATTCGGTTAAGGGCAGTTCTAATATTTAAAGAATATTACCATTGAATCAGGTTCAGTATAACTTTAAATATATGCCCAATGGGCCCTGGTGCCTGGCCCCAGGACAGGTGCGCTTGTCCCCGGATGGGTTTATCCCCGATAGGGGAGGCTTCCTATCCGAAGGTATTTAGAAGCGACCTTAAAAAAGAACAATAAAGCACATTAAAGCACAATTAATTAGTCAACAGAGAACAAAATGGCGACTGCCGACTATCGACTGCAGGCTGAAGTATGCCGGAAAAAAATTTGACGTTTTAATCCTGCTTATTTAAATATCTTATATATAGATAAATAAAGAAGGAATATATGACAGTTCCTATTAACTATTTGGCGGTAGTTGTAGCTGCGATAGCTAATTATATAATTGCCTACATCTGGTATTCGTTGATCTTCCAGAAAACCTGGCTGAAACTGACAGGACTAAAAGAAATGAAGCCTAACGCAGGTACTATAATTCTGGGCATTATCGGGGCCCTTCTGATAAGCTACGTTCTCGATCATGCCCTGATTTTCGCTTCAGGCTACTTTAAAACAGCGGGTTGGCCTATGACGAGTTTTGCCGGGGGGCTGATGGTCGGGTTTTTCAACTGGATAGGGTTTTTCGCTCCAGTGACTCTTTACGGTGTACTTTATGAAAAAAGACCATGGAAGCTCTGGATCCTGGATAACGCTTTCTGGCTGATATCGCTCTTAGTCATGGGAGTAATACTGGCCTATTGGAAATAGAATAGTTGATTTGAAAACCTTGTCATTTCGAGGATAACAGCCCCTGAAGGGGCTGTATGACGAGAAATCTTCTTTGGAGTCAGGGAAGATTTCTTCCCCGCTAGGACGGGATAAACCCTACAGGATAAACGCTTCGCTCGAAATGACACAGATCAAGTTTTTAAGAAAATACTAATCATAGTTAATTATTTTCCGATATTTTTTAAAGAGAACCTTATAATTATTAAGGAGATCGTATGTTTTTCGATGTCAGTACCGGTTACGGGAAAAAGATGGAAATGATCGAAATGGCGCTTAATGCGAATGTTCTCAGAAGGGATGTAATCGCCGACAATATTGCAAACGCCGATACCCCCTTTTTTAAAAGATCCGAAGTGACTTTCGAATCACAGCTTCAGAGGGCTGTTGAATCGGAGAAGGAACCTGAGTTTCCGGCATTACTTACCGACAAAAGGCATATATCTTTCGACGATATGATTGATTACAGGACTGTAAAACCCAAGATCCAGGTAGAATACGACTCCATAAGTAAAAATGATAAAAATAATGTGGATATCGATAAAGAAATGACTGACGCCACTAAGAATTCGCTTCAATACAACGCCCTCGTTGAAAGTTATTCTCGTAATTTAAAAATCCTTGATTTGATGATGAGATAGGGAGGGGATAGATGGGAATGTTCAGTACGTTAAATATAAGCGGAAGCGGCTTGACTGCACAGAGGCTCAGACTTGATGTTATAGCGAATAACATAGCCAATTCGACAACAACGAGAACGACCGAAGGAGGTCCTTTCCAGCGTTCAAGTATCATTTTACGGCCGATCGACGACAGTCTGACATTTAAGTCTTATCTTCTGCCAGATAATTTAAAAAAACAGATCGGCGACGGCGTAAGGGTCCTTAAAATTGAAAAAGATGAAAAACCACCGAGGATGGTATATGATCCGACGCATCCGGATGCTATTCAATCCGGTAAGTTTAAGGGTTACGTTATGTACCCAAATGTAAATATAGTAGAGGAAATGGTAGATATGATAGCTGCCAACAGGAGTTATGAAGCAAATGTAACTGTCATAAACTCCGCAAGGCAGATGTTTGAAAAAGCTTTAAGCATAGGTAAATAAATGAAAAATATTTTTTTTAAAAAGCTTGCAAAATTGAAAAAAATAGAGTCATAATTATAGTAGTTAAAAAATTACTACGGAGAGGAGGGGTATAAGATGCAACCTATTACAAGAGATCAGGTTACAGGGAGTAATCCCGGACTTAAAACCACAAGCGATCTACATTTCGACGAAAACGGTGTGATTGCTCACAAAATGGAAAAGAACACTGCTCCATTCTCCCAGGTTTTATTCGATGCGGTCAACAAAGCTGATGATCTCTCGAACGACTATGACGATCTTGAGAAACAAATGGTACTTAGCCCCGAAAAGGTAGATGTTCATGAAGTCATGATTGCTTCTGAAAAAGCAAGAATGTCATTGTCATTTTTAAAGAGTATCACTGAAAAAGCGATGAAGGCCTATAACGATATCATGATGTTGAGGTAGTACAGGGGAGGAGGGGAAAATGCCAGATTTTAGTGAAATTCTGAAGAGGTTCCAGGAAATCTTTAATAAGATGACCCTCACACAAAGGCTTATACTTGGCGCAATACTCCTGGGCGTCATTGGTTCGGTAATTTTCCTGGCGAATATTTCAACCAAGCAGAGCTATTCGATGCTTTACAAATCCCCGCTTTCAGCGGAGGAATATGCCAGGGTTACAAAAAAACTTAGCGAATGGAACATCAAGTTCGAAACTAAAGACGATAAGTATGTTTTGCTGAATGATGAAACCCAGAGCCGCACCATCAGGATGAGACTGGGCCAGGAAGGGATCATTCCGTCCAACGTTAAGGGCTGGGAATTATTCGACACCGAGAAATTTACCACTACCGATTTCGAAAGGAATGTCAACCTGCAGAGGGCGATAATAGGCGAAATGGTAAAACACCTGAAAAATCTTGACGATATAGAAGATGTTTCGATCGAGATTAGTTTCCCGAAAGAATCCCTCTATTCCGACTATCAATCGCCGACTACGGCTTCTGTGCTTATAACGCCGAAACCTTATTCGGATTTTATTGAAAATAAAAACAAGGTAAAGGGCATTGTCAATCTTGTCGCTTACGGCATCCCAAATTTAAAACCTGAAAATATTGTCGTTGTCGATGATAAAGGCAATGTCCTTTCGGACCTTTTGGTTCCGGACGAGGGCTCGGACGGTATAAAACTGGCAAGGGAACACTTGAAAATTAAAGAAAGGGAACAGGCCATTCTGATAGCCAAAATTAAAAATGAACTGACCAAATCTGTAAGCCCTGAAAGACTGGCAGTTTCAGCGGATATTGAATTCGACTGGACCAAGAAAAAATCCGAAGCGGACAAGATCATTCCCACTGTCGTCAGGGAAAGGGACCCTACGCTTTCTTATGACAATAGTTCGAACGAGGTAAATATCCCTGTAAGTCAAAAAGAAACCAAGGAGGACTTCCAGGGTCCTGCGTATGTTCCCGAAGGTCCTGCAGGCGTTGAGAACAACGTCCCGCCGGCGTTAAAGGATAAAATGGACCGTTTTACTCATTATCAGAAGAATGAGAATATTGTAAATTATCAAAACAGTAAAGAAAAAGTCACTGAAGAGAAAGCCCCTTATGAAATCAAGAGGATCTCGGTGGCTGTAGCTATTGATGGAATATGGGAAATACTTCGTAAAGACGATGGAGACCCCATAATTACAAACGGGGGAATAGTCGCACGGATCTATCATCCGGTTGACGATGCCAGCTTGAAAGGTTTCGAAGATTGGCTGAAAGGTGCAGTAAATTATGATATAAAACGCGGCGATGAAGTAGTTGTAAGGTCGATACCCTTTGATCATACAAAAGAATTTGAAAAGGATAATGAAAGCATAAGAAAAAAGATCCAGCTTAGAAGAACGCTTTTGGCATCAATTGTCGTGCTGTTTTTCCTGTTCCTGGCGACCCTGGCTTACAGAGCCGTTGCCAGGGAATTTGAGAGAAGAAGAAGGTTAAGAGAAGAAGAAATCTCACGCCAGCAGCAGGCAATGAGAGAAGCTGCATTAAGAGCGGCGGAGGAAGAAGCTGCGACAGTCGAACTTTCGATTGAAGAGAAAGCCAGGGCGGAACTACTGGAAAATGCCATCAATATTTCCAGGGAAAGGCCAGACGATGTCTCCCGCCTTATCAGAACCTGGCTGGCTGAGGAATAGGAGGAATATATGGCTGAAAATAAAATGCCTGCGTCGGGAAATCCCGATTTAACCGCAACAGCCGAACAGACCCAGGGAACCGGCGGACATAAGGGTAAAGCCGGTGGAAAGAGGGAAAAGAAAAAGGCGCTCACAGGAAGGGAAAAAGCTGCAGTATTCCTTGTATCCATTGGTCCGGAAGTTTCGGCTGATATATTCAAACATCTAAAAGAAGATGAAGTGGAAGAACTGACATTTGAAATAGCCAGGATCGATAGGGTCGATTCTGAAGAAAGGGACTCCGTATTGATGGAATTCCAGGAATTGATGATGGCCCAGGACTTTATAGTAAACGGCGGTGTGGATTACGCCAGGGAAGTCCTTGAAAGAGCCCTCGGAACTCAAAAAGCCGTCGACATTATCAACAGGCTTACCTCATCATTGCAGACAAAGCCGTTTGATTTTATCAGAAGAACAGACCCTGTTCATCTGATAAACTTTATTCAAAACGAACACCCCCAGACAATAGCCCTTATCCTGTCTTATCTTGATTCGCAAAAGGCCGCTCATATTATAAGCGCCCTGCCCCATGAAATTCAGGCTGATGTTGCTAAAAGGATAGCAACGATGGACAGGACTTCTCCGGAAATATTGCGGGAAGTTGAAAGGGTGCTCGAGAGGAAGCTTTCCACACTGGCAAGCGAGGATTATACATCGGCCGGAGGTATCGATTCGGTCGTCGCGATACTAAACAATGCCGACAGGTCGACAGAGAGGAACATCATAGAAGCGCTTGAAGAAGACGATCCCGACCTGGCTGAAGAAATCAAGAAGAAGATGTTCGTTTTCGAAGATGTGATAACTCTTGACGACAGGTCTATTCAGAAAGTGTTGAGGCATGTCGATACCTCCGATCTTGCTAAAGCCCTTAAAGCGGTTGATCCTGAAGTCCAGGATAAGATATACAGGAATATGTCGAAAAGGGCCGCTCAGATGCTCAAGGAGGATATGGAATATATGGGGCCGATAAGGCTGAAAGACGTTGAAGAAGCTCAGCAAAAAATAGTAAATATAATCAGGAAGCTGGAGGAACAGGGAGAGATCGTCCTGTCCAGAAATGCAGAAGACGAGATTATAGTTTAGGTTGTTTTTTCGGGGGATTATAATGGCAAAATCGTTCAACGATGTTCATTCTAAAATACTTCGCTCCGGACAGTATTTAATTGAGAATACAAAATTTGTTGTCCAGGCGCCTAAAGTTTTTAGGAAAACCAAAGAGCAGGATGTCGATGAATCGGATAAAAGGATCGATGACCTTCATAATGAAATAAAAAAACTTGAAAATGAAATAGCAGCTAAACTGGAAGCCGGGGAAAAAGAAGCTGATGAAATAATCAAAAAAGCAGAAATTGACGCGGAAGCCATTCAAAAAGAAGCGGAGAAGGACGCCTTCGAAAGAGTCAAAAAGTCCATGGAAGAAAAAGAAAAAGCTTTGCAAGATCAGGCCGCCGAAGTTGAAAGGATTATCAGCGAAGCAAGAGAACAGGAATCCGAAATATTGAGACAGGCCGGGGAAGAAGCGCAAAGACTTACCGGGCAGGCGAGAAAAGAAGCTTATGAAGCAGGGAGGGATGAGGGTTACAAGGAAGGCGTCGAGGAAGTGAAAAATGTCGTAGAAAGGCTTCATTCGATCATAGCAGCTACTATAAAAGAAAGGGAGAAGATCCTTGTTAACAGTGAAAGACAGATTATCAATCTGGTCCTGACGATGGTAAGAAAGATCGTAAAAAAATTAAGCCAGGAAGATAATAAAATGGTCATCAACAACGTCAGGGAATCCCTGTCGCTTGTTCGTGGAGCGATGACGGTTTTTATTCATGTAAACCGTGAGGATTTCGATTTTGTGACCAGGCACAAGGCAGATTTGATAAAAATGATAGAAGGCATGCCTGAAGTTAAAATACTGGAAGATCCGGCAATCGACCGGGGAGGGGTTTATATCGAGACCGATATCGGTGAGATTGATGCCAAAGTATCGACTCAGCTTGAAGAAATCGAGAATAAAATTAAATATTATATGCCGATGAAAGTTCAGGGTAAAATGCCCGAAACAAAGGAAAACGGTTCTGCACTGGAAAACGAAATTGAAGAATCTCAGATAGCAGAGAAATCTTTGCTTGAAGATAAAGGATAACGCGCATGGCCGAAACTCTTACCGATGAAATAGATACAAAAAACAAAGATGTTTTTACTAAATATGAAAAGTCGCTCGATAGAGCAGTAACTATTAAAACAATCGGAAGGGTAAGCGATGTCGTTGGAATTTCTATTGAATCTGTCGGTCCGTTCGCTTCAATTGGCGATGTATGCCAGATAAACACTAACGGGCAGTCTCCGGGAAGTCTGAAGGCGGAAGTAGTAGGATTTAAAAAAAATAAAACCTTAATAATGCCTCTCGGAGAAGTCAAAGGGATTTCGCCGGGCATTCGTATCCTCAATCTTGGAAGAAAGCTCGAAATTCCAGTTGGCAGAGAGCTTCTCGGCAGGGTCCTCGGCGGCGACGGAACCCCGGTAGACGGAAAGGGCGACGTTAAAGCGATGGATTATTATCCTGTCGACAGGAAACCGCCAGACGCTTACAGGAGAAAAAGGATTACAGAGCCTATAACGACGGGTATCAAGGCAATAGACGGCGTGCTTACAATCGGCAAGGGCCAGAGAATTGGCATATTTTCGGGAAGCGGAGTCGGGAAATCTACACTGCTGGGCATGGTTGCACGCAATACTACAGCCGATATCAATGTAATAGGGTTAATAGGGGAAAGGGGAAGGGAAGTAAGGGATTTCATAGAAAGGGACCTTGGCGAGGAAGGATTGAAAAGATCAGTAGTAGTATCTGTTACGTCGAACGAACCCCCGCTTCTGAGGATAAGAGGGGCGTACGTTGCAACGACTATCGCCGAGTATTTCAGGGACCAGGGCCTTGATGTTATGCTGATGATGGACTCGATAACAAGGTTTGCTATGTCGCAGAGAGAGGTGGGGCTTGCTATAGGGGAACCTCCGGCTACAAAGGGTTATACGCCAAGCGTTTTCTCGGTACTTCCCAGACTGCTTGAAAGGACAGGAGCCGCTGAAAAAGGGACCATTACAGCATTTTATACAGTTCTCGTCGAAGGCGACGATGTAAATGAGCCTATTTCGGACGCAGTACGAGGTATACTTGACGGTCATATCATTCTATCCAGGAATCTGGCTTCAAAGAATCACTACCCTTCCATAGATATCCTGAACAGTATAAGCAGGCTTATGGTCGATGTTACAGGGGACGTTCAGCAAAAGAACGCGAACAAGCTGAGGGAAGTCCTTGCTACATACAGAGATTCTGAAGACCTTATTAATATAGGGGCTTATGTCAGGGGGTCGAATCCATCTATCGATTATGCCCTGGGTAAGATCCAGAAGATAGAACAATTCACTAAACAAGGTATATTTGAAAAATCTAATTATGATGAAACCCTGTCGAAGCTCAATTCAATTTTTGAGGAAGTCCGAAGAAGGTGACTAAAGGGCGGTTAGTAGAAGTGCCCTAAAAGGGCTTAAAACCGAAATAATCAGCGATAATATTATCAACTATGACTTTTTCAGGGCATTGAGGCTTTATGCCGCTTATTTTTTTAATCATTTCAGTGTAATAAGACAGGTTTTCAAACATCCGGAGCAACTTTTCAGATAAGATTGAGGGCGACAAATCGTCCTCATCAATTACAACCCCGCAGTTGTTCGATGTCAAGTAATACGCGTTAAGGGCCTGATGATTATCGGGGGAATTTTTTATAGGTATCAATAGAGACGGACGTTCATAATATAAAAGTTCCGATATGGATGAAGCTCCGGCCCGTGAAATCACGCAGTCAACTGCTGAAAAAAAGTAATCCATCCTTTCAATGAACTGATAGACCCTCAGGTTAGGGTATTCACTTTTCAGCCGGTCAATCTCATTCGAATTTAAAAGTTTTGCATATTCAACCGAGCCTGCGCTCCAGATTATTCCGATATTGTCTCTTGTTAATTCCGGAAGTATTTTAATTAAACATTCATTGATTGTTTTTGATCCCTGGCTTCCGCTAATTACGCCTACTATCCTTTTATAATCACCAAGATTAAAAAAAGATCTTGCAACATCTCCTGAAATCCTCTCATGGAAAAGTGAGGGGTTTCCGGAGAAGACTGTTTTTTTTAACGGTATTTTTTTAGTATCAGGAAAGGAAGTAAATATTTTCCTTGAAAACGGGGCGTAAAACCTGTTAGTGATGCCGGCGACGCTGTTCTGTTCTATTATATAAAGGGGTTTCCTGAGAATGACAGCGGATAAAGCGACGGGATTCGATATATATCCTCCTGTTATGACAATAAAATCCGGATTGAATTTTCTTATCTGCCACAGCACCCTGAAAAAAGTCATAAGAATTTTTATAATGTAAACAGGAGTTTTTATGGATAATTTTCTTGACATGTTTTTAAGGGGGAGAAGATAACGGTCGCCCTTTTCAACGATTTCAACGACGGGGTAATTAAGATCGAATGAGCTCATTATATAGCGGCAATTAATATTTCTGCTTTTAATTTCCCTATACATCGATATTCCTGGGATTAAATGCCCCCCGGTCCTTCCGCCGCTGATTACAGCCCTCATTTACCAATCCTGAAAACCTTTTTGAAGATTTTATATTTTACTTAATGATATAGCAAATTTATAGTTAGTCGACAGTTGAAAGGATACTGATAGTATGACTGTCGACTGTCGACTATCGACTATATATTACAATGTTTTATATTAAAACATAAATATATTGAAAATAACTTAATTTAAGATTAAGATTATATAATTGACTGGTTAAGGAGGTTTCTATGTTTAAGGCTTTCATCCTGAGCGCTGTGTTATTTATTTTCACTGCGGCTGTATATTCGGATTCGGACGATAGTTACTGAAGCAACAGGAATAGTGTTGAAGGAGCGAAGAAGGCTTACGAGTATTATAAAGAAATGTACAGTAAAGAAACAAATTACGAAAATGCATGGAAATTTGCGCGTTCAGCTCATTATTTAGCTGATAATTATATACAAAAAGCGGAACAAAAAAAACCGATCTTCCTGGAAGCGAAAAAAGCGGCTGAGAATGCCACCAATCTGGAGCCGGGCAAGGTCGAAGGCCATTATTACCTGGGGATAAGCGTCGGTTCCTGGGCTGAAGCAAACGGTATTCTTGACAGTTTGTTCACAGCAGACCTTATTATTAAAGAAGCGACTAAGACTATTAATATAGATCCTTCATATGAAAACGGTTCGGGCTACATGCTAAGGGCCCGGGTTTATCATCTTGCGCCGGCCATTATCAGCGTGGGAGACACAAAAAAAGCGCAGAGCGACTATGAAAAAGCGATCGAATACGGGCCTGGCAATAGGGTCGCTTTCAGGTTTTACGCTGAATTATTGATGGATTTAGACAGGAAAAAAGCGGCTGAAATAATAACACAGGGTCTGAATATTCCGCTCGATGAGGGAAATATTTACGAAGACCAGGGAGAGATCAATCAGCTGAAAAATCTCCAGAAAAAATTATAGGATTTTATAACAGCCCGGCTTTTTCAATTGAAGTATCGCTGCCGTTGGATATTTTTTTAACGCCCTTATAATTTATTTTGAGGGATATCTTTTGTTTTTTGATTGATATTGCTATTTCAATCGGGGATTTTAAATCATCCGTACTGATATTTTCATTAAGCAGGAGTTCGGTCGAAGGAATTTCAATATATTTGCTGATGGCGCGGGACAGTGATCTCGCTCCATATTTGCTTTCAAATCCGCCGGCAATTATATAATCCCTGGCTTCATCGCTGATCTTGAATTTAATCCCCTTGAGAGTAAGATTTTCATTGAGCTCAAAGATCATCCTGTCAAATATTTCCATCAGGACCGGACCTTCAAGCGGATTGAATATTACAATATCGTCTATCCTGTTCAGGAATTCAGGTTTAAAGTACTGCTTTAACTCGTTATAGAGAAATTCCTTATTCTTGTCATCGCTTGAAGCGTTGTCCAGGAAGCCCATATTACCTTTATTTGCAAGTTTATCGGTTCCAAGATTCGAAGTGAGAATAATAATAGTATTTCTAAAATCGACTTTATTACTAAGGCTGTCTGTAATAAATCCTTCGTCAAGAATCTGGAGAAGCATATTGAATATTTCAGGATGTGCTTTCTCAATTTCGTCGAAAAGCACAACCGAATAGGGTTTTCTTCTAATCTTCTCCGTCAACTCTCCCCCGGATTCATGGCCAATATATCCGGGAGGGGCTCCTACAAGTTTGGATACGTTGAATTTTTCCATATATTCACTCATATCCACCCTGATCAGATCCTCTTCAGACCCGAAGATAAATTTAGCAAGGGTCTTTGCGAGAGCTGTCTTTCCAACCCCTGTAGGCCCGATAAAGATAAGGCTGGATATAGGTTTGCCGATCCTTTTAAGGCCGGCGACGCTCTTTTTGATAGCGTTTGAAATTGTTTCAATTGCTTTGTCCTGGCCTTTTATACTTTTTTTTAATTCCGTGCTTATATTCAAATATCTTTTTTTATTATTTTCATCGTCAAGCCGGTGAATAGGGATATTTGTTATTGAAGAAAGGACGAGTTCAATCTCCTTTTGATCGATCAAAATTTTATCCATTTTATTTTCCGAAAGCCATTGTGATTTAGCCTCTTCATAAATCCCTCTGAGTTCTTTGATTTTATCCCTTATATAGGCGGCTTTTTCATAAACCTGGGATTTTACCATGTTGTTCTTTTTTTCCTCCAGGACATTTATTTCCCGTTCGACTTTAAGAAGCTCTTCAGGTTTTCCATCCAGGGATATTCCGCAAAATGCTCCGGCTTCATCTATAAGATCTATGGCTTTATCCGGCAGTTTCCTGTCAGTAACATACCTGTTGGCAAGTTTCACTGCAGCCTCTATTGCCCTGTCGGTATAAGCGACATTATGATATTGTTCGTACTTGAACTTTATTTTCAGCAATATTTCAATGGTCTCTTCGATAGTCGGTTCATTGACTGTAATAGGCTGGAACCTGCGCAGAAGAGCTTTGTCCCTTTCGATCCGTTTCCTGTATTCATCGAAAGTCGTGGCCCCAATGCACCTTATTGTACCTCTTGCCAAAGCGGGTTTGAGCATATTTGAGGCGTCCAGGGCCCCCTCTGCGTTTCCGGCACCCAATATTGTATGAATTTCATCGATGAAAAGAATTACATCTTCCGATTCTTCAGCTTCTTTAATAATATTTTTCATCCTTTCTTCGAATTCGCCCCTGTATTTAGTGCCTGCTACCACAAGGCCAAGGTCAAGCAGCATGATCCTTTTGTCAATAAGTTTATCCGGGACGGTATTATTTGCAATTAATTGTGCAAGACCTTCAATTATAGCAGTTTTACCCACTCCCGGTTCACCGATCAGGATCGGGTTGTTCTTCTGCCTTCTGCAGAGGACTTGGACTATCCTTTTTAACTCAACCCCTCTGCCGATAACAGGATCAAGCTTATCCGAAGCAGCCATTTGGGTGAGATTTTTGGAATACCGGTCAAGAAATTGGGTTTTAACCTGTTTTTTCTTAAGTTTTGTCACATTTATTTCGCCGTATCCGACTGTCTTGATAACTGACTGGCGCATAAAATGTAATTCAATATTCCTGTTTGCGAAAATTATGGGTATAAGAGCGTCGGGGTCTTCTTCAGCCAATAATCCAAGCAAAATATGCTCTGTCCCTATATAATTATGCCCGATAACTTTTGATTCCTGTTTACAGAGCTCGATTACGGTTTTAAACCTGTTGGAAGGCGGTATGCCGCCGAGAGTAAGAGTATTGGTCGATTTACTCCTCAAAATCATTTCAAGCTCTCTTTTTATATCATCAAGATCAAGGCCTATATAAACAAGGGTCCTGATGCCGGCGCTGTCGGATTCTCTCAAAATGCCCAGAAAGAGATGTTCGGGCAGAACCTGGTCGTTGAACAATCTTCTTGCTTCCTGCTGGGCAAGAATGGTTATGACCTTTTGCGCTCTGGGTGTAAAACCAGTAAAATCATTCATCAGACGCTCCGATTTTTATATTTCAAATTCGAAATGCTTTTTTTCAGCATCCTGATCCTTATATTAGGTATATCGTTCGCTTCGGCCATCAATTTATACTGTATGTATTCATCGGTACACTGGAATATAAGGTTTCTGATCCGGTTAACATTATCGGCCACAATATGCTTTTTGTTCAAGGCATCGATAAGAGCGATGTAATAAATAAGATTATTCCAATCTATCCTATCTTTTTTATTGAGTTCCATTATTTCTTCCAGGGAAAGTTCAAGCTCATCCTTTTTGCTGAAAAAAGACAATCTGGATTCCATTTCCAGTTCGTTAAGCCTTTGAAGAAAAGTCTCGAATTCATTAACCAGTTCTTCCTCCGATAATCCCAGGGAAAAGACATTGCAGATATAGAACAAAGGGGAATCGTTTGAAGATGCGGCTATGTTAGTAACAGAATAGCCGGTTTTGTTAGCGCTCGCGATGAAATTTTCAATGTGCTTTTCCGCAGTCAGCCCGTAAAGATTTACAAGAGTTGATAGCCTGAGCCCTGTACCGAAATTCATAGCCGATGCAGTCAGATAGCCGTATTTTTCATCAAAGGCGAAATCTATTTCATCTTCAAGCTGGATCAATATACTGGATATTCTGTTATATATATTTTTAACATTGTACCCTTCCTCGATCGCAAATATACGGATATGATCGTCTTCATTGAGCAGAATGACCCAATTTCCATTGATGTCATAGGCCAATACCCTGCCGTTCCTGATAAATTCGTTGGTTATTATATGGTTTGACAGGTATATTAATACCTTTTCCCTGGGCATATCGTCAAGGGTCTCGATTTTAATGTCTATTGGAAGTTTTGTAATATAATTACTGACCTGATCGTTAATATCGCTCTTTTCCTTCTCAGATAGAATAAGCGGAAATTTAATGCCGTCAAGATTACGGGCGATTCTTACTCTAGTAGTAAAAACCAATTGATCAAGAGAGTTTCTTTTTCTCTCCTGATGCTTGGGAAAATCAATTGATCTCATCTTCCTTTCCGACAGGATAGCTGCCTATCAGCCTTTCGAGCCTCTTTTTCGTTTTTTCGGCCTCTTCGTATCTTTCCTGGAAAATAAGCTTTTTCAACTGATTTTTTAGGAAAAGGACCTCTTTTTTTAGAAGATACAATCGTATATATTTTCTCGGCATTCGGCCCTTATGCAAAGGCCCCCTTTCAACTTCAACAATAAATTCTTTAATAAATTCCCTGAAAGTCTGGTAGCAGACCGGGCAACCGAAAAATACATTTGCTTTTAAATCATTATAAGATATTCCGCAGTTAGGGCATTTAACCTCATTCTTGTCGTCTTTGCCCAGGACATCACTTATGAATTGTATGTTTGAAACAATGGCAGTCAGGAGGGTCCTCATCTCTTCAAGCGCATCGAGAACTCGCCTGTCGATAAACTGGAGACTTTTTATCTTTTCTTTGCCGTTCATATATCTGATGGCGCAATGCGCGCAAAGCCCCTTTTCCTCAATTTTATCATTTCCTATAAGCTTGACAAATATCAGGGCTTCTTCTTCACCGCAGATGCTGCATTTCTGAAGGCGGTAAAGGGCCATAAAAACCTCTGCAAAAGATATTGAAAAAGCAAATAAAAAAACATTTATCCTTAAAGTAATTTTAACATACTTCTTAAAAAAGGTAAAGGAAAGGGGCTGGAATCAATACAACGAGGAGGTTTGCTGAGGGGCCAAACGCTTTTTCTCAAGTTCCATATTCCTTCTGTAAACATGTACCATCTTTTCTATACTGGTTACATCTTTTGAGAAAATTTTACCGTCCTGAATACTTAAAGTTTTGTCCTCGTCGAAAAACTTTTTTATATTGATATGACCTTCCTCGGAGTTGAAACCGACTAATTTTATCAGCTCTTCAGACCCGAAATCAAAAGTATGAGCCGTGCTCGGGTTTATCGGTACCCGGGCCTTTTGCAGATGTGTATATAGAGCATCATATAATTTCCCGATAGGATCTTTTATTAAAACATTGGAAAATTGCTTATATATTATCCATGTTCTTTCGCTCAAAAGTTCTATTATTTTTGTTGCAATTTCAGGATGGGCCTGAACCATGGGTTCGAAATTGGCCTTACTTACAACCATTAATTTAGCGTTCCCGAAAGCGATAGCGCTGGCGCTTCTGGGCTTGTTGTCAAGTAAAGACATTTCGCCGAAAATATCCCCTTTCTTAAGAACGGCTAAAAGGATCTCATTATTATTGACCAGTTTTGTTATCTTAATTTTTCCTTCCTGCAGTATATATAATTCAGCTCCGGGTTCATGTTCAAGAAAAATTATCTGGCCGTCTTTATACAGCGAATAAAAACTTTCCTTTGCAGGCAGGAGCGCATCCTGCGACGGATTGATCTTAGCCAGTTTCATTTTAGCCATGGGGACATAGCCGCCGTCAGGGCAAAATTTTATATAATGGAGATAAGCATAAGCGGCATTGGTCGGCATATTCATCGAATTATAATACTCGCCGATGTTGAAGAGATAATTGGGATTTTCTTCAATAGAGGATTTAAGAGTCATTTTTGTCAATAGCGAATCGTAATATCTGAGCTGCCTGCCGAAATACCTGAGTATTTTCATGGCAATAGGCGTGTTCTTCTGAATGAGGGAGCCGAAGTATTCTCTTTTGACAACTATCGTAGAGGTGTCTTCGACTGCCTGTACGGTTTCAATCCTGGGCCTTTTTGTCATGCAGGATATTACCCCGAAGAAATCTCCGACTGTCAGGTTTGTACCGCTCTCCGATTCGATCGCCGATGCAAAGCGGTTTTCAATGACTTTGCCCTGTTTAATTATAAAAAATTCGTTGGAATCTTCCTGGTCTTCAATGATGATATAGGAATTTTTTTTAAAGTTGGCTACCTCGAATACGATCTCTTCCGGCATTTTAACTCCATCTTCCAATATAAAGGCAAAAGAAGCGGTTTAACAGGGGGCAAAATTATCCTACTTAAATTTTCGACCATTTACCCCGCGCAGTTAAGTATTTTTAAATTATTAGTGATAGTTTGTTAAAAAAAAACAACGCATTATCCGATATATTTTAATCCTTTAATTCAAATTATTCAATTAAAACGAGAACATTTAGAGAGATTTATTGTGCATCTGTTATAAATCGAGAACTTGAACCTCGGATTCCACTTAATCTGTGTACCCTGCGGGCATAAATAATCTGCGGTTTCAACTTTTGCTTATAACTAATATTTTTCCGAAAAATATTGCTTGACATCATACTACATATGTAGTATAATAATATTGTTATTAAATAATTGATCTTAAGGATGGCCCATGGAACAAAAAAGAATTTTCGGAGAACTGGAACTTAAGGTTATGAACGTCTTATGGGAAAAAAAGGAAGCGAGCGTTTTTGATGTGCAGAATTCAATAGGAAAAGATGTGGCTTATACGACGATTTTAACCGTTCTTTCAAGGATGTTTACAAAGGGAATGGTTGACAGGTCGAAAGTCGGTAAAAACTACGTATTCAGCATCAAAATGGAAAAGAGCCAGGCTATCAGTTCAATGCTCGATAAAATCAAGAAATCGATTTTCGGCGGGAAATCTTTTCAAATGGTTAATTACCTTATCGACAACGCGGATGATATTCATGACGAAGAACTTGCTCTTATCAGCAAATTGATCGAAAAAAGAAAAAAGGAATTAAAGAGGGTTTGATTAGAAAATGCCGGGTGAAATTTTAATTTATTATTTGGCTAATATTGTTTTCAACAGCATTATAGCTTTCGGTATATCTGCCCTTATGGTAGAGTTTTTTATCCTGATCCTGGGCTTCAACAGGAAGAAAATGTTCAAGACTGTTTATTTTTTTAGAATGCTTCCATTTCTGAAAATTATTTATGATATAATATTTAATTTTAATACCGCCTCCTGGGCTGTCGCGAGGGGAATTGACATTGTCAATCGACTTCCACAGTCGATGACCCTTCACATGGGAGCTGGTCCTACATATTATTATATTCCTACATTTTATATGTATATCTCGATTTACAATAACTATATGGTTACTCTTACCGATATCTTTACTCAGCATATCGGTTTTAAATACACCCTCATGATAGTTTTGTCTCTCTTAACTGTATCATTATTCCTGTTGATAATTAGCGTTATTAAAACCGCTTATTCCATAATAACCACAAAAATCATTTTGGCAGGTTCGCAATTGTCAAAGCGCGTGATCACGAATACGCAGCTCATTAAGCGTCTGGAAAGTAAAAAGATTAAAATATGGATATCCGCTGAAAAGGGTTTTTCACCCTTCTCCTATGGAATAATGAACCCTAAAATTATAATCCCGGCTAATTTTTATAAAAAGCTGACAGATGAAGAATATGAGGCACTGATAGTGCATGAGATAGGGCATATAGGCTGGTTGAACGCGTTGACCCAGCATTTAGTGATTTTGATGAAATCATTTTTCTGGTTTATACCCTTTATCCACCAATATGTGAAAAAGATCAACCTGACGAGGGAATTGACCTGTGATAACAACTGCGTTAACTATGACTGCAATTCGATTACCCTTGCGGAGCTTTTAAAAAAAGCCGCCTTTTATATAAAAACCCCTCAATTTTCCCTCATGTCGTGCCTTTATACCGAATCATCGCCGCTGCTGTTAAGGATCAAGGCTTTACTGGATATATCGTTAATGGGCCGGGTTAGAAACAGGAAAAGCGTCTTTTTAAAAACAGCCTCCGGTTTTCTGATCCTGATTCTGTCATTTCTGATATCTTTTTTCATATTGTACAGCCATCTGGATATTATTTAGTTACGAGCTGCAAGTAGCAAGTAAACCCCGTTCAATCATTTTTCAGGATTACTGTCCCTTATCTTTAAAATTTTAATATTTCGCTTTAGGGCGCTCCCTACGGGCCCTACGGGGACAAGCGCACCTGTCCTGGGGCCAGGCACCAGGGCTCATAGGACGATCTTGATTACAATCAGGACAATAATTGTTAATTTCAAAAATAGTTTTTGGAACCGCCCGTAATGCAATAAGCAATATTCTTGAATTATTTTATCTGCCCTTTATACTAATGATCATTTTTTAGGAGCTATTGATGTTTAAGTATTCTGCGGCGGTTGCTATATCGGCGGCAATGGTTATCTGCGCTGGAACCGCTTTTTCAATCGACTACATATCTGACGACTACTTTGAGACAAACGCTTTCGACATTCATTCTTACGGGCTGGCGAGTTACGGTTTCCACTCCGATACGGCACAGGTGAGGTTTATGTATGCAAGAGGGAATTACGATTTTAGCGACGATATAAACGATCTGCAGATATTCGCCACTGTTTACGGTTATAAAGATACTCATAATCCGGATACTAACTACGGGTATGACCTGGGCAACCTCAATCTCTACGATTACGGTTCGGAATACAGGCTGTTTAAAATGTTTTTCATTTCCCTGCGAGGAGCGGCCGTCTACCAGTTCAATACCGAAACTTTCATGCTTTTTCCATCGTATATAAACGGAAATAACTCGACGGAGACTTATGATTCGCCTCCGCAGTACGTAAACAACAATATTAATTATGTCGTGCCGCCGGCGGGGATCAGGGCAGGCTACATGGATGATCATTTCGAACTGGCTTATTCCCAGGGGGATTTCAGGCACGATATACCCAAGGCGATTCTTGGGAAAATTACTTTCGATAATTTCTATATAAGAGCTTTATTTCAGCATTCGGAGATAGTTACAAACTGGTTCGATACCGGCCTTTCTAATATAGCGACCTGCAGCCAGTTGAGTTTCGGGGGAAAATACCAGGCTGGGGATTTTACCTTCAATGGCATTCTTGAGGGGATTTACTGGGGGGGAGGCACAACAAATTCCGCTGACCAGACTTATGATCCCCTTACAGGAAATATCTGGGTAAGGCTTGAGGAAGCGGTAACCTGGCATGAATTTACCCTGGGTTTCAGGGAGTTGATAATGAATTACGCCCCAACTCTTTACGAGGTTTCTCTTAAAAAGGAATTTTTCAAGGTAGATTCGTTTGGGATTTTGATCGGCTCCGATGGAGTATATACAAGGTTTTATATCGGTGACGAAATTAATTTTTAGTTAAATAAGATAATTTGACTAAAGGAATGTGACCCCTTATAATATTTTTCAATTGTGCCGGGGTGGTGGAATTGGTAGACACGCTAGCTTGAGGGGCTAGTGGGCGTTAGCCTGTGTGAGTTCAAGTCTCGTCCCCGGCATTTTTTATTACGGGTTTTTTATTCCTGCTGGACCTGAACTTTGAAGAGAACGGCACTTCGATGCGGGAGAGTGTTATACCGTTAGTCGTTCCTACGCGAAAAAGGCTGACATCCAGGTTTGCCTTTTTAAGCAGCATTGCGACCATGGCAAGTCCCATCTTTTCATCATAGGCGTCATATCCGAGGTCATTGTTAAAATCTATCAAATCTATGGAAATCATCGATTTCTGGAGCTTCATCCTGATCTGTTTTTCCTCTATTCCTACAATAGGGGAATTATTCGTTATTTCGAATTTTAATCCATGTTTACTATGCTTCACATTGAATTTTACCCAGAGATCTTCTTCAGGAAGCGCAGCGAAATATTTTTTTGCCTCGTTTTTTTCAATCATATCGTTAAACTTTGTAATTCCGGCGACATAATCCGCGATGTTGTTTATATTGAGCTTATTTTTTTGAAAAAAAAGGGATTTTACATTAGTCATTATCGCATTCAGGATCAGTTCTTTTATGCAAAAATAGATGATATCGTTCAAATCATTCCTGTTATATTTAATAAAAATACTTTCAATTGTTCTCTTGATCGAGTTATTTATGCCCCTGTCGTTATTATATAACTTGATAGAAAAGGACCTTCCGTTATTTATTCTTTGAATGTACGAGTTATCATTTGAAGCCATTCCATACTCCCGGCAAATTTCATTAAAAGGTCAACTCTAATAACTTAAATTTGAAACGGTTATAATATAATACTTTTATTTTAACTCATTTATGAAATTAATAGAATACTATTTTTTAATAATAATTTTATAATCATTTCTGTTCTCTAACTGATATTTCTAGCCCTTTTATGCTTTTAATCGTAACATCGCTGTCCTTTTTTATATCTGTTTCAGAATTAGCTTTCCAGATTTCACCATGAAAAAATACTTTGCCCTTTCCTCCGATAAAATCTGTAAAGGCAACCCCCTTCTGGCCTATCATCCCGTCTTTGCCGGATATAGCCTTCCTGTATAGTACTTTTGAAATCAGATATACAAGGCCGGTAAAAACAAGGAAGGTAGTTATTGTAACAACTGCTATCGAGGTGTAAGAAACCCTCAGGAAGGGCAGGGGAGAGTCGAATAGCATTGCAGAACCGATTATAAGGCTGATCAATCCTCCGATGATTAGAAAACCATGCGATGTTGTGAAAATTTCAATTAAAAAAAGTACAAAAGCCAGAACAATAAGGAAAAAACCGGCGAAGCTAAATGGAAGATACTGCATCGAAAAAAGAGCAACAATAAGGAGTAAGGCGCCGGTGGCGCCTGAAAAAATAGTTCCCGGATGAATTATTTCATATAGGATCCCGTAAAAACCAAGAATCATAAGGAAATAAACAAGATTCGGATTTGCCAGAACACTAAGTAAAGATTCGGCCCAATTTTTTTTAATCGGCTGAAAAAGATAAACAGTATCTTTTCCATAGATCTGTCTCACAAGGTCGGAATCATCCTTTGCTATAAAATCTATAACACCCTTTTTCAGGGCTTCTTCGCTGGTTATTGATACGCTTTCTTTAACCGAGTCGACGGCCCATTCAATATTTCTTTTTCTTTCCTTTGCGATTGATTTTATAAATGCAATTGAGTCGTTTTCAATTTTCTGTGAAAGATGTTTCGCGTTTTCATCCTCTTTTTCCACACCTCCCTGGTTTCCGATTGTCACCGGATGTGCGGCGCCGATATTACATGCAGGGGCCATGGCCGCATATTTGGCGGATAATGTAATAAAAACTCCCGCGGACCCTGCACGTGCCCCTGAGGGAGAAACGTAAACTATGGTATCGATTGTTGAATTAAGCAGTGCCTGTACAATGCTGCGCGTACTGTCGAGCAGGCCTCCGGGCGTGTCCATTTTAAATATTACGGCGTCAAATTTACCTGATTTTGCCGCATCCAGGCTCCTTATTATATATTTCTCAGTTACCGGTGTTATTGCTTCCCTGATCTCGCATACAGCCACCTTTTTTTCCAGCGTATATGATAATTGAGTTATAAAGAATATTATTGCAAGTGAAAATAAAATCTTCATGTATAACCTCAACAATGCTTGATATTCATATTAATTAATATACTATAAGCAGTCAAGAAAGAAAATAAAAAGAAATAGAACTTGGATCGAATAACTTATAGCAGCGGCTTCACTGATGCGATGGAAAAGTTGCCGGCCACGAAGTTGATGATCTGCATTGATAGATTTGATATTGTAAAAGCAATTTTACTATCCTGAAAAGCGGGTATAAAACTTAAAAAGCGGGAAGAATTTCCTACAGATATAATGACGCCGATGATTATAAGAAATTGTACCAGGCCGATAATGCCTCCGAGAAGGCTATCCAGCCATTCGAGCTCCAGGAACTCGACCATATCGTTGAGAAGGTAAGTCAATTTCTTGATTAAAACATAAATCAAAATAAATATTATAATAAAAACTATTATGTAACCGATTTTCGAATATTGCTGCGGGAAAACGGGAACGATCATGGGGGCTAATTTGTTGCCGACAAACAGGCCTCCGATTATAGCGAGGAGACTGAATATCATGTATATGAAACCCTTGCTGAAACCCCAGACGAATCCGACAATCAATAAAACTATTACCGCAAAATCGATAGGATTCATAGCCGCTCCTTTAGATAATATCGGTATTATTGCAATTCTTGTTATCGCTAATAAAAAGTTTTATAATTATATGCATTTTTTATTACAATCGGTCAATATTAGCGTTTACGGCCTTGGCTGTCTATCCGCTAAGCCACGCTAATAAACGGGGAGAATAATTTAAGGATCGGGAAGCGAGGGTATTTCTATACAAACCTGAAAACCTCCTTGTGAGTCTTTGCGTGGCTTCGCTGAATTTGTTATAGAAGCCGGTAATTATATCGAGGAGTTTATATGAAAGGCGTGATCGTCGCGGCAGGCTACGGGACTCGTTTTTTACCTCTGACGAAATCTCTTCCAAAGGAAATGCTTCCTTTGTACGACAGGCCCCTCATCGATTTTATACTTGATGAGTTTGAAGAAGCCGGCATAAAGGACGTTATAATTATATCGAGCAGAAGAAAGAAGCCGCTTGAGGATTACCTCGATAAAGAGATTGAACTGGAGCAGGAACTCGGCAAGAGTAAAAAAAGCAAAATGCTTAACAGCATAAAACCGAGAAATATGAACTTTTGTTTTATCAGGCAGAAGGAAATGAAGGGTACGGGACAGGCCCTGTTGATGATAAAGCCGTTTATTCAGCAGGAACCCTTAATAGTTGCCTATCCGGACGATATTGTTTTAAGCGATCCCGGACTTACAAGTTCAATGATAGATTTGTATAACCGTACGGGTAAAAATATTCTTGCAATTAGAAAAGAACAAGTCAATTTATCACGTTATGGGGTCGTTAAATTTAAAAAGTCGGGAGAATTCCTCGATATTGAAAAAATTGTTGAAAAACCGGATAATGGAAATGCGCCTTCCAATTTTGTTTCAATAGGCAGATATTTATACACACCGGAGATACTCGATT
The DNA here is from genome assembly GCA_963768055.1 of uncultured Spirochaetota bacterium. Classification (GTDB taxonomy): domain Bacteria; phylum Spirochaetota; class Brevinematia; order Brevinematales; family JAOACQ01; genus CAVYGN01. The sequence goes on along the minus strand of CAVYGN010000001.1, from coordinate 1,275,635 downwards.
TTCTGGAAACCGATTATAAAAACCATACCGGCGGTGAATTTTACCACATTGAGGCTATAAACAAACTGGCGGAAATGGGGAGGGTGCAAGCTTTAGAAATCAGCGGAACGATGCTTGATACCGGAGAGCCTGAGAGCTATCTTTTATCATGGCTGTTATATATAAAGAACCACCCGGTAGGGGGGAGGGTTCTTGCTGAATTTTTAAAATCTCAAGGCTAGATACGCGTCGATATCCGAGGGCGATGTGCTTCGCAATCCCAGGTAGACTTCCTCATTGAAGAGGGCAACGCAGGTAAAGCCCAATGTCACAATGCCGGAAACCACACCCCACGTAGTCGTTGTATGATTAAGATTGTCATAAAAGCTGACGCCAGCCTGCGCATCGCTGTTTCCCTGGTTAAAAACCTGATCCTCATAGTACTGTTTTTCATAATCGGCGTAGATATTCAAAGCGACGAAAAAGGCTGTAACGCCCCATCCCGCGTAGACTCCATACCAATTCAAACGCCGTTCCCAATCAGGAGTACCCTGAATTCCGGTAAGCGTCGCATCGATTTCATATTGGATATTTGTATTATGCAACGTAAAGTTATTATAAAACGGAAAGTAGTTTGAAGCCGTGGTTTCTATTGTGACCCTGTGCAGGGTATCGATAGTCAGATCTGTAAGCACAATCGGTGTTTTGCCCACAAAAGAAGAATCTATATAAACTAGAGCATTGGACGGTTCGGACTTGATACTTACTATCCCTCCGGTCTGGAGTTGTTCTATCGGTTTATAAATTATATTTGTCCTGTTCGTAAGGATATCGGATTTAACGACAACCTGAGAAAACCCCTGTTTTAAAAATGAAAAGACATGCTGTCCTGCGGGAATCGATGGATAATATAAGGGGCTCTTTCCAATAAAGATACCGTCATAATAAATGCTGGCGTCCTCCGGCTGGGAATCGATAATAATATCGCCGGTTTCTTTATTCAGGCTAAGCCTTCTGATCGGTTTCACGAAATCGAAAATCTTTTCGGAAAGCCTGTCCTCTCTGCTTGTTATTTCCCTTTTAATAATATTCGTTCCATTCATAACGAAAACAGCGGTCATATCGACTTTTAGCAGGTTCGGACCCTGCCGTTTTTCAACCAGGGAGTAGCTTCCACGAACTTCACAATAGTTATTGCTTATAGAATAATTATTGCTTATAGAATTCGATAAATTAACTGAATTTGATAACGCGTTGGTATGTCCGATCCCCCTGTTTGTTATATCGATAGGCATGAAACATATTATATTCGTCAAATCCGTGTATTCGTTTAAAATAAGGGCCATATAATTTTCCCTGGTCAATTTTGGGAGGTTGGTCTGTATTATATTTGTAATTATTGAATTTGTGATAATATTTGTGTTCATATTCGTACTGATGATATAGGGCTGGCCTCCGATTGTATAATTGGCGACAATCACTTTATTCGTATTAGTATTTGTATTTGTTGAATTTGTAGAATTTGTACTCACCAAATTTGTTGTAATAATGGAATTGATATTGCCTAACGTTGTATCAGCTTTGTATTGCGTCAATGTAACCGGCTGTAAAATAAGATAATTTGTAAAAATAGAATTCGAAGCCTCAACGAGATTTATTACATTCGAATTCAAGCTGAAATCCACAATTTCAAAGGGTATAAATGATGTTTCGCTTTCTATCGGTTTTAAATGGTTTTCAAGCATATCCGGAATTGCGTTTGTCAAATAATCGAGGTCCCCTTCGCCTGTGAGATTCCGGAAGGGGTATATTATGATAGTATAGCGCTTTACTATAGAGTCTAAAATAGCTGCAGAGAGATTTGTTTGCTGCTTTTCCTGCTCTTCTTTTATAAGACCGGAGGTGCATGAACAAAAAACAAACAGAAGCAGTGCAAACCCGTAATTAAGAGGTTTCAATCCCATTTAGTCAAATCCATAAGTTCGTATATCTTTATCGGATTATTATGACCCTTTACATAAATACTGTCCAATTCCCTGACAACGGCCCATTCCTTGATTTTTTCATAAGTGAACTGGCTGATAATAACATTGGTTTGATAAAATTTATTTTCATCCTGAAGGTCTTCAGCCATATCCATATTATCGCCGATCGCCGTATAATTTCTCTTCTTTTCCGATCCGATATTACCTACGGTAATGTTCCCTGTATTCAGGCCTATTCCGATATTTATCGCCTTATTTCCCAACTTTACCTGTTCTTCGTTAAAAGCGTTCATGGAATCGATCATTTTAAGGCCTGCCTGGCATGCCTTAAGCGCATGGTCGGGGAGTTCGATCGGCGTACCCCAAAACGCGACAACAGCGTCTCCTATATATTTGTCCAGGGTTCCTTTTGTCTCCATGACAATGTTGGTCATTCTTGTCAGATACAGGTTTAAAAAACCTATGAGATCCTTCGGCTGCATACCTTCCGAAAGGGTTGTAAACCCTCTTATATCTGAAAAGAGGACTGTCGCCTCCGTATCCTGGCCTCCAAGTTCGATCTTTTCTGGGTTTGCCACAAGGATATTAACAAGATCCGGACTGACATACTTAGAAAAAGTGGATTTTATAAACCGTTTTTCCCTTTGCTCCGTAAGTATAATAAATATTTCACCGGCAACGAGGGCGAGACCTCCTGTGATAATAGGTATAAGTGTAACTATCATTATATTAATCTGAAATAGCGCGAAGCCGAGAAAAAGCGGAAATATTATTGCAAGCAGAAGGGCTATAATGGCCGTTCCGGTCCCCCTTGAGAGCAGGATCCCGATCAAGATCGTAAAAACGATGAGGTAAGCAAGTTCAAAGGGTAATGGGACTTCATTAATAAAATCCCTGTTTAATATTGTCCCGATGGAATATCCTATATGTTCCACGCTGTACATATCCCCAAGGGGGGAAAGCCATTTGTTATCCGATATTCCGGAAGTGGCTACACCGATAAGAAATATTGAATTTTTAGGAAATTGGGCATGCTCAGCCAGTTTAATGGGCATAATTTGTATGAAGCCGGAAGGGCCTGTCGCTTTATAATTTATCAAAAGCCTGTACTCATTATCCACCGGTATTGAAAAGTCGCTTTTTCCGCCATGCCAGACGGCGTTTTTAATAATTACTTTGCCCTTTTCGAGAACTACATCCTTCAAATCCGCGCCAAGGAGTTTTACGGCGGCCGACAAAGCTATCGAAGGGTAGTATATATTAGTTATTTTTAATTTCCCGTTTTCCTCGATATAGTATCCCACAGGAAGGACCAGGGGATTTTTGCAGTATATATCTTCCCCGGGTTCGATAGGCTCGGTATTCACAAAGCCCGAAAAAGTAAGGTTCTCCGATATTTTTCCTATTATGGATTTTACCTTGTAAAAGGGTCTTATTTCCCCGGGTTTAAGGCCTGTATTTAATTCGAATTTTTGCAAAGCGGCGGCTTCGGGAGAATCGTAGGAAAGCCCTTCTTTTATAATAGTTTTTCTGTCTTTTTCATCGATTATGTAATTATCTGAATCAAGCTGAGGGCGGAACATAGGAATAGGGTAAAGCATAAAATCTCCGCCAGCAGGCTGGCTGAATGAAGCGAATGATTTTGCCAGGGCGGCGTCGCTATCGGTGTTCGGGCTTGGTTTATCGAAGAAAATATCGAACAAAAGAAGATCGGGGGGATATAAATGGGGTTTTTTATAAATCGAGTTGGATGAATTAAAATGGTCCAGCAGTTTCGCCCATACCTTTCTATCGATAGGATAGCTTTTATAATAACTGATTGAGTCGTCATCGAGTTCGAAGATGGTCATTTTAGAATAAATGCCCGGGACCTGGTTGCGGTGAATCGCGCCCTTGACCTGCACAAAAGTGCCCGTTTGAAAGGACTTGGAGACGAACCTCCAGCCGATGGAAAGGTCTTCAAAAGCATGGAGGACTTTTCTGACCGACAGAAAGTCATATTCATGCGGCAGGTAAAACATCCCGGCAATAAACAGAATTACAGCCAAAGATATAAGTATTATGGTGCTCGATTTTCCGATTTTATTTTTCCCGGCCATACCCCCCTCCTTAACAAATTATAGTTTAAGATCCAGGAGTTCATATATTCTTACAGGCTTTAATTTCCCCTTTACCCGCGTAAGGTCCAGTTCTCTTGCCAGGCAGCGGTCCCTGATCTTTTCATATGTATATTCGCTTATAACGGTCTGGGTATGGTAAAACTTGTTAAGGCCCTTGAGCCTCGAGGCGAGGTTTACCGGATCGCCTATCGCTGTATAGTTTTTCTGGCTCTCAGATCCGACATTTCCGACAATAATGCAGCCGGTATTGATCCCTATATTAACATTGATCGGATCAAGGGCTTTTTCACTTCTTTTTTTATTGAAATCCTTAACCGTCTCTAACATTTTTAATCCTGCTTCGCAGGCCTTTATCGCGTGGTCGGGAATATCTATAGGGGCTCCCCAGAACGCCATTACCGAGTCCCCGATGTACTTGTCGAGAGTTCCGCTTGTGTCCATCACTATGTCTGCCATCATTGAAAAATAATCGTTTAAGAAGCCTATAAGCTCCTTTGCACCCATGCCTGCTGTTATGTCCCCGAGGTTCTTAATGGCCGAAAAAAGGACAGTGATCTCTTTATCTTCGCCTCCGAGCTGTATCCTTTCCGGGTTCTGGATAAGGATGTCGACAAGTTTGGGGTTAAGATAACTTGAGAAAGTGGTTTTTATAAAACTTTTCTCCTTCTCTTCGGTGAAAAGCATGTAAATCTGGATCGTTAAGAGGGCTATTATTCCGCTTATTGCCGGGATCAGCGTCGAGATGATAAAGTTGAATTGAAAAGCTATGACTCCTAAAGCGATAGGCAGTATTATGGATAATGAGGCCGCGCCTACTATGTATTTGAGTCCCCGGGATGTCGCAAAGCCTACAAATACAGTCAAAAATAACATGTATATAAGATTCATCCACTCGGGGGCATCATAGAGGAAATCCCTGCTGAGTATGGTGCCTACTGCGTATGCCAGGTGCTCTACCCCGAACATCTCTCCCACCGGCGAATTATATAAATCCCTGCTGCCCTTTGTCGAATACATGCCGATAAAAAGCATTGAATCCTCGGGCAGCCTTGCGGTAGTAAGATTTCTGAACGGTATTTTCATGATATATGAACTGCGCGGGCCTGACCTGTAATTTATGCTCATCTGGAAGTTTTCATCCACCGGTATGCTGAAATCAGACCTCCGCCCTTTATATAAGGCATTTTTAATAATCACTGCATGATCCCCGAGAACGACATCCGAGAGCCCTGCTTTAAGTTCATTCAGGACTATTGCAAGGATTATCGAAGGATAACATATATTTGTAAGGGAATATTTTCCATCCGGGCCCAATATCCTGTAAAAAACAGGATTGATGAAGGGGATAGCCGGAACAGCCCTGTATGTCTTTTCACGCGATTCGATATTGGCTGCGCCGACAAACTGGAGGTATTCCGGGAGCTCTTTAAGAAGAGGGGAAACTATCGGATAAAGAGTGTTTATTTCATTTGTAACCTTTATTTCGAATTTTTTCAGGGCCTTTATCCTTTCAGAATCGTAATCCATCGCTTTTTGTATTATAATGTTATCCCTGGTTTCGATCGATTCCTCTCCGCCGGTTTTAAGCGCGTTTAAGTCAAGCCCTTCGATAGCTTCAAGGATAATATCTTCGCCAAGGCTCCCCCTGTAATTTTTGAAGGCTTTAATAAGCGCTCTGTCGCTTTCGGGCTTCTGGCTGGGGTCGCTGAAATCAATATCGAAGAATGTGAGGCCCGGCCTTGAGAGCGAATCGTTCAGGAAGTTAAGGGCATCGGCCCAGACTTTCCTGTCGAAGGGCCATCCGCTGTTATCGATGATCGTTTCGTCATCTATTGCGGCTATAACTATCCTGTTATATATTCCGTTTTTCCCTGTTTTGAAAATTACACTATCCATGTAATTTTTTGCAGTAAAACGGAAATCAACCGAATTGTTCTCGATACCCTGAAAAACATTAAAATCGGGAATTATCATCGGTACCAAATAGTACAGCCCTCCGATAATACAGAAAACAAGGGTGGAAAGAGATATCACCATAAAATTTTTGTTTAATCTTTTTTTTACCTTTTCAGTTTTCATTGCCTATACCCCCTTTTCCGATTACAGTTTAAAAACCACACCTGCGAGCGGCGGTAGTGTTATTTCCAGAGAAAAGGGTTTGCCGTTCCAGGGTTCGTCGGATGATGTAATTCCCGGGTTGTTTCCGTTATCGCTGCCGCCGTATTTGACGGAATCGGAATTGAAAATTTCCCTGTAAAAGCCTTTAGCTATAGCTCCTATTTTATAATTGTTACGGAGCACAGGCGTAAAATTAAGTGCAGCAACTATGAATTTTCCGTCCTTAGCCCTCCTGATAAAGCTGATAATACTATTGTCGGAATCGTAAAAATCTATCCACTCGAATCCGCCGGGTTCAAAATCTATCTCGTAAAGGGCCGGTTCGTTCCTGTACAAAAAGTTGAGATCGGAAACTAATTTCTGGAGCCTGTAATGGGGTTCGTATGCAGTAAGATGCCAGTCTAAACTTTTATCCGCATTCCATTCGTCCCATTGTCCGAATTCCTGTCCCATAAAAAGCATTTTTTTACCCGGGTGAGTAAACATATATGTGTACAGAAGCCTTAAATTAGCAAATTTTTGCCATATGTCCCCCGGCATTTTGGACAGCAGAGATGCTTTTCCATGAACCACTTCATCATGAGAAAGTACAAGTATGAAATTTTCACTAAAAGCGTATATCATTGAGAAAGTGAGAGTCCCCTGGTGATATTTTCTATAAACCGGTTCTTTACTGAAATAGACCAGGGAGTCATGCATCCATCCCATATTCCATTTAAATTCGAAACCCAGCCCTCCAACGTATGTCGGCCTCGATACACCGCCGAATGCCGTGGATTCTTCAGCGATAGTCATCGCGCCTGGAAAGCGGTTGTAAACAAGTTCGTTCATCTTTTTAATAAAATCTATCGCTTCCAGATTTTCCCTTCCGCCGTACTGGTTAGGAATCCATTCCCCTTCCTTCCGGCTGTAGTCAAGATATAGCATAGAAGCTACAGCATCGACCCTGAACCCGTCTATATGGTACTTTCCAAGCCAGAACAGGGCGTTTGATATCAAAAAATTCCTGACTTCGTTCCTGCCGAAATTGAATATCTTCGTACCCCAGTCTCTTTGCTCTCCTTTCCTGTCATCGTAATGCTCATAAAGTGCTGTCCCGTCAAACCAGCATAAGCCATGCGCATCCTTGGGAAAATGGCCCGGAACCCAGTCAATAAGTACTCCAATCTCATTTTGATGGAGATAATCGATAAAATACATGAAATCTTCCGGAGTCCCGAAACGGCTTGTAGGAGCGAAATAACCGGTAATCTGATAACCCCATGACCCGTCGAAAGGGTGTTCCGCAACCGGCATCAACTCAATATGAGTATAATTCATTTTTTTTATATATTCGGTGATTTTGACTGCGGCCTCTCTGTAGGTCAGGGAACGGTTGTTTTCGTCAGGCACCCGCATCCATGAGCCTAGATGGAGCTCATAAATTGTCATCGGTTTATCGAGATTGCGACCGCTGTCCCTTTTAACCAGCCAATCCCTGTCGCTCCATTCAAATTTGCCTATATTCCAGACAATTGAGCCTGTCTTGGGCCTAAGTTCGGAATAATATGCAAATGGATCGGCTTTAAAAAAAACCGAGCCGTCTTTTGTTTTAATTGCAAACTTATAAATATCACCCTCGGAAATGCCCGGAATAAAAATTTCCCATATGCCTGATTGGCCTAATACCCGCATTTGATGACGCCGGGTATCCCAGCCGTTAAAATCTCCGATAACACTGGCGGCTCTTGCATTCGGGGCCCAAACTGCAAAATGGACGCCATTAACGCCGTCAATATTAATAATATGGGCTCCGAGTTTTTCATATGCTTCCTGATGGCTTCCTTCATTAAATAAATGCCTGTCATACTCTGAAATTACAGGAAGAAACGAATAGGGATCGCGTGTTATTTGCGTATATCCATTATCATAAATGATTTTTAACTCATAGGGGAAGAATTCAGGTCCCGATAAATTGATGTAAATATAGAAACCGTCGGGATGAATGAGTTCCATCGGCGTTTCCCGGCCTGTTTGAATCTCAATAACAGAAATACCTTTTGCGGCCGGGATGAAAGCGCTTATAGAACCGGACTTTTCCCCGTTTATAGAAATTTCATGATAACCCAAAACTTCAAAAGGATCATAATGTTCAAAATTGATTATTTTTGCCAATGAATTTTCATCAATATAATTCATTTAAATCATCCTTATGGGCAGTTTTATAACTCAGGGACAAGCCCTTCCAGGACCTGTGCCTCATGCATGTAGTCAGGAGATTGCCGATATGAAAGCCGTCCATAACTATCATAACAGAATCCCTGAAATTTGCAAGCAAATTTTTTATTCTTCATGAAATTTCGAAAACTGTGGCTCAGATCAGGATTCAAAATAAAAATTTGCAGGATTTTGAATAAGATAGTATTATAATTGTCGAGTCTAATCTGGGGAAATTTAATGCCGCTAAAAATAAAATATATCGGGAATGATCTATACACTGCAGAGTTTGAAAACGTCATTTCTTACTGGAATGTTTTAAAATATCTTGTTGAGACGCCATATCTCAAGCATTATCTTGTCGAGAATTATGAAGGGGGGAATACCCTGGTCAACAGGGATGCATGGGAAGAGGAAGGCGTAATGTTCAAAGAGTTGACCCCGGGCTTGTTTTTTTTCCCATATGAATCTGTAGGATTCATACTGGATGACAGTATCCATAACATGATACTTACTATTATTGACCACTATTCCCCCGATATGGATTTTAAAAAAGAGAATGATCTTGTTATTAAGGTTAGAAATACTGACTGGGCTTCAATCGAAACACCCCGGACAAAACTTACAACGTTGATTGCTTTGTATCTGCTGTCATATATGAAAACCGGGTTTGACAGAAATTTTATCAAATCGCTGTCCGGACTGCTTGATTCGATCATTACAGATAAGACAAAGCAGATAGAATATATAAAGACCAGTTTTTTAGTATCTATGAAAGGCATTTATTTTTTTATTAAAGTAATGACGGAGGACAGGTCGTCTCAATTTTATAAAATAAATTATTTTCATAATAGAAGTAAAAAAGAAATAATTAAAGAAAGCAAAATCAAATCGATAGCATACCTGAAAAAAAAAATCTTAAAAAAGAATAAGTATTATCCGTTACTGTTTTATTTGCTAACAGGCTCAGCTTTTGTCTTTCTATTCATCGTCAATAAAAAGATCCTTATTATCCTGGCGGTAATATGGCTGATTTATTATTTTATTTTATTACCCCTTATAAAGAAAAATGCTTACCGGTTCTTTTCAAAGAGATCCTGATAATGCTATTTAATATGTAAAATCCTGTGTATCTGCGGGATAAGGCGAACATCGACCCCGCCTTTTTCAGATAAAGCCCTGATAATTTCTATATTTTTTCCTGGTTTTATATTGTTATTTACTGTCAAAGGCTGAAAAGTCAGATTGGTATTGGCGTTTTTTTTACAAATTTCACAGGCCATTTTAAATGCAGAAAAAAGTTCTGATTTTTTTGATCCCGGTGAAAATACGCATTTAATCAAAATATTCTTCCCGCCCGATATCTTATTTAAAAAACGCTTGTGGTTTCTGTCCGTTAAAAGTTTCGAGGTGCTGAAAAGCTTAATGTCAACCGACCAATATGTTATATTGTCGATTAGCTTTTCAGTGACTTTTTCGAATAAGGTACCGTTAGTTTCAATAAGGACCTGTTTATTTTGAAGCAGCGGCAGGGCCTCCTCGATGAAATCGGAATAGAGCAATGGTTCACCGCCGGTAAATGAAATGAAAGAAAATTTGAAATACTTGAGGAGCCCGGCAAATTGATCTATTGTTATCGGGTTTTTTAATTTTATTTTTTTATCATCCATTTTAACAATACAATTTTTTTTCTTCCGGTTCGACCATTTTGTGTCGCAGTAGGAACAATTGATATTGCATCCGCCGAACCTTACAAATAGAAAGGGTTTACCCGCCAGGAACCCTTCACCCTGAAAAGAATGGAATATCTCGGTTATATTCGCTTCGGTCATATCTCATGATCAAAAAACATATTCTTAAGCCATGCGAAAGTCTCCCTTGAGACGATCATTGACACTTCGAAAATATTAACCTTGTTCGGAACGGCCGCAATAAATTCGGCGTTTTCAATATGCAGTTTTTGAACGATGAAAATTATTCTTGGGATGTGATATTTCTGGCTTATGAAGACAGCTCCGTCGTCAATATCGAAGAAATGAATATATTTTTTAACATTCTCAACCGTTATAAAAGTTGTTTCACCTCTTTCATCAACTATGATATTCCGTACAGGGATCCCTTTTTTTATGAGGTAGTTTTTCATAACGGTCGCTTCAGCGGACTGGCCGCTGATGAAAATCATTTTAATTTTCTGCTCACTGTAAAGATCTATAGACTTATCGAGCCTGAATTTTAAAGCCGGGCTTGGCTCGCTTGATTTTGTAATGCCGGCACCGAAAACAACGCCGATGCTATGCCTTGCTATCGTATCATATGATACAGGCATAAATTCAATAAATATACCGTACATAAGAACTGCCATAAGGCTTATGATGAATAACAATACCGCTGAATATTTAATGAAATTCATAAATTGACCTATAGAATATATTTTGTAAGGTCGATGCTCTTGACTATCGAACTTAATCTTTTTATCACGTAATCCTCGGTTAATGTTATACTTTTCTCCTTCATTGAAGGCGCCTCGAATGATATATCCTCCAGAAGGTATTCGAGAACCGTATGCAGCCTTCTTGCCCCGATATCCTCTACGGTTTTGTTGATTTCATATGCAATTTCAACGATTTTATCGAAAGCCCCCTCTTCGAAATCCAGGTCAACGCCTTCTGTGTAAAGCAGGGCTTTATATTGTTTTATCAGCGAATTTTTAGGTTCTACAAGGATCCTTTTCAGGTCTTCTTTTCGTAAACTGTTAAGTTCTACCCGTATTGGAAAACGGCCCTGCAGTTCGGGTATCATATCGGACGGTTTCGATACATGAAAAGCCCCGGCAGCGATAAAAAGCATATGATCCGTTTTTACTGTTCCATATTTTGTGCTCACAGATGTCCCTTCGACAATCGGCAGGATGTCTCTCTGGACTCCTTCCCTCGATACATCTGGTCCCTGACCCTTTGCCTTATCTGCTATTTTATCAATTTCATCTATAAAGACAATACCCATTTCCTGGGCCCACCTGATCCCGATTTCTATCGCCTTGTCTTTATCAATCCTGTCTTCCATATATTGTTGCGTCAAGGCTTCTTTGGCTTCTTTAACGGTTATCCTTTTCATCTCCTCCGATTCCATACCCATACCCATGTCATTGAACATAGATTGGAAAGATCCTTCGCCTTCGTCCATGCCGGGAAAGATCTCAACCATGGGGAATATAGGCAATGACTTTTTTCGCAGTTTGATGCTTATTTTCATACTGTCAAAATCATTGCCCCTTACCCTTTTTTTGATATCGTTTCTAGCCTTTGTTTTGTCAATCGTTATATTTTCACCGTTCAAATCTCCCGAATGGGCAAGTTCATCAAATACATTTTTTTGAATTACTTTAAGCACATCGGAATAAACATCCTCTTTTGCCACTTCTTTCATTCTGGACTTTATTATATTAACAGAAAAGTTTACAAGGGCCCTTATCATATATTCGACGTCCCTTCCTACGTATCCCCTTTCAGTGAATTTCGTCGCTTCAACTTTAAGGAATGGAGCGTCAAGGATCTGGGCCATCCTGCGGGCAATTTCAGTTTTCCCAACCCCTGTAGGGCCGATCATAAGAATATTCTTGGGGGCAATTTCGTCCTTCAGTTCGTCAGAAACGAATTTTCTTCTTAACCTGTTCCTCAGAGCAATAGCGACAAGCCTTTTTGCCCTTTCCTGGCCAATAATATAATTATCAAGAGACTTCACGATTTCAATAGGTTTGAAATCATTCAAAGTTTCATTTATTTCAACGATTGAGTTTCTGCGGTTTGCCATATTTAATCCTGATATTACAGAACTTCTACGGTTATGCTGTCATTGGTATATATACAGATCCTTGAAGCGATTTTAAGCGACTGGTAAGCGACATCCTTTATCGCCATGTCCGGGTTCGAGGATAAAAAAGCAAGCGCTGCAGCCCTGGCATAGGGAGCCCCTGAACCAATCGCGGCGATATTATCCTCGGGTTCGATAATATTACCGTTTCCGGAAATAAGCAGAGTGTTTTTATTATTCGCAACGATCAGCATCGCTTCAAGTTGTCTTAAGTATTTATCGAGCCGCCAATCCTTGGCCAGGCTAACGCTTGATTTAACTATGTCCCCGGAATATTCCTCCAGTTTTGTCTCGAATTTTTCCAGCAAAGCGAATGCATCGGCGGCCGAGCCTGCAAAACCGGCGAGAACAGTATCCTTAAAAAGCTTTCTTATCTTGACTGCGTTGCTCTTTATGACAGTTTCTCCAAGAGTTACCTGGCCGTCTCCCGCCATCGCGATATAATCTTCTTTTCTAACACAAATGACTGTAGTTGAATGCCATTTATTTTCAGGCATAAGGTTTTCCCCCATTTTAACGACAAAAATCAATAAGGGCGCATAGGCTATGTACAATATTCTTGAATTATGAGAACTGCCCATAAGTATATCATCCAAAAATCAATTATTCAAATTGGGACGAAGAAAATTTGATATATATCAGGCGGCATTCTATATTATTTAAAGGGGATAGGGGTTACTCGAAGTGAGGTGAAATGGGATGGCAGGACAAAAATATTATCGGAATCTGAAGGAAGTTAATGTCAGTGAATTGAAACCCGGTAATGTTCTCAGCGAGAATATCAATATATGCGGTTTAACCAGGGGTCATGTCCTTTCATTATTGGATATCAATAAAATCATACAGCATAATATTCATAAAACACAGGTTTTTCTTCTGGAAAGCGAATATACGGAAGAGGATGACGGTTCCGGTATATCTGTCAATGATATTTACAGGAAGGAATTGAAAGATGAAATTTCAAAAAAGGAAATGACCGGTCAGCAAAAAATAACATCCATTTCGGATATAACTCAATGCGGCAATTTGCAGGAAATAGTAGAATTAAAAAAGGAATGGATCAGGGGTGAAAATTACCTGGAAAAGATAAATGAAAAACAGCAGAAGCAGAAAGACAAATTCAGCAAGGCTTTAAAAAAGAGCAGTATTCAATTTATAGAAGAATCCATGAAGGTTATCAATGAGTTTTCCATTTCCTCTTCTGACCTGGAGGGCCTTGAACAAATCGGATCAATAACCGCGCTGGATTTAGCTAAAAAAATGGAAACCTATGAAACAAACGCCGAGATCTTTTTAAATGCGGTTATTAACGATCAAACTGTTTACAGCTCATTTGTCGAAGATATTATCGCCGATCTTATGGGCGATATCGGTTATAGATTGTCCATAGGGCTCCTGGCAAGGATTATTCAGGAAGATCATTTCAGGGATTTTTTATCCTATCATTCTCTGCAGGTTGTAATTATTTCACTCATTACAGCGATAGAAATGACTAAAATGGTACAGGGAAAAACAGAGATTTTAAAAGAAAACGAATTTGACACTTTTTTATCCCTCAGTAAAAAATTCTTCTCGCTTGAGGATTTGATCAATGTCGGAATATCTGCCTTTCTCCATGATATCAGCTTAAAAAAATACGTGCCCAATATGAATCCGGGCTTTAAATTCGGCGTTACTAACCAGAGAATTAATGAGCTTCATCCCAGCGAGGGTTTTCATTTATCAAAAAAGCTTAATATCGATTTCGAAGTCCAGAATGCGGTATTCCAGCATAATGAACGTTTTGACGGTTCCGGAAGGCCGAACGGAACTCTTCCTCATTTGTTTTCTAAATATACTCCCGTCCTTATGTTTGCGGAACACTTTATCGAGTCAACTACAAAAAATCCCTTTGTAGAAAAACCCCTGAATCCAAGGGAGTTTTTAATGAACCTTTTAAGCAATGAAAGGATTAAATTTGACGGGGATGTTATTTACGCTTTTATTCGCGCGGCTTCCATGTACCCGGTAGGAAGCTGGGTTTTTCTAAGGGATGAAAAGATCGGATTGGTTGCGGATGTCAATAAATCATCATTGGATAAGCCGGTTGTCATTGTATTTCTTGATGAAAAATTAAACAGGATAAAGCCTTATAAAGTAGATTTATATAAGGATTCGGTTACAATTATCAATCCTATTAATTTCTCGTCTATCAGGGAAAGGTTTAACGACCCTAAAAATGATATCTGGCCGTATCTATCCGATAATGCTTTAACGAGTCTATAATTAAAAGTTTTGATCGGGGATCAGGTTTCCTGTACAGCACTGATCTAAGACTGGAGAATTTAGATTTATGGATTTTGCAGGTTTAAAGTTAAGCCGGAAAGAACTGTCATGGTTATCCATTATGCTGGTTCCGCTCTTTGTTTTTTTTATTAATCTTGCAATATTTTCTGTAAATATTCCGTATAATGACGATTATACGACGGTTTATATGTTCATGGTCCGGTATCTGGATAGTAAAACCCTGCTTGAGCGATTCAATCTCATAATGGGTTTCTGGAACGATCATCGACAGCCTTTCAATAAGCTGGTTACCCTGCTTCAGTATTTATTATTCGGAAATGTAAATGTAAGACTGATGCAGTTTATAGGCAATGCCGGACTTATAGTAATCATTTCTGCACTTTACCGCATGTTCCGGCCGAAAACCGATAAAATAATGCTTTTTGTCCCGGCTGTATTCATGTTCTTTCAGACGGGATATTCGGAAAACAGCTTTTTCGGCATGGCATCGCTGACTAATTTTTATGTTATGGCTTTTGGATATCTTTCGGTTCTGATTCTTTCTGAAAAATCAGACAATTGGGGCTGGACCGTTCTGGCATATTTTTTAAGCGTAGCTGCCTATTTCTCTCAAGCAAACGGGGTATTATTCCTTGGAATCGGCCTTTTGTTCCTGCTGTATAGGAAAGACTTGAAAAAATCCGTTTTATGGCTTTTATTGTCTATTCCTGTGATATTATTTTACCGCTATTATTCCGGTGATTTTTTATATTGGAATTTCGGAAAGATAGAAACCCCGGTTTTTACCTTACAGGGGCTGGAGCTCATGCCTTTATATTTTTTTTATTTTATCGGAAACTGCTTCGGCGCCAGTTTTACAAGTTATATAATTCAACAGGGCGGAAACCTGTTAGGTGCACTAAGCCGGATAATTCCCCTGATTGTGGGAATAATCGTTGCATCATACTTTATATTTCTTTGTTTTATAAGGTACGATAGGAAAAATCCGGCTCTCTTTGCCGTTTTCATATTTTTGATGCTGACAGCTTTCGGTGCGATGATTGAAAGAGGAAATACTATCGGGCTTGACCAGGCTATTACATCACGCTATCGCGTTGTTTCAATCCAGTTCGTTATATTAGTTTATCTGAGCCTTGTAGAATTGATAGATGATAATGCAATCTGGATCAGGCGTTTATTTACCGCCTCGCTTGTATCGTCAGTCTTTTATTGCGGATTGATTTACTGCCTTAAATATGAACCGGTGAAAAGACACAGAGAGAATTTGATAACGAGTTTGAATAATTGGAAAGAAACAGGAAAAGGATTGCATCCCCTGGCCGATGAATGGGGCGATTCATCGGCCAGGGAACTCTTTATTTATGTTAAGCGCGGAATCTACCGGATTCCTGATTATTAGTCGAGGTAACAGATGCTTCTGACATTACTTATATGGATCTGGATAACAATTATAAGCTATATTTACGGGCTGATGACTATCGAATTATTGAAAACGATTTTCGGATTTGAAAAAACGGATACAACACGTCTTCCCATAGTACTGATCCTTGGGGTTTGTATTCTGGGGACTATCGCTACATGTTTTTCCATATTCATGAAAATCGGTTTAATCGTTAACATTTTTGTAATTTCAATAGCAGTAATTTACCTGTTATTTGAACACAAAAAGATATCTGGTTATTTTACGGCCCATGTGAACGAATTAAAAAAAAACACTATATTTTCCCTTGCCGCCTTTTTTATTCTTTTCCTTATAATATTATTCGAGACTTCCATTTATACGCCGAAAAATTTCGATACGGCTTTATATCATGCGCAATCCATTCACTGGATCGAGGAATATAAGGCCGTTCCGGGCCTGGGTAATTTTCATCGAAATATAGCTTATGACAACAACTGGTTTTTGCCCTGCGCTTTATTCAGCTTTTCATTTTTTAAGCTGCAATCGTTTCATGTTTTAAACGGGATATTTTTTTTATTCGGGGCTTTTTATTTTTTATCGACGGCGGATGATTTTTTTAGAAAACATAACAGATTGAGCGGGCTCGCCGCTTCTTTTGTTTTTCCGATATCGGTTTATTTATACACGAATTTTTCTTCATCGCCCGGTACGGATATGCCCGATGCGATTATTATATGGACGATTTTCTTGATGTTCATTAATAAAATTGAAGAGCAGGGGGTTTATGAATTCGATATTATCAGTGTAATCATCGTTATCTTTACTTCGTATTTGATTACTGTCAAGCTTGCGGGAGCGCCATTGTTTTTATTTGCTATTTATATTACCGCCCGTGAATTATTCCGGAGAAAATTCAAGGCCTTTTTATTAGTATTATTATCCTGTTTAATAATATTTCCCTGGCTGGTTCGAAATGTAATTATTTCCGGTTATGTCGTTTATCCGGTGATTCAAACAGGTATTTTTAATGTAGATTGGAAAATGCCCGGGTACATAGTTCTGGATGACATCAACGGGATAAAAGATTGGTCATTCCCTATCGGCAATATGTCTGTTTTCAAATACCTGCCGTTATGGCTTATGGGCCTTAATATACAGTACAAGTTTGTTATCTGGCCCCTTTTTACAGCGGCTTTTCTATCCATGGTATATTACATGACCTTATTGCCGTTTCATATTAAAAAATTACCGGCCTATATAAAAAAATATAAAAATTATCTGATATGCCATATCAGTGCAGCATGCGGGGTATTATTTCTTTTTTACAGCGCACCTGATGTCAGGTATGGAGCCGGGTTATTTACTGTTTTCAGCCTTCTGGTTATTTTACCGGCATTAATACGTTTTATTAATAATAATACCCGTCTTATAATGATTTCAAAATTTTATTCGGCCGCATTGATAGTGTTTATTATAGTATTTGAAGTTTTTCTTTTCGACAGGTATTTTTTTTCTAACAGGGGTTTGACATATTTAAAAGATAATGTATCCGGCATTCCCGGGAGAATCATAATACCCGCCGATTATGGGCAGAGCCCTACGGGAATTTCAGAGTATTATTTAGATAAAAACCATAAATATTATATACCCAATATTACAACCGCCTACTGCTGGCACGATCCTTTTCCCAGTACTGCCCAGGCTTATAAAGGGCTTGAACTGAGGGGCGGGAGTTTTGAAGATGGTTTTAGAATTAAAAACCGCTGAGGAGTAAATAAAAGAGTGAATTTCAATAAAGTAGTGATCAGAAAAGGTGACGATGCATATGTTTTAGTCCGGGAGGTTCTGCAGGAATTTCCGGTTAATCAGCTCGGGATAAACGACAGGCGTGTTCTCATCAAGCCCAATGCCGGAAGAATGGCCGGGCCGGGCCGGGGTATAAATACAAACCCGGAAGCCGTCGCGGGCGTTATCGACCACTTTATAGCGGCCGGATTAAAAAACATTGCGGTGGCCGAAAGCCCAATAATAGGGGTCAGGGCCCTGGAATCTCTTGAAAAAAGCGGTATTGCGGAAGCAGCGAGAAAGAGAGGTGTCGAGCTTATTGATCTTGATTCTTCGGGATATGAAACTATCAATATTCCCGGGGGCAGGGTAATAAATAAAATAAGGGTCTGCAGGGAAATCCTGAAAGATAATTTCATTGTTTCTGTTCCTGTAATGAAGACGCACATGCATACACAGGTTTCGCTTGGGATTAAAAACATGAAGGGGTGCCTTTTCGGAAGGGAAAAGGTCAAACTGCATCAGCTTTCCCCGTCGGAAGAGGTTGAGGAGCCCGGGAAACCGCTGGATTATGCCATAGCGGATATGGCAAGCGTACTGATGCCTGATTTTACAATTATTGACGGTTCAATAGCGCAGGAAGGCATGGGGCCCAGCGCCGGCAATGCCAGGAAAACCGGTATTGTCCTGGCCTCGCTGAACTGTCTTGCCGCCGATACGATTGGGGTCGAACTGATGGGTTTTAAACCGGGGGAAGTGATCCACCTTAGAGAAGCCTGGAAAATGCTTAATATCAAGGACAAAAGGTTTGATATCAATAATAAAATAGATGCCGACCCGGCAGATTATATAAAATGGATTGAAGCCTTCGAAGCGCCCCCCAAAAAAATAACCCTTGAATATTCGAATATTGTTGTCGAAGATATGGATTCCTGCAGCGCCTGCCTTTCGACAGTCCTGATGTTCCTGAAGCGTTATTACTCCGATTTCGCCGATTATCTCGATCCCGGAAAGCCGCTTCGGATCGCAATCGGGAAGGCGATAGGAAAACAGCCTGAAGGTACCCTCCTCATCGGAAACTGTACTATCAGGCGCAATGATAAAGAGGGAGGGATATTCATCAGGGGATGCCCGCCCGTATCGTCTCAAATCATTGCCGAAATAGAAAAAATATTTCCTGAGTTGAAGAAGAAGGGGCTGAAAATCAACCGGTCTTTATAAATGATACTCCCGCCAAGCCGGAAGTTTTCTCATCATTCCTCTTGCAGCTTCCCTGGCCGCTTTTCTATCAAAGCCCTGGGTTTTGATGATAAACCCTGCCATGCTTTCAAGCTTTTCATCGTAAGACTGCATACTGCCGTCAGACCGGGCGCAATGAACGCAATAATCCTTTGATATATCGCCCATTGCGAACTCTTCCTCTTTTATCATTGGCATTCCGCATGCAATACAAATTTTCATTTTTTTTCTCCTGATATTACTATTTATGAATTTCAATTCCAGAATAATCGGTAATACCCATTCTGTTGCCGAAAGGGTCTTCGAACTCGACGGCCATGCCTGTTTTTATCTTAAATGGTTCCGATAAAAAAAACACTCCCTTCTTCTTCATTTTTTGATATTCCTGTGCAACATCGGATACGACAAACCAGATTGCGGGTTTAACATCCGGAAATTTGTTCCGGTCTTTCAAAATTACAGCCGGTTCCAGTTTCCCGACCTGGAACGCTATCATGCCCTGGGGTGAAAAATCAAACTTGACTTTCATTCCAAGGACATTTTCATAATATTCCTTAGCTGATTTTAAATCGTCAACCGGAAGAAAAAAGTTGTCGTAATTTTGCATGAAATATGCCTCCTATATTTTATTTTCTTATCAAGCTGATATAGTGATCCAGCAATTCTTCCCTATACCTTGCCAGGACAGAACCTCCGTCAGAAAACATATCCCCATTTACCAAATAGTAATGGATCAGTCCAACCCAGGTGTTAAATAGCAGATGAAGAGGGATACTTCGGATTTTTCCTGATGCTATTTCCAGTTCGGCGGCCTTGATAAAATGGAATGAAATGGCCGATTGGATCATAACCAGCGAAATTCTGGCTTCAACGGGAAGTAAAGGCCCTTCAATTACAAGTTTCTTATAAAAACTTTCATATTCGATCAATCCGTTCAGATGCGCATCAAGCATTTCCCTGATAGAGCCGTCTATTGCGGCTAATTCATGAATACGGCCTGCAACCTTTTGGCCGAACTCATATATTACCGTTATCAGCAGGTCTTCTCTGGTTGGAAAATGAATAAAGAGCGTCCCATGGGCTACTCCTGCAGCGTCCGCTATTTTAGCTGTTTTAGTGGATAAAATTCCATCGACAGCGAATTGATTGAAAGCAGCTTTAATAAGTTTCCTTCTAGTCTGGTCTTTATGTTCCAGACGTTTAGATTTGTTCATCAATGACTCCATACTCAATGAGTGAATACTCATTGTAACTAATTGAAATGATTTTGTCAACAGTTTATATAATAAAATTTATTTTATTGTAACATCTTTGAAACCCATATACTGCCCATAGCCGGGTAAGTCAATATATTCCTGCAATAATTAGGAATTTTCAATGAAATAATATAGAATTAATGGCAGTTCTAATGCATCAAGAATATCATCCTATCTTCTAAAAGAACTGTGTATTTATAATATTTGCCCTATGGGCCCTGGTGCCTGGCCCCAGGACAGGTGCGCTTCCTATCCGAAGGGCCGAAGGTGTCCGTTAGGGTATATTAAAAGCGCCCTTAATCGACATATTGAAAGGAGAAAGCCTTCGTGAATTGGAAGGAGTTTTATGAAAAATCCCTTGGATCCGTGGCTTTCAGCGACGGGTCGATGGGAGTGCTGCTTCAAAAGTATGGTCTCTCAGGCGGGGATTGTCCGGAGCTTTGGAATATTACCAATGGTGATATTATCGAATCGGTGCACAGAAGCTATATCGAAGCGGGAAGCGATCTGATCATTACAAATACATTAGGCGGAAACAGGATAAAGCTTTCCGAGTTTAATCTTGAAAACAGGCTTAAAGAAATAAACGGGGCGGCTGTAAAGCTGGCGAAGAAGGCGGCTCAAAACAGGGCTCTTGTCGCCGGAGATGTCGGCCCTACCGGGAAGTTCGTAAAGCCGCTGGGCAGTATATCTTTCGACGAGATGGGAGATATTTATAAAGAACAGATAGAAATTCTCGCCGATGCCGGCGCAGACTGCATATTTTTCGAGACCCACATTGATATACTGGAATTAAAAGCGGGTATAATAGCCTGCAGGGAAGTCTGCGATCTTCCGGTAATAGCCAGTATTACTTTCGAAGAGGACGGAAGAACAGTCACCGGCAGTCCCGCAGGTGCTTCTTTTACCCTTATGGAAGCCCTCGGAGTCGATATGGCCGGAACCAATTGCGGCACCGGGCCTATTGACATGCTCAGGATAATTCGTGAAATAGAATCTCTGATTTCCATTCCAATTATTGCCCAGGCTAACGCCGGCAAGCCGGTCCTTTCGAACGGGAAAACGGTTTTCAAAACGACGCCTGAAAGCTACGCGGACACCGCCCTCCGTATGATTGAATGCGGTGCGAACGCCGTAGGAGGCTGCTGCGGAACGACTCCCGACCATATTAAATTTCTCCATGATAGAGCGGCAGAACAACAGCCTTTCCTTAAAAGGAAAAAGGCAGTCATTGATTTTATGAAACTTTCGAGCCGGTATTCCGTCAGGAAAATAGGCTTCGACCTGCCTTTCACTGTAATAGGGGAAAGATTAAATCCGACGGCACGTAAAAAACTATCGGAAGATATTAAGGAAGGGCGTTTTGAGTTATTCCGGGATGAAGCCCTTGCCCAGGAAAGTGCGGGAGCCGGGATACTGGATTTAAACATGGGAATCGAGGGGATTTCCGAAGCTTTATATTTTGAGAAGGGGATAGAGATCCTGGGTAATCTCGTTAAAACTCCTCTATCAATAGATACCGCAAATCCGGAGGCAGCTGCTGCTGCAATGAAGATATATCCGGGGAAACCGCTTCTCAATTCCATTTCTGCCGAAGGGAGCCGGCTTGGCCTGCTTAAAGATGTTAAAAAATACGGAGCGGCTTTTATAGCTTTGCCGATAGACGAAAAGGGAATTCCGAAAACCGCCGGGGAAAGAGCGGCTTTGATGAGGAAAATAGTCGATGAGGCCGTTCGGACCGGCATAGATAAAAAAAATATTCTCGCCGACCCGCTTGTTCTAACGGTAAGCGCTGAGCAGCAGGGGGCCGCTGAAACGCTTAAGACTATAAGATTATTCAAAGAGGAATTGGGCCTTTTCACAACATGCGGGCTTTCCAATATTTCCTTCGGCCTGCCCGCCCGTTCTTTCATCAACAGGAATTTTTTATCGATGGCCATTGCCAACGGACTTACTTCGGCTATAGTTAACCCGTTCGATTCCGAGCTGATGGGAATGGTCAGGGCATCGGATGTTTTATTGTCAAGGGACGGCAACGCCTCTGCATATATTACCGCTTACTCGGGTTATGAAAAAGACAAAAACGAAGCGGGTGTTAAGACAGTTAAAACTATAAACGAAGAAAAATCAGGGGATAGTTTGCCTGTCGGGGAAAAGTTGTACAAGGCCGTTTTAAAGGGGAACAAAGAGAATATTTCAATATTGATTGAGGATGCGCTTAAAGAGCCGATAGGCCCAGACGATATTTTGAATAAATTTTTACTGCCCGCGGTAAATGAGGTCGGCAATCTTTACGAAAAAAAAATATATTTTCTTCCGCAATTAATGCTTTCGGCCGAGACAATGAAAACAGCCTTTTCTGTTATCGAGCCTCTATTGAACAAGGGCGGCAGAAGCAATTCGAAGGGCAGGGTAGTATTTGCAACGGTTAAAGGCGATGTTCACGATATAGGGAAGAATATTGTTATCCTGTTATTCAGGAATTACGGCTTTGATGTGATAGATCTGGGTAAAGATGTGCCTAACGATATTATACTTGAAAAAGCGATGGAAAATCATGCCGATTTAATCGCGCTGTCCGCGTTAATGACAACTACAATGCCCAGGATGAAAGAATTCATGGAACTTATGAATGAAAAAGGCAGGAATTTCAAAGTCCTTGTCGGGGGAGCGGCTGTAACGCGGGATTTCTCGGACAGTATCGGAGCGCATTATTCCGTCAACGCAGTTGAGGCAGTAAAGACCGCCATGGATGTGTTAGGGGCCTGACTCAGGAGGAAAATATGAAACCGAAAAAAGAAGAAAAAATATTATCCGAGTTTCAGATCAGGAATATCCAGCTCCTGACCCATCTGCTTAATTATGACGCTGTTACGGACGATATCGTGGAAGCTTTAAGGCTTTCGGAACTTGATTATTTTGCTCTTATTGACAAGTACAAACTTTTGGAAAAAAAGATCAATATAGACGAAAAAACAAACCTTCTTAAATACAGGGGCGATTACCTTGTTACGATAATAAAAACGGCATCCAGGATATTTTTTGGAATGAAGGGAATTGTGTATCCCATTTCCTTTGTTCGTTTCGACATCGACGATTTTTCCCATTTTAATAACAAATACGGCCATGATATCGGCGACAAGGTCCTTATTGAAATAGCTTCTATTATCAGGGGAAATTCAAGGCCTACGGACTACGCGATCCGTTTCGGCGGGGAAGAATTCGATGTGATCCTTCCATCGACGGATTTAAAGGGTGCTATAATATTCTGTGATAAAATACTTGAAAAGATCAGAAGCATAGTCCTTGAATGCATTGGAGAAAAAATTTTTGTAAGCGTAAGCGCAGGAATATCGTTTGTAGAGTATCATTTTACAGAAAAAAAATTGCTTGAACCTGAAGGTATCGATAAGTTGTTTCAGAAGCTGCAGAACGAAGCTGACAATGCATTATACGAGGCAAAATTCCTGGGCAAGAACCAGTTCTGTATTTATTCGCCGCTTAAAAAAGATGAATATTTGAAAATAAGAAAACTCTATGTAAAATAAGGAAGGGGGTGAATCGGTTAAATGATAAAGGAAGAATGCGGGGTATTCGGGATTTTCGGATTAAGTGAGGCGTCCAGATATGTATATCTTGGACTGACTGTGCTTCAACACAGGGGGCAGGAATCCTGCGGCATAGTGAGTTCGGACGGTTCATTTTTATATAAACAGGTTGGTCTTGGCCGCGTAAGCGACTTTTTTGACGAGCCCATACTTTCATATCTTCAGGGCTACAGTTCGATAGGCCATGTAAGGTATTCGACAACCGGTTCGCCGGCATTGGTCAACGCGCAGCCCATCACCGCCGCAATTTCCAAGGGGGCCATAGCTATCTCCCATAACGGCAACATCACAAACGCAAATGCGATAAGGGAAGAATTGATGGGGAAAGGTATGAGTTTTCATTCTTCGAGCGACAGCGAGGTCATTCTTCAGCTTATAGCGGATGCCCCTGCGGATAACCTTATCGATTCAGTGAAATTTGCCCTTGGCCGGCTTGAGGGATCTTTTTCTCTGCTTGTTCTTTCAAAGGACATGCTTATCGCCGCAAGAGACCCTATGGGATTCCGCCCGCTTTCGATGGGGAAAATCGGGACAAATATTCCTGAAATGGGCGACACCATAGTATTCGCTTCTGAGGACAGCGCCTTTTCAATAGTGGAAGCATCGAAAATCAGGGATGTGAAGCCCAATGAGATTGCCGTGGTAACTGAAAGAGGAATTGAGAGTTACAAGATTACCGATAAAGAAGTAAAACCGAACCATTGCGTTTTTGAATTGATATATTTTTCAAAGCCTTCCTCGAAAGTTTTTGATAAAAGCGTATATAATTACAGGTTTGAAATCGGCAGAAAACTGGCGAGGGAACATCCCGTCGAAGCGGATTATATTATCCCTGTTCCCGATTCCGGTATGGTATCTGCGCTGGGCTATTCGCACGAATCGAAAATTCCGCTCGCCCTCGGTTTAATAAGGAGCCATTACATAGGCAGAACATTTATCGAGCCCTCGCAAAAAATAAGGGATTTCGGCGTAAAGATGAAATTTATCCCGGTGAGGGAGATAATCGAGGGTAAAAGGGTTGTTTTGATCGATGACTCTATAGTCAGGGGCACCACCTCGCGTAAAATCGTGAAACTGGTCAGAAGCTGTTCCCCCGCGGAAGTCCATTTCAGGGTCGCTTCGCCCCCGGTACGACATCCATGCTATTACGGTATCGATTTTTCAACTTACGAGGAATTGCTTGCCAATATAACAGGTTCTCTGGAAGAAATAGCTAAATTCATCGGGGTTGAATCCGTCGGTTATATTAGCACTGAAGGATTGTTCGACGAAGAAGCCGTATTCGACGATTACTGCAAGGCCTGTTTTGACGGCGAATACCCTTCGCCGATAAGCAATTTTTCAAAAGGCGGTTTCGAGAATGAAATCAGGCAGAACGCATTTTAGCGATTTAAAAGAGCATACGATAAACAGTTCAATTATTCACACCGGCAAATCTTTCAGCTTTAAATCCGACCTTGTAAGGCTTCCCGACGGCAGGGAGGCGAAAAAGGATTATGTGTTCTACCCGGAAGCGGTCGGAATAGTCCCCTTCATCGATAAAACCGATATTATCCTTGTGAGGCAGTTCAGGTATCCGATAGGGCGGGTTATTTACGAAATCCCGGCGGGAAAACTCGACAGCCCGTCGGAAGACCTCAAGTCGGCCGCGGAAAGGGAACTGCTCGAGGAATCGGGATATAAAGCCCAAAAGCTCGAGCTATTCTGCTCGTATTTTCCATGCCCGGGCTACAGCACGGAGAGGCTGCACCTTTTCAAAGCTTCGGACCTCGCGGCCGGTTCGACTGATCCCGACGACGATGAATTCATAGCCTGCGAGAGGGTCCCTTTTGAAAAGGCCCTGTCGATGATAGACGAGGGGAAGATAGAAGACTCGAAGACGATCATAGCGCTGCTGTATTTGAAGGTTCATGGTTTGCGGTAAACCACACCCGGTTGTCGGCAGATTTAATAAAAGAAAGAAATACAGATAAAGCAGCAGTAAATATAAACTCTACGTTCCTCTGTCTCTCTGTGTAAATCCCAGTTTCCCCGTTCCCCCGTTATTTGAGAATAATCGTTTTCAATATTATAATTAAGGCGGGAGTAAAATCATGCGTAAAGCCGTGCTTCTTCTGAAAAACGGTGAGATATTCCGCGGCAGGAACTTCGGGTTTCAGGGCGAAACGATGGGCGAGGTAGTCTTCAACACCGCTATGACAGGATACCAGGAAATCCTTACAGACCCGTCTTATAAAGGGCAGATCATAACAATGACATATCCCCTGATCGGCAATTACGGCGTGAATCCGGATAATATGGAATCTGAAAAAATCCAGGCCGCCGGTTTTATTGTCAGGGAAGCGTCAAAAATAGATTCGAACTGGAGCAGCAGGGGCACGATCGGGGAGCTCCTGGAAAAAAACAGCGTTGCCGGGATCGAGGGGATAGACACGAGGAAATTGACGCGGATAATCCGCATTACCGGGGCAATGAACGGCATACTGTCGGCAATCGATTTCGATATAGAAAGCCTTAAGGAAAAATTGTCAAAGGTCCCCGATATGTCGGGGCTGGATCTCGTTCCCCAGGTATCGATCGACAAGCCGGTCAGATGGAAGGAATTTAAAAGCGGCAATCCTCATATAGTTGCTGTGCAAACCGGGGTGAAACATAATATCATGAGGATATTCGACTCTTTGGGGGCGAATATCACACTGATTCCGGCAATGTATACCGACAGGCAGATACTCGATTTGAAGCCGGACGGGGTTTTCCTTGCAAACGGCCCAGGGGACCCGAGGGAAGTCAGGTATGCCATAAACGCCATCAAGGGTATTCTCGGCAAGGTCCCCATATTCGGGATCTGCCTTGGTCACCAGCTTCTCGGCCTTGCGGCCGGAGCCCAAATTTACAAGCTTAAATTCGGGCACAGGGGAGCAAATCAGCCGGTAAAAAATTTATCGACCGGCTGTGTAGAAATAACATCCCAGAATCATGGTTTTTCAATTGTCGAGGATTCGATACCGTCAGATATAGAAGTAACTCACTTAAATCTTAACGACAGGACGGTCGAGGGTTTAAGGCATAAAAAATTCAGGGCGTTCTCGGTTCAGTACCATCCGGAAGCTTCTCCGGGGCCTCATGATTCCCGGTATCTTTTCGACGATTTCATGAGGATAATGAAAAGTTCTTAGGAGAAGATCGATGGAACTTTTCTTGAATACCAATCTGCCTCTTTCAAAAAGGCTGATGCCGAAGACGCTCAAGGATTTTATAGGCCAGTCTCACCTTATTGATAAGGGCAAGCCTGTCCGGACAATGATTGAAAACAAAACTATCTACTCAATGATATTTTACGGGCCCCCTGCTACGGGTAAAACAAGCCTCGCTGAGATTATAGCAGCCGAACTGAACTGCGATTTCATAAGGACAAATGCCCTTCAGCTTGATAATGACGGCATCCGCAAAATCCTTGCCTCGGCAGAGGAAAGCGCCGCGGCCGGGGTCAGAACGATAGTTTTTATAGATGAAATCCACAGGCTTATCAGGCCGAAACAGGACGCTTTTCTTTCATCCCTTGAAAACGGCGAAATAGCTGTAATCGGGGCCACGACTGAAAATCCCTATTTCGTAATGCAGCCGGCGTTGAGGTCCCGCCTCTTTATTTATGAATTCAAAAACCATACAAAGGAGGAGCTTGATACCATTTTGAACAACGCCCTTTCAGACGACTCGGTTTTATCAAAACTCAAGGTAGAATTCGAGGAAGGGGCCAGGGAGCTTTTAATCGACCTGGCCGGAGACGCCAGGAGGATCCTTAACATTCTTGAAATGGCTGCCTTTTCAAGCGGAAATATGGAGATTATAAAGATCACACGAGATAAAATTTTTGAAATAACCCAGTCGGCTGAAACAAAATATTCCGATAAAGAAGGCCATTACGATGTAATCTCGGCATTTATAAAATCCGTCCGGGGAAGCGATGCCGACGCCGCCCTGTATTATCTTGCTCTCATGCTTGAGGGAGGGGAGGATCCCCTTTTTATTGCAAGGAGGCTGATAATTCTATCATCCGAAGATATAGGGCTCGCTTATCCGGAAGGCCTGAACGCTGC
Organism: uncultured Spirochaetota bacterium; assembly: GCA_963768055.1. Classification (GTDB taxonomy): domain Bacteria; phylum Spirochaetota; class Brevinematia; order Brevinematales; family JAOACQ01; genus CAVYGN01. The sequence goes on along the minus strand of CAVYGN010000001.1, from coordinate 1,247,694 downwards.
GGTAAGCTGTTACGAGGGTATAGAGAGGATCGGCATGCCGGAGGGCAGGATATTGCTTGCATTTACAACCGTTCTGTTAGCCGGCGTCCCGAAAAGCAACACCGCATATATGGCCCTGAATAAAGCGCAGGAAGATATAAAAAATGGAAACATCATGAATGTACCCGATTATCTGAGAAGTCCCGCCAGGTCAGAAGGTTATAAATACCCCCATGATTTCGAAAACCATTATATTGACCAGAAATACACTGAAAATGAAGTGTCTTATTATGAACCTGGCACCCTCGGTTTCGAGAAAAAGATAATGGAATGGCTTCGCAAATTAAAGTCATCCGGCAATGAATGAGCAGGGATTGATATGCATAAACTGACTTTTCTGGGGACCGGAACCTCGAGCGGGGTTCCGGTTCCGGGCTGTAGATGCGAGATATGCAAGTCTTCCGACCCTAAAGATAAAAGGCTCAGGAGCAGCGCATATTTTGTAAGTGCCGCCGGGACGAAAATACTCATAGACATAGGGCCTGATTTCAGGTATCAGGCGCTTAAATATGGGATTGAATGGATTGACGGGATCCTTATAACTCATTCCCACCAGGATCATATCGGCGGCCTGGACGAAGTCCGTCAGTTTAATTTCCTGATGAAAAGGATTATAGATATATTCGGCAATGAAGAGGCCTTGGAAGAGATAAAGATACGATTCGGTTATATCTTCAAAAAAACCCAGGAAGGCGGCGGAAAACCTAGAATAAATCTCATTAATGTAAAAAATGATTTCAAGATCAATGAACTTGAAATAATTCCCATACCTGTCATGCATGGCGTTATTCCGATCCTTGGCTACAGGATCGGAAATCTGGCCTATATTACCGATGCGAGTTTTATTTCAGGGCAAAGCATAGAAAAAATTCATGGGGTTAAGCAGCTTGTAATAAACGCTTTAAGACGCGAGCCCCATCCGACCCATTTTAACCTCGAAGATGCTGTCAGGCTTTCGGAAATTATTAAGCCTGAAAAAACATACCTGATTCATTTGACCCACCATTTTCTTCATGAAAGGGATAGTCTTACCCTGCCCGGAGGGATAAATCTGGCTTTTGACGGGCAAATTATTGAATTCGATTAACGGTGCTTTTAGCTGTAAGGCACTAAAAAATTTTCCTGTTATCGATAACCCGCCTGGCCTTGCCTATGCTTCTTTCTATGGTCCTCGGCTCTACTAATTTCAGCTTTACCTTGATTCCCAGTACGGTATATAACCTGTCGACGATCCGGGTTTCAAGTTCGACTATTTTTTTCATTTCATCAAAAAACAATCTGTCGGTGACTTCGACATGGACTTCAAGGGTATCGATATTTTTCTGCCTTTCGACAATTATCTGGTAATGAGGCGCTATGCCCTCGACTTCCAGGAGGGCTTCTTCGATCTGAGAAGGGAAAACATTGATCCCGCGGATAATAAGCATATCGTCGGTCCGGCCCAGGATCTTCATAATTCGGGCCGTAGTCCTGCCGCAGCGGCAGGGTTCGGGAGAAAATATCGAAAGGTCTTTTGTTCGATAACGCAGAAGGGGCAGGGCTTCCTTGTCAAGGGGCGTAATGACTAATTCGCCCTTATCGCCGTCTTTAAGGCTTTCCCCGGTCTCCGGGTCGATAATTTCAACGAGGAAAGAATCTTCATTTACATGCATCCCGTTTTTTTCAAGGCATTCTCCGGATACTCCGGGGCCTATTAATTCCGAAAGGCCGTAATTATCGGTTGCCGTTACGTTAAGTTTTTTTTCGATCTCTCTCCTTATCGACTCGCTCCATGGCTCGGCTCCGAAAAGTCCGAATTTAAGTTTGAGATCGGTTTTCGGATCTACACCCATTTCATTCATTACATCGGCGATATGCAAGGCGTATGAGGGTGTACAGATCAGTACTGTTGTACCGAAATCTTTCATGATCTGCACCTGGCGTTCCGTGTTTCCGCTTGAGGCAGGGATTACAGTGGCTCCGATTTTTTCGAGTCCGTAATGATGCCCGAATCCTCCGGTAAAAAGTCCGTATCCGAATGAAATTTGCGCAATATCGTCCCTGGTCACTCCCCCGGCAGTATGTATACGCGCCATTAATTCACTCCAGAGTTCGAGGTCTTTTTTTGTGTAGCCCACTACGGTGGGTTTGCCTGTCGTGCCGCTTGAAGCATGGATCCTGACGACATCGCGGAGGGGCGTAGCGAAAAGCTGAAAGGGGTAATTATCTCTCAGATCGTCTTTCGAAGTAAATGGAATATATTTTATATCATCAAGTTTTTTTATTGAATCGGGCTTGAAATTAATTGAATCGAATTTTTTTCTGTAAAAAGGTACATTTTTGTAAACATATTCAGCGAGTTTTTTAAGCTTGGCTAATTGAAGTTCTTTTAAATCTCTTCTCGGCATGGATTCAATTTGAGGGTTCCAGACAGGCATGCCGCACTCCTTAATTGTTCGAATATAATAGCACAGGCCGTCTTTTTTTTCAAATTAAACAATTTTTGATAGTGCGGTTTTGCAAATAAAAGTTTACGATATGGCAAATTCCGGGCTTTTCATTTAACTCCAGTCAAAGTATCCCTTTCTTTTTTAAGAAGCTGAGCTAATTTTTCTATCGTTGCCGTATTTCCCCTGGAACTCATGAGAAAGAGAAGCTCTTTCAGGTAATATTCGCTCATATCAGGTTCAGAAGATCTGCTGGAATCCTTTTTCGGGTTTTTTTCAGCAGTGTCTTTTTCAAGCTTCTGCCTTTCAATGCGTATTTCCTGTTCGATCTCCTGTTTTTGAAGAAGATCCCTGTCGGGTACCGGCGTCACGGTATCATTGATAGCTATACCCGGGCTTAATCCGTTAACAATCATAAATTCCCTCCTTGGAATTTATTCGGACTCCCTCAAAGGGGAATCCTATTTATATATATAGTATCGTTATTAAAGTTCTGTTACTTAATTATTTTGACGATTTTTTTATATCTGGAAACGGTTTTCCGGCCTATTTTCCTTATCAGCGGCGGGATTGAAAATTTTTTTTGAAAAGAGTATATTAAAAATTTCTCAAGAAACTCCGAAAAACTTTCCTCGTTTTTATTCTCAATAAAGAAGCTTAAAGTCCCGGCCAGTTCACTATCTTTAATTTCAGGAATCTCGAGCTCTACCCTTCTGGCTTTTTCGAGTATTTTATCGAATCTTTGAATTTCAGGGAGTTTTTTAGGAATTCCGTCAAAAGGCGTTTTTCTATGTGAATTTTTCTTTTCGGAGGATTTTATCGCTTCCCATTTTACAAGGATCTCGTCGATGTTTTTCTCCTTCCTGTCTCCGAAAACATGCGGGTGGCGCCTGATAAGCTTTTCTGAAATCTCGTTAAGAATATCCATAAAGGTAAAATATCCGGATTCCTCGTACATTCTGCCGATAAAAAGTACAAGGAAGATCAAATCGCCAAGTTCTTCCCTGGCGTCTGCCGGCTTATCAAGTTCTATCGCTTCAATTGTTTCATAGACCTCTTCCACAAGATCGGCGGTCGCCGACCGGGGAGTCTGTTCCCTGTCCCAGGGGCACTTGGTCCTGAGAGTTTTAACTATGTCATAAAGCCTGTCGAATTCTTTCAAGTAATTTCTCCTTGATGGATCACTGCGAAGGCGTGAGCTTTGCAGTGTGATAAAATTATAACACAATTAAGCCGGTTATTCCAGAACATTTCTTTAATGATTGTCGCGAGGGCAATAATGAGAAATATTTTGAATATTTTGTTATAATAAGCTTTAAAATCGGAGGCATATTCATTGACCGAGAAAAATCTTTCAAAGCTGATGGGGCTCGCGATAAACGATTATGAAATGATAAAGGACGGCGACCGTATTGTGATAGGGCTGTCAGGCGGAATCGACAGCCTTGCACTGCTCCTCCTTCTCTATGCCCGGCTTGACCGTATCCCTATAAAATATAAACTTTTTCCCGTGTTTGTTGATAACTTTAACGGGGAAAATTCCCTTCATAACGAGAGAATAGAAAAATTAAGGACCTGTGTTGCGGAAAAAACAGGGCTATCCATGGATATTATCAAGATTACAGCGGTAAAAATACTGACCGATGAAAATTTCAGGCGGAGGGATACATGCTTTCTTTGTTCCCGGAAAAGAAGGACCGAATTGATCAAATACGCTTCGGGTCATGAATGCTCATCCATAGCCCTGGGCCACCATATGGACGATATCGTGGAGACCAGCCTTATGAATATGTTCTACGGCAGGGAGCTTTCTTCAATGCTTCCGAGGCTGGATATCTTCGGCGGCAAAATGTCGCTGATCAGGCCCCTTTGTTATATATCTAAACCAAGGCTTGAAAGCTTCATATACGGAAGGGAAGAAGTTCTGCCTGTTTTCGGAGAAGTCTGCCCTTCAAAAATGATACGCCGGGATCTCAGGAGGGAGAAAGTGAGGGATATGATCAAGATACTTTCACCGAAGATCCCGGGATTTTCTAAAAATATATTCGCAGCCTTCAGGAACCCGAAGCCGGATTATCTCCTGGACAGGTTCTTTTCACCGAAATCCTCGGGCCTTTTTAAAAGGCCTTAATATCCCAGTCGATAGCCGGCAGCCGGCAGTCGGCAGTAATGATCGATCTGCTTTGAGCATAATATTTTATTGCCCCGGATAATAATATTGACAATAAAAATTCGCTGAATTAGAATTTCGGTAAGGAAAAGTGTTCATCCCGGTATTTTTAGGAGAAAAAAATGTGGAGCATTAAAACCTTAACGGGGTTGGTCCTCTGCTTTTTTATTACGGCGGTTTCTTTTGGAGCCGCTAAAGAAATTCAAATAGCTGGAAACATGAGCTCAGGTACAAAATATATTGCCGAAGAATCCGGCACATATACATTCGAATTTACCAGAGGGGCTTATAAATTGAGTGAAAAGCCCGGTTATAAAACAAAAATTCTGGTCTATATTAACCGGGATATTGTCTGGGGGAATGGAAACAACGGGTACCCGGTATCTTTCGATTATCAGATGGGAAGCGACGGGGAAGAATCAACGCCTGAAAAAGCGGAAGAAAACATGAAAGGCCAATATATAACTGTTGAATTAAAGAAAAATGATTTTGTGATCTTTGTTCCTAACGGCGAAAGAGGCAGTTTCGAGAATAATGAAGGCAGTGTTTATATAAACGCCGGTTTTGAGGCTTATTCTGATGAAGAAAAAATAGAAACAAACATTCCGGAAAAAACAAATGAGCAGCCTTCGAGCGAAGGAAAAATAGAAACAAACGCTCCGGAAAAAACTGAGGAGCAGCATCCGAGCGAGGAAAAAGCGGAAACAAACATACCGGTAAAAACAAATGAGCAGCATTCGAGCATTATAAGCTTCGGTTTGGATTTGAAGTATATATCATATTTGGATTTGTTATCAGGCAGCCTGGGCAGCCCTTTATCTTTGCCATGGAGTGCTGTTTTTAGCGAACCGAGCATGTACATCAGCACATTTTTAGATTTGACTTACTTGAACGTAAGCGCAGGTTATGGTATTAATTCCGGTCAACCCAGCGCTTCTTTTGTACTTTTAGGCAATACTACAAATATAACAGTTACAAATGTCGCTGATTCATTCCTTGATTTAAGCATATTCCTTAAATTGCCTTTAGGCTCGAGCGTTTTCAGTTTCTGGCCTGCAATAGGGCTTGAAAAGGTTTTTTTATTAAATGAAACTGAAAACGGCATAACGGTAACGCTAACCCAGGATCAAATTGATGTATTCAGCCCTCTTTTATTAAAAATAGGGGGGGGATTTACTATAAAAGTAGCCAATTTTGTAATTATGCCTTACGCATTTTACGGCTATGATTTAACAGCTAAACCCTCATCGGGTTCAATATGGTTAATACCTGTAACTACAGCCTACGGAGGGGCTTTTACAGCCGGCGTTTCCTTTGGTTATCAGTTATAAGCGTCCGGAAAAGCAAGCTTTTTTAATTCTCATTTGACAAAAATATTTATTATTGCTATTTATATAAGGTTAATTATAATGAGCAATATTAATCCGCAAAAAATAATGTGGAGGTTTTTATGGAAGTAAAGGGGACGGCATTCGTGGCAAGAAAAAAAATGATTATTTCACAATTCGGGGAAGAGAAGTTTAAAGAATTGATGAATGAGGTAATCGAAAAGGAACCGTATTTTAAAAACGACATTCTGCCGTTTACCCTGATCCCCGTTGATAAGTTCCTTTTATTCAGCGATCTTTCATTAAAAAAATTTTATAACAATGATAATAGAGTATATTGGATAATGGGGGAAAAATCCGCGGAATATGCTTTAATAGATGGGCCTTACAGGAATTTGATTAAAAATAGAGAGATAGGCCGTGTAGTGACGGAAGCGCTTCCGGTTTTATGGAAAGTGTATTATACCGCCGGAGATGTTGAAGTAAAGTATGAACCTGGAAGCGTAGATGCAAGGCTGTATAATGTTCCTATTAACCACTATCATTTTGAATATGTCGTAATGGGTTATCTTAATAAAATACTCGAGCTTTGCGGGGCAAAATCCATTACTTATGAAAAAATCAAAACCATCGAAAAAGGCGATAAGGAAATAAATTATAAATTCCACTTCAGAATGGATGATTCTGCGACTGACAATATAGCGTAGTTAGAATGAAATACCTGGGGTCAATTTCTCCGACGCAGATTAAGAGATCAATTTTGTCCCCTTTGAGAGAGGCAGGTATATTGTAAAATTACTGCCTTCCCCTTTCCTGCTTTCGACCTTGATATCGCCCCCATGTTCCTGTATTATCTTATAGACAATGGTCAAACCCAGGCCCGTTCCATAGTCTTTTGTGGAGTAATAGGGTTCGAAAATTTTCTTTATTTTCTCACTATCGATACCCATCCCGTTGTCAATTATAGAGATGCCGACAGAATCCATCGCATTGTCATAAAATGTCCTTACAGTGAGAATCTTTTTTTTGGCCTGAACGTTCACGGAAGCTTTCATCGATTCCATCGCGTTTTTCAAAAGATTTATCACCGCCTGTTTAAGGTAATCCTTATCGATAAATATCTTGGGCACATCTTCGTATTCCTCATTGAGGCCGATCTCGTTTTTTTCTATTTCCGGCTTGATCAGGAACAGTATATCTCTCAGGTATTGATTTATATCTTCAAAAGTAAGCTTGAGATCGCGTTTCCTGGCGGCAGTAAGGAAGTCGTTCACGATCAGGCCAAGCCTTCTCTGTTCCTCGTCAATGATCTGAACATATTGAAGAACTTCTGGAGGTACCTCGATCATCTTCTTGTTTATCCCTTTTTTTAAAATCTGGGTATGAAGGTCAATCGCTGTGAGCGGATTTTTAATCTCATGGGCTATTCCGGCGGCAAGGGTATTGAGGGCGGAAACCGATTCCAGGTTTTTCAACTGGAATTCCATCTCCTTATTTTTTGAAATATCCTTTACTTTGATAAGGAAAATATTCTTGGAAACCGTTACCCTCTCGACAAAATAATACCTTGATTCCCTCGAACTGTCCGCGAATTCTTTTTTAAAATCGTTCATTGCCATAGCTTTCAACAGAAAAGAGAAAAGATCCTGGTTGCCCACCTGCTTTTTCAATTCATTGGGATATGCGGGAAGATTGATTACATTCGGAGTTATCAGCAGCCTTTTGGCGTTCCGGTTTATAAAGAATATCTTATTTTCATTGACGATTATAAGGGCTTCTTCAGAATTCTCAAGAGCGTCCCTATAGATCCGCTTTTCGTTTTCCAGGTTTTCCATGAGGGACTTGATCTTGGTTTCGTCCAGCCTCGAGATATTTTCAAGTATCTTATCGAAAAATTTATTATCACTCATAAAAAAAAGGCCCCTCTTTATTTGTAAACATAAAAATTCCGATTATAATATTAGCATTATATAATAATAAATGTAAATAGAAAAGTCGGGGTTAATAATCAAATGCCGCTTAAACAGATTCCAAAGGAAAAAAAAGAGGCTTATAACATAACCGTTAAAGACCTTAAAGAAAAGGTTGAAACGATCCAGAAAAAGGCCCAGAAATTCGAACGCGAAGGCATGAGGGATAAAGAGACGGTCTCATTTTATAAAAGAGTGGCTGCGAGTAATAATTATCTTGAAACAGTCAAAGTTTATGCTAAAATGAACGAATACAGCATTCAAATTATGGATATGAAAAACGACCTGTACCTTACTAATTCAAGAAAGAACATTTACCAGGCAATAAAAATGCTTGAAACTATAGTAGGGAATATAATCGATTCCTCCCTTACCGATAATGCGGAAATAATCGAGAAGCTATCTCTCTTGAATCCTAAAAGAGTTTTAAATCTTCTGAAAAAGATAGATTACTGCATAGCGATCGTCCAGCTTGCTGAAGGCGATACTTCAAAATGGAAATGGACGTTTGTTGAAATGTACGGAAAGCTTGCCGCCCTTACAAAGAACATGATAAATTTCAAGGTTTACGCCCAGCAGGTATACGATCCAACAACGCCTTTCTACAAGGAAATAAACGAGCTGTTCCAGCTGGCCAAAAGACTTATTGAAAACGCCGCACAGAAATACAGAAATAAATATGAACTAACCACAATGGGTGTAACGGACATGAACAAGGGGATAGAATTCCTCAATTTGCTCCTGCGCATATATATTATATTGAATGAACAGTTACAGGCCCAGGAAACGAAAAAAACAATCGAAAAATGGAAAGACAAGCTTGAGCAGGATATCAGGAAAAAAGACGCCGAAGCAAAAAAAATAAAACAGGAAGCGGTCTCAAAGAGAAATTAAATTTAGGTGCTTCTAATACCCTACGGCTCTTTTTCCAGCAATGAACGGATACAGACGATCTGGACGCAGATGCATAAAAGTTCAATAGCCTTCCTGAGTTCGTCCAGCGAGGGGTAGGTAGGCGCGATCCTGATATTTCTATCCCTCGGGTCCCTTCCGTAAGGGAAAGTCGCCCCGGCCTTGGTGAATACAGCTCCGCCATCGCCTGCCATAGCGACGATTTTTCCTGCGCAGTTATCCATCACATTAAGGCTGATAAAATAGCCTCCGTCGGGTTTATTCCATGAGGCTATTCCTTTATTGCCCAGTTCCTTTTCGAGAATTGAAAACACGGCGTCAAACTTGGGTTTTAAAATTGCACCATGTTTTTTCATATGAGAATAAATTCCTTCGGCGTTTTTAAAGAATTTTACATGACGCAGCTGGTTAAGCTTGTCAGGTCCGATCGTCTGAATGGATATAAGCCTTTTCAGGTATTTAATATTTGACACGCTTGAAGCCACCATTGAAATACCCGCTCCGGCAAAGGTAATTTTAGAGGTGGAAGCGAATATAAATACCCTGTCAGGATTTCCGGTTTTTTTACAGGCTTCAAGAAGGTTATCAACTTTTACATGCGTGTCAGTCAGGTGATGAAACGCGTATGCCTTATCCCAGAAGATCCTGAAATCCGGGGCTTTTGTTTCCATTTCGGCAAGCCTCACCACCACTTCGCCGGAATAATTAATTCCATCGGGATTGCTGTAATTTGGGACGCACCAGATCCCTTTGATAAGTTCATCCTTTGAAACCAGTTTTTCTATCCTATCCATATCCGGGCCGTCGTTTTTCATGTCGATAGGGATCATGCCGATTCCAAAAAGCTCACATATTGCGAAATGCCTGTCATAACCCGGGCTGGGGCATAGGAATTTTACTGCCGGAAGACCCTCCGAACGCCAGGGCTTGTCTATTCCGTTTACACCCAGCAGGAGAGCTGCCGCGATTATATCATGCATCAGATTGAGGCTGGAGTTACCGCTTATTATTATTTCCTCTTCGCTTACTTCCAATAATTCGGAAAAAAGTTTCCTGGCTTCAGGCAGACCGTCGACCATGCCGTAATTTCTGCAGTCATTTCCATCGGATGATATAAAGTCATTGATTTTAAGAATTTCCATAGACAGATCAAGCTGTTCCGGGCAGGGCTTTCCACGCGACATGTCCAGTTTCAGTCCCATGGATTTGATATCTTCAAATCTTTTCTGCATTTCTGAAAGCTTCGATATCAGGCTCTTTCTGCTTAACAATGTATAATCATTCATTGTATTCTCCATACGGAAGCACCCTTAAATGAAAATCGGCATTTCATCCGTTTGATTTTTTGATGAGGAATTTTCTTTTAATGAATCGGCTTTCTTTTTTAGAAACTCCTCGCCTATAGTATATAGTTTATCTTTTTTGTTTAAATCCGGATTGTCAAGGACTCTCTGGAGCATATATTCAAGAATTTCCCCGATAATTTTCGAAGGGCCGATATTGAACCGCTTCATTATTTCATTGCCGTCTATGTCAAGATCCGTTACTTTAAGGGCGTTGTCCTCTTTAATGATAGTTTCGATCCGATTTTTAAATTTATCAAGAATCTCAGCATCTCCGCTTCGCAGGCCGCTGCCTATCCTGTCGGCTTTACGAAGCTCGAAAAGATCGTCAAGGTCTATGGAATCGTCCCTCAGTTTTTTTAAAAAACGCCTCACGGCACCGTCGCTCCATTCCTCCGTATAATAAAACATATGGAGCTTTACCAATTTCTTTATTTTTTTTGTGTCGTTGTTGCTGAATTTCAGCCTTTTAAGGATTTTTTCCGTCAGCTTTTCACCGATCACTTCATGATTGTAAAACACATTTCCGTTGCCGTTCGTAGAAGCGAAATACTGCGCCCTTGGTTTTCCTATATCATGAAAAAGACCGGCAAGCCTTATCTGGGGTTTTGCCAAATTGACCGCGTCGCATGTATATAAATTATGATAGTAAACATCGTATTTATGATACTCATTTTGATTGAGCCTGTATCCTTCAAGCAATTCGGGAATAAATATTTCGAGTATGCCCGATTTCCTCAAGTATTCAATGCCGATAGACGGTTTTCCGGTTTTCATGAGTTTCATGATTTCGTCATGGATCCTTTCAAGGGATACCATTCTTACAGTTTCTAATACCCTTGGAATAGCCCCGAAAGTGCCGTTGTCGATTTTAAACCCGAGCTGTGCTGCAAAACGGCAGGCCCTCACAGGCCGTAATCCGTCTTCCATGAAGCGGGTCAAGGGGTCTCCTACAGTTTTTATTATATTCCTTTTAAGATCTGAGAGCCCCTGAAAGGGATCGATTACTTGCTTCTCCTGTATATCATAAGCAAGGGCGTTGATTGTAAAGTCCCTTCGGGCAAGATCTTCAGTCAATGATGAAGAAAAGCTTACGGATGAAGGATGCCGGCCGTCTTTATAAAAGCTGTCTACACGGTATGTGGTGACTTCATAGCTGGAAGCGATATCGTTCGTTACTATTATTACAGTGACTGTGCCATGTAATAGCCCGGTGGGAACTGTAAAAATCCTGGTCCTGCCGTTTTTCCTGAACAGGGATATTACCTTTTCGGGTTCGGCGTTTGTCGTTAAGTCGAACTCCATATCGGAATAAGAATTTTTCTTCATACCCGATAAAATGATATCCCTTACCGCTCCCCCAACGAGAAATGCCTCATATCCTTCAGATTTCAGCCTTTCTGTGATGAAAACCAGGTCTTCGGGGATTTTTTCAGGGAAAAGATCGAGGGAAAATGAATTGGAATAAGCCATTTTTATCCCTTTAGATTATCTATTGAAAGATTTTTTAACAATTTCATGTGAATTCTGGAATATTCCGGGCAGGGATTGCATGTCGAGCCCGGCACCGAGCAGGATTTTTTCCGCTGTTTGATCGGATATAAAATCATTGTGGGAATGGGAATCCGTATCGATTACCATCGGACTGCCATGCAGGCTTGAAAGGCGGGCGACATGCCCGTTTGTCAGGGAATGTCCTCTTCGAGCGGAAATTTCAAGAAAAACGCCCTTCTGCGCCGCGAGGCGGACTTCCTCATCGGAAATAAGTCCGGGATGGGCCAGGATGTCAACGCCCGCTTTGATAGCAGCCATATTAGTTCCGGCCCTTACGGGCTCGGTTATCGTTTCTCCATGGACAACAATAATTAAAACTCCATTACCCCTTGCATATTTCGTCAATTCCGGGATCTCTTCAGGCAAAATATGCGTCAGTTCCAAACCGGACAGTACGGTAATTTCATTCTGCAGCCTGTTCATGGCTGATGCAAATTGCACGCTTTCCTTACAGAGTTCCTCGATATTCGATGTATCGGCATGGTCCGTCAAAGCGATAGCCTCATATCCTGCCTTAATTGCCCTTCTTACATGTTCCGCCGGCATAAGTTCGCCGTCACTCCACAGAGTGTGGGTATGGAGGTCGATCATTATTCTATCCTTATATTTTTAATGCCCCTTTTCCAAATAATAATTTTAACCGGGCATCAATATTTTTGCGAACTTTTGATGAGATATATAATCAGTCGCCAATCTGCAGTCGTTAGTCTGAAGTGCGGTTATGCTGTCTGTTGATTGTCGACTATCGACTGTTGACTGAACAAAAAATCCTTTGCAATAAAAAGGAAAGAGTTTTATAATGATTTATAAATTACAATGCGGAGGAAAGTATGATAATTATCGGTTTGGTCGTATTCGCTGCGCTTATGGGCGGTATTATCCTGATTTATCTGTGTCACAAAAAAGAAAATATAAGCGGGAAAATGAAAGGGGCTTTCATTAAAACGTTGGGCCTGACCGGCCTTTTTTCACTCCTGATCCTCAGCGTCGGGATTTTATCACTTGCCGTGACCAAGGGCCATGCGCAAACACAATCTGCACAGACACAGACATCGGTACAGGAAACTAAACCTCCCGCTCAAGACCAGTCGGGGCTGGGCTTAATAGCGGCTGCGCTTGCCGTCGGCATCGGCTCGCTGGGAGCGGGCATAGCAGTAGGAATGTCGGGAGCCGCGGCTATCGGAGGCATATCTGAAAACCCTAAAATATTCGGAAGCGCGATCGTCTTTGTCGCAATGGGCGAAGGCATCGCTATTTACGGAATAGTCATAGCTATTCTCATAATGACAAGAATATAATTATAAAAAGGAATTATGAATGAAACTGATCGTTCTTGGCGACAAAGAAACCTCTCTTTTATTCGGCCTTTCCGGCATGGAAAGCAGGATAATTGAAAACCAGGAAGACGCTATAAATGAAATCAAAAAGATCAGGAAATCAAAAAGCTTCGGCTTGATAGTAGTAACGGAAAGAGTAGCGGAATGGGCCAGGGAGTTGATAAATCAGATGAGATTTTCAAAAGAGCTTCCCCTTGTCATTGATATACCAGATTCGAAGGGGCACATCGAGGGTTTAAAAAACCTCGCGGATTATATAAGGGAAGCCGTGGGAATAAGGATATAAAAAAAAGAGGCGAAGGTACGACCTATGGGTCTTAAGGAAATTTTAAACGACATCAGCCGTGATTCTGAAGAACTCAATAACGAGTCTCTGAATGCGGCCATAATTGAGACTGATAAAAGGATCATAGAGGCTGCTGAAGAAATCGATAAGAGGATGTCGGAGGCGAAAGAGGTTCTGGCGGCTGAAATAAAACGGAAAAGGATCAAGCTGACCGCAAAGGCGGAACTGGAAACTTACAGAGACCGTCAGAAAATGGAAGTAAATCTCATAGACAGGATCCTTGAAGAATCTTTAAAAGAATTGATCAGGCAATTGAAGCAGAACAGGGAAGGCTACCTGAATTTTCTAAAGAAGCTGGTCAGGTTGTCGGCCGATTTAATAGGTTCGATCCCCGTAGAGGTGTCTCTCTCAAAGGACGATATCGGCCTTTTCAGCGAATTGGCTAAGGATTTCAGAGAAGGAGAGCTGGTCCTTAAGGATGCCGTGAAGATAGACGGCGGAGTCATATGCAGTTCAGGCGGAAGTTATGTTGACAATTCTCTTGAAAATATTTTTGAAAGGAAAAGACCTGTTTTTCTTAAAATGATTTCGGAAGAATTGGGCTGATCGGAGAGCTTGTCCTGTTAAGGAGTGTCGATGAAGGTTAAAAATCCCGAGATAGCCGTAAGCGGCAAAAAGTATGTTAGATTACCAATAAAAACTCATGTAATCACCAGGGAAGACAACATTGTAGATGTCGTAAAAAAATATACGCTTCCGGCGTTAAAAAAGAAAGATATTATTTTTATCAGCGAGAAAGCTGTAGCCATTACGCAGGGAAGGGCATATCCGGTAAAGGAGATCAAGCCCGGCCGCCTTGCCGTATTTCTTTCACATTATGTGACTAAGACCCCGAACGGGATAGGGCTTGGGATACCTGAAACGATGGAAATGGCTTTAAAAGAATGCGGCGCTGTCAGGATCCTTATCGCAGCGGTAATCGGATCCGCAGGGAAGCTTCTTGGAAGAAAGGGTGATTTTTACAGGGTCGCCGGTTATAAGGCTTCGTCGATCGACGGTCCGACCCCTAATACTCTTCCTCCCTATAATTCTTATGTTGTCCTCGGGCCCGATAAACCCGATAAAGTTGCGTCTGAAATTGCCGGAAAAGTTATGGAACGAGCTGTAATTGTCGATCTTAACGACCTTGGAGGGAAAATTCTGGGAAGGTCCGACAGGTCGTTAGATAAAAATTGGCTTTTGGCAGTCTTGAGGGACAATCCCCTTGGGCAGAGCTCGGAGCAAACACCCATTGGTATTATAAGAGAACTTTAGCCCCGAACAATTGTTTAGAGGAAAATTATGGAAAGTAAAAAAGCGGGCATTATATTAAAAATCAACGGCCCCATCATTCATGCCAAGCTCGAAGATATGCTGCAGATGATGGAACTCGTCGAGGTATCCGATTACCGCCTGATTGCTGAAGTATTAAGCATCAGGGGCGATATCGCGATCATCCAGGTCTATGAGGACACGAGCGGCATCAGGCCGGGCGATCCTGTATACGGCACCGGGCTCCCCTTATCGGTAGAGTTGGGGCCGGGAATCATCGGCAATATATTCGACGGGATCCAGAGGCCCCTTGAGGAAATTGAAAGAAGGTCGGGAATTTACATCGGCAGGGGTATTAATGTACCTTCCCTCGACAGGGAGAAAGTGTGGCATTTTAAGCCTGTTCTTACAGAGGGAACAAGGGTTGAAGGCGGCGCAATACTTGGAACAGTGCAGGAAACAAGCGTTATTGAACATAGAATACTCATTAAGCCCGACGTAAAACAAGGGGTTTTAGTGAAGATGGCCCCGGAAGGGGATTATAAGCTTGACGATGTAATTGCCGTAGTTAAAACCGATGAAGACGAGGAAATTGAAATAAAATTATACCATAGGTGGCCTGTAAAAGTTTTAAGGCCTATCTTGGAAAGGTCCAAGCCGATAATTCCCCTGATTACAGGGCAGAGGATCGTGGATATATTTTTTCCAATAACAAAAGGCGGAACGGCTGGCATACCCGGCGGTTTCGGTACAGGGAAAACTATAACTCAGCACCAGCTTGCAAAATGGGCCGACGCCCAGGTTATAGTTTATATAGGCTGCGGCGAAAGGGGAAACGAGATGACGGAAGTGCTTGAAGACTTTCCCAAGCTTATCGATCCCAGGACCGGGAAACCTTTAATGGAAAGAACGATACTTATTGCAAATACCTCGAACATGCCGGTTACAGCGAGAGAGGCTTCGATTTATACAGGGATAACTCTCGGGGAATATTACAGGGATATGGGTTATGATGTCGCCATCATGGCCGACTCTACGTCACGCTGGGCGGAAGCCCTGAGAGAACTATCCGGAAGGCTTGAAGAAATGCCCGCTGAAGAGGGATTTCCGGCATACCTGGGGTCAAGGCTTGCGGCGTTTTATGAAAGGGCCGGTTATGTCAAAACAAAAAGCGGGTCCTGGGGTTCCATAAGCGTGATTGGCGCCGTTTCGCCTCCAGGGGGGGATTTTTCAGAACCTGTGACCCAGAACACGAAAAGGTTTGTGAGGTGTTTCTGGGAATTGGATAAAAATCTGGCAAGCAGTCGCCATTACCCGGCTATAAACTGGATGAGGAGTTACAGCCAGTATGTCGAAGATGTCCGTCCATGGTGGGATGAACATGTCGCAAACGATTACAGGGAAGTCAGGATTAAAACCTATGAAATTCTCCAGAAAGAGGACAGGCTTCTGAGGATAGTCAAATTGATAGGACCCGACGCGCTGCCCGACAGCGAAAGGCTTTACCTGGAAACGGCGAGGCTGATCAAGCTCGGATTTCTTCAGCAGGGAGCATTCGATGAAATAGACACTTACTCCACCCCGGAGAAGCAGTTGAAAATATTGAGGATCTTTCTTAGATTCCTTGAAAGGGCGGAGGAAATTATCAAGCTTGGCGCGCCTATCCTTACAATCCGCGATATGAAATGCATTCCAAAAATGATCCGCATCAAGCTTACCGTACCCAACGACCGGTTAACAGATATTGACGAAGTCGAAAAGGAAATGCATAAGGAATTCGATGATTTAAGGGAAGAATATAAATAGTGACCGTCCTTAATAAAGATCGGTGGAGTTTAAAATGGCCATAGAAATGAGTAAAGAATATGTCGGAATCGCAGGCTTAAAAGGGCCTCTCGCTATCGTGGAAGGCATAAAAGGCATAGGCTATGACGAAATGGTCGAAATGAAATTATCGGACGGTTCCGTAAGGCATGGCAAAGTTCTCGAGTCTTCAGACGAAGCCCTTTTAATACAATTATTCGAGGGTTCCAGCGGCATAAATCCTCAAAAGATCAGGGTTATTTTCAAAGGCAAACCTTTCGAAATAGGGCTTTCGGAAAAGATACTCGGCAGGGTTTTTAACGGAATGGGAAAACAGATCGACGGATTATCCGATATTATTCCGGAAACGGTAAAAAATGCCAACGGCGAGCCGTTGAACCCGGTGGTCAGGGCGTATCCGCGCGAATACATTGAAACCGGCGTTTCGACAATCGATCTCATGAATACGCTTGTACGGGGCCAGAAACTTCCCATTTTTTCCGCAGCCGGCCTGCCGCATAACGAATTAGCGGCTCAGATCGCCGCCCAGGCAAAGCTTCCGGGCGAGGAATCCGGTAATTTCGCCGTTATTTTTGCAGCCATGGGTATAAAACATGATGACGCCTTCTTTTTTATCAAAAATTTCGAAGAAACAGGAGCTCTTAAAAACGTAGCGATGTTTTTAAACCGGGCCGACGACCCTCCCATCGAAAGGATCATAACTCCCCGCGTCGCGCTTACCGCCGCCGAGTATTTAGCGTATGAAAAGGACAAGCATGTGCTTGTGATCCTTACAGATATGACGAGTTATTGCGAAGCGCTGCGGGAAATCGCTAACGCGAGAGGCGAAGTACCCGCCAGAAAGGGTTTTCCCGGCTATATGTACAGCGACCTTTCCACGATCTATGAAAGGGCCGGACGTGTCCAGAATAAAAAGGGGAGCATAACCCAGATACCCATCCTGACAATGCCAAATGACGATATAACACATCCGGTCCCCGACCTGACAGGCTATATAACCGAGGGCCAGATCGTTTTGGGAAGGGAACTGAACGGAAAAGGCATATACCCGCCCGTCGATATCCTGCCCTCCCTTTCAAGGCTTATGAAGGACAGCATCGGCAAGGGCTATACAAGGGACGATCATCCCCATCTTTTCATGCAGCTGTATGCCAGCTACGCCAGGGTAAAAGAGGTCAGGGCTATATCATCTATAGTCGGCGAAGAGGAACTTGGGGCCGTCGATAAATGCTATCTTAAATTCGGCGATAAATTCGAGCATGAATTTATCGGCCAGGGCTTCAATGAAGACCGTTCGATGGAGGACAGTCTCGCCTTAGGCTGGAAAATGGTGTCTTTGCTTCCGACAACAGAACTGACCGGACTTCGCGAGGAAGAAATAAAAAAATATTACATTGAAACGGAATAATAACAGGAATAATTTATGAATTTAGCGGAAATAGCGCCGACTAAGACAAACCTTCTTGATTACAAATCACAGCTCGAGTTTTCCATCGAAGGACATACGCTGCTGGAAGAAAAACGGGAAATTCTTGTATTGCATCTTGTGGAAATAATTTCGAAAATAAAAGATGTGAGGGAAAATCTCGATTCCCTTCTTGAGAAGAGCTATGATTTACTGCAAACCGTAGTACTTGAAATCGGCGAACTTGAACTTAAAAACATTGCCGACACTCATAAGGAATTGCCAGAGCTGGAGATCCATGAAAAAAGGGTTATGGGAGTAAGTATTCCCGCCATCAGGTATAAAGAGGAGATCAGGGATAACGGCAAGCCCGATATTTCCTTTGCGTCATCCACGGCTAATTATGATATCCTGTCCAGGCATATTAAAGAAATAGTCAACCTGATAGTTGTAGTTGCGCAGGTTGAAGATTCGGCCTGGAGACTCGCTTATGAAATAAAAAAGACGCAGAGACGGGTAAACGCGCTTGAAAATATTTTTATTCCGGAATTTAAAGAAATAATAAAATTTATCCAGGACACGCTTGAGGAAAGGGAAAGAGAAACTTTTTTCCAGCTGAAAAGAATTAAAAACAGTCAAAACGCTTCCGTTTAGCGGGCGGGGAGGTTCACGATGGGCAAAATGTATTTTCCTTTGACTGGCTCTGCTGAGAACAGGAAGGCTATTCCCAGGGTTATTTCGCTTGCCAGATCCTTTAACATGAAATTAAGCGCTATTTCGGTAATCAACAACGAATTATTATTAAAAATGGAAAGATACAAGATTTTCATCAGGGAAGAAACCTCGATTATAAAGGAGGGTATGACAAGGGACGCTGAAAGATACTTGAACCATGTAAAAAAACTCGGTATGGACAGCGGGGTAGATATTATTCCCGTCCTTCTTGAAGGCGACCCTTATTCGAAGATTATGGAATTCATAAAACATGACGACGAAGAATATAAAATCGTCTGCGTTGTAAAAAAATGCGGGGGAGAATTTTTAAAAGACATCTTTTCGGCTGTTGAAAGAAAGATTCTTCTGAACTGTACCTGCGACACTTTTGTCATCGGAGAGAATATATGAAAGATTTGATAGCCGAGGTTTTAAACGCCGAGGAAACCCTTCAAAATACTGCAAAAGCCGCGGCTGAAAAAATACAGGAAATAAACGAACAGGCCGACCATAGAATCGAACAAATGACCGAAAAACTTGAAGAAGAGATCCTCAAGGAAAAAAATGAAAAATCGGATATCCTTGAAAGAGAGATCAGAGAATACAACGAAAAGATCCATAACGACCTTGTGCTGGAAATGAAAGCAAAGGAAGAAAAGCTGAATTCAAAAAAATCAGCAATTTTTTCAAAGATTATAAATTCAATTATCGGCCAGGACTTATAAGGGGATAATTATGTTCGGAGAAGAATATACTTCGGTTTATCCCAAAATTAAAAGCTGGTCAGCTTCGCTGATGCTTACCAGGGAGAAATGCTCTGAAATGCTTTCGATGAATATTGCCGAATACAAGCAATTTTTAAAAACCCTGTCGAAAAAAGTGGAATTGGACACTGAAGACAATGTCAGGCTTGAAGGACAGCTTAAACAGGAGGGCTTCTATTTTCTTGAGAGCATCAGCAGATTTTTGATGGGCTACACTAAAGATTTTGTGCTCTATTTAGGGAAAATTTTCGAAATCGAGAATTTAAAAATAATAACAAGGGCTATAATAAATAAAAGGCCTGTGAAATTCCTGTACAGGATCAATAAAACCAGCCGCATTCAGATGGAGTTTATAAAAGATGTAAAGACCCTTGAGGAATTCCAGGAACTGTTAAGCGGATCGGAATATTACAGGCTTGCCTCGGATGCCATTCCCAGGATCGAGAACGAAAATACCACGTTTTATTATGAAATGAACCTTGATAACTATTTCGCAGTCAACATAAAAAAGAAAATTTCGAGGCTTGGACCAAATGAGAAAAAACTTATCGGGGATGTGTTTTTTCATTATTTGAATATCAACAGGCTGTTATGGATATACAGGGCCAAATTCAATTATTCAATGTCGAATGAAGAGATAATCGCTATTGTGCCTAATATCCCTATCCTTTTTTCGAAAAATAAATATCAGAAACTTCTCGATGCGGAGACAAAGGAAATATACATAGGGTATCTGAATGATTTCAGGTTTCTGGAAGAAGGCGGTCCGGATCATTTGAATCTTGAAAAGGAAATGTTTATCAAGCTTTTTAAAAAGGCAAAGTCCTATCTTATCGGATATCCATTCAGCCTCGGAGTCTTTCTGGGTTTTTTTATCCTTAACATTATTCATGTAAAGAATCTTATTACAGCCCTTGAAGGGAAAAAACTTAATATAGATACGGCAAAAATAATGGATATGCTGATTTATGACTAATAAAGACGGGGTTCGCTGAATGTTCATCGCGCAGAGAATGAAGAAAATCGACTTCCTGATAATGAAAAAACTTGCTGACGAGGTATCGAGGGAAGTAGTAAAATTCGGGGATTTTCAATCGATTGAAATATCCCTGGAAAAAGCAAAAAGTTACATGCTCGCTAAAAGCGATGCGGAAACAGGTACAGCCAGATTTCTGGATCTTGACAAAAGGGTCAATTACCTTCTCGCCACTTTCGAGAGTTTTATGGAAAGGCTTGAAACAAGAGAAGAAGTGGAAATAACTGAAACCGGAATAATCGATGCAGAAACTCTTGAAAATAATGTTAAAACCATAGAGGCTGAACTTAACAATCACTATAGCGTACTTGAAAAATTAAAGGATGCCCAGAAAGAGACTAAAATAAAAATTAAAAAGATAAATTATTTTTCAGCACGGGATATTGACTGGAACAAAGCGGCCGATATTCAGTATTTCACTTTAGGCTATGGCAGCATTCCCCAGACAAGCTATGAAGGTTTTGAAAGCGCAATGGAAACATTGCCGACCATCATAGAAGAGATAGACATGGTAGATGAATCGGTTATAGTCTTCTATATAGCCCCGTCGTCCGTTAAAGACAAAGTCCAGCAGATTTTAAAAAGCGTGTACTTCAAGGATTACGGGATCCCGAAAACCCCTGGAGAAGTCGATAAATCCTCTATTGTTCATTACGCTTTCGAGCTCTCTTCGGTCTATGACGAGGAATTGTGGCATGAAAAGCAATTTAAAAAAAAGCTTCTCGGTTACATTGCCCTTCTGAGAAGCCTCAAAAACAGCGCAAGGTATTATATAGCCATGGAACGCCTCAAAGGGGAAATGGTGTCTTCAACAAAAGTATGCCTGTTTTCAGGATGGGTCCCCGCGGACTCGGCCAATAAACTGGAAAAGAAAATGGAGCAGGTTACTCAAAACAGGTGCGCGTTTCTCGAGCAGAAAGCGTCGGATGCGATGGAACAGGAAGGGCTTACCGTACCTACAAAATTTTCAAACCCGTTCTTCATCAAACCCTTCGAAATGCTTGTATCGACATTCGGAACCCCTAATTACACGGAAATCGACCCGACCCCCATTTTTGCGATTTCATATATGCTGATGTACGGCGCGATGTTCGGGGACGTTGGTCATGGCTTTACTATAGCCCTGCTCGGCGCCATTATTTTTTTAATAAAAAAATTCAAATCGTTCAGGAACTTCGGATTCATATTAATCGGGGTAGGCCTGTCGTCCGTCATTTTCGGTTTTTTATACGGTGCCTTATTCGGAAACGAAGGCATCATAAAGCCGGTATGGATACAGCCCATGGACCATATCATGGATATTCTTACACTGGCGGTAGTTTTCGGTGCTGTTGTTATCATGTTCGCAATCCTGCTTAATATTATAAACAGTTTAATGGAAAAGAATTACCCGAAACTACTTTTTACGACCAACGGCCTGGCCGGCCTGGGTTTTTACGGTTCTTTATTGTATGTAGTCTTCTGCGTCATGCGGGGCCAGCATTATCCTTCTTATATTTTTGCTGTGACAGCCGTCTGCGCTCTATGCATCGCACTTGAGAAATTCCTTGAAAGGCTTTTATTCAAGCATAAAAAAGAGGAAGCAGGCGAGGAAAAGCCAAGCATTGCACTGGGCCTGGTTGACATATACGAATCCGCGATGGGCTTCTTGAGCAACACCATATCTTTCATAAGGGTAGGCGCCTTCGCTTTGAACCATGTCGCACTTATGAGCGTCGTTTTTACCATTTCTCACATGTCTGCAGGCCCGGTCGGCCAGTGGATCACCATTCTTATCGGAAATATATTCGTTATCGGCTTCGAGGGCTTCATAGTGGCTATACAGGTCTTGAGACTCGAATATTACGAATTCTTTACCAGGTTTTTCAGGGCCAACGGCAAGGCTTTCGAGGGGATTGGCATTTACAAACCCTAGGATAACCGACATGATCGCCGCAGGGAGAGGATGCAAACTGAGGGCTTGTCCCCTCGGAATCGGCTGAACAGCTTTATTTAGCATCCGCCTTTTTTAACACCCGCATTGAAAATATTTCATTTGTAATGAGCTTTTCAACAGGTATGACCCACCTCCTGCCATTGCCCGAATCCGAGAGCCAGACCCCGTTCGTATCGTAGGAATAGGCTACGACCGAATGCCGGTCTTTTCCAAACATTCTTTCCGTGATCACGGGTTCGCCCTTCGAGAGATAGTAGAAGAACAGCCCGGGGTCTGCATTATATTCCGTGTAATATTCAAAATCAAATCCTTCGCCGTAGGCGACCTCGGCGCATTCCGTGAAAAACCAGAGGTCGAGAGGACCTTTTTTCATCTTTTTTTCCCACTTGGGTATGTCCAGGTTAAAATCGTACTTGTATTTCAATAAATGCTTCATGGCGTAGAGTTCGCATTCATGGGATTTGAAGGGCTGGGGCGAGACGGGGAAGGGATAAGCGGGGTCGATACCCGGTTTTATTCCCGACGCTATAAGACTTTCGAAGCTGAAAGAAGGACTGAAAAAAAACGAAACCGCGGGAAAGGTCTTATCCAGTAAGGCCAGCCAGTCTTTGTCTCCCGATTGTCCAGCCAGGGTGAATATATATCTAAGTTTTATATAGTCCGGATTCTCGGACCGTACGATTTTCCCGATAAGGCCGGTGAAAATCCCCTTCTTTCCGTTGACAAGCGCCATATAAGCTGCGTGGTAGATATCGGCTGCGCTTGTTCTATGACCTGTTATTTCATCGATCATGGCGCCGTTTTCATGGAAAACCGCCCAATCGAGAGCAAACCGGGAGTCTTCGGCGACGAGAGGGTCGGCGCCTTCCTTAATGAGCCGGCTTACAAGGGGAAGGTCGTTGTCCCTGGCCGCTTCGACCAGGGTCGTCCGGATCCCGCCACGTTTCTCCGGTGGCAAAATGTCTTCAAGATTCCCAAAAATGATCCTGTCATGGGTATTAATATCGAATTGCTTATTGGTCATCCCGTCAGCGGTCAGATAACCGTAATAAAAAGCCATGAAACTATAGTTCCTGTCCCTTGGAAGGGGAGTCACGTCAACGACAGGATACTTGAATTCCGGATCAGCAAGTACTCCCTTTTCTCTCATAACATCTGCGCATTTTAAATTTTTACCGTTTGCTGAGGAATCGTAAACACCGAACAGGGTGATGATATCCGGAAATTTATAATTCAGTTTATCGAAAATGACCTTCATTAAGTAATATAAGTCGGCGTCGAAACCCCCGGCCGGATATTCGGTTAATACGACCAGTTTCCCCCGGTACTTTTCAAGATCCATAATTTTTCCGGTTTTTAAATCCTTGAGATGGAATTTCCCGCTGAAATTCCAGAATTTCGGGTCGCGCCAGCCCTGAATGGAATCCACACCGGTTAGTAAATTTGTTATCTCGCAATCTATCTGCAAGTCGAGGTTATCTTCCGTGAATGTAAATTCGTTTTTATTCCATGACCAGTTTTTGTCATCGACATGCCTGCCGATAATATCGATAAAATCGTTCGAAGTATTCCCGTTATGTATTAAGAGAATCTCGTCTATGAAATGTTCGTAAGCGAATGGTATTATTTTGCTATGGATAGTTATAAAGCTGTTTGTTTCAGCCATTTCAGGCATCTTTTGAAGAAGTCCTTCCAGGACGGGCCCGTTCGTGATCAGGTTTATCCCGTCGAAAGACTTGATCCTTCCCAATAACAGCGAATATCCCTTTGCATAAATATCGGGACTGTTCGTACTTCCCAGCGGCATCAAAACTACAGCAGGCTTAAACCGGACGCCGCCGGAAACCTGCCCCCAAATTAAAGCAGGTATAAAAACGGATGACAGAAGAAAAAAGCGGGATAAATATTTAATACGAAAAAGAATTTTTTGCCCCATAAAGCCCTCCTTAAATTGAGCTGTACCAGGATTATTCTATTTCCTGTGCAAATTTGTGTCAATTTTAAGCGGGCTGCAAGGTTTAGGCTACCAAAGTAACAAAAAAAGATCTTCTGATGATAAACCTCGGTCATGACATTCTCTGCTCCATGATCTATACAGGGGATTTTTTATCTTTAAGCCTTAACAAGCAGGGCATTCAGGTAAGCGATTTAAAAACCCGCCTTCTGAAATCGAATATTCACCCCGGGATTTAAAAGAGGAATTATTCGTTAAACTCATGCATTTAAATCTCAAGTCCGGGGATTTTAAATTGCCTATGATGTGCAACGGCTTTTCCGTTTTCGAAAAATCGGCCGGAGGGGGGCGCTACATGGGAAGGGATTTCATGTTCCCTACAGGGGAGATATACCAGTATACGGCCTGCCTTATCAACAATCCCATAAACGTCGTTGCGAAAAACGGCTCAAAGGCCCTTCCCACAGTCAATTTAACCGCTCCGGGCCATGTAGGCAGCCCTACATCTATGAACATCAGGGGCATATGCTGCGGCGTCCAGATCGTTGCCGCGGGCAACTGCACACCGGACTGCATTGGTGTCAACTCTCTTCTTCTTGTCAAACATAGCGCGCAGTTTGCGGAAAGCGCTGAAAATGCTGTAGAGATCATGGCCGGCCTTGACAGGGGAGTTTCCTGGATATTCGGCGACGATTGCATCCATTACTATGATAACAGCCCGGAAGATCATGGCAATAGAAAGATCGAGGGGAGCACGGCCCTGTGCGACCTGAAGAATATGACTATTGAAGCTCACTACGGATATTTCACCGATGATTGGGTTAAAATAACCCTTCCCAATTATATCTAAAGTTCCTGGAAAAGCCCGGCTCTTACAGATCAATAAATGCATTTTAATTTGCCTGCTCCCGGGGATTAAATTATAATGGATCGGGAGCTATCGTAATGTTTGTAAAACCTATAAACAAAGTTAAAGCGGCTTTTCAATTGCCCGAACCTGAAATAAAGCCCTGGGTCATCGGATTTTTCAGGCTGTTCGGTTCAATATATTTCTCATCTATGGGTTTTAAAGGAGTGAAATTCATACATCCGGAACGGTTTACAGGCGCTTTTCAGCGTTTTTTCAATAATAAGTCTCGTTTGATTGTAGCATTCCGCCATCCCTTTGGAAATGAACCCCAGCTTATGTCATATGTAATCGGAAAGATTTTATCGAAAGAAGCGGCAAAACTTGGTTGCAGATATCCTGTTGAACCTCATGCGCATTTTATTTATGGTTACGAAGTTCCGCTCTGGGGAGGCCCGTTCGAACGCTGGGTCCTTCCCCGCGTCGGGGCCTTACCTGTGTACCATGTAAAAGTGGATATGAAAAGTATCCGCCGCATCCGTGAATTGGTAAAAAACGGGGCTTACCCCCTTGCCCTGGCTCCTGAGGGGCAGACTTCCTATTCAAGCGATACGCTTCCCCGTATTGAGCAGGGTTCCGCGAGAATAGCATTATGGTGTTCCGGGGATCTTGCAAAAGAAAAGCGAAATGAAGAAGTAGAGATACTTCCTTTATCGGTGCATTTTTCATGGCCGGCTAAAGCCGGGAAAAGCCTTGAAAAATTGATCGCCGGAACGGAAAAAATTTGCGGGATAAAAGCCGATCCGTCGCTATCGCTTTATCAAAGGCTGAAAAATATTCCGGAAAAATGCTTATCTATACTGGAGGATTCATATTCTATTTTTTCCAATTTTCGAAATATTCCTGTAAAACCGCCCCCGAACGAAAGATTGAAAATCCTTCTGGAAGCCGCATTAAACCATGCCGAAAAAATCCTGAATATCGATTCCGAGGGAGATAATATCAACCGTGTTTACCGGATAAGGCAGACAGCCTGGGACAGGATGTTCCGTTCCGACATCAAAAATATTAATAAATTATCCCCCCTGGAAAAAAGACTGGCTGACAGATTGTCGGAGGAAGCATGGCTTGCTTCCCGTTATATGGAATTTGTGGATATAGGATTTTATCTGGATTTTGAAAAACTAAAACCGGAAGATCCCCTTGAACTTTATATAGAAACGGCGCAGAACTATTATGATTTTGCCGGAAGATGCCTCGGGGGAAACATTAAAAATAGAATTATGATCCGGGGACAAACGGCCCATATTGTCGCCGGCGAAACGATTAAAGTTACGAATTATTCGGACATAAATAAAAAAAATTCCCAAAAGGCAGTCAGTCTTCTGACCTCGGAGTTGTCCCGGAGATTTCTGACTTGCATTGATGAATATAAGCGGAAGAGAATGCCACATGGAGAGTAAATAATGAAAAAGAATAAACTTACTACTGGAATAAAGATAGGATACGGAATAGGGGATTTGGTCGCCGGACTGGCATTTCAAACTATAAACTTTCATTACCTTTTTTTTCTAAATGCAATGATCGGCCTTCCCGGCTATCTTTCCGGCATGGTTCTTCTTCTTGGGAGGGCCTGGGACGGCATCGCGGACCCTTTCATGGGCATGCTTGTCGATAATACTGTTTCAAAAAAAGGCAAGCACCGTTTCTGGCTGATTTTGTCCATAATTCCCTTTGCTGCAGCTTTCATATTTATATGGCTGCCTATTGGCGGAAGCCTGATTTTCAGATTTATTTTTTATGCATTACTTTTTGTATTGTTCAGCACGTTTTTTACGGTTTACAATGTCCCATACGGCGCTATGACCGCGGATTTGACTGCGGATTATCATGAAAGAACCTCTCTTACCGCTGTTCGGATTGTTTTCTCACTACTTGCTACCATTATAGGCGCCGGGGCGGTTGAAATCATAGTATCGCTTTTTTCTCCAAAAGGCCAGCTGAAATCTTCCCAGGGGTATATGGCTATGAGCGTCATATTCGGCATTATCATGGTTATATCGGGAATAGCGTCGTATTTGTCAACTAGAGGGCATGATACTGTCGCCAGGGAAAAGCATGGATTCAAGCTGCAGTACTATTTGAACACTTTTAAGAACAAACCTTTTGTAATTCTTCTGGGTTCCTTTTTCTTTTATTCCCTTGCAACCACAGGCCTTTCTTCGATATTCGTATATTATATCAATTACAACCTGGGTTTGACAGGTTTTTCATCCAGCCTGATCATGGGGGTGTTGATCATATCCTCCATTTTCGCTTTACCGGTCTGGACTGCAGTTTCCAGGAAATTCGGGAAAAAAGCGGCGCTGTTATCAGGCTCGGTTGTTTTAGCCGCTTCAATAGTCATAATATCCGGAATCGGCCTTACGCTTGGGTATCCGGTTTTCTATTTATTTGTTGTCATAGCCGGAATAGGTTTATCAACTTTCTTTGTTATCCTATGGTCTATACTCCCGGATGTTGTCGATTACGGGGAATACCTTCATGGAAAAAGGAGCGAGGGACTTTATTACGGGATCTGGTTTTTCATTCAAAAGCTGGGTATGGCCGTTTCTTTCCTGATCAACGGGGTTGTTCTTTCGGTGTCGCACTTTCAATCCGCCAATGCCGGCGGAATAATAAAGCAGACTGCCGAGGCTTTGGGCGGAATTAAATTGCTTTTAAGTATAATACCGGTAATTTTAATAATAATAGGATCGGTATTTCTGTTATTTTACCCTATTACCAGGGAATTTCATGAAAAAATCACTGCTATCGACGCCTCAAATAGCCGGTAACCGGAGGAAATTCGTACACGGATATTATTTCCCTGAACATATAAAGCCTCAGAATATTCGAAATTCCGAAATAAAATAAAATCGACGCGTTCCATGCAAGTGTTAATAAAATCAAAATGACGAGATCGACGATAAATATCAGCAGTACACGCGGTGCGTTTCTTACCGCAATCTCCATTGAATATTTCAGGATATCGCTGAATTTAAGTTTTTTATACATCACGAACATCGGTGTAAAGAAATATTCGGTTATCAGCAGGAAAAGGTATGATAAAAAGATGAAGCATATTATGGCCAGCAAAATAACTGTGTTTTTTATGTTATAAAAATAGAAAAGCCCTATTGAAATAAATAAAAGGGTCAGAGCGCCGTAAATGAAGGTCATGAAAATCGAGGGTATGATCGTGCGGAGAAGAGAACGGCCGAATCCCTTGAAAAATATTTTTAGGCCTGGCTTTTCATTGTCCAAAAAGCTGTTCTGAACGTCCATAGAGAAAATAGAAAGCGGAAAAAATCCCTGAACTGTAAAGATCACAAATGAATAAAAAGAAATTCTGAAATAGTTAGAGGTAAGAAACGAGGACAGATCGCCGAATCGGACGGGGGAAAGGATTTCCCTTATCGACCTTAGAACAATTATTAAAAAGAAAGGATTGGCCGCTCCTATCAAAGCCGCAATGAAAAAGTAAATATAATATTTTTTTATGCTTTTTATCGATTCTTTTATTATCTTTATAAAATACATACAAATATCCCCATTTATTATAAACGCGGCGAAAAAAACGGCGGAAGTTTCATTCGCTTCCGCCGTAATTCTATTTCAATGAGTTAATATATTCGGAGCAGTCAGTCATATAATTCATAAACCCGGGTAAGAGCGGGCGTTCCGAACTTCCGGCTGTCGAGCCCGGTCCTTAAAACTTTAACCCTGCCCGGAAGGCGAAGTCGGGCAGGGTTAAAGTCAATCAGATTAATGCCGAAAAATCATATCCTTTTAATGTAAAAACGATCAGTAAATCCAGATTTCAAATATCGAATACCCGTACTGCGATGAACGCTTTTTGCAATTTATCTTTACATATCGGGCTGTAACGGGCTTATCCAGGATGATATCATTATCCGCCACAACATTGCCGGTCACAGCTTTTACGACAGTCCAGGTATTGGCGTCGTCCGAAGTTTCAATATTATAATCCACTGCTTTGGAAGGTTCCCATTTGATTTTAACTTCCTGGAAGGGCATGCTGGCGCCGAGGTCGACATATATCCAGGCGACGTTCGGATCCGGATCATCGCTCCAACCCGAACCCCAACGGGTTTTAGTATCTCCATCCACGGCATAAGCGGCGACAAGGTCTTTCATGTCGCTGTACTTGTTCGCCTTTTCAAAGGAAGAGGCTACGGCTTTCTTATTCAAAGCCAGGTCCGTCTTTGATTTTTCAGGTTTGCTTTCGCCACAACCGGCAAAACATAAGACTAAAGCGCCAAGTAAAACACCCAGAGTAATTTTTCTGACCATACTTTATCTCCTTTTACAGGGTAATAAACCCCGAATTTTAACTATAAACATACAATTACTTATTTTTAGCGGCAGGGTTAGCCTAAAAGGGCACATTGCAACCTTAAAAAATCGAAATTAACCGCTTTTTTGTATAAATGCCCAAAATTAATACATATTATTGCATTTTTTTATAAATGTCAAAGTAAATAAATCACAAACTTGTCTGGAATCGACATATGGCTTGTTATTTATTGATTTATTTACTTTCGAATTTTATAATTTCCAGCTGCTCTAATACTGAAGAAGGACCGGTAACTATGTCGTTCTATGATAAATATTATCAGAGGATGCCCGACGGAACGTTGAAACAGGTGAATCCGTACAACGGCACTGAAGTGTGGTGCGTTGAAGAAAGAAAAAGAGGGCCGATTTTTAACGGGGTTACTGAAAATCCTCTGCCCCTATCGCATAAAAGTCCGGAGGACTACTGCGACTTTTGCTGTTCGAAGTATGAATTATGCACTCCGGAAAAGGCCAGGATCATAAGAGAACCTGACCCCGGCGGGGAATGGAGAAAATATTACAGAATGGACCCGGAAAAAATCAAGGAATGTTCCGCAGATTTCAGACGGGTCGGAAACCTTTTTGAAATAGTTACCTATGATTATTGGTCTAAAAACTATCATTTCAAAATGAATAAAACTAACAGGGATTGGAAAGAAAAATATCTGAACAGTTCTAAAGGCTATATTCATGCGATGAAAATGCTTGAATTGAAATCGAAAAGGATCGAATCTGATTTTGACTCAATGCCCGAGTATGAGAAAATAGAAAAATTAAACCCCTTTTTCGGAGGTTCTCACGACCTTATAATCGGGAAACGCCATTATAAAGATGGAGCCCGGTTTTCTAACGAACTTTGTTCATCGGGAGAACTGACTGTTGAAGAGCATTTTCAATACATTTTATTTACAGCCGAAAGCCTGAGAGATATTTATGATCAAAATCCGTTTATCAGGTATATAAGCGTTTTCCAGAACTGGCTAAGGCCTGCCGGAGCATCCTTTGACCATCTTCATAAACAGCTTGTCGGATTGGACGAATGGGGCGTTCAGATGGAAAGGGAAATGGCGGAACTTGTAAAAAATCCAAATCTTTATAATGAATTTTCAATTAATTTCGGCATTTATCATTCAATGATAATCGCAGAGAACGATCATGCCATCG
The DNA here is from genome assembly GCA_963768055.1 of uncultured Spirochaetota bacterium. Lineage (GTDB taxonomy): Bacteria > Spirochaetota > Brevinematia > Brevinematales > JAOACQ01 > CAVYGN01. Next base: position 1,216,973 of record CAVYGN010000001.1, on the reverse strand, counting down.
CTGTATCCGAGATAGGCCACCGCTTTCCTACAGTCGTTGTATATTCCAAGAGCCCGACCAGCAGGCCGTTTGAACAGACAAGTGAAGAAATCAAGGGAATGAGCGATCTAGTGCATTCAATTCATTCGGTCATTACGAGTCAGACTACATGCAACGAGGAATGGTATTATGCCCCCTTCGATTCGGTTTACAGCCTTCCCTGGCATATATGCATAAAATTACGTATTCATACTCCCGCAGGTTTTGAAGGAAATACAAAGATATATATTAATCCGATCCAGCCCCAGAAATTGGCAGCTGAAATCAGTAAACTGCTTGAAAAGAAAAGGGAAGAAGGCCTGATATGTCCCGATATCCGGATAGGCAGGGAAGTTAAAAAAGAGCCCAATGTTTTAAACTATTATAAAAATAAATTAAAGAGATTGTAAAGGATGCTTGAAGTCTTTTATAATGTATTGTTCCCTGTTGTCCTGATTTTTGCTGCGGGTTATTTAATTGGGAAATTATTTCCAGTTAACAGGAAATCATTTTCAACTATATCTATATATTTGCTTACACCTGCGCTTGTGTTTTCATCGATTTACGAAAATAAGGATTTTTTTTCAGGCACGACCCTGAATATTTTTATTGTTATTACCATCACTATTATTTTAACTATACTTGCGGTAGAACTGCTCGATGTGATTTTTCACTTTGAAAGGGCTTTTAAAACGATCCTTCTTCTGGCGCTTATACTCACGAATTCGGGAAATTTCGGCCTTCCGGTCACGCAGTATGCGTTCGGAAAAGAGGGCCTTTTATTAGGCACTTTGGCCATGGTCTTTTACATTTTTTATACACATACGGCCGGAGTTTTTATTGCAGCTTCCGATAAGAGCAATGCGAGAGACGCATTTTTACAAATGCTGAAAATACCGGTTTTTTATTCCTTTGTAGCTGCCATGGCCCTGAATTATTTCAAAATTCCTATTCCGGGCCAGGTATTGAACAGTGTCAGGGAACTTGGCTACAGCGGAATAACCCTGAATCTTCTTTTCGTAGGCATAACCCTTTCAGATATTCATATAAAAAAGAAATTTTTAAGCGTTTTTTTAATAAGCTTTGCTAAACTTGTGATAATACCGCTCATTGCTTTTCCGCTTCTCCTGCTCTTCGGGTTAAAAGGTTTTGATTTAAAGGTAACATTGACCCAGATAGCTATGCCTTCCGCAATTTACTGCTCCATACTTGCAAGCCATTTTAACAGTGATGTCAAGCTTGCCAGTGAAATAGTCCTGGCATCCCTTCTTCTAAGCATAGTAAGCCTCTCGGGTATCATATATTTACTTAACTTATTTATAAAATAAATACTACCGATAATCATTAATCGAACTTGTGCAAAAGAGCTGATTCATGGTAAACTATTGTTCGAGATGGGAGAATCTTAATGGCCTTGATAGAATTTCAGATTCCGACAAATATTATCTGCGGCGCGGACAGCTTGCAGAAACTTTCTGAAATCGCCTGTCCGAATAATGAAAAAGTCATTATGGTCTGCGAAAAAAAGTATTCTGAAACCGGACTTACCCAGAAGATCAAAAGGCTTATCGAAGGTTATGCTTATGACATAATCATCTATGAAATTCCATCCAATGCAAGCACCAAGGATCTTTTCGAGGGTGTTAACATAGCAAAAACAAGCCGCACGGATGTTGTAATCGGAGTAGGCGGAGAAAACGTCCTATCGGTTGCGAAATGCATAGCACAATTCAGCACCCAGGAAGTATCTAAAGGGGAACATAAAGGCGGCAAATGGATAAACGTTAAAAAAGTCCGTTACATAGAGGTGCCGTCAATCCAGGTCGTTACCTGGGGTATAATTCCGATTACATATGTGATTGATGAAACAGACAGGATCAGAAAGCCTTATTCCGATAAAACTTCTTATGCGGAAGCCCTGATAATCGATCCTTTGATCACCGAGGATGTCCCACTGAATGATTTAATATATTCGAGTCTTGAAGGCATTTCTTATTCCTTCGACGCTTATATTTCTAAAAAGTCAAACCCAATCTCCGATTCTATGAGCCTTAAAGCTATAGAGTATCTGAGCGTCAATTTGAAAAGACTTGCCCTGGAACCGGCCAATACGAAGATAAAGGGAAACCTCTCTATTGGAACTCTTCTGGCTTCTCTTGCAGTATACGGATCGTCCCCGGGATTGTCGGCGGCCTGTTCCATGGGACTTTCTTCAGCATCGGATATTGCACAGCAGATAGGCTCCGGAGTTATATTACCGCATGTTATGGAGTTTAACCTGACAGCCGCCGCCAACAAGTTCATCCAGATCGCAATGGCTCTCGGCGAAAAAGTCGCCGATATAACAGTCATTGAAGCGGCCATTATGGCTATTGAATCCATAAGGAGATTAATGATGGACCTTCATATTCCTCAACGGCTGATGGAATATAAAATCGAACAGGAAATCATCAATAAAGCCGCTCAGATTGGTTCGGAATATGAATTTTTATCATATACCCCAAGGCCTGCCGGGAGAAGCGAGATCCATGAAATATTTTCCGCCGCTCTCTAAAAAAGGGCGTAAGGGAGAGGGAAAATGGCTTTAAAGATAGAAGATTTACAGGCAGTACTTGATATAAACAGGAAGATCAACTCGATTGAGGATGTACGCAGCATTCTGAATGACATTTCTCATTATTCCGGCGTTCTCCTGAATGCGGAAGGCGCATCCATTCTGCTTGTAGACCCTGATACCAACAACATGTTTTTCGAGGTAGCGTTTGGAGAAAATGCAGACGCCCTCAGCGATGTAATAGTTCCTAAGGGAAAAGGCATTGCAGGATATGCGGCTCAGACCAAGGAGCATGTCATCGTTTACGATGCGGAAAAGGATGAAAGGTTTTACAAAGGGGTCGATGAAAAGACCAATCTGAAAACAAAAAATCTCCTTGCAATGCCCCTGATCCACAATGAAAAATCGATAGGGGTCATCGAGGTAATAAATCCCGCCAAAAAAATATTTACAGACGATGACGTAATGCTATTGAAACAGTTTGCCGAACAGGCTGCAACAGCCATTGCTAATGCCCTGTTATATAAGGCTATACAAACAAGGGCCAAAGAACTGGAATATCTTTACCAGATATCCAATCTCACAAATCTTACATATGACAGGAAGGTTCTCTTCTCAAAGATTGTAGAACTGCTGTCGAAAATCTTCAATTCGCACCGTGTATCAATAATGTTTATTAATGAAAAAACAGGCAATCTTCACATTGAGAGTGCCATCGGCATGCCTCAGGATGTAGTGGAAAAAATGGAACACAGCCTCGATATAGATAAAATATCGAGCAGGGCTATGAAGCAGGGTAAAACAATTTATTCAAACGATATTGAAAAGACCGGTCTGGGCAGGAACAAACGGTTCAGGTATAAAAATGCAAGCTTTATCTGCACCCCTATCAAGATTAAAAACATATGCGTCGGAGTTATCAATATTTCCGAACCTAAAAAATGGGCTCGATACACGCCTGAAATGATAAAAACACTGAGGACGATCGCCAACCAGGTAGGCCATACATATGAAAGCATATTGAGTTATAATGAACAGCTCGAGCATGAAAAGATCAAAAAGGAAATCGATATCATGAAAACCCTTCAAAATGCCCTGCTGATAAGCGATTTCAATACCTTTAAAAATATATCGGTGTTTGCGAAGATGCAGACGGCTGAAGTTGTCGGCGGGGATTTTTACGATATATATACATTAACCCCGAGCAGGATCGGATTCGTAATAGGAGATGTTTCGGGGAAAGGCCTACCGGCATCCTTATATATGGCTGTATCCAGAAGCGTGGTGAAAGCCTACGCGTTTCATACCAAGGAACCTCACAGGCTCCTGGAATATTCAAATGATATTCTTGTTGAAGATTCGAGAGTAGGGATGTTCGTTACGATGTTTTACGGCAGTCTTGACTTGAACAGGAGGATCCTGGAATATTCGAACGCCGGACATAATCTCCAATATGTTTACAAAACGAGGACGGGGCAATTCGATTCTCTTTCAAGCAAGGGTATTCCGCTTGGAATTACAAAATCCGAGAATTACATATCTTCAAGCATCCAGCTTGATCAGGGCGATCTGGTATTCTGCTTCACGGATGGCATCATTGACGCTGTAAACGACAAGGGCGCCGATTTCGGGCTTGAAAGGCTTAAAAAATTAATAAAGGAATATTCTTCTTTAAACTCATCGACTATTGTAAACATCATCTTCAGGGAAATCGATTTGTGGTCGAACGGAGCTCCCCAGTGGGATGATATGACCATCCTGGTCTTCAAAGTTCCTTAAATGTCCGATATTTTAACTTATCAAGATTTTTTAGGCGGACGGTTGAATGCCGGTACGACTTTAAGGGGCAGGAACTTTGCTCAGGATATGGCTGATGCCGGCGGTTCGATAGTCCGGAGGCTGGGATTTACGGGACTTGCAGCCTTGAAACAGGTTCATTCAGATCAGGTTCATTTTATCGATTCCGCCAATATAAAAAAATTCCTGGTTAATCCCTTACAGGACTACCCATTGATCGAAGGAGACGGAATTTTTACTGATGTCAGGGAGTTATTGCTTGGCGTTCTTACAGCGGACTGTATTCCTGTTTTATATGCCGATGCCGGATTAAAAGTCGCCGGGATAGTACATGCGGGTTGGAAGGGAATAAAAGGCAAGATACATATGAAAATAGTGGAAAAAATTAAAGAACGCCTGGATATCGGGCCTGAAAGGCTTCATGTCCTTATAGGGCCGCATATCCGGAAATGCTGTTATAATGTAGGTCATGAATTGATTGAAGAATTCGAAAACGTTCATTATGAATCAAGGGACGGCAAAATATTTCTGGACCTTGAGTCAGGGCTAATTGAAGATTTAATTGCTGTTGGAATTTTGTCAGATAATATTAAAAAAGCCTCTTTATGTACTAAGTGCAGTAAAAATCCTTTGTTTTATTCATACCGAGGAGGCGATAACGGTAAGAGAATGTTATCCTTTATCGGCCTTCCTGAAGCCCTGTAAAAGGCCCTGATAATTATATTTTGATATTATACTCTTCCATCTTGCTTCTAAGGGTATTCCTGTTGATGCCGAGAAAGTCCGAGGTCTTGACCTTGTTTCGATTGTTGAATATAAGAGACCTTGAAATAAGCTCCTTTTCAATATGGCCTATAATCCTTTCATAAAGTTTCCCGTTGCAGGCCGGATTTTTAACAAAGCCTTCTATCCATTTGCTTATATGAATATCAGGCACTTCTTCTATATCCATGAGAAATGACGGGAGGTTCACAACCTCAATAGTCTGAGACCGGCAGAGGAGAACCGCTCTTTCAATTACATTTTCAAGTTCCCTGATATTGCCCGGCCAGTTATAAGACTGGAGGAGCCTTAAAGATTCCTGCGAGATGCCATACACATTTTTGTTGTCCCGGGTTGAATACTTTTTGATAAAATGGTTTACAAGAAGCGGGATATCGTCTTTTCTGCTCCTCAGAGGGGGTATCTGGATTTCGATTACATTGAGGCGGTAATAAAGGTCTTTCCTGAATTTTCCGTCCTTTATCAATTTATCAAGCTCCTTGTTGGTTGCCGAAATGATCCTGATATCTATTTTTATTTTGGCCTCGCTGCCGAGGGGTTCGATTTCCCTTTCCTGTATAGCCCTTAAAAGTTTTGCCTGAAGATAAAGGGGCATATCGCCGATTTCATCGAGGAATATTGTCCCCCCGTTAGCCAATTGAAATTTCCCCTTTTTATCGGATATCGCACCGGTAAAAGCCCCTTTTTTATATCCGAAGAGTTCGGACTCGAGAAGATTTTCAGGGATCGATGCGCAGTTGATGCTTACAAAGGGGGAATCCTTTCTTCCGCTTCCGACATGCAGGGCCTGGGCGACAAGTTCTTTACCTGTACCGCTTTCACCTAGGATCAAAATAGATGAATTGCTGTCGGACACGGTTTTAATAAGTTCGAAAACCGCTATCATTTGCTTGTTTTTACCGATAATATTGTCGATTGCGAAATTCTTGAAAAGCTCTTTTTTTAGAATAGTATTTTCAGCGATGAGATTCTCTTTGTCTTTATATATTCTTTCCCACGATTTGACTTTATTTGCTATGATATTTGCCACAAGGATCATCATGTCTTCCTCGTCGTTTAAAGTGTTCTCATTTTCAAAGTATTTTTCGACAGCGAGAACGCCTACTACTATCCCCTCGATTTTTATCGGAACTGCTATAAAAGAGATCGGGACATTTTTATCGCGCTTGATTTGAAGCCTGTTGAGATATGAATCGTCTTTATTGATATCTTTAATTGAAAGGGCCTTGCCGGTTTCGACGACCTTGCCTACGACTCCTTCGCCTACTTTGTAAATACCTCGGGACATTTCTTCGTCTGTAATATTGTAGGCGTTATATATCGAAAGCTTATTCGGTTCGTTCTTCTCGAAGAGAACGAGCATTCCCCTGTAAATTCCAAAGCTGTCAGCCAGTTTTTTCATCACGATTTCAAATGAATCCGACAATTCGAAGATCTTTTCAATACTCTGGGATATATCCAGAAGAATATCCTTGAATTTTATTTTACTTTCAAGTTGATGGTTCAGGTTTGTTCTGACAAGTATCTGGGCGGCCTGGTTGGATATTGTCTGCAGAAATTCCATGTCGCCCTCGGTAAAAGCACCTATCTTAGCGCTGTCAACATTAACAACACCTATTATTTTTCCCTGTACTGAGAGCGGGACTGCCAGTTCCGACCGTATATCCTTCCGTACAGAAATATAGACCGGATCGATACTTACATCACTGACAAGCCTGGGAATTCCATCCTGAAACACAGTTCCTGTGAGGCCTTCACCCACTTCGATCGGGGTCCGGAAGACCATATCCTCGTCAAGCCCCTTAAACGCCTCGTAACGCAGGTGCCTGGAACCGGGGTCTTTTATCATAATTGAACCGCTGTCAGCGCCCGTAATAGCTATGCATTTATCAAGCATTATTTTTAAAAGTTCCTGGGAATCGGAAGTCTCGTTCATAGCTATTGTGAGATATTGGATAAGTTTTAACCGTTTTATCTTTTCCTCAAGTTCCTTAGTGTAATTATTGTCCATACTTATTCCTTGATATGATTATTATTTAATCATTATTATAAGTGTTGAGTAAAATATAAGCAAATAAATTTAACCCTCAAGAAATTATTTAATAAAAGTTGTAATTTAATTTTAGTTAATTATAATAATTGCCTGTGCCCGCAGGGTACCTGTGTCCGTTAGGGTTACCTGCTTGTGTGGAAGTATCCTAAAAAGTTAAAATTATGGAACAATAATTGCTCTCTAAAAGACAGCGTTTCGCATAAAATTAAGGAGGTATATATATGGACGCTAAAGGAGTATTGGACCTGATAAAAAAAGAAGGTATCGTTCAGGTAGATTTGCGTTTCATGGATTTTCCGGGTATGTGGCAGCACTGTACTTATCCTGTTTCAGAATTCAAGGACGAAAGTCCTTTTGAGGAAGGATTAGGATTTGACGGTTCTTCCATCCGAGGCTGGCAGGGGATTAACGAATCCGATATGCTTTTAATGGCTGACCCGACTACTGCTGTAATCGATCCGTTCTCACAGTATCCCACTTTGATAATGATAGCGGATATCAAGGATCCCATCACCCTCCAGGAATACACAAGAGATCCGAGGCATATCGCTAAAAAAGCGGTCAATTATTTAAAAAGCACCGGAATAGGAGACACTATTTATATTGGCCCGGAGCTTGAATTCTTCATATTCGATGATATAAGATACGGCCAGAATGCGAAAGAGGGCTATTATTACATCGATTCCGATGAAGGCGTATGGAATACAGGCAGGGTAGAAGAATGCGGGAACAAGGGTTATAAGATCAGGCATAAAGAAGGATATTTCCCGGTTCCTCCCTCCGATTCTCTTATGGACATCCGAAGTGAAATGGTGCAGATGCTTGAAAAAGTCGGAATCCGCATCGAAGCGCACCATCATGAAGTCGCAACAGCCGGACAGGCTGAAATAGATATGAGGTATACCGATCTCGTGAAAATGGCCGACCAGGTTCTATTTTATAAATACGTTACGAAGAGCGTAGCCGTCAACAACTGCAAGACCGTTACATTCATGCCCAAGCCTCTCTTCGGCGATAATGGAAGCGGTATGCATTGCCATCAGAGTATCTGGAAGGGCGGTAAAAACCTCTTTGCTGGTAATAAATATGCCGGATTTTCGCAGGAAGGACTCTGGTATATCGGCGGAATTTTAAAGCACGCTAATTCCCTTGTCGCCATTACCTGTCCTACTATGAATTCTTATAAGAGGCTTGTTCCCGGCTTCGAAGCACCAATCAAACTGGCATATTCGGCAAGGAATAGAAGCGCTGCCGTAAGAATTCCAATGTATTCTACAAACCCTGCGTCAAAACGGCTTGAATTCAGGACACCCGATCCGAGCTGTAACCCTTACCTTGCGTTTTCCGCTATGCTCCTGGCCGGACTCGACGGAATCCAGAATAAGATTGACCCAGGCGAGCCGATGGATAAAAATATCTACGATCTTCCTCCGGAAGAACAGTCTAAAGTCGGCAACATTCCAGGTTCGCTCGAAGAGGCTTTAAACAACCTTCAAAACGACCATGAGTTTCTCCTGAAGGGCGATGTATTCACAAAAGACGTGATCGATACCTGGATAGAATATAAAATGGTTAACGAAGTCAGGGCTATTCAGCAGAGGCCGCATCCCTACGAGTTTTTCCTCTACTACGATATTTAAATCTAACCTCTGACTTCTAACGAGATTTTAAATTCACAAACCCGCCCTTTTAACGGGCGGGTTTTTTTTATGGTGCGCCCGGCAGGGCGCAAAGCATAAGCCTATTAATTTGCCTCGCCTGTGAAATGTTATTACTATTAAAATAGAAAATACTTAAACAATTGTTTGACTCAAGGTTTCGTTAATGAAAGAAAAGGAAGATGTTTTCAGATTAAAGCAAAAGATCGTGGAACTTGAAAGAGAAATTGAAGTGTTGAAGAATAATTCATCGCTGCAACCCCGGCAGGATATCCTGGAATTTGACAAGAAAATAATAGATATTCTTCCGGTAGGCATAGCATTGTACGATAATAACGGGAACCTTGTGGCGGCAAATCGGACCCTGATGAAAATCGGCAAGGGTTTTCCCGGCTTTCTTGAAAACCGGAAGAATTCAGGGTTTATTGAGGCTAAAGATTATACCCTTAATACCGGGGAGGAGGCTGAAAGAGAAATCCATATTACAACAGAAACCGGAAAGGATATATGGCTTAACAACCGGTTCATCTCTTTCAATATCAATGGCGCCCAGAACCTCCTGGTTGTATTTAACGACATAACGGAGCTTAAAAAGGAACAGGCTGAAAGGGAAACGGCCTTATTAACCGCCAAGTCGCTTAAAACGGCATCCGAAATTATCGAAGGCATGATGGATCCCATTGAAGTAACAGACCTGCAGGGGAGGATAATACAGGTGAACAGGGCGTTCCTTGAATTAACAGGCTATAATGAACAGGAAGTTATAGGCAGCATGCCGCTTCAAATGATAGATGAAGAGGAACATGTCAGGATGGTTAAAAGCCTTTCTCAATGCTTGAACGATGGGTGTTTTAGAAATTTCGAAATAGAGATAATGGATAAAAATGGCAAGAAGTATCCTGTGCTTATCAATTCGAGGGTCGTTTATGATGAACATGGCGAACCCATGAAAATAATTTCCGTTCTGCATGAAATTTCCGATTTGAAAAAAACCCAGGAAGAGTTGAGGCGTTCCAATCATGACCTTGAACAATTCGCCTATGTGGCCTCCCATGACCTCCAGGAACCCCTGAGGATGGTTGCAAGCTATACAAAACTCCTTTCTGACCGGTACAAGGGTAAACTTGACAAAAATGCGGACGAATTCATCAATTTTGCCGTCGACGGCGCCACAAGAATGCAGAACTTTATTAACGATTTGCTCGATTACTCGAGAATATCTACTATGGGTAATCCTCCTGCAATTATCGACTGCAACGAGATCATTGAAGAGATAAAAATAGATCTGGCTGTGGCTATTAAGGAGAGCGGGGTAGAAATTACCCATAGCCGTCTCCCGAAGATCTTATATGACAGGGCGCAGCTTATACAACTTTTTGAAAACCTTGTGTCAAATTCTATAAAGTTCAAGGGGAGTGAAAAACCATGCATCGCTGTTTCAGCATCGAAATGCGGCAGGAAATGGCTGTTCTCAGTTAAGGACAACGGTATTGGAATAGATCCGGCTTACTTCGAAAAGATATTTGTGATCTTCCAGCGCCTTCATCCCAGGTCCGAATACGGGGGAACCGGCATAGGCCTCTCAATCTGCAAGAAAATAGTTGAAAGACATGGGGGTAATATCTGGGTTGAATCGGAAGTGCAAAAAGGATCGACTTTTTATTTTACTATTCCCGCTGAACTGGAGGCCCAAAATGGGTCCGGGAGTTCAGGATGATATCGACAGAATACGGCAATATCCTGGTCATAGAGGACAACCCCGGGGATGCAAGGCTGCTGGAGGAGTACTTAAAGGACACAGACAGCAGGATAATTAAAGCGGAAACCCTGGCGCAGGGGAAGAAAATAGTCCTGAACGAAGACATAGGGCTGATTATTCTGGATCTAGAACTGCCCGACAGCCAGGGAAATAAAACAGTCAATAATATAAAATTATTGTCAAGCGATGTGCCGATTATTGTGCTGACCGGCTTGAGGGATGAGAGGATGGCTCTTACCTCTATACGGTTCGGAGCTCAGGATTATTTAGTAAAGTCCGAGATCAATGCTGAAAATATTAATAAATCGATCAAATATGCGGTTGAACGCTTCAGATTATTCAACTCGGTTTCCCGGCTCTCCAGAACTGACGAACTTACAGGACTATCAAACCGAAGAGGGTTTTATGCATTGGCGGCCAAGCAATACCAGTTTGCCGCAAGGAATAATTTATTTACTCATATAGTTTATATCGATATAGACAATCTCAAGCTGATTAACGATGCTTTCGGTCATGACACCGGCGATGCTGTTATTAAAGACACAGCGTTATTTTTAAAAAATGTTTTCAGGGAATGGGATGTTATTGCCCGTATGGGAGGAGATGAGTTTGCGGTACTTGTAATAACCGGTAAGTCCGAAAATCTTGAAACCGCTGTTATATCCCGGATAAGGGAGCAAGTCAGCGAGTATAATAAAAGAGGAAATCCATACTGCCTTTCTCTTTCCTTCGGGATTTCCAAGCTTTATGATTTTAGCAGGGAGGCCCTTAAAGACGCTTTGAAGGCAGCGGATTCACTTATGTACGACGATAAGAAAATAAAAAAAATAAACGGGAATATTTCATTTTAACTTGCCGATTTCATCGTTAAAAATATTTAAGACTTGCTGTCTGTATTTTTCAATCATGTTTTTTAAAAGCGAGGGTGATTTCTGTTCGATAATGCCGATAAAATAACTCCTCCTGACAAGGTAATCGAATTCCATTGAAGATTCCGGGTATACATTCAGATCTTTGGCGTTTCCCTTAACCATTCGGAGAATATTTATCAGATTCCTGAAAAAAAGATAGCTTTCAGTTAATCCGTTCCGGACCTGTTCGCTAATTATACCAGTATTGAAGAGGGCCTCCGCAGCCTCGAGCGTGGATTCGAGTCTCAGGGATAAAAAAGTCTTTCCATATGCAATCTGAAGGGTCTGGACCAGATATTCTATATCTACGAGACACCCCTTAGAATATTTTATATTTGTAAGAACGGGATCCTTAATGTATGTGCGGATCTGCTTTTCCCTCAAATTCAGGAGCGCTGTTATGTCAGGCTTTTCCCCGCTGTAAACGAATTTATCGCGGTGGGCTGTTATTTCCTGTATTAATTTTAAGGAGGATTTTTCGTTCGAAACAGGCCTTAATTTAACAAGCGCCTGTTTTTCAAAATAATAAGCCTTGCCGTCGGTGAAATATTCAAAGAAGCTCGATTTTGACACCGACAATTTGGAAGACTTCCCATATGGCCTCAGGTTGAGGTCGATTTCAAAAATTCCCTCCCTCTTTGAACGGATGACGCTGAGAAAAGTTTGAATGAATTTTTCAAAATACGAATCGATATCGGCCAGGTCGCCGCCGATATCGGTATCATCATAAATAAACATAATTTCTATATCGGAAGCATATCCGAGTTCCCTTCCTCCGAGTTTTCCGAGGCCGAATACGGCCAGGGGAGGTATATTTTTAACATGGACCCCGAAAATTTCTTTATTTATCCTTTGAAGGGCTATTTCTATTACAGCTTCAGCCAATTCAGTCAGTTCAAGTGAAAATTGGATCATATCGATTTTTTTCAGGATCTGCCTGAGATCGATCCTGAACATTTCCATATCTTTCCATTCACTCAAATGTTTTCCGAATTCACCAAGGCCTTCTGCTTCAGGTTTTTTTTTAAGATAATTATTTGTAAAATTGGCCGTTAAAAGGCTTCTTGAAAATCGTAATTCAAGCGAGGGATCGTTCAATATAGGGAGCATATCTGTGTATTGAAATCTTATAAGATCCTCCCAAAAATAATCCCCGATCCCGAAAACGGTTGCAAGTTTTTTCTGAACGTCATTCTGACCGAGAATAGGCAATTCCGTTTTACCTCCGCTTTCAAGTACCTTTGAAAGAAGTTCGTCGAAATAATGAAGCGCCTTATCCGGGTTGACAGCGTTCTGAAGCAAGGTTGAATACTGCTTGATAAGCGCGACGGCTATTTTAAGATTTTCAATTTTTTCAGATTCCAGTATTTTTTTACCGTCCCTGGTGAGAATGAACAGCCTGTCGAAGGCCCTGTCATCGACAGTATCTATTTCGATTTTAAAAATATAATAATTATTGAGGGCAAGTACATTGGTAAAAGTGTAAAGGAAAGCGAAACTGTCTCTCGAACGTATGTTCAATATGGTATACTGGCTGCTTGAATCATTGTCCACCTCTATATCGACCGGTGAAAGCATCAGGGTTTCCCCGGATTGAATTCCGGAAATAAGTCCCAGGATCTTATTGTTGAGAAATTCCTCCGATTCTCTTATTCTGTTAGTTTCCAGGAAATTAAGTATATGGATAAATTCTTTTTTAAAGGCATCCCAATCAGGTCCCTCCGGGGCATACCCTTCCAGGACATGCCCTTCCAGCGGCGCAACAAATAAAAAACATACTATTTTTCTTCTATATATAAGTAATTCGGATTTATTTGCAGAGGAAAAGGGATAGATCCTCTTTTTTTTTCTCCTGTAAATAGTATCCGGATCACTGCTTATCGAAGGCGTATAATCGCTGTATGTAAATGATTCTCCGCTGATTATCTTTAAATAATAAGCGGAGACCAGGCCCGCGATTTTGGAAAATTCATAATAATAATCAAAAGCTACAATTGTAATTTTCCATTTGCCCTGGCCGGCCTCTTCAGCTTCCAACTCGGCGGGATTTTGAAGATCGAGCTTTGAGATCATTTTTATATGATTATAGATTTCATTTTCCTGGAAACGGAGAAAATATTCGCTGTCCATTCTCAGAAAATGATCCTCAAGAAGAGTTTTATCTATATCCGGATGCTCCTTGATAAGGTTGTCCTTTAATTCAAGATAACGGATCGTTTCGTCGAACAGGGATGAGAAAATACTTCTCACATCCGTCATAATCTTTGCGACCCTGTTTTTAAAATCCCTGCCATAATTGCCCGAACCGCTTTCAAATCCGCCGATCTTCCAGTATCTGAAAAGTTTCTCGATATCGCTGTCTTTTTCCGGCAAGGCATGTTCGGGGGTATTGTTTTTCAGCTGAAGTATATTTTCAATCTTCCTCAGGATGATATAACTGATATTCAGAGTAGTAAATTCGTCAGGGGTTATTATATGGAAAGTATTTAGCGAGGCCAATGCCGATATTGAATTCGAGTTCCTTATCTCGGGATAACGGATTCCATGAATAAGCTGGAGAAATTGGATAATAAATTCAATATCCCTTATGCCGCCGGGAGATTGTTTTATTTCAAACGCAAGTTTTTTGCGCCGGATATTTAGTTCGATTTCGTTCTTGATCTTTTTAATATCGTAAATGATACTCTGGGGCTGATGGTGCCGGTACACAATATTGTCAAGGGGGATTGCAAAATCCTGATAGAGTTCCTCGCTTCCCCAGACAAGTCTTTTTTTTATCATAGCCTGGAGTTCCCACTTCCTGGCCCTGCTTTTGTAATATTCGATTGCGTTTTGAATTCCCATGATCAAGGGTCCGTTTTCGCCCTCCGGCCTGAGTCTCATATCGACTCGATATAAAAATCCTTCGCTGGAAGTTGCGTAAATAAAATCAAGAAGCCTTGAAAGGAAGTTTTCAATATCATGCCTCATACCGTCATCGGACAGACTTGAGTCTTTCCCGAGAAAGATAAGATCTATGTCTGAACTTATATTGAGTTCGTTGCCCCCGAGCTTGCCCATTCCGATAATTATAAGATTTCTTTTTAAAACTTCATAAGTAACGCTTTTTTTAATGTCTGAAAAACTGAGCAGGCTTTTTATTGAATAATCGATGCAGAAATCCGCGAGTTTTGAAAGATCCGTAAGAGTATCGCTTACTGAATTTATATGTAAGAAATCCCTTAAAGCTATCAAAGCCAGTTCCCTGTTTTTAATTAATCTTGATTGGAGAAGTATGCCTTCATTATCCTTTAAAGATGCCTTAAATTGGTATTTTTCATAATATGCGGTTCTTTTAAAAACCTTTTTATCGTTCCAATCAGCGATAGCCGATTCCAACTCATAATAAATATCGTTATTTTTCGATATCAGCGCCCTTAAATACTCGCTTGATCCCGTTAGTTCTCTTATAACGTCGTCATGATTTACCATATATAATCTCTACTTGCTTTACTAGATAGTACTTTGAATATCGGAATTAATCAATTTTGAACCAAAAATAGTTGACAGTCGCCAGCCGAAAGTCAACAGTATGACATTAATTAATGAATATAGGCTGTTGACTTTAAACTATCGACTGTTTTAACAGCAGGAATAGAGGTTTCTCCTCGGTTCGTTTTCATTTATAAATTTTTCAGGATCTTTGGTGAACTCGTCCATACATCCCTTTGAATTGAAATAATATGTTTTACCCTTGTAATCTGAATGCAATTCGGAGTCCATAATCACCTCCACCCTGCATACCGGATCTATTTTTTTCATAAAACACCCCTTTTTTATATATAATAAAGTTAAGCAACAAAAACCTTGCCGTCAATATCGATATAGTCGGCAGTCTGCAGTCTACGGTCATGCTGTCTCCCGTAAAGTATTGATTATAATATTGACTTTCGACTATTGAGTGCTGACTGTTGACCGCTGAAATTTTTGACCGTAAAATCAGGCGGAAGTATAATACCATATGAATATTTCTTCTATCGTAATCAATGCTGTTAAAGTCAATAACAAAAATATCCTTATCTGTATTTTGATAAGCCTCGTTATCCCTTTTTTATACGGAAACTCGTCATTAAACAATATTGAAGGGGCGGTCGGCATAGGTTTTTCCTGTTCTCTGATTTTAGTTATACTGGATGCAATACTTTCATCCAATCTGGTTCGCTGGGTTTCGCTTTTGCAAGAATTGATTGTTAAAACATTTCTTTATATGCTGGTTCTTGTTTTTTTCTCTATTTTGTTTATCTATATTTTCAATATGCATGGCATAGGGACGTTAACCGGCGGCAATCCGGTAAATCTTATCAGGGATCCGAATTTCATTTTTGTCCTGATCCCGGGTTTCCTTATTACCCTGTTATTTGTTTTCCTGAACAGGATCCGAAGCCTTCAGATTGCTAAAATTTCCGCGGAATCGGCTAATCGTATTAAAAATATGTTTATCGCGAATATTTCGCATGAACTCCGGACTCCGCTTAATTCCATCATAGGTTTTTCCCAGATCCTTAATGAGCAATATTACGGGCCATTAAATGAACGGCAAAGGGAATATGTCAGTGACATTATGGAAAGCGGACGGTATCTTCTGTCGCTGATCAACGAATTACTCGACCTGTCTAAAATCGAGGCCGATAAAATGACGCTTGTCAAATCATTTTTTCCGATCGGGCCGGTAATCAGGAAGAGCCTGATTATAATCGAGGAAAGATGCCTGAAGCGTCATATAAGGCTTGAGTTGTTTCTTGATTCGGAAATGGAAAACCATGAGATTGAGGCGGATCAAAGAATGATCAGGCAGATCATTATAAATCTTCTTTCCAATGCTTCGAAAGTCACTCCGGACGGAGGTACAATAACCGTTGCCGGTGAAATGTCGGGCGATGAAATTATAATTAGCGTAAAGGATACAGGCATAGGAATCCCTCAAGACCAGCTTGAAAATATTTTCGAATCTTTTTACCAGATTCAGGGCAAAAATTCGTTCAAAGAACCGGGTACAGGACTCGGCTTAACGCTGTCCAGAAAAATGGCCGAGCTCCACAACGGCTCCTTATGGGCTGAAAGCGATGGCCCGGGAAAGGGAAGCCGTTTCATAGTAAAAATTCCTGTTAACATTAACAGCCGCCGGTGATTATTCTTGATTATTTTTTGAGCGTAAACCATAATTCTTAATTGCCGGGTAAAAGGGGGAATATATTGAACTTTTCCGTTTCAATGAGGTTTTTCAGGCTCAAAAGGGTTTTATTTTTATTACCCGCTTTTATTCTCTGCCTTTGCATTTACGGCTGTTTTGACGGCATATATTTTACCAGGGCAAAATTCTCGAAAACTGAAGATAATCTCGGCAATATTACGATCGGAAAAGTTTACAACTCGCGTGAAAAGGACTTTGGCAAAGACGAACCTGCTCTCATGGGCAAACGTTTATATTTACAGAAAGGAAAGACTATAACGGGGGAAGTGGAAACAACAGTAAAACAGGCGCTTTCTCAAAGCGGTTATTCCGTTGTTGAGGAAGGCTCACCAACCCTGGAAGTTTACATAACCAGGTTCTGGTGCTATGGATTGGTGGTTTACAAGGTTGAAGGCACCGTTGAAATCCGGCTGTTAGCAGCCGATAAAGAGACCGTCCTTTATCAAGAGGAGATGGATTGTATTACGCTGTTCCACTCGAATTTAGGCTATATGTTTGAAGCCTTTGATAAGGTAATGAACAGAATAGGAAAGGATATCGCGGAAGCTGTTAAATCCGACAAATTCCGTACCGCTTATAAAAAAGTCGGGAAAATATGATTAATCGGATCTGATGCTATCCCTTGCAGGGGTTATTTCACTTAAATAGCTTTTTTTGCCGTCATTTGTTGTTTAGGCGCAATTTTATTTATATAACATCATGTTGTCATTTTTGTTGAGTTAGCATTCCGTTGTCAAGTAAGTCAAGCCCTCTTTATTTTTTCATTGATGGTAATTAGCGCTGCAGGATTCATAACTAAATCCGATACAATTTTTTCGATATCCAGCTTTTCGGATTCATATGCATTCAAGACTGGGCATTTTGTATATATACATCTTTGCAAATTCATTTTGAATGCCGCCTTCAAAGTCATAATAAATTTAGTGTATTCAACTTTTCCGCCAAATTTATAGACTAATCTTATTTGAAAGCTGGCTACTATAATAACCGAATCAAGGGTCACATTTGTATGGTTGCAATTTTGTGGTTTGACCTTCTCCGGTTTCGAAAGAACCTATCATAAGGAAGGTTTAAAATAACAATATTTTTATAAGTATCCTCCTTGCTTCAGAATATTTTAGAATTATAATTGTCGATTACTTTATTTTCAGCGATAAATTTCTTGCCAAGCCTTTCAAGTATCTGTCCCCACCGGGAGTTCGAATTATTTTAAAAATGAATCCTGGATGATACCCCTTATTCTTGAATTATCAGTATGAAGAAATTATAATATTATCCTGTAATAGTCTTCAAGAGGTTAAAAATGACGCATAATTACGGGCTCTCAAGCCCTTATGGTGAAAAGGATATATCCGGCTGCGGCCTTATCGGCTTTATAAACAGGGACGGCAGGAAATCCAAAGGCATCGACGCCATAAAAGGCATAGAGCATATGAAAGAAAGGGGAAACGGCCTTGGGGGCGGTTTTGCCGTTTACGGCCTTTACGATACATATAAGGATTATTATGCCCTGCATGTTATGTATGACGATACCGCATCCATGGATAGGGGGAAGGAGTATATAAAAGAGAATTTCGATATAGTTTATGAAGACCAGATACCCACGAGAAAAAACAAGACGATCGGCCGGTCGCCCCTCTTTTACAGGTATTTCTGCCGGGTTTCCGACGCCCGTCTGGGAAATGAAAAAGAAGACGACTACGTAGTTTCAAAGGTTTTATTCATCAATAAAAATATCGAAGGCGTTTTCATCATGTCAAGCGGCAAGAACATGGGCGCATTCAAGGGGGTCGGGGAGGCCCATGAGCTGGGCGATTTTTTCAGGCTTGATGAATACGAGGCCCATACATGGATCGCTCACAGCAGATTTCCCACGAATACACCCGGCTGGTGGGGAGGCGCTCATCCATTTACAATTCTCAATTATTCGGTAGTCCATAACGGAGAGATTTCTTCATACGGCATCAACCGGAGATACCTTGAGAGTTTCGGCTACGAATGCACAATGCGCACCGATACCGAAGTTGTCGCTTACGGCGTCGACCTGTTAAAAAGGAAACATAACCTGTCATGGGATATGATCGCCAAGGTTTTCGCCGCCCCGTTCTGGAAAGACATAGATGCTATGGACGAGGAATCGAAATCGCTTTATACCGGGCTCAGGACTGTTTACGGAAGCCTGCTTTTGAACGGTCCCTTCGCGTTCATTATCGGTTTCGACGGCGGATTTATGGCCCTCTCGGACAGGGTAAAGTTAAGGCCCCTTGTCGCCGCCGAGAGCGGAAAAACCCTCTATGTCTCCAGCGAAGAAGGGGCCATAAGGCGCGTTAAAGAAAAGCTGGACAGGGTCTGGCATCCCAAAGCCGGCGAGCCCGTATTCGGATATCTCGAAAATTGATGCCTATTTCGCACCGGCTTCTTTTAAAACTTCAACCGTTTCCGATGTTGCATTCCTTCTGGCCGCATATGTCAAAGCTGTATAACCGTACATATCCTTGATATTGATGTCTGCTCCGGCTTCTATCAACTCTCTAATTAACTTGATTTTCGGTTTCATATTCAAAATTGGAAATTTTGCTGCAAATATCAGGGCCGTCTTTCCTTCATCATTCCTGGCATTTAAATCTGCCTTCGCTTCGATCAAAACTTTAACTGCGTCCGCTAATCCCCACTTTGCTACATACATTAAAGCAGTATTGCCGTCTTTATCCATAATGTTGACATCCGCTTTCGCTTCAACCAAAAGTTTGATTACTACTGCCGCATCTGAATTAACGCCAAAAGCTGCTGATACCATTGAGGTATATGAATCGGTCGCACGTATTAAAGCGGTATTGCCGTCTTTATCCACAGTGTTGACATCCGCCCCGGAATCGATTAATAATTTAATCACATTTGAATCAGCTCCTGCCTTTATGGCATACATCAAAGCAGTCGTTCCGTCTTCATTGGTGGCGTTTATATCCGCATTGGCCTCTATCAATGCTTTGATGTTTCCGGCAATCCCCGATTTGCCCGCTTGCATTAATGCTGTACTGCCGTCATTATCCCTGCCGTTAACATCGGCTTTCGCTTCTATCAACGATTTTATAACTTTAACTGCTTCCGGGTCATTACGAGTGGCAGACCAGATCAAAACCGTATTGCCGTCATTATCCCTGGCATTGACATCTGATCCCGCCTTGATCAGCGCAGCGGCAGCCACAGACTGGCCGTTTTCAGCAGCATACATTAAAGCCGTTTTTGCATTTTTATCCTTCGCATTTATCTCCGCCTTAGCTTTAATTAGTGATTTGACAATATCAGGCTGGCCGTTTTCAGACGCATACATTAAAGTTGTCATGCCGGCGTTATCCTTTTCGTTAACATCGGCTCCGGCTTCCATCAGCGCTGCGGCAGCCACAGACTGGCCGTTTTCGGATGCAAACATCAATGCAGTCTTACCATCCGAATCTTTAGCATTGATATCGCCGCTGTAATTTTTTATGAATGCGACGTTGCCGTCGTCGGCGGCGTCATACAGAGAACTTCCAAAAGTTAAGGCGGGAATCGAGATCAGGATAATAATCAGCCACATTTTCAATTGTTTTGCGACCATAATAACCTCCTTACAATAAATTATGTCAGTCAACCTGTTCATTCCGGCAGGAAAGGCTTGATTTCAGCCTCGTACTGGTCAAAAGTCATAGAGCCTACATATTTCTTTACAAGATTGCCGTTGGTGTCGACTAAGAAAGTCGTGGGGATAGCCTCTATCCCGCCGTAGCTACGGACTATGCCGTCATCGGACATTATGACCGGATAATTGATCCCGTATTTTTTAGAAAATTCCCTGACCTTATCAGGGCCGTTCTGATCGACAGAAACACTGAATACCTCCAATTTCCCCTTATAAACTTTCTGCAGTTTTATCAGGTCGGGGATCTCACCACGGCAGGGCGGGCACCAGGTGGCCCAGAAATTAATAAGGACTACTTTCCCGGCATAAAGCTTGAGCGAAATATCCCCGGCGTCCGTACCCAAGTCTTCACCCTTGATCATTGGTGCCTTGCCGCCGTTTGTAGGGGCGTCTTCGGAAAAAACAAAAGTGAATGCGGAAAATGCAATTAAAATTGAAATCATCGAATATTTCATACGATATAGTCCCCCTTTTTTTATGACCAGGCCTTTACCTGTCAGGCGAATTATTATATTCATATTATAAAAATATCGCATGTTTTTTTATTTTATTTTTCTATTGACATTGAATTCTTTATTATTTATAATTATACCAATAGTTAAAATAATGAGTTCATATCTTGAGTATAAACCAGGAGTATGGTATGGAAAAAAAGAATACGGCCGGGGACACGAAAGAGAGTATTTTGGGCGCGGCCAGGGCAATTATGATAAATAAGGGTTATGACGGAACAAAAATGGAGGACATTGCCCGTAAAGCCGGAGTAAGTAAAGTCATGCTTTACTACCATTTTCAAAGCAAGGAAAACATTCTTAAAGAGCTGATCGGAAGAATAATCGATGCGGCTAAAAAACATCTGGCGGAGCAGATAGAAGGTATGAAAAGCCAGAAAACAATAAGGCCTGAAATCATACTCGAGAATATGCGGCAGATAATAGGCAGTGAATCGTCTTTCATCCGGATCATCCTTTCAGAAGTTTTAAGGGGGAAACTGGATTATGAAATTGTCTTATCCCTGATGAGCGATTTTTACAATGAAATTTACAATATGATGAGTAAAGACGCG
Organism: uncultured Spirochaetota bacterium; assembly: GCA_963768055.1. Lineage (GTDB taxonomy): Bacteria > Spirochaetota > Brevinematia > Brevinematales > JAOACQ01 > CAVYGN01. The sequence continues at coordinate 1,195,465 of CAVYGN010000001.1, read as the reverse complement.
GGAAATTTAATTGAGGACAGGGAATCTTATATTACAAAAATGCTTTTCTTCCAGGGGATACCTCTGATCATGTATCATTGCATCTCTGACGATGTTGCAAGAGTTTACGGCATCAGCCATATAAAATTGGAGCATGCTTTTACGGAAAAATTTTCAGACAGCCTTTTGAGGACTCTTAAACTGAAATAAGGAGGTTCAAATGAAATCAAAGGCGATATTGCCGATAGCCGCTGTAATAGTAATACTTGCGGCGGCGACATTATTTTTTGAAGTATTCAGGAATATCAATAAAAACAGCGGAAATATTGAAGGTTCGGGAACGATCGAGGTAACTGAGATAGAGATAAGTTCGAAAATATCGGGGAGGATCGCCGAACTTCCTGTAGACGAGGGTGTAGAAGTTAAAGCAGGGCAACTGATTGTAAGACTCATCTACGACGAACTGGCGGCAGAACGGAATTCAGCAAAGGCCAGCCTTGAAAACGCGGATTTGAATCTTAAAAGGGTCAAGGACCTTTACGCCGCAGGATCGGTATCAAAAAAAGAAATGGATAATGCGGAGGCGGTTTTCATGGTTTCAAAAGCCTCTCTTGACCAGGTTATTGCCGATATCGAGAATGCCGTCATTTATGCTCCGATAAGCGGAACTGTTCTTGAAAAGAACCTTGAAATCGGCGAGACTGCTTTTCCAGGTTCAGCCATCCTGACGATGGCCGATCTCAGGCATGTCTATATAAAGATTTATGTTGATGAAAAAAAACTGGGGCTTGTAAAACTGGGTATGAAAGCTGTTATAAATGTCGACAGCTATCCTAAGAGGGATTTCATCGGAATAGTTTCAACTATCTCCCAGGAGGCCGAGTTCACCCCAAAAACGATACAGACAAAAGATGAAAGGGTGAAATTGATGTTCGCGGTAAAAATAACCCTTGATAATCCCGATGAAGCACTTAAACCGGGAATGCCGGCTGACGCTGTTATTTATACGGAGAGTTCAAATTGATCGAAGCGAAGAACCTTGTCAAATCATTTAAGGGAACAGAGGCTTTAAACAATGTTTCTTTTAATGTCGGCACAGGGGAGATTTTCGGTATCGTCGGGCCGGATGGATCCGGTAAAAGCACCCTTCTCCGGATTCTTGCGGGGATTCTTCAGCCTTCTTCAGGATCGGTCCTTATGAAGGATATCGAACTATTTAAAAATCTTTACGCCCTTAAAGACGGGCTTGCATACATGCCGCAAAAATTCGGGTTGTACGAGGACCTCACCGTCGAGGAAAACATTTTCTTTTTCGGGAATCTTTTCGGAATGCCGAATAAAGAAATACGTAAAAAATTAAGGGTTCTTTATTCCTTCAGCCTGCTTGAGCCTTTCAGGAACAGAATGGCCGGGAAACTTTCGGGCGGGATGAAACAAAAATTGGGGCTTGCCTGTTGTCTTGTTCATAACCCTGAAATCATTCTACTCGACGAGCCTACTAACGGGGTAGATCCAGTGTCGCGGAGGGAATTCTGGAAAATACTCTATGACCTTTTGGGTGAAAAAAAAACCATAGTCATTAGTACGGCTTATCTTGACGAGGCGGAAAGATGCAACAGGATAGCTCTTATGCATAAGGGAAAAATAATCTCTACAGGCACTCCCGGAGAAATTAAACAAATGATCTCCATGAAATTTATGGAGATAACAACCTCCGATTCAAGAAAGGCTGAAAGAATACTGAAACTCTATGATGAATACAAATCAGTCATCCTGACGGGAGCGACCTTGAAATTATTTGTTTCCGAAAAAGGAAATCACAGACAAAATATAAAGGATATCCTTGAAAAAGAGGGTTTAAAAATTAATACCGTAAGGGAAAATATACCTGGACTTGAGGATTGCTTTATTCAAATTCTTGCCCTGCGGAGCCTTTCATGAAATTATTTATAAAATCCATACGCAGGATGAGGGCGATAGCGGGTAAAGAATGGATACAAATTAGAAGGGATCTCAGGAGCCTGGTACTTTCTCTGATTCTACCCGTGTTTCTGATCCTGCTTTTCGGATACGCCCTTTCGATGGATGTCAAGCATGTGAGTTTCGCCGTTTTCGATCAGGATAAAACCGCATTTTCAAGGAAGTTCCTTGAAAATTTCTTCCATACAGAATATTTTTCCTTATACAAATATGTTTCGAAATATAAAGAAATAGATAGATTGATAAATAACGGCGCCATAGTCATAGCGATAGTTATCCCTGAAAATTTCGAACAAAAATTCAAAACCGGCAAGAAAGCCGATATTCAGCTGATTGTCGACGGATCCGATTCGACGTCAGCGACAGTCGCGCTCGGTTATGTGAATAATATCCTTTTTGAATTCAACAGGAACAATAAGATAAGCGAAATGAACCTTTTCGGCCTTTCTTCTCTCATGCTGCCGATCGATATAAGGACTAGGATCTGGTATAATGCGGAGTTGAAAAGCCGGAATTATATTGTCCCGGGCATCATTGTAATCATTATGTCCATTATATCGGCCCTGATAACCAGTCTCACCATATCAAGGGAATGGGAAAGGGGGACGATGGAAAGCCTGATTACTACCCCTTTGAGGCGCCATGAAATATTTATAGGGAAGCTGTTTCCTTATGTATTCATAGCCCTGTTCGACCTGATTGTCTCTGTTTGCTTAGGTTATTTTGTCTTCCAGGCTCCGATCAGGGGCAGTTTTCTGGAGTTATATCTTGTCGCGCTCCTTTTCCTTATCGGCGCTTCAAGCCTCGGAATTTTCATATCCTCGGCGACTAAATCCCAGGTCCTTTCGGTACAGCTGGCGGTAATCCTGACATATCTTCCTTCTATTATTTTATCCGGGTACATTTTCCCTGTAAAGAATATGCCGTTCTTTGTCCGGATCATTACATACCTGATCCCCGCCAAATACCTGATCATATACATGAAAGGTATCGCGCTGAAAGGGATAGGTTTTACAATTATGTGGGTGCAGATCGTTTTCCTTTTTATTTTTGCATTTATTGTAAGCTTTATAAGCCTAAGAAACATAGTTATGAAATTACCGGAGGAATAAACTGGAGTATGATCCGATTTTCTTTACTAAGATCGTTTTTAATTAAAGAATTCAAGCAGATGTTCCGCGATCCGAGAATGAGGCTCGTCATATTAGCGGCCCCGATTATTTCGCTCCTGTTGTTCGGATATGCGGTCAATACCGACGTTAAAGACGTCAGGATGGTAATCCTGGATGAAGACAGGAGCCGGATGAGCAGGGAGCTTATTGAGAAATTCACCGGTTCGGGTTACTTCGCCGTTTACAGGGAAATAGATACGCCGCGTGAACTGGATGAAATTATGGACAGGGGCGACGCGGAGGTTTATCTGCATATGGGAATAGATTTTTCAAAAAAAATAAAAGCCGGCAAAATTTCAGAGGTCCAGCTGATAGTGGATGGAACCGATTCAAGCAGGGCTGCTGTTATCGTTTCATATGTAAACCAGATAACCATGCAGTATTCAATCGACTATTTAAATAAAAGAATAAGGCTTTTTCTTCTGAATAAGGGGATTATGGGGGTTAAGTTCAGGCAAAATATTGATATGAAGGAAAGGGTTTTCTTCAATCCGGATCTTTCCAGCAGGAACTTTTTTCTTCCGGCTGTTCTGGGACTTGTGGTTTCCCTTGTTACGATCGTACTTACAGCAATGTCAATAGTAAAAGAGAGGGAAACCGGCACTATAGACCAGCTTATCGTATCGCCCATACGGCCTTTTGAACTTATAGCAGGGAAGACCGTACCTTTTATACTGGTAAGCTTTTTCGACGTTATTATAGTTTCACTAATTACAATATTCTGGTTTAAGGTGCCCTTTGCAGGCAATTTCTTCTTCATGCTTTTCGCCTCTCTGTTTTTTATTATATCGACAGTTTCAATAGGGCTATATATTTCAACAATTTCGAAAAGCCAGCAGGAAGCCCTTCTTTCCACTTTTCTTTATTTTCTTCCTTCAACCCTTTTTTCAGGGTTTGTTTTTCCCATTTATGCTATGCCCAGGGTGATTCAATATATAACTTACATCAATCCAATGGCATATTTTGTGACAATAGTAAGGGGAGTTTTCCTTAAGGGGACGTCTTTCTTTGAACTATGGAAAGATCTGCTGGCTCTGATTATTCTTGGTTCCTTTCTATTTTACCTGAGCGTGGTAAGATTCAGAAGGAGGCTGGAATAATGAACGGTGCAGTCGATGTGATCTCCCTTACTAAAAAGTTCGATCATTTTACGGCGGTAGATAACATAAGTTTCAGCGTTAAAAAGGGTGAGATATTCGGATTTTTAGGCCCTAACGGCGCAGGGAAAAGCACTACGATTAAAATGCTCTGCGGGATAATTACGCCGAGTTCCGGGTCCGGCCATGTAAACGGGTTCGATATAGTAAAAGAGCAGTTCAATATAAAAAGAAGTATCGGCTATATGTCTCAGAGATTTTCAATGTACGACGACCTTTCGGTTGTAGAGAATCTTGAATTTTTCGGTTCCATTTACGGTTTATCCGAAAAAGTCCTGCATAACAGGATAGAAGAGATTGTCAGGCAGTTGGAAATGACGGATATGAAAAAAAAGATGATGAAAGACCTTCCCCTTGGAATTAAACAGCGCCTTGCTCTGGGGGGAGCTATACTGCATTATCCGGGCATATTGTTCCTCGATGAGCCGACATCAGGCGTCGATCCGATCATGAGGAGGAATTTCTGGGACCTTATCTATACTTTTTCCGAAGCGGGCAAGACTGTATTTGTTACAACCCATTACATGGATGAAGCAGAACACTGCGACAGAATTGCCCTTATCCTGGGGGGTAAGATAATCGCACTCGATTCGCCGGAAGGATTAAAATCCTCTCTCCAATTCGACGTTTACTCAATAAAAACTGAAAACCTGATAGAAACCTTTAACGAGTTAGCTTCCCTGGATTTCATACATGAAGCTGCGATTTTCGGAGCCGATATTCATATTCTTTGCGATAAAGGCCTTGATGCCGTTCCCAAGATTGAAAAAGCATTTAAGAAAAGTAAATTCTCTAATTTCAGTGTAGATAAAATATTTCCTTCACTTGAAGACGTATTTGTAACAAGTGTAAGGAAAACAAAGCTTGTTTGAAAGGAGGAAAAGGCATGAAAAAGTCTTTAAGATTATTGTTTATATTATTAATGGCTGTAGCAGCATTAGAAATATCCGGCGCTGAAACTATTACCTATACGTTGGATAACACCCTGGAAACAGCTCTTAAGAACAACACCGAAATAAAAAAGTATGAAACGGATCTAAAAATAGCACAGGCCCAATATGACCAGAGCATGGGAGATTTCTGGGTCCCTTCGATTGCTTTTAACGCCGGGGTTAATCTCTTAAACCCGGGTTCTGTCCAGTCTTCTGTGATCAATATGCCGAGCATAGAATCGGCCAAAACTCCCCCCGGATTTAATATTGTTTCAAATGAAATTACAAACGTTTTTCCCGACAATTATTCGATGAGCCTGGGCATATCGAAACCCCTTTTTGCAGGATTCAGGTACTTGAATTCCATGGACCTTAAAAAGATAAATCTTGAAGCGGCAGGGCTTTCATTAAAAGATAAACGCAACGATGTTGCGGCAAGGGTCAGGATACTTTTTTACAGTCTGCTTTTCATAAATGAAAATATAAGCCTCACGGCTGAACTAAGCCGGCATTTTCTTTCCCGTTTTGTTGAGACGATATCCAATTACAGCGGAGGGTATATTTCCGAGTTCGACAAGATAAGCTCGGAGGTGCAGTATAAAAATACCATTCCGCTTCTTATAAAACTTTCTAATACGGAATTCGAGGCCAGGAATGCCCTTTGCGAGGAAATGGGGTTGAATTATCCCGGTAACGCTGAATTTCTCGGCGATTTTTACAGCCTGACAAATATAATCGATAAAGAAGTTACTCTGGAAAATGCAATCTCGAATACCATGTCCAATAATATAACTCTTAAAACGCTGGACATATCTATTGAAATGGGAAAACTATCTCTTAAAGTTGCGGAATCATCAAGATGGCCGATCCTTAGCGCTTTTTTCAACTACACTTACGACTATAAAAAACAGAATTATCTCGACACAGAAAGACAGTGGCTCCCCGGATGGAATACAGGACTCCAGTTTGTCATGCCCATTGACGATCTTTTTCCCGTTTCAAAAACAGCAAATGCCATTAAAGAAGCAGGCGACAACATAGAAAAATTGGAATGGATTAAAAAACAGGTTTCCGATTCTATTTTTTACCAGATCAGGAACTTATACGATGAGGAAAGGAATGGGGAAAAAATTGTGATAAGCCAGAGGGACATTATGAATAAAGCACTTGACGGATACGATATGGCGCAGAAGCGATATAAGATTTGGGCTTCGCCGGTGGCAGAAGTAAACGGAATGGAAATGTTATACTACCAGGCTGACATCGCCTATCTTCAATCTATAATGGATGAATATACTAACAGTGTCCTTCTACACAGAATGATTGATTGAATTATCCTGAACGGCACTCTTCTATAGCCTTTTTAATATCTCCTTCCATTACAGGCTGGAGATTCGGATTACGAAGAACAGCCGCCGGATGGTAGGTAGGTATCACGTTATAACCCCACGGCGAGATTTTCATGATTCCCCTCAGCTTTGTTATCCCTTCATCGGTCGCGAGTAAAAATTTTGTGGAAAAATTGCCCAGGGTAACAATAATTCTGGGTTTGATCAAAGCCAATTGTTCAACAAGGTAAGGAGAACATGCTTCGATTTCATCGGGAAGGGGGTTCCTGTTATCGGGAGGCCGGTGTTTTAAAATATTGCAGATATAAACTTCGCTTCTTGAAAGGCCCGATTTTTCTATAGTCGCTGTAAGAAGCTTACCGGCCCTGCCGACAAAGGGTTTTCCCTGTTCGTCCTCATCCGCTCCGGGCGCTTCACCGATGAAAACAAGCGAAGCATCGGGGCTGCCGTCTGAAAAAACAAGATTTTTAGCAGTTTTATAAAGGACGCATTTTTTACAATTAGAACATGCGGTTTCAAGTTCCTCGAATTTAATGGCTTTTTCATTGCCGGCTTTAAATTCTTCCCTGTAAACCCATTCTTCCTTTACAAGCGCACCGATCTGAAATAATAATTCGTTCTTTTTCATTATATTTCCATTTTGCCGATAATTTTTTTTATCCCGTCAAGGGCCTTTTTTCTGTGAGAAATTTCATTTTTTAATCTATCGGGGATTTCCGCCATGGTTTTCCTGTATCCTAATTCTTTTATTAAAAATATGGGGTCGTAACCGAAGCCGTTCGACCCCCGGCTTGTCTCACTTATTCTGCCGATGCAATATCCTTCGCAGTGATATATTCCTCCATCCGGAGATAACAGCACCATTGAACAAACAAATCTTGCTTTTCTATTTTTTTTAGGGACTTCCGACATTTCTGAAAGAACCATCATGATCTTGGTTTCAAAATTTGAATTTTCACCCCCGTAGCGTGCCGATAAAATTCCGGGCCTTCCATGCAGGGCTTCGATTTCAAGCCCTGAGTCGTCAGCAAGAATATATGCGTCAGGATATATGATCTTGAAATGCTCCCTGATTTGAGAAGCTTTCAGAAGGGCGTTTTCATAAAATGTTTTGCCGGTTTCAGGGATTTCTTCAAAGAATCCTATATCAGAGAGGGAAATGACATCGACAGGATAAAGAATATGCCTTATTTCCTTAATTTTACCCTGATTGTGAGTAGCCGCGATTACCCTGATCATAAAGGGCGGTTCCAAAAACTAACTATGTTATTAATAAATAATGTTCTAATCAAAATGAAACCGCCCTATGGGCCAACCTTGCCGCCTTGCTTGTACCGGCTTGCCCGATGAAAAGGCGGTTATTAGAAGGGCCCTAATTTAATTCCAGTCGCTAATTCATAAAAACTTTATTTTTTTAAAAAATTGCTTAAAATATTATGTCATAATAAATGGAATTCCGCAAAGTAAGGTCTTATCAGGCCAGTTCTGAATAAACTGCTGGGCCGGCTTATCATTATTATGTAAAAATCCGATAAGGAATTAGGAGTCGTAATATTTCAAATGTACTCATCAAATCATAATCATTTATTATTATTATAAGGGGTCAATATGGCTGAGATTGTGCCTTTTTCCGGTATATATTACAACCCGGATAAATCCAATAAAATTAATGAATTGGTCTGTCCCTCGACTGATTTTCTTAACGATGAAAGGATCCTGAAATTAAGGGAAAACGGAAACAATTTCTGTAACGCCATATACAGCGAGGGCGAGGGAGTTGGAAAATACAAGAATGCAGTTCATAAACTATACGGATGGCTGCTTAGGGATATTTTAGTAGTAGATAATACACCTTCGCTTTATATTAATGAACAGAATGTTCTTCTGGACGGGGTGGAATACAAAAGATTCGGTGTAATAGGGCTTTTGAAGATCGAAGACTATGACGGTAAGATAAAAAAACAGGAAAAAACTATTGAAAAGTACAGAGATGATAAATACAGCCTTTTAAAAGAGACTCAATTTAATCTTGAACCGGTTGTCTGCCTTATCAAGGATAGTTCCAACAGCCTGATTTCTTTGATTAACCCTAAAAAAGACGGGGCAGTCAAGACCGTATTGAATTTTTCCGATATTGACGGAAATTTAAACATAATTAACAGGGTAGAAGATATCAATCTTAAAAATGACATAATAAAATATTTCTCTGAGAAAATCCTTTATATTATAGACGATTACAGGTATGAAGCGGCTTTGAAATATAAAAACGATGTGGCTGCATTGCTCAGGGAAAAACATACGGGCAAAGAACCCTGCAATTACGTGCTTGTGAATATATTCAACGCCTACGACAAGGCAATGCGTATTTATCCTGTCAACAGGCTCGTAAAAAATTTTAACACTAAACCGGCTGATTTCATCAAAGCCCTTACACAAAAATACAAACTTTCAGCAGTGCCTTTTACCGATTCGAATACGGAGAAACTTGCCGCTAAAAAAATGAGAATGGTATTAAACGACAGTATCATCCGGGGAAATATCTGTTATGGAATATATACAAGAGCAATGCCGGATAAATTTCTCATCCTGAATATGAATATACCCGTCAAGGAGGATGTGGCTGACAGTGAAGTTCTTGAATCCGTTATTTTCGGGCCTTTACTCGGGATAAACGAATCAAACAATGATGCTGAAGTCGGTTATGCCTATTCTGACTCTGAAGCTTTTAAGGCCGTTAAAAGCGGGCAATTTGAGGCGGCTTTTCTGACAAACGGTATTAACGCCTTCAAACTGCTGGAGCTGGCTGACAAGGGGAAATGGATGCCTTACAACTCTATCAGCCTTTACCCGAAGGTCATGAGCGGCGGAATGGTCTTTTCTTATAGATATTCCAAAATCGGTTTATAGGAGGATTAATGAAAAAATTAACAATATTTTTCATTAGTATTCTTATTGTTTCCGCTTCGGGTTGTCAGAAAATTCATCTTCCCTGGGGAAAAAAGTCAATCGAACAAACTAATGATATATTCAGTGAAAATATCAGGGAAGAATTCGTATCTACCAATACTAATAGTGAAAATGTCAATACAAATGAAAATATGACCGAACCGGTGAAACCCGGAAGTATGACAAATGAGCTGCCCGGAATACATGAAAAAACTCCTCTCGCAGTCGAACCCGAAGTCGGGGAGAATGCAGGTTCATTAACGAATAAAAGTAATACGGTTTCCATGAATACCGAAATAAAAAAGCAAAGCCCTGTTAAGGAAAATACTAATGTGGAAAAGCCGTCTATTGTAAAAAAAATCCAGAAGAAAAATAAGGTAAAAAAAGAAAAGAATATAAATATAAAAGAACAGCCTGCAGAAAATGAGAAGGCCAGGAACGGCCTTATTGTTATGATAGGCAGCGGTACGGCAAACCAGAACGCCGCTCCCCGAAAATTAGTTAAAATGACATTCGTTGCGGTATCGAAATCCAGGGATTATAAATACTGCGATTTTATAATCTATGCCATGCCGGTTGGAAAAGGAAAAATCCTGGATAGCGATTATATAATAGGAGAGGCTAAAAATATCGATATAGTCAACGGACAGGCCCAGTACACCAAGTACTGGAACGGCATGAATGTCGACGATGATTTCCTTCCTCAGGACAATTATAATATATACATATATTATAAATTAAAAAACGCCAAGTATGAAGTTTTAAAAAAAGAAGGCCGATATTGGGGAGTAGCGGATAAAAATTATATAAGCCTTAAATAGCGGCCGGTTGCCCATGATTAATTTTATATTTGCTCTTTACATAAAGGTTTTTGTATATTAAAATAAATAATTGAAGAGGGGCTTAATTATTGATGCTGCTGACAGTTTTGAGGGCTAAAATACACCGGGCGGTGGTAACGGAAACAAATCTGGAATATATAGGAAGTATTACTATAGATGAAGGCCTTCTTAAGGCCTCGGGAATATACCCTTACGAACAAGTGCATGTCTGGAATCTGACAAACGGTTCCAGGCTTGTTACTTACGCGATTCCGGGTGAAACCGGGAGCGGGATCATCTGCCTGAATGGGGCAGGTGCGCATTTGAACAGGGTTGGCGACCGGATTATCATAGCGGCTTTCGGGCTCGTTGATGAAAAAGAAGCTTCCGAGGTGAAGGCGAAGATTGTATGCGTAGATGACGATAATAAATTAAAGCAAATTTTATAAAACAAAATAAGATCTAAGGAGAGGTCTATGGGTAACAAAGGACATGTTGGATTAATATGGTTATCATTGCTTCTGGCGTTTGTCATAATTTCTAAAAACAATTCCTATTCTTTCAGCTTTTCCGGCACCGAAAAGAACGCGGTAAATCTTCAGACCCTGCCGGTTTCAGACTTCGGGAATGAGAATGACCAATCGAATAACATTAAATGGAACGCCAAGTTCTCAAGGTTCGCCAAGCCTACCGATCCCAACCAGGAGCTCAGCCCTCCGGATCCGAAAGCCTGCGGCGTGACCTATGTCGAAGCCAGGCCCCTCGGCCTTCCGACACTGGTTGACGCCCGACAGAAATGGTCCCTCGGGGTAAAGGCGCAATTTCTCCGGAAAGGATATAACTGGATCGAAGTTTATCCGATGAAAAGCGGCACCGGCACCGAACCGGCTAAACAGACTACTACGACTACTGCATCTAACCAGACGAATGCCAGTACCGCTACTACCGCAACTCTTCCCACTTCACCTCAGGGCGAGGGCGAAATAAGCCCTTTACCTCTGCCCGGTCAGGTCAGGAGCATGGATATCTGGGTATGGGGCGGTAATTATCACTACTGGATGGAGTTTTACATACTTGATTATAAAGGTTACCTCAATAAGATCAATGCGGGAGATATCGATTTTATCGGATGGAAAAATCTTATGGTAAAAATACCGGATTATATCCCCCAGGCTGAAAGACATGTTCCCTTCCTGAAGTCCCTTAGCCTCCAGATGATAAAACTTTGGTCTTACCCAACAGAAAGAGTGGATCAATTTTACTGTTATTTCAACTATCTGCAGGTTCAGACCGATGTTTATATAGAGCGTTTCAACGGCGACGATCTGGCAAATAAAAGATGGTAATATGGCGGAGGAAAAGATTATGAAATTGAAATTATTGTTGATAACATCATTTCTTTTAATATACGGCGCAACATTTTCACAGCAGACGACAAACACTAATACGGGTAATACTTCAGGCAATCAAACCAGTACTTTGAACAGAACGGCCGAATTAACCGTTCTGAGTAATGCAAATCAGAATACCAATAAAACAACCGCAAGTGAACTCGTTCAAACATTGCTAATAGAAGATTTTGAAGAAGCGGGTGAATGGACCGCTTTTATGCCGAGGGATTTCGGCATTGCAAGCGCGATGAGAAGGGAAGGCGGTCCTAAAGACCTGGTGAGCGATAAAAACAAGTATGTTCTCGGTATTAAAGTTGAATTCATGAAAAGGGATTGGGGCTGGGTCAGCATAGTTCCTGCAAGGCCGATCAAAATCAAGGGAATCACAAAAACCGTATCGGTATGGGTAGTAGGCAGGAATTTCAAGCATACCCTTTTCCTTGTATTGAAGGATTATATGGAAAATACTAAGTTTTTGAGGTCCGAAAAGATGATATGGGTCGGCTGGAAGCAGGTCAATATCAATATTCCTGATACCATCGACCAGGAAAATTATAAAATTTCAGAAGACAGGGGTATTACTTTCATAGGTTTCAGGATTGAATTCGACCCGGACGATGAGCTTGGAAGGCCTTTTTATACCTATTTTGATTATATGACTGCGGACACGGATCTCTTCAGCGAAAGGAACCAGAACCCCGATGATATGATAGACAATTGGTAATTGTAAGCTGAACAGGTAGTTCGCTAACCTTATTTGAAATAATTAAAAAGGCTGTGGATATTTCCATAGCCTTTTTCCTTAAAGGCAGTGAATTAATGGGCAGGATTATTAAATTTATACCGGGGATATTTCTATTTTTTCTTATTTTATCCTGCGGTGAAAGCTCCGTTAAATCTGAAAAAAATCTTAATAATAAACCGGTAAATAATAAAAAAATTGAAAATTTCAGCCTCAGTCTTATTAATTCTTTGACTGATCATAACATGTATGTTTTTTATGTCGATTTTTCACCCGATGGAAAATTTATTGCTTCGGGCAGCGCCGATAAAACTGTAATAATTAACGACTGCGCATCATGGAAAGTCGTAAAAACCTTCAATGAAAGTTATTATGATATTTGGGGTATACCTGTTAAATTTTCTCCGGATAATAATTATTTAGTTTACGGTTCATATGAAACACTTAAAATAGTTTCGGTCAGGAACAATTTTATTGGAATTACCAACACTTACGCACATATGAAGGGCATCCAATCCCTTGATGTTTCTCCAAACGATCAGTATATCATCACTGCCGGGGTTGACAGCCAGTTAAGAGTCTGGAGCGTGCCGGATCTTAAACCAATAGCCAATGTAAAAGGGCATGAAAACGAGGTATGGAGCACCAGCATCTCGCCTGACGGAAAATTTGCAGTCAGCGGAGGCGAGGACGGTTTTTTCAAAGTCTGGAAATTTCCTTCATTGGAACTATTTAATGCTGTAAAATACCACCAGCGGTCTATCGAGTATGTGAGTATATCTCAGGGGCAAAAATACATACTTTGCGCCAGCTCCGATTCTACGATCAGCGTATGGAAATGGGGAGAGTATGATGCCCCGTATCGTGTTCTGACCGGTCATAACGGCAGCGTGCCGGTGGCGATATTTTCAAGCGATGAGAAGCTTGTATTCTCCGGCGGACAGGATGATTATATAGAAGTTTTTGATATTGACAGCGGTTCAATGATATACAAAATAAAAGCCCATAACGGAGATATCATGACTCTGTCATTAAGCCCGGATGGGAATTATCTGGCCTCGGGATCACGGGATAGAACGGTTAATATTTGGCGGATTAATCAATAATATGTAATATTAAAGGGGGATTGGTGGAAAAGGAAATAACACAGCGTAATGAAATTGTCGCTCTGCTAAATAATATCAGATTAAAACATCTATCTGTCAGTATCAAGGAAAAAGATAAAGATTTCATGATCACAGGGTTTATTACTAAAGCGGATACGAATTCCATATCATTATTTTTCGAACAGATGCCTGAATATATCCCCCTGAAAAACCTGAGAATTTCTTTTGATTATAACAGGAATTTTTATACTTCTGACGATGCAAACGTTAAACAATTAAATCTTCCGGTTAAGAATATCGAAATTTACCTCCCTGAAAAATTTTTTTACCACCCCATTCGTAAATTCACAAGGGTAGATATTTCCGACGCCCTAATGTTTAATATTAAGAAGGTGGAGACTAAACCGGGTGAATCGACAGGTTTGAACATTGATGAACTTCCGGCAACACTAAGAAATATATATCTGGAACTTCAGACTGATTCGCCTGATATGAAAAAGATCATCGGAATGGTGGGAGATGAGCTTACAAGGTATTCAAACCGCTTCAGAATAAATCTTTTCAAGGATCTTACTTCATTGTCGCCGATAGAAAAGGTAGTTAATATTTATAAAAAAACCTTCTGGATTGGCGATACTGACAATCTAAGCAATTATCTCCACCTGGGTGATAAATACAGTGTAATCGGATATGAAAAATATTTCGATATGGTTAAAAAAACCGCTGCCCCTGAAATACTGGAACAGATAAGGCAAAACTATCTGACAAAAGGGATAAATTCATATGCCATGGTTCCTATCATAGTCGGCGAAAGGGTAGTAGGCGTTATCGAGGTTTCCGTCCCCAACGAACCGGCCTATAAAAAACTAACCATTTACGAAATATTCTATATAAAGGGTCTGGCAGATATCCTCGGCGAAATAATCGTGAAAAGCCATGGAGAATCGGATGAGGGTAATTCGGATTTCAAGGTTATGGATCTCTCTGTTGGCGGGATACTGGCCAATACTAAAAATGTTTACCTTACTCATTCAATAAAGGAGAATAACATCGTAATGGTCAATTTAAAAGCCGATAACAAGGAAATCGATATTCCTTCGAGAGTAGTAAGGTACCATTACATTCCCGGCGACAATGCCGGATTGAACGTGGCTTTCGAATTTATTTACGACGAGGATTCAAAAAAAACCGACCTGACGGCTTTTATCAAGAAATATGTAAGGTACATTGCCGGCGATCAGAAAATGACTAAATAATCACCAGCATTCCGGGGATGCAGAATCGGTTATAGAAATAGGGAATTAAAAAGAACTGCGTGTCTCTGTGTCTCTGTGTAATTTTCCGTTATTCATTTTCATCGCTGATGATAGCATTGATAAGGTTTACATTATCCGAGTTGATCTTTCTGAATTTAAGCGCGAGCGATTTAGCGATTTGCTTGATTATGAAATATCCGATTTCAGGATTTTCACTGCAGAGTTTTTCGAAATCATCTTTTTTTATTACATAACACTCCGTATCGGTAACTACGGCTACCGTTGCCGAACGGAAATCGTTATCCATAAGGGCAATCTCGCCGAAAAATACGTTCATGTTATCATGAAGAATATCAACGACAAAACTGTCGTTATAAAGCGTTTTTTTCTCTATTTTAACGCTTCCTTTATTAAGAATATACATCTTATCGCCGACTTCTCCCTCAATAATAATGCAGTCACCGGATTTATAATTTTCGGTTGTAATGATGCCACTGATTTTTTCAAGCATTGAATCATTGTCTTTTATGTCTGAAAATATCGATATTGTTTTTAACCTTTCAATAATGTTCATAACTTTTTCTCCCGCTCAATAAGAACAGCCATAGAATTGTAAGGTATTTTATAATTTTCATCGGGGTTTATGTTAGGAAGGTAGTTTTCCATTTTTTTAGCTGAATTTAAATTAGTGATAAGCTTTGTTATATCTGCCGTTTTCTGAGCTTCCCTTATGGCTTCCTTTTTTCTCTGAATATAGCTTCCGACATTTTCAAGCAGGCCTATGAGTAGGGCTTTTGATTTATCCCTGTAATAATTTCTTAGTTCTGAAAAATTCTGCCCTACATACATTGGAGGAATTTTAGCTGTAGTAATGAACCCGGGTAAGCCGGCGTTAAGAAGATTGTTGATGATTTTGGTAATTCCGACCTGCGTCAGGGAATTGGCAATGAGAACCTTGTTGTATTCATTAGTAAAAATAATTTCCTCTACATGCGCCGAAGTGAGATATTTCTCGAATT
Organism: uncultured Spirochaetota bacterium; assembly: GCA_963768055.1. Lineage (GTDB taxonomy): Bacteria > Spirochaetota > Brevinematia > Brevinematales > JAOACQ01 > CAVYGN01. Next base: position 1,179,615 of record CAVYGN010000001.1, on the reverse strand, counting down.
TTTTATCCATAATCTCTGCGCTCACTTTTATATTATTGGACAGCGAATTGATGGCCATGGCAGCCATTACAGTCTTTGAATCTGCCTCAGTAGGGGATGTTGATGAACTTTCATCGGAAAGAATAATAACTCTGCTCGCTTTCTGGACATTGGCTTTTTTAAGGAGGGCCTCATTATAATGCTCTCCCCTGATTATCGTGATCTGCTGGTAATCAGGGTATTGCTGATAGAATAATTCTATATCTTCCGGTTCGATATTTGCTATGATTATTATTTTTTTCAGATTAATTTTTGGGTTTTGAAAAACAATCTCGGCCAGGATCTGGTTCATAGCCTTTTTCCATCCGCAGATTATATAATGGTCGTTTAATTCCCTTAGGTTCATAATACCTCTCCTTTCCATGAGTTTTTTTGTTGTAAGAGCTGACGCCAGGTTCGCAGTAAAAAGAGAAACTGTAGCGATGCTCAAATACAGGACGATTATTACGAGTATCTTGCCCTGGGGTGTTATGGGGACGATATCGCCGTAACCCGCGGTAGAAATCGTTACCGTAGCCCAGTAAAGCGCCGTGATTATCTGAACATAAAATGCATCATTTTCAACACCGCCGGCGCTTACAAGCCTTCCGAACTCAAAGATCATGAATAGCCCGGCTGAAAAGACCATAAGGAAAAATATTACAAGAAAATAGGTGAATACGCTTTCCTTTTTGAAAAGATAGTAGTATACCCTGAATTGGCTTATTAAACCGGAAATAAAGCGGGAAAACTTCGAGAGAATGCTTTTTATCATATGTTATTATCGGAATAGGGATTGAAGAAATTTATCACTTTATTATATAACATTAATTACGAAAGTATTTTACATGTAGTCACAAGTCATGGAGTTTTATTCTTTGCATCTGCAGAGCGCGGGGGGCCGTCAAAATCTTTTAATGATCAAAAAACTTCTTCGTTCTTTTGCTGCCAGCAATTAACTGCATCGTGAAAATCCGCAGGAAAGGCATGTGCTGCAATCCTCCGTCTTTATGTAAGACTTTTCTCCGCAATGGGGGCAGATCTTTGCGCCAATTATTTCCCTTGGTTTATCATCAATATCCGCTTTTATTTTTTCCTTGTCGAAGAGGGTTTGTTCCAACGATTCCTTGTTAAGCTTATCTGCGAAATCCTTCAAAATCCTTCCGACTGCGTCAGGAATGCTTTTTATAAGTTTTCCGGAATCCCATGCAGATGAATCTCCGGTGATTCCTATGATAGTTTCCGCAATACTTTCTACCGGTATTCCGTTCTGAAGAGCGATAGATATTACCCTGCCGAGTGCTTCCGAAAATGCTGAAACATCAGAGCCATGTTTTGAAATATTGATAAATATCTCAACAGGGAAACCGTTTTCATCCATGCCAACTGATGTATAAAGAGTTCCGCTGCCGGTTTTTGTTTTAAAAATATCGCCCTTTAGAACCCTGGGCCTTTCCCAGCTCCGGCATTTTCCGGACGTTTCCCTTACCCGGTCTTTTCCTGCAGCCGAAGAGGTCATAGGCTGAAAATATTTTACTCCATCGCGATAAATGGTTACGCCTTTCAATCCGGCTTCCCAGGATTTAAGATAGATGTTCTCTATTTCATCAACAGTTATAGAATTCGGAAGGTTAATCGTTGAAGAAATACTGTTGGAAATGTATTTTTGAACGGCCGACTGCATTTTTATTCTGTCCTCGAAGGGGATGTCATGGCTGACGACAAATACAGTATGGACTTCTTCGGGTATATCATTAATACCCATACAGCTTCCGCCGTTATCAATTATCTTTTGGATAATAGAATGGTCGCCGTTTATAGCTTTTTCAAATTCAGGATCGGTGTACTCCAGTATTCCTCCGTCAATAAGGTTTTTTTTGTATGCAAGAGCGAATTGAGGTTCGAGGGAATAGGTGGATGCGTCAAGGATCAGGCTTATCGTCCCTGTAGGCGCCAGAGTAGTCCAGTTGCTGTTGCGGATGCCGTTTTGATTTATTGATTTTTCAATCGCGGATATCTCACCCTTGGAATCGTAATATTTACCGACAACGTTTATTAGCGATTCCTTGTTTTCATTGAAAATCTCGAAAGATCCTTTTTCCTTTCCCAATTCAATTGACGATTCGATTGCTGTCTGGGTCATAACCCTGGTTATGTCCGCAGCTAATTCATAACCCTGTTCTGAATTGTAAGGAATCCTGAGTTTGAACAGCACTTCTGCCAGTCCTGTAAACCCAAGGCCGATGGGCCTGATTTTCCTTGTCTCTTCCTTAAATTTATCGGTCGGGAAAACGGAAACATCTATTACATTATCAAGGCCCCTTACCGCTATCGCGACGGTTTCGCTGAAAGAGCCGAAGTCAAATTTGTTTTCTTTAATAAATTTATTAAGGTTTATAGAACCGAGATTGCAGCTGGTAAAGTTGTGGAGGCTCTGTTCGCCGCATGGGTTCGTCGAGAGGATCCTTCCCATCGAAGGTACTGTGTCGAATTCGTTAGCCCTGTCGATAAACCAGACACCCGGATCAGCCGTTCTCCAGGCCGATAATGCTATTTTCCTGAAAAGTTCCTTTGCTAATATTTTTTTATTAATATTTTTATAAATAAGCAAAAATTCATGATCGTTTTTTACGGCGTCCATAAATTCATCAGTGATCGCCACGCTGATATTCATATTACTCAGGGGTTCGAAAAGTTTCTTCCTTATTTCATTGATAACCGCCTGAACAGCCGTACCGTCCTTTATATCTGCAGAAATTGTTTCCGATATGCTCTGAAGCAGGTGCTCTGTAAATTTTTCAGATTTAGAAAGGTTAGGAAACTGTCGGTTGATGTTAGCTGAATAGTCCTTCGATGTTATGAATTCTTCGATATCTGGATGGCAGACATCCATCATTGCCATAAAAGCGGCCCGCCGAACTCCTCCGCTTTTCACCGCTTCGCCGACCTCGTCGAACAGCCGCATAAAACTGACGGGGCCGCTTGATGTACCGCCTCTGCCCACAGGCGCACTCTTAGGCCTTAAAACACCGAAATTCAATCCCATTCCAGCGCCTGATTTGAAAGTGATCGCTGTATCGGAGGCAGATTTCATTATTACGCCCATGTCGTCCTCAAGGCCGCCGACAAAACAACTTGAGGATAACGGAAAGTCAGAACCGGCATTGAATAGGGTCGGGGAAGAAAACATGAATTTCTGCTCGGCCATCAGGTCGAATAATTGTTTTTTGACTCTTTTTCTTACCTCATTGTTTTTTTCCGCTGAGGCTACGAAATCAGCCACACGGGAAAACGTTTCTTCGTAATTTTTTTCAATGAGATTGCCGTTTTTATCCTTTTTTAAGTAAAATTTTTCCATAATATAAAGGGCGTTTTTTGAAAAAGACACTAAATCCTCCCGCAAATATTTGTTTTTTATTATTAATTTTAATTGTCAGCCTTTTGAAACCGGAAGATATATAGTGAAAGTCGTGCCTTTCCCTTCTTCAGAATCGACTGTGATGAAGCCGCCGTGTTTTTTCAAAATGGTATAAGCGGTTGACAAACCGAGTCCGGTCCCGTTAGGTTTTGTAGTGAAATACGGGTCGAAAATCCTATTGATATCTTTCTCATTAATGCCTGGTCCGTTGTCGCCGATCAAAATTTTTACATAATCGCCATGCTGAAGAGGTTTATCAATATCCTCATACCTGTAATTTTCAGCCGAAATGGAAAGAGTGTTGTCGCCTGACATGGCTTCTCTTGCATTTATGATGATATTCTGTAAGACCTGCTCGATTTGAGTTTCATCTATGCAAACAAAATCCAGGTTATCGGGAAACTTATAATTCACATTTATGCTTGATCCATGCATAATAAAAGATGCGATCGATTTTATTATTTTCCTGATATCATGGGTTTTAATTGACAGTGTTCCGACCTTTGAAAATGACATAAGCTGGTGAGTGAGTTCTTTTGCCCGGAGGATGGCATTTGAAGATTCATCGAGATAATTATCCAGCTCATCGGCGTTTATATCTTTCTGCCTGCATTGGGCAAGGTTTCCCATGATTACTGTGAGCATATTGTTGAAATCATGGGCTATCCCCCCGGCAAGCATGCTTAACGATTCAAGTTTTTCAAACCTGAGCATTTCATTTTCAATTTTTTTTTGCAGATTTATATCCCGCATCATTAAAATAATCCCTCCGAAGGAGCCGGAATCGCTCCATAACGGCATTGCGCTTCCATCAATAGGAATCTTATTACTATCATTATAAATAAGAAAGTATCGTGAAAAAAATTCAAATTTTTCTTTTTTATCCCTGATTTTTTTGATCATATCTTCAATATTTACATTTTTATCGGATTCCATAAGGCTGAAAATATCCTTTATATTTTTATTTATTATTTCTTCCTGCTCTTTAGAAAGAAGCGACTCGGCGGCAGGGTTGGCAAAACTCACGATAAGGTCGCTTCTTATGACCAGAACGGCATAGTCGATATTCTTGAGTATAAATGAAAGCCATTCCTCGTTTTCGCGTACTTTTTTTTCAAGCCTGTGTTTCTGAATAGCCATCTCTATAGTTGTCTTAAGTATGCTGTCGGAAATAGGTTTCAGGAGATAGCCGTAAGGTTCGGCGGATTTTGCCCTCTCAAGGGTGTTTTCATCACCGTAAGCCGTTAAGAAAACAACAGGAATGTTCAGCCTGTTATAAATATATTCGGCGGCGTCGATACCGTCCATTTTGCCTTTGAGCATAATGTCCATAAGGATTATAGACGGTTTTAATTCCCTCGCTTTCTCTATAGCGTCCTTACCGTTATCACATATAAAAGGAACATCGAAGCCATGGGATATCAGTATGTTTTGAAGGTTCTTCGCTACAAGAACCTCATCCTCGACTATAAGAATCGATTCGTTCTGCATTTTTTCCCCATTAAAAAATTTGAAGTTTATCAACGACTTTTTCGATATCCTCATGCAGTACTACTTTTGCCTTTGAATCGAAAGGTGTTTCCATTTCATTTATAATAACAAGCTTCGATCCGTCCGGTAAATAGGAGGGCAGCGTTGAAGCCGGGTAGACAGTCAGGGAAGTTCCCATCGTTATCATGAGATCAGATTTTTGTATTTCCGTAAGTGCTTTTTCCAGATCGCGTACATATTCTCCGAAAAAGACAACATTGGGTTTTATAATCCCCCCGCAGTTATAGCACCTTGGCACTATTTTGCTTTTCATCCCCTTTATTATTTCCAGATATTGGGAAGTGCCCGAAAGAACTTCTTTATTGCAGTCGATGCAGGAAAACTTATCGAAATTTCCATGAAGTTCTATTACATTCGAATTTCCCGCTTTTTTATGAAGTCCGTCTATATTTTGAGTTATTACAGCTTTTAACTTTCCGAGAATTTCAAGTTTTTTTAAAAATTGGTGCCCCTTTGTCGGGGCTGCATTCACAAACATTTCAGCCAGTTCGCTGAAATGATCGTAAAAAAGTTCAGGATTTTTTTTAAAGTAATCGATGTCGAATAATTTATCTGCGGGCATATCATTCTTTGAATAAAGACCGTTAGGGCCCCTGAAATCCGGAATTCCTGCATTTGTAGAAATACCGGCACCGGTCAGAGATACGATATAATCGGATTTCATGATGAGATCCATGAACAGATCGATTCCCTGAAGTATCATGAGTCCCCCCGGATCATTTGACCCTGAGAAATTTTCTTTTGCCTACTTTTATTATCAGCCCCTTCGGATGTTTGCCCGGATAAAATAACTCGTTCTCATTTTTTAAAGTTGATATAGAATTTTGATCTGAATCTCCGGGATGTGGCATCAAGGATACAGCGTTCTGATTCAATAGTCTCCTGACTTCGCTTTTCGATGGAACCGTACCGGATTCGACAAGAATTTCTATTAATTTCATTTCTCTTCCGAGGGGAAATTCCTCAATTTCATCCGGAATCCCCTTGTCCTTGAAAACCCTTTCAAATTCTATCAATGCATTTTGCGCTTCTTCTTCGGAATAATAATCGCTTACTATCGTTTCAGCCAGTATTACTTTGAATTCCCTGGGGTTCCGGCCTTGTTTCATGCTTTCGGCGTATTTTTTTATCGTTTCCATCGGAACATCCGTCAAAAGTTCGAAATATTTTATTATCATATTATCCGGTATGGACATAATCTTTCCGAATATCTGCCCGGGCAGTTCGCTGATCCCTATATAATTCCCAAGCGATTTGCTCATCTTGTTAACGCCGTCAGTGCCCTCCAGAAGGGGTAATGTCAATACGATCTGTTCTTCCTGGCCGTATTCTCCCTGAAGGTCTCTGCCGACAAGCAGATTGAATTTCTGATCGGTTCCGCCTATCTCCACATCGGCATTGAGAACAACAGAATCATAACCCTGTATTAGCGGATACATGAATTCGATCATCGAAATTGGTTTTCCGTCCTTATACCTTCTGCTGAAATCCTCTCTTTCAAGGAGCCTTGCAACCGTGTAATGAGCGGTGAGTTCAAGGACATCGCCGAAGGACATTTTTGAACACCAGTCGCTGTTAAACACAACCCTTGTTTTTTCAGGGTCGAGTATTTTAAAAATCTGCGATCTATAAGTTTCGGCGTTTTTGAGGATCTCTTCCCTGGTAAGGCGCTTTCTTGTCTGGGATTTTCCAGTAGGATCGCCTATCATTCCGGTAAAATCCCCTATAAGAAAATAGATTTCATGCCCGAGCTCCTGGAACTGCCTTAATTTCCTCAAAGGAACGGTATGTCCGAGATGGATGTCCGGGGCTGAAGGATCGGCGCCGAATTTAATCTTTAAAGGCTTTCCCCATGCTATTGATTTTTTTAATTTTTCTTTTAATTTTTCTTCCGGTATAATCTCTACTACGCCCCTGGATAAGATCTTCATTTGCTCATCAAGAGTCCGGCTGGAAGGTGGATTCATGAAAACCCCTTATGCGCATCATTTAAATTAGTTTAATGAAGATTTGATGAATTGTCAAAGATAAAGTAGCATGATGGAGGAGAATATAAATGATCCTCATTTTATCCTGGAACGTCAACGGCATCAGGGCTTGCCTGAAGAACGGCCTTGAAGAAACGATAAAAGGGCTTGATCCCGACATTATCGGATTTCAGGAAATCAAGGCAACTCAGGAACAGGTGGAAAAAGATTTTCCCGGTTTTGCGGAAGGCTATAATACCGTATGGAACCCTGCCAAGAGAAAGGGGTACAGCGGCACATTGCTGTTATCTAAGATAAAGCCGTCGAAGTTTGAGAAGGGATTCGGGAATAACGAATTCAGCGAGGAGGGAAGGATAATTATTTCACATTACGAAGATCTGCCCATCCCTTTTACTCTCTTTAATATTTATTACCCCAACGGACAGATGGACGATGAAAGGCTTTCGTATAAGCTCCGTTTTTATGATTCTTTCCTCGATTACGCCGATAAATTGAAAAATTCGGGGGAAAATCTGGTTATCATGGGCGACTTTAACACGGCCCATAACGACATAGACCTTAAAAATCCCAGGGAAAACGAGACCCGCTCCGGTTTTTTGCCGGTAGAAAGGGCATGGATGGATAAATTCGTTTCTCATGGCTATATCGACACTTACAGGGCTTTCTACCCTCAAAGCGCCGGATACAGCTGGTGGACTTACCGCTTCAGGGCCCGGGAGAGGGGCATAGGGTGGAGGATAGATTACGTTTTCGTTAACATGGAATTCTTTTCAAAAGTTAAAGACAGTTTTATTCTCAAAGAAATTCCAGGGTCGGATCATTGCCCTGTGGGAATATCTATAGGTTGATTTTATGAAAGCAGATATTTATGATTATTTCTTTAATCCAAGGGTGGTTTTCGGGGCGGGCTCGTCCTCAAGGCTGGCAGGCATAATCGACGGCATAGGCGATAATATCCTTATTATCACAGGAGTTTCATCCTTCAAAAAATCGCCTTTCAGGGACGCCTTATATAAAGACCTGGGAAAAAGAAATATAATTTATTCTGAATTGGAAGTAAGCGGAGAACCTACTACTGATTTTATCGATGAAGCTGCGGAATATTACAGGAAAAGAAATATCAACGCGGTAGTTTCAATCGGCGGGGGAAGCGTTATAGACGCCGGCAAGGCTGTTTCCGGAATGATCCCTCAAACAGGGAATGTTGCGGATTATATTGCCGGAACTAACCCGAAGAAACATAACGGAGTGAAAGTTCCTTTCATGGCGGTTCCTACAACCGCGGGAACCGGTAGCGAAGCGACTAAAAATTCGGTATTGACAAAGCCGGGGCCGGGAGGCTGGAAAAAATCTTTGCATCATGACAATCTCGTTCCGGATATTGCCATAATAGATCCCGCTCTGACTTTAAGCTGCCCGCCGGAAATTTCGGCTGCCTGCGGAATGGACGCGCTGACGCAGCTCATAGAAAGTTTTGTATCCTCGGAATCCTCGTTTCTATCAGACGCCCTTGCTCTCAAGGGAATCTCAATGCACGGCGGTAAAACCCTGATCCATGCCTGTACCGATAAATCATACGACATTTTAGTCAGGTCTAACCTGGCATACGCGGCGTTTCTTTCGGGAACCGCACTGGCAAACGCCGGCCTCGGACCGGTTCATGGGCTTGCAGGCGTAATCGGAGGGTCCTTCGACATACCCCATGGCACAATTTGCGCCGTTCTTTTATCCAGGGTTACGGATTATAATATCGAAAAACTGTTTTCCGCCGGGGATAATCAGGCGCTTGAGAAATACGCCAGGGCAGGTTTCATACTCTCGGGACAACAGTCGATAGATATCAAGGCCGGATGTTCCCTTTTGTCCGAATATTTAAAAGAAACGGCGGAAAGCCTCAATATTCCGGAGATAGGTGATTTAGGTTTAAAGAAGGGCGATATAGATAATATGGCAGAAAAGGCCGAAAATAAGAATAATCCTGTCAGCTTGACAGTCGATGATTTTAAAAATATATTATTGGGGAAAGGTAGGTAAAACATGGGCGCTCTCTCCGATAAATGCAGGGAATTGCTAAGAGAACTCCAGGAAGACTGGAGGCATCTTTGAGATCGATGAAAAATTGATACGGCTCGATAAACTGAAAGATAGCCTTAACGACGAAAAAGCCTGGACCGACCATAAGCTTTCCTCTGAGCTTTCGTCGAAATCATCGGCCCTTGAAAGGGAACTGGCCGGATGGCTGGATTTAAAGCCGAGGATCTCTGACCTTGTCGAAATGGCGGAACTTGCCGAGAACGACAACGAAACCGGTATGATGAACAGTGTCGGGGATGAATATGAAAAACTTCTGAAAACCCTTTCGGAGCTTGAAACGGTAATGATGTTCAGGGGGGAATTCGACGCAAATAACGCTTTCCTCAATATCCACCCAGGTGCCGGAGGGACGGAATCCCAGGATTGGGCTGAAATGCTTTTGCGCCTGTACCAGAGATGGTCGGAAAGAAAGGGTTTTTCCCTTGAATTGGTCAATTATGAGCCGGGGGAAGTCGCCGGTTTAAAAGACGCCACGCTTTTCATCAAGGGGCGGTTCGCATACGGCCTTTTAAAGGCTGAAAACGGTATTCACCGCCTTGTGAGACTTTCCCCCTTTAATGCGAATAACAAGAGGCAAACCTCTTTCTGCTCCATTGGGGTATCTCCCGAAGTGGATGAAACTATTAATCTCGATATAGATCCCAAAGATCTCAAGATAGACACTTACAGGGCGAGCGGGGCCGGGGGGCAATACGTTAATAAAACGGAATCCGCCGTCAGGATCACTCACTTGCCTACAGGTACTGTTGTAGCCTGCCAGATAGAGAGGTCGCAGCTCCAGAACCGCGAAATGGCTATGAAAATGCTCCGGTCCAAGCTTTACGAACTCGAACTTGAAAAACAGGAAGCTGAAAAGCTGAAAAACATGCCGGAAAAAAAGTCCATAGAGTGGGGAAGCCAGATCCGCAGTTACACCTTTCAGCCTTACACGCTTGTAAAAGACCACCGCACAGGGATTGAGAATAAAAACGTCCAGATAGTCATGGACGGGGACATAGACGGTTTTATCATAGGCTATCTGAAAAGCAGGGCATGAACGGGGTTGAAACCACAGATTATCCAGATTAAAGTCGGGCGTTATGATGCGGTATTACTTCGACATCAATCATTATTGACAAAAGGAAGAAATATATTTTTTATCGAATCTGCGTCATTTGCAATATCTGTGGATTATTTAAATAAAACAATAGTCCTGCCCTGGCCGCCCTCTTCGGGCCTGGCGTAATCGAAACTCCGGACATTGTCCAGCTCCCTCAGGTATTTCCATATTTCCTTTTTTAAAATGCCCTCTCCCTTGCCATGGATTATCGAAAGATAGGACGACCCTTTCATAAAAGCCGTATCAATGCTCTTTTCCACTATTTTAAGGGCCTCTTCGGCTGTTTTCCCCCTTACGTCTATTGAAATCATTTCACCCTGCTGCAGCGCCGGTTTGCCGGATGACGATGCAGCCTTTTCTCCACGCGCCTTGTTTTTTGCCTCGTATATGTCGCCCAATTCAGCCGTTACACTCAGTATTCCGAGCCTGACCTTTACCCTGTCCCCTAGGATTTCCTCTATGTACCCCTCCTTGTTGAGTCCACCTACAAAAACGTTCATGCCTTTTGAAATATCAGCCGGGTGGATTCTCTCTTCCCTGACAATAAGCTCTTCCGTTTTGTCAAGTATGGTTTCGGCCTCCTGCACCCCCTGTCTTGCCTTTTTTAAAGCCTCGGAGTCCCTTTTTTTTAATTCCTCCTTCAGGCCCGAAATTTTATTCAATACCTCGTCAAGTTCTTTCCTCGCTTTCAATATGCCCTTTTTATGCAGTTCCCTCTTTTCCGATTCCAGTTCGTCAAGGAGTTTTTGATAAAATTCTTTCAAAGTACGGCTTTCTTCCATATGTTTTTCTGTAATGTCTCGTTTTTTTGAAAGTTCGTTCCGTTCAATCTCAAGTCTTTTCATTAAAGCCTCAGGCGAGGAATTCTTTTGCTCGATGTAATCCTCGGCGTCTTTAATGATCGTATCGTCGAGCCCGTATTTTTTCGCGATCCTTATAGCGTAACTCGACCCGGTGGATCCTGTCCTCAGTGTATAAAGCGGAATGAGTTTTTCCTCGTCTATATCCACCGATGCGTTTTTAACCCTGTCATCGGTATACGGGATCTCTTTCAGGGCCTGAAAATGGGTTGTAATGATAAAATCCGCACCTTTGTCCAGGAGGTAGCGGATTATCGACCTCCCGAGGGCCTCTCCCTCCCTCGGTTCAGTAGAAGAGGCGATTTCATCTATAAGGACAAGGGTAGAGGGCCCGCAGACGCTTAAAATTTTCGCAATTTTTAAAATATGGCCTGAAAAACTTGAAAGATTTAATGAGATGCTTTGCTCGTCGCCGATTTCGGCCATAATGCCAGTGTAATAACCGATCTGCGACGATCTGTCCGCAGGGATGGGAATTCCGCATAACGCCATTAAACTAAGCAGTCCCGCGCATTTTAAGGCGACGGTTTTACCGCCCGCGTTAGGCCCTGAAATAATAAGGCCCCGGTTATTAAAGCCGACTTCAATATCTATCGGCACCGATTGTCCGCCCAGGAGCGGATGGCGGGCCTTTCGCAGCCTAAGGCATGCCTTATCAGTCCTGATTTCCGGAAAACTGCAGTCCATTTCAATCGCAAATTTAGCCTTGGCGAATATAATCTCGATCCTGCCTATGAGGCCGGACACAGTCCGAAGCGCATCACTTCTATCCCTTATGAGAAGAGTCAAATTCTGCAGGATCCTGTTGATTTCAAGGGCTTCCTGGCCGTCGATCTCAACAATTTCATTATTCAATTCGATAATTCCGCCTGGTTCAATGAATGCGGTTTCGCCGGATTTTGAAAAAGAATGGACTATGTAATTAAATTCCGATTTGAGCTTATTCTTATGCTGAGCCTTTATCGGCACAACAAACCTGTCCTCCCTTATAGTGATATAGTTTTCCTGAACAATTTCCTTGAAGGATTTTTTTTCAAGCAGGGAAGACATAAAGGAATGAATATCCGTTCTTACCGAAGACTTTCTTTTTCTTATCCTGGAAAGTTCGGCCGAGGCGCTGTCGAGTACCGTTCCGCTGTCGTCGATAACGCGCGCAATGGCCTGCCTCAGGCCGCCGCAGTCCGGCGCCCCATTAAAAAGAGAATTAAGCCCGGGATATTTTTCAGAATAGGGGGCCAGGGATGCTTCAATGTCTTTCAGGATAACTATGCTTTTTTTTATTTCAAGAATTTCATCGGTTCCAAGTGCAAAGCCGTTTATGGATGAATTATCCAGAGATTCCCCGATATCGGACAATTCCTCGAAAGAGATCGAGGAATCGAATTTTAATAACTGGGCCATCTGCTCGGTCAGGATAAGTTCTTGCCGGGCCGCCTCCGCCGGCAAAACCCTCTTTATCGCTTGAAGTTCCTTATTACCCGGATAAGTTTTTATATATTTTTCAATTATAGGTATTAACAGGTTAAATTCAAGAGCGTCAAAATAATATTCCATATTTTTCCCTGATAATCCTGTAAAAATTAAGAGCCATATTGTCCCAGGAAAATCCCCTGGCCCAGTTATTGGCCTGGCTGGCCAATTTCAGGGCAAGACCTTCGTCGTCGAGAATGCCGGTGATTTTTTCCGCGAATTGTCCGATATCGTTATTCCTGACCAGATAACCCGAATAACCGTCCTTAATGGAGTCCCTCAAGCCTTCAACATCATAACCTATAGCCGGCAGCCCCGCCGCGTTAGCTTCAAGTACGGATATTCCCCATCCCTCCTTTTCCGAAGCGATCAGGAAAATTTTTGATTTTGAGAATACTGAAATTTTATCCTTATCGCTTATAAAACCCAGGAACTTGACGGAATCGCTTAATCCTAGGTTCTCGGTCATCTTTTTTAAACGCTTTTCATCGCTTCCCTTGCCGGCTATCCATAATTCCGCAGTACTTTTTTTATTCTTTAAAATGGCGAACGAACGGATTATATGATCTATCCTTTTATATCTTTTCAACCTGCCCAGGGAGAGAAGAATAGGGGCCTTTTGATCGTTTATTTTAAATCCACGGCTCAGGATATCATAATCTATGCCGTTATTCGAAACTGAAATTTTCTTATAAGGGTAAAGGCCCAGCAATTCGTTTTTTGTGCTTTCGGAAACAGCGATTACCGGACTATTTATATAATATCTTAAAAAATACCTCTCCATCGATGAAACATAAAATGCCGCGGGAGGATTCAGTTCGCTGTAAAGGCTGCTTCCATGAATATGATGAATTACCGCTATTACAGGAATGTTTTTCACATATCCGGGTATCGCAAGAGGAATTTTCGATATGTCGTCGATTATCAGGTCGTATTTATTTTTTGAAAGGACCCTGTTGTAGTAATTTTTGAAATTAAAATTAAAAAAAAAGTTATTCTGTATCCTGTAGATTTTATAATCCGGGGTCTCTGCCTCCGGCGGAGAATTTTTAAACATTGCTGAAACAAAATCAACGTTCCAGCTTCCCGGCTTCCTTTTAAGGATTTCATCTATATGAACTTCGGCCCCTCCGGCTTCAGGATTGTAAATATCCCTCCAGTTAACGACTAAAACGTTCATTTTTAAAAGATCCCTTAAAATTCATAATATATGACCGGAAGGAAGACTAATAATAAGTCGCTGTTATTATTCATGCCGAATGTCTTTGCTTTCAGCCTGTATTGATCATCCAGGTATAAATAATCAAAATAAGCCGCGGCAAGCGGAATCATAAACGTATTCAAATAAACATAATTCATATCGGCATTGTCAACGTTAATATTATTAAAAACCAGCTCGTTTTTTGTGTACATTATAGTTATTGTAAAATAATAAATTGCGGGCATGGCGATCCAGTAAATGAGGTCCATTCTTCTCGGCACGGTTTCAGGTTTTATATTTTCAATCTTTCCCGAGCTTAGATAACTGTTCGGAAGTTCCGGTTCAGTTATAGTATTTAATTGGGAATTTGTCGTGCCGGAATTAGTAGTAAAATAATTACCGTTAGCCATTGAATTTGAAAGGGTGGAAATCTCTTCCTTTTCAATGCCGATACTGGAATATGATAGCGATTTTTGAAGAACAAACATTGATATCAGGGCGAATAAAAACACTTTTGAAATCGCCATATTCAATTTCCTATAAGATATATTATGTTAAGTTGGATTCATGTTTTGCCGTATGAAATACAAGCCCTTATTTTGAAGAATCGTTTAAAAGGCGGAATACTTCGCCTTTGACATCCTCCTGGTTTTTACCGACTGAAAGAGCTATCTCGCTGACAAGCATATTAAGAGCCGTGTTGTAAAGCTTTTTTTCGGTTGTGGATAATTCCTTGACCTGGTTCCTGTTAAAGAGGTTTTTAATGACCATTGAAACCTCTACGATCGTTCCCGATTTAAGCATATCCTGGTGTTTTTTGTAACGGATTTTCCAATCCTCATCGATTTCACTGCTGTGAGATGAAATGACTTCAAGGCATCTTTTTATATCTCTGGGTTTGGCGATGTCTCTAAGGCCGAGTTCTTTAGTGTTATCCGAAGGAACCATTATTGTTGTTTCAGTCAAGGGAAAACGGATGATATAATATGTCCTCTTTAATCCAAGAAATTCCTTTTCTTCAACTCCCTGGATTTCACCTGCGCCATGATAGGGATAAAAAACTCTCTCGCCTATTTTAAACATTTTCAATTCCATATAAATAAAGAAAATAAGGATATAATTATTATAGCTTTATATTTTAAATTAGTCAATTAACTTTTCCCTCCCCCTCATTGCTTCAGTCAGGCTCTTATTACCAGCGTATTGAATGCTCATTCCTACGGATATTCCTCTTGCCAGGTGTGAAAAAGTTACTTTCTCGCCGCTAAGCAAATCCTTAATATATAAAATCGTAGCGTCCCCTTCTGTCGTAGCGCTGGTGGCGAAAATTATTTCCTTAAATGGGCCGGATCTCAGCCTTGAAACAAGACTTTTAATGTTAAGATCATCGGGGGTTACGCCGTTAAGAGGTGAAAGCACACCGCCGAGAGAATGGTATTGTCCCTTGTATATATTCGTCGATTCAAGATGGTAAATATCTGCCGGGCTTTCCACAATGCAGAGGGTTGTCTTGTCCCTACCCGGGTCGGTACATATAGAGCATGGATCATAATCCGATAAATTTCCACAGACGCCGCATACAAGGGTATTTTTCTTCAGATTATCTATTGCAGACGATAGTTTGGCAGATAAATCACCACTCCGGGTAAGAAGATAATAAGCGATCCGTTCGCCGGATCTGCGGCCTATCCCCGGAAGTTCTGAAAAAGCGGCAATAAAGGAATTTAGCGCCTCTGAAAACATTTACTATTTTCCAAGCAGGAAATTTGAAAGGCCTGAATTTTTCATCTGTTTTTTAACGATTTTATCAACCTCTTTGGCCGCAGCCCTGTGGGCTTCTTTCGCGCATTTTGATAAATCATCGGGTGTTGTTTTCATTGCATTGCTTGAAAACTCTATGTTTTTCAGTCCTTTTTCTCCATCAAGCGTAATTTTCACATAACCCTTTTTTGAAACGCCGGTTGCCCGTATTTCTTCCATGATTTTTTTTGTATCATCCGCCATCTTTTTGAATTTTGTCATATCCTTAAGGTTATTTATACCAGGCATAAAGCTCCTCCCTTGTTTTAATATTACAGTATTTTACCGTCGAATAAATTGACTATATCGTTTACTATTTGAGGTTTTTCTTTCTCTTTTTCCTTTTCCGTTTCTGTGCCGGAACGGATTTCAGTCTCCTCCTTTTCAAAGGGCGGTTTTCCATCCTTGTTCAGTCTAAAGTTTAAACGGATGTTTTTAGCAGTACGTTTTATTAATTCCGTCTCGATTTCCTTTTTGTTCTTTTCAAGATATTCATAACAATGCAGATCGTTTATATAAACGGACATATTTTCACCGGATACATCTATATGTTCGACGGAATGAAGCATAGATTTTGAAACCGGACTTGATGCAAGTGTATTTAAAAGCTCATTTTTTTCCCTGTCCGGAGTATCCCCCGTCTGTTTATCGGCCCCTGTCCCCTTTCTTTCAGAATTGAGCAGAGCGATTATTTCATTTTTTAAATCACCCAGAGGAACTATATTTTTATAGTCCATCATTTTGAACAGGGCTGTTTCAAGTAAAAAACGCTCGCTGGAATCGCCTTTCAGGCCTGAATATAACTCAACAAAAATATTGATCATCCTGATGAGTTCCTGCTGTGATAGATCTTCAAAAAATACCTTCAATTCTTTGTATTTTTTTTCAGTTATATCCAGCAATTCATCGTCAAAGGGCAGTTTTTTTATTAAAACGCCCTGTTTAAGGAAAGATATCATGTTCATTGTGAATATTTTAATATCGCCGACATTCAGGCAATACAGTTCAGTCATTTTCAGCATCCTGATAATATCCCCGGTCTTTGCCGATTCTATCAGCTCGATAAAATAATGAGCGTCCGGAATTCCAAGAAGTTCTGAAACCCTTTTCTCGGTAATATCGCCGTCTGAATAAATCGATATCTGGTCAAAAACGCTCTCGGCATCCCTCATGGAACCGTCCGCCGAGTCTGCAATTAAAAAAAGACCGTCTTCGGTATATTTGATCTTTTCATCTGATGCTATTTTTTTCAGTTGATCGACTATACTCTTTGATGATATTTTTTTAAAAACAAAATGCTGGCATCGTGATTTTATAGTGGGGATAACCTTGTGAGCTTCTGTAGTCGCAAGGATGAACACTGCGTGAGAAGGAGGCTCTTCAAGCGTCTTAAGAAGGGCGTTAGAAGCCTCGTTTGTAAGCATATGGACTTCGTCAATAATATAGACCTTATATTTTCCTGAAAGCGGCATATAAAGAACGGTATCCTTCAGTTCCCGTATATTATCGATACCCCTGTTGGAAGCCCCGTCTATTTCAATTACATCGAGCGAATAACCGTTTGTTATTTCGATGCAGGAAGAACACTTGTTGCATGGCTCCAAACCTTCAGGATTGCGGCAGTTCAGGGATTTGGCAATAATTCTGGCGGTAGTAGTTTTCCCTACTCCTCTGACCCCCGAGAACAGGAAAGCATGGGGAATACGGCCGCTTGACAGGGAATTTTGGATTGTTTTAATTAAATTTTCCTGGCCGATAACCTCGCTGAATAACTGGGGCCGCCATTTCCTTGCTGTAACCTTGTAATCCATCCGAAAATCTCCATTTATTATTTTAAGGCGCTGCATCGGAAATATCAATATAACGTTAGTCTGCAGTCATCAGCCTGTAGTCTGAAGTTGCGTTGTCTGTCGACTTTCGACTGTTGACTGAAGTAATTTCAATTTTGCTATTGACACCGTTTATAAATCGAATTATTATATATTTAGTTTAAGTAGGAGGCTTATTATGAGTATCAGGACGATGCTTCTTCCCATCATTCTTTTTATATTTATGCAATCGCTTAGTTTCGGATTTAGTTACCGTGAAGTGGTATTTCCATTTAAGGGCTTTGTCTGGCAGGGAGCCAGGATATCGCAAGCGGAACTTCCAAACGTAACTATTACAAAAGAAACTCCTTATATATTGGAGTTTACATATCAGGGAAAGAAATACAAGGCTACCCTATTTACCTTCGGCGCAATTTACCTTGAAAGGCAGGATCAGCTCCCCCTTCTCATTACTTTCGATGTAAAAGAATATAAACTGGATGCGAAGTTCCTGTTTATCCATGAATACGATTAGACATGGGAATCGAAATCTCCATCACGGATTAGCGTATTGATCGTATTTCCGGGAGAAATTTCTTTTATCGAATTGATGAGGTCCTTTGTGCCGTTATCATTATAACGGTACGTGATAGAATACCCCCTTTTAAGAGTATTATAGGGATGCAGAGTTTCAAGTTTCCCTTTATAATAATGAACGGAGTTTTTAGCCTGGTTAAGGTAATTATTAAAATTATTTAAAAATCGTATATTTAGATTTTCAAGAGACAGGCCGAGGTCTGACAGCTGATCCTGAAAGAGCCTTTTTAAAGCGTTTTTACCCCTGATTTCGAGGAAATTCTTTAACGAATCGTATTGAGCATTGAAAAGCCTTTCTACTCTATCTTTTAGCATTGTAATGTGCCTTATAATGTCTTTTTTATCTTTTACAACCAATTCCGCAGCCGCAGAAGGGGTCGGAGCTCTGAGATCGGCTACATAATCTGAAATAGTATAATCTATCTCATGGCCAACGGCGGAAATGACAGGTATCCCTGAATCGTAAATTGCCCTTGCCACAGATTCTTCATTGAAGCACCACAGATCCTCAAGAGAACCTCCCCCTCTTCCTACAATGAGCACATCCAGGATATCTCCCGCAAATTTATTGGCAATTTTAATTACCCGGACTATTTCATCCTTAGCCGAATCGCCCTGGACCGAAGCCGAAAAAAGTACGATGTGAACCCCGCTGAACCTGCGGTTAATAACATTCAGGATATCCTGGATAGCAGCCCCGCTCCTGGAAGTTATGACTCCGACATATTGAGGATATTCCGGTATTTTCCTTTTATGGGCCATGTCGAAAAGACCTTCTTTTTCAAGCCTGTTTTTCAGTTCGTCGAATTTCTGCTTAAGAAGACCCTCGCCTATAAACTCCGCTTCGTCTACAAAAAGGGTGATATAACCCTCTTTTTTATAATAAGAAACTCTGCCATGGATGAGTAATTCCAGTCCGTTTTTTAACCCGGGAACCATTGAACAGGCCCCGGAATTTGCCATTATCATGGCGTTAAGTTTTGATTCACTGTCCTTGAGATTGAAATAAACGTTGCCGTTTTGCTGGATCTTTAGATTTGATATCTCGCCTCTTATCCATATCGGCGAGATGTTTTGAGATATGATCGAATAAATGAATTTAGCCACAGCGCTTACAGATAAAGCTTCTTCAATATGGCCGTTCATCTTTTTTATGGATTATTTTATGTTATATCTCTTCTTGAACCTGTCAACCATACCGCCCCTTTCAGCTATTCTCTTCTGGCCGGTATAAAAGGGATGACATTTTGAACAAATTTCAACGTTAATTTCAGGAACGACTGTCTGTATGACAAATTCGTTTCCGCATGTGCATCTTACTTTTGTATCGAAGAGTTTGGGATGAATGCCCTCTTTCATTTAGGTGCTCCTGAAATATAATACTATATATTAATATATTTTGTGATTTTAGTCAAAAATCTAACCACAGATGGCACAGATGAGATGGATTAATATATGATTTAACAGTATATGGCAGATTAAACGGTATTTAGATTCAATCCTTTGAGAAGTACTGCATGTTGTTGAGGAATTCCTCGTTTTTCTCAGTCTTTTTCATAGCGGTCGTCAATTTGGGTATGATCTCCTCGTTCGGCATCGACGCGAAGACTTTCCGCAGCATTCTTATCTTTTCAAGGGAATCGTTAGACAGGAGAAGATCTTCCCTTCGGGTACCTGAAAGTTTAATATCGATAGCCGGGAATATCCTGATATTGGAAAGGTTCCTGTCAAGATGGATTTCCATATTGCCTGTACCCTTGAATTCCTCATAAATAACTTCGTCCATCTTGCTTCCCGTATCAACAAGGGCTGTGGCAACAATAGTAAGGCTGCCGCCCTCTTCTATGTTTCTGGCCGCACCGAAAAATTTCTTGGGTTTATGCAGTGCGTTTGAATCGATTCCGCCGGATAAAACTTTACCGCTGGCGGGTTCAACCTGATTATAAGCCCTGGCAAGCCTTGTTATCGAATCCAGCAATATAACTACATCATATCCGCTTTCAACAAGGCGTTTTGCTTTTTCAAGAACCATCTGGGCAACAAGCACATGTTTAGATGCCGGTTCGTCGAAGGTTGAGCTCAATACTTCCGCCTGAACGGACCTCTGCATGTCTGTGACTTCTTCGGGTCTTTCGTCTACAAGAAAAATTATCAGCCGGACTTCGGGGTGGTTCGTTGTAATACTGTTTGCTATTTTCTTTAATAAAACGGTTTTTCCAGCCTTCGGCGGGGAGACTACGAGGCCCCTTTGGCCCTTTCCGATAGGAGTGAAAAGGTCCATAATCCTCATTGCTATTTCATCCGATTCCACCTCAAGTTTGAATTTCTGCTCTGGAAATAAAGGAGTAAGGTTATCAAAGAGAGTCCTTCTTCTTGCTTCTTCAGGGGATTTATCGTTAATTTTTTCTATTCTGAGAAGGGCGAAAAATTTTTCTTCTTCAGTCCTTTTTGGAGGGCGGATATGGCCCTCGACAGTATCGCCTGTTCTTAATTTAAAGAGAGAAATTTGAGACGGTGAAACATATATATCATCCGAACTTGGTAAAAAATTGTATCTT
This sequence comes from uncultured Spirochaetota bacterium, assembly GCA_963768055.1. Taxonomy (GTDB): domain Bacteria; phylum Spirochaetota; class Brevinematia; order Brevinematales; family JAOACQ01; genus CAVYGN01. The sequence goes on along the minus strand of CAVYGN010000001.1, from coordinate 1,159,153 downwards.
TGAGAACGCAGAAACCCGAAGCCGCCCTCGATAACTTGAAGTATGCCGCCGCCGTAAATTATACCGTCATTATCGGCATGCTTTCTAAGTATTTGATAAACCATTTCCTGAGTGTGCATGGACTCGTAGTTATCGATTTTCAGCTGTTCGGCTATTATTGTAAGTTCGGTTATTGAAAGCTGTTTCAGCTTGTTTATATAAATTCTTTTGTCATCTGTAAATATCTGCTTCATTACCTCTTCGGGATCATTGGTATGGATATATGAGCTGAATACATTATTTTTATTATCCTCAATATCCTGAACAGTTTTTTCTGAAGATTCTGTTGATTTTTCGTCAACATCATTGCCGTTTTTCAGCCTTATCCTTTTTGGCATAACAAACTCCTTCTTAGGGTAATTTTTTTATAAAATCAGATAGGGAAATTTAATAATTCCAAATAGTAACAATGTATTAAAATTTTACAAGCTCTGGAAAGTGTATACAAGCGAGTTAAATTCCCCTTACCGAATTGATAATTATGATTATTATAAAAGAAAATGCCTTAGGGCAGTTCTAATAAACAAGAATATCAGCCTTCCTGCAAAAACTTACTTTTTATCTTTATGTGCATGCCCTATGGACGCTTCCTATCCGAAGGTTTTTAGATGCGTCCTTAGTAATTTTTGGACACTTTCGGATTTTTGCTTAGAGCTATATTTATATTGCTTTTCTTAATGTATTCGAAAGCAAAATAAGGAGGATAGCCGTCGATTCTGGAGCAAAGCCCAAGCCAATGAATCTTACCTATCTTTGAATTCATTCTAACTGTTAATATTATATTAGTTTTTTTTGAAATGTCAATCTTTTGATTAATATTATCTCCAACATTTTCAATCGTCATTATTTTCCCGGCCAGAAGCGGCAGTGCGGCAGGATTTATTTGAATCCTGACCGGAATGTCCGAAAAGCCGGAGATGCCGGTTAATATTTCATTTGTAAGAATTTCTATGTGAAATGGAATTTCATTATTTAACCAGCGAGTATAACTGGAGCTTGATAACCCGGAAACAAGCCATTCAAGATAAGAATAATCTCCTAACCTGCCCCAGAATGCTCTTGATATATCATGAATAAAAACACCCTTTGAGAAATTCGGAGAATAATGAGCGGCCAATTTGAGCCTGTAATAATATTCTTCTACAGGATTGTTTCCATGACATGATTTGAGAATGATGGAGTCAATCTGGTTGCCTGGTATATAATTTAATTTCTCATCGGAGAGGTAACCGGCCCAGCTTTTTTTCATTGCTTCGAACATATCGGGAGAAGCCTCGTACAACATTACAAAATCCGCGAATACTCCTGCATCTTGAAAAAAGAACGGGTCCTGGCCATGCTCCCTGCCATGATCCCAGCCCAATGTAAATACCCATATGGGTTTTGTTATTCCCGCAGCCTTTCTTACCCTGTAAATAAAATCGGCGGTTTTATGGGCTATCCAGAGATTCCATTGTTCTTTTATAGCTGAATTTTCATTATCCTGCAGCCTTCGGCCAAGCCATATAATCTTATCTGAAAGCGTATAACTCTCCCATCCGGAAGGAATTTCAACATTCATATCACGGGTAAATTCATCTGCATTCTCATATCCCGTCAATTCCCCGAAACGCAAAAAATCAAAACCTATAAAATCGACATAATCTAGATTGTTCAAATATTTTGCAAGGCTTACAATATCATCAAATCTTTTTTTATCGTTGAAAGAAATAAAATTCCCACTTGACAATATTATGTTATTATTGTCCCTTCTTATGCCAAGTGCAGGATTATACCCCGCTTTTTCCCAACCGTTTTTAGGCGTATAGAAACACATAATATATGCACCGACAAGTTTGTTGCTGGCGCTGAGTTCCTTCCCGATCATCTCGAGGTTTTTTAACGGATAATATTCCCAGGGTTTCTCCTTGTTAATGTTCCCCCAGCCTGTTGTTTCACCAGCCAGGGTAAAAAAAGCATCAATATTTCCATAATTCATCCAATCTAGAAGGCCGCTCAGAAAATCGATTTTTTTAAACCGGCTGTTAAATATTGTTCTCTTAATAACAGGTTGATTATATTCAAGGTTCAAAAGGCTTAGTGTTTTTTTAAAGTCTGGAGGCTTTCTTGCAATGACCTCAAAATTTCTGGTTATTACCGGTTTGCCCAGGTAAAATAAAACAGCACTGAACGACCCTGTCTCAGTCCTCCATCCGCTTATCCAGCTTGCATAACTTTCCTTCCGGGATCCGCTGAATGTTAGTTTCATTGGACCGAAATAAGAGCTTAGCGCTTCCTTATCTTTATAAATTATAACGTAAAATTTAGAGGGATCGATTTTACCTGCAAGAATAAAACGAACGATTTCGTATCGATAATACGATTTTTTATAGGAATAAAAGGACAGCTCGGCGGAGCAGTTTGAAGAGATCAATACATTGCTTATATTAGTTTCATCGTTTATCAAATCCTGATCGTTATAAAAGCCCGGATCCCAGTCAATATAGTTCCTGTAGCGTGGTATAACCAGGTTTGAAACTGATGACGCAATCACCCTTGATCGGATATTTTTTTCAAGCGCCCGGTTTATATTAATATCGAAGTATATAAACACAATAAAAATCACTGCAAGAATACTGAAATTAATGAATAGTGCCACAGCATATTTTCGAAACATAATCATCCTTTATAATGGGTTTGAAACGCTGATTACCCTCCAGGGCTTAATATGCGGTTTCAATCCCTTTGTTTAAATCTAAAATCTAAGTATTTCCCTTGAAACTCTCGATTTTCCCGCTGCGTATATAATAGGTCTCTTTGCAATAATTGCCGAATCTTTCATCATGCGTAGCAATAACAATTGTTAATCCAAGTTTATTCAAATTACTGAATATATTGAAAACCTCACGGGCCGACGCCTCGTCGAGATTTGCAGTAGGTTCATCGGCTACCAGTATTTCAGGATTATTAATGAGAGAACGCGCAATTGACACTTTCTTTTTTTCCCCTCCGGACAATTCAAAGGGGTATCTTTTCTTTAGACCCCCAATATTGAGGCTTTCCATAAGAGTATTATAATATTTAAACTTTGATCTTACAGGGGAACTGTTTATTGCAAGCGGGAGAAGAATATTGTCCTCGACAGAAAGTTCGTTAATAAACTGATTATCCTGGAAAATTATTCCGAATTTAGTTCTTCTCATATAAGCTACTTCTTGTTGAGGTGTTGCTGAAATCCTGTATTTTCCCCAGAAAACTTCTCCTGAACTGGGTTTAAGATTTGACGTTAGAATTTTTAGAAGTGTGCTTTTTCCGCTCCCGGACGGGCCGACAAATGACATATAATTACCATAATTTATATCGATATTGACGCTCTCAAGGCTCTTTATAAACTTATTGTCAACGGATTTGTATTTTTTTGATATATGTATAAGCTTGATATCCATATTCTTTAAGCTCACTCTTCCCTGATCTGTTTATCGAGCCTGATCAGGACAATTAATGATACGATAGGAATAAACAATACTACGACAAGAGCCTGGAACAGTATAAAAAGGAAAGAAAGTGCGGAAGGCCGTATATATAAAGAAAAAATAAGGGAAAAAGCGGCCGCAGGTACAAAAACAAGAATTATTTCGAATATATTATCAAAAATTATAAATATAAAAGATGAGCCTAGCTGCCTAAGTAAAATATAGGCGTCTGTTCGGGAAATAATTCTGGAATAAATAAAAAGCATATTTGAAAAACTTACAATAATAAAAATATAATAGAGAAAACTTTGAGGAACCGTAAGGAAAGTGACTGAAAAAAGCATGAGATTGATCAAAAAAAACATTATCCTCCAAAAGCTTAATATCCTGAAGCGTTTGATATTGAACCATATTAAATTTTCAAGGAAGGGTAACACTTCCAGGACAAGATTTATTTTTCTTCCCATAACCTGCTACCGTAAACATTTTTGATCTGTGTTAGAATTTCCACTCTTCTTGACGGTTCGGGGTTTTTAATGACCATGAACTTGGCATAACGGTCATAGAATTTTACCTGTGAGAGCGCATCCTTGTATTGTTCGTTAAGGTCTTCTCCGACGATAATAAGAGACGCGTTGCTCTCTATATAAGATTTTAATAAATCGCCTTTGGCGTTTACGGTATAGACGTCAGTTTCCGGATCAAAATCCGGACTGAATATAATATCCAGTCTTTTACTATCGACTATTAGTGAAACAAGTTCAGTAAATTTCATGAAATTTTGAGAATAATTAGAATCCAGGGCATTCAAAATGAAAAAAACGATTATCCCGCATTCATCAAATCTATAGTCGATCGAGGCGTTTCTATTTAAATTAAATTTTATTTCATTCCACCTTTTGTAGTTCAATTTTTCCCCATATCCCAATATTACCTCGTAAGTCAGGCCCGGAGATTTTTTGTAAAATTCAGAGAGAGAAATTATATTTCTTTTTCTTTTACTTGAACCGTTTGCCGATTCAAGTATATCTATGAACCTGTCGAATTCGATTACGTTCTTTCTACCCACGGGCGGACGATAAGTAACCGGAAAATTCGATATGAGCTTAGCATGCAATTTTTCATTATATTGAACATCTATACTGCAGATACCCGCCTTGTCCAGATATTCGTAATGGGAGGGGTTGAAAGGGGTATCCCTTGGTATCGTCACGAATTCATTGTTGTTTTTTATCTGTATATCGGACAGATAGAGTATCGGAACCTCGGAATCATACTTATCTGAGATCATCAGGGCTTCTTTAACATTGATTCTCATCGACTCCTCTTCTGATTTTTATAATTAGAAATTATAATACGCATTTTCCTGTTGTCAATTGTTGAAAAGACCTTTAGCTTATGGGCGATTAATGGAACTACCCTAAATATTATCGGATGATAATATTCAGAATAGTAATTTATGGGCGTTTCTTAGAACTGCCATTATACCGGGTCAGGATCATTGGGTTTGCGGGTTGAATTTTTATATCCTTCGCTATAATAATGAGCATAATGTGTCGGCAAAGGCAGTTTATAATTTGTAATGAGCCCTAAGACTATTTCAAGGGCTTTATGGGGCGATACGGCGTATCCGGTTGAAATGAAAATAGGTTTAACTTTTTCTTTAGACCTGAGAACATAACCTACTGTCGTTTCATGGACCTTAAGCTCCGAGCATGAGAACTTTTTTTCACCGGGCTGAGTATAGTTGCCGAACAAATGCGACTTGGCGCAGCCTATGCTCGGCTTGTTCAGCAATATTCCCGACATTGTCGCAATCCCCATCATTCTCTGGTGGGAAAGACCATGGCCGTCAAAAATAAGAACCCCGGGCTTGATTTTCAGCTTTTTATAGCACTCGAAAAAAACCGGAAATTCCCTAAAAAAAAGCAAACCTGGAATATAAGGAAAGGAAATTTTTTTAACGGAAAAAACTTTTTCGATTACAGGTTTATCCTTTGAATAATTATCCAATAAAACTATAGAACAAAACGATTCTTCCCTCGAGTAAGATATATCGACTCCTGCTATATATCTTACTCCTTTTATTGCGTCTTCCCGCCTTATGAAGCGGGACAGATTTTTTTGAAGATTGAAAGCCTTGCTTATATCCGCCTTTTCTGATATATCAAGGGCTTTTAAAATAAGTTTGTTTTTCATAACTATTAAGAACTCTTTGCAATAAATCGATATATCTAATATAATAAGATAAGAGTAGAAAAATTACTACTAAAATTCAATAATTATTTATACCCGGCCGGCTATGATACTCTGAAATACAAAGAATATTGAGGACGGTCAATGAAGAAAACAGTTTATTTATTTCTAATATTCTCATTATGCTCATGCGCTGTTATTTTCAAAAATCCGACTAATAAGAACACGGAATTTCCGGACCTTGTACTGGGAGATTTTAAATATGAATCGGCCAATTTATCAGGTACCAAGGAATGGGAGCTCAGAGCAAGCGAAGCGAAAATGTACAACCCGAAAAACGAGATTTTTTTATACAATCTTGCAATGACCTTTTTTAACCCCGACGGCACTGTAAAATCATTCCTGGCAGCTAACGGGGGTTATGTAAATAAAATAACCACCGATGTATACGCCGAAGGCAAGGTTAAAATCCTTTCGGATAATCAGTCGACCCTTGAAGCCAACAAGGTTTATTGGGATAATAAGAAAAAGATATTTTATACGGATCCAGATGACCTTGTCACTTTAACAAGGGGAAATTCAGTAATAAGAGGATACAATCTGCTCGCTGATGCGGGCTTGAAGCAGGTAACCCTTGAAAAAGGAAAGGGAAAAGTAAGTAAATGAGCCACAAAAATATGAGGATTTTTCCTGTAATCCTGTTTTTAATATTATTCCGTTTATGTTTCTCCGAGGCTATACAATCTCCTACAACTTCAACAAACGAACCTGTAGATGTATCCGCCGGAAGGATGACTTATAAATGGCAGATTGAAAAGGTATTCCTGGAAAATTCCAACAATATAATCCCGGTACTAACCCAGGGAAAATCAACCCTTAAAGCCGATATGATAATGTATGACAATAAGGAAGAAATCGGTTACGCTTTCGGTAATGTTTATTACCGGAATAACAAGGATCATATCATTCTTACATCCGGCGAAGGCACTTACAGAACCCGGTTAAAGGAAATCGTGGTAAGAGATAATCCTAAAATCGTTATGCTTAAAGATAACACAGTTGCTAAAAGCGATTTAATGAAAATTTATCCTGAAAAAAATACCATTATTATGCTGGGCGATGTTAATATAACGAACACCAATTTTACAATCGAAGGAGACCAGGCTACTGTCTATCAAAAAACAGGAAACATCATAGTTATTGGCAATGCGTGTACAAAACAGGAAAAGACTATTATAAACGCCGATAAAATCAGCTTCTTTACCATAAAGGGCAGCCTTGAAAGCTTTAATGCGCTTGGAAATGTAAAAGTGGAAGACCTGAAAGAGGGATATACAATCAACTCCGGCAGGATAGATTATTATAAGGAAATCGGATATACAAGGATAACCGATCATCCCTATATAACATTTACCAATAAAAATATTAAGGCTTATTCTATTGTTATGGAGAAGTTTGATAAAGAAGAAAAAGCGAACCTTATTGGGGATGTAGTTATTATACAGAACAATAAAAAGGCTTACTCATATTGGGGCGAATATTTTATGCATATTAAAAAGATACTGCTTACAGGTAACCCTTATTTAGTCGATGCAAAAAAGTCGAAATTTAAATCCGACAAGATCATATTCAATGTCGATTCCGAAACAATGAATATGATCGGTAAAGGAGCCGGATTTTATCAATACTAACAAGGAGGTTGGCTTGGGTATCAGCGAACAATCTGATATTATCGGCAGTTTTGAAAAATTAGGCCTCTCGCCCAATGAAGCAAAAGTTTACCTCGCACTTCTGGAAAATCATCCTATTACAGGGTACCAGCTCTCGAAAACCAGCGGAATATTGCGCCCTGTCGTATATGAAATGCTTAACCGCCTGGTTGAGAAGGGCGGCGCCAGAATAATAAAATCAAATCCCGACACTTATATTCCGGTTGAAATAGAAGAATTTCTAAAAAATATCGAAAGCGACTTCACTGAAGCTAAAACGAACATTACAGGAACTCTCCGTGATTTTCTTATACAGGACAACACCGATTATTTCTGGAATATAATAGGTAAAAAAAATATTATAAATTCAGCTGTCAAAATGATCGGGAATGCTCAAAAAGATATATATATGAGTATTCAGAACCAGGAAAATCTTGATTATTTCATAGCAGCTCTTGAGGAAAAATTTCAAAAGGGAGTTCATATCGACATTTTTTCATATTATTGTCTTGAAACCAGGGGTGTAACCTTATATTCTTTTAAACTTGACCTTGCCGTTAAAATGGATGAAATACCAAGGGACAATATTGCAGTCTGTGTTGACGGGTCTGAAAGCGTCCTTATGAATATGAGCGACGAGAAGAACGCTAAAGCCGTATACAGCAAGAACGATTCACTTGTTTCGCTGATCCAGAAGAGTGTTATTCAAAGTATTTACCAATACAGATTATGGACTTATCTGGGGACAGACAAGCTTAAGGCCCTTATTTTCGACGAGGACAGGAAACTCCTTGAAAGAATCGATAAGTATCTTGCAATCGGTTAAAGTCAGGGTTTCACCACAGTATGTTTATTGCCTTATAATTCTCAAACTTCCGAATACCGCATTAGCGTCGATATAAAGATAATTGCTTCCCGTTTTCAGACCATCAGACTCATATAAATTACGACCGAATGATGTAAAAGAGCCGTCGGGGAACCGGACATCGCCGAATACGGCGTTAGCTGAAATCTTTACAGGCATGTTTGACGGCAACTCGACAACCCCGCTGCCCATAACAGTATTTACCTTGATATTAACAATCCCTTTTTCAAGGCTTATATTTTTAAGTTGAACTATGCCGCTTCCTAATACAATACTGTATTCGTTATTCACTTCAGAAGGCGGGGACATAGTGCTCGATCCGAATATGACAGAATTTTGATCCGTATGACCGCGCATTTTAAAACCGCCGTTTAAGATCATGATTCCGACCGCCACAAAGACCACGGCTACAACGATCCTGAATGTGGGGATTTGCGTATGAAATAAACCGTTCAGGACAACAAGTATTCCGGCCAGTACAAGTAAAAACCCCCAGAATGCCCCTGTAAATAAAAAATTTTCCATTTTCACGTATTCCTCCATAAATTATTTTTCGGAACTGCCTGGACTTAATCAGTGGTTCCCGTCCAATTTTCCTATCATGTCAAGAAATTCTTTTTCATTCAATATCTTGATCCCAAGGGATACGGCTTTTTCCAATTTCGAACCGGGGTTTTCTCCGGCGATAAGATAATCTGTATTCTTGGATACGGAATCCGAGGTTATCCCGCCGAACTGTCTTACAAGCAGGGCTAATTTCTCTCTTGAAAAACTTTCCGCTCTTCCTGTAAAAACGAATTTTTTACCGGTAATCATCGAATTTTTTATCGGCAGGATCGTAGCAGGATATATTATTACTACTCCCGAATCGATGATATTCAGAATTATACCCCTATTTCTTTTATCATTAAAATATGAGAAAACGCTTTTAGCAATGACTCCGCCTATTCCCTGCACTGTCATAAGGGATTCTTCACTGGAATCCATTAAGATATCAAGAGGACAAAATTTTTCTGCTAAAAGCCTGGAGCTTTCTTCTCCTACATAGTCTACACCAAGGGCGTTTATAAAACGCCAATATTCTATATTCTTCGATATCTCTATAGAGTTAAGCAGGTTATCGACGCTTTTTTCGCCGAAACGATCAAGTTTAAGCAGTATTTCCCTTTTTTCCTTTAAAAGAAAAATATCCGCATAATTTTTTATAAACCCCAATTCAAAAAAACGGCTTATATTCTCTTCTCCAAGTCCTTCGATATTAAAACAATTCCTGGAAACAAAATGTCTTAATTTTCCGGTTATTAAAGCCGGGCATTCCGGATTGACACACCGAAGAGCGACCTCTTCTCCGTATTTTACAACCTTCGAAGAACAAACAGGGCATTTATCGGGGGGGGCGATACGCACGCCGGCGCCTGTCCTTTTTTCCATTACTACGGATATGACCTTCGGAATTACTTCTCCCGACCTTTCTACTATTATCGTATCCCCTATCTTCAGATCCAGGCGTTTAATCTCATCAAAATTATGAAGTGTAGCCCTGCTTATCTTCGCCCCGGCTAGTGTTACCGGATCAAATCCAGCGGTCGGAGTAATAGTTCCCTGCCTCCCGACACTGAATTCCACATTTCTCAGTATTGTACTGGCAAAGGCCGGTTTGAATTTCCATGCGATTGCCCATTTCGGGCTTCTGGCGTCATAACCAAGCCTGTTCTGCAGAGCGATCGAATCGATTTTGGCAACGATGCCGTCTATATCATATGGAAGAATTCCCCTTGATTCTTCCCATTTATTATGGTATTCGATAACATTATCAATACGTCCGGTCTTAATACAATATTCATTAACCGGAAAACCTATATCAATAAGATAATTTAATCTTTCGTTATGGGAATCGATTGACCCGAGAATCCTGTCGGCCGGATAAGACCTGGCCCCGTAAGCATAAAACTTTAGATTTCTCCTTGAACTAACAGCCGGATCAAGCTGGCGCAGGCTTCCGGCAGCAGCATTTCTGGGATTTGCAAACAGGGGTTCACCGCTTTCCATTCTTTCCTGGTTGAGCCTGTCAAAATCGCTCTTAAACATTAGCGCCTCTCCGTAAACAGCAAGGAACCTCGGATATTTTCCTTTCAGTCTTAAGGGCGCACTTCTTATAGTTTTAACGTTAGCTGTGATAAGTTCTCCAACCTCGCCGTTTCCCCTTGTTGAAGCTGCGGCGAGAGTGCCTTCCTCATATATCAGTTCTATGGCCAGACCATCGAACTTATGCTCGCAGGTAATTATCGGGGCCTTAAAGAGAGGATCTCCATCCATTTCTTTAACGACTCTGCCGTAAAAATCATGAAATTCACCGATGTTCATAGCGTTATTAAGACTTAACATTTTGAAGGGATGCTTGAAATTTTCGAATTTTTCAATTGCCTTGCCGCTCACCCTTCGCGTAGGAGAATCTTCCCTGATATGCTCCGGATGCTCTTTTTCCAATTTCTCAAGTTCTTTCATGAGTAAATCGTATTGATAATCGTCAATTTTAGGGGCATCCAGAACATAATAATTATAATCATGTTCGGATATTATTTTTATCAATTCATCAATCCTGGATATATCCGCTTTGCTGTTGGCTGAGGGCATAACATACCTCATTTTAAGATGAATTTATAAAGACATATATCCTTATATCTTAAAATAAGCAAAATTATTTATCAAAATAATTTATGCTTAAAAGCATCGGAACCAGATGACACAGATGAAGGTCTTTGCTTTTTTTTGATGAAGCATTGTATAGCAGCTTTTGCAAATAAAACGTATTGATTATTATTTTTTGACTTTTTTTAATAAAATTAATATACTTCTCCAAGTTATCAAACGGCACCCGGATGGGTTTAATAGGGAATCTGGTTTAAGGCCAGAGCGCTACCCGGCACTGTAAGGGATTATTACTTTCTCCAAAACCACTGTTATTTCTTAACGGGAAGGCGAGGAGACAATTTTATCCCGAGTCAGGAGACCTGCCGCATGATAAAATCTTATTTTCCTCGGGCTAAGGAAAGAAAAGATAATACCCTCCCGTTTCCTTTTCTTTATCGATCCTCCCTTAGAAAATAAGAAATATTTTTTTCGAGAATTTATGTCGCGATATGCGTTGATTTGCTTTTTAATTTTTATATTACAGCCTGCTTTCCCGGCTAACTTTCACAGAATAATATCATTAAGCCCTATATTAACCGAAGAGGTTTTTTTACTCGGACAAGATTCCGACCTGATAGCCGATACTATTTATTGTATTCATCCCGAAGCCGCTAAGAAAAAAGTAAAAATAGGCAATCTGATCGATTTCAGTATAGAAAAAATAATTCAAATGAACCCCGATCTGCTTCTGGCATCAAGTATAACTGATCCAAGAAAACTTGAAAAAATAAAAGATATGAAAATCAGATTGGAAGTATTTTCAGAACCTGAAAGTTTTCAGGAGATTTGCGACCAGTTTATGCGACTTGCAGTTTTGCTGGGTCGGGAAAATACCGCAAAAGATATGATCCTTATGGTTCAGGGCAGGGTATCAAAAATAAAATCAGCGGTTGATCGCTTTACTAAAAAAAGGGTCTTTGTCCAGATCGGGTCCGACCCGCTTTTTACAGCCGGTAAAAATTCCTTTATCAATGACTTTATCATTTTCGGAGGAGGTATCAATATCGCTGAAAATTCCGTGGCAGGAATTTACAGCCTTGAAGAAGTGATGAAAAACGATCCTGAAATTATCATTTTATCGGATATGGATAATAACAATGAAAAATACTACTGGCAAAAATTCAAATCTATCATGGCAGTTAAGCAAAACGCGGTTTATAGAATAGACTCATACCATCTTTGCAGTCCTACCCCGCTCTCCTTTGCTACAACACTGGATGAAATCGTACATATGATACACCCGGAATTTAAAGAAATGAGGAGCAAATGAAAAACATATGGTTTAAGAATTTTTTTATCATTAGTATTCTCATTATTGCTTTAATTGCCATCGTTTTTTTATCTATCAGTGTCGGACCTTCAGGATTGACATTCACACGGAGTATTCATGCCCTGTTTTCAATAAAAGATTCCATCGACAGGAGCATTGTTATGGATATCCGTATTCCACGGATATTGCTAGGATTGGCCGTAGGCGGCGCATTAAGTTTAGCCGGCGTAATCCTTCAGGGTTTATTCAGGAATCCTTTAGTCGAACCATACACTATCGGGATATCCGGAGGCGCGGTACTGGGGGTGGCTGTTTGCGTCTCTCTCGGCAGCCTGAGAATTGTACACCAGCTCGGCATTTACAGTTTGCCGTTATCCGGATTTATCGGAGCACTTTTAGTTATAACGCTTTTATACCTGGCTGCAGTCAGGAGTAATACAATGCAGATTCAGAGCGTTCTGCTTGTCGGGGTCATGTTCAGTTTTATTTCTTCATCGTTAATGCTTCTCATAATGGCATTGTCAAAAGCTGAAAGCCTGGAGAGGATCATCTTCTGGATGATGGGCTCTCTCGATCAAAATAATTGGGAACTTATCCGTCTTGCCGCATTATTATCAGGTTTAAGCCTTATTTTCAGTTATTTTTTTGCGATAGATCTGAACGCCCTATCGCTTGGGGAAGAACAGGCAGTGCACCTTGGAATCAATATTGAGAGGAGCAAACGTTTTCTTTTTGTAATCTCTTCCATTATAACCGGGTTTTGTGTATCCGTCGCCGGCGTCATTGGCTTTGTCGGATTATTGATTCCGCATTTTATGAGGCTTATCGCGGGGAGGGACCATAGGATTTTACTGATAGCCTCTTTTCTCGGAGGAAGCGGTTTTCTTGTGCTTTCAGACACTATTTCAAGAACGGTCATTGCGCCGGAGGAACTGCCTGTCGGTGTAATTACCGGTTTGCTTGGAGGTTTATTGTTTATCTATACGCTCTCCGTAAGAAAGGCGGCGATATGAGCATGCTGCTGGAAGTAAAAAATGCTACAGCCGGCTATGGCCGTCAATTCAGGCTGAAAAATATAAATTTCTCCATTGGTGAACATAAAATAACAGGCCTTATCGGGCCTAACGGGTCAGGAAAAACTACGTTATTAAAGACAATCAGCCGGTTTTTAAAACCCGAAAGCGGAACAGTTTATTTTGAAGGCATTGATATCTGGAAGATGGGGTTAAAAGCCTTTTCGCGGAAAGTAGCGGTAGTGAGCCAGTATATCGAGACGGTTTCCATCCCGGTTTTTGATTATGTAATGATGGGAAGGATCCCGCATCATAAGGATTTTCAGCTTTTTGAAAGCGGAACAGATGTTGATAAAACTGAAAAAAACATTGAACTGGCGGGCATAAAAGATATCCGGTATAAGCTTCTCGATTCTATAAGCGGGGGTGAACGCCAGTTGGCCCAGTTTGCAAAAGCGCTGAACCAGGAACCTGCGCTTTTATTGATGGACGAACCTACATCCCATCTTGATATCAAGCACCAGGTCGGTATGCTGGATTTGATACGCCGGTATAATCGTGAAACCGGCCTGACAATAATTATGGTGCTGCATGATTTGAATCTGGCGTCGGAGTACAGCGATGATATTATTCTATTAAAAAACGGAACTGTCCGTTATACAGGAACCCCGTCGGAGATATTGAATTACCGGACAATAGAAGAAATATACGAGACAGTAGTAATTGTCGAGAACAATCCGCTTTCGCATAAACCCTATGTGTTCTTAGTTTCTGAAGAAGAAATGAAGAAACGCTGATATCAGGAGGTCATAATGAATATAAAACTTTTCTTAACGGTTTTTTTTATTTTTAACGGTGCCGGTATTATCAACGCTCTTGAAACAAATCAGGGGGCGACTAACGAATTACCGGAAATCGTTGTTACCGCAAACCGTTATGAACAGCCTTTATCGAATGTTGGAGCTTCGATCAGCGTCATTAATGAAAGCGATATACAGAAAAAAGCGAACCAGGACGTGAAGGATCTTATCAGGGATCTGCCTGGAGTAACCCTGTATCAGACCGGCGGCTTCGGCGGATTATCCCAGGTTTATATACGCGGAACGGAACCTGGGGGCACTCTTGTCCTGATCGACGGTATTCCGGTTAATAATCCGATGTCCAATGACAGATCTTTCGATTTTGCCGATCTGACTTCGGATAATATCGATAGAATCGAAGTAATCCGAGGCCCTTTTAGCACACTCTACGGTTCAGACGCAATGGGAGGGGTTATCAACATAATTACGAAAAGCGGTAGCGGCGATCCGAAAGCTGAAATAGACGCCGAGGCCGGCAGTTTTAATACTTTTAAATATGGAGGAGGGGTCAGCGGAAGCCTGAGTAATTGGAATTATTCTCTTTATATATCCCATATTCAGAGCGACGGCTTTCCGGATGTAACTTTAAGCAATTCATTGAATGCCCCGTCAAGAGACGGCTACCTTAATACGACGATTTCCTCAAAGATCGGTGTTCGCCTTTTTGACGGGGGGGATTTGAATCTGGTTGTACATTACAATTTTGCCGATGCAAATGTAGATGACGGCGCATATGAGGATGACATAAATCATACATATGTAAATGAAAACAGCGCCGCAAAACTGGAATTTAGCCATTTTGTAACCGACTGGTGGGATTATAAAGCTTCAATCTCCTATTTATATAATAGAATAGAAGATATGGATTACCCTAACTTTGAAAATGATGACCTTGTCAACAGCTGGTATAATGGCAATAATATCAAAGCGGATTTAATAAATAATTTCCATATTCAGAAAATCGATACGATTACGATCGGCGCCGATTTAAGTGAGGAGGATGGAAATTCCCATTATTTTTTATCAAACAATTATGGCCCTTACACAAATGATATCCTGCCGGTATCGAAAACAAATGCGGGAATATTTGCAGAAAACCAGTTGAAGCTTTTTGACTCATTGATAAATACCTCCGGGTTTCGGGCGGATTTCAGCCAGATTGCAGGGGCAGTCCTAAATTACAGCAGTTCTTTGCTATATTCCATACCAGATACCGGTTTATCATTAAAAGGAAATATAGGGACCGGGTACAAAGAGCCGACGCTTTTCCAGCTATATTCAAGTTACGGGGATACAAATTTAAAACCTGAATACAGCTTCGGGTTCGATGCGGGAGCAGTTGAGTCTTTCGGTGAGGCGGTCACTCTGGAAATCGTCTATTTCCAGAACCGGTTTAACGATCTGGTAACTTACGATTATAACTCATCCAGATATTCAAATATCGACAGCGCACTTACAGAAGGCGTAGAATCATCGGCTAAAATAACACCATGGGATTTCCTGGTCATATCGATCGGCTATACTTATACTTATGCTTTCAACACAAACTCAGGGCAGTACATTTTATATATACCTATGCATAAAGCGAGTGTTAACATCGATATAATGCCGGTCAAAAATTTATTTATGGAAATACAATATTCTTATTACGGCACCCGTTACGGTTACCTTTCTACAGATAGTCCGTATGTTGAAATGGATGATTATTCGCTGGTAAACCTGAACTTTCTCCTGAAGCTGGACCGTTTTGATATTTACGCGAATGTAAATAATCTGTTTAATACACAATATGTGGAAGTCTTCGGATACAACACGGGGGGTATTATGTTCAATGCGGGTTTAAAAATTAAATTTTAATCGGAGTTTCTTCATGAACCGGATAGTTTTTATTTTAGGAGGAGCAAGGTCGGGGAAAAGCCGTTTTGCCGAATTGCTGGCTCTGCAGATGATTGGAAACGCGGGGTATAAGGGAACGATTGCCTATATTGCTACAGGTGAAGGGTTGGATGAAGAGTTTTCCGAACGGATCAGGCACCACCGTAAAAGAAGGACAAAAGAATTTGAAACCTATGAGGAAAGTGTTTATATTGCAGGACAGCTCAATAAATTGATTGAGAATCATAATATTTTTATCCTTGACTGCCTGACAACATGGCTGGGAAACCTTTTTAATAAACGGGACAACGGGAAAATTGAAGAATTTGTATTCCATACACTGGATGAGATAAACCATGTTTTTGAAAATGGCCGCGATGAATCGGCGTTTTCGGGTTTAATGCCGGGGACGCTTATCAGGGCGGACGAAAATGCCTGGAAATACGATGCAGGACAATTATTCCACCTAAATAAAACAGATAAGACTCTCATTATCATTTCCAATGAATTGGGACTGGGCATCATACCCGGCGATCCGGTCAGCCGCCTGTACAGGGATATCCATGGCAGAATGAACCAGAAAATGGCCTCCTGGGCCGATTATGTTTATTTCATGATCGCCGGAATTCCAGTGAGGCTGTTATGAAAAATTGGTTGTCTTCCCTTTATATTTCTTTTTCAACGTTGACCAGATTACCGATGGGTTTTCAGAAAAGCATCTGTTATGATGAAGAGAATTGCACGCGATCGGCTGCTTTTTTCCCCCTGGTGGGTTTGTTTTTCGGGCTGGTTCTGGCATCGGCTTTATTGATACTTAATTTCTTCGTAAAAGACATTGATTTTCTTTCCTTTATGCTGCTGACCATTCCCTATTGTTTGAATAAGTTTTTTCACCTTGACGGACTTGCCGATACTTTTGACGGTTTTCTGGCAGACCGTTCTAAAGAGGAAAGGCTCGTTATAATGAAGGACAGCAGTACAGGCAGCTTTGCTCTTGGAGGGATTATTTTATTTTTGCTTCTGAAATTCCTTTTGATTAAAAAACTGCTTACGACCTTTTCGTATTTCCTGCCGCTGATCATTATCATTCCTGTGCTTTCCCGGTATGGGATAATTTTTCTCTGTTTCATATCGAAATACCCGAGGAAGAGCGGCACAGGCAAAAGCCTTGTCGGGCAGATAAAGCCATTAATACTTATTCTTTCATCTATTATTGCTTTCTTAATTTTATTCGGGGTCCTTTTGATCGCCGGGTTCAAAATTTTGCCGTTTTTTATCGGAGGATTGGTCACGGTTATAATATCGATTCTTATGATAAGGGCTTATTCAAATAAAAAAATCGGCGGCGTTACCGGCGATGTACTGGGGGCTTCGGCCGAAGTGCTTGAACTTCTTCTGATAGCCGTCTTTTTAATAATAAAAAAGACCGGAGGGATCCTTTGAAAGATTACAGGAATCAATTTCCATTCCTGATCGGTACTACATCATTTATATTGAAGCAGTCCGAAGATAATTTAATCGTGAACGTTGAATATTTAAAGGATCATTTTGATAAACTCCAGCTTCTTTTTTTCGGGAAAAATTTCTTAAACGAAGTTGCTTCACCCCCGATACTTAAAAAACTTTATCAATTAAAACAGGGGTCCCCTATCCAATATGCAGTCCATCTTCCAATCGATATGTATTTGATGGATTGTGAATTTTTCAGTCTCGAGAATAATATCGACGCCATCGAGCATATCATTGAAATTACCCGGCCCTTAGATATTAACGAGTTTATTCTTCATATCGAGCATGCAAAGCCTGTTCCAAATGACCGGGAGAGATTCCGGAATATTCTTGAAAGATTATCCGTCCGTTTGGGCAGTTTCAATTCAAATATTTTCCTGGAAAATACTTACTATGACCTGACCGGGGTTAAAGATATCATATTTAAAAGTCCGCACCCAATTTGCATGGATTTGGGCCATCTTTTTATAAATAACCTCGATCCGATAAATTTTATATCCAGTTTTAACGATAGAATTCATGAGGTCCATCTCCATGGATGCGCAGGAGGTAAAGATCATATTTCCCTGAGGCTTTCAGATAAGGTTTACATTGAAAAGGTTATAAAATATTTAAAAACATACAAACATTCGGTTATTTTAGAGGTTTTTAACGAAACGGATTTGATGGAATCGATGGAATATCTGGAAGGCGGATTAAATTTCGGGCGCTTCTAAACCTCTGGCCCTACTGATTAAAACTGCCCTTAATAAAATATTTTGGAGGTATTATGCCAATCGAAAATATCATTCAGGGGATTTTGCCGCTGAATAAAAGCACGGAATCGAAAGCGCTGGAGGCGGAAGTCAGTCACAAGATCGATTTTAAAACAAAGCCCCTCGGTTCCCTCGGCATGATGGAAGAAATCGCAATGAAGATGGCAATGATCCAGGGAAATTTGAACCCGAAAATTTCAGGGAAGGCAATGTTCGTTTTTGCAGGGGATCATGGTATTGCTTCGGAAGGGGTTTCTGCTTACCCGGCTGAAGTAACACATCAGATGGTCCTGAATTTCCTTAATGGAGGAGCCGCTATTAATGTCCTCTGCCGTCATAATCAGATCAATATACATGTAATAGATATGGGGGTTAATTTTGATTTTGAGCCATCGGATATGCTCATTGATAAAAAGATCCGGAAAGGGACCAGAAATTTTATAAAAGAGGACTCAATGACCCGGGAAGAAGCGATTAAAGCCGTTGAAAACGGTATGGATGTGTTTTTTGAGCAAAGTAAAAAATTCAAACCCGATATAATTGGTGTAGGAGAAATGGGAATAGGCAACACAACCTCAGCAACAGCGGTTATTTCAGCGGCAACAGGCAGATCCCCGGAGGAAATTACAGGCCGCGGGACGGGTATCGATAATGCGACATTAAATAATAAAATTGAGATCATTAAAAAAGCGCTTCTCTTAAGGAATCCCGATAAAACGGATGGACTCGATATTTTGCAGAAGGTAGGGGGATATGAAATAGCCGGTATTGCCGGGGCTGTCCTAGCTGCTGCATCCGCGAAAGTACCGGTTGTCCTGGACGGACTCATTTCTACGGCGGGCGGGCTTATCGCCTTCCTTATAAAAACGGAAGTTGCCGGTTATCTTTTCGCTGGCCATAAATCGGCTGAAAGGGGCCATAAAACTGCCCTTGATATGATGGATCTTAAACCTATCATCGATTTGAATATGCGGCTCGGGGAGGGTACGGGTGCGGCCCTTGCAATAAATATCATCGACGCCTCATGCAAGATTATGTGTGAAATGGCCTCTTTCGATGAAGCAAAGGTGAGCGGCAAGTCTTAATGCGATACGCGTCGAGTTAATTCGTATTCCGTATTCTGTATTCTTGACAAAATAAATAATAGTTGATACAATTCTGACAATAGGGAGATTATAAAGAGGCGAGTTATGAAAATAAAAAACGTAGTTCTTTGTGCTTTGATCATAATATTCGGAATAGTTTTATTAACTCCTTTACCAGGATGCTCCAATTCGCCGGGTTCCTCGGGCAGTTCGTCTTCGTCGCCGCCTTCGATATCCGTCGTTGGAAACTGGAATCTTACAATTTTGTGGAGCGGGGGTCACTCACCCGAATCTTCGACCATTACTTTCGCTGCAGACGGGTCATTTTCAGATAGTGAAGGCGGAAGCGGCACCTGGTCTTTAAACGGTAACAGCATCTCATGGGTATATCCCTCTCCCCATACCACATATACCGGAACGGGATCCAGTACCAGTATGTCGGGGACAATGAATAGTCCCGTCGCCGGCCCGGGTACATGGACGGCTTACAAACTCTAGCGCGGGTTAAATATCATGCACGAGGTTGTGGATCCATTTCCCTGATCTGAACCGCCATGTGAGCAGTATTGTTTTAATTATTTCCTGTATGGATATGAACCCGAACACCCATTCGAGGGGCATTTTCCATATAAAACCTGCCAGAAGAGCAAGCGGCAGGCCGATCACCCAAACTGCTACGGTATCCATGAGTGCGCAGAAGAAATTATCCCCGCCCGGCCTCATAACCCCCATTACAGCAACCATATTGTAAACATAGAAAATAAATAAAATGCCGTAAACCATCATGACGCCTGCGGCCCCGGAAACAACTTTCTCGGAAACATTATAGGGAAGTAAAAAAAGATATCTTGTAAAAATAATTATTAAACCGAATAATACCCCAAGTATGAGAGTGATTTTCAGGAACATCGAAGCGTACCGGTATGCTTTAGATCTATTACCGGCCCCGATATTATTCCCTACAAGGATCTGGCTGGCGTTGGCGATACCCTGGAACAATACTACGGCAAGATTTCTCACAACACTCGTGATATTAATCGAGGCTGCCGAATCGGTGCTTATCCTTGCATATATAGCCATATAAACGGATATACCTACAACCCAGATGAGATCTTTACCTATCATCGTACCTGTCTGAATAACAAATCTTTTTATAAGGTCTTTTGAAATAACGAAAATACGGTTTAAGCTCCGGAATAATTCGGGCATTTTCGAATAAGTACGGACGGTCAAAAAGAAAAGGGCAACAGCTTGCGCTATTACAGTCGCGACTGCCGCTCCGGCTACACCCATAACCGGGAAACCGAATTTTCCAAAGATTAAAAGGTAATTAAGGGAGGTGTTTACTGCAATACCGAGAATATTAGCCTGCAGAGGGAGGTGGACCTCATGCATACTCCTGAGAGCCGCAGCCAGGCAAAAATTAAGCGCCATAGGGATATAACTGAATGCGCAGATTTTTAAGAATATGCCTCCAAGCTTGATGACATTCTGATCAGTGGAAAACAAACTTATTATGAATTGTGGAAATAAAAAGGCGGCTGAAAAGAAAAGCAGTGAAGAACCCAGGGCGAGAGTCAAGCCCAGAGCTATAACCTTCCTGATCTGTTTTAAATCCTTTTTCCCCCAGAATTGGGAAACGAAGAGGGCTATACCGCCGCCTACTCCCTGCATTACAAGAAATAATACGAAAAAATATTGATTGGCAAGCCCTACCGATGCTACGGGGATGTCGCCAAGCTGCCCTACCATTATGTTGTCGATCAGACCCAGGGATGCAGCAAGGAAATTCTGCAGGGCTACCGGAACTCCGAGTTTAATAAAAGTGCTATAAAAGCCCCTTTCTTTTATAAAATAAGCCTGAATGGATCGCATTAGAAATGAAGGCCTACGGCTGCAGTGGAAGAGAAGACCGGTTTTCCATCGGAACCGAAACCCATGTATACTTCCGGCTGTATGGTAAATATACTGAATTCTATGTCGATGAATGCGCCTGTTTCATATTGAAGGAAGGCCGGACTTGTATAGGCCGGACTTCCTGCCGGAGCGAATACAATATCCCATCTTGCGATAATTCCGGCCCCAAGCCTGAAATAGCTCTGCATATCCCCGACAAGTAAAAGACCCGCCTGGGCCATCGGCGACGTATATGTATAAACGGCATTCCCTGATGTATAAATAGAATAACCGGTCCCGGCGCCAAACCAGAAATAACGGCCGAGAAAATATTGAAATTCGACCGTCGCAATATCATAATCAAATGTCAGTAAAAGCGTATGGAATTTTGCGTATTCCGGTGCCGCTGAAATATTCGACACATTTACAGGTGTTTGATTCGTTGGAGAAATAACGATGGTTTTACCCGTTATAACTTTTGCGTTCTTAATGACCTCGGCTATCATAAGATCAATATCGTTAAATACGGATTGGCCAGTCGCAGTCTGGTAGGTTTTATTGAAAATGTTCGTCTTTTTTTCTGCGTCATAAACGGCCAGTTCCACTATGATTTTCGGGCTGGATTTATCGCCCTGGAAACGGTAATTGCCGTAAACGGCAAATCTAGCGTTTTCACTATCGCAGAAGGATTGAATATTTGAAGCGGCTATTCCATTTTCACTCGCAAAAAAGTAATTCAGCGAATTTTCATTTGAATAATTTCTTATTGAAGCATAAAGAGAACGGGAAAATATATCACGGAAAAGGTCGGAATTTGCATACATTTTTAAATCGGAATTATTATTGAAGGGCAGGAAAATCATTTTGTTTCTGGATATTTCGGAATAGATATTCGAAAATCCAAGGATGAATAAAAAGGCAATGAATGTTCTAAATATTCCTGATTTCATCATTTTGTCGCCGCGAAATTGTAAGAGTATACGCTGCCGGATGCCGTGTCGAAAAATATTGAACTCCCGTTTACATACGGTGCCGTGATTTTTTCATTTTCTATGGTCGATTTCGATTCAACGCTTCCATTATCCGAATTGACGATGATTACGACGGATTTACCCGTATTGTTGGCAAGTATTACTTTCCCGTTTAAAAAACGCGGGTTTATAGGGGTATTTTGAATTTCAGGAAAATCGGAATTCCAGATCAGGGAACCGTCTTTCGAATTTATTGCCCCCATTTTCCCCGATGACCCGAAAAAAAATATTTTTTTATCGTCCCCAATTAATGGATAGAGAATTCTCTCTGTATAATTATCACTGTAATTTTTTATCCAGATTTGCGTCTTCTTGACAATATCATAACTGACTATATCTCCGTTTTCATCCGCATAGATTAATTTATTACCCTGGTCAATAATCAGCGGCGCTGAATATATTGGAATTTCCGTTGTTATTTTCACAATGAATTTCCCCTTTTTATCATAAATGTAAATTCCGTCATCTATCGAAGGAACCGCGACAATCCCTGAAGAGGCCGCCGGAGAAGCTCCGAAAATCTGACTCCCGGCCTTTTCTTTCCATAAGAATTTTCCGGTTTCATCGCATGCGATAATCCCGCCTGCATCAGAACCGAAATATATAACGCCATCGCTCATGACAGGCCTTGTTAAATTAAAATCCCGGCCGATCAAATCGATTGCTTTTAGTATTTTACCATCTTTTGAAAATATTTTCATCTGATTGTTTAATGCCACATACATTTTTCCCTTGTACACCACAGGATCGCTGTTAACAGCCTCGGGTTTAAACAGGAAAAATTCATCTCCCCCCTGCTTCGCGGGCATGTTTGTGGCTTCATTCAGCTGTGCTGCAAGTTTTTCATTTTGCAGATACAGCGTATTTATTCTTTTATCTCTGTCATTTTTAACATCGCGCAGCTGAGCCTCATAATTTGTCGCCATATCCTGCTCTTCTTTTTTAAGGTTATCAATATTCCTTGCCGATTCCGAATAATTTTTTGAATTTGATTCCATGGTTTGAATTTTTTCGGAATAATTATTTAAATTTGATTCCAGGGTCTGATTTTTCATTGTAAGTTCCAGGTTTTTTTGATTCAATCTAGCTATCTCTTCTTTTGTCTGTTCAAGGCTTACCTGCGTGCTCCTGAGAGTATTCTCGATCTCTTTTTTCTGTTTTTCATTATTGCTTAGTTCAACATCAAAATTTCTTTTTTCCGATTCAATTTTTCTTAACTGGGCTTCAATAGCAGCTTTCTCCTGGTAACTTTTTGCAAGTTCTATTTGATTCAACAATTTTATTTTTTCAACATCGAGATTTTTCCCCTTTTCTTTTAATATATTCTCATATTCTTCAGCCAATGTGTTAATAATATATTTACCTTCGGTAATATTTACAGTAGCCTTTTTATCCTCAAGAAGCAATACCGATGAGAAAAATACGGCATAATACAGGGCGGTAAATATTGCAGCCATTCCGGCAATATTAATAGTCCAGGAAACGATCCTGTACCCTGATTTATTCATAAAGTCATTCATAACTATTTTTCCAATTCAACCGTTCCCGTCACGATCCAGTCGCTTGAGGGTTCTTTTACCCTGTATATATCCTTTTTCAGCCATTCGCCGGGTACCTTTAAAAATTCGTCATATTCTTCAAATTTTAATATTGTCTTTATAAAATGTTCCACTAAAGGCAGTTTCGAGCTTAAATAAAATTCAGCCAGATTTTTGACAAGTTCCGACCACTTTTTTTCAGCTTTATTCCGTAGTTCAATAGTTTCCCCGCTTAATTGAAATTCATTTTCGTCCCGTTTTTTCATATAATAATCTCGCCATTCCTGAATGCTGTTTATGAACAATATGAGAAACTGATGGTATCTATTAAAATAATCCACATCGAAATACGATTCATTCCCCAATAATGCGAAGTTTTTGTTTTTCCTTTTTATCACTGTAAAAATTTCCTTTGCTTCCTTTTTACCCTTTGGCCTGACTTTATCAACCGCAAACAATCTGATAAACAAATCGTCTTCCGAGTTAATATCCTTTCTGATATTGTATTCCTGGTTGGTTTTAAGGGTGAGGTTTTTGTAAACGTTATCCGTTATCAGGAGATTGGTGTGATACTGCTTGCATATTGATTCCAGTCTTGAAGCTGTATTTACAGTATCCCCTATTACACCCAGTTCATAGTTCTTATCCGAGCCTGTTTTGCCGTAAGTCACCTTGCCGTAATCCAGCCCGATCCTGAAATTAAAATTAATATCTAGATCCCTGCTGATTACAGGTACTCTGGAGAGCAGCTCTACGGCCGAATAGAAAGCGTTAATTGTGGAATTGATATTTCCATCCTTCTGGTTGTCCAGAAATATCAGTAATGCCGCATCGCCTATCAATTTGTTTATTTTTCCCTTATTTTTGCTGATGATATGTTCCACTTCGGTCCATATATGATTGACTATCCCCATTATATTATCTTTGTGTCTTTCCGTGATGCCGGTAAAATCCTGTATATCGAGAAACATGATCGTCATCATTTCATCATGGGGCTTTAGAAGGCTGTCATCCTTTTTTAAAGTGGCCGTGAAAAGGTCCCTGTCGGCAATACCGGAAATGATATCACCCAGATCGATAAGAGCGCCTGTGAGTTCTGAAAATGATTCGTCGAGGTTGGCCGTTTCAATGAAATTCTTCTTGAGGACCTCGCTTTCTTTCCCGATCAATCCCATTTCACGGATTTCTTTGCCCGCCCTGTGCATCCTGTCCCTTATATCATAAATTTCCCTTGTAATATTAATAGTGTTATAAATTTTAAAAATAGCGCCTATGCCGAATACGAGAGAAAACAATACGAAAAAAATATTCCTTACCCTGTTCAGAAGAAAGAAAAAATCTCCCTTATCGTCTGCGATTACGATTATCGGATATATTAAATCGCTGTTTTTCCTGTCAAATGATTTCCGAATTCCGGATTCGGAATAGCTTGCAATGCCTATATAATTTTTACCCCTGATGCTGAATTCAATATAATCTTTCGCCGAATTATTGTTCGAAGTTACGGTATTTTGTTCGAGCTTTTTTTTAATATCATCAAAGGTAATATATTTTTTGTCGATCTTGATATCCGGTTGCTTTCTCTCGCCGATGACAAGGTAATCCTCTTCTTTTGGGAATAAAATTGCAAAAATGCTGTTATCGTATTTCGCCTTCTTTAAGGTCGATAGTTTAATATAATTAAAGATATCTTCTGCGGATTTTGTATAAGTCAGTTCCTTTTTCTCTTCAAGGTAAGAAATAGAATTGTTCAGATCGAACTGTGTACCTCTCATGCTGTCATAAAATTTATCAATGCTGTAATTTATCAGGATCTTATTGATTACAAATTCGAAAAGAAGAAATACACAGACGAATATTGTTACAAGAACTACAAAATCCATCAGGAATAAAGATGACTGAAGGTTCTTTTTATTCAAATTCCACTTCCTGCTTTAAAAATGGGCGTAATGCTCATTATTCATCGGTTTTCGTTTACATAAAATTAAATAGTAATTGAAAATGCGGGTTTTCAGGGATTGAGCTTTATTCCTTGCCGTTCCGGAAACCAGGTGTTCCTACAACCCTTTTCGAGTACTTTTGTAATTTTCTTGATATTAACGGGAATTATGGGTAGAATAAGCCGTCATTAGTTCATGGTTTAATTTTATGCAGATTCCCAATCTCTACGCTGAGGTCGCCGTCAACGTTCCTGTTGATGATCTTTATTATTATTCCATTCCCGATTATATGGATGTCAAATTGCTTCAAAGGGTGATCGTCGATCTAAGGGGCCGGCAGGAAACAGGTTTTGTAATACGTAAAGTCGCTTTCGACTCAATTCCTGAAAACCTGAAACAACTAAAGATTAAGCCTGTTTTGAAAATTCTTGAAGAATATCCTGTTATAAACGAAAGCGTCCTGGAAATAGCACGGTGGATGAGCGGGTTTTACCTGTCTCCATTCGGAGAAACTCTCTCCGCGATAGTCCCTTCCGCAAAAAAGTATAAAAGATACGTTCATCCATTCAGATATACGGGGAATCTTGCAAATCTTGATGAAGAGCAGAAGCAGGCGCTTGAAGCGATCGAATCCGGGATTGGCAAGAGCGAAACTTATCTGATCCATGGGGTTACAGGTTCGGGAAAAACAGAAATATATAAGCATCTTGTTAAAAAGATGCTGTCAATGGGCAAGGCTTCAATAATACTGATCCCTGAAATATCGCTTACTCCCCAGACCCTCGAGCGTTTTTACAGCACTTTCGGCGACGAGGTATCAATTTACCATAGCAGGCTTACTCCCGGCGAAAGGCTCGGGGAATGGATGAGGGCCCTGAAGGGCGAATCGAAAATAGTCATCGGTCCGAGATCAGCTGTATTTATGCCGGTTAAAAACCTTGGCCTGATAATTATCGATGAAGAACATGAAAATTCATATAAATCAGGGAATTCTCCGCGTTATCACGCCCGCCAGATAGCCTATCACCGTTCAAAACGCGATAATGCCCTCCTGGTTCTTGGTTCTGCGACGCCTCAGGTAGAAAGTTACTATTATGCTAAAAAAAAGGTTTTTCACCTGATCGAACTCAAAAAAAGGTACGGCGATAACCTTCTTCCTTCCGTCAGAATTTCCGACCTCAGGAAAGAAAAAAATAAAAACATAATCACAGGCGAACTACTTGGCAAAATTATAGAAACCATCGGCAGAAAAAATCAGGTTCTTATCTTTTTAAACAGGCGCGGATTTTCAACATCCATGATCTGCAGGGACTGCGGGTACGCCTTTCCATGCCCCAACTGCAATCTCTCGCTAACCTATCACAAAGAAATGTGCAAACTCATATGTCATCATTGCGGTTATGCCGAAAATCTTCCTGATTCATGTCCTCATTGCGGAAATATCGACATCAGAGAGTTGGGGAGCGGAACAGAAAAACTTGAAAGTATATTGAAAAATCATTTCCCCTATTACCGTATAGAAAGGATGGACCTGGATACTACAAGGGGCAAAAACAGCTATATCGATATTCTCCAAAGAATGAAAAACCATGAAATTGATATACTTATCGGTACACAGATGGTAGCAAAGGGCCATGATATTGCCGGAATCCAGTTCGTTGGGGTAATTCTTCCGGATATCATAATGAATATTCCGGACTTCCGCTCGGTCGAAAGGACTTTTGTACTGCTTACACAGGTAATAGGCAGAGCCGGACGGCGTAATGAGCGCGGGGAAGCTGCTATCGAGACATATATGCCCGATCACTACGCAATCACATTGTCTGCAGCACAGGATTATCCGGCGTTTTATAATATGGAAATTGAAAAGCGGAGAGCTTTCGTTTATCCTCCATTCGTAAGACTTGGGAGGATTGTTCTCCGCTGTAACGATAAGGGTATGCTTATAGAATTTTCCGATCAAGTAAAGAAATGGGTTTCAGAACATGAAGATGAATTCAAGGGAAAAGCAAAGATCCTGGGGCCTGTTTCATGCCCGCTGGAAAAGTTGAAAAATAACTATAGGCATCATATAATTATCAAGTCAAGAGATGCGGCAATAATCAAAATATTTATTTCATCGCTAAAGAAGGATGTTAAAAAGATTAAGAACTCGCGCTTCGTCTATATGGAAATTGATATCGACCCTCTTTCTCTCGTTTAAAATGCCCGGCCTGAAGAGGTAAAAATTCAATGCAGGAACTCGCTTATAAAACAAAAATCAGATTATTTACGATATTCATCATAATCTATGCCCTGGCCGGATTGTTATTCATCAGGCTTTTTTACCTTCAGATTGTCCGCGGAAGGGAATATTACAAGCAGGCTATGGAAAACAGGACCCAGATCATAAAACTTCCGGCTTTCAGGAGCGTTATATTCGACAGGACAATCCAGAATAAACTCGCTTTTAACAGGAGATCTTTATCCGTTATCGCGACTCCGGCATATTTACCTGAAAACTCTTCCCAGAGGCTCCAGGTTTTGTCCAATGTTTCCCGCCTTCTTAATATACCGGTCGATGAAATCGAGACTATGCTCAATGAACAGGCCCTTGATAAATACACTCCTGTAATACTGAAATACGACATCGACACTAAAATCCTTATACAGTTCAAAGAACATTATGAACTTTATCCGGGACTGGAATGCGAGAACAGGCCCCGAAGGATTTACCCTGAAAGGGAAAAAACGGCCCAGCTTATCGGTTATACCGGGATTATCAGCAAGGACGAATTGAAACAATTCAAAGTGAACAAAGAATTTCACTATGGGAGCATAGTGGGAAAGATGGGTATAGAAAAAAAATATGATGAAATAATCAGGGGTAAGGAGGGGATACTTGAAAGGGTTGTCGATGTTAATGGAAATGTTCTCGATCAGAATATCGACAAGGAAGCCGTCCCAGGTGACGCCGTTGTCCTTACCATTGACCAGGACCTGCAGGAGCTCGCTTATGACCTTATCGGAGACAGGACCGGGGCCGTCATTGTTTCAAAACCGGTGACAGGAGAAATATTAGCCCTGGTTTCAAAACCCTCATTCGATCCCAATATTTTTACAGACCGTTTTACTGAAGAAGAATTTTTTGAATTGACAAACAACATCGATAAGCCCTTCCTTAACAGGGTTATACAGGGCCTATATCCCCCAAGCTCCATTTTCAAACTTATCACTGCGTCAGCCGCATTAAAAACAGGTGTATCGCTAAACAAAACAGTAAACTGCCAGGGATTTATGTGGATCGGCAATAGAATGTTCAAATGCTGGGACGTGCATCATGTCCAGAATTTCATAGGCGGCATAGCCAATTCCTGCGACGTCTATTTTTATACAACCGGCCTTTCGGTGGGAAGGGACGAAATAATGTATTTTGCACAAAATTACGGTGTCAATAAAAAGACTGAAATCGACCTGCCAGGTGAAAGCATTGGGTTTTTACCTGATATGGACTATATTAAAAAGAAATATAACCGTCCATGGCAGAACGGCGATACGGCAAACATATCTATCGGCCAGGGAGATCTCATTATAACCCCCGTTGAAGTGAATGCACTGACAATGGCTATTGCCAATGACGGAGTCATGATGAAGCCTCATCTGCTTCAAAAAATATTCTCAATTTCCGATAATAAGGTAATAACAAATATTCCGAATGAAGTCCTGAGAACAATAAATCTATCCGTTGACCAGATCGATGTTCTCAGAAAAGGTATGTATGGTGTAACTACTTACGGTACCGCCAAATGGATAAAAGACGCTTCAAGGATCCCGATCGCGGGAAAATCAGGTACCGGAGAGGCGGGAAAAGATCAGCAAACTCATGCCTGGTTTACCGCTTTCGCCCCGTATGGTGAAACGAATAAAGATAATTTAATCGCCGTTACGGTAGTTATTGATCATGGCGGGGGCGGTTCGGCAGAGGCGGCTCCGATAGCAGTCGAACTAATAAATTATTATTTTAAAAATAAGGCCGTCTACAAGCCGGCAGGACCTCAATAATAATGTTCGGACGCTGATTCAAATATTATCACCTGTCAGGCGGCCGTATTCCCTGAGAATATCTTTTTCTTTCTGTTTCAAACTTTTAGGAACATCGATATTCACCTCGTAATAGATATCCCCCCTGACCTTTGACCTGATATCGGGAATTCCCTCGTTTTTAAGCCTTATCTGGTGGCCGGACTGGACCCCTGATGGTAAATTCACTTTCTTCTTTCCCTCTAAAGAGTCTACCTCTATCTGTCCGCCGAAAACTGCCCTCGGGAAACTTATCTTAAGTTTACCGTAAAGGTCCGTACCTCTTCGTTCAAAAATCGTGTCATTTTTGATATGAATCAGAACGTAAAGATCACCCCTCGTTCCTCCGTTCCTTCCGGCGTCGCCCTCGTCCGAAACCCTAAGCCTTACGCCGTCGTCAACGCCCGCCGGTATCTTCACATTGATAAACGAATCTTTTTCTAATATTCCGGACCCCCGGCAGTTCTGGCAAGGGTCGGAAATTACGGTTCCCGCTCCATGGCATGCAGGACAAGTTGTGGAAATACTGAAAAATCCTTGTGTCGTCCTTACAGTCCCCCTTCCCCCGCAGGTCGGGCATGTCCCGGACTTGCTGCCGCTACGGCTGCCGGTTCCATGGCATACTTCGCAGGAGTCGTTCCTCCTGACTTTTATTTTCAGGCTTTTGTCTGTCAATACGTCGGAGAGGTCGAGAGTAATGTCTGCCCTGATATCCGAACCCCTGGTAGAGGTTTTAGAACGGGACTTTCTTGAAGTTCCTCCTCCGAAAAACGTGTTGAATATATCTTCGAAACCGGTACCCCCGAAAATATCGTCAAAATCGAAGGACGTGCTTTGCCCCTGGCCACCCATGCCCTGGCTGAACGCAGAATGTCCGAATTGGTCATACATCCGCCTTTTTTCAGGATTAGACAATACTTCATAGGCATCGTTTATTTCCTTAAATTTATCCTCAGCCACTTTATCGCCCGGGTTCCTGTCCGGATGATATTTCATGGCCAGCTGCCTGAAAGCCTTTTTTATTTCATCGTCGGAAGAGCTTCTCGGTACACCCAAGATTTCGTAATAATCCTTATTGGTTGCCATTTATAACCTCAAAATTAAAAAAAGGCCGTCCCTAATTTAAATTAGGGCGGTTATTTTAAACCGCCCGGTCAAATGGACAGCCCCTCATAAATTATTCAATAACTATTTTTAGGGCACTTATAATAACTGCCCCCCTTACGGGGACAAGCCCTTTGGGTACTTGCGTTTATACGCAAGTATAAATGCACCTGTCCTGGGGACTGGCACCAGGCCAGGCACCAGGGCCCATAGGGCGGAATTATTAGATTCATTATTACGTTTGTTTTCTAAAAATCCAGTTTTTAGAACCACCCTTTATTCTTTTTTCTTTTCGTCATTGTTATCGTCAACTACTTCAGCGTCAACGATCTTTTCATCGCCTTTCGAAGAGCCTTTTTGCTCTTCATCTTTCGACCCTGCTTGGCCCTGTTCCGGCTGGCCGGTTTGACCCTGTTGATTATAAGCCGTATTTTTATATAATTGTTCGGAGATTTTATGGGATATTTTATTAAGCTCTTCTATTTCCGATTTAATTTTTGCCTCATTATCTCCCTTTATTGCTTCTTTTAAACTCTTGACTTTCTCCTCAACCTCGACCTTATCCTTCGGGTCGATCTTATCCCCGTATTCCCTTACTGTCTTTTCTATTGAATACGCGAGATTATCCGCCTGGTTTTTTAACTCGATAAGTTCCTTAACCTTCTTATCCGCTTCGGCGTTTTTCTCAGCCTCCTGCTGCATCCTTTTGATTTCCGTTTCATTCAGACCGCTCGATGATTCAATCCTTATCTTTTGTTCTTTGCCCGTGCCCATATCCTTAGCCGAAACATGAAGAATGCCGTTGGCATCGATATCGAATGTTACCTCGATCTGGGGAATGCCTCGCGGAGCGGGCGGTATCCCTTCCAGCATGAACATTCCCAGGGTCCTGTTATCCCTTGCCATCGGGCGCTCGCCTTGAAGTACATGAATCTGTACAGCGGTCTGATTTTCCTCCGCTGTGGAGAATATCTGAGACTTCTTGGTAGGAATAGTGGTGTTTCTTGGGATCAATACCGTGGAAACGCCCCCTAGAGTCTCAATGCCCAGAGAAAGAGGGGTAACGTCAAGCAGGAGAAGGTCCTTCATATCCCCTGTTAATACAGCCCCCTGGATAGCGGCGCCTACAGCCACAACCTCGTCGGGGTTTACACCCTTCGACGGCTCTTTATCGAAAATATTTTTGACGGTTTGTACGATTAATGGCATTCTCGTCATGCCGCCGACAAGGATCACCTCGTCTATTTTTTCTTTTGTAAGGTTAGCATCCCGTAATACATTCAGACATGGCTGAATCGATCTTTCAATGAACGACCTTGCTATATTTTCAAGCTGGCTTCTTGTCAGATTCAACTGAAGGTGTTTCGGGCCGCTCGCATCGGCTGTTATATATGGAAGGTTTACCTGGGTCTCCATTTTTGAAGAAAGCTCGATTTTAGCCTTTTCAGCGGAATCCTTGAGCCTCTGAATGGCCATCGGGTCCTTTGAAAGGTCAACACCGGTGTCTTTCCTGAACTCCTGGATCATATACTCCATGACGGCATGATCGACATCGTCTCCCCCCAGATGCGTATCTCCGTTTGTCGCTTTTACCTCGAAAACGCCGTCGCCTATCTCGAGAATTGAAATATCGAAAGTCCCGCCTCCGAAATCATAAACAGCGACAATGCCTTCCTTTTTTTTGTCAAGGCCGTAGGCAAGGGCAGCGGCTGTCGGTTCATTGATGATACGTTCGACCTTAAGGCCTGCTATTGTACCCGCATCCTTGGTCGCCTGCCTCTGGGAATCGTTAAAATAGGCGGGTACGGTTATTACCGCCCTTTCAAGTTTTTCGCCAAGGTAATCCTCTGCGGCTTGTTTCAATTTCATCAGCACGCGGGCTGAAATTTCCTGAGGGCTGAAATCTCCTGCTCTTGTACTAAACCTGACATCGTTGTGGGGGCCGGATTTTACTTTAAAGGCGGCCATCTTGATCTCTTTTTCCGTTTCCTCAATCCGTCTTCCAATAAAACGTTTAGCGGAATAAATAGTATTGTCATGATTTGTTATCATCTGGTTCTTCGCGGGTTGTCCGACAACGACCTCACCCTTGTCTGTAAAAGCGACGATGGACGGCGTCGTCCGTGAACCTTCCTGGTTGGGTATTACGACAGGCTGACCGTTTTCCACGATTGAAACAACGGAATTTGTTGTTCCCAGATCGATTCCTATTATTTTTCCAGGCATATCTATCTCCTCATGTTATCTTTTGCTTTTTCTTCGCTACCTTGACTTTGCTGTGCCTTATGACCGCATCCCCGAGCATATACCCCTTTTCCAGTTCATCGACTACGGTTTTTTCAAAGGGAACATCCTCCCTTTCTTCCATTAAAACCGCCTCATGCAGATTCGGGTTGAATTCCTGACCGAGCGGTTCCATAGGTTTTACGCCTATCCGGTCGAAAAAATGAAGAATACCCTTGTTTGTAACGCACAAACCGTTATAGAGCTGTTCGAAATCCTTTGATTTCTCGGAACTTTTCAAGGCCCTTCCGAAATTATCGAAAATGGGTAAAATCTCTGTTAAAAATTTTCTAGTAGATTCAACCGCGGTATCTTCCATCTGTTTAATCATCCTCTTGCGGTAATTGTCGAATTCAGCGACTTTTCTGCGGTAGGAATCGTCAAGCGCTGCATTTTCCTCTTTTAAACGGGAGGATTCCTGTTTAATCTGTTCTATCTCCCCTTTTAAAAGTTTGATTTCGGCCGATTCTTTATGACCGGGGCGGGTTTCCCCGGCCCCTTGTTTAGGTTCTGTTTTATCCTGTTCTTTATCCAATACTTCATCATTTTTATTTTCTGCCTGGTCGCTCATTGTATAAACTCCTGTAAAAAATAAAATAAAATTTGTGACATAAATTTAAGTATCATTATAAAAAAAGTCAAGTTAGCTCTTTTGATACCGGTAGCTTTTTTGGTCTTTAAACCGATAAACCCTTAAAATATGATGGATCCGGTCAAATATACGGTCATGCCGTTGTTGTTATAAGTATATTCAGTGTTCTGGTCCCCGATGTACCCGAATACCGAGAAATTGATCGTAAAATCATAGACCGGGTTCCAGCTGATTGTAGGGCCTATTAAAAATGAATAATCCACGAAATTTCCTATCGCGTTAAGAGAAAGCGTAACATTCTGGTCGAGAAACTCTGCAAACGAAGAAATGAGGGCCCAGTTGTACGCATAATAATCGCTCATCGTATAGGCGTCAGGCATGGTAGAGATTGTCTGCCGGTACGCCTGGTTGGTAAAATAATTCTGAGTGTACCCGTCAGATTTATAGTAGAATTCAAGGGTTATTGAGATCCTCTGAGGGATATCCCAGTCGAATGTCTTTGTAAAACCCACCGAGACCTTGCAGACAAACTGGTTTGTGATCATATTAGAAACATAGTATTGCTGGCCGTATACATATGTTATATTATTGGTAGTTGAATATTGAGGATTAAAGTCGTAATCCGCGAAACTGGCCTCCCCTCTGAAATCGATAGAGTTGAAAAGCCTCGTCGTGACATCCAGTGCGTAAACCGGGTGGTAGTTGTTCTTGGCCCAGATTGCCCCTGCAAATTCTACGGGGTTTATCAGGAACTCCGCCTTTCCGGCGAATGCCATATCCTGGGGATCTTTCGCCCCGTTCATATTGACAAACCCGTAAAGGTTCGCAGACGTCCCGAAAGGAACAAGGGCTTTTAAGCCGTATGTCCCTTCAATATACTGGTTATAGCCTGAGATGGCATAGAAAGACTGTTTCTGGATATTTATAAGATCGCTGGGGCTCCAGTAGTTACCGACTCCCCATTGAAGAGCCTGTTTGCCGGCCCTGAAATATATGGCGTTATTGATATTGGCGTCAAGGAATAATTCCTGCAGGCTGAGAGTAGTGGTATTTGAAGCAGTTGAGACTATCGAAGGCGTTCCTGAACCTGAACTGCTGCTCTGGGCGCCGAGTGAATTTACCGTAGTGGCATATTGGGCCTGTATGTCCGCAAAAGCCTTGATACCCTGGGTCAGCCTGATATCCAGGAAAAGATTGCCCTGAGTCGCCGGAAGCCACAGATTCTGGTCGGCGTTGGTGCTGCCTTTAAGGAATCCGCTTGTCATCGAATAGCCTGTAATGCTCTGCAGCTGGCCTGTAAGTGAAACGCTTTTCTGATTGGCGTTAGAGACTAAAGCGTTCGATATTATCTTATTTGTATCGACCATGGTTTCGCCCTGGAAGAGGCTGTTCTCATCGGGCACGCTAATATCGGGAAATATAATACCGGTTGTAAAAAAAATGCAAATCAGAGAAATTATTATTCTGTAAAACATCATAAACCCTCCTGATTATCCGGCCGGATTGTCATTCCGGCCAAAGTGCGACCGCAGCGTCGACCGTAGTAAGAAATCTTACTACGGTGAGTCATTGTCGGCAGCATTCCCGGAACGATCACTTGCTTAAATTTTCAAGATACCCCTTGGTGAAGATTGAATCGTCAAGGCCTGCAAGCGATATCCCCGACAATTCCACTATCGATTTATTGCCCTTGTCGAACTCGTCAATAAAGATCATCTGGACGGGCAGGAATTTATCTTCAATCTCGGTCCATTTTGGGTAATACGAGGTCTGCATAAGAGTCCCCGAAAGGGAAAAGCTCTGGATCTTATACTGGAAATAATTGTCCTTATCAAGCCAGTAAATCTGCTTTGGATATGTAACATCGTTAACAATGCCTACAAGGGTCACCATATAAGCGTCGACCTTACCCAATTTCACCTCTTCTATCAATTCTTTGCCCTGGGCGTTAGTTTCGACCCTGTATAATTCTGAAAACTTCCTCTTTTCAAAATCGCCAGCCCTGGCGTCTGAACCGCCGATAGATTCGTCGCGGTTTATTGTCTGGAAGGTGCGGGTATTGGGCAGGTAAAGGAAGAAATTATTGCCCACCCGGAGGTATCCCCTTCCCTTTTCGGACTCGGGGCCTGTCTGGATTATAAGCAGTGAATCCGTTTTATCCTTCCTGTAATAGATCCATTGCAGGGCCTTTATCCCCTGTCCCACCCTCTGCTGTGTGATATCGACCTTGCAGGTCACGTCAGTACGCTGGTCCTGCATATCGTCCATTTTCTTGAGGATTTGGGGTCCGGTTGGCAGGGACCACATATTCATGACGGCAAATATTGTAAAAACCGCCGTAATTATAATAATTTTTCTAAACATCTTTATTCTCCTTAAATGCATTAAATTTATTCATACTGGCGAAGCGCGGCCGCCGCTGCCATGTTCGCCGCCCTCCTGGCGGGGAAATATGCTATGGCCATCAGCATGTTCAAAATGAGGATAAGGAAGGTAAGTATCCCGTTCCCCGACCCGCTTACAAAGAAGCCTATCAGCACGAAAATGACAAGCGATGTGCTTACAATCCATCCCGGAATGTGCCTGTCGTATCTTATTATTAAAACTTCCAGCGCGAAAATAACTAAGAGCATAAAAATGATCGCGGGCTTTCCAAGCGAGAGCACGAAATTAATATGCTTGTTGACCAGGAGCATCCCGAACATGCTGCTGGTTTCGATCGGCACCAGTCCGAGCAGGAACAAAAGCCCTATTGAAAGGATTATGCCCGCGGTACAGCCTAAAAAGGTAAGGTAGAAAGTTTCCATAATAAACGAAATTTTTACGTCCTCCTTCTGCATGCCGATGGACCTGATCGTCCCGATCTCCCTGGTCCTTTCCCTGATGGTCATCCTTAAAGTATTAAGCACCCCTATCAGGATGACAAAAAAGAGTATCATAACAGCGATAAGCGAGATCATATCGAGGCCTCTCTGCATATCGATCAGAAAGCTCGCGGCCTCGTACATCGTGCTCACGTCGTAATATGAACCCTCGAAGTTATCCTTCAGGGCTTTCCTCAGCTTTTTCTGGAGAGCGTCTGCTGTTGATGTTCTCGGAAGGAGTTTCCATTCAGTTCCAAGTGCTGAAGAGAGAATATTATTTGAAGAAGTTTTGTAAGCGTCTGAGAAATTTTGAATATCGACCGGCAGATTTCTTAAATAAGAGTAATAAAAATTGTTTTCGCCGATAAGCAAAACATTTTCGCCCAGGACCTTCCCCGGTTTGAATATCACCGCTATCTTATATAAATTTGTTGTGCTTCCCCCGAACTTGTTCTTATAAATCCCGGTTACAGCGTCCCCGATACCGGCATGAAGCTTTTCAGCCGCTGTGTAGCTTATAGCTACGGTGTTAGAATTGGTCGCCGCAGGCCAGCTTCCCCTGTAGATGGGCAGGCTGGTTTCAATAAGTTCCAGAGAATTGGTATTTGTATAGAAAGTCAACGCTGTTGCTCCGGTATTAAAATTCCCGGAATAAAAATTTCCATAGTATTCTGCCAGGTTCGGCTTGAGCAGCTCATGGATCCTGTCCGCTGCTTTAAGGGCCGCCTGGGGGTCGTCCATCCTTTCAAGGACTACCTGTAAAGGCCCGCTTTCCTGGGGCCTGAACCCCCTTAATTGCTTCATCAAATCGAGGGGTATGTAAAATGCCATGCCCTGCCCTGAATTTAATTCTTTCTGGGTAGCTACAAGGGTCAACCTGGCTGACTGAACCTGCCCGTTTATAGTGGTCAGCCGGACATTCATCAAGTCGCCAATTTTGACATTAAAGTCTTTTGACCTTGGGTCCGTCATCACGACGGGGTTTTCTATAGAAAGGTTGGTAAAATCGTAAATGTTCCCCTGCTGGACGGTATTCTTGAAAAAGGCCAGCCCCTCGTTCGTAGGCATCCCGACAAGCGCAAGCATTCCCGACTTTCCATTGCCGACGACCCTTGTATAATCGGCAAGGTAATTGTTAACCGCATGAACGCCTTTGACGCTCTTGATAATGCTTACGATCCTGTCCCTGTCCCTTATAACTGAATTCTGGCGGCTTCCGTTCTCGTAGCCGTTGATGCTGACATGGCCGTAGGAATATACCAGCCATTTATTTAATATAACGTCGGTAAGGCCCTTTGTGAAAGAGCTCGTCGCTACAAGGATCATCATTCCGACGGCAATAGCCAGGCCCAGGAAAAAATTTCTCCTTTTCTGCCTCAGCAGGTTCCTGAAACTTATTTTAAAAAGCAAACCCATAATTTTCTCCTTACAGGATTTTCCTTTAGTCTCTCGCGATCGCTTCGAGAGGCGTGATGTTTCTGGCTACGATATTCGGGTAGAGATAAGCCAGAAAAGTTACGATGACAAGTAATATTATGCACCCTAAAATGTCAAAGCCATTAAGGATCGGGTTCATGACATCGCCGCCGAAAAGTATCTCGAGCGCGCTGTTTGTCCCCCCGCTTATTTTAAGCCCGGCAAATATCCGCGCGATCACACCCCCGGATAAAATTCCGAATCCGCCGAAAATTCCGGAAAGTATTGCGGTTTCTCCAAGGAACATGCCCGATACGAAATCTTTATCGGCCCCGACCGCCCGCATCATCCCTATCTCCGAAGTCCTCTCAAGCGCGGCCATCGACAGGGTGTTTGTAATAATTATCACTGCGACAAAAAAGAGGATGCCCACGAACACATAGAGTATGATCTTCATAATCGAAGACATATCTCCTATTATACCCGCGGCTTTTTTCCATGTTATGGCTTTTACGCCCAGGTTCGCGTTTGACAATTCGCTGTTAAGCTTCACCAGGTATTTATCCGGATTATAGCCGGGCTTTAATTTAACGAAGACAAGGTTATAAACTCCCGCTTCTTCGTTGATGTTAGACACAGCCGCCGGTTTTTCAGTCCTTTTAAGGCTCCCGATTTTATAAGCGGCATTCCCGGTTTCAACATTTTTAACTATGCTTCCCCCTGAAAAAAGGGTGTCGAGGTTGTCATCCGAGCTGAATATTTTCTTTTTTTCACCTGTGATGTTAGTGATCGTATTCTCTGCAGTATTATATGCAAAGCATTCCCTGAACGATTCCAGGTCCAGTATGCTGTATCCTGCTCCTCCATTGGCGCCCCCTCCCCAGAAATTGTTAAGAATTTTATATTTAATAATGCCTATTACGGGAGTTCTTATATCCATCTGGGAACCGCTCGAGTTCATGCCCATGAAAACAAGGTTAGACTGGATATTAAGCGTGGAACGGTTAGATTTGGCGTCAGGCGTGAGGTTCGACTCTATAAAAGGCGAATCAACGGGCGTCAGCCATACGTCCATATTATTATACATTGCCAGCTGGCCCCCGGTAGTTACCAGACACCCCTTCATCCCGTCAGAGAGCAGTTTTCCCTCTACCGCTTCTATGTTGCTATGAAACATTTTCTGGTACTTATCGATATCAACCCCGAGCAGGGCCGTATACCCCATGTCACCCTTGTCGTTAAGCACCATGGTGTTGCCCCGGCATAGGGGAATATAACTTTCTATATACGGCAGGTTTTTTAAAGTCCTGTCGATATTGGTATATCCGGCTATTGATTCGGTGGGCTCGAGCCCCCCGCCGGCGATAACCGCTTCGTTCTTCTGGTTTGTCGAGATAATAACATAATCCCCCGAAAAACGTTCTACTATATTTTCATGAAGCCCTTTTTCCATTCCTGTGACTACGGCGCTGCCCAGGGTCATCAACAGCGAACCCAGGAATAAAATTATTCCGATGACGAGGCTCTTACCCTTGTGCCGGAGGATGTTCCGAGCAGCTATCTTTAAAATAAGGTTCATATATTCCCCCTTTAATGGTTAAGAGTTTCCCTTGAAATTATCTGGCCGTCCTTGATCTTTACTACATCCTTCGCGTATTTCAATACGTCGGGGTCGTGAGTGGAAAATATGAAAGTCGTTTTCTCAATTTTATTGAGTTCCTGCATAAGTTCAAGGATAGTAGCCCCTGTTTCCGAATCGAGGTTTGCCGTAGGTTCGTCTGCAAGCACTATGTCCGGGTTGGTCACCAGCGCCCTCGCTATGGCCACTCTCTGCCTCTGTCCCCCGGACAATTCGGCAGGCCTGTGCTTCACGAATTCCTTAAGGCCCACCTCGTCGATAAATTTATCCGTTTTCTTCCTGATCTCTCCCCTGGAGAATTTTCTCATCAGCAGAAGGGGAAACTCGACGTTTTCCAATACATCGAGGACGGGAATGAGGTTAAAGGTCTGAAAAATGAACCCTATCTTGTAAAGCCTTAAATCGGTCAGCTCTTTATCGCTCATGCTGGTTATCTCTTCGCCATGGATTTTTATGCTGCCCGCTGTGGCATTATCTATGCATCCTATGATGTTTAAAAGGGTCGTTTTACCGCTTCCCGACGGGCCGACTATCGAGAAAAAATCACCCTCTTCGACGCATAGGTCCACCCCTCTGACCGCGTGGACGGTCGTATTCCCCAGAGGATAATCCTTCTTTACGCCTTCCAATTCGATGATATTCATTTTGCCTCCCTTATCGATATCGAATAATTTTCTGATATAATAATACACCGAAAATCGGAGAATAACAAATTAATTTTCAATATATAATGACGAAATATAATCAATTTTATTGCTATTTTCCAGAATTTTATTCGTATTGGCGAAGAGCCTCGGCAGCGGCCATATTCGCGGCTTCCGGGCCAGCACGAAAACGATCAGAACCGCGCTTACAAACCATATTGGGGCTTGCCGAAGGGCCTATGTGATAAATAGCCTTGACGCCTTTAGAAGCTTCGTTCATAAAATCCATGTCCATCATATCCCCGACGGCAATTTCCATTACCCCGGCCTCCTTTACAGCGCCTTCGTATTCCTTTCTGTGAACAAGCGCCCTGATTTCCTCGTTTTTAATAGACAGGCTGCGGATAACCGCCTTTCCCGATTTTCCCGCTGCAGAGGTCACAAGTATCATTTTATGCCTCCTTTACAAGTCGTAATTATTAAGATACAACAATCCCGGTCAATTGACAAATCGGGACCGGGATCAACATTTGCATTAAACGCCATATTGTTGGATGATTGTTTATATCGCCCATTTTCTTTGATATGTAATGATTTAGGCCCCGGATTACCGGGCTTTTAAAAAATTTAATTCGGATAATTTATTGGATTAAGGTTTTAAACAATGAATCTTTTATGCTTAGCCTGTTTTATATCTTTTCTTATTTGTGTATGGCTGATATTAATTTTTTACCAGTGAAACATTAGCTATATAAATAGTAATTGTACTTGCACCGCAAAAGAAACAAAGGCCGGATTCCGAGTTATTACCACTCATAACAAAAGAAAGAGTAAATGTCTGCCTGATCGGCGTTATAGAATATGAACCATATGCATATGACCCATATGTAGGATGACCATTTTCCCATACAGATACGTCTAAAAGTCGAATATCGTTTGCCCAGGCATCGAATGTCAAAGTATAACTGCTCCCATTTACAAGCGGGAATCCAGGAGTCCCCTGGCTTACCTGCAGATCGGATACATCAATTCCTAATGAGCTAATTAAAATTTGCAGAGAACCGCCTAAAGCTGAAATAGACAAAGCTCCTCCGTTCATTCCATATGAGGCCCAATAGGTTGTACCCATGGAGAAATCACCATTTTGAATCATATTGCCCGGGACCCCGCCTCCGCCGCCTCCATCCCCACCTCCGCCACTGTTTCCTGACGAGCTGCTCGCGTAGGTTTTCAGATTATCGTAATCCCCCGGGGGGGCGAATACCTGGCAGGAAAAAAGTGCAAATACCGATAACAACAGGACGGTTCGCATGGAATTATTTACAATTTTAAAAAACATATTTTCCCCCTATCTTTAAAAATGGATTCCGGCGGCGGCTGTAAAAAGGAAATTGTAATTTCCGCTGTCATCCCTGTAAACATAACACTCCGGGCGGATCGTAAAGAACAAATAGTCAATGCTGATAAAAGCACCGACGTCGACCGGAAGAGCCAGCCCTGGCCCATTGACGGCTATATCATACCTGCCGATTAAACCAAAACTTGCCCTGAAATCGTACGACATATCGCCGATCAGGTAGTATTCCAGATCAACAAGCGGAGAAACGTATAAAAAAGATGTGCCCGGCACTGCAAGTGCGGAATCGCAAAAACCTGCCCCTGCCCCGATGCAGAAATAACGGCCGAAAGGAAAATATTGTATAATAAGGCTGGCAATATTGAAATCGGGGCCGATAACTTCTGCATGCAGGCTTCCGTATGCCACGGCCGAAGCATTGACCTGCGCAGTCTTGCTGTCGTAAAGATTGAAATTCGTATAATAATTTGTATATTTAGAATCCGCCACGATGACCAGCTCATGGTTAAAATCCGTTGGAATATTCGAAATAAAGCTGTTCTCTGAAACCCGGCCGTTATCGAAGTAGAGGCTGTATGTCTTCAGCCGGTCTTTAAAGGCGATCCCTCCGATACTCACGTTGCCTGAACCTGCATAGCCGATATTGGTCGATCCGTTCTGCGGCAGCCTTACATCCGTTTTCAGGACCGTCCTGTCCCCGTCAGCCTGTTTGAGTACTATCGAATAATTCTTTTCCGGTATGATTTTTAGGATAAGTGAAAAATTCGTATTGGAGGGGGAGGCTATAAGGCGGTCGTTAATGTAAAGCATATAATTTTCATTGGCGATCCTGAAATCCATGAAGTGAATAGCGGCGATGTTTTTCATATCAATGTTCATGGCACCTTTCAGGACTTCGGAGATCATATTGTCGATATCGTCAAAGATCTCAATCCCGGTTGTCGTTTTGTAAGTTTTATTGAAAATATTTGTACGGCCGATGCTGTCATACGCAGTCAGATCCATCGTTATTACCGGGTGTAATCTTTCGCCTGATAACCGGTAGTCCCCGTAAATCACAATCTTTGCCTTTTCCTTTTCGGAGAAGGCCTGGATATTCGAGGGTGAAATCAAAACATTATTATTCTTCCCGTAATCGGGGACGTCTATAACAGGAAGGATACTTATATAGGAATAAAACGATCTTGAAAAAATTTCCCTGAAAACCCCGGAATTTACATACTGTTTAGTGTCAGATTCGTTTTGAAACGGCAGGATCAGGACCTTTTCACGCTTTGAAGACAGTTCCTCGGGATAAACCGAAACACAGACGCATAGATATAAAGCTGTGAAAAAAAGGTTTTCAATAACATTTTCTTCCCCTTAAAGCCAACTTTAATAATTGCAGGTTTTTAATTACTGACATTATTAAATTTTAATGGAAAGGGAAATAAAGTGATTGTTAAATTATAAAACAGATATCTATATATTAATAAACAAATTACCCCCTGGGGGAATCGAACCCCCGCTGCAGGGTTGAAAACCCTGTGTCCTAACCACTAGACGAAGGGGGCACATTAGAGCCCGCTTAAGGGAAAATATTATACTATGATCCGGTTTAACTGTCAAAAAAGAGGTGTCATTCAAGTTCAAAACTTACAGTGATTCTTGCAGTGACGCTTATTTCTCCGGGTGTCTAATTTCGCCGGCCCGTTGACTTTTTAAAAACAGTCCTGTAAAATTAGCCGGGAGGATATGTTAATGAACGAATACCTGAACCCGGCGTCCGCCCCTGCGGCTGCAGGCCCTTATTCCACTGCCGTAAGGACTGGCAACGGTTTTTTATTTTTATCCGGACAGATCGGCGCGGGCGATACATTAGCTTCTCAAGCTGAAACAGCCCTTAAAAATATTAAAAACATTGTCGAAGATTGTTCGTTTTCACTGCAGGACATAATTAAGATTGTAATTTATTTAACGGATATGGGAAATTT
This sequence comes from uncultured Spirochaetota bacterium, assembly GCA_963768055.1. Classification (GTDB taxonomy): domain Bacteria; phylum Spirochaetota; class Brevinematia; order Brevinematales; family JAOACQ01; genus CAVYGN01. The sequence continues at coordinate 1,115,498 of CAVYGN010000001.1, read as the reverse complement.
CAATGAATTGAATGAAATCTATTCCAAATTTTTCGGGGCTCATAAACCTGTAAGGACAACCGTGGAAGTAAAAGGGCTCCCCAAGGGCTCTCTGATCGAGGTAGAAGCGGTATGCTTCCGCGGGAGTTGAATTATGCCCTTTAAAGCCGGTAGAATACTTGGCAAATTTATCCGCAGGGCTTTCTGGATGAATGATCCGCTGTCCCTCGAATTCCGTATGTTTTTTATGGAAATGATAACGGAAATCAGGAACCTTTCCGGAAGGGATTTTAACGCGGATATCACGCTTAGCGACCTGAAAAGGACTATAATAAGCATTACTGAAAAATACCCGTCTTTAAAAAAAATTTCCCTTAATACTGTTTTTAAAACAATGAACACGATGGATTCCCTTTCCAGGGCCGGCGACCTTTTTTCCATCGCGTCGGCTGTATCCGCTTCATGGCTTTCAGTCGGTACGCTTTTCATCGGCCCCCTCCCTTATATTCTTTTAAAAGTTTTTGCACCGGGCCGCCTGAAATGCGGCGTCATCATGGGGGTCGGCGGGCTCATAGGTCTGGAACTCTACAATATCAAACAGGCCCCTGCGGCTGAAGAAAAAAGGTGTTTATCCGTCTTCACAATCCTGTCCGGGCTTTTAGTCCCGGTCATTTTTTTTATTTCAATATTCGCTCCTGGCGGATTGATTTTGCTGAAGATCGCAGGCATAATACTGTCTTTTTTATTCCTGTTTATTTTTCTGGCCGGATTAAGGTCCGGGCTTTTTGCCGCCGCTGCCGCAGAAAAACTTTCTCTTCATTCGGCAAACGGAGATTTCCTGTTCAAACCGGCGGCCGAAAATTCCATTTTCTCTCAATTCAGACTCGATAAAGAAGAAGCCAGGTTCCTGTTCAGTCTCTATTACGCTCTTTCAGAAGAAAGCGTCGAAACGACTCCGGATCATAAAATAAAAGCGAATAAGAGGATCTGGATCGATAAATGGAAAAGCGATGTGGAAAATGAGATTTCCGGAAGCCTTGTAACATCGCCCGATATAATGAAAAGGGCTATTTCAGGGCCGATGCAGGGCCTTTCAAAATTTAAAATAACTCTTATACTTATGGAATGCTCTCTGTTTAAGCCCTTTTTCCCGCTTAAAGACCTTTCGGACATTGCAATCCCGTTAAAAGAAAGTGTAATCCCATTGAAAAGGTTTAACGGTCTCGCCCTGGAAATGGGCGTGGCTGCTTCGCCGGAGATTTTCAGGAAAGCCTACCAGACAGCTATAGGTTGCCTCAATTCTTTAAATATAATAAGTCAGGTAATCCGAAGCATAGCCTCGCCTTCTATGTATTCAATAGTCCCCTTTGCAGCTATCCAAAATGATACTGGAATAATAAAGACATCCACGATAATTAATCTGTCTGGAACGGGCAGTCCTGCCGATTTCATAATCGGTGGTGGAGTTATCCTTGAAAATGAAATGCTTCCCCTTCTCTGCGGAATAGCCGAAACCAGTTCTTATGCCATTCTCACACAAGCGGCCAGGCTTGAAACAGCTTGTAAAACTATCATAAGCGAACTCCCGGATTATGCGGCCATACTGGAAGAAATGATCTCGAAGGAAACCTCTCTTCGAAACGCTTTTGTTAAGGCGTTTAATGAAAAGGTTTCTGACAGGGAGGAGTTGAAAGCCTCTATACATTTTCTTGAAATGGGGATCAAGAGACTCCGGGAGACTTTGAAACATCCTTAATTTTATTTACAAGATCATAAATAAACCTGGCTGTAATCCCCCAGATTATTTCTCCGCCATATCTGTAAACAAATACTTTTTGCAGGATGCTGCCCCAGGGCCTGGAATATCTTTCCGGCAGGGATAGTTCTTTCGCGGGAAAAATCACCTTTTTGCGGCCCTTTTTATCGATTATGGAAGGGTGCGCCATAATATTTATTTTATAAATTTCAGGATCGTTTTGCTCGAAGTAAGAAACAGGGGCTGCAAGTACCCTTTCGACTTCCTTCGGATTTATTTTTAGCATAGAGATATCTTCGATCTCAGTAAATCCGACAAAACCCTCTACGATCGATCCGGTTATCGATATGACTGTGTCAGTCCGGCCTATTATCTCGATTTTATCCCTTGCTATTCCCATTTCCTCAATAGTTTCCCTGACTGCAGTATCTTTCGGGTTTTTATCCGCTATCGGATCGAACATACCCCCCGGAAAGCCAATTTCACCCCCCTGCCTTACATTGGCCGACCTTTTCTGCAAAATGAAATTCAGTTCATTTTCAAACTCAGCTAATAGGATAATTACGGATGAATTAATGTATTCATTCCTTCCGTTAATACCTGGATGTTCGGGAAGAACAAGGGACAGGGATTTTAATTAAGATTTTAGCAATTGGGCCTCTTTTCATGTTTTCTATAAAAATCTATTATAAATTATAGCAGAGATTTCGACTCAAAGTAAAGGTTTAAAAAGTATGAATAGGATATACAAGATTGGTACATAAATAAAACTCCGTGACTCTGTGCCTCCGTGTAAACCCTTCGATTTTTTTGCTTAAAAGGCCGTTTTATATTATTCTTAAAAAAGGGGGGAGGATGCCGCGATTTAAAGTGCATGCAAACTATAAACCTTCAGGGGACCAGCCGCTTGCTATCGAACAGATCAGTGAAAATTTTATCAAGGGAATCGGAGCACAGACCCTGCTGGGCGTAACCGGCAGCGGCAAGACTTTTACAATGGCCCATGTCATAGAAAACCTTCAGGCACCTACGCTTATCATGTCACACAATAAAACACTTGCGGCCCAGCTTTTCAGGGAATTCAGGGATTATTTCCCTGATAACGCAGTGGAATATTTTGTCTCTTACTATGATTATTACCAGCCTGAGGCTTATGTACCCCAGCGTGACCTTTATATCGAAAAAGACTCGAAGATCAATGATGAAATCGACAGAATGAGGGTGTCTGCAGTCGCTTCCCTTATGGACAGGCATGATGTAGTTATCGTTGCTTCTGTTTCATGTATTTACGGATTGGGCGCTCCAACCGATTACAAGGAATTGATGCTTTTAGTAAAAAAAGGCATGCAGTCCGGACGGGACGAAATCATAAGGCATCTTATCAGGATCCAATATGAGAGAAGCGACTTCGATCTGAATAGGGCGGCATTCCGCGTCAAAGGTGACACCATAGATATTCATACGGCTTATTCGCGGGAAGTGATCCGTATCGGGTTTTTCGGCGACGACTTGGAATCGATAAAAAGGCTCAATTTAATATCAGGTAAATTGATAGAGGAACTCGACAGAATAATCATTTATCCGGCAAAACTTTTCCTGACAACCGAAGATAAGTTGAAAGCTGCTATATACTCCATTGAGGATGAACTGGCAACAAGGCTTCGCGAGCTGAAAAATCAGGGAAAAGACATCGAAGCATACAGACTCGAATCAAGGACCCGCTACGATATTGAAATGATGCAGGAGATGGGTTACTGCAGCGGAATAGAGAACTATTCACGCCATTTATCTTTTAGAAAACCCGGCGAAAAGCCTTTCGTCCTGCTTGACTATTTTCCCGGGGATTTTCTAACGATTATCGACGAATCCCATCAATCCATACCCCAGATAGGCGGTATGTTCAACGGTGACCGCTCGAGAAAACAAACCCTCGTTGACTTCGGCTTCCGGCTTCCGTCGGCGCTGGATAACAGGCCTCTTCGCTTTGAGGAATTCGAAGGCATGCTGGGCAGGGTCCTCTACGTATCGGCTACACCGGCTGATTATGAACTGAAAAAAAGCGGCGCTATAGTTGAACAGATCATCCGGCCGACCGGTCTCATCGACCCTGAAGTGGAAATAAGAAAAATTGAAGGGCAGATCGATAATATTATGATCGAAGTCAATGAGAGAATTAAAATACATGAAAGGACATTGATCACGACACTGACGAAGAAAACTGCGGAAGACCTCTCCGAATACCTTGCGGAAAGCGGCCTTAAGGTCGCTTATCTGCATTCGGAAATTGAAACGATAGAAAGGGTCGAAATTCTGAAAAAGCTCCGCCTAGGGACTTACGATGTCCTTGTCGGAATAAACCTTCTGAGGGAGGGTATCGATCTTCCTGAAGTTTCTCTTGTAATAATTCTCGATGCCGATAAAATGGGTTTCCTCCGTTCTGCAAGATCACTCATTCAAATAATAGGGAGAAGCGCCCGACACATTCATGGCAAAGTTATAATGTATGCGGATGTAATGACGGATTCTATAAAGGAAGCGTTAAGGGAAACAGACAGGAGGAGAAAAATCCAGATGGAATATAACCTGAAAAATAATATAACGCCCAGGACAATCGAAAAGGAAATTACTGATATCCTCGAACGGAAAATTGAAGAAGAAATAAACAAGGTTGATAAAATAGCCGAATACAGGAAAAAATATGTCGAGAAAAGCGTCCTTTTAAAGGAATTTGAAAAACTCATGTACCAGTATTCGGAAAATCTGGAATTCGAAAAAGCCGCCGAAATCCGGGACGAAATTTTAAAACTTGAAGGAAAGCAAAAAACGCTGAGCGGTGAAAAATGAACATCGCCATTGAAGATTTTCAGATCTACCTGACATATGAAAAAAGGCTGTCCGTTAATACTATTGAGGCCTATGTAAAAGATGTGGAGGATTTCTTCAATTTCCTAGGCGCGGAAACGTTTTCAGATAAAATAAGGAAGGACGATGTTCTTGATTATATTATCTTTCAGAATGAAAAAGGGATATCCAACCGCAGCATAGCCAGGAAGATCAGCAGCATGAAATCGTTCTTCCTCTTTCTCCTGAAATCCGAAAGGGCCGATAAAAATCCAATCGAGAATATCGACTCCCCCCAATATCTTAAGAAGCTCCCTCATTATCTTTCCATAGAGGAGGTTGAAAAGATGATCGGCCCAGGCGGGGAAGATCCTAAGGAAATAAGGGATTCCTGCATAGTCGAACTTCTATATTCAAGCGGGATCAGGGTAAGCGAACTTTGTTCCCTTCGCATCTCCGATATTTCCCTTGAAAAAGGTATTATCATAGTGACAGGCAAAGGAGGAAAAGAAAGGCTTATACCTATCGGCGAAGCCGCTATCGTCTCAATAAAAAAATATTTGTTATTCAGGAGGGAAATCTCCCCGAAAATGACGCTTCCCGACCAATTATTTATTTCAAGGCTTGGAAAAGGGCTGACCCGGATATCCGTTTGGTCTGTTATAAAACAAAGGGCCAGGAAAGCGGGTATTATTAAGGTTATAACCCCCCATTCCTTAAGGCACAGCTTCGCTACCCACATGCTTGCAAACGGGGCTGATCTGAGGAGCGTGCAGGAATTGCTGGGACATAGCGATATTTCAACTACACAGATATATACTCATGTTTCAACGGATTTATTGAAGGACACTCATAAAAAATTCCATCCATTAGAAAGAAAGGATTAATTGTCATTTAGAACGCAGGTTTTAGTCTTCGTTATCCTGGAGCCTTCTCTTGTTCTTGACCAGGCGATAGATATCGGCGAGGTTTTTGATGATTATCTTGTTGATGTATCTCTCGATCCTGCCCATGTTGGAATAGCGCACAAGGTACTTTTCACATTCGAGGGAGTCCAAGCCGCACCAGTGGGCAATATCCTCGGCTTTAACATTTTCAAGTTCTATGGGTTTATTGTCCTGATAGGTTGCTGGAATAATTCCTTTCATTTCCACAAGCATCAGCAGGGTATCGAGAACCTTCGACTCGTTTTCCTGAAGCGAGAGGATCTCAAGCCTTCTCTGGCTGTCGAAAATCCGCTTTGAAATGATTTTTATCAGCGACAGGGACCATATGGGGTTTGAAACAAGCAGCTCGTTGAAATTCTGCTTTTTAAGGACAACCAGTTTTACAGGGGTCTCGGCTATCGCGGTAGCGTTCCTGGGGGCGTCTTCAATGATGGCCATCTCGCCGAATATGGCGGGGGGCTCCATCACATCCAGAGTTTTTTCTTTATTATCCTGGATCTTTGTAATACGGATCTTCCCTTCCTTGATAATATAAAACTCATCGCCCTTTTCATACTCGCAGAATATAATATCTCCAGGTTCGAACGATTTTTCGAATTTATCCAGTGCTTCTTCACCCATAACTTTATCCTATTTCAATGCATCCATTCTTACTTTGGCCTTTTTTGATAATTCATCAATCGGGCTCATCATAACGATCTTTTGAAGTATTGATTTCTCGCCGTCATTATTATTCAGGTGTTTATAAATATCCGCCAGAATGAACAGGGTCTTCTTTATCATAAGGGGGTCTTTGACGGTTTTGAGATATTCTGTTATCGCCTGGCTGCATTCGTTAATTTTATTGAGCCTGAAAAGCGCAGTGAAGTACATGATCTTGGCGTTATTTATCATTTCCGGATTAGCTATCTGAGATTCCAGTGAAAAAAGGTCTTTCAACAATTTTTCTACATTTTCGTAATCTTCTCCTGTAAAGAAAGCCTGAGCCTTATAATACTTATCCATCACTTCCCTTATGCCCAGCTTGGAATGTACGTTATCCATACTCTCTTTTACATCGGCAACGGCTGTAATGTTGCCTGAAATATCCCCTTCAATGATCTTGTCTATGGGCTTGAATTCCTTCATGAAACCTGTTTTTATCGCCTGTTCGCAAAGCTCGATCCTGTATTTTGCTTCCGAAACGATATTTGTCTGGGGGTATTGTTCTATATATCTTTGATAGACCTGGATAGCCTGCTTATAAAGTTTATTATTGATATAATACTCGCCGATCTTGAAAAGGCCGATGTTCGGGGGGTAAAGCACGTTGTTGCCAAGATAATTATTAACCTTGATCCCCAGGTTTCTAAGCTGATTGGATAATACTCTTAATAAACGCTTCATCAGCTCGACATTTTTCGAAACATAGGATTCGAAATCGGGAATTTTAAATTCGATGGCCAATGCATCCGTTACAGCTTCGGCTATCTCGTCCCGGGTATGATTGATTATCGCGGATTTCAAACCGAAGAATTCACCCTGGGACAGGGTTTTGACGATCTTTTCTCCGCTTTCAGGTTGAATAAAACTTAAATCGACCCTTCCGCTCTTTAGAATGAATATACTATCGCCCCTTTCATGGTCGAAATAAATTATCGAGCCCTGTGTATATTTTCTCTCAACAGGCATTTTTACCCTTCATAACTGCTGGATTGAAAAGTTCCCCCGCTGCTGCGCGCTATTAATTTATTCGGAATCTTAAAATTAGAACTGAAATTTTATACCCTTAATAGAGCTTAATCCCCTGTTCCTTCAAAAAGCCCTTTATCTCTTCAATAGTTAAAAGGGCATCTATCCCGTCATCGAGAGTCGATAAGAGAAGAGATTTTCCGTCAAGAAATTCCACGCAATTAGCGGCCATTCCTGAAAAACCGCCGGTTTTTCTGAATGCTTTGAACCGCGGGTCTTTTATAAGGGAATAAAAACCTCCATAGAAAGGGCTGATCTTAGCGGCGGAAACTTCGAACATACCGTTACCGATTCTAATCCTTCCCGTTTTGCAGATCAGATCGATTTCAAAAGTAAAATGATCCGCTTTAAAGCCTATATTAAAAACTGCATCGACCCCGGCGGCCTGTCCAAGGCAGGTTATCCCGGCAATATTTCCCTTTTTTTTCACACCTGTAGCCTTTACATAATGTATTACCGGCCTTTCTCCGAGCAGGAAATTTACCGCATCGAAGAGATGCGTCCCGTCCCTTACAAGGGCCCCTTTTCCGAATATTTCATCACCATATTTCCAGGCCCGGGAAGGCGTATAAAGGCTGGAGACAATATTGACCGGCTCCCCTAGTTTCCCTCCGGTTATAATCCTCTTCATCGTTATATAATCTCTGGAAAACCTTCTTTCGTGGTTTACAAGGACAGGCACTCCGAGATTTTCAGCTTCTTGTTTTATTGCTCTTGCATCATTAATTGCAGGTGCGACCGGTTTTTCGAGAACTATAACTCCGGGAATTGCTTTCACGGCTTTTTTGAAAACTGCCAGATGAAATTCTTCAGGGACTGCGATTACAAGTATATCCCATTTTCCGTCAGAAAGCATTTCGGCGGCTGAAGAATAAACTGACGCCCTCTTATAATATTTTCCCCATAATTTACGTTTTTCCGGATTTATATCAAAACCGCCGTCAAGCAGGATTCTCCTGTTTCTGCCGAAAGCGTCCGAGTGGGACGACGGCTTTTCCCTCTTTTTATCGAAACCGAGCGTGAATCCGATCCTTCCGAGGCCTATAATACCGGCCCGGTATTTCTTCATCATCTGTGACTTGTTAAAGCTTGAACCCTATGCCGCAAAGGACTGAAAAGCCGCTTACATTGATTTCTTTAAGTACTGACAATGTATCATTTGGGTTCTGTGATTTTTCCACATCAGAGAACATATAACCTGCCATAAGATATAGATATGTCATTTCTCCAAGTGCGATCTGGCCCCCTATCTCGATCTGGAAAGCGAGAAAATCCCCTGCGAAAAGGTCACTCTGTGTATTGGATATATTCTCATAAGTGTTGTACATCATGTCGTATCCCACGCCTGCCTGGATATAGGGCTGTATTACATCGGCTATGACATAGGGTATGTCGACCCTTACGTTCACGAACAGCATATAAAGGTTAGCAGTTGTCTGGCTGGCCAATGAGGTTGAATTGATAAACCCTGTCCCTGTATTAGTTTCACCGGCCGGAGTCGTAAAACTCGCCCTGTAATAGTCAAGGTCCGCGTTAATAGATACCACTTTGTCGAACCTGTATCCTGCAAGCACCCCTCCTTTAAAACCCAGGCCGGCGTCCCATGGATCCGCAAAACCAAGCCTTATTTCAATGTAATCTTTTGTCGGAACAGCTTCATCATCGGCATAAGATGATGCGGCAAATAAGATGAAAAAAATGGATACGGCTAAAATAATTTTCACTTTACCCCTCCTTGTAAGGCGCTGACGATAGGATGGCACCTTTCGCATAACTCGGGATGGTCGGGAAACGAACCTACTTCTTCTGAATAATTCCAGCACCTTGAACATTTATCGCCTTTAGCTTTCAGCGCCTTTACGCTTATGTCTTCCGTTCCGGCCATGACCCCGTCGATATTATCGGTAATTGTAACTTCCGATACGATAAACAGGTATCGAAGGCTGTCCTTATACTCCCTGAGCAATTCGCCGTAATGTTTATTCAGCGGCTTAATTTCTACCCTGGCTGCAAGGCTTGACCCTATATTCTCTCCTTCGGACATCCCGCTTCTTAAAATTTCAACAGCCTTAAGGACAACCTCCCTGGCTTTCAGAAGACTGTCGAATTTACCGATCAACTCGGTATTATTCCACGCCGGATTAAAATCCTTCCATTCCAGAAGATGGACGCTGTCTTCCTCGCTACCGGCGAAATGGATCCTGAACACCTCTTCCATGGTGAACGGCAGGAAAACCGACAGCATTGTCATTAGACTTTTAAGTATATGATGTATCGCGGTTTGAGCCGACTGTCTCTCAATAGAGTCCCTGGGATATATATACAGCCGGTCTTTCAATACGTCAAGGTAAAATGAACTCATATCGACAGCGCAGAAATTGTAAATCTCCCTGAACGAACGGTAAAATTCATAGCCGTCGTTGAAATTCACCACGCGCCGCTCAAGATTATAAAGAAGACCAAGTGCGTATTTATCAGTATCCAATAGTTTTTCATATTCCAGCTCTTTCCCTTTTTCGAAATCCGAAAGATTGCCCAGAAGATACTTGAATGTGTTTCTGATCTTTCTGTAGCTGTCAGCGCACTTCTGGATAAGATGCTCGCCTATCCTTAAATCGTCCCTGTAGTCTTCAGAAACCACCCAGAGCCTTAGCACATCCGCTCCGAATTTATCGTAAATCTCCTTAGGCGATACCGTATTTCCCAGGCTTTTATGCATCGGGCGTCCCTGTTCGTCAAGGGTCCACCCATGTGTAATTATGGTTTTAAACGGACTTTTACCCTTAACGGCTATTGACGGCCACAGGGAGGCCTGGAACCATCCCCTGTACTGGTCGTTACCTTCGAGATACACATCGGCGGGGCTGTGGAGGCCTTCCCTCTTGTCGAGGACCGCGATATGGCTTACACCTGAGTCAAACCAGACATCAAGGATGTCGGTTTCTTTAGTAAATTCGAGGGAGGCGCATTTCGGGCACTTTGTTCCCTCCGGTAGGAGTTCCTGAGGCGTTTTCCTGAACCATACGTCAATACCCTCTTTTTTCACTATTCCGATTATATGTTTTATGGTATCCTTGTTCAAAACCGGTTCCGAGCATTTTACACAATAAAAAGCCGGTATCGGGACCCCCCAGTTCCTCTGCCTTGACAGGCACCAGTCGGGCCTGCCGGAAAGCATATTCCTTATGCGGAGTTCGCCCCATTCCGGCACCCATTTAACAGCTCCAAGGGACCCCAGGGCCTTTTCCTGAAGGGCGGCATCGGAAACCCTGAAAAACCATTGGGGTTTCGATCTGAAAATGATGGGCTGTTTGCACCGCCAGCAATGAGGGTAACTGTGCTCGATATCCATCCTGTAATAAAGAACATTTTTCGATTTTAAAAATCCAATGATTTTTTCATTTGCGTCAAAGACATTCAACCCCTTGAACTCGGGAACATCATCGGTAAAATTTCCCCTGTCGTCTACAGGCGATAAAAGCGGAAGACCGTTTTCCTGGCCTATTAGATAGTCTTCCATGCCATGGCCCGGCGCGGTGTGCACTATGCCTGTTCCTGTATCCATAACGACATGGATTCCGAAAACAGCCTTCGATTCCCTGCCGATCCAGCAATGATTGATTTTCATACCTTCGATATCTTTTCGCGATAGGGGTATCCTGTCTTCAACCTTCAAATTTCTCAGTTTTAAAACCGGATCGATCAGTTTTTCAGCAATGACAAGATATTCTCCATCGGCTTTTACCGCAGTATATTTTTCCTCCGGATGGAAACTCAGGCCCGTGTTTGCAGGGAGAGTCCATGGGGTAGTCGTCCATATAAGGACTGATAATCTTTTCCCTGCATCGAGACCCTTGATATTATGTGCGGCCACAGGAAATTTGACGTATATCGAAGGCGATTTGTGATCATGATACTCGATTTCCGCTTCGGCAAGCGAAGTGTTGTCTTTAATGCACCAATGAATGGGACGCAGGCCCCTGTAAATAAAATTTTTTTCAACAAGACTGCCGAAAGATTCGATAATCGCCGCTTCATACTCTTCCGACATGGTCAGGTAGGGATTTTCCCAATCTCCAAAAATTCCCAGCCGGATGAAACTTTCCTTTTGAATTTTAACAAATTTGGACGCGTATTTCCTGCATTCCGAACGTAATATCATTGGCGAGAGAGAGGATGCCTTTTCACCGAGCTTTTCAACGACCTTAAGTTCGATCGGAAGGCCATGGCAATCCCAGCCCGGAACATATTGAGTCCTGAAACCCCTGAGAAATTTATATTTATTGATCATATCCTTCAGGATCTTGTTAAGGGCGGTCCCTACATGGATTTCACCGTTGGCATAAGGAGGCCCGTCATGGACTATAAAATCGGGGGCTCCCTTTCTTTTTTCAAGTTGTTTTTCATAAAGGCCGATCTTCTGCCATTTTTTTACCATCTCAGGCTCTTTCTGGGCGAGTCCGGCTTTCATTGAAAATTCCGTCACGGGCAGATTCACGGTCTGGCTGTAATCCATAAAAAAATCCCTCCACGGTTTAAAAGAATTATTATTATAATCAAACAATACCGTTAAATCAAAATTCAATGTCATTTCTAAAAAACACCGCGCTTTATTTCAGACTCCTGCAGTGCATGAAAGTTCAAACACGAAGTGCAACACCTATCAATCCGAAAATGGATTGGAGGAAAAAAGTAAATTTGTTCCACTATTTTTGACATAATAAATCAGCATATATAAAATTACAGATTTGAAATAATAACGGAGGAATCATGAAAAAAGGGTTATTATTTTTTGCCGCAGCAATAGCGGCCGTTATAGTCCTGCTCTGTGTTGCCGGGGTGACATATAAAAGGAATTTTCCGAAAGAGTTAGGAGGAGAAACCGTTTCAATTGGAAAATATTCAATCAGGTATAAGATGGAAGGCAGAGGCCCGGTCGTCCTTTTACTCCATGGAGCTCCAGGCACACTCGACATGTGGGATGTTCTTGTCCCTTATCTTACAAATACATTGACAGTCGTAAGAATAGACCGGATAGGATCCGGCGGCAGTTCAATCCCAAATGAAAGGCCCACAATTGCACTAAACGCGAAAACTCTAAATGAATTTATTGAAACGATGAATCTTTCCAATATCGTCCTTTGCGGTCATTCATACGGCGGCGCAGTCGCCCTTAAAGAGGCCATAGACCACCCTTCGCGTATAAAGAGCCTTGTCCTTTTCGCTTCCGCGTCATATCCTGTCAATACCAGGTATAAATCGATGGGTATATTTAAACTGCCGCTCATAGGCAAGGGCTTTTCGGTGCTTTTCTCAATGACATTGGCGCCCGGCATGGTCGAAAAAGGCTTATACGATGCTTTCGGACCAAACACAAATTCAATCCCTCCAGGATTTATAGACAGATACAGGATTATTCTCACCGATCCGGGAGCTTTAAGATCTTTCGGGCTTTCTCTCGATACTTTTAATAAAGAACTAGGCATGCAGAGCAGGAAATATAAAGAGATTAAAATTCCTGTCCGGATCCTGCAGGGCGATAAGGACAATCTCAAAGAGGGCATCCGCAAACTTGAAAAGGTACTGCCTGACGTAAAGGTCACATTGCTGACGAATACAGGACACATGGTATTTTACGCGGATCCAGAAACAGCCTCTAAAATGCTTATTGAGGCAGCAGTTCATTGATAACCGTTGTTTTGGTTGAAACGGAGGGTGAAGAAAATATCGGGGCGGTCTCAAGGGCCATGAAAAACATGGGAATATCCGAGCTTGCACTTATCAACCCCCGAGCTGACCATCTTTCTCCGAACGCGATAAATTACGCGGTCCATGCATCGGAAATTCTAAAAAACGCCAGGGTATTTTCAAGCCTTAAAGAGGCCCTCATGGAGACAGACCTTTCCGCCGCGATAACAAGGCGTGTAGGAAAATGGAGAAGAAGGGACTTCGTCCTGGAGGATTTCTCAAAATACCTGATAAATTACAGTGAAAAAAGGGTTAGCCTCGTTTTCGGAAGGGAAAAATACGGCCTCACAAACGAGGAGATCAGAGACTGCGACCTGATATGCTCAATTCCATCCTCCGGCTCATTTCCTTCCATAAACCTGGCGCAGGCAGTCATGATCACGCTTTACGATATATACAGGACCGGGCATTCAAATGAAACCGGCAATACAGGTCCCTCAAATACCGCTGCACGAGAAAATTACGAGAATATGATGATAACCATCATTTCGGCCTTTGAAGCTATGGATTTTTTTAAAAGCGTTCCATCCTGGCGTTTAAAAAATTATATAAATAAAATACTTATCAGGGCAAATTTAGACGATTACGACTGCCTTGTCATTAAAAATATATTTAAAAGGATGAAAGGCAAATTCATACAGCTCAAGAAAGGCCTGAAGTAACCGGTCGATAGTCAACAGTCAGAAGTCGAAAGTCGTACTATAACTTTTGTGTTGATTATACTGTTGACTATCGACTGCCGACTTTTGACTGACGAGACTGACGACCGGGATTGAAATTTGACAGATCGGGGGTTTTAAAATATAATTATGTCCCTTTAAGGGCAAGGTCCTGGAAGGGCAAGGTCCTGGAAGGAACAACGTCGCGGGATAGAGCAGTCTGGTAGCTCGTCGGGCTCATAACCCGAAGGTCGAAGGTTCAAATCCTTCTCCCGCAAATTTTTTTGTGGCGGGATAGCTCAGCTGGTCAGAGCAGCGGAATCATAATCCGCGTGTCGAGGGTTCAACTCCCCCTCCCGCTAAAAGTAACAAGGGGTTGTAGCTCAGTTGGTTAGAGTACTGGCCTGTCACGTCAGGTGCCGCGGGTTCAAGTCCCGTCAACCCCGAATTTTAGGCTTACTCCCGCCCGTCCTGCGATGAGCGGGAGTTTCCGTACCATGATTATGAAAAGTATTATTAACTTCAAAAAATTAGGATCCAGTTTCGTTTTCGCTTTTAAAGGGATCTTTATAACAGCGAAGCTCGAGCAAAATTTCCGTTTCCATCTCATTATTATCATACCCGTTCTTATAGCCGGTTTTTATCTTATGATAAAACCCCTGGAATGGGGATTGATAATAATATCCATATTTTTCGTTCTTGCCTGCGAATTGTTCAATACCGCGCTCGAAAAGCTCTGCGACGAATCCGGCGGGGGGAAGCATAGCAAAAAGATAGGAGTTATCAAGGATATTTCAGCCGGGGCCGTGCTTCTTGCAGCGATAAATGCTGTTATAATAGGAGTCATTTTTTTACTTATCCCGCTGGTTAAAAAAATATTCTTTTGATATTACAATTCAAAGGAAATGAACCACAGATTCACACAGATGAACACAGATCTGATTAACATTTTCAGTGAAATCAATTTTTCATTTTACTATTATTTCTTTGCGGTATTTTAAATAAAGAATTATAATTTTTTCAGTAAAGTTAAAAGGTTTAATATATGAAAATAACAAAAATCAGTTTAAATGATTTTCATCAATTCAAGGATTTGGAAATCGATTTGACATATCCAAAAGGACATAAGAAAGAAGGCGAGCCTCTGGAAAAAGTATGTTTCATTGGGCAAAGCGGCACAGGTAAAACAACACTTTTAAAGATTATTGGAGGAAATACTTATAATATAACAAATTTGTTCAAAGAATATAAATTTGATGATTTTAAAAATGTTTATATTACGAGAAAAGAAAAAGATTTGGAAATGGTTGTTCGTGTGGGTTTTGATGAAAAAGAAAATAAAAACATAACTTATTGGGTCAATGAATATGAGGATGGGAAACCAATCGAATTCAAACCTGCATTTGATAAATTTATAAAATACCAAAGTGAAATTAAAAATCAATTTATTTATTTTCCTGCTGAATTACATTATGACGAAATGAACACAAAAGAAATAAATCTGATTACAGAAAGGATCATTGATTTTAGTGATTATAATTTAGGGGACGTCTGGAAAATTGTTTTATCGAAAATTCAAGAACATCAGGAAACTGAGTTGAAATTAAGGCAGAAAATTTCGAAAATAGCGGAAGCAAAAAACAATATTTCGGCGATAACCAGAGCTGTTAAAAAATTGGATTCATGGTTAAAAAATGAATTTAATCCATTGACTGATTTGGCGGACAAATGCCTAGACCCACTACTTAAAAATTTTAACCTAAGAGTAAAAAGAGAGTTAGACTTCCAAAAAAAAGACGATCTGGGTTTTATAAAAATTGAAGATTTTAACGGCAATTCGATTTCCCAAAATCTGTTAAGTACAGGTACCAAACAGGTCATTTTCAGCGCCATGCCCTTATATTTATTGAAGCCTGAAGATTCCCTTATATTATACGATGAACCTGAGAGGTCCTTATATCCCGACATTCAAAAATTCATTATCGATTTTTATGTTAATCTAACTAAAAATTCACAATTCTTTTTCGCAACACATTCTCCTATCATCGCTTCAAGTTTTGAGCCATGGGAAATTGTGGAATTAAAATTTAACAAAAAAGGTGAAGTAGTTCAGGAATTGTATTACCCTGAAGAAAAAGAAAGACATGTTGATAATTATTCGATTATTCCTTCCTATTTAACATACGATTTGATACTTAAAAAAGTATTCGATTTACCTGAAACTTATTCATATAAACGTTCAGAAAAGATTACTGAGGTTTTAATGTTAAGAAATCAACTGAATGATTTTAAAGGAAAAAAACAAATGGATACTAAAGAAGCTAAGGATACTTATCAGAAATTTAAGAAACTTGCGGAAAAGTTGTTTTGGGATATTCCAATGGATGATTATGAGAAAAATTGAAAAAGACTTGAATCTTGCTTTTGCTTATAAAAGGTGGCTTGACAGACTTGACAAGTCAGGGAAAAATCACCCTGAATACACTTCTTCAAATAATAAATACTACTATGACATAGTTGCCAATCTATTATGGGTACAGAAAGGGCTTTGCGCCTATACGGAGATGTATCTTATAAACGCAGAAAACGTTTCTCCTGATAAATGGACAAACGGAAAATTTATAAAATTTGAATTCATGGGCCAATTGGATCATTTTGACCCCAAATTAAAAAAAGATAATGGCTGGGATTGGGGAAACTTTTTTGTAGTACATACCGATGTAAACATCAAACGAAAAAGAGATAAAATTTTACATGGCATCATTAAACCTGATAAATTTGATTACAATCCCTTTGATTTTCTCGAATACGATTTTAAACAGCATAATTTTCTTCCTAATAGGAAAAAAGATTTAAAAAATCAGCAATTAATTTTGGATGATATTAACGCATTAGGTTTGAATTTTCAACCGATCATCGATTATCGGAAAGAATATCTCAATCCCATTATAAATGATGTCCAGTTTGAAATATTAACAATCGAAGAAGCAAGAAAAAAGTTGAATAAATTTTATACTGCCTTTGAAATGTCTATCATTTCGTTTGAAGAAAATATTTGAGAAATTTTTTTAAAAAATCAGCGTTATCTGTGCAATCTGTGGTTCCGTCGCCCCATTTCTAGTTTACTTAAGTATATCGTGAAGTCTAATACCCCAGTCCGAAACCGAAGGGAAAGAGCGGATTGTAATCCTTGCGGTTTTTATCCATCGTCACCTGCGCCATGTTCTTCGGCCATGAAAACGAAAGGCGACCGGTAGGTTTATAATCCCCGAAAATAATATCCGCCCAACCCTCGCCTTCTGAACCCGGGAGCCATGCCGCAATAACAGCGTCGAAATCATCGATAATATCGGAGATCATTACAGGTCTGCCTGAAATTATAACAAGCAGTTTGGGTACTTTAGATTTCTTAATTGTTTCTATAACTTCATAATCGCTTTCATCCAGGGAAAGGTCGAAACGGTCGCCCATGAATTCGGCGTAGGGTTTTTCACCCAGCACTACTACGGCGGCATCGGCTCCCGAATTATCCAGGCCGCTTCCATTCATAGAATATATAATTTCGGTCCCGGGCGATACGGTTTCCCTGATCGCCTGCAGGACAGTCGTCCCCTTTGTCGCATCATTCCCGTCGAAACCCTGCCATTTGATGGACCAGCCGCCGCACTGGTAACCGAGGTTGTCGGAATTCTTCCCGCAGACAAATATCCTTTTTATTTTTTTATTCAGAGGCAGGAAAGCCTTGTTTTTGAGCAGGACAGCGGATTCCCTGACGCAACGACGGGCAAGCCGCCTGTGTTCTTCCGCCCCCGCTTCTTTTATCAATGACGGATCGCTGAACGGATAAGAGAAAAGTCCCATTTCATATTTTACCCTCAGTATCCTCCTTACCGCGTCGTCAATCCTCGACATGGGGATTTTCCATTCACCGACAAGCTCCTTGAGGTTATATTCAAAATCATGGTAATTATCGGGCACCATGATCATGTCGATGCCCGCGTTGACGGCTGTCTCGATCTGACTCATGTAATCACCGGAAAGCTGGTTCAGGGCGCCCCAGTCCGAAACGACAAAACCCCCGAAATGCATTTCTCCCTTCAGGACGCCGGTTATAAGATAACGGTTCGCGGACATTTTTATCCCGTTCCAGCTTGAAAAAGAAACCATCACGCTTCTTGCACCGGCATCGACAGCCGAAAAATAGGGCTTCAGGTGGACAGCCCTGAATTTATTTTCAGGCATAACCGTATTGCCGCGGTCGATTCCCCACATGTTCTGCCAGAGGGAATCGCCCGTGCCTCCGTCGCCGGCATAGTGTTTTGCGGCCGCAGATATTGAAAATCTGCCGCCCCTGAGACTGCTCTGTAACCCCCTGACCTCCTCTTCCCCCATGACGCTTACAACATCGGGGTTTTCAGAATAACTTTCATATGCCCTCCCCCACCTTATATTCCTTGAAACAGCCAGGCATGGAGCAAAAACCCAGTTAACTCCGCAGGCGTATGTTTCCAGGGCGGTTGCCCGGGCCATTTGTTCAACCAGTACGGGATCCCGGGTGCAGCCCATGCCGATATTATGGGGAAAAATGACAGAGTTTCGAACCCCTCCGTTTCCATGAACGGCATCAATCCCGTAGAAAACAGGTATTTTAAGCCTGGTTTGAAGCGCGATCTTTTGGAAGGAATCGATCATAGCAGCCCAATCGGAGGACAGGTATTTTTCCAGCCTTGTATGCTCGCCGCCCGAAAGAAGCCCTCCAAGAAGATAGTTTTTTATATCATTCGGACTTTTTAGATAAGCTTGTTCGATAAGGGTCATCTGGCCTATCTTTTCATCCAGCGACATTTTTGAAAGAAGTTCCCCCGCCTTTTCATCCGGGGTTTCCTGCCCGTAAACCATGATCCGGGTAACAAGAAATAATGAAAAAAATAAAGCTGCAGACCTGAAATATTTATTTAATTCGTTTATCATGCTATAATTCCCTGAGCGACCCTTCGGTTATGCCTGAAATGATCCATTTCGACAATATTAAAAATATTATGCAGACAGGTATGGTGGTAATCGATCCGGCCAAAAGCGACGAACCCGGTGGAACCCTTGTCATCAATACGGGAATTGTCCAGGAGCCGGTTTCACGCATAAGCAGCAGGGGCAGAAAAAACGCCCCCCAGCTTGTTATAAAAGTAATAATCCCCAGGGCTCCCAGTATCGGCCTGGCCAGGGGCATAATTATTCTGAAATAAATTGTAAATTCGGAACACCCGTCGATCCTGGCAGAGTCGATCAGGTCCCTGGACATCGAACTTTCAAGGTATTTGCGTAACATGAATACACCGTAAGCGCTGGCAAGGGTCGGGAGGTATAATGCCCTCGCCTTGCTGAACCATCCGAAGGCTTTCATCATCGAAAACAGCGGGATCACGCTTACCGTAGGCGGAATCATAAGGGTAATGAGCATGATGTTGAACAACAGTTCTTTACCCCTGAAACGGTATACCGCGAAGCCGTAGCCGCCCAGAGATGAGCCTAAAAGAGTAAAAAAAGTGCTCATCAGGCCTATATAAAGGCTGTTTAACAAACTTCCCCAAAAGGGAGTGGAATAAATGAGGATAAGGTAATTTGCCTTTATATTATCCACCCAGTCGCGCCCCAGACTTAGCTTATCCGGGTGAAAATAAATCTGGTGGCTGTTTTTAGTCGATGCGATGAACATATAAATGAATGGAAACACCATCGCCGCGGCAAGGATTATTAAAGGCATGTAAATTCCAGTATTAATAAGAATCCTTTTAAAAAAAAGAAAAATAGAATTTAAATAATAAAAGAACGAATTCCTCCTCTTCACATCCGTCATTTCAGCGCCTCGCCTGCAAGCCCTTCATAAAATACGGCCCTTAGAAGGCGTGAAAGAAGGAATATTATGATAAATATGACGTATGACGTCGCTGCCGCCATGCCGAAATTCATATGGATAAAGGCCTGTTTATACAGGTAGATTACCATTGTAACCGCCCTGACCCAGGACAGATTATTAGTGCCGACAAGAACCGCCGGTTCGTCAAAAAGCTGCATCAGGGTTATTACCGACATTGTAACTGCGAAATATATCATAGGCCGCAAAAGGGGCAGCGTTATCCGATAAAATATCTGGGGCCATGAGGCCCCGTCCACCCTCGCGGCTTCGTAAAGCGGCTTCGGGATGCCCTGCAGAGCGGCAAAATACAATATCGTGTTCCAGCCGATAAGTTTCCAGATCATGATAACACTGACAGTGACGGGAAATAATAAATCATAAAGCCATAAAATGGGGACCTTGATGTTCATCAATAAAATAAAAAATTCGAAATATCTTTCGATAATCCTGTTCAATATCCCATGGTTTGAAAATATAAGCCAGAATATTACCGCAAGGACGACTGAAGAGGTTATAAAGGGCAGAAAAAAGACTGCTTTAAAAAATGTTTTAAATTTAACGAATGCAGAATTAAGAAGGAAGGCAAAAAAAATCGAAAGAGCATGAAGGGGTAGAATTGTAAGGACCATTATCGAGAAAGTTACTAAAAGAGAAAACCAGAATTCCCCGTCGATAAAAAGGCTTACAAAGTTTCCAAGCCCGTCGAATTGCCATGCGCCTACGCCATTCCACTTCTGGAAGCTGAGAAAAAATGAAAACAGGATGGGAAAGGCGCTAAAAACAAGAAATGAGGCATAAAAGGGGGTTATAAAAAGGTATGGAACGCTTTTTCTTTTGAATTCGATCCACCCGGCACTGCCGCCCTTTCTTAACATGCGTTTCTCCTTGTTATCTGCCCAGCGGCCGGTAAACCATGTGCACCCGGACCTCTGTCTCATTCGTTTGAAGAATGAATCCTGCCTCGTCAAAATCAAGTAAAGACTCCGCTTCCGGGTTTAAGGCCGAAATCCCTTCCTTTTCCATAAAATTTCCCGGAATAACGTCAGGCCTCTCATTTGTGTTCCTGTCATGAAAAGCGTATATGGCATACTCGCCGTAAGGGACATCTTCGAAACTGACCGAAACTTTACGTCCGGCGATCACTGTGCTTTTATAACGGTAAATATTTTGAGGCATGATGCTGCCATGTTCATAGAGAATTATCACAGCTTTTCCGGTATTTTCAGGAAACCCGTCAAGCGCTACATTCAGGGTTCCTGAATGTCCGGAATATAAATGAGTATCAAGGGTGTTGGTGATATCGGGAACGCCCCACCGGGTTTCTGACGCATATTTCGAGGTTCTTTCCACAGGGAAAAGGTTTATGTTCATAGAGGAGTATCTGCCGCTGAATCTCATCACATCGCCGCTGATTTTCAGTTTCCCGGAGGCTATCCAGGAATCTGCAAGAAAAGCCTGCCAGGCCGACGGCCTGGTCACAAGCCAGAAATTCCTGTGATTGTCCATAAAATTGACGATCCCGTTTGAAAATATTTCCCCCTTATTTTCAAACGCCCTGAAAGGGGCGCTACCCTTATATAAAGTACTCAAATATAGATATTGTTTAAAAGTAGGAAGATAATAGCAGAAAGCCCCGAATGTTTTTTCATCTGTATGCAGAAAAACATCACCGGGACGTACATACTTTATAATGTAACCGGAGACCCTGTCCATAGGGCCATTGAACCTGTTATTCCTTATAAACTGGTGCTGAGGCAAAAATAACAGGGCCAGGATCATAATACAGGAAATACGTATCGATAAAATACGGATTCCACATATGCCGTAAGCTAAAACTAACAGAAAAAGCCCCATTACCGGCGTCATATCATTCGCTTCAGGGAGAGGCCTGAAATATTCCGAAAAAGCGGTGATCAAGAAAAAAGTCAGTGCAAAAACCAGGAAAGCAAGGATAGCCATTCTGCCGTCATTTCTTTTGCTTTTAAAGGCCTTTTTAAGCCCGATGATAATTAAACCGGCGGCAATTATGAGCGCAGGGATATCGGATAATGCCGTCCAGGGTTTTATTGACGGGGAAAGCCGGAATTTATCCCTGAAAGGATATAAAATAAAATCAATGACAGAAGACAGGGGCATGTTTTGAGGGGTATCGGCCGATAAATCCCGGATCTGTACAGGCAAGGAAACGGCCCATGGCAGATATAAAAGAAATACAGCTCCGGAGCATAATATAAAAACACGAAGCCTCTTATTTCTCCTGATCATCAAATAGTAAATGATGCTTAAATTGATAATTATTACACCGATAAAAGCAGAATAATGAATAAAACAGGCTGAAATGGAAAACAGGACAAAATAAATATAGTTTTGTGTTTTTCCTTCGGTTAAAGCGATAAAGCCGAAAATTGCGGCTCCGGTTGTTAAAAAAACGGCCCATGTATACATACCCGCCTCACCGGATAAAAACAGGCCTGCCGGTATAAAAAACGCAAGGGCGGTAAAAGTGAACCCGGCTTCGCGGCCGAATATATTTCTTACAGGCCCTATTCCGAGAATCGATAGTAAAAAGGTCCCGATCAATGAAAAAGAACGGAGGGATACAATGGAATTTCCAAAAAAGCCCCGAAAGATATGAATCATAAGATAAAATAAAGGGGAACGGTTTTCCATGGCGCAGATATGAAGGATATCCCTGATAGATCTGCACGCCATAACCGCGGTATAACTCTCTTCATATCCGAGGCTTTCCCTTGCAATGCCCGTAAAGATATAAAGACAGCCTGATATTATCAAGGCGCTCCAGGATATGGCCCAGAACCAGTTCAATTTTTTGTGAACGATCAAGTTAAAGCGTACCTCGCAAATCTTTGCCCCGCATATATATTACCATGACGATACGGTTAAATGCAAATCCCGCTAAGACTCTTTTATATCATCAAGAAAACCGATAAGCCTTTTTACCTTGATTATAATACTCGATTCGAAACTCCTGTAAAATATCTTGTTCTTTTCTACAGGTTTCACGCTAATTTCATGCCTGCCCGCCTGTTTCAATGTCATAACCTTGACTGGGTCCACTTTTGAAAAATGCGATAAAACAATTTCGATAAATTCCGTTTTTTCGATGATAGATTCAATGCCGAGGGCGGAAGCCCTGATCTTCAAGCGTGAAATTTCAAACAGTGCGTTCACCTCCGCCGGTATGACGCCAAACCTGTCGTTCAGTTCAAGGACAAGGGACTTTATCTCTTCCTCGCTCCTTACTGATAGGATCTTTTTATAGATCTCCATTTTTGAAGCGTTATCGGATATAAAAGACGGGGGAATAAAGGCATTGTAATTCAGGTCGATCAGGGTGTCGATTTCCTCATTATATTTTCCCTGCAGTTTCTCTATCTCTTCGCGAAGGAGCCTTGTATATACATCGAAACCGACGGATATGATATTGCCATGCTGTTCATGGCCGAGTATATTCCCGGCCCCCCTGATCTCAAGGTCTTTGAGGGCTATATTGAAACCGGCGCCGAGGTTCGTATATTCGTTTATAACAAAAAGCCTCTTTTGAGCTGTTTCCGTCAAGCTTTTACTTTCCGGATAGAGAAAATAAGCGTATCCCTGCCTTTTTGACCTTCCTACGCGGCCCTTTAACTGGTATAGCTGTGAAAGGCCGAATCTATGAGCGTCGCTTATGATAATAGTGTTTGCATTGGAAATATCCAGTCCCGAATCGATAATAGTCGTAGAAACAAGCACATTATATTCCCCCCTTACGAATCCTATGAACGACTTCTCAAGTTCATCTTCATCCATCCGGCCATGGCCTATCGCGATTTTAGCTTCGGGAACCGCTTTCTGGATCATATAGGCGTATTCGGGGAGCCTCTTTATAGTATTATGGACAAAAAACACCTGGCCATCCCTTGACAATTCGGCTTCGATAGCAAATTTTACTATGTCCGTGGAAAAATCCGCCACATAAGTCTCGACGGCTATTCTCATGTCGGGAGGAGTTTCAAGGAGGCTTATATCCCGAAGAGTTGACATAGCCATATTAAGAGTCCTCGGTATAGGGGTTGCCGAGAGAGATAAAAAGTCGACAAGCGGATACCTTTCTTTCATTATTTCTTTGTGATTTACACCGAATTTATGCTCCTCGTCGATAATAACAAGACCCAATGAATGAAAGGCTATATCCTTTGAAAACAATTTGTGGGTCCCGATAAGAATATCTATCCGGTGGTTCCGTGTTTCCCGGATGATTTGTTTAAGTTTTCCAGGTTCTGTAAAGCGTGAAATATAGTCTATCCTTACGGGGAAACCCTTAAACCTTTCCATGAATGTATAATAGTGCTGCTCGACAAGGACTGTAGTCGGCGCAATAATGGCAACCTGCCTGCCGTCCATTATCGCCTTGAAAGCGCAGCGCATTGCCACCTCTGTTTTTCCAAAACCTACATCGCCGCATAACAACCTGTCCATCGGACGCGAATTTTCCATGTCGCGTTTTATCTCTTCAATCACTTTGACCTGATCGGGTGTTTCAATATATTCGAACCTGTCTTCAAAATCCTTCTGCCATGATGTATCGGGGGAGAAAATGTGACCGGGCAAAGATCCCCTTTTTGCATAGATAGACACAAGCCTCCGCGCATACTCCTCTATGCTGTTCTTTACCTTTTCCTTTTTTTTGGCCCAGCTTTTTCCGCCCAGGGAATCAAGAACGGGTTTTTTTGTAAGGCCGCCGACATATTTGCCTATCAGATTCGACTGTTCCAGCGGCACGTAAAGTTTTTCTCCCTGCGCATATTCCAGAAGAATATAATCCTTTTCCTTTCCCAGGACATTTATCCTTTCAATATTTTTGAATATTCCTATGCCGTAATTCAAATGGACAATGTGTTCCCCTTCCTGTATGTCCTCAATGTCCTCGAAGAGGGTGTCTATCTGCCGTATCCTTTTCCGGAATAAACGCTTTTTCCCGCTTATATCGCTTTCAGTAAGGACCAGGTATTTTCCCGAAGGAGATAATAGTTCAAATCCATGTTCGTAATTTATCACAATTATCGAAAGTGCTGTATCGGCGCCGATTTCTTCATCCCTTCCGACTATCTTCGGGCCGTATTTTTTAAGTATCCCGGACAGCCTTTTGGCGAGGTCTTCATACTCGACAAGAAGGAAAATCCTGTACCCTTTTTTCAGATAAGCTTCGTCTATGTCTGCCATAAAGCGGGAAAACCCTTCGCCGAATTCAGGGGCTTCTGAAAAACGCGCCGGCATTAAATCCTCGGCCTGCGGAACAAGCCTGAGCGAATAGCTGTCTTTTTCGAATTCCTTAATATTATCAATATTCCATATCAAATCTTCCCTGTCGGATCCGAACTGCGAGTATTTTGAAATTATAACATCCATGCCCTTCCATACGCTTTCGCCTGACACAATCACCTTATTGCCGGGTACGTATTCCAGGATTTGAGAAAGCTCCTTGTAAAACATTGGAAAATTTGAGTGTATAGAGTTTTCATTTAAAAAATTCCGGTTGCCGTCATCTATATGATCCTTTACCGCAGCGAATTCGTTTGCCGGGATCAATTCGAATTCTTCAATCGTACCGAATGATTTTTGCGTTGCCGCGCTGAAAGTTTTTATTGACTCTATCTCGTCGTCGAGAAAGTTAAGCCTTAGTCCATGCGGATAATTTGGGGGGTATATATCGACTATATCGCCCCTTACTGAAAAAAAACCTTGTTCCGAGGTCTTGAAATCCCTTATATATTGATATACAATAAGAGTGCTTATAAGGATGTCCCTTTCCATTCTTCCGCCGGTTTTAAGTTTTATTATACTTTTTTTAAATGACTCTAAGGGAGGTATTTTCCTCAGATAAGATTCAAGGGTCAGGATAACTATGTTACTTTTTCCCTGTGTGAGTTCGTAAAGGGTCTTGACCCTGTCCGATAATTTGTCTGGAGAGGGAAAAACGTTAGAAAAAGGTATAACATCGACTTCCGGGAAAAAAAGGGCCGGTGATTTTATGGATAGGAGGCTTTCGTAAATATCTTCCGCTTCCATCTCGTTGACTGCAATATAGAAACAGGTATATTCCTTTCCCAGTCCGTCGAGAAGGAAAGGAAGTGCCCCCGGAGGGATGCTTACAGCGGCCTCTCTCTTTTCATTGAAATTATTGAAAATATTATCAAGCTTAAACTCTGCATGGATTGTGTCTAAAAAAGACGGCATTTAACACCTTTTATGACAAGAAATGATCTTAGGACACTTCTAAAAACCGCCTTTTCAAGGCGGCAAGGTAGTGCCCATAGGGCGGTTTCATTACTATTAGAACATCATTTATCAATTTCAAAGTTAGTTTTTGGAACCGCCCTTATATTTTAAACTTTTTATTAAAAACTATCCAATTTTAAAGATTCTTGAAGCAATTTTGGAATTCCGATTACCGGCTTTGACAATTCAAATAAGAATTATTAAATTAAATAACCAAGGGAGATAAAAATGGCTTATGATGAAATACCGGAACTTGATGTAATTGAGAGTCCCGGGCTTTTAAGGAAGATATTATGACTACTAATAAAATTGTCATGATCCAGGCCGGAAACGTAAAACTTGAAGGAGATTTATCGATACCGGAGGATGCTTTTTCCCTTGTCATTTTCGTTCATGGAAGCGGCAGCAGCAGGAAGAGCCCAAGAAACCGTTTTGTAGCGGCTGTTTTACAGGAAGCCGGCATCGCCACACTTCTTTTCGATCTATTGACTTCAGAGGAAGAATCGGAAGATGCGTTTACCGGAAATCTCCGCTTCAATATAGAATTTTTAGCCAGCCGCCTGCAATATGCTACGAATTTAATGCTTTCGGATAGTATCGTCGGCAAACTGCCTTTCGGTTATTTCGGCGCCAGTACAGGGGCGGCGGCGGCATTAGCCTCTTCCGCCGGATATCCCGGAAGGATAACGGCTATTGTCTCCCGCGGAGGAAGGCCGGATCTTGCCAAGGATTACCTGTCCCGGGTAGATTCACCAACCCTCCTTATAGTCGGCGGAAGCGATACAGCCGTAATCGGGATGAATGAAAAGGCTTACAATCTTCTTATGGTGGAAAAAAAGATCGAGATAATACCCGGTGCGACCCATCTTTTTGAGGAAAAAGGCGCTATCGAGGAAGTCGCAAAGCTTGCCACCGGATGGTTCGTGAAATATCTCATGCCCGGCAGGCTTTATCCTGGAAGGGTTTAGACCGAAGAACTTCCTCATTAGTCAAAGGAGGATTTTATGCTTAAATTAAAATTTTTTTTTATTATCCCGTCGGTTTTAATACTGTTCCTGTCATGCACACCCTGGGTATCGGTTGTTGTAGAACCTGAAAATTTCGTTTCTTTAAAAACGCAGTTCGATACTTTTCTTTTCGGTTCATACAGTATTGATGCCGATGAGGGAATATATCTTGACCTGAGAGGATCCGAACCCGATCTGCTTTTAAACCGTGTTTATACACATGCTTTTGCCCCCGGAAAGGTCGACTATTTCCTGATCCCGATACCTTCGGGAATTCACAATGTAAGAGCGATTTATTTTTCTTACGGGCCAGAGGAATACGGATACGAACCCTATTATTATCCATACGATTATCCTTACGGAATTACCGTATTCAGGTGGGGCTGGGGTTTCCATCATTTCAGGTATTATTACTACGAGCCCTATCCTTATGTATATTATTATAACCCCGCAAGGTTTTACCGGTATCCGTTCGTAATGAATCTAGATAAGGGCAAAATCTATTACTTTGGAAGGATCAACCTGACCAATGGTAAATTTTATGTGGAAAACAGGTTCGATGAAGATAAAAACGCCCTTCAGGATAGTTTCCAGGGCGATACAAACGCTTACCTCGAATTGTCCAGATCCGAATTCTCTAATTTGTTAAAATAGGAGGGTTTACACATGAAAAAAAGGATCCTCGGCAAAAGCGGACTTTCAGTTTCGGCAATTGGACTCGGCTGCATGGGAATGTCGGAATTTTATGGGAATTCCGACGACATTAGTTCTATAAATCTGATCCACAAGGCTATCGATTTAGGCGTTAATTTCCTGGATACTGCCGATATGTACGGGACCGGTCACAATGAAATGCTGCTCAACCAGGCCCTCAGGAACGGTAAACGGAATAAGGTATTTATCGCAACCAAATTCGGTAATATGCGCAGGATCGACGGGGCCTTTCTTGGGGTCAACGGCAGCAAGGAATATGTAAAGGCCGCCTGTGAAATGAGCTTAAAACGGCTTGGAATCGATGTTATTGACCTTTACTACCAGCACCGCGTCGATAAAAATACACCAATAGAAGAAACAGTAGAGACTATGGGAGAACTTGTAAAAGAAGGCAAGGTAAGATTTATAGGCCTCTCCGAAGCGGGACCTCAAACTATAAGGCGTGCCGATGCGGTACATCCGATTGCCGCCCTTCAAACAGAATATTCCCTTTGGAGCCGCGATCCGGAAGGTGATATACTAAAAACCGTCCGGGAATTGAATATCGCTTTCGTAGCATACAGCCCGCTTGGAAGGGGCTTTTTAACGGGCCGCTTTAAATCACGGGCCCTTCTGGGCCGTAACGATTTCAGGGCGGCATATCCGCGCTTTCAGGATGATAATTTGAATAAAAACCTGCGATTATTGGGAAAACTTGAAGCCCTGGCTGAAAAAAAGGGATGCACGCCCGGCCAGCTGGCATTATCCTGGCTTCTCTCGCAGGGAGAAGATATTATTCCGATCCCCGGAACTCGTCATGAAAAATACCTTAAAGAAAATATAAAAGCGGTAGATATGGTTCTCAAGACGGATGAAATAATGGAACTGAACGCCGATTTTCTTCCGGAATCTATTGCCGGGACCCGTTATGACGAATCAAGGATGGCTATGTTAAACCTATGAAAAGAACCGGTACAGCTGATCTGCCCCTTCATTATGGGAATGTCCCAAAATGGCTTTACGACAGAATGGAAAAATTGGGTTCTCTGATAGTCGAGTCGATTGTCGAGTTATATGGAAACAGGGAATTTATAAGACGGCTGAGCGATCCTTTATGGTTTCAATCCCTGGGCTGCGTTCTGGGAATGGACTGGCATTCTTCAGGGATAACAACATCAGTCATGGGAGCATTAAAAAGGGGGCTTGAACCAAAATCCCGCGAACTTGGCATTTTCATTTGCGGTGGCAGAGGCAGGTATTCGCGGCAAACCCCGCAGGAACTTATAGAGGTATCTAACAGGACCGGGCTTGACGGGGATAAATTTGTGAATGCGAGCAGACTCAGCGCAAAAATAGATAATACGGCGATACAGGACGGTTTCCAGCTTTACCTTCATAATTTTATCCTTACCGACGCAGGGGATTGGGCTGTGGTCCAGCAGGGTATGAACACATCGACAAGAATGGCGAGAAGATATCACTGGCTTTCTTCTAATATAAAATCATTCGATGAAGAACCCCATACGGGAATCGTGGGTGAAAATCTTGGCCCAATCCTGAATCTTACTCACAGGGATGCACGGGAAACAAAGAAGAGCATTGTAAACCTTTCTCATGACAACCCGGATAGAACTCTTAATGAAATCAGGGAAATAGTAATGCCTTCCAGGCATGAAGTGAAACCCGCGGATGTTAATTTAAAAAGGCTTGGGGCAGTTCTGGCGACAGCTTATGAAAAGCAGCCCGCCGATTTCTGCGATTTCCTGCTGATAAAAGGCGTCGGGCCGCGTACCCTTCAATCGCTGGTACTTGTCAGCGAAGTAATATTCGGAACGCCATCGAGGTTTTCCGATCCCGCACGTTTTTCATTCGCCCATGGAGGAAAGGATTCCCATCCGTTTCCTGTACCCCTCAAAATATATGACCAGTCTATCTCTGTCCTCGGCGAGGCTATACAAAGAGCAAGGCTGGATGAACATGACAAATTAACCTGCCTTAAAAGGCTTTACGGATTATCCGGAAGGATTGAAAAAGACCTGGAGCCGGAGGCCGATTTTGATGAATTAATCAAAAAGGAAAAATCCGAATCAAAATCAAACGACGGAAGGACCGTTTTCGATTCCGGGAGGAATTCTGATGTTTTACCTGGAAAGGAATAATGATCCGGATATCCTGAGTTTTAAATTAAAAAAATCCATAAAATTTATCTCGTATATACTGTTAATTACCGGAATTTTATTTTTTCTGACCGGTGCTTTAATTTTATCATCCGGGGGATTTTCAAAGCCGGGTCTGATAATTACCGGGATTGGAATTTCCTTAATATCGGCGTCGATGCTGGCAGCCGGTTTTTATAAAAAACTTCCGGCAGGAATCAAATTTAATTTGCCGGAGAGGATAATTCATATTTATTTCAAGGGAGATAAAGATGAAAAGATGTCTTTCGATGAAATTGAAAATTTTTCATTGGGGTATTTCAGGGAGCAGGGTTATATCGTATCCATGCACAGGAAGAACGGTTCATACTGGGAACTTTTGAGAACGGGATCCAGGAATAAAGCTGAAAAGGTTCATGAACTTCTTACCGATAAAGCCGGACTTTCCGGGTCTTTTATACCGGCAGAGGCATCTTTACCGGGAATGCTGATGGAAAGAGATCTGACTGAAGGCCATGTTTTTTTATGGAAAGAAAATTTATCCTTTAAAAATATATTCTGGACTGTTTTTTTATCGGGAGGCGCCGCATTGACAGCTGCGGGAATTACCTCGACGGAATGGAGCTTTTACGGGCCCATAGCATGGATCGCATTGATATTTATCGCTTTAACAATCCTTATGACCATCAGGTTCATTCTTTCTCACTTGATTTATTCTGTTCTCTTTATCGGCCCGGCAGAATGCAGCTATGGATTTACACTTGATCCTTTACACTTTTCAGCGCGCGGATGGCGAAAAAAGAGAACAATCCGGACTACGGATGTATCAAAAGCTTCTTATTCTATCGATCCTGTTTTCGGCTCATACCAGATAATTTTTTTCGATCGTGTTTCCGAACAGCTATTCGACAGGCTTCATTCCGGCGATATCGGAATAACAGAAATCCCTTCAGTGATTGCCGGTATCAGGAAAATTTTTTCAATAAAGCTCCCCGAATGGGATACCTGGAATATTTTTAATTTTGAAAGAATATTGAACAGGCGTCTGGAAAATTATAAAGTAAGATGAGTTCGAGTTATTGATATTTTTTAATTGCAGGCCTATAATTAAATTGAACTATGCATCTGGCAAACATAATGGTGTGAAATTCGTTTAATCTGTGTTATCCTTACAGGACTTAATCGGTGGTTAGGAGTTTCCTTATGAAGAAAATGCTGATTTCCATCCCCGTTTTTTTTATTTTATTAATATTCTCATGCGGCAGGCAGGAGGCCGTCAAGAACGATATACAAAAATCCGATCAGCTTGAACAATCCATTTATGAAGCCCTGGAAAGACTTGCTAAAAATATTACCAACACGACTTATTCAATCGTAGTAGAGGATATATACCTGGAAGATTCGCGTGTAATAACTCCTTTAAGCGATTATTTGAAAAATTATATTATGTCCTCGAGCTATAAGACCGGTTTATTCAAAATCGTCCAATCTCAAAAGGATTTTACAGCTATCAGCGATAAAACCTTTGTTTATAGAACCGATGCCGATTTTGACGGCATCCTGCTGGGTAAATACTATGTCGAGAATGACGGCATAAGGATCTTCTTCACGCTCAACAAGAGCGACTCAAGAGAGGTAGTAGGAATGACCGATCTCAGGATAAATTCTATATCATTGCCTCCCAAACTGGATTTAAAACCATCGAATTATGATAATTATAAAAAATTCGGGCAGGATTCCAGCCTTCTTGATAAAGACGATTTTAAAGTCACGCTATGGACGGACAGAGGCCTAAACGGCATATTCAAAGACGGTGAAAAACTTGTAATAAATATTCGATCCGATGAGGACTGTTATATAAAACTATATCATGTCGGGGTAGACGGCAGCGTTAAATTGATATATCCCAACAAATTTGAAACTAACAATTTTATAAGTGCGAAAACTGTTTACAAATTTCCCGATAAAAAAATGGGTTTTGAATTTACCCTTGGCGCCCCTTATGGAATAGAAACAATCCGCCTTATTGCGCAGTCATCTCAATTCGATGATATTAACTTTAATAACTTCAGCGGAAAAGATACATTCATGGATGTCGGTACAATTTCTTCGTCCGATATCAAGGGTGTATTAAAAAAAGGTCTTCAGGTGACTGTAAATACAAAAACAGTTGATAAATCGGAAGCCTGTTATACCTTCAACATTGTAAAATAACGGCATGGAAAAATTTCTCTATAATTATAAAAAGACAAAAATACTTTACAACACAGTTGTCTGCTATCCAAATGCTTATTCCATCGGCATGTCAAGCCTTGCCTTTCAAAACATTTACCATCTTTTGCAGCAGTATCCTTTCATACATTGCGAAAGGGCGTTTTTAAACAAAAAATCACAGAAAACAGGAACGACAGCCCTTGAATCCGGTAGAAGCATTTCCCTTTTCGATGTAATATTTATATCGATATCTTTCGAACCCGATTTAATAAACCTTATCGAGATGCTAAGGAGCTCCGGAATAGAAATAAAATCCGGCAAGAGGAAAAAACCCATTATTATTGCAGGCGGTATAGCGGCGACTTTTCTTTTTTTTTATTTAAGGGAGATCGCCGATATTACCGTTTGCGCACCGGCAGAATACGCTATTCCGATAATCCTGAGGGAACTAGGTAATTTCAATGATTTACATGATTTTATTCATACTCTTGGCGGTTACGAAGGTTTTTATTACCGGGATAGGGATGCAGGAGAAAATATACCCTATTATCAATGCGGAAATATTCTGTCACATAGTGTTATTCTTTCCGATAAAGCAGAATTTTCCGACATGGGACTTATTGAAATTTCAAGAGGATGCCTTTATAAATGTAATTTTTGCCTGGTATCAAGCTTATATGGGAAATATATCCCCTATCCCGAGGATAAAATTATTGAAACTGCTGAAAATTATTTAAAATTAACCGGTAAGATCGGACTTATCGCTGCGACCTTAACAAATCATCCGGATTTGAAGCATATCATCAAGGAACTTAACAGAATGAACTTCAGGCTATCCTTTTCAGCGTTCAGGCTTGAAGGGCTTGACGAAGAACTTCTTGAACTTATAATAAACAACGAAAATAAAACACTGACAGTCGCCCCTGAAACCTCTTCACTGAATCT
Source organism: uncultured Spirochaetota bacterium (assembly GCA_963768055.1). Taxonomy (GTDB): domain Bacteria; phylum Spirochaetota; class Brevinematia; order Brevinematales; family JAOACQ01; genus CAVYGN01. Next base: position 1,082,629 of record CAVYGN010000001.1, on the reverse strand, counting down.
GAAAAAAACAATAAACAAGGTTATTCCTAACGAGATCTTGATGGAAAAAGCCGGCATGGCTTTCGAGATGGGCATTAAAAGGCTGAAATTATACTTTTTAATCGGACTGCCCGGCGAAACCTCCGGGGATATTGAAGAGATAATAGGACTAGTTAAAAGCCTCAGGATTTTGTCGCATTCTTATTCAAAAAAACATGGATATGTTCCCGAGTTCATCATTAATATCAATCCGCTCGTCCCAAAACCCTTCACGGAATTTCAGAATTCCCCGATGGACGAATTCCAGGTGATCAAAAAGAAAATTATCACTCTGAAAAACGGTTTGAGGGACCTCGGCAGGACTTATGTTTACGGTGAAAGCCCGAAAACGGCTGTTTTGCAATACAGGCTTTCACATCATTTAATACCGCCGGAAGAGTTTATTCCTACTTCTTTTTCCCGTAATAGTTAAAATAAGCGTCATCGATCCTTTTCTCATATTTCCTGACAATGATTATATTCGACACCCTCTTTTCATCATCCGCAAGTTCTTTAAGCCTGGACAGAATTACTTTCCTGTCGTCTTCAGACAGGGATTTATCTTTCAGGCCGATTGAATAATTAGTTTTTTCCGAATCTATTGTCTGCCTCAAATTATCCAGTTCTTTTTTATAATTTCTGAAATCCCTTGTTATAGTAGTATATTCCATCACTACGTTATTATAAACCTTGATAAGTTCGATGGAATTTGAAAAATTATACTCAGGCAGTAACTTATTTATCGAACTGTCTTTTTCCAGCGCTTCGAAAAATTTCAGGTTATAGTTTGTCGAGTCCCTTTCTTCCTGTGAAAGCCCTGAATAATAATTGTCCGAGAATTTAAATATTACCGGCAGGATATTGACGAAATTTGCCACCTGGCTTTCATTCAATAAAATAATATCGTCAAGGTTCTGCTTGTTTTCCTTCGGCGAGCAGGAAGCGAGAATAATCATTGCAGGAATTAGTACAAGGTAAAATTTGTTCATAAAGCACCCTTTATTTGAAGATACCTTATTTTATTTTTAATAATGATAAATTTCAACAAAAATCACCCCTATAAAAAAACAGGAAATTGAATTAATTGAAATCTCAAATTATAATAATAAACTAGGTAATGCGTGGTAAAATGGATAACGATAACAAGGAAACACCGTTAAAAAGGGTCCAGAAATTGCTTTTCGGCGGCTCAAGGAATATTTCAGACCCATCTCTGTTTCATAAAATTTCCCTCATTGCATTTTTCGCATGGGTAGGATTGGGGGTTGACGGCCTCACATCGTCTTGTTACGGACCTGAAGAGGCTTTCCTGAATCTCGGCAATCATCTTTATCTAAGTCTGTTCGTGGGATTGGGCACAGTTTTAACGATATTCATTGTCGCGACAAGCTACAAGCAGATCATTGAGCTATTCCCCTCGGGAGGCGGGGGTTACCTGGTTGCAAGCAAGCTCATTTCTCCGAAAGTCGGAATGATATCGGGCTGCGCGCTTCTTATAGATTACCTTCTTACAATAACCCTTTCGATTGCGAGCGGAGCCGACGCAATTTTCAGCTTCCTTCCAAGCGGATTTCTATCTTACAAATTCATCGTGGCATGCCTTGGCGTTGTATTGCTGATGTGGCTCAATCTGCGGGGCGTTAAAGAATCCGTCCTGCCGATCGTGCCTATTTTCATTTTATTTATCTTAACGCATGTATTCGCTATTTTGTATATTATCGGAATTAACACAGGCAATATTCCTAATCTGATCCATAGTACCGCTACCGATATACACAACACGAGCAGCAGCCTTGGATTTTTTGGTATGCTTTTCATTATTCTCCGTTCATACAGCATGGGGGCAGGAACATATACGGGTATAGAGGCTGTCAGCAACGGTATTCCGATATTGCGGGTGCCGAAGATCCAGACTGCAAAAAAAACGATGAATTATATGGCTTATTCGTTATCTTTCATGGTCGCTGGTTTGTTAATAGGCTACCTGATGCTTAACGTCGGTCATGTCGAGGGCAAGACTCTCAATGCAGTTCTTTTTGAAAAAATGACTTCAGCCTGGCATGCGCCCTGGAGTTATGCATTTGTCCTTGCATGCCTCATATCCGAAGCCGTTCTCCTGTTTTTTGCGGCGCAGACCGGGTTTCTCGACGGTCCGCGTGTTCTTTCAAACATGGCGCTCGACAAGTGGGCCCCTACAAGGTTTTCATCGCTATCCGACCGCCTTGTCACAAAAAACGGAATTCTGATCATGGGAATCGCTTCCATCGGTCTTATGATCTATTCTCATGGCAATGTCGGTTTCCTTGTCATCCTTTACAGCATCAACGTTTTCATAACTTTTTCCCTTTCCCAGCTGGGCATGGTGCGCCACTGGTGGATCAATAGAAAAAGTGAAAAGGGCTGGCTTAAGAAACTTCTCATCAACGGCATAGGGCTTACATTGACTCTTTTCATCCTCATTTCGGTCGTCATCCTCAAATTCTTCGAGGGCGGATGGATTACTATAATAATTACAGGGGCAATTATTGCTGCATCATTATTTGTCAAGCGCCACTATAACCATACCCGCAAAATGCTGAAAAGGCTCGATGCGCTTACCGATGCGGTGATGAATGAACAGGAAATAAAAAAAGGAGATTTAAAAGCCTCTGAAACCGATAATGAAAATATCAGGTGCGACGAAAAAGCAAAAACCGCAGTCCTTTTTGTCAACGGTTTCAGCGGTTTGGGGCTTCACACACTGTTTACCATTTTGCGTCTTTTCAGCGGCGTTTACAAGAATTTTGTCTTCGTTCAAATCGGGCAGATCGATTCAGGAGTTTTTAAGGGGCAAGATGAAATGACAGAATTGAACAATCAATGCTCGGAAGACGGCATGAAATATACAAGATATATGAATTCAAACGGCTTCTATGCCGAATGCTACACATCACTTGCAGTCGATATTGTAGAAGAATCATTTAAAATTGCTCCTGAAATAATCAAAAAATTCCCCAATTCGGTTTTCTTTGCAGGACAGCTTGTTTTTCCTGAAGAATCCGCACTCACACGCTGGCTGCATAATTATACCGCCTTCTCGATCCAGAGAAAATTCTATACAGGCGGGATACCCATAGTAATCCTTCCAATCAGGGTATAATTACCCTTCGGATTGAGACTCACCTCCTATGGGGGCTGAACTCAAGCTCTACATGCAATTCTTCGATGACCCTATTGCACCCAATCTTTTATTTTAAAATAATACTTTACACAATAATTTATTTAGTATATACTTTATATATTTAATATTATATTTAATAAATTATTTATATAATAAATTAAAAAAGAGGTTTATAATGAAATGTCTGGGAAAAGGTTCCTTATTACAGGAATTAACATCAAATATTTACCGGTTTAAAAAAGTAGGCGTGAACAAAACTCCGGGGCAGGAGATCAGCCAGGCCGATATGATCGTTTTATTCACCCTTGCGCAATGCATGGCGGCTGAAACCAGGGGCATAAAAATCTCAGATCTCAGTTCAAAGCTTGGGGTTACCCCGGCCAATATGACCCATGCGGTCGATCCCCTTGTAAAAAAGGGCTTTGTTGAAAGATTAGACGACCCGAAAGACCGGCGGATAGTCCTTTTAAAGCCGACTGAAAAGGGGGTGGATGCGGTCATAACGCTTAGAAATGAATTTACGAAAAAATGCGAGGGTTTGATGAATTTTCTCGGGGAAAAGGATACGGTTGAATTTGTCAGGTTGATGTCGCTTGCCCTCGATTATTTTAACAAAACTGATAAAGAGGAGGATTTATGAACGAGGTTTTAAATGCCATTAAAAGAAGAAGAAGTGTAAGATCTTTCAAGCCCGAACAGATCGGCCGGGAAGAACTTGACCTGATATTGGAAGCGGGCATATACGCCCCCAGCGGCAACAACACTCAGCCATGGTATTTTACTGTGATCCGCAACCGGAGCGTTATCGAGCATATAAGCAGCGTTTCTAATGAAATAGCCTTAAAAATGCTTGAAGCAAAAGAAGAAGGATGGCAGATGATCCAGGCATTTATAGAAAGGCGGAAAGCGGCCGGCGGATCGGGCAAATTCGACATTACATACGGCGCGCCTACCCTAATAATCGTATCGGGCTGGAAAGACCCCGGTTTTTCGAAACATGTATTGTCCTCATGCAGCGCCGCAATGCAGAATATGCTTATCGCCGCCGAGAGCCTGAGCATCGGTTCCATATGGCTTGAGTCGACCAACCGCTGTTTCAGGAAGGAGGGAGAGACCGCCCTGCTAAAGATACCCGAAGGTTACGAACCTCTTTACGGGATCGCCCTGGGGTATAAAAATCCCGATTATCAGCCTCAGGCCCCTGTAAGGAACGGCAATATAATAAATTACATAGATTGACCTATATAAAACATCTTATGACCGAAATTTATTATTTTTCCGGCACCGGGAATTCCCTTTTCACCGCAAGGAAAATCGCGGGAAAATTAAAAGGGAAAGTTATTTCCATAGCCTCATTAAATGACCGAAAAACAGTTCAAACAAATGCCGATGTTATAGGGTTGGTTTTCCCTGTATATTATTCGGTAAACCTGGGCGGAGTGCCGCTTATCGTGGAAAATTTCATCAGGAAGCTGGAATTTACCGGTTCTTATCTTTTCGTAGTTTGTACTTACGGCCTTATGGCCATGTCGGCCGGCCGGTTCCTGTTTTCACCCCTACTTAACGGTCTGAGGAAAAAGGTCCTGGAAAGTTTGAATAGATTCATCGGCACAACCGGCCTGGCAATCCGCGAACTCATATCGATGAAAACTGCAATGGATGCGGGATATGCGCAAAAGTGTGCCCGGTTAAAAATATTGAAATAAAACAGGACAAGCCTGCCTGGCGGCACCATTGTGAAAGCTGCCTGGCATGCCTCCATTGGTGCCCGCAGCAGGCAATCCACGGCGGAACGGAATCGAATATAGAGGGATACAGATACCACCACCCCGAAATAAAAATCGATGATATGATAAAAGAAAAAAGGTTCATCGTTCTTAATGTTCCAGCATTATTTCCGGACGGTAAAAAGAAAACAGTACATCCGGTATTTTTAATCGACAACGAAGAGGTAATCTTTGCCGACTCGGGGTTTCCCGGCAGAATTGAACGGTTCGGGGAAGCTCTGAGCAGTATCGGACTGCTGCCCGGCAGGTCTTGCATGAAATTGTACGGCACAGGTTCACAGAAAGACGGCGATGAACTTCCGTTATTCGGCGGTATTATTATTATACGGGGTCCGGAAGGCCGTTATTGCCTTTACCTGAAACGCTATAAAACTCTTATTGCCGGTGACTCTCTTTCGACCGACGGGAAGATTCTTTGCAGGAATAGCAGGACAGCGCCTGATTTATTAAAGATCCTGGCAGGTTTCGAAATCCAAACCATTGTCTGCTATTATGGCGGCATTTGCAGGAATGATGTAAACCGGCAGATCAGAAGTCTGGCGGGATATTAGATCAGGTATAAAACGGAGAATCTCGAATGTTTGGCAGTGATGCCATACAAAATTTGCTTAATATCTCCAATTATTCGAAAATAATGACTATAATTATTAAAAGGAGCTTACAAATGGACACCGGCAGGACTTTCGCGATGATAAAACCGGACGGCTACAGTTCGGGCAATATGGGTAATATAATTTCCATGATAGAGTCGGCCGGGTTTAAAATAGTGCGAGCGCGGCTCATGCGTTTTAACGAGCAAAGCGCGGGGGAATTTTATTCAATCCATAAAGGCACAGAATACTATGACAAATTGATAAAATTCACTATTTCAGATAATGTTTTTGCAATGGAACTTGAAAAAGAAAACGCCGTAGAATCGTTCAGGATATTAATCGGCTCGACCGACCCGAAAAAAGCGGTTCCCGGAACAATACGGGCAAAATATGGAAGCGGCCTGCCGCAGAACACTATCCATGGTTCAGACTCCCCTGAAAACGCTATTAAAGAGATAGCCTTAATATTCGGATAAAATAGCTTAATGATGGTAATGCCCGTGATGTCTCCATCTTCTGCGTTCGTCCTTCCATTCTCTTTTCATTGAATGCCAGTCATAATAGCCTTCCTTATGAGTGGTAAAACGAAGGCCTCCGAACGACGCATCGACTTTAATAAAAAGATGCGGGGAATCGGCCTTAAACCCCGGACTTTCATAGCTTCCCCTTCCGAATCCTACGGCTGCACCATCCGGGAATGTCACTCCGCCGAAAGATATCTCGGCTTCTATTCGGGTAGGAATATCAGGGTTTAAAATCACTACCCCGCCCCCGAAAGAACCTTTGATATCTATTTTAACGTTACCTTTGTCAAGAGAAGCTTCGCTAAGATCGATCGTGGCTCCCTTGAATTTCAGATCGTACTCCTTGTCCCCGCTGCCGGGTTCATATTTGAAGACCTGATAACCGAATCCATCCCAGTCATGGCTGCCATGCCAGCCTCCGAACGAACCGCCTAAAATGATCCGTATACCCGCCGCAATCAAAATAATTGCGATTATAACAGTAATAATTGGAATGCTGAGGTTAAAATATTGATTAACTACTACGGATACACCTATCAATATCAGTACAATACCCCAAAAAACGCTCCTGTAGAAATTATAACCCATAATTCCTCCATTTTTCCAGTATATATATTAATTGAAAACACATTATAAGATAATCCGGCCAAAATTTCAAAATCAGTTGCAAGTAGCTTGTAACGATTTCGGCTGCAATCTTTTATATCCTCAACATGCCTAGAAAGAATAAACCGCTTGAAAGAGCGAAAATAATTCCCTGATAAAATAAAATCATCACCAGGAACTGATGGCCGCTTTCCCTCATCTGCCGTATTGTAAACAGGTAAAAAGATATAAAAGGCAGTATGGCAGGATAGATATACCTGAAATCCGCCAGCGGGGAAAAAGATATCTGCATCCTGAATATAACCATCAATAAAACCGATATGAGCAATGTAATGAACATGACCGATAGATTTTTTAATCTTTTCTTCGGAATTTCAAGATACCCATGCTTAAAATTATTAACATTTCTATTGATTTTTCCCCATTCTTTATTAAGGGCCCTTCTAAAAACCGCCCATTTGGGGCAGCAAGGTAGGGCCCATAGGGCGGAATTATTAGCTTCAATTTTTTTGAATTTTTGAAGAGTTGAGTTTTTGGAACCGCCCTTAATAAAATTTTTATTTTCAACAGGCATCATGAGCCAATTTGAAATGATATTGCCGGACAGGAACCACCTCCTGATATAAACTATCAGCCCGAAAATCACTGTAATTACCATGGATAGCAATAGGAGGGACATTATCATAGCGAGGGTTCTAATATATTTTCCTTCGAAGCTGAATTCACCGAATAAAGAGGATTTCAGGAAAAAATTCCAGAAATACTGCCTTCCATACTGGTCCTGCCATGTAGATGTAAAAGGTTCCGTCAGATAATTCTTCATATCGAAATATAGATAATTCCCGAAACTGTTCCCGACCAGCAAACCGCTGTTGACCTGCTGAGGATTATTTAAAAATGCGGCCATATACCAGTCATGACGACCCTCTTTAATCGCATAATAATAATTACCGGATGCATGGATCATAAACCCGATAAAAAATACAGTGAATAAAATACCGGCCTTTTTAAGCCAAAATTTTTTTAGATCGAATCCCGCCTTGAATGCTTCAGCCAGTAAGAATAAAAACATTATTCCATAAAGAATGACTGCGTTTGACTTGGTCAAAATAGCCAGAAACGCAAATACCAAAAAGAAATAAAAAGCCTTGCAATCATTATCCAGGTAGTATTTTTGCAGGAAATAGATCCCTCCGGCGGACAGGAAATAAATCAGAACATCATTACCTATACGGACCGCGTGAATAAAACCCGACGGCCAGAAAAAAAGGAGTAAAACTCCAAGATAAAATAATATAGTATTTCCATACAATCTTAGAACTATAAGCGTCCCGAATAATAGAAATCCGATAAAATAAAAAAGGGACAGGGCCTGGAGCAGCCTATAAATGTTATTAACTTTTATTAATTGACCGATTTTATAAAATACCGCCGATGTCACATAATATAGCGGAGGCTGATGATATTCCCATCCTTTATCCGGTTTTGGAATGGACAGGTTATCAACAACATATTCGATATAATTTATATGCCCCGTCTGGCCTTCCAGAATATCGTAGGTCCTGACGTTATAATCCGTATAACCGAAATAATGAAAATGAAGAGCGATACCGGCAAAGACAATCCAGATGAGGACCTTATCTTTTATAAAACTTGAAAGAATAAAATACCCGGAAAATCCAAGCAATATCAATATAATAGTAATAAAAATTAAAGAGTAAGGATTTTGAATACATGGCTTGCTTTCAACAGTTAATCCATATCTGCCTTTATTTTTATCCGATATAATAAATTCCATTTTATTTTCACCGTTTGTCAAATAATGCCCGAGATTGACGGTAAAGCCGTTATTATAATCCCATCTTTGTGATTCGGAAATTTGATTCAATGGAACAGGCATATCATCCACAGTCAAGCTATAAAGATAATCGTCCGCTTTAATTCGGATGTTTTTGGAACTGAAAGGCATAATTTTAACATGAGTTGTGAATGTGAATTGATCCGTAGGTATGGATTCGTGACTATAGGGTAAGGTTACTGCCATAGAATTAGTAATTATGACAGTATTTTTACCATTTTTTTGCATAATTATATAATTTAGCATAGTATTGTATGTTTTAATCTCAAAAAACGGCAGGACCTGGTCAAGGGAATATAATAATATTAAAATAAAAACCGTTAAGGCCGCAGGAAGGGAAAACTTCCGGATTTTCATTTCAATTTTACTCCTTTCCGAACTAAAGTTTGAAAAGATAATTCAAACCCGATCCTATTTCTTCCCGCCCGATAGAAAAAGAGAATGCCCCTTCCTCTTCGTAAACTTCACCGATTTTTTTGAGCATTACAGCTTTTATTTCCATTTTGATGTTCTTTTTATCAGTAAGGGACGATTCGCAGATCCTCCCGGGTGAAATTCCTTTAATCATGGATATATACCTGTCCAAACCGTAGGATTTAATAAGATTTACAATCGCTTCAAGCTCGGCTGCGCTTAAAAGGTTTCTCATAAATGATATATGGGATTCGATTATCATTCCCATAGCTACCGAATAGCCATGAGGTATAGAAAAACGACTGGATTTTTCAATTGCATGGCCAAGGGTATGTCCGAAATTCAGGATCTGGCGCAGAGATTTTTCCTTCTCATCTTTTTCAACAACGGAGGCTTTTATCAGGCAGCTCATTTCCACTACTTTAATGAGTAATTCAGGATCAAGGGAAAGTATCTTATCCCGTTTGTCCCTTATAAGTTCGAAATAAGACCTGTCTCTTATCAAAGCATGTTTAATGACTTCGGCCATCCCGTTCAGCAATTCAGCCCCTGGAAGTGTGGATATGAATTCAATATCGCTGATCACGGCCTTCGGCTGGTAAAAACTTCCGATCAGGTTTTTTCCCTCCTCAGAATCTACCCCGGTCTTCCCGCCGATTGAACTGTCAACCATGGAAAGAAGGCTGGTAGGCACCTGTACGAATGGAATACCGCGCAGGTATATAGATGAAAGGAACCCCGAAATATCGCCTGTTACACCGCCTCCGACAGCTATGATAAGCGATTTCCTGTCTAACTTATTCCTGACAATTTTTTTAAACAGGCCCATGACGGTATCTATATTTTTTTGCCTTTCTCCTGATTTGAAAGATAAAAAACAGGCGGGACAATTCAAGGGAATGGATTTCATATAATCAAAATAGATAGAACCTACCCTGGAATCAGTAATGAATGCGATCCCGGTAGGCGATACTTTTTTTATTATATCTTTCAGCGAATCAACTAAAATGCCTTTTCCCACATATATGGGATATGAATCGTCAATAGTTTTAAGGAGTTTTAAATTTAATGTTTTCATTTTTTTATTTGAATGCGGAGGCGATCCTGATCTGGTGCCAATTCCAGGCTGTCCTGATAATTTCATCGAGACCGAATTCAATTTTCCAGCCGAGGCGGCTCTTTGCCTTATCGCTTTTAGCTATAAGATAAGCCGGGTCGCCCGGACGTCTTTCCATTTCCATTATCTTAAAATCCTTTTTTGTTATTCTTTTAACGGTTTCTATGACTTCTCTAACTGAAAATCCGTCGCCTGCCCCGAGGTTGAAATAATCCGTCTTACCTCCGTCAAGCAGGTATTGCACTCCTTTGATATGCGCATCGGCCAGATCGTTTACATGAATGTAATCCCGGATGCATGTTCCATCCTTAGTTTCATAATCGGTCCCGAAAATTTTAATGTCATCCCTTTTACCGGCCGCCGCGTCGAGAACGAGGGGGATAAGATGTGATTCGGGGATATGCGCCTCGCCGATTTCCTTATCAGGGTCCGCCCCCGCTGCGTTAAAATACCTGAACCTTATACTTCGGACCCCATAAGCCGAGTCATAATCTTCAAGGATATGTTCGATCATCCATTTTGTCCTGCCGTAAGGATTTATAGGTATTTTTTTGTCGTCTTCCTCGATAGGAATCCTCTCCGGCATTCCGTAAACCGCAGCGGTCGATGAAAATATTATCTTGCCGACTTTATGCCTGTTCATGGCTTCGAGCAGGTTTATCGTATTTTTAAGGTTGTTGACGTAATATTTTTCAGGGTCGATAACGGATTCGCCGACTTCAATAAATGCGCAAAAGTGCATAACCGCATCTATCTTATAATGAGAAAATACAAGGTCTAACTGGCCCTGGTCGCCGGTGCTTCCCAGTATGAATTCTCCCCATTTGGCGAATTGTCTGTAGCCATGAACAAGGCTATCATATACAATAACATCGTAGCCTCTTTTAGCCAGCATCTTGCAAACATGACTGCCTATGTAACCGGCTCCGCCCGCTACGAGAATCGACATAATTCCTCCTCAAATACCGCAGCATCCATTATACTATTTTAAAAATATTATATCAAGGGCACTTCTAATAACTGCCCCTTTGGGGCAGCAAGGTCGTGCACCTGTCCTGGGGACTGGCACCAGTCCAGGCACCAGGGCCCATTGGGCGGAATTATTAGATTCATTATTGCAATAGTTTTCCAAAAACTAGTTTTTGGAACCGCCCTCAATCAATTATTCATGGAAGACGGCCTGCAATGAGGTCGCCGCTGTAGTATGTCCTGTCACCGCCTGCTGTCTCAATCACGACAGCACCGTTTTCATCAATGTCTTTTAATTTACCGGCTACAACGGTTCTTCCATCGTTAAAACTGACATCCCTGCCTAACCATCCGAGATTATTCTTCCATTCCCTGAAAATTACCTGAAATTCCCCGTTTTCATACCGGATGAAAAAATTATAAAAATTTTTTATAATCATTGCAAAAAGCAGATTCCTATCGGTATCTTCAGCAAGTATATTTTTAAGAGAGACAGCCTGCTGAATTGCAGGGATTGAATTCACATTGATCCCTATCCCGATTATTATTCTTTTTATCAGCATTTCTTCAGTAATTATTTCCGATAAAATACCGCAAAGTTTCCTGTCACCTATAATGATATCGTTTGGCCATTTAATTGAGATTTCGGCTTTTCCATTTAATATGTTCCTGACGGCAAGGAGAACTGCTAGTCCTGAAAGCATCGTAAATTTATAGATTTCCTTCACGGGTTTATCAATATTCAGTGAAATAGAGAAAGTAAGATCCTTCCCCTTTTCGCTTGTCCATGTTCTATCGAATCTGCCACGGCCGCCAGTCTGTTCTTCGGCAAACAATATAAAATTGCCTTCATTCCCGCGTTTTTTTGTTTCCCTGGCGTAAGTATTCGTAGATATTACACTATCCAAATAAATCAAGTCGAAAGGAAGTTCGCTTCCGAAGTATTTGGCGATTAATTCGGGGATGATCCTATTTTCAGGATATTTTACGATCTTATATCCCTTTTTCTGCGAAGATGTGATTACAAAACCGGATTCTCTGGCATTTTTGATATGTTTCCAGACGGCAGCCCTTGAAATATCAAGTTCTCCCGCCAGATCCTGACCGGAGACGAAACCGCCGTCTTTGATCAGATATAAAAGAACCCTATCCATGTAAAATCAATACCATTGACCGGCCTGTCTGTTTAATCCAGACATCCTTAAGGGATTCATAGGTCTTCCGAATTTCCTTACTTCGAAATGAAGGTGAGGTCCCGTCGAACGGCCGGTTGTTCCGACTCTTGCTATGACCTGGCCTTCCCTGACCCATGCATTGTTATTGACTATGATTTGCGAAAGGTGCCCATAGACTGTCTCATACCCGAACTGGTGCTTTATGATTATACATTTTCCATAATTGCCGTTCCATCCGGCAAAAGTAACAATTCCCTCTTTCGAGGCCTTCACCACCGAACCGTACGGAGCGCCGATATCGATCCCTGTATGGAATCCGGCTTCACCGGTATATGGATCTTTTCTTATCCCGAATGATGATGTAAATATACCTCTAAGAGGTTTGAAGAACCAGTAGCCAAGGGCTTTCGCCCTCTCAGCCGGGGTCAGGGTAGCTCCCGGCAGGAAAAGTATAGTACCTTCAAGGAGCACACCCTCGGTTATCTGCTCCTGTTCGATGTCATTGGCATCCTTGATATCCTCTGTAGAAATCTTATATCTGGAAGCGATATTTTCAAGGGTATCGCCCTTTTTTACACAATAAATAATTCCCTGGAGATTGGGAATAATGATCCTTTTTCCGTTCCCGAGATTCTGAGCGTTTTCAATACTATTGAGACTTATCAATGTGTCCATTGAAACGCCAAGCTTCTTCGAAATCGTATACAGGGATTCTCCCTGCTTGATCTTATAAAAGAAGAACTTTAGCTCATTATTGTTCGTATCATTTATTTTATTTTCATTTCCACCCTCGCCCTGAAGGTTAACCATAGAATCCAGCTCTTCCTGTATTTTGGTCATACCTATAAACGAGCCTTCGTACGATGGAAGTTTCCCGCCCACAAAAGCCATAAATGAAGTAAACAGTATGAATAAGATAACTATTACACCTGAAATAATCATGGTAAGGGGATTAAAAACAATTTTTTTTATGACAGGAATAACGCTGCGTTTTCTATTTATTTCGATTTTATTGATAGTCCGGAAACTTTTATTTATTTCCTTCTCAAGCTTTTTGAACTTGTCCTGGAAAAGGTTTTTATAATCTTTCATTTAACCTTAAAACCTCTTCATTTATTTTCGTCAGACAACCTGTTTTACTTGATAGCATTTAAAACATTGAACATTTCTTTATGTTCCCTTACATCGTGAACTCTTAATATATCGGCTCCCTTTATATAAGAATATGCGCCTAAACCCAGAGTGCCGTAGAGTCTATCTTCCGGAGGAGCTCCGTTTTCCTGTAAATTACCGATAAAAGACTTTCTTGAAACTCCGATCATTAAGGGCAGACCGTATTTTTTAAATGTCGATATGTTTTTAATCACTGCTATATTGTCCTCGATCCGCTTCCCGAATCCAATCCCGGGGTCGATTATCAAACGTTCTGCCGATATACCGTTCGATAGAGCTGATTGAACCCTTTCGTCGAAATATTCTACAATTTCCCTGATTACATCCTCATAATGCGGTTCTTTTTGCATATCCATTGGCTTTCCCTGCATATGCATCAATATGACGACAGCATCAAAACGTTTTACTGTATCCGCCATGGATTCATCGAAACGCATCGCACTTATATCGTTGATAATATCCGCCCCCGCTTTTAAGGCTTCTTCGGCTACGACAGCTTTGTTAGTATCGACGGAGATTACAACATTCATGTTATGCGATAAAACCTCGACAATGGGTACAATTTTTTCTATTTCCTCTTCATAACCGACGGGGCTTGACCCCGGTCTTGAAGATTCAGCTCCAATATCAATTATATCGGCGCCTTCTTTAATCATCGCCTCGCATCTTTTTAACGCTTTGTCTTTATCTATATATTTTCCCCCGTCATAAAACGAATCAACGGTAACATTCAGAATTCCCATAATTACCGTTTTGGAAAATAAAATTGTCTTGTTATTCCTTGTTTTCAGAACCGGTGTCCGGCTGCGGTAATTTTCCAGCATTTTCCTCAATTGTTTGGCAAGTTCGAAAAGTGTCGGAGAATTCTGATAATCCATTTTTCTGAAAAAATTCAAATAGATAGATTCTGTTCCGAGAAGAAGAACGTCTGTTTTTTCCACAGTGCATGAAACGGATTTTTCATTGACTACCGCATCGCCCTTGCATGAGATCATTTCCTGCTTGATAATATTTGCCAGGCTTGGTTTCATACCGATTATTTTAATCGGAAATATATCGAATTTTTTGCTTATAATTGAAATCGCCTTTTCATTACATCCTATTTTTCGAAGTTCCCTATGCAAATCGTTATTATTTCCGAACAGGGGATAAAAAGTCATGGAGAACCCCTTTTTATTATCTAACTTTCAATGCTGAATAGTCATAAATCAGCCACTGGTTGAGATGGTTCTTGTACAGGCTGAAAGTATATCTGAGAGTATAACTGAAAAGTTTTACCTTAAAATCCACTTCTGTGACGACTGTGGCGTCGTTTTCGGTTATATGGCTTTCAAGGATCTTGTAGCTCTGAATTCTATCCTGCCAATAAACTGTAAGATATTTTTTAAAATCTTCTATTACCTGAAGCTGGTATGAGCCGCTCCTTGCATTTTGATAGGCCTTGTAGTAATCATCGAAAGATTTAATAAGGCGGGCAGCATCGATGTGCAGCAGAAAGCGTTCCCAGTCCTTTTTCATCTTTGCATCCAAAAAATCGTCTATTACATCATAGGGAGGAAGCTTCATAATTTTTTCAAAATCCGCCTGCCGCTCGAGTTCTTCAGTTGATATTTGTTTTTCAACAATGACAGGGGGTTTTATAAAAATTTTATAGTTGAAAGATTCAGTAGGTTCGCTTTTTTTATCAGGATTCGGATAAAACAATCCCTTTATATAATAATAGCCGGATTCTCTTATATCGAACCATTGGGTTAAATCGATCAATCTTGAAAACTCTTCCCTCGGCATGAGAGTAATTTCACGGAAATCCCCGCTGGAGGATGAATTATTCTTCATTTCAACCTGGAAACTGTCTAAAAGGGGGACGTCTTCATTCCTTGGCGTCTTCAAGGTAAAAAACAACGATTCATAAATGAGCGGCGAAATATAAAACTTCACCGGAGCGGTTGAATTGTTTACAACATTTATTTGTACCGGTATAGGTTCATTAAGCCTGTATGTTTCTCTGTAAAACTGGAGCCCTACCTGCAGTTCTCCATACAGGGATATAATAATTGAAAAGAGAAACAAAAGAATAATTCCAGGGAGTTTAAAAATCTTCATGCCGACTCCGTTTAAATACCATGGAGCACATAATAAAAATATCGGAATAAACAAGATTTGTCTTTATACATCAAAGAGAAATCTTACACCGGTGAAGATTAAACCCTTACAGGATAAACCCAGCGTTCGAAATAACGGCTTTTTAAAAACTAAAGATCAAATAATTCCGATGGTTTATCCCGGCAGGAAATATGGAAGGCTGTGTCCGGGAATTTGCCTGAAAGCCTGCTTTCAATAATTTGTTCAATAAGACCTGGTGAATTGTTGTTTTGTGAGAGGTGTAAAAAGAAAACGTTTTTTGTGCTGTCTGTGGCAGATCGCTCAATAAAATCAGCCGCAGAATCGTTAGAAAGGTGGCCGAAACGGCCTGAAATTCTTTTTTTTAGATATTGGGGATATTCCGATTTTTTCAGCATATCAATATCATGGTTAGATTCTATAGCAATAGCATGAGCTCCCCGGGCCTGTTCGACGATATTTTCATCGATACTGCCTATATCGCTTGCCAGAAATAAAGAAGATTTTTTATCGGTTACTTTAAAACCGAAAGTATTAGCCGCGTCATGTGATATAGAAACCGGCATAATGCTTATGCCGTCAAGGTCAACTGTTTTACCTGAGAGTAGTTCTTCATGCTCATTCAAAGCAATGTCGAGATAGAGTTTACTTTTAGAATTGATAAATACCGGTATTCCTGCAGTTTTGATAAAGGACCTAAGGCCCTTAATATGGTCTGAATGTTCATGTGTGATAAACAATGCTTTAATATTAGAGATATTTCTTTTTATAATGGATAAATTTCTGATCAGCGTCTTATAAGATAAGCCGATATCGATTAGAATAGCCGTGTCATCGGACTCGATATAAAAACAATTTCCGGAACTTCCGCTGGATAAAATGCAGAATTTCATATGAGTAATGATTTTATTATAAAGAAATTAAAAAATCAAATTAGGGCGCTCAGGTAAATACTACAAGTTCTTTAATCTGCTGTTTTATTGAACTCGGGGGGCATTTTGGAGAATACCAGTCAGGTATCTTGTTTAAATAATAATAAGCATCCCTCAGTTCTTTTTTTTCAATAAGGCATATCGAGAGATTGTAAAGCGAATCGGGCCTCTTCGATATTCTGACCGCTTCTTCGAAGTTTTTAATCGCCCTGCCGAGGTCCCTTAATTGAAAATAAACGCATCCCAGATTATAATAAGCCCTTTCAAAAAGAGGGGCGAGAGAAACAGCTTCCTCGAAAGCGTCAGCCGCCTTTAGATATTTTTCTTTCGCCATATAAATATTTCCGAGATTATAATAAAAAATCGGGTTATGTTTGAAAAAAGCGATAAGCTTTTCAAGCAATTCCTTAGCCTCGTCCATCCTGCCCATTTTGTACAATTCTCTGCTCTGGATATAAATAAGCCTGTAATCTGTGTTCGCAAGTTTCAGGAAGCTTTCATGAGTTATGATATCTTTTATATAATAAGCGTTTCCTGATTTTTCACAAATCTCAATAAAATCGATGTATATGTCGCCTATCATCGGATATTCCTTTAATAAAGCCTTACCCTGTATCAGAGAAAGATGGAATCTCTGGTAAAGATAATCGAGATAAAAAGATGCTCTCTGCTCTTCAATAGGAAGCTCGTATGATAATCCGAAGAATTTTATCTTCTGTTTGATGATCTGCTGAGGATCTTCTATCTTCTTTAGCCTATGAAGCTCCTTTATGGCAAATACCCTCAAGAAATAATTATTATCCGAAAGCATCCTGTAAAGTATATCCGACAGTTCATCAAGTTCTCCGGTCATAAATTTATACCAATAAAGAGAATATAGGGCAAATCCATCGGGTTTCACATTAGATTGGAATACATGGGAAAGCTCTTTATAATTTGATTTGATAAGAAAAAGATAAAGGACGTACTCGAGACCTTTTTCAAATTTTTCTTCTTTATACGATTTAAGAAAAAACTCCAATGCACCGTCATAATCCATTTTATTGAACGATTCTTTTGCGGTGTAAAAAAATTCCTTTTTTTGAAAAGTTTCCATAATTTTTACAAATAACCCTGTATCATTAAGTCGTCACCTATATTTTCGGTAGAAAATTCCTTTACTTTAAGGGCTTTGGAGATAGAAAGATCCGATTTTCCATTAATGAAAGGGATTCCGCCCCCCCCCAGAATTTTAGGAGCGATAAAGATAATTACTTTATCCACAATCCCTTCTTTCAAAGCGTTATAATAGACCCTCCCCCCTCCTTCAATAAGAATGGATTCTACCTGTCTATACCGTCCGAGGTGTTTAACGAGGGAGGCTAAAGCAAACCTCCCCTCTCCGAATTCCATCCATTCCTTTTTGTATCTTTCACATAATTTTATAAAATGATTATTAATACCCTGTTTTACTATAAAAAGTGATTTACCGTTATCGTTCATTACTTTTGATGACTCGGGCGTTCTTCCGTCGGGATCAAGTATGATCCTCAGCGGATCCCTTAATTTATCCACCAGTCTTACGGTGAGTTCGGGATCGTCCCTTTCCACTGTCCCTACTCCAACAAGGATGGAATCCACCCTGTTTCTCATCATATGAACATACCGGCGGCTTTCTTCCGAGCTTATCCAGCGGGAGTCGCCCCGGCTGTCGGCTATATAACCGTCCAGAGTCATGGCACATTTTAAATAAATATATGGCAAACCGGTTTTAATAAATTTAAAATAATCTTCATTCAGGTTTTTTAAACGCCTTTTGAAACCTTTAACAAATACTACTTCTATGCCGGCTTCCCCGAGGGCTTTAAATCCTCTTCCGTTTACTCTTGGATTCGGGTCAAAAGTTCCGGCGTAAACTTTTTTTATCCCGGCTCTTATAATCTCCTCCGAGCATGAAGCCGTCTTTTTTCCCGGAAATTCAACGCAGGGTTCGAGAGTAACAAAAAGGCTTGAACCTTTTGCATTTTTCCCCGCTTTTTGAAGAGCAACTATCTCGGCATGATTTTCTCCCGGTTTTTGCGTACCGCCTTCACCTAATATCTTGCCGTTACGCACAATAACACATCCTACCGCAGGATTTGGTGAGGTCAAGCCTTTCACGGACTCCGCTTTTTCGACGGCCCTGAAAAAATATTTTTCAATTTCCATGACATACTCCTGAATTTTACCGATATATAAAGCACAGGTTGTGCATTAGTGTGCTAAATTAAATTTCGTTTTTAAATTTATTTTTAAATTATTAATTTTTAACCAATTATGCCCATTTTTTACCAAATTTCATTTTTTATTTCCGGGCATGGAAATCTTTATATCGTGATTTAATAACGACATAGATATACCTTAAAAAGCCCTTATATATATAAGAAATCCGACATAGAATTTGAAGGGGCTTTTGTGCGAAAAAAAGAGGGTATTAAATGGCTTACTTATATGCAATTAAATTTATTGTTGAATTCTGTTGACAGTTTAATATATAATAATCAGTAATTTTTTTCAATGAATTAAAAAAAAGGGGGGAGAGGGTATTATGGAAGTATGGGAAAGAATCTATCAAGAGTTAACCAAGAATTTCGATTCATCGCTAAATACGGCTATACTCGACAAGATTAAATTCAAGGAAATTCAAAATAACGACACCATTGTCCTTATCGCCCCCGATCCTTTAACTTCCGGCTGGTTCAGCGACAATTACCTGGATCTGGCTAAGTCCCTGGCTAAATCAATATTTAATAAAGATTACCGTTTTATTATGGAAATAGCCTATTCCGACCATATCTACCAGAACATAACAGTAAAAACAGATAAAAAGAGCGCTGAAAAGGTAAATACCTCGTTTCTCAATTCGAAATATACCTTTGAAAGGTTTATTGTCGGTCCGAACAACGACTTTGCCCATGCGGCCGCCGAACAGGTCGCCAACCATCCGGCCAAATCGTATAATCCGCTTTTTATCTACGGCCATGCGGCTCTTGGCAAGACCCATCTTCTCCAGGCCACCGCGCATAAGGTTATTCATGATAAACCCGAGCTTAATGTATTTTATACTACGAGCGAAAATTTTACAAATGAATTCGTCGAATCTATAAAGAACGGCGAGACCAATAAGTTCAGAAGGAAATACAGGAATTTCGACCTTCTTATAGTCGATGATATCCAGTTCCTTCAACAGAAGGAAAGCACCCTTGAAGAATTATTCCATACTTTTAATGAGCTTTTTCATGAACGCAAACAGCTTATCTTTGCATGCGACAGGCCTGCGAAAAGCCTGTCCGCTATTGAGGACCGCCTGAAAACACGCTTCGATTCAGGACTCAGCGTTAAGATCGAACCGCCGAACTACGAAACGAGAAAAGCCATACTCCTGTTGAAATCAGCTGAAGAAAAGGTCTATATCCCGGGTGAAGTAATTGATTATATAGCCGCGAATGTTGAAACCGATATCAGGCTGCTTGAAGGATCATTGACGAAAATAATAGCCTTTTCCAGCCTGAAGAAAAAAGAAGTATCGCTTGAACTCGCCAGGGAAATCTTAAGGGACAAGATCAAATCGGAGGTTCCAAAGAACATAACTATCCCGGATATACAGAGGGTCGTATCAAAATATTTCAATATTACCGTAAACGATATGAAGTCGGAAAGGAGGCTTGAAAATATCAGCTATGCCAGACAGATAGCCATGTACCTGTCAAAGGAGCACACGAACCATTCGCTGACGGAAATCGGCAACCTTTTCGGAAACAAGGCCCACACAACAGTTATGCGTTCGGCGGACAAGGTTTCGAACCTCCTAAAAAGCAGGAAAAAAACCAAGAAAGAAATAGAAGACATAATAACAGAATTTTATAATACAAAGTAAAAAACATTTTTCGGTAAGATGAAAAAAGAAATAATGCCCGCAGTTTTTGTCGGCCATGGATCGCCGATGAATATAGTTTTAGATAATAAATTTACAAAATCTCTTAGCAAATTGGGCAATGACCTGCCTAAACCGGAAGCAATTCTTGTCGTATCAGCGCATTGGCTGACTGAGGGTACTTTTGTAACCTGTTCGGCTTTGCCGAAGCAGATCTATGATTTTTACGGCTTTCCAAAAGAATTATATGATTTTAAATATCCCGCAATGGGTTCTGCAGATGTCGCAGGGGAAATTATGCTTTCCCTTAAAAAATACAACGCAAGATGCGGCGATTGGGGACTAGACCATGCATCCTGGGCGGTGCTGCGCCACATGTATCCTTTAGCCGATATACCGGTCCTCGAACTTTCTTTATGCGTCGGGGCTCATGCCGACCAACACTATGAAATTGGAGAAGCATTAAAGCCGCTCAGGGAAAAGGGAGTAATGATAATCGGAAGCGGGAATATCGTGCATAACCTCTGGCTGATGAATTATGAAACATCTGCAGAACCTTACGATTGGGCTGTAAAGTTCGACCTGCTGGTCAAGGAACTTATACTTTCCGGAGAACATAAAAAATTAGTAAATTACAATAATCTGGGAGAGCCGGCCAGGCTTTCCATACCTACAAACGATCATTACCTTCCAATGCTCTATACACTCGCACTGAAGGAAAGGGATGAAAAAATCCATTTCACGCATGAAAGCATTCAGAACGGTTCCGTGTCCATGAGGACGTTTTTTATTGATTAAGATTACGGCAGGCAGGACCCAGGGAAGCCCCTGCATGCATGAATTTCATATGTAAAAATCCCTGCCTTTACGCCGGGATCTTCATCCATTATTTTCTTTGTTTCTTCAGGGTCCGCATTAAAAATAGCTATGCCCGTCACATCGCTTCCGTCGTTAACAGGGCAGACAACAGGTAACAAACCATCCTCCCGGAGTGAAAAATTCCTCCGCCCATGCTCCCATATTATTTTATCGACACCGGGTTCATGCCTCTTCGGGGTTGCTCTTAAAATTACAGCAGAATAATTTTTTGTTTTACCCAGCCTTTCTTTCATAATTTCATCTGTTATAATCGTCATTCAGAAACCTCCTTAAAAAATTCTTAAAAAAACAACCGGGACCTTTCAAACGGCCCCGAATAAATATTTTATTTTTTAGCAGCGGGTTTAACTCCATATCGAATGATCGTATAATACTTTTCAGGGTTTCCCGGACCGAACATGCCAGGCCCTACGACATATTCTTCTTCATGGGGGGAGGCGATAACATAGCCGCTGTTGCTGATAAAACTATGCAGTGTTTCGATATCAGGGAGCTCCGTAGAATACGGCCCCACATGCAGAATTTCAGCCGTTTTGCCGTAATCCCAGATCTCCAGGCTCATATTCGACGGGGCATCGGCGGGAAGGGCGGTTACTTCATCTCCGACCGGCAGCGCCCAGTATCCTACCCATTCGCTTCTCGGCGTGTCAAACGGCTTAGGCCATCTGGCCCTCGGAGAGGGCACTCCTTTTCCCTTGAATTGAAGTTTAAAATATACCTGGAACAGCTTTCCCACTTCTTTTGTCTGATTGGCAGGATCGCCTTGAATCTCCATCACAAGCATTTTCCGGGAAGGCTTGTCGCTGATCGCCGGGGTTTTGAGCGCATCAAACTTTTTCAGATCGGGCCCGCAAGATGCGAACAGTACCGCCGCTAAAGAAACCAGCATTAACAACTTCATAAAATTCCTCCTTTTCCTTTTATGTCCACATTTTAAAGGAGAAACCCTGACAGGTGCATGTCAGGGTTAAAAAATTATTCCCGATATTTTTTCAGGATATTCCCGGCTATTTTTCTCATCATTTTTCTGGCTGATTCAGGTTCCAGAACCTCAAGGTCTTCCCCGAACGTTAAAAAAAACCTTATGACCCAGTCCTGATCCGGATAATTTATCCTGACGACCGCAGAACCGTCCGGACAGGTTTCTATCAGCGATGGCTCGAAATATTCGGCCAGCCTGCCCGCCGATTGACCGCTGAATTTCAGCGTGAATTCGCGGCCCGATTTTACTTCCTCGCCCAATTTTATATAGCTGCGGTAATCAGCCTGGCGGGGTTCGAAACTTTCGTCCAGCTGCACGATTTTACTTATCCTGGATAATTTGAAGAACCTGAAATCCTTCCTCAGCCGGCAAAAAGCGAAAAGATACCAGGAGAAACCCTTGAATACAAGGGTCAGCGGTTCCACTACCCTTGTAAGGGTCTGTTCTTTCCAATTCCTGTAGACAATACTCAGAAGTTTGGTGTCTTTTATCGCCTGGTAAACGGTTTTGATTGTCCGGGACAGCTTCATTTCCCCGCCCCAGGGAAACGAATCGTAGACAACCTGCCCCGATTTCAATTCCAGTTTCTCCCTTCCTTCCCTGGGAAGAAGGCTCCTGATCTTTTCCAGCGCCATGACGGACTGACTGTCGTCAAAAGTCCTGCCGGCTCCCCGGAGAGCGCTCATAATCGACAGGATTTCGTCCATGTTCAAAACCTGGCGGTCTATCCGGTAATTTTCCAGGATACCGTATCCTCCGGACTTTCCCGGAAATGAAAAGAGAGGAATGCCTGCGGCGCCGATAGCCTCCATATCACGGTATATCGTCCGCACGGTAACCTCAAATCTGGCAGCTAATTCTTCCGCACTGACCCGGTCCCGGTTCAACAGGAGGATTATAATGGAGAGAAGTCTGTCTATTTTCATGTTGCCGCCCCATATTCAAATGACTATCCGAAGGCCGTAAACGTGAAGAATGCAATTATATTAAAATAATGAATGAAATAAATCAATAGCGGTGAAACCCGGGTCTCAATAAAATATTTCCTTTTGATTATTATTTTATCCGGGTTTATACTAATCTGATGAAACGGGGGTGCCATGAAAAAACCGAAGATGCCGGGCAAGATCAAACCCGGCGATATTTCAGAGATTTATATCGCCTCTTCTGAAAAAAAGATGAAACTGCCCCTTTACCAGACCAGGTTATCGGCGGGATTTCCCAGCCCTGCGGAAGACTACATTGAAACGAGGCTCGATCTTAACGAATACCTGATCAAGCATCCGGCCGCGACCTTTTACTGCCGGGCCGGCGGCAACTCGATGGTAAAGGCCGGGATCGGCATGGGCGATCTGCTCATTTTCGATAAAGCCCTGGACGCCGGTAACGAAAGCATAGTCCTCGCCGTACTGGACGGCGAGTTTACCGTGAAGCGCCTCAGGATAGACAGGGGAAAATATTACCTTGTACCCGAATCCGACTCCGACGATTACAAGACAATTGAAATAAGCGAAGAGATGCAGTTTGATGTTTGGGGCGTTCTGACTTATATTATAAAAGAGGCGGTTTAAAGATGTGCGGAAGATTCGCCCAGTTCAATCCGAAAAAGATCAAAGAGACGTTTGAAATAAAAGATGCCAATGATAAAGCTCCGGACCTGCCCTTTTATTATAATGCGGCGCCCTCTCTGACAATCAGGGCGATCATTAAAGAGGAGGAAAGAAAGATCGTACCGCTCAAATGGCAGCTTGTCACGGTATGGTCCCGTGGGAAAAGCTACTCCCTGATCAACGTACGCGACGACACCCTCCGTACGAAAGAGACATTCGATGAAAATTTCCGGCTTAACCGCTGCATAATTCCGGCGGACGGCTTTTTCGAATGGCATAAAACCGACGGCAGGCAGCCTTTCTACATCCATCTGAAGAGCGGCGAGCCCATGGCTCTGGCCGGATTATTCAGCGTTCTCGAAGAGGGCGCCTCCTGCGCTATTGTAACGACGGCGGCCAATTCCCTCCTCGAGATCATACACGATAAGAAGCGCATGCCGGCGATCCTTCCGAAGACAAGCTGGGACGCATGGCTGGACAACGGGCATTTCGAGAGGGAACGCCTTCTTTCATTTCTAAAGCCTTACCCGGCGGAAGAGATGGAGGCATACGCGGTGACCGGCGAGGTAAATTCAACGCGGGACAACAAGCCGGAATACATTGTCCGGACAGGAGTGGAATTTAATGGATAATTCGGATAAAAAAATATTCGCGCTGGTAGACTGCAACAACTTCTACGCATCCTGTGAACGCGTATTTTCACCGGGCCTTATAAACAGGCCCGGTGATACTATCCAACAACGACGGATGCGCTGTGGCTTTATCCAACGAGGCCAAGGCTTTGGGTATGAAAGTGGGGACCCCCATATTCAAGGTAAAACAGCTCGCCCTAAAGCATGACGTGGCTGTCCTTTCTTCGAATTACACGCTCTACGCCGACATGTCGCAAAGGGTCATGGAGGTCGTCGGCCGGTTTTCTCCTGAAGTGGAGTATTATTCGATCGACGAGGCTTTCCTGCGCCTTGACGGCCTTAATGTCGATCTCGCGGAATATGGAAAAAGGATTAAAGACACCGTTAAAAAGTGGACCGGCATACCGGTATCGATCGGCATATCACGGACCATGACGCTGGCCAAGATCGCAAACAGGTTCGCGAAAAAGAACAAAGAATATCAAGGCGTCATGGATTTGACGGACAACAGGAACATCGATTCCTGCCTCGAAAAAATCAAGGCCGAGGATGTCTGGGGGATAGGATTTCAGAATTCGCATAAACTCTATAAGAAAGGGATAATGACTGCCCTGGATCTGAAATACCTGGATGACACATGGACAAGGAAGAACCTCGGGGGCGTGGTCGGCCTGAGAACCGTCTGGGAGCTAAGGGGAACATCCTGCATTCCGCCGGAAACGGTCAGACCGGATAAAAAACAGATCGTTACATCCCGTAGTTTCGGCACTCCGGTCGAGGATTTTGACGCGCTTTCAGAAGCCCTGGCAAACTATGTAGGCCGGAGCGCGGAAAAATTACGCTCTCAGAATTCCCTTGCCTCCGAAATCCAGGTTTTTATCAACACCAACCACTTCAAGGAATCCGAGCCGCAGTACCACAATTCGATCGCGATTAAGCTGCCCGAACCCACGGCCTATACGCCCGACTTAAGGGAATACGCGGCGGCCGGGCTCAAAAAAATTTATAAAGAGGGCTACCGGTACAAAAAGACGGGGGTGGTCTTAAGCCGGATTGTCCCGGAAAACGCCCGGGACGGACTTCTATTCGCGGACATGGCAAAAATCGAGAAGGAAAAGAGCCTGATGAACACGCTGGACAACCTGAACCGGAAATACGGCAAATATACGGTGCAGGGCGGCATGGGGCGTTATCACAGATGGGCCATGCGGCGGAATTTCCTCTCCAGGAGGTTTACTACCGACTGGAATGAATTGTTGTGGGTGTAGGCCGACCAGATCAATATGCAGATCTCTTTATGAAGTAAAATTTTTTCCGCGCAGTATTCGACAGCTTGAGCCGCTAGAAGGCTCAAAACAGCAGCAAGCGCTGATTGAATTCTTTTTTAATAAAAGATTTTTTATTATCAGCAAGTATTAGTTGAATTAATTAAATAGCCTTGGATAGCACTTGCTATACTGTTTTTCGCCTTGTGGCTCTACGCTGTCTCATAAGGCCACGGAAAAAATTTACTTCAATTTGAGTCGTATATTGTCTTTAATTCGGGGGTAAACCATTCGGTCGAAATGACTACCTCATAAAAAAATGCATATTTTCTGCTTTCTATTCGTTTATCTTGTCTTATTTCTTGTTTAAAATTGTTAAATATATTTATTTTTATTTTTATAAGATCATGACCACATTTAACAAATTCATGGTATTATGGCTTTCATGGGGTTTCGATTGGGGATTCCGGAGGAACGGCCATGGTCAGCAAACTCTTTTCCATCTCTTTTTGCGGACTCAAAACGATTCCGATCGAGATTGAAGTCGATATACGGACAAAAGTCCCCGAGTTTGAGATAGTTGGCATGGTTGAATCGGCTGTTAAGGGATCGACCAGAAGAATTGAAGCCGCGATCCAGAATTCCGGGTTTCATTTTCCCGGAAAAAGAATAATCGTGAACCTGGCCCCTGCCGGGCTTAAAAAAACAGGCGCGATTTTCGACCTGGCTATCGCAATCGGGATATTGAACGAGCAGTTTGCGCTTAAAGATCTCGACCGGTACATTATTACCGGTGAATTATCCCTTGACGGCCGCCTTCGGCCCATCTCAGGCGCTTTGCCCATCGCTCTCAAGGCCGGCCAGATGGGTTTCGAAAAAATACTCTGCCCTTCAGATAACGCTTCCGAGATGTCTATAATCGGCTCCGTTAATGTAATTCCAGTCTCAAATCTTAAAGACGCTATAAATTATTTAGACGGCTCGAAACAGATAAGCCCCTGCCCTAAAAACGAATATAAAACTGAAATATCCTTCCCGGATAATCCCTGCGGCCCTGAAATTAAACCGGATATGTCCGATATTGTAGGCCAGGAATCCGCCAAGAGGGCAGTTGAGATATGTTCTGCCGGCGGGCATAACGCCATCCTGATCGGCCCTCCCGGAACCGGTAAAACAATGCTTGCCAAGCGTATTCCGACTATCTTACCGAAGATGACCCTTGAAGAAGCCCTCGAGACAACAATGATTTACAGCGTTGCCGGAATGACGAGCCAGAAACAGCCTCTGATTGTCGACAGGCCGTTCAGGACCCCTCACCACACTGCATCGGATGCTTCAATTATCGGAGGGGGGAGATTTATAAAACCGGGCGAGATAAGCCTGGCCCATAACGGAGTCCTTTTTCTTGATGAATTCCAGCTATTTAAAACCAATGTTCTTCAATGCCTGAGACAGCCTCTCGAGGATAGAAAAATTACTATTTCCCGCGCCGAGGCATCGGTTGAATTTCCGGGAAACTTTATGCTTATAGCTGCTCTTAATCCTTCAAATAATAATAACGACATTGATCAATGGGACGCAAGAGATATTCTCACCGTTTACAAAAAAATTTCCGGCCCTCTTTTTGACCGCATTGATATCCAGGTCCAGGTCCCGAGAATAAAATTCGACCAGATACGGACGGGTTCTCCCCCGGAGAATTCGGCAGAAATCAGAAAAAGGGTTGTCAATGCAAGGAATATCCAACGGGAGAGGCTCTTAAAATACGGTCTTTATACTAATTCCCAGATGCCTCACAAATTAATATCAAAATTTTGCGTACCTTCTGCCTCAGGGGAAAGACTGCTTAAACTTGCAATGGAAAAATTCATGCTTTCTATAAGGGCATATGACAAAATTCTGAAAATCTCAAGAACAATAGCGGATCTGAATGAAAATAAAGGGATCGAAGACTACCATTTAAGCGAGGCTCTTCAATACAGGATATTAGACAGGATATTAAATTTTTCCGATATAATTTGACTAAAACACTATTAGAAATTAAAATATTTAAGTATTTTTAGGGCCCATAGCTCAGCCGGTTAGAGCAACTGACTCATAATCAGTGGGTCCCTGGTTCGAGCCCAGGTGGGCCCATATCTTTAAAGATCGATACTCATGCACCAGAATCCCATCTTATCAAGGAGTTAAAATGGAGAATATTACAAGAATAAAAAACCTGGTTCAATTACAGGTCTTGTATAACAGAGAAAATGAAATCAAGAACCTTTATTCCGAAGAAGAAAAAAAGATGGATAAGGTCAAACTTGAAAACGAAGGCCTTCTTACATCAAGTAATGAAATACAGACGAATATCAATGAAATGAACAAAAAAATAAACGAGGAACTGGGCAAAAGGGACGAAATCAATAAACGCATTAAAAGCCTTGACGATGGCAAAGATAAGATAAAGATAGCCCGGCAGATCAAATCCTGGGAAAAAGAAATGGAAAAGCAGCAGCAGGAGTTGTCCCTGATTCAGGCCCAGATCGATTACGATACGGCCAAACAACTTGAAATGAAAGTCGAACTTGAAAAGATCAGCTTTAAAATATTAGAAAACGATACCAAAATTTCCGAACTTGACGAACACATAAATTCCATTAAAAAAGAATATAAAAAAGAACTTGATAAAACTCAAAAAGACCAGAATAAATTAAGGGCTGAATTCGATCTTCAGTTCATTGAATATTACGAGTCGCTTATCAAAAAGACCGGCGGAACGGCTATTGTCGAAGTTGAACAGGACGCTTGCGCCGGCTGTTATACAGTCCTCCCGACTAACCTTCAGGGAGAGCTGGGAGAAGACCTGAAATCGGAAAATATCGATATCTATCAATGCCCCCATTGTTTCCGGTATTTATATTATAAATCATGGCTTATAGATCATGAAAACGCTCCAGCTCCTCAAAAAGCTACTAAAACTCATAAAGTTCCAAAAGAAGAGATCATTGAAACAGGGGAAGAACCTGAAGTCATTGAAGTAAAAGTAAAGAAAAAAAAATAAAGGATTTTATCCCTTGCAAACCAGTCGGAGATACTCATCTGCCATACAGGTAATTGAGCCGCTGCAGTTTCGCTTTTATTTCGCCGTCGATTGCCCCTTTTCTATACCTCCATCGCCAGTTGCCGGACGCCGTTCCCGGAATATTCAGCCTGCCCTCGCTGCCGAGCCCCAGCACGTCCTGAAGAGGTGTTACAGCAAAAGCCGCATTCGATGACCAGGCGAGCCTTATAAGCCCCCAATTTATTTCTCTGTCTTGAAGATCAATGTAATCGTTAATAAATAATCTGATATCCGGTTTCAATTTCTCATACCAGCCCCTAATTGTATCATTATCATGCGTACCGGTATAAACTACTGCGTTAGATGCATAATTATGCGGCAGATAAGGGTTGTCTGGGCCTTCATCGAACGCAAATTGAAGCACTTTCATACCGGGAAATCCGAAATCATCTCTTAAACGTTCCACATCAGGTGTTATTACCCCCAGATCCTCCGCTATTATCGGCAATTTACCTATTGTTTTTCCCATAGCTTTAAAAAAATCTCCCCCAGGACCATTCTCCCATTTTCCATTTACTGCAGTTTTATCACCGTAAGGGACCGCCCAGTATGCCGCAAAACCCCTGAAATGGTCCAGCCTTACAAGATCATACAATTCAAAGTTTATTTTCAGGCGTTTTAACCACCATTCATATTTTAAGTCTTTAAGTTTTTTCCAGTCATAGAGCGGATTTCCCCATAGCTGTCCGGTTGAACTGAAATAGTCCGGGGGAACTCCGGCTACTTTTAAGGGTTCCAGTGAAGAGTCAAATTGAAAATATTCCGGATGAGCCCATGCATCAGCGCTGTCAAAAGAGACAAACAGGGGAATATCGCCTATGATCGAAATATTTTTTTCATTGGCGTATGTTTTTAAATCTTTCCATTGTCTGTAGAATGTATATTGTATAAATTTATGGAAAAGTATTTCTTCTTTATATTTTTTCCTGAAAATGTTTATTTCTTCGGGGTTTTTGTTTTTATATTCATTTTTCCATGTTGACCAGCCAGTCCCCCCATGAAAATTTTTTAAAGCCATGAAAAGCGAATAATCATCCAGCCAGAAAGATTGTTTTTCACAGTAAAAAGAAAAATCCCTGCCGGAAGAGGCGTTTTTATCATGATAAAAATTTTCACCCGCCTTTTTTAACAGGGGAATTTTATACTGAAGAACCTTTCCAAAATCAATATTATCTTCATCAAAATTCATTTCAATATTCAGGTCCTTTTCAAGAAGTAAACCCTGATTGACCAGCTTTTCAATATCTATCAATAGAGGGTTTCCCGCGAATGCGGAGAAACATTGATAAGGAGAATCACCATAACCTGTAGGACCGAGGGGGCATATCTGCCATAGAGCAATACCGCATTCCGATAAGAAATCGACAAATTCAAAGGCATTATTACCAAGAGCCCCGATACCGAATATTCCAGGAAGCGATGTAGGGTGAAGTAAAATTCCGCTCTTTCTCTCAAGAATCATTTCTTAGAATCTCTTAACGATAAGAGCCTTTTCTAACACTCCTGCGGTTTTGAAAAACAATGAAACCTATAACAAGAAGAACTGCAAATACAACGATCAACGCCGCGAAATTATCACTTATAGTTTCATTGATATTGAACCTGAAAGAACCAAATAGTTTTCTTAAATTGAGCCCGAAAATAGGTCCGGTCTTCCTGAAGGTCCTTGTTTGATAAGCATTATTGACCGGATTTTTAAAAGTACTATTTTCGTATCTAAGCTGATTTTGATTCTGGCCCCTTGTCTGGGAAAAGTTTGATCCCTGATTCGGCCTCACCGGTTTTCCCGAGCATGCACATAATGATACAACTAATAACCCCGAAAAGATCGCAACTAAAATCCCTTTCACATATACCTTCTTAATAATAAAATAATAAATCTGATCATTATATCGGCATAAACATGCGATAAAATTTAATCCCTCTTATTTTTCAAATTACAAATTATAATCTATAATAATCATAATAATAAATCAGGTCAATCCTGGGAGGAAATAAAGTGGGAACAAAGCTAATTATGGCCCTCGATACGGATAATTTTATTGAGGCAAGGCACATAATCGACGAATTATCACCCCTGATCGATACCTTCAAAGTCGGCAGTATTCTCTATACAGCTGAAGGAAATAAGATAATAGATTATATCAATTCCCTTGGGAAATCAATTTTTCTCGATCTCAAGTTTTTTGACATTCCAAACACCGTTAAGGGTGTAAGTTTTGTAGCAGGTTATATGAAAGTAAAAATGTTCACCTTTCATCTCCTCGGAGGCAAGGAGATGATCCGTGCCGTACTAAACGGAATAAGCGAATGTATGGCCCGATGTCCTGTCAAAGAGGCCCCTATACCGCTTGGTGTGACAATCCTTACAAGCATGAACGAACATATAATGAAGAATGAGATGAAAATAAATATTAAATTAAACGATATGATCAGTCATCTTGCCAGAATGGGATATAACGAAGGAATCAGGGGTTTTGTATGTTCTCCATTGGAAGTCAGGCTGCTCAGGAAAGAACTTGGCGGAGAAGCCATACTTGTTACGCCCGGGATCAGGATGAAAGAGGAAGTAACAGACGATCAAAGAAGAGTTATGACCCCATCCGAAGCAAAAGATTCAGGTTCCGATTATATTGTTATGGGACGCTCAATCTCGGACAAGAAAGATATGGCAGGAACAGTGCGTAAGATACTTTCAGAACTTTCTGACGAGCCTATTTCAAAAAGTTGACCAGGTTTCCGCTCTTTAGCTTGATAATAAAATTATTCATGCAGTTTTCTATTATCGCTTTTTTTACATTGTTTTTTACACCTTTTGAAAAATTAAGTTTGAACAGCAAACCCGATATAATTTCATCTGAATCTTTATTTTTTTCTATTGTAAAAGTAAAATACGCTGTATAGTTATCTATTATGTAAAAATAATTTAATTTATTAAATGTTATATAATATCTTTCATAATCCCCCTTATTGTTTAAATACTCGTAATTACCGATCAGATTATCATACCTTTCCACATCAAAGGGGGAAGAACTGATTGTCATTACCGCAGTCTCATCACTGTTGGTAAATATTTTTTCAACTGATATCAAGTAATCCGTCAGCCCGTCGCCTTCCGAAAAATTATAAGAACTGTTAGAATTTGAAATCGCATAATTTTGAATATCCGGCATAACCCTGTAGAAGTTTAAAATGATTTCACTGCAAACGGCATCGATTATATCTGAACTGCTATTAATGATGCCGATATATCTGCCGTCTCTGTATGAATTCCTTAAATTATTGAAGCCGCTCTTCATATCCGGATAAATTTGTGAAGCATAAAGAACGGCTGCACATATAAAAATTAATTTAATTTTCATGATTTTCTCCTAAAATGTCAACTATGTTAAAATCAGGCCTCGCAAAAAACCTGAATGGAAAATACCTGCTTACACCCAGACCTTTTGAAACGTACAAAGCTGTGTCGCCATGCGCTGAAATTCCCCTGGAATATCTTTTCTTTATACCGCTTTTTATGATCAGCGGAACGCCGAAAAAGGTAATCTGCCCTCCATGAGTATGGCCCGACAGAAAGATATCAGCTTTACCCCTGTAGTAATTTATCGCCTCGGGATAATGCGAAAGGACTATTGCCAGTCCTTTACCCCCCGGAAACTGTATTTCGTGTAATCTTTTTTCTTTGAAAAACTTACTGTCAATACCGGTTATCCATATTTCATCGGCCTGGACGGCTGTCTTTTCCGTCTGATTTATTAGCAGCTTAATATCCGCGTCTAAAAGAGCGTTTTTTAAGGCTCTGATATCTGTTGGTTTTTTATCCCTGGAAAAAAACAAGGGATTGAATATATGAAGAAAATTATACTGGAAATAATCATGGTTGCCTAAAACGGCGTATTTGCCGAATCTAGATTTTAATTCTCCTACAACATCCTTTATCATTGTAATTCCCGAGTTATCGTCAATGAAATCGCCTGTTATAAAAATAAAATCGAACTTGACCCAATCCGCCCATAATTTAAGTGTATCTTTTATTTTGTTTAAATTTCCTTTTCTCATTTTTTTATAAAGATGAAGATCTGTAATATGGAGGAACGTATACCTCCCCATTATCCCTGATGTTCTAATCCTTGACCTGATGACATGAATCAGACCGGTTTCGATAAAATAAGCGTATAAAAAAAATATTCCGGCAAGAATAACTAAAGCGGATACGGATAAAAGCATGGATTATTGATCCTGTAGAAAACTCAGGTTCAGCAGTTCGGATTTCTGGAAGTGAGTCGGTTCGTGAATCCCTTGTTGTTTTAAATAAATAGCAATGCCTGTAATTTCTTTATTTTTGATAATTGGAGTAATAAAAACTTCATCAATATCTCTAATATCTTCCGGTTTGAACCTTTCCATAAAATATCTTGTTTCATAGATCCTACCCTTTATATCAAGGCCTTTTCCCCCGGATAGGAACATGGTAAAAATAGGGTCGTTCGGCATAATCTTGAAATTGTCAGCCGCGAGCCCCTCTTTTATTATGGGAATATACTCATTTTCATGCTTTTCAAGAATAAGGATTTTATTTATATTCAGGCTATTTTTAGCAAGATCAATGGCTAATTTGCCATAATCTTCCACTGTTAAAATCGAACTTATTTTTTGCGGGGGCTCCATCATAATATCTTCCGGAAGATTTTCGATCATCGGCTCCTCTGCCCGAACTTCCTTTATTTCCGGAATGGCAGGAGCTTCAAAAGCAACTTGTTCCTCTGCTGCCGGGACATCGAAAACAGGAAATTCCGATTCATTGAAAGATTCGTTCAGCATGAACTCATCTTCTTCCCCCAGGTCCCCGATTTTTACCGAGCTTTCCTCTTTGTGCGGAACCTGCGATTCAATATTACTCAATATTCTTTCTTCTTCAGCGAAAAGATCCGTTTGTTTTGTAGGCTTTACCGATTCAAAGGTATCGATCCCGCCGTCTTCGGAAATCATTGAAGGTTCGGCAATTTCTATTTTTGTATCGGGGCCATATATATCATCTTTTAAGGCGATATTCTCATCTTCAGCTACAGGGAAGGCTTCGGTTAAATTGATCCCGTTCGACATGATCATATCTTCAATACTTTTTTTCGCCTCCTTTTCTTCATAGAGTTTGTTGCCTTCGATATCATTGATCAATGTTTTTATTTCATCAGGTTTTTCGACTGACCCTTCTTCATGGATGTTAATATTAACAGGTTTTATAGGCATATCAGATATTAACTTTTCATCCCTCATGATCATTATAAGGGCGATTACTACCAGAATAAAAAACAGAAGACATGCTACAAGGGCTATCCATCCGATAACCGGTATCGGTCTCTCATTTGACGGATAATACAGGACTTCAATTCCATGTATATTTTTTCTAACAACAAAAACGCTTTTTTCATTTTTTTCTATTTTTTTATACATTTCAGGGTTTTTCATATAATTCAGGAGATAATTCACATTGTTATTATTTAAACTAATTTTACTGGTTATCAGCATATTCGATATAGCTCCGTCCGCTACGATCTGTCCTGACGATATACCTGCAAAAAGTTTGCTCATCTTGTAATAAATCACTACATAGCCGCCGTTAGTCGTGGACGAGATTTCAGGGGCAACGTTATAAAATGCCGCCAGCGAATCCTTGTTAAGAAGATAAATATAAGTAAAATCATTTGTCGAAAGATGATCTCTTACCGAAGCCATGATAGGCCTGACGATCCTTATATTATTTATCTCGTTTGTTTCAACTGAAAATATGATATTGCCGATTGAATCAAGAATCTGAAGTTTCTGGCATTCCGGGATTGAATTCCTTATTTTATCGAAATCGTCGAAGTATTTTTCAGTATCCTCTCCGCGGCTTGAACTTTCAAAAACGGATTTAACCAGCTTATCAGATGACAGATATTTTATTTCCGAATTGATCCTACTCATATTGGTTTCGACTGTCGTATCGTAATTAAGAGCTATATTCTCAATATATTGATGATATGAATCTCCGAAATAGCCGAATTTCGTTTTAATAAAATAAACGATTACCAGCATTAAAGCCAGAGAAACAACTAGAAGAAGAACCAGAAGAGTTTTCTTTTTTGTCATAAGATGTCCCCTTTGTAAGGGTTATGATATCCATGTAAAACAAGAGTTCCCTGTTTGTATTTTTCGGCTAAAAGGATGAGAATCATTAGCTTGACTTATAAAAATTATAAAGGCCCGGGTTTTATTTATTGTCCGGAAAGCTTCTTGTAATTCCGGTATCGTATATTTGCATTCAATTCAGCCGATTTGAGGAGTTCTTCAGCCTTATCAGGAAATATTTTAACGAGCGAGGAGAATCTGATTTCACCCATCATAAAATTCCTGTAGCTTGAAACAGGCTCTTTCGAATCCAGGGTAAACGGGTTTTTACCTTCACTCTCAAGGAGAGGGTTATAGCGGTAGAGATGCCAATAGCCTGAATCCACAGCTAACTTTTCTTCTTCCTGGGATTTTCCCATACCGGCATGAATACCCTGCTGGATACAGGGGGAATAAGCTATTATAAGGGAAGGCCCCGGATAGCTTTCGGCTTCGGAAATAGCCTTCAGGAATTGCACTTTATTAGCCCCCATAGCGACCTGTGCAACATAAACATACCCGTAGCTGATAGCCATCATTCCAAGGTCTTTTTTACGGGTCTTTTTACCTGAAGCGGCGAACCTGGCTATGGCTGCGGTAGGAGTGGATTTCGAAGCCTGGCCGCCGGTGTTGGAATAAACCTCAGTGTCCAGAACAAGCAAATTTATGTCTTCGCCCATTGACAGAACATGGTCGAGGCCGCCGTATCCGATATCATAGGCCCAGCCGTCTCCGCCGATAACCCAGTGAGATTTTTTTATAAGGTAATTCTCAAGATTTTTTATATCGCCGAGGATGCCTGATTTTTCTTTATTCAGCAAAAGTTTTACCTTATCAGCGGAAACTTTTGATTTTTCACTATCATTTCTGCTTTGCATCCATTCTTCGAAAACGGATTTGATTTCCTCAGAAACCCCTTTTTCAATGGCTTTTTTCATAAGGGTCTCAATCCGGTCCTTTTGATGGCGGTCAGCTATCACCATGCCGAAACCATATTCGGCATTGTCCTCGAAGAGCGAATTAGCCCATGCCGGACCATGCCCTTCCGAATTGACACAGTAAGGCATTGCCGGAGCTGAACCTCCATAAATCGAAGAACAACCCGTTGCGTTAGCTACGACCATTCTTTCACCGAAGAGCTGAGTGATAACTTTAATATAAGGCGTCTCCCCGCATCCGGCGCAGGAACCCGAGTATTCAAACAAAGGCCGCGCAAACTGACTTCCCTTAAGGGTCGATTTACTCATCAAGGTGTCTTTATATGTTACATTTTCAGAAATATAATTCCAGCGGACAATCTCTTCTTTCTGACTTTCCAGCGGTTTCATAACAAGAGCCTTATTATTCTGTTTCCCTGGGCATACATCCGCGCAATTTCCACAGCCTGTGCAATCCATCACACTGACCTGGATTTTATACTGGAAATTTTCAAAACCTTTTCCAACGGCTTTTAATGTCTTTGTTCCTCCGGTCAGGCCCTTCATTTCCTTTTCATCTATCAGGAAAGGCCTTATCACAGCATGCGGACAGACAAACGAACATTGATTGCATTGAGTACAATAATCCGGCAACCATTCGGGAACATTGACAGCTATGCCTCTTTTTTCATACTGGGTTGTTGCGGTCGGGAATGTTCCATCCTCGATCCCCAAAAAACTACTTACAGGAAGATCATCGCCTTCCTGTGCGTTCATAGGTATCATTATATTCTTTACAAAATCAGGCAGATCTTTGTTTTTCTCTTCCATTACGTTCAATTCTTTCCACTTAGCAGAGATATCTACTTTTTTAACTTCTCCGCCCTTTTCTATCGCGGCATAGTTCATATTTACAATGTCGTCTCCCTTTCTTCCATAGGTCTTATAAATGGCCTTTTTCATAAACTTGAGCGCGTCAGCGTACGGGATGACATTTGCGAGTTTGAAAAATGCCGACTGCATTATAGTGTTGGTTCTTCCGCCCAGCCCCAGCCCTTCGGCGATCTCTGTCGCGTTTATAACATAAAATTGAATATCGTTTTCAGCCATATACTTTTTCATATAAGCAGGTATATGCTCTGC
This sequence comes from uncultured Spirochaetota bacterium, assembly GCA_963768055.1. Taxonomy (GTDB): domain Bacteria; phylum Spirochaetota; class Brevinematia; order Brevinematales; family JAOACQ01; genus CAVYGN01. Next base: position 1,045,609 of record CAVYGN010000001.1, on the reverse strand, counting down.
AACCTGCTTTTCATTCCAGATGCTGTTGAGCAGGAACGTTCCGCCCCTCTTCAATCCCCTTATCATATCGTATTTATCAAGATACGAACTCACATGGCAGGCCACAAAACCGGGATTGGTTACATAATAAGGCAGCCGGATAGGCTTATCACCGAAACGGAGATGGGAAATTGTTATTCCGCCAGATTTTTTTGAATCATAAGCGAAATACGCTTGAGCGTATTTTTCAGTGTTGTCGCCGATTATTTTGATTGAATTCTTATTCGCGCCTACAGTCCCATCCGAACCTATTCCGTAAAATTTAGCTTCGAAAGTGCCTTCGGGGCATACGTCGACACTTTCACCGACAGGAAGCGATTTGAATGTGACATCGTCTACGATTCCGACAGTAAATTGATCTTTAGGTTCTTTCGTCTTTAGATTATTGTAAACCGCAATAATCTGCTCGGGAGTGGTATCCTTGGAGGCCAACCCAAACCTGCCGCCGATAATCATAGGCGCGTTTTCCCTGTTATAAAAAATGTTCCTTACATCCAGGTAAAGAGGATCTCCCATAGCACCTGGTTCTTTACTCCTGTCAAGAACCGCGATTCTCTTAACAGTTTTGGGAAGAACATTAAAGAAATATTTTGCAGAGAAAGGCCTGTAGAGATGAACTGTGATTATGCCGATCTTTTCACCTTTTTTTAATAAATAATCAATAACGGGTTCTGCAAGGTCGGTAACCGAACCCATGGCTACGATGATATTTTCAGCGTCTTTAGCCCCATAATAATTGAAAGGATGATATTCCCTTCCGGTAAGCTTTTTCATTTCCTGCATATATGCTTCCACAGCGTCCGGAACAGTATCGTAAAACTTGTTTGAAGATTCTTTCGCCTGGAAAAAGATATCGGGGTTCTGGGCCGTTCCCCTGGTAACCGGTTTCTCGGGCGATAATGCCCTTTTCTTGAATTCGTCGAGGGCCTTTTTATCAAGGAGTTTTTCATAATCCGTATATTCGAGGGCTTCAGCCTTCTGAACTTCGGCGGAGGTCCTGAAACCGTCAAAGAAATGCAAAAAAGGAATTCTTGTTTTTATTGCCGCCAGATGAGCCACAGGAGCGATATCGAGTATTTCCTGTACCGAACTTGAAGCCAGCATTGCAAAACCTGTCTGCCTGCAGGCCATAACATCCGAATGGTCACCGAAAATCGAAAGCGCATGGGCCGCAACCGTTCTCGCACTGACATGAAATACGCCGGGCAGTAGTTCTCCTGCAATTTTATACATGTTGGGGATCATAAGCAAAAGCCCCTGCGAGCATGTGAAAGTCGTTGTAAGCGCACCCGCCTGCAGCGAGCCGTGAACGGCACCTGCGGCTCCGCCTTCCGACTGCATTTCACTTATTTTAACTACGTCGCCGAACATGTTCTTTTTTCCTTCGCTCGACCAATCGTCGCAAAATTCAGCCATTGTCGATGAAGGTGTTATCGGATAAATAGCAGCTACCTCGGAAAAAGCGTAAGCTACATGCGACGCCGCGTTATTACCATCCATCATCACCATGGATTTAGACATAATTGTCCTCCCAACATAATATAAACGATAATATTATACACCCTTTGAGAAAAATCAACAAATAATGACGCCTTTTAATTGTACAAACAAAAGGCAGACGGCACTTATCGTATAATCAGATTTTTTTTTGACAAATGTATATAGCAATGAATTGTTGATATTTAATCAGCATAATTTAGTTACTATTGCATGCGTAAATACGTACAAAGACGTATTGACTTTTTTTAGTACTATTTAATATAATAGGTGCGGATGGTAGGGGGGTTAATTATTTTTTCAGCCGGCCGGACTGCCTGCAGGGGGATCAGTCCGGCCGCTTTTATTTTTATACCTTGTTGATTTAAATATCATAGTTTTTTATAATATCTTATCATATAATGATAAGCTATTTAGGAGGTATCGAGGATGAAACGTATTTTGACGACCGCCGCCCTTTTTTTCCTGTTTTTTTCTTTTTTATTTTCTTATAAGGTTGATGTTGAAGAGTTAAAGGAATCTCAAAAAATAAAATTCATAAACTATGAAGGCCCTCGAAACGCTCCGGTAAGCCCGTTACAGAGAATCGGTATCGGCAGGTCCCTGGCCGAAATGTCGGTTTCATATAACCAGTTTTACAGCTATCTTTTATTTTCAATAATTCATGCCGTAAACTCGAAAGATACTAACGGGATCGACTCCGACATATTTTCCATCCTTCCCGGCGCTAAAATAGACCATATTGACAGCGTCAGGCTGATCGTTTCGAGTTATTTGTCCCGCCGTTACGGTTACTCGCCCGCCGACTCCATGATAATCGCAATATTCGTATCCTATTATAATGCAGTCCACAGGAACGACATCGCCTATTTTTCCGCCAGGTATAAAAAAATAGTTATGGATAATATATCCGGAGGAAACTCCGGAATTGATGTCCTTTACTCGGAATGGCCGGGAAAAACCAAGATGATTATTCCCCTCACAGACGACCTTAAAAAGGGGGAAGCAGGCCTGCTGGATACAGGCGAAATCACAGGCAGAGAAGTCATCGATCTTTTGAAAAATCGTGAAGACAAAGGCCTCAAGGAGCGGAAACAGATAAATGAGATACAAAAGAAAGAAATTGAAGAATCGAAGAAAACAGTGGAAGAAAAGAAAAAAGAGATAGAAAAGAATACTATAACAGTCAATGAACGGGAAAAAAAGACGGAAGAAAAAAAAGCGGATCTTGAAAAGAAAAAGCAGGAATTGACAAATTCTGAAAACGATCTTAATAAGAAAAAAGAGGAATTGAATAATACAAAGGATAAAAATGAAAAAGCTTTAAAGGAAAAACAAATCTCTAATAATGAAAAGGTAATTGAAAAACAAAAAAAAGATATTCAAAACACTGAAAAACAGATAAATAAAGAAGAAAATAATACCGCGGCTCAAAAGGAGACTTTAAAAAAGGATATAGAAAAAGTCACGAATCAGGAATTGAAAAACACTCAAAATGAAGAAAATGTAAAAAAAGCATCTGAAGAGATCAAAAAAGATGAGACCGGCGCAACAAACGCCAATACGCCGGTAAATGCAAGCCAGGAAATAAGCAACAAAACAGCTGAACTTGACCAGAAGGCCCTTGAACTTTCAAAGAGAGAGGAAGAACTTAAAAAGAATACCCCCGATAAAAGCATATTCGAGGGAAAGTTCTATTACCTGAAAATAAAACAATACATACCCCAGGGGCATTATAATAATGAGATGAACATAATCAACCCGGTTACAAAAAAAGTTGAGATCACTTCCCCCTTCAAAGATATATGCGGACATAAATTCGACGTATTCAAGGACGGGGTAGTCGTTATCGGCTACAGTACCGACAATCATCAATCGGATCATTTTCTTGTCCTTCTCGACAACAAAACACTGATCCCTAAATACCAGGGCAAAGACAATATATTCTGGAGAAGCTTCGTTGAGGTCAGACAGGATTTCATATACTCAATAATATTGTCGCATTTCGCTTATTACGTGGGAAAATTCGATGAAAAGCTGGAAAAAGTCGCCCAGTCTGAAACACAGGTAGATCCGGATACAGGAATCACTTTTTTTGGGGATTCTATTTACGTAAACGATTCCGATAAGAAGATCATTGTGCTTAAAAATGACGATTTGACGCAGATCGACGTAATAAATCCATAATTATTTAAATGATTTATAGGGATTCCGTAAACGGAGATATACCTGAACTGATAGAATTATCACGCCTTTTCGATACTTCCCCCTATTCGTTCGACAAGCACTTGACGAGCATCACCGATACCACATACCCGGCTTTCGCATACGATATGCTCCTCTCCCCAACTTCCTCATCCTTCGTAGCTGAAGAAAACAACGAGGTAATCGGATTTATCACTTACTGCATGAATCTTCCGCTCTCAATTGCTGCAGGGAAAAAAACAGGGAGCATTCTTCTTCTTGCAGTACACCCGAGCCACAGGGGCCAAGGTATAGGCAGGCATCTTGTAACTATAGCACTTGAGAGACTTTGCGGAATTAACGCGGAGATTATAACCGTCGGTACCGATCTTTATAATTACCCGGCAATCCAGATCTATGAATCGAGCGGATTCCGTTTCAGAATGGGCTGGCATATTTTCAGGTATTATCAAGGCAACGGCCGGGCCGGGACATTAAGCGAACATATCGCTCCTCCCGATGGCCCTGAAATCGAAATATTCCTTCAAAACCTGTCAAGGCCAGTCTCGTTATTAAAAGAAAGAAATTCAGACAGGGGAGGCCTGCTTGAATACCTTATCGACAACGCTCGCAGAAGCTTATATAAAGGTAAGTCAAAATGCTTTATCTACTGGCAGGGTAAAGATCCGGCAGGATTTATCAACATCATAAATGATGATATCTGCAGAAAAACGCTGATGACGGATAAAACTGCCTATAAGATCCTTGACGTAATTGTCCTAAATAAATATAAAGAAAAGGGTATTGAAGCCGAAATGCTCAATGACATCAAAACCAGGCTCAATGACTATTGCCTTCTCGATCTCTGGCTTGACGCCGAAAATGCCGGGTTGATAGAAGCAGCGGAAGATGCAGGCTTTCATTTAAGTTATTCAGGAGCGGCCTTCCATTATTATTGCGGGGCGACTCAATCAATATGAGATCTCTTATTGTCTTAAATTTGGTTGGGATAGGACTGAGCTTTTTGATCGAAGTTTTTCGCCTGGGGACAAGCAGACCGTATCAATCCAAAAGTCTCTTTTCCCCTTCGAGGGACAAAATATCATCCACGTCCCTCGTACATTCCATGCACCCGAGATATTTTCCGCTGCCGTCACGCAGAGCGAAAAATTCGATTAAAACCTTGTGTTTCTTTTCACCCTTTTTTACAGTCAGATCTATCCAGAAGCGAGCCCTGTCCCTTTTGCCCGATCTCATTTCACTGACTATGGCTTCTACCTTGGAAAGACTTTCCTTCGGATGGCATTCCCGGAAATTAAGGCCTAACGACGTCATAGGCCTGAAAAACAGCCTCGTATCATGCTGGTTCCAGCCGGCAACTTCATCGTTTGCGTCGATAACAGTTATTTCAACCGGGACCGTTTCAATTACGGCCCTAACCATTTCATCATTCATCCTGTCGATCATAGTATTCTCCTTTTTTTAGTGATAATTATACATTAAACCTTAAATAACGGAAAATTACCGCGGGCAGTTAGAGTACACCAATAATGAAATTTTGATTCATTTATTTAAGCCTTCTATTGAATGAGATCAATAAAAGCACTACTAACAGAAATACTGAAATAATTAAAAGCGTTTCCAAAGCATTGCTTTTACTTTTAGCCAGGACTGAAGATGCATTTGTCAGATTCGTTATATTCATAAAATCCCCCTCCGCAGTCCAGAGACGGCCGAATAATATTATAATTATAAAGGGCACTTTCAATAATTCAAGAACAAGCCCCGTATTAAAAATTTACTGTTTAATATTAAGGGCACTTCTAATAACTGCCTTTTTACCGGACAAGCCGGTACCCGAAAGGTAGATGCGACCTGAACAATTTTAAAAATATCAGGAAAATATTTGTCGTTTTTAATAAATTTAAATACAATTTATCGGATTACAGATTTAAATAAAAATTTGGGAGGTACTCCATGGCCGATGAATTTTCAGAAGTAACGTCACAGGGTTTTGGAGGCAGAATTGGCAATTCCCTGATCGGAGTATTGGTCGGGATAGTTTTATTTTTCGGTTCATTTGCGGTCCTCTTTCTGAACGAGGGAAGGGTCGACCTTTCAAAATATGCCCGGTTGTCTGCCGTAATGGATATTAATTCCAGGCCCGCTAATGTTACCAACGGCCAGATCGTATCTCTAAACGGAGTAGTCAATTCCAGTGAAACAATCGGAGACGGCTTATTCCTTAAGAACGGGAAATACCTGGAAGTCTTTAGAAAAGCCGAAATGTACGCATGGGTTGAACACAGGCGCAGTGAAACCCATAAAGACGCCGTAGGCGGCGGTTCAACTACCGTAACGACTTATTCATATGCAAAAGAGTGGACAGATGAGCCCGGAAAGTCCTTTCATAAGTCCGGACATGAAAATCCTGAAATGGAAATAAAAAGCGCCACAAAAAGAGTAAACGAGATAAAAATGGGATTATATAAAATCCCTACGGCCGGACTTGACCTGCCCGCCGAAGAATCGATTTCACCTATTTCACCGGAGCTTGTAAATTTGAAAGTAAATATCGGCAGCGGCCGAAATGAAATTTCCGGAGATTATATTTACAATGGCAAAGGCGGCATAGATACACCCCGCCTTGGCGATTTACGGGTAAGTTACCGGGTCTTAAAATCAGGATTTACTGGAACGGCGTTCGGCAGCATCGATCCTGAAAATATTACCCTCAAACCTTTTTCCGTCGGCAATAAAAGGATTGTCGACAAGCTTTTCGGAAAATTATACAGGATATTTAATTCTGACAGGCAGGCGGCCATCCAGACACTTCATAGTGAGTTTTCAACACTCGGCTGGATATTAAGGCTTACAGGTTTTATAATGATGTGGCTTGGAATTTTCCTGGTTTTTGAACCTATCAGCGTCCTGCTCGATATAGTATCGGTAATCGGAACTGTCAGCAGGTTCCTGATCGGAGGGATAGCTTTTCTCATAGCTTTGCCCCTTTCGATAATCACGATTATTGTTTCTATGTTAGCACATAGTGTAATAGCCCTTGCTATTGTCGTAGCCGCCTCCATAGCAGTAACAATTATCGTTATCACGAACAGGCCGGGAAAGGCCGCGAAGAAAGCTTAAACGGGGCTGGGATTATCGCAAACTTCTTATATTTGTAAAAATTCCGATATATGTATAGATTTACAGTATAATATAAGAGGGGATATTCTATGAGAGTATCTATAATATTTTTAATCCTGGCGGGGTTTTACGCGGCGGCGTTTTCACAGGATGCCAATAACCAGGTGCACTTCAATATTCCCGGAAATAATCAGATAAATACAGAAGATACGATACAGAAATTCCTTTTGATAAAGAAGATTCCCATACAAAAAAAAGAAACTGAAATTCAGGATTACAAGCTTGAAAACGATATAGTAAAAGACCTTACTAAATATTTGAGAGACCTGGATGAGAAATCTAGGGCACTGTATGACTTTAAAACCCCTTTCAGGGAAATGGTCGGCAGTTCTTCAGACCCCGCTGTTCTCGATGTCTCCGCTGAAAGAAAGGCTAAAAAAGATACTTACAAAATAACAGTTCTTCAAATTGCCAAGCCGGATTCTTTTAAGAGTTCTTCATTCCCGAAGGACAAGACCCTTCCGCCTTGCGAATTCACCATAACTATAAGCGGTAAAATCTTAAAATTTAAATTCGCCGGCGGGACCATTTACCAGCTCGCGGACGCCCTGCAGCAGCAGGCCCAGGACGCCATCGAGGTCCGTATAATTAACGACACCGACGCATCGTCAATCCTGGTAATAAGCGGTAAAGAGACAGGGGAAAAGAATAAGCTTAAATTTAGCGGTGATATTTCCGCCCTCAAGGAAATAAACCTTTTGGGTGAGGGCGAGGCTAAAACCGATGAAAAAAATATAGATTTCAGCAAGCTGACTGCCAGGTCTGCAAACCCTATTACATCCGATTCCAACAGGGTTCGCCTCCTGCCCGGCGACGAAGGCGAAGTAAACCTGTCCCAGGATAATATCAAAATAACCGAAGGTTCCATTTTCTATTTTAACGCCTCAATGAGCCCTTACAACCCGGTATCCAAGGAATCCAATATCAATGCTACAAACGTCGATATAAATTTAATGGAACCGGTATCGGTTTCCAATGTAACAGTTTCGGGAGGAAGCCTCATAACCTATTACGAGGAAAAGAAAATTCCGCCGGAAACCGTATCTAATTTCACTGAAATCCTGACTCTATCTTTCGACGACGGAACCGTCAAAAGTTATTATATCGATAATACTGGAAATTTCAGCAATTCGCTTGCTACATATAAAGACAAAACAATAGATAAGGTTACCGTAAGAAATAAAAACACCGACAGGGAATTCATGATCTCGGACGCCCGCCTTGTCACTAAAATATCCGAGGGCGGTATTCAGCCTAAAAACGTTATCAGCAAGGCCAGCGATTCCATTATCAATTTTGACGGCGTTGAAGTTAAAAGGGATAAGAACATCATCGACAACCTAGTCGACGGAGTGACCCTAAACCTTAAATCGGAATCAAAGGAACAGGTAACGGCCTCTATAGACCATGACTATAAAAAGATCGAAGACGCTCTATTGGCATGGATCGACAGCTATAATAAATCCATGGAATATCTTCATATTGTAACGACACCCAGTCTCGACCATACCCCGCTAAGTCAGAGGAGCCCGGATAATCTTAAAATCGGTGCTTTCCAAACCGAAAGTCCGGTTATTATACTCATGAACAGACTCAGGACTATCCCTGCCGCTCCTTATAAAACAGTCTACACAAGGGAGCTTTCGCTTCTTGAACAGATAGGAATCTATACAAAAAAGAACGGTACTTTCAGCGTAAATTCAGAAGAATGGAATTCCACGAAGATGGGTCTTTTGAATATAGAACTTGAGAAATTCCGCAACGCCTTAAAAAGCAGATTCGACGGCGTCGAACAGCTTTTCGCTTATGATACCCATGGCGACATGGTCAAAGATTCGGGCGCAGCGGTATCGGTCAACCAGACCCTCCGTCTCAGCATAGGGACGGGAAGCTTCTTCGATGAGAGGATAGTGTTTAACAACAGGAAAATCGGCGATGAGCAGAAAGAAATAGAAAAAATGAACAGGGATCTTGTTACATACGAACAGGACCTTAGAGAAAAATACGGCAAAATGAACCAGGTCCTGACAGAAACCGCCAACAAAGAAAAATGGCTTAACGGACAGCTTAAGAGCCAGTAATATAAAGTTATTTATTAAAGCACGCATCTAAAGGTAAGTTTATTTTATATAAAGTCCCGTTATTTAATACACTTTCAACTTCAATAGTTCCATTATGTTTATTGATAATCTCCCGGCATACGCTTAAACCTGTTGTGGCATAGAAGGGTTCGAATATATGCATTTTATTTTCCTCACTCATACCTATACCTGTGTCGCTTATCGAAAACTCCAGGCTATTGCCAATCCTTCCTGTAGTTATCTTTATTTTACCGCCTTCAGGCATAGATTCTATTGCATTGTTGCATAGGTTAACTATTAACTGCTGAATCTGGTTGTTATTGGCCCTTATCAGAGGCAGATCATCCTGAAATTCTTTGATAATATCAATTCCCATTACTTTGGCGCGGGACCCGACAAAAGATAATGTCTCTTCAATTGTCCTGTTTAAATTAATATCTTCGGCCATAGTATTTTCTGTCCTGGAAAATTTTAATAAATCAACAATCATTTTCCTGCATCTGATCACCTCTCTCTCAATCGATTTTAAAGGTATATAAAGCGGATCGTCCTCTTTTATTCTTTTTATTATGCTCTGGGCAAACCCAAGTATGACTCCCAATGGATTGTTGATTTCATGAGCCACACCGCCGGCCAGCCTCCCTACAGCAGCCATTTTCTCGGATTGTATGAGCTGAGTTTGAGCTGTCTTTAAACTGTCATATGCTTTTTGTAATTCCCGGGCCCTTTCCTGAAATGCTTCTGTACGGGCCTTTTCAGCCACAAGTTCCTGTTCCCTTTCCTGCAGCCGATATATCTCCCTCATATCCCTGCCTATACAAACTATCCCTATATAATTACCTTCATTATCTTTCATAGCCGAGCCCGAAAAACTTATAGGAATATCATCGCCGTCTTTAGTTCTAAATACAATTTTTATATTTTTGAAAGATTCTTTTTTAAATAAAAGTTCCCATTTAACGGCGGCATTCGCCGGCCTTTGCCCCATAAATAATTTTTCAGCCCCGCTGCCGATAAGTTCATAACTTGAATATCCGAGCATATTCAATAGGGCGTTGTTTGCTTCAATGATTTTGCTTTCACTGTCAATAAGGATTAAAGAATCGCTCATGTTTGAAATTATGTCGGATGCGGCATATGCCGGATTAAGTGACAAAAATTTGTATTTGTTTATCGAGTATACAAAAGCCGCAGCCAGAATGACTGAAAAGATTGAGCCTATCGGTGGAACGATGTAAACTTTTAATAGCGGCAGAACAATTTCGGTAGTAGAAGCGGCAATAAGAAAAATCGATGCTGAAATAATAATTAATCTCTTTCTTTTTTTTTCAAAATTATAAATTCTTTTATTTATAGACAAATAAGCAAAAGCCAACGCAAGGATAATAAACGAAAAATAGTACACAAAAAAAAGCATGGGCCAGATTGATGTAGACCATTCATATACCCACCCATATGCATGTTTCGTAAAGTTAACAACCAGATAACCGTTCCATTGCATAAAAATAAAGAAAGCAGGAAATATGAAGATAAGGGGGTAAAAGTGCCATTTTATAATTTTCTTTCCGATATCCTTCCATGTTATAATATATGAAAGCCAGATTGCGAAGCCGGCGAAACCGCACCATCCAAATGAAGAAATATTTTTCCATAACATTGCTTCATTCCCGGACTTCGAATTTTGCAAAAACAAAACCGAAAAATTCCAGATCGCAAAACATAAAATAAGCATGGCACAAACTTTATTTGCCAAGCCTTTCGGATTTTTTGAGATAATAAAAAAGATAAGCCAAACACATATAAGAAAAGAAAAATAATAGGCTATGTTTAAAAGGTTTATCATATCAAATTACTATTTCCCTGAACCTGAAAGTTTCACATCGTTATCGGTTCTACCTGCCGGAAATTTTATGGTGAATACGGTTCCGTTATTCATCTCGCTTTTAACTTCGATTGCACCGTTGTGGTTTCGAATGATCTCGTAACATAAGCTCAGCCCAAGGCCGGTTCCTTTGCCAATTTCTTTTGTGGTAAAAAAGGGCTCAAAAAGGTGTTTCTTTACTTCTTCGGAAATCCCCTTTCCGGTGTCCGAAACAGCAACCGATATGCAATCGCCTTCCTCTCTGGTTAAAAGCCTTAAGTTCCCTCCATCCGACATCGCATCGATAGCGTTATTGCATAGATTTACAACGACCTGCTGTATCTGATTTTTATTTGCAAATATCCGGGGCAACCCCTTTCCGTATTCCTTGAAGATCGTAATGTTTTGTATCTTTGCACGCGCCTCTATAAAAGATAATGTCTCGTCAATGGCCTGGTTAATATCAATTTCTTCAGACATTGTCTTTTCAACCCTCGAGAATGTAAGTAAATCGCCCACAAGCCACCTGCACCTCAAAGCTTCGCGCTCAATCGATTTTAGAGGTTTATAAAGGTAGTCGTCCTCTTTTATCCTCTTCACTAAGCTCTGGGCGAATCCCAGTATAACTCCCAACGGATTATTGATCTCATGTGCGACGCCGCCGGCTAGCTGTCCCACGGCAGCCATCTTCTCCGAATGAACCAGTTGGGTTTGAGTTTCTCTTAGCTTGTCATACGCTTCCTGTAAATCCAGGGCTTTTTCCTGCAATGCTTCAGTCCATGCTTTTTCGGCTTTAAGCTCCTTCTCCTTTTTCTGAAGCATCAGGATCTCGCGCATATCCCTGGCTACATAGACTATGCCTAATAATTCACCCGTTTTATCTTTCATGGTCGAGGCTGAAAAACTGACGGGTATTTCCTCTCTTTGTTTTGTAAGTAAAAAAAATTGTTGTCTGTCGGACAAATCGCTTTTATCCTGAAATTTTACGATTTCCTCGGGGAACAATATCGTAGCCGGGCTGCCGATAATCTCTTCTCTCTTGTAACCAAGAAGGTCCAATGCCGCGTTGTTAACTTCAATGATGCTGCCGTCAGGACTGATGAGGATCAATGAATCGCTCATTGTGGCAAGGATATCGGAGGCCGCATATGCGGGAGTGATGGTCATCAATCTATATTTTTTTATTCCGTAGATAATTATACTAGCCATAATAAGCGCTGTGAGAGCACCGACAGGGGGAATGCCATAGATGCCAAGTCCCGGAAGAACAATGTCTGTAAGCGATATAAAAATAAAAAAGATGAAACCCGAAGTAATAGTTAATTTAATCCTTTTCTTCTCAAACTGCAAATTTCTTTTTTTTATAGCATTATAGCCGAAAAAGAAAGTAATTATTGGAATTAAAGATAAATAAGCATAAAAAATCCGGGTCCAGATCGACTCTGACCATAAAGGCGACCAGCCGTAGGGTTGTCTTATGATATCATGGACAAGGTATCCTGTCCATTGCTTATATATAAAAAAGATCGGAATTGAAAATATGATAAGATAAAAATACCATTTTTCTAATATTTTATCCCATTTAGATAATACAAGGCCGAGCCATAGCGATAAAACGCCAATAGAACCCCAGCCGATAACGGAAATATTCAACCAGAACATGGCTGTATCATGCGACGAGGGACCCTGGAGGAATATAAAAGTGAAATTCCAGACCGCTATGCATAGAATAAACAATGCACAAACCCAGTTTGACAGGGCTTTTGAGTTTTTAAAAAGAATTAAATAAATTAGCCATAAGCTAACAAATAACGCCGTTGTATGACATAACGATAACAGATTCAACTATAAGCTCCGCAAGATAGTTTGATTATTAATTTTTTACTTAGATATGGTTAAGTATTTATTGTTCGAATTGATTTTATATTGTATCACAAATAATATTTCTGTCAAGAGCTTCAGGTTTAAGAAGAAGAAAGGTATGATCACTTGCTCAAGTTTTCAAATATATCTTGTTGAAGATCTGAAACATGCCGAAAAGCGTAAGCATTCCCGATTTGCCTTTGCCGACGACCCTTGTGTAAACGTAAAGGTAATCGTTAACCGCATAAACACCCTTCACGCTCTTGATTATTTTTACGATCCTGTCCCTGTCCCTTATTACCGAATTCTGGAGACTTCCGTTCTCGTAGCCGTTGATCGAGACATGGCCGTATGAATATACCAGCAGCTTATTTAATATGACGTCTGTCAGGCCCTTTATGAACGAACTTGTCGCTACAAGTATCATCATTCCGACGGTTATGGCCGGATCCTGAAACTTATTTTAAAGAGTAAGCCCATAATTTTCTCCTTCGGTTTCCTGAAGGATATGCGGCAAAATCCGGGAAAAGAACTTATCCCTTTCTTATGTTGTGAATAATTTCTCCAAAAACCGGCTTTTTCCCGTACATAAGTAAATTAACCCTGAAAACCTTGATAGACAGAAGCAGGCACCCGAATATTGAAAGTACCATCACCGCTATACTGGCCGCCAGTTCCCATGGAGGAATATCCGTTACGCCCAGCCTTAACATAGTCTGAACTGGAGCCGTGACCGGGAATATTGTCAGGAAAACCCAGACAGGGCTTTTCGGAAAGAATATCAGTAATGATAAGAACCAGAGGGGCGCATAGCCTAAAAGCGTATAAATCAATGACAACTGCTGCCCTACCCGCGTATTCGGACTGACTGCGCCGATTCCTAAAGAAATCACCGCAAACAATAAATATCCCAGGATAAAATAGACTGTTCCCAGGATAAGGAAATTGGCCGGAATCTGCATACCGCCGATAAGGACACTGAAAGAGGATAAGGCCAGGTTTAATAATAGGGGCGCAGAAATCAGCCAGATTAAAACCTGCAAAAGCCCGGCTGCACCCAATGCCAAAACCTTGCCGATAAGTAACTGCCGGATGGAAACAGACGATAACAATACCTCGATCAAACGGCTCTCCTTTTCTTCGCCCAGCCCATGGATCAAATAGCTCGAAAAGAACATTAGGGAGAAGGCCAGAAGAAAGCTGAAAACTCCGGGAATGATAAGATTTCCGAATCCGCTTTGTTCAATGGCAACAGACCCTGTTTTAGTAAGCCGTGTAACCTTAAGGTTCAAGGGGGACTCTATCAGCGCTATTATGCCTGAAGGCACTTTGCCGGAAAGGAGATTGCCGGTGAGAAAATTTTTAATAGCTTCTTTCACGACAGGGGGCGTATCCACCTCTTTCTCAAGAGTATATCGATGAATCGTCCCGCCCAAAGTATAATCCGCGGGAATCACAAAATATTCCGAAACATTTTTTCTGATGAGGGCTTGCATGGCGTCTTCCGCGGTATTAAAACGAATCAGCTTCAGATGTTCCTGAGTATTATAACGGTCAAATTTACCCGCCTCATCAATATATCCGATGGTTTTTATTTCCATTACCGGCGGATTGTTATAGGTTGATTCGAGACGTCCGATCCCAATAAACAGAAGCGCTATTAAAGGCACAAAAAGGGTCATAATTATAAACCCGGTTCTTTTTATCGTGTACAGGAATTCATGTTTAAAAATCAAATATGTCTTATTGATCATATTTTCCCACCTTTTTCAAGAATATATCATTTAAAGAAAGAGCAGCCGACTCAAAGCGGTTTACAGTTATTCCGCTTTTGAACAGTTTTTCAAGAATATGACGGGGTGTAGTATCCTTATCCAGTACCAATTCAACAAAGCCTTTATGCTGCCTTTTCTCTATTACCCCCGGCAATTCCCCGGTTTCACCCTCAATATCCACAAGAACCGAATGGTTTCCATATCCCGATTTGATTTCTTTAAGATCTCCGTACAGAACGGCGCATCCGTTATTTATCATAAGTACACGGTCGCAGAGCTCCTCAACGTCATTCATCCGGTGCGTGCTCAGGATAATGGCCTTGCCCCGATCCCTTAAGCCTATGAGCAATCTCTTCAAAAGATCGGTATTTACAGGGTCAAGGCCTGAGAAAGGTTCGTCCAGAATAATCAAATTCGGGTCATGGATAATAGTGACGATCAATTGTATAATCTGACCCATGCCCTTGCTCATTTCCCCGATTTTCATTTTTTTATTTGACAGCATCCCGGTTTGCCGGAGAAGTTCGTCCGCCTTTTTCTCTGCCTTGCGCCTGTCCATACCTTTAAGGGAGGCGAGGTAAATTATAAGATCGATCGCCGGCAATTTTTTGTAAAGCCCTCTCTCTTCAGGCAGATAGCCGATTTGATTTTTCATATTTTCATTGAATGTATTGCCACCGAGCATTTTAATGCTGCCTGAATCGGGTTTGATGAAATCGAGTATCAGCTTGATGGTAGTGCTTTTACCTGCTCCGTTAGGACCGATAAGGCCAAATATTTCACCTTCTGCAATAGTAAAGGAAAGATCGTTTACAGCCGTCTTCCCGGAAAAGCTCTTGACTATATGATCCGATTCTACCATTGTCATATTGAGTTACCTCCCAGTAAACAAATTCATATATAAAGAAATTTGAAGAAAACAATAATATCGAGGATCCAACCGCTGATATGGGGGTATGCCAGCCGGATAAGCGCCTTGATTTCATTTGATGAACCCGGATTTCCTATATATTGCCCCATAGTGTGCCCCCCCATGGCGACCACTCCCCTTGCAAACCCCCCTCCTGAAATTAAGCCGAAGGCAAAACCGCCGAATGCGCTGAGGCCGAAAGCAAAACCGCCGACGGCCAGTATTCCGAGGGTTATACCGCCCAGTGCACATATCCCTAATGCGAAACCGCCGAATGCAATTACTCCGCTGCTGAAAGATCCGAAGGCGACCAAACCGACCGGAAACATGCCGAAACATAAACCGCCGAAGCAAAACCTTCCAACCGCCACCGCTCCAATAGCCCGGTTTCCAATGGCAACGATCCCTCTGGCCGTGGCGGGTTTTGCGTTAAGGTGCCTCCGAAACTTAATATGAAGTAACGGAAGCCCAAAAAAAGAGATTTTGCTGCTGTATTCAAAATAATCTGTAAGCAGCCGGCTTACCCTGAGACGCTCCCGGACCAGGCGTTTTATCACTTCGCTTTTATTTTCATAGACGGAATCCATAAACTCGGCGGAAACCCTTGCCGGATCCCCCATCCTGCCGAGCACATCATCAATGTTCTGATTTATCGAAGCATCCGTGATATGCGAACGCAAGTCCTGTGCGATCCGCTTTTTAAGCTTATCGCCGACTACTATCCCATCGATAACGCGGTTAATGTAACTTTCGATCCTGTCATCCATTTTCAGGTCCCTCCTTCAGAATGAGGTTAATTCCGCTAAATAATTGTTCTAGATCCGATATCAGTTTGTTAAGTTCGACAAGTCCTTCTTTAGTGATCCGGTAGTATTTCCTGGGCACCGATCGTTTTTCAACACTGCTGCGGTCCGGTTCTTCCCATAGACTCGTAATAAACCCTCCGTCCTCCAGGCGATATAAAACCGGGTAAAGCGTCCCCTCCTTCATTTTAAAAAAACCGCGGCTTTTAATATCGAGTTCCTGCATAAGCTGGTAACCGTACATTTTCTCCCGGCTTAAAAGTTTTAAGATCAATATCTCTATAACACCCTTTTTAAGTTGAATATTTGTTTCACTCATTAATATACCCTTTTTTGCAAGGTATTTAGTATTACTAAATATAGTGTATTACTATTTGTTCACTTTGTCAATAGATTTAAAAAAAATTTTTAAGAGATAATTATCTTAGCCTCCCGACTTGAAAATATTTTAAAATTGGCTTACTGTTATTATATTAAAAACGGGAGTTTCATATGGAAAATCATATCAGACTTACGGGGATCCTGAATATCGTTTACTCATCGATCTTTTTTTGCGGCGGGCTGATCCTGATAATTATTTCCGCCTTATTCCCTCACATCGTTTCATATTGTGTTAAGATCGGCGTTTTAGACCCTGATAAAATCCCCCGGGAATTAATGGATATAGTCTCCATCGTCATGGCTTCCATAGCGGCAATTGTTTTGATTTTCGCAATAACAGGTATTACTGGAAGCATAGGCCTGCTAGAAAAAAGGGAATGGGGAAGGATCCTTGTCCTTATCATTTCTTTTTTTAATTTACTGCATGTACCCGTCGGTACAGCCCTCGGAGTATACAGTATATGGACGCTTCTTAACGAAGAAGCTATTAAACTTTTCAAACCGGGGAGCATTTTATGAAAAAAAGAATACCGATCGGAATCCTGTTTTATGCTCTCGCTTTCGTTCTATTTCTGGTTCTCCGCATTCTTTACGGCCTTTCGATGAAAGAGGGAGTATCGGTTTATAATTCGAATTATTATAGCCAGTCGGGATACTGGGGCCAGGAGTATGTACCCCAGAATCAAGGACAGAACCTTAATACCGCTGTTAATACCGAAGAACCCCAGGTCCGCCAGAACTCTTATCTCAAGAGTAATTTCGCCAGTTATAAAAGGAAGATACAGAAAGAGTCGGCAGTAGCAGGATTACAGCCGCAATTTATAAACGTCGATCAGAAATATGAAAAGGTTGCTTCGCTTGTAAATGAAACCAAGGATTTCGAAAAGTCGGACAAAGACCTCCGCGACACTATAAAAAAATTCAATTCGGTCATACAATTCGAAAACAATACAGGATTAAAGGGTTCCCGGTTTCTTAACATATCCATCGGAGTGCCCCCCGATAATTTCGATGCGATGCTCGAAGAGGTAAAAAAGATCGGGAACCTTAAATCGATCGAAATCAATAAAACAGATAAAACCAGCGAATACAAGGATATAAACGCGCAGAGAAAATCCCTGGAAAATATGCGCGATTCCCTTATTTTACTCAGGTCCAAGGGAGGAAAATTGTCGGAGGAGATCGACCTGGAATATAAAATACAGGAAATCGAAAAACAGCTCCAGGAATTGGGGGTGACTCTCGGGCAATATTCTGAAGAAAACGAACTCTGTACTGTAAAAATAACCCTTTATGAAAACAATTACAGGGAGAGTTTTTCACTGATCAAACTTATCAAAATCTCCTTCGAATGGTCGGTCAAATACTACCTGATCATGACTGTAATGGTATTGCTGGCCTCATTGGCAATCCTTGTTATATTTGCACTGATCGATAAATTCAAGATTTTACAGGCTGTAATCGGCAATAAGCCCGCCGGAAAAGGAGATTGAATCGATCAAGCACTCAATAAGGGACCCTTTTTCTGCTTTTTAGCCCAGGGATCGTTAAGTGATACGGTCCTGTTAAAACAGGGTTTTCCATTTGATGAATCAGGATCGGCACAGAAATATCCCTGTCTCAGGAATTGAAGGATTTCACCTGGTTTGACTCCCCCTAACGAGGGTTCGCCCTTGCACTCTTTAAATATTTTAAGGGAATCGGGATTTATATAATCCTTGTAGTCATGCCCTTCTTTTTCCTCGCCGGGGTTCTCCTTTGTAAACAAATGATCGTAAATACGCACCTCGATATCCACGGCATGCCTGGCCGACACCCAGTGCGAAGTCCCCATAACCTTCCTGCCGTCGGAAGACCATCCCCCTTTCGAACCCGGATCGTAAGTGCAATGAAGTTCGGACGGTTCCCCTGTCTTTTTATCTTTAATTACGCTCAGGCATTTGATATAATAAGCATGCTTAAGCCTGATCTCCCTGCCCGGCGCCAGCCTGAAAAAGTCCCTGGGCGGGTCCTCGCGGAAATCTTCCTTTTCTATATATAATACCCTTGAAAAGGGAATTATCCTCTTGCCGGCAGAATCGTCCTCCGGATTGTTCTCCGCTTCGAATTCCTCGACAAGCCCTTCGGGATAATTATCAATGACTACACGGAGAGGGTTAAGTACCGCCATCCTTCTCGGAGCCTTCTTATTGAGATCCTCCCTCAGGCAATGTTCAAGGAGGGAAAAATCGACAACGCTGTTGGCTTTTGCCACACCGATGCGTTCACAGAAGTCGCGGATTGCTGAAGGCGTGTAACCCCGCCTCCTGAGCCCGGATAATGTCGGCATCCTGGGATCGTCCCACCCGCTGACAAAACCGCCCCTTACAAGCTCAAGCAGTTTCCTCTTACTCATAACCGTATATGTAAGGTCGAGCCTGGCAAACTCGATCTGCTGGGGCCTCGGGTCGAAATTCAGTGAGACCAGGACCCAGTCGTAAAGAGGGCGGTGGTCTTCGAACTCCAGGGTGCAGATAGAATGGGTTATCCCTTCGAGAGCGTCCGATATCGGATGGGCATAATCGTACATCGGGTATATGCACCACTCGTCCCCTGTGCGGTGATGGGCGCTCCTGAGTATCCGGTAGATAACAGGGTCCCTCATATTCAGATTGGGAGACGACATATCTATCCTTGCGCGCAGTGTCCTGAATCCGTCGGGAAATTCACCCCTTTTCATCCGGTCGAAAAGATCGAGGTTTTCTTCGATGCTTCTATTCCGGTAAGGGCTGTCGGCGCCGGGTTCCTTCAAAGTGCCCCGGTATTTCCTAACCTCATCTGCGGTAAGATCGCAGACATAGGCTTTTCCATTCTTGATCAACTTTAAGGCGTATTCATAAAGCTTGCCATAATAATCCGAGGCATAGAACAGCCTGTCCTCCCAGTCGAAACCGAGCCACCTGACGTCCTGCATTATTGAATCCACATACTCTGTTTCCTCTTTAGAGGGGTTTGTATCGTCGAAACGCAGATTGCATAAGCCGCCGTACTTTTCGGCGGTCCCGAAATTCAGGCAGATCGATTTGGCATGTCCTATATGGAGATAGCCGTTAGGTTCGGGGGGAAAACGGGTATGGACCATACCTTTATACTTACCGCTTTCGATATCATCGTTGATAACTGCATGGATAAAATTTACGCCGGTTTTAACCGGGTTGTCTTTATCATTCATAAGCCCTCTCTAATATTCAAACCCCAATATTCTAATGGATAATCCCCCTTATCTCAATTTTTCCGGCTTAATTTAACAATCCGGCTTGATATTTTTTTCTCTTCCGTTTAATATTTGTTCAATCATTTATTGCAAAATTGAAGGATCGCAATGTATTATAAGGGGGCATTTTATATGAAATCCATATTTCTTTTGGTTTTTTCCTTCCTATTGAGCATCATGCTTTCATCCTGCGCCGAACAGACCGCGCTGACAAAAGAGAACCAGGAAAAGGGGTCCGACACTAACGTCAACGCCTCTTTCCTCGAAAAGCAGGAAACCGAGGCGGAGGCCGTTGTCAAGCATAAGATCCTTATTACCCCGTTTGAAAACAGATCGAAGGAAGGGGCTTACCCCAATCCCGAGATCTACAGGACCATATTTTTCTCCTCGTTCTACAATCTTTTCTCGGTCCTCCCGTCTATCGACCTTCCGGATAAAAGCGTGCTTTTAAATATGAATCCCCTGGAGGACAGCGTTTCGGACATTGGAAAACAGAACCAGTGCGATTTTATCGTTTTCGGGGATTACAGACTTACAGGGCCGAAATCGAAACCCGACGCGGCAGTGAATCTCAAGATATGGAATAAATTCACGGGATCGATAATGACGAACAGCCTCACCACGCCTACGGACGAGGACCTTTTCGACGCCGTCGACACGATGCTGTCGAAGATGGTCAGGGCGATGCTTAACGAGGAAATGAAGATAGCGTACCTGAACTTCGGCAATTTCGACACGGGAAAAGAGGAGATCGGGATATTTATCAACCACAGGCTTGTAGCCGAGCCTGTTTCCAACGATTTCCATCTCAACATGAAGATAATATCGGGAACGGGCTACAAGGTCGCGATCAGGCGGTTCTTCGACGGCAGGCTGCTCGCAGGCGCAGTTGTGAATTTAAAGCCCGGGGAATCGGCGAACTTCAGCGCCACGAATTACAGGGTGAATCTTATAAAGAACGCTGAATTCGATAGAAATACTTTTTTCAGCAATAAAACATGGCGGCAGTCCTCCGGCCTGATGTTAACGCTTGAAAACGGAGAGTGCCATATTAAATTCAAATACAGGGGTAGCGGGAATTGGTGGGACCATGTATTAAACACCTCTTTTTTAAATATCGAGACCGGTAAGCGTTACAGGATTTCTTTTAAGGCGAGGGCCTCCGATACAGAGGATATTTATGCGAAGATCCATAGACAATTTGCTGGTAGGGACCCGAACCAAACATATTGGGGAAGTCCGAATACTACAGAATTTGATGTGCCGAAAAGAATCCCTATTGATAAAGTTATGAAAAATTATATATTTTCATTCAGGATGACTGCACATACGGATACAAACGCACAGTTTGAATTCGACCTCGGCAAATCCTACGGCGACATCTGGCTATCCGATGTGATGGTCGAAGAAATAGATTGAGCTTGACCCATATTTGAATTTTTTGTAACTTAATAATATAATATTTTAGGGGGGTTTTAAAATGGACCGTTTAATCTGATGGTTCCCGATATCTCCGAGAATCCGAATAACGACCAGGTACTTCTCGAGATACATGTCGAAACCCTTCTTCCGGGAATGATACTGGAGGCCGACGCTTTTACAAGCGGAGGGGTCAAAAAGATCAATAAGGACGAACCTGTAACCGAGAGCCTCATCGAGCAGCTCAAGTCGGAAAGGCTGGAAGTGCTGTTTTATACCCCCGAGGAAATGAAAGTCGAGAAATCTTATAAACTTATCACCATGGAAACCAAGGACCTTTATCCCGGCGTAACATTAAAGGGGGACGCCTTCACTCCCGACGGCAGGAAAATCGTAGGGAGCGGCGAAGTGATCACTGCCGATATCATTAAAAGCCTCGAAGACCAGGATATCCACAAATTCAACTATAATAAACCCGTATATTCCTCGACTTTTTATCGTCTTGATAAATACATCGTTTCAAACCAGCTTATTGAAAAGTCCCTTTTCCTGGCCAAGGAAATAGAAAACAGCATCCTCAAGAAAACGCCCCTGCCTAAAAAAGAAATTGAGAACATCATAGAACAGCTTATCGGCGAAATCTCGATCAGCGAAACATATACGATCCTGAACATGCTGAAATTAAAGGATTTCGACAATTATACATACACTCACAGCATAAATGTGGCGATGCTTTCCATTCTATTCGGAAAAGAGATGCTGTACAGCCATGACAAACTGAAAATTCTCGGCATGGGCGCCATTCTGCATGATCTTGGAAAGATACTTATTCCCAAGGAGATATTGAATAAAACAGGAGCCCTTGAAGAAAAAGAATGGGATATGATTCAAAAACATCCCCAGCTCGGCTACGAGATCATCCAAAACCAGAAAAATTTCGACAAGGAAGTCGAGGCTTGCCTGCTTTACCACCATGAGAACTATGACGGCATGGGTTATCCATTCCATATCGCCAGGGACAAAATAGGAGAGTTCGTCCAGGTGATAACAATCGCAGATACTTACGATGCCCTTACTTCGGACACTCCGTACAGAAAGGCGTTCCCCGTTTCCAGTTCTTTTCTTTCAATTCAGAATCTATCCGGCACTAAATTCAATCCCAGGTTCGCCGTAGAATTTATTAACCGGATGCCGAAGCGGCTCTACGGCAAACCGCTGGTCCCCATCGATTCTTTTGTTATGCTCAACACCAAGGAAGTCGCCCAGGTCATTAAAGTCGATTACTCGCAGACCCTGAGGCCTGTCGTTATGATCTATATAAACGGAAAGATGGAAACCCTGAAATATCCAATCCAGGTCGATCTCCAGATGGATAAAACCAGATCCATCGAAAAGATCATCGAAGACCAGAAACTCCTCCTAGCCCTGGAAAATACTAAAAAGAAGTAATCTTTAAAAATCTTCAAGGATATCCGCTAAGACACACGAATAAACGCAAAGGATTATGGGAACCTCTGTCTTAGCGTTTACGGCCTTAGCATGGCTTCGCGGAAGATTTGTCTACATCAGGTTTGATATAATTTGCACTCTCCTTTAAAATAATCCTTTAAATTAAGGGCGCTTCTAATCCTTCGGCCCTACGGGCATAAACCCTTCGGATAGGAAGCCTCCCCTATCGGGGATAAACCCATCCTGGGATAAACGCCCCATTGGGCAATCATATAGATTAAATAGCAGATTGTTAGTATAGGGTGATTTTCTTAAGTTATTAGAAATGCCCTAAGGAGCCGGATAGATGGTCAGGACACGCTTCGCCCCCTCGCCTACGGGAATGCTTCATGTGGGCAACGTTAGAACCGCACTTTTTGCATACCTCTACGCAAAGCATATGAAAGGCAAATTTGTCCTGAGGATCGAGGATACCGATCTGGACCGTTCCCATCCCGAATATACGATAAATCTTATGAACGACCTGAAATGGCTCGGGATCGAATGGGACGAGGGGCCGGATAAAGGGGGCCCTGCCGGCAGCTATCTTCAAAGCGAAAGACTGAATATTTATAAAGATTACTCCGATAAGCTCCTCGAAGCGGGGCAGGCTTTTTACTGCTACTGCACGCCCGAAGAAGTGGAGAACCGCAAGAAAGCCATGGCCGACGCGGGCAAACCTCCGGTTTACGACGGGCATTGCAGAAAGCTGACCGGAAAACAGATAAAAGATTACGAATCTCTCGGCCGTAAACCTGTCGTAAGGTTTATAGCATACGACGAGGATTTTAAATTCGAGGACAGGGTAAAGGGCCCGGTCACGTTTCCGAGTGGAATGGTCGGGGATTTTGTAATCATGCGCCCCAGCGGGATGCCCGTATATAATTACGCTGTTGTAATTGACGACGCCCTTATGAAGATAACACATGTGCTGAGGGCCGACGAACACCTTTCGAACACCGTACGCCAGCTCATGCTTTACAAGGCGCTCAATTTCGAAATTCCAGTTTTCGCCCATATGTCGCTGGTCCTCGGGAAGGACAGGCAGAAGTTGTCTAAAAGGCAGGGAGCTGCAAGCGTCGGAGATTTCCGGAATCTCGGATATCCCCCCGAGGCGCTTGTGAATTACCTTGCCCTTTTGGGCTGGTCAAGCCCCGACGGAAGGGAATTACTCTCAAAGGGCGAACTTATAGATCTTTTCGATATCGAAAGGCTGTCGCCGAGCCCGGCAGTTTTCGACGTGGACAAACTGGACTGGATATCGAAACATTATATAATAAACAGCGATATTGATTCTGTGTTCGAATTGTCACTCCCATTTATAAAAGAAACCGGCCTTATCGATGACGATTATTTGAAGAAAGGGGAAAACATTGATTTTCTGAAGGGGGTTGTAGGTCTAACCCGCGGATATTGCTCTTATATGTCGGAGATAAAGAACCATATCGGATATTTTCTCACTGACGACTTCGAAATAACCGGCGACGCCCTCAATATCCTTAAAAAACCCGATTCGGGGAGGGTTATACAGGCATTTCTCGATAATATAACCATGGAAAATCGAAGCATAAGCGAGGAAGTGTTTACCGGGATAGTTTCAAGCATCATTACCAAGACAGGGATCAAGGGCAAAAACCTCTTTCTCCCGCTTCGTGCGGCTTTAACCGGAAGGACCCAGGGACCGGAGACATATTACATAATACCGGTAATAGGCAAAGAAAGAACGCGGAAGCGCCTCCTCAAGGCCTTGTCTATTTCCAACAATGGATAGGATTAAACAATGAAGCTGAATCATATAGGCATGGAAGTCGCCGATAGTTTCAAAATGGAGCTTTTCTACAGGAAATTTTTCGGCTTTAAAACATTATACCGCTATTCCAGTGTTCGCCAGCCGGGGCTTCGCACGGTCCTTTTGAGCGGAAACGGCATGACAATCGAACTTCTTGAGAGGCCGGAAAATATTAATAACTCAGCCTTCAAAAAAACCACATATCACATAGCCCTGGAAGTCAGGGATGTAAATAAGGAATATTCGAGGTTGAAAAATTCAGGCCTGGATTGTGTTAAAGCCCCGAGAATTACCGGCGATGGTTTTCTGGAAACCGAAGCCGGCGATCCCGAAGGAAATATTATCGAGATATCGAAAAGAGTAAAGCCGGCTCCTTTATATCCGATCAAGGCGGTTATTTTCGACCTCGACGGAACGGTCATCGACAGCGAAGGCAATTATTACGAATCCGACAGGCTTCTCTTGAAATCCTACGGAGTCGACCTTACACCTGCAATGAAGAACAAATATGTAGGCACTGGTAATATTGAAATGATGAAGGACATCAAAAAGATCTATAATATTGAAGATTCGATCGAATCGATGGTGGAAAAAAAGAACAAATATTATATCGAAATAGCGAGGAACGGCACGAAAGTATTTCCTGAAATGATAAAATTCATAGAAATGCTTAAAAAAGCCCGTTTCTCACTAGCAATCGCTTCAGGCACCTCACCCGGCATTCTCGATGAGATAATCAAAATAACGGATCTGGGGAAATATTTCAGTGTTATAGTATCCGCAGAAAACGTCGAAAGGGGCAAACCCTCTCCGGATGTATTCCTGGAAACAGCCCGCCGTATGGGCACGGACCCTCTCGGCTGCGCGGTTGTCGAGGATTCGGAATACGGAGTTGAAGCGGCTAAAAGGGCATTCATGTACTGTATTGCCGTCCCCTACCTTACCGGCGAGCCGCTCTCCGATAGATTCCTTGCATCCGACCTTATTTTCAAAAAAGGAATGAGCGGATTTCGCGCCGGAAAGGCCTATAAATGGGTTTGTTCAAAGGTTGTTTGATATGGAAATACTTAAATCGATCAGAAGCGACATTTTCAACTTGCCGGCATACATCGAAGGAAAATACCCGAAGTCAGGTAAAGGCAAGCGTTATAAACTGTCGTCGAATGAAAACCCCATCGGAAGTTCTCCCCTCGCTATAAAAGCGATGGATGAAGAACTTAAAAAAGGCGTGAACCTTTATCCCGATGCTTCAATGATCGAAGGGTTAAAGAAAGCTATTGCCGATTTCTGGAAATCGAAAGGAGTAAATTTGAACACCGGCCAGATCGTTTTAGGTGACTCCGCGGATGAAATAATCAATATGATCGGAGCTGCATTCATCAGTACAGGCGATGAGGTCATAATTGCAGAAAAAAGTTTTTCTATGTATGAAATCTGTTCGGCCTCAAAGGGCGCCGTTATGGTTGAAGTTAAGCGCATCGGTTTCAAGGTAGACCTGGATGGAATAGCTGAAACAGTAAAAACTTGCGGGAAGCCGAAACTGGTAATGTTCTCCAATCCCGACAATCCGACTTCGACTTTTTATAAGCGGAATGAAATTGAAAAATTCCTCGTGAAAATCCCTCCGGGAACCGGAGTACTCCTTGACGAAGCCTATATTCATTTCGCCGGGCTTGAGAATTCCTCGATATCGCTCTTAAAAAAATTTCCGAATCTTATGATGGTATATACATTTTCAAAGGCTTACGGGCTGGCAGGGCTGCGTGTGGGATATGCGGTTATGAAAAAAGAGATTGCGCTCCAGATTGAAAAGATCAGGATGCCCTTCAACCTTGGAGTGCTTCAACTTAAAGGCTCCGAAGCCGCATTAAGAGACAATGAATTTCTCGCCAGTACGCTTAAAACCGTTGAAGCCGGCAAAAATTACCTTTGCAAGGAACTTGACAGGCTCGGCTTCGAATATTTGAAACCGTACGGTAATTTTATATTTTGCGATTTCAGGACTAAAAGCCCTGAAATAATCTCCCGCCTCGAGGAAAGCGGAATTACAATAAGGCCTTTGATATCATTCGGATTTTCCGGAAATTATGTAAGGATAAGCGTAGGGAGCGAAGAAGCGAACAGCCGCTTTATTGAAAAACTTGAAGAAATTTTAAGATGATGGCTTTTTCCTGAATACCGCAAGCCTGCCCTTAAACCCGTCCGTAAAGATCCATATGCTGTATGAACCCTTTTCAAGAAACAGCGAACATTGATCGCTCATAGGATGATTTTCATTTATAAATTCAAAATCCCTGATATTTCCGCCTTTCAGGCGGACAGACAATTTCCCCTCTGAAATTTTACCGTATATGGAAAAAGCCTCTTTTATTGTGCTGCCGACATTGAAACTATAAATGATCACATTGGTCTTTTCAGGAATACCTGAATTTGAAGAATAAATGTTTTCATACCCTTCGGGCGGATTATTCAAGTCTCCTTCATCTATCATTAACAGCCTTCGATAAGTTTTCAGGTCAGGCTTTTCATTTGAAACATAAAGGGTAAGTTCCCCTTTGATGAAGGGATTTTCAGCGCTTATAATATAACGGCCGGACTTGAGAAGAAACGATGACTGCGCCACGGCATAATCGCCTTTAATAAGGTCGATCGCGGTTCCGTTCACTCCGATAATCTTTTTATCTCCTTTCAGTTTTATCCATTTATCCCCTTCGAATTGCGAAAGAATGTAAAAATGTTCAAGCATAGGGGATTTCAAATCGAGAGAGTAAATTACATCCGATCCCAGGTTTGTCCCGCCCTGCCCCGATGAAAAGACCCTGACGTAACCCTCGTCAGGCTTGCGCTGGTTTTGTATATCGTTAATGTTATTCAGATTTTCTCTCATGCCGATAGAGATCAGATACGACAGTACCGTACCTCCGCCGATCAATATTATGAAAAACAAAAATCTTTTCCAGAACATGACGCCTCGAATTTTCAATTCAATATTATTATAGCATGCCTGCCGGGATTTTTCCTTATAATTGTTAAGTTATATAATTAATAACCCGATTCTTTGAAACATGAACGGGGTTAATCATGAAATCATTTAAAAAAGAACTGGCCTTCAACATCCCCCAGCGGATGGCTTTCGTTAACATCACCAATGATGCTGAAATCGCTCTTAGAGAAAGCGGCATCAAGGAAGGATTATGCCTTGTAAATGCAATGCATATTACGGCGAGCGTATTTATTAACGATAATGAAAGCGGCCTTCATGCCGATTATGCCGACTGGCTCGAAAAACTTGCTCCGCATGAACCTCTCGATCATTACAGGCATAACAGAACCGGTGAGGATAACGGGGACGCCCATTTGAAAAGACAGGTGATGGGCAGGGAAGTAGTGATCGCCGTTACCGGAGGTAAATTCGATTTCGGGCCATGGGAACAGATTTTTTATGGCGAGTTTGACGGCAGAAGAAGAAAAAGAGTCCTCATCAAAATAATCGGCGAATAATTTACAGGCGATATAATGAGTGAAAATTATTACCGTCTTCTCACCGATGACGAACTTTTTAAATTGATCAAAAACGATAAAAACGCTGAAAACGAATTTTACAGGCGGTACAAGAGCAAGGTCAAAAGCATTCTATATAAATATAAAATATTTCCGATCGAAAGGGATGACCTGATACAGGAAGGGATGATCGGCCTTTTCCAGGCTATCGAAACATACGATGAGGCGAGGGGGGTCATGTTTTCCACCTATGCAAACGTCTGCATAAGGAACAGGATCAAAAACGCGCTGGATTTTTTCTGGCAGCATAGAAAAAACATCGATAAAGACCAGGATATAGATGAGATAGTATCCGTTTCCAACCCCGAAAATGACACAATCATAACCGAGTATTCCGAATTTATGAAAAGAGGCCTTAAAAATTTAAATGAACTGGAACAAAAAGTCCTGGAAAGATATATCGAAAATAAGAGTTATAAAACTATCGCATCAGAGCTTGAAATTTCATCCAAAAAAGTAGATAATATTCTTGTAAAAATAAGGTTAAAGCTTTCCGCTTATTTAAAGGGGATGAATACCGGCTCATCATAACGCTTTCTATAAAAAATTAACAAGGAGCTTTAAATGAAACTGGGAATCAGGTCATTCGGCATTGCCTGCGCCGTTCTGGCCTTCTGCATAACATTTATCATCGGCGTCTGGTACTCTATAACCGGCTACGGCGCCCCTATAATAGATCTTTTAAAATCCTTTTACGCGAATATATTCCGGTTTTCTTACAACCCCCTTCTGCCGGTCTTAAAAAATTTCATGAACAATATTCTTTCAATTTCACTCCTTTCATTATTTTCCATAATAGACGGTTTTATAGCAGGATCGATTTTTTCTTTTTTATATGATCTTATACAATCCAATGAAAAGAAATAGGAAAATAACCTATGAATGTCATAGGCCGGTTCTACAACGGGTTTCTTAACTCCGTAAACCAGAAAGTCAAATACTACACCGGGGTAGCAGCACTCCTCTTTTATTCAATTAAAGATTATTTTACGGATAACAAGGGAAGGGCGAGGATCAACAAGATAATCGTCATGCAGATATATTTTACCGGCAACGGAGCGCTGAAGATCATAAGCCTTGTCGCTCTGTCCCTCGGAATAGTAACGGTCATTCAGTCCTATTATATTCTAAGCAATTACGGGGTATTGAAACAGGTCGGGGATATCCTCAACATAGTAATTATCAGGGAATTGGGCCCTATTTTTACGGCTTTTATTATTCTCAGCCGTTCGGCTACCGCAATCGCAGCGGAAATCGGCACAATGATGGTCAACGATGAGATCAACGCCCTGGAAATGCTTGGCATCAATTCGCTGAAATTTATAGTTTTCCCCAGAATTGCCGGCATGACAATAGCCGGGGTCCTTCTTACGGTTTATTTTAACGCTATTAGTTTGATAGGCGGCTTTCTTGTAGGGAGTGCAATAGGTGATTTGAGTTTCGACACCTATATCACTTTTATCATCAATTCAATAACTTTGCTCGACGTTTTGATGAGCCTCCTGAAAAGCGCCATTTTCGGTATTTTTATTTCGGGTATTGCGATTTATCATGGGTTCCAGGCTTTTGAACAGACCGATATCCCGCAGGTGACAACGAAATCGGTCGTAAGCTCCATTTTTGCGTTATTTTTTATAGATATTATTATGACAGTCATTTTTTATTTATAGGTTGATTATGGGCAGCATTTATATAAAAGACGTAACATTGAAATACAATAAGACAGTCGTGATCGATAAATTGACAGAAAGGATCTCCGAGGGAGAGTCTTACGTGATCCTCGGACTTTCAGGGAGCGGTAAAACTACGCTGCTTAAGATCGCCGCAGGGCTTTCCCTGGTTGCATCGGGAGAAGTTGAAGTGAACGGGAAAAACATACTGAGATATTCCCAGCACCAGATGCTTGAATATCATAAGAGCTGCGGATTCGTTTTTCAGAATTCGGCCCTTATCAGCAACATGAGCATATATGAAAACCTTTCCCTTTATTTCAATTATCATACAAAATTAAGCGAAAAAGAGATTTACGAAAAAATAAAAATATATCTTGACTATGCAGGATTCGATAATGATCTTTCTCAAAGGCCAAATATTCTGAGCACCGGGGAGAAAATGCTTATAAATATAGTCAGGGCGATTTCACATGAACCTGAATATATTTTCTGGGACAGCCCTATGTCCAATCTCGATACCCATTATCAAAACCGGGTAAAAAATATCATCTCCGATTTTAAAAAACAGAAGAAAACCATGGTACTGGCGACAGGCGATATTGATTTTGCCCTTTCCATATCCGATAAGATCGGCATACTGCAGAAGGGCAGGATCATTGAGAGCGGAACGCCCGACGAAATTAAAAATTCGAAATACAGCCCTACCCTGGAATTTATACGTAACGAAACTTAATTTAAGGAGGGGGATATGCCTTTCACATTTAAAGGCGCTCAGAAAGCGGTATCGGCTTTCATACTGATCGGTATATTTCTGTTTGTCGCAGTGCTTTTACTGGTAGGAAAGGGCAGCGACCTGTTTACTATAAAGGATTATTACATAACGGATTTCGACGACGGATACGGCATGGCAAGCGGAAGCCCCATTAAGTATAAAAGCATAAACATCGGCAAGATAAGGGATTTAAAACTGACGGAAGACGACCGTATAAGAGTGACGGTATGGTTCAATGAGGAATACCGCTATCTTATCAGGCAGGACAGTGTTCTTAAAATCCAATCTTCTATCATTGGAAGCTCCTTTCTTGTGCTCATACCATCCCCCGATTCAAACACCGTCCAGCTATTGCCGGGTTCTTTAATTCTTTCTTCAGATATGGAAGAGGGGCGCAAAATACTTGACGAATTGGCCCTTAAAACACCTGTTAAAAAGGACGATATAAACGCAATGGCGCAAAAAATACTGAATAATATCGATAAGCTTGAGCCTGTGATAAACGGAACGATGAATAATTTAAGGACGATCACGGCTGAAGCCAGGGACATCCTGTCGAATATAAATTCCGAGGATACCTCTATAGGTTCGATTATCAAGGACAAGAAAGGCCTGTCCGCGAAAATAGACAATATGATGGGTTCACTCGATTCGACGCTTAAAAGCCTTAAAACGGCTACAGAAAGGCCGGAAGACATGAAAGCGATAGTGATCCTTCTCAGGGAAAACCTTGTAGAATTAAAAGAAACCCTTTCTACAGTCAAGAGCTTCCTCGGGGGCGGGGGAAAAACCATAGATAAAAACATCAAACCGGGGGAAAGATTATAATGAAAAAAACGATTGTTATAATTATACCTTTATTGATGCTGTTTTCATGCGGTTCACCCCCAGTAAACCCTTCAGTCAGGAATACTATTGAAAAAGAAGTTTCCGACCTGGTTTCTCTCGGACTTAAGGAGTACAGGTCCGGAAATTTCAAGTCCGCCAGGTCATATTACCTTGACGCGCTCACGGAAAGTTACAGCATAGACAACACCGGCTATGTGATAAGCATTTACCAGAAGCTTTCCGAACTGTCGCTGCGACAGGCAAATTATACCGAAGCTTCAAACTATATATTCACGGCATACTCTATCAAGGGTTATGAAAACACAAAAGAGTACGACTTTATAATTTATCTTACCATCGGTAAATTTTACGAGAAGGCTTATGAAAACACGAATGGATATGAAACCGCGCTCAAATATTACCAGATGGCCTACGGATCGGCGGCAAACGACCAGGACAGGGCCGGCGCATATAATAACATTGGAATAGCCTATAGAAAACTCAAAAGATTGGACGAAGCCGCGGGATGGCTTGAAAAAGCGAGGCAGATTAACGAGGGGGGAAAGGTTTACGACTCCCTTGGGGATAATTACTACTATCTCGGCGAAGTCTATGACGACAAGCTGAATTACGGCAGCGCGCTTACAAATTACCTGTCGGCCCTTAAAAACGACAAGATCGCGGAAAAAACCGCGGCCATACTCGACGATTTAAAAAAGATAGCCGGCGATTGTTTCAAGCTCGGCAGGAAGGATGAATCGATCTATTATTACAAAAGGGCCATGTATGCCGCGCTCAGCCTGAACGCTGCCGAAGACGCCGAATCGATCAGCAATACGATCCAGAATATACTGCAGAGTGGGAAGTAAGGGCCGTTCAAACAACATCCGGCTTTTATGTAGTCAATTTTTATCTCTCCGGATTCGAAAACTTGAACTGCATCATCTCAAAACGGCGGCAAGCGTTTGATTGAATACTTTTTTAATTGAAGAATTTTTTATTATCTATAAGAATCGGTTAAATACTATTAGCGGTCTTGGACGAAACGCTTGCTTCGCCTTTTTTCGATGGCAGTTCTATGTTTTCTTCATAAATGCGAGATAAAAATTGACTACATATAAAAACTGAATATTGTTTCGAATCCAGCAGGAAAGAAATAGAGCTTTTCGTCCTACTTTTTCAGGCCGTCGTAAAAAAGCCTCCCAACCATTATCATTCCTCGGGTTTTCCAGGTCGGGATCTTTAAGAATCCACTCATAATCCTTGTATCCCGCATTAACTGCTTTCTCCAGGTAATCGTACGCTTCGGGTATTTTACTAATTTTACTGTAAACGCATGCTTCACCTTGTACGCGGTTCCATCGAATAAAGGCCGTATATTTTAAAAAACTCTCCGCTTCTCCGTTTCTCCCTGTAATTCTTTGCGATCTTTGCGGTAATCCTTGTTTACCCCAGCTTCATCTTCCCCAGAAATTCCCCCGAAAAATTTCCCTCGGCCACTCCCTCGACAGGGCCGGTCATTTCGACGTATTCCCCTTTTATATCTATCCCGATGATCCCGCCCGGCATTTTGACATTTACATGGCTGTCGACCATGCCGAGCCTGAAAGCGGCGAGCGAGGCGGCGCAGCTGCTGCTGCCCGACGCCAGGGTATAACCGGCGCCCCTCTCCCATATCTCGATCCTTATATTGTTCCTGTCGACGACATTTAAAAGCTGCATATTGATCCTGTTAGGGAAAAGCGGATAATTTTCAACTATCGGCCCGAGCCTCCTGGCTAGGTTTTCGGAAATATCAGGCAGGGGTATGACGCAGTGAGGATTGCCGACGGAAACGCATGTCATCCGGTAGGAGTTTCCCTCCAGGACGATCTCTTCGTTTATCACCTCGCGTTGCATCCCCGATACCGGTATTTTTTCGCTATGAAAGGTATATTTGCCCATGTTAACCTTGATCATGCGCGCGTTTTCATCCATTATCTCGATTTCAACCTTTCCGCCTTTTGTTAAAAAAGAAAAATTCCTCTTTTCCACATATCCTTTTTCATATAAAAATCTTGAAAAAATCCTTACCCCGTTGCCGCTCTTTTCAGCCTCGCTCCCGTCCGGATTGAATATCTTTAAAACGATCGAACCGTTTTCGAATAACGGGCCGTAAAGGATGCCGTCGGAACCTATCCCGTAATTCCGGCTGCAGATAAGGCGTATATTATTTTTATCGGGCAGAATTTTTACCTGAGAGGGATCTATGACAATGTAATCGTTGCCAAGGCCATGGTATTTATAGTAGTGCATTTTCCGCCTCCGCCTCAGGTCAATCTATGACCTTTCTTTTGAGCCTGGAAACTCCCAGGTATGCGAAAAGTAATATGAAAACGGCCGTATACAAAAGATCCAGAAAAACAAGGTTACCGAATCTTCCGAAGCAAAGGGCCCTCGCCAGGCGCACTGTGTGCGTTAGCGGCAGGAACTCAGCCAGGACCCGTATCGCAGGCGGCATATTCTGGAGCGAAAAGAATATACCCGAAAAGAAGAACATCGGAGAAAGGAAGCCGGTAAAGAGGAAATTGAACTGGTCTATAGTTTTTACAAAGGATGTGACCAACAGGGCTAAAGAAGCAAACATAAGCCCTGTAAGCATCCCTACAAAGGGAGTGAAAAAGCTCATAGGGCCAGGAATAAACCCGAAGATCTTTATTATTATCAGTACGGCCATGGAAAAGAAGAAACCCTTGGCTCCTGCCCATAGGATCTCGCCGACAAATATGTTTTCAGCAGTAAGGGGGGCGGCTATCATACCGTCATAAACTTTGTCGAACTCAAGCCTGATGAAAGTGCCGAAGGAGCACTCGAAAGACGATGTGAACATCGCAGTGGAAACAAGCAGCCCCGAGGCAAGGAATTCAATATATGAAATGCCTTCCATCTTTCCTATGAAGATGCCCAGTCCAATGCCTATGCCTGCCAGGAATATCAGTGGATCCAGGAAAGGAGGCAGCCCGTTCGTCAATATATTCCTTGAGTAAACACGCATGTGACGGTACCACACGCTCCATATCCTCCAGAAAAGAGAGGGAACACAGGGTTTATTGGTCTTCATTGAGGCTCCTCCCCGTTGTTTTCAGGAACAGGTCTTCAAGGTTGGACTGCCGGATATAGAAATCTCCTGTTTTCATGCAGAGGGCTATATCTTCAAGATACTTCAGGTCGTTGGAATAATACGCCACTATTTCCTCCGATTCCTCTTTCCTGATAAGCTTGAAATCCAGGTTTTTCTCGATGCATGAAGCGTTTTCTTTATTAATGATCTGAAGGGCGTATTTTTCCAGGTTGGTTGAAATGAGCTTGTGAGGATTTCCCTCGAGAACTTTTACCCCTTTATCCATGATTATTATATTGTCGCAGATCTCAAAGGCTTCTTCCATATAATGGGTGGTAAGCAGGATCGTTACTCCCTCTTTTTTTAATTTCCTTATCTTGTCCCAGATAAGGTGCCTTACCTGCGGATCCAGGCCTGTGGTCGGTTCGTCGAGAATAAGAAGCCTCGGATTATTCAGAAGAGCCCTGGCAATGATCAGGCGTCTTTTCATCCCGCCGGAAAGTTCACGGATCATCGCCTTCTTTTTATCTGTAAGTTCCATAAAATCCAGAAGAGAATCGATCCTTTTCCTTGACTCAGCGGCGGGAATGGCGTAAAAGCGCGTATAGATATAAAGGTTCTGGAATACGCTCAATTCCTCGTCAAGATTATCTTCCTGGGGTACGACTCCGGAAATGGACTTGATCTCAAGCGGTTTTTTAGCGGGATCGAATCCCATAACCCTTATTTCGCTTTTTGACTTTTTGTCTCTTTCAGCCTTACCGTAAATCATTTTCATCATTGTTGTTTTTCCGGCCCCGTTAGGGCCTAAAAAGCCGAAACATGTGGCTTCTTCGACATCGAATGAAAAATCTTTTACAGCCCTGATCTCTCCATAGCTCTTGCTGACATTTTTTACACAGATTATCGGCGGATTCATGTTAATACCCCAGATCAGTCGGGGCCCTTCCTAAATTTTTGAGAAGGAAAAGCGTGTCTTCGATCTGACGTCCAAGATCCTCATCCCTGTGAGCCCGGTTAGGATAGATTGCATAATCTTTTTTATAGAGTGCGGGCGTCAGGTTGATCATAACCGAATTCGCGCCGGACATAAGGCCTCGGCGCCTCGCATCTTTCGAGAGCGTTTCGAAACCCGTCGTTACAAGTATTTTAGCGTTCTCTGCATCCGCGATCCGGGTTACGGCTATTGTTTTTAAAACCATATCCGTATCCGGTTTTCTGCTCCTTTCAAGGATCGTACCTGGAGCGGGAAGGAACGGGCCGAAACTGTACATTTCAGTGTGAAGTTCCCTGGCAAGAAGGATATCGTTCAAGCGGTCCATATCAGTCTGGCCCGGCAGGCCTATCAGTGAACCCGTGATTATAAGATAACCCATATCATAAGCGTTCCTGAGGTCGTTCAGGCGGTCTTCCAGCAAGTGCCCCGGGTGAAGCCTGGAATAAAGTTCAGGGTTCGACGTTTCAAACCTCAGGAGAAGTCCCCTCGCTCCGGCTTTATAAAGCGTCGAAAGCCCTATGGAGCCGATTTCTCCGAAACTGATAAAAACCAGAACGTTATCGTTTTTCTTGATAATGCGTATAATATCAGCCAGTTCATCGACCGAATAGGAACAAT
Source organism: uncultured Spirochaetota bacterium (assembly GCA_963768055.1). Taxonomy (GTDB): domain Bacteria; phylum Spirochaetota; class Brevinematia; order Brevinematales; family JAOACQ01; genus CAVYGN01. The sequence goes on along the minus strand of CAVYGN010000001.1, from coordinate 1,009,513 downwards.
CTTCTCCGCTTTGAAGTACAAGGGCTTTAAAACCGTATTTATTTACCGCTGTGTGCGCCGTCTCTATTATTTCCTGTTCCGACATCCTGTAGCGGGTAATGTTCCTGACTTCAGACGATATGCCGCAATATGCGCAGTTCCTGGCGCAATAGTTCGATATTTCTATTATCCCATGGACGCAGCAGGAATTTTTATGAAATTTCGCCCTCATGAGATTTGCCGTACTGTACATGTCCGCCAGATCGCCGGCATCACCGGCTTTTATCAGTGAAAAAAGTTCGTCTGAGGTTAGTTTCCGGCCTTCCAGGGCCTCATCAAGCAGTTTTCTTACGGATGTCCTCACTGAAACCGCCTGGATACTGTCTTTCAGCAATTCTTCATCCTTTTTTCTCAAAGAGAAGAACAGTTCTTTCCAGGTCTTTAATATTGCCCTCGCTTCCTTAGAAGCGATTTTTTCTATTACAATACCCGCCTGGGCATAGATATAATCGCCGGGAACAAGATCATGGAATTCATTGTAAGCCCTTTTTTCCTCGCCGAAATAATCCACATAAGCCCATTTGTCCTTGACGGATTTCACCTTTCCGGGTATTGCATAACACATATTAAATAACTCCGTTTAACTTTGAATTATATGTAATATTTACTTTAATTATATTACATAGAATGAGTTAATGAAATGATTTTATATAGAAGTTACGGAAAGTGTACCGGAAACTTATATAAATATTTCAACTCAGATAAATTATAACATTTTTTTCATTAAAGGGAAAATTGGGAGGTAGTGACTTTTCGTTTCTTCTAAATTATAATTTTATATGTTGAATCCTATATTAAGTTCTTTCATTTTATAATTCAAGGAGTTCCTCTTTATGCCCAGGATTTCGGCCGCCTTCGTTTTATTCCCTTTCGCCCTGGACAGCGCCCACAGGATCAATTTTCTCGATTGTTCGTCAATGATCTCATCATAGTTCCCGTTTATTTCTAATTCTTCTTCCAGCTTTATTTCGTGATCATTTTGCATTCTTTTTATCTCCGGACCCATTTCAATATCCAGCGGAAGATGAGATTTTTTTAATATACTCTTATCTCCTTCCGAGCTCGCCAGCACCGCAAGCGCCCTGATTATAATATTTTCCATTTCCCTTATATTACCAGGCCAGTTATAATTCATAATGCTTTCAAGCGCAATTTTCTCCAGCCGTATTCCGCCGGGCAGATTGAATTCCGCCAGAAATTTCCCGATTAGATGCTCTACCAGGATCGGGATGTCTTCCTTTCTTTCCCTGAGGGGGGGTATATTTATAGTAAATACGTTTATCCTGTAAAACAGGTCTTCCCTGAAAGCGCCTTCCTTTATCATTTTCTCGATATTCCTGTTCGTAGCGAATACGAATCTGCAATTTGACGTATATACCTTGTTGCTCCCTATCAGGCCGTACTCTTTCTCCTGGAGAAGCCTGAGCATCTTCGACTGGACCTCGAGCGGTATTTCCCCTATCTCATCGAAGAACAGCGTTCCCTTCCCCGCTTCTTCCACCCGCCCTGTCCTGTTTTTTTTTGCGTCGGTATACGCTCCCTTTACATGCCCGAACAGTTCAGATTCCCACAAGTTCTGCGGGACTGTGGCGCAGTTGACGATTATAAATGGCTCTTTATTGTCCTTTCCCAAATCGTGTATCAGTTTAGCAATCAGCTCTTTGCCGGTGCCGGTCTCGCCCATTATCAGGATAGGCTTCGATATGATGACAGCCTGTTTGACCTTTTCGACAACCTCATGCATTTTTCCGCTCTGGTAGACCATGGCGGTCTTTTCATCCAGCAGCTTTTCCTGCTTCCTGGAAATATGGATGGAAAGCTTTTCGACCTCTTCCTCGACATGATCTTTTATCTTTTTTGTCTTTTCGTAAAGGGCCGCATTTTCTATCGATATGGCGGCCTGCACCATAATGACTTCCAGGATTTCAATATTGTCCCTAGAAAATACGGCCGCCGAAAGGGGATTGTCGAAGTAGCATACTCCTATTGTCATGTTGCGGTGCTTCATGGGAATGCAGAGGATCGATTTTAACTTGTATAGGATCACGCTCTCGAATTTCGCATACAGCTCATCCTTCCCCGCATTAGCTACGAGGGCCACCTTTCCTGTTTTAAATACGCTATTGACTATGCTTCTTGAATACTGTTCCCCGGGTTCTGGTAAATTATATTTCCCGTTATCCTTATTAATGTTTTTTTTAACCTTCAATTCCAGGTTTCCGCTTTCGCCCTTTATAAACAGATATCCCCTCTGGGCTCCTATCGTCTCCATTGCCAGGGAAACAATGCTTTCAAGCAGAGAATTTATTTCAAGGATGGAACTGATCTTCTGGCTTACTTTTATTATGGAAGCCAGTTTTTCCCTGGTTTTCAGCTTCTCGATCGAATAGAAGTTTTCATCCTTCTCTCCTTCTTTTATACCCAGCTTATCCATGGCCTTTTCCAGGTAGACCTTTGAACCAATCTCTTTAAAAAGGGAGTAGGCCGATTCAAAATTTTTCCCCGCTTCTTCCTTCCTTCCTAAATTCATCAGGAATTTACCGTATTCATAATAACTTTTACCCTGCTCGTACCTCCTGCCGATCCTCCTGCTGAGTTCGATGCTTTTTACAAAATGTTCCTCGCTTTTTTTATTCCTGCCGGCCAGGGCGTAATAAATGCCTGCAATCCTCAATGCGGCGGGATAATGAGTGGGCCATGCCCTGGTCTGTTTTAATGCAGTCTTTAAGGAAACTTTAATCTTTCCGAGATATTCCCTTTTTTCCCGTTTATTCAAATTCTCCTTTTTATCAAGATAATTTTGAATATGCCATTCAGCAAAAATGGAATAAAATTGTTTGAAAACCATGGTTATTATATTATTCGATTCATGTAAGGCTCTTGCTTCCAGCATATAATCGAGGGACTCTTTCAACTTCCTTTCTTCAAGGTATAGCTCTCCCAGATAGATGCTTGCCAGAAATAAAACCGCGCCGAAATTCCCTGTTTTATGATATTTATACGCCTTTGTTAACTTTTCATTTGCCATATCGTAATGACCCGTTTCCAAAAACATGATTCCGCTACGAAGATCAGCTTCTGATACTATAAGAAGATAGTTTGTTTTACTAGAGATTTCCCTGACCTTATTGTCTATGGCAGCCTGTTTTTTATAATCCGCCAGGAAATTATAATTAAGGGAAAGATTATGTTCGGCAATCTCAATTTCCATAAAATCACCGGTCCTTTTCAGCATCTCTATCCCTTCATTAAGATAATGGATACTCTTTCTGTAATCTCCTGCAAATTGGTAGCAGTATCCCATAAATTCAAGTGATTGCCCTATGCCCCAGATGTCGTTTATTTCCTTTCTGAATTTCAGCGCTTTTTCATGATTTCTGATCGATCCCTTAAAGAGAGAAATAGCCATCAATAAACTGCCATAGGCGGCTACGCAGAGCCCAAGTTCCTTTGTTTTATTTAGTTTGCTTTCCGAGATATTCATCGTTCGCAGTACTGTCCTGCTGAACTTAACTATATCCGTCAAAATATATGACCAGCCCAGGGTATAATAAAACCAGATGATCAGTTTATATTTTTCCTTATCAGGGCCGGGCTTTTTACGGCTGTAAAAAAACTGGAAAAGATTGTGAAAGACATGAACCGCCAGTTCTTTTATAATACTTAAAATGACAAATAGCCTTTTATCGGGGATATGCTCCTTTAATTCAGCTAATCCCTGCATTACATATTTTTCACAATTGAAAAAATCCCCATTTTTAAAATAGGACTGGCTGATCTGCAGATCGATCCGGGCCTTTTCTAATTTTTCCTTTCTCAGGGGTATCAATGACTTATAAATATTTATAGCGTCGACATTCTTTCCCATCATCATATATATTTCACAGACCCCTTCCTGGCATTGCTGCCATTTGTCGCCGTACATTTCCCCCTTTTTATCAAGAATCTCTATTACATGGTTTAAGTAAGAGAGAGTTTCTTCAGAGGCATGATTTTTCCTAGCTTCCATACCCGCCAGAAAGGCATATTCGACTATCTTATCATCTTCTTCCCCTTCAATATATTGATAGGCCAGGTCAAAGATCGCCTTATTGACATTCCCCCCCTTGAGTTCCTCCATAGCCCGTCCTATCTGCCGGTGCAGGGCTTTTCTTTCCTCGCTTCCGATTTTTCTGTAAAAAACCTCTTTGATCCGGTCATGTGCAAAGAGGATCTCGTTTTTTTCCTTAGAGTTCTCTTCAAGAAGTTGAAGTTTGATCGCCCGGTCAACTATCCCGATGACTTCGGAAGGCTCATAGGGTAGCAGCCTGAACAGGATCTCTACTTCGAATTTCCTCCCGATCATAGCCGCGTACGACAGTACCTTCACCTCTTTTTCGTTCAATAACAGGATGCGCCTCATCACAATGTCCAATATAGTAGGCGCTATTTCCATATTTTCAAGAGCCTCATTATTTATCTTCCAGCCGTTATCCTCATATTCTATCACCTTCTCATCCACAAGCTGTTTTACTATCTCTATGGCGAAAAAGGGATTGCCCTTGCTTTTCTGGTAAACCACTCTCGATATCCCTTTTACTTCCTCCTCTCTCGTGTAAAGGAGGTTCTTAACAAAATCAATAACTCCTTCCAGGTTAAATGTACTCAGTGATATGTTCCGGAACTGGTATTTGTTTTTCTCAGCCTCTCTCATATAAAGGCTGACGCTATGCTTCTCGTCGATCTCATCGCTGCGGTATGTCCCAATGATAAAAAACGGATGGCCGCCCAATTTCTTCGATATTTCGCCGATAAGTTCCATACTCCCGTCGTCCACCCACTGCAGGTCGTCCAGAAGTAATGTCAGGCCGTTCTCAAGATCGCTGAGATTGAGGAAGAACTGCGACATGACAGTTAAAAACCTTTTCTTTTCCCTGTCGGGTTCCAGTTTTACAATCACCGGATTCTTTTCAAAGATTATTGAAAGCGCGGGATTTAACTGGAGAATTATTCCGCTTAGATCTCCAGTCATATCGCTCAGCCTTTGCCTGATCTCTTTTTTTCTTTCATCCTGATAATCCTGGTATCTCTTCAGATAAACATTCAAAGCGTCGCTGAAGGGCCCGTATGGCATTTTGCTTTTCCCGGAAAAGCATTTTCCGTCTATAAAAACTCTCCCCCTCTTGTAAATGTGGTTGCCAAGTTCTTCCACAAGCCTGGTTTTTCCTTTGCCGGCCTCCCCTTCTATAAAGAATATATTCCCTTCCCCCATTAAAGCTTTCAAATACAGTCTCTTCATCTTTTTCAGTTCTTCGTTCCTCGATATCAATCCCGTCCTGAACGAAAGCGTTATCTGCCTGTCGTTCATTCCCGCCGGGAAATTCCTTTCCCCTTTGCTGTATCTCTCCAGGTCCCTCAAAAGCCCCTTCGCCGACTGATACCGTTTATCCGGTTCCTTCTCCAGGAGCTTGTTTACAATTTCTTCCAGCGTTCCGGATATATCCTTATTATACTTTGTTGGAGACGCCGGTTTCTTGGCAATCTGCATATGTATGATCTCTCCGGAGCTTTTCCCTTCGAAGGGCATAACCCCTGTCAGAAGCTGATACAAAATCACTCCGAGCGAATACAGATCGCTTCTCTCGTCAACACCATAGCGGATGACTCCGAAACTTTCGGGCGGCATATAGCCGAATGTTCCCGCTATCCGCTCGGGTTCTTTCACAGCCGTGAATTCCTTAAGCAGAGCAAGCCCGAAGTCTATTATCTTTACCATGTACCCGCCGTTCCCCAGGCTCCTCATAATGTTCCCGGGTTTCAGGTCCCTGTGCACTATCCCGTTGGAATGTATGTATTCCAGGACACGGCAAGCCTGGATTATTATATCGATCGCCTCTTTCTCTGTGAATTTCTTCCCGCTCTTCAATATCTTGTAAAGGCTTTCTCCCCGGACATATTCCATTACTATGTAGTTTTCCCCTTCACTTTCACCGGTCTCGTAAACCTTTACCAAATTCGGATGATCCAGCCGCGATAGAATTCTCGCTTCGTTCCTGAACCTGATAACGTCTTCCACCCTGTCCGAAACAGATCCATTTTTCAGGGTCCTGAATGCGACTTCCCTTTTTATTTCCATGTCTTCGGCCAGGTATACCTTCGATATACCGCCCTCGTCGATCAGCGATATTATTTTATACCTGCCGTCGACAATTTTGTTTTCCATATAATCCTGCCTTACCCGGGTTAAATTATATAACATTTTAGATTGTTTTTACAATATCTCGAATTGTCAACGCAGAAATTTTTTTACGGTAGTTGTTGATTCTGGAATTACAATAGGGCCCTTCTAAAAACTGCCCCCCTTACGGGGACAAGCCCTCTGGGGCAGCAAGGCAGGGCCCATAGGGCGGAATTATTAGCTTCAATTTTATTAAATTTTTGAAGAGTTGAGTTTTTGGAACCGCCCTTAATAAATTCAATTACTTTGACAGAACTTCAAAGCCTGAATAAACTTATTTATCCGGAGAATGAAAATGCAATTGTTAGTTTCGGCTGTAATCAGCCTGTTTGTCGGGTTCTTTATTACCCGTTTCAGCCAGGACAAAAAGGTAAAACCATGGTTTTTGCTGACCTGCATTTTCAGCTCAGCATTAGCGGCAGGATTATGGGTTGAAATCAAATTCCAGGAATGGACAATATTCGCCGCAAAGGTCAATTTAACAATGGCTTTACTGCTCGCAGGAGCCGGGTTGATTTCCGCCCGGATTATCTGCGGATTTAAAACCCAACGGCTTGTGCTTATCCTATTTTCTGCGGCATCCATATTAAATATAGCAACTCTCTGGTTTACCGATTTGTATATCAATAATCAATTGTATCATTACCCATGGGGGTATTTTGCCAGTGGAAATTGGAAATTCATGATAAATCCCCTTTTGGTTGCTATATTCGGTGCTTATGCAATAATTCTGCTGATAAGAAATTATAATCAAGCTCATTCTCTTGATAAAAACCGGTCAAAATATATCATGATCGCCTATTTTTTTCTTTTTCTAAGCATGTTGGATTATCTTTACCATTTCGGGATCAATCTTTTTAATGGACCTATCAGCGCTCTCTGCATCCCGTTGTTTGCCGGGATTTTTGGATATGCCAGCCTACGTTACCGCCTGGTGGAATTTAATTCCCTGGTGGGGAATCTTTCCGGCTATTTTTTAACTTTTCTTCTTATGGTCGGAGGCTACACATTATTCCTGGAAACATCCCGGCATTGGCTTTATATTTCAGAAGCAAACGCACATATCGGCGCCGCACTTTTCATGATTATTCTACTATTTATCTATGGAACATTTTTTCCTGACTGGGCTAAGAGGATCATACTGGGAAGACCCATTGATTATCAAAGCATTCTCAGGGAGTTCAGTGAAGAAGTTATGTCAGTACTTGATGAATCGGTTCTATGCGATCAACTCAATGATTTATCAAAAACTTATTTTAACAGTTCTTCGACGGAATTTATTGATGCCGGCATTCTATCATTTGAACCGCTTTCTATTCAGGCCATCCGTTCTGATTTCATTATTGATATTGAAGTATACAGGAGGGTAAACGGTTGGGTCCCTGAAAATCTTTCCCGGGCCGACATAGTAGTACCGCTGATCAGGCGCAATGATGTTATCGGAGCCCTCGCTATCGGCAAGAGGAATGATGGAAGAATGTACAGTGAGAAAATACTGGAGGTATTCAGGACTCTTGGCAATCTTTTTACTATGGCAATATGCAATTCCCGTATTTTCAAAGAAGTTGAAGATTCAAAGAAACAGATTGAATTACAGATGGAAAGTTTTCTGCTTGCCATGGCTTCCGCAATCGAATCAAAAGATAAATATACAGGCGGCCACGTGGAGCGGGTCGGTTCTTACGCAAGGATTCTGGCCCAAAAGATTGGTATTCAGGGGGATGATCTCAGGAATATTTACCTGGGCGCACTGGTACATGACATCGGCAAGATCGGGACCAGGGATTCTGTTTTAAATAAAAAAGGCCCTTTAAAGCCAGATGAACGCAGACATATAGAAGAACATACAATAGAAGGGAAAAGGATCCTCGAAAAAATTGCCAATATTGACCTTATCCGTGAAATCGTTTACTGTCATCAGGAACGGTGGGATGGAAGCGGTTATCCCAGAAAATTGAAAGGGAAAGAAATTCCACTTGCGGCCAGGATAGTTTCCATTGCTGATTTCTGGGACTCGGTCATAACAGACCGCCCTTATCGCAAGGCTATGAGTATAAAGGCTGCAATTCACTTAATGTTTAAGGAACGGGCCATGGCTTTTGATCCGGAATTATTTGATGTGTTTATGGATGAAAAAGAAAAGTTGTATTTACTTTTTTATTCACCCGAAACCAAAAAGAAAGAATTGTAAGAGCGACATTTCTGTAGTGTCCATGGAATTAAAATACAATGGAGTTGGATTTAGTTTTCAGTTATCCGGCACTTGTAGAAAATATTTATTAGTACCAAGCAAGTGCCGGGCTATTTAGAGGGGTTGTGATTTCAGAATACAATAATAATAAAAATAGTATTGACTATTTATCGATATATAGTTAATATTTAATTCATAGTTTGTAATATTAATCATTGAAAACTGATCATTCCATAGCAGCTTATCAAATTTATTGAAAAAATATATTTTAATAGGAGGGATGCTTATGAGAAGAAAGGGATTACATGTAATTTCTTTTCTTGTAGGTCTCGCAATGCTTTTAACCACAATTACATTTTGTGGTAAAGCCGGAAACAAAGTCGAAATTTTCAGCTGGTGGACAGCAGGCGGTGAGGCTGAAGGTCTGCAGGAGATGATCAAAATCTACTCCAATCAAAATACCGGGGTAGAGTTCATCAACGCTACCGTAGCCGGCGGAGCCGGCGACAAGGCTCATGCCGTTCTTGCCACAAGGATGCAGGGCGGAAATCCTCCGGATTCTTTCCAGGTTCATGCAGGTCACGAATTAATCGACGGTTATGTAGCTGCAGGTAAAATGGAACCCATCGATTTTATTTTCTCAAATATTATGGATGCGTATCCGAAGGGCGTTATCGATATAATATCGTCCGGCGGGCATATCTACAGCGTACCTGTTAATATCCACAGGGCTAATGTCATGTGGTACAACAAAAAAGTGTTTAAAGACAACGGTTTGAAAGTGCCCAATTCATGGGATGAGTTTTTTACCATGGCTGATAAGCTGAAAAAGAAGGGCATTACTCCGCTGGCATTGGGCGACAACGCATTCTTCGCATCCGTCCAGCTTTTCGAAACCGTTCTTTTAGCGAAGCTGGGGCCTGACGGTTATATTGGATTATGGAACGGCAAGACTGCGTGGGATTCTGCGGGAGTTAAAGACGCAATCAAAACCTTTGTAAAGATCCTCGGTTATGCCAACGAAGACCATAGCGCTTTGACCTGGGACCAGGCCGCTCAACTCGTAATCGACGGCAAGTGCGCCATGACTATCATGGGGGACTGGGCTGAAGGTTATTTTAAGTCGAAGAATTTGACTCCCGATGTGGAATTCGGTTGGGCACCTTCGCCCGGAACAAAGGGTTCGTTCGATATGCTTTCCGATACCTTTGGGCTGCCGATCGGAGCCCCACACAGGGACAATGCTGTTAAATGGCTGCAGTTATGTGCTTCGAAAGAGGGCCAGGACGCTTTCAATCCGAAAAAAGGGTCCATACCCAGCAGAATCGACGGGGACAAGAGCCTTTACGACCCTTATCTCCAGTCCGCAATGGATGATTTTTCCAAAAACAACATAGTACCCAGCCTCGCTCATGGAGCGGCGGCGGCTCCGAACTGGTTATCTTCAATCACTGATATTTTGAAATTTTTAGTCACCGATAAAGACGTCGATAAGGCCGACGCAGGTTTAGTCGATGCCGCTAAAAAATTAGTGGTTTCGGCAAAAACCGAACCGTCTACAAAATGAAAAAGAAGTAATTTAAATTCAAATCAGCCCCGCCCTTTTTAAAGGGGCGGGGTCGTTATTTTAGAGGAATATGTTCCGTTCAAAAAAGGAATTTACAGCGGCTTTATTATCGCTGCTTCCTACAATTATAGCGTTGCTGATCTTTGTTTACGGTTTCATACTGTGGACCCTGCGGGTATCCTTTTCGGCATGGGTCGGGGTCATGCCCAATTTTACTTTCACCTGGTTTTCAAATTATGCTGAAATATTCAAAAGCGAAAGGTTCCAGATAGATCTCTGGAACACCTTGTTCTTCACGATTTTATTCCTATGCATATGTGTAGGGGGCGGCCTCCTTCTGGCTATCTTACTTGACAGGAAGCTTAAGGGCGGCGATATTTTCAGAAATATCTTCCTGTTCCCTATGGCGGTATCATTTGTCGTCACCGGGGTTGTCTGGAGATGGATCTTCAACCCAGGCATGGCCGGCAGTCCTACCGGTATAAATCTATTGCTGTCAAATATCGGCCTTTCAAAACTTGAATGGGGCTGGTTTACCCAGCCGGCGCAATTCCTGCATTTTCATGTGGCCCTTATACCGGTTATCATAGCCGCCGGATGGCAGCTGACGGGCTATACTATGGCCATGTACCTGGCGGGTTTGACAGGCATACCCCTTGAGATAAAAGAGGCTGCGAGGATGGACGGAGCATCCGAATTCAAGATGTACCGTTTTGTTATCCTGCCCATGCTCAGCCCTATTACGCTCAGCGTTTTAATAATCCTGGGGCATATTTCCCTCAAGATATTCGACCTGGTATATACGATGACGGGTTCGGGACCGGGTTTCGCCACCGATTTCCCCGGCATTAACATGTTCGAGAAAACATTCATGGGCAACCGCTATGGAGAGGGAGCCGCAATTTCAGTAGTAATGTTTATTCTAGTCGCAGTGATAATTATCCCTTATCTTTTAAACAGTCTGAAAAGGGAGAAGAAATGATGATTCTTCCTAAAAAAATAAAACTTCCCGATCTTTATAAAACAAGGGGGATCTTCGGCAGGGTTATCCTGTATTTAGTCCTCTTATGCGCTTCGGCTTTTTTCCTGCTGCCTATATACCTGCTCCTTATCACCGCCCTTAAAAGCTTCGAGGACATCAACCTTTCGACAATGTGGTCTCTTCCAGGATCGCTTAATTTCGGGTCATTTCTATTAGCTATAGAAAAGCTCTACCCCAACCTGCTGAACAGTTTTTATTTAACCATACCGGCCACGCTTATTTCCGCTTTTATAGGCTCTGTCAACGGGTTCCTGCTTTCCAAGTGGAAATTCAAGGGTTCCGCAATAATCTTCCCGTTGATACTGTTCGGTATGTTCATACCGTACCAGAGCATATTAATCCCGCTTGTCCAGTTTTTGAGCGTTATACACCTTTACGGGACCCTGTACGGGCTGATCCTTACCCATATCATTTACGGGCTTCCCATAACTACGCTCATATTCAGGAATTATTTCGCCGAAGTGCCTGACGAACTAATCGAGGCAAGCCAGATAGACGGCTGCGGCATTTACGGGACTTTTTTCAGGATCCTCCTGCCTATATCCGCACCGGGTTTCGTAGTTGTGATAATCTGGCAGTTCACGAATATCTGGAATGAATTCCTTTTCGCAGTTTCGATAACGACTAATCCGAGCATGCAGCCCATAACTGTCGCCCTCCAGAACCTGGCAGGAAGCCAGATAGTGGAATGGAACGTCCAGATGGCCGGCGCGCTTATGGCTGCGCTTCCTACACTTATAGTTTATATCGTACTTGGCAAGTTTTTTATCCGGGGCCTTCTGGCAGGCTCGGTCAAGGCATAGAGGCGATTTTATCTTAAATTATGTTTTTTGATCTTTTGTCGCAGGGTGTTCCTGTGAATTCCAAGGATTTCAGAGGCTTCCGAGATCCGCCAGCGCGATTGCTCGAGCGCTTTAAGTATCTGAGTTTTCTCCATTTCATTCAGGTCGATATCCGTTATGATAACATCGTCTTTTTTTACAAACCCGCTTGCCGAATGAATAACGCCGGCCGGTATACTTGAATAAATATTTTCAGGTATATCCTCCAGGGATATTCTGTCGTCATAAGTCATTATTATCGCGTGATGTATGACGTTTTCAAGCTGTCTCACATTTCCGGACCAGGTAAGAGATATTAGGAGCCTTATTACTTCCTCATCGACTGTCCTGATAAGAACGTTTTCACTTTTCATATACAATTTTATAAAGTAATCGATCAGCAGGGGTATGTCCTCCCTTCTCTCCCGCAGGGGCGGAATTTTGAAATATATAACGTTTAAGCGATAGTACAGGTCTTCCCTGAACTGCTTTTTACTTACATGCTGCCATAAATCCCTGTTCGTTGCAGAAAGAATGCGTACGTTTATAGGTATATTCTCAAGGCCCCCGACCCTTGTAATGGTTTTATCTTCAATAACCCTGAGCATTTTCGACTGCAGGGACAGGGACATTTCGCTTATTTCGTCAAGAAAGATGGTGCCGTTGTTTGCAAGTTCAAACTTGCCTATTTTTCTTTTTCCGGCCCCGGTAAAGGCCCCTTTTTCATATCCGAACAGTTCGCTTTCAAGGAGGGTTTCGGGTATTTCAGCGCAGTTGAGTTTTACGAACGGGCCGCTTTCCCTTTTTCCTATATAATGGATGGCCTGGGAAAAGATCTCTTTTCCCGTACCGCTTTCCCCCTCGATTAAAATATTCGCGTTGGATTGCGCTGCCTTCTGGGCTTTTGTATAAGCCTGTACAATGCTTTTCGACTGGCCGATTATACCGAATTGATTCATCTGTTCGATGACCGGGAGAAAGCCGGGGCCGGGTTTCTGAAGAAAACCTTCGATCCCCTTTATAAACGGCATTTATTGGTCCTTTTAAAATTAATGGTATTCAAGAAAATCTTTTTTCAGCTCTTCATAAGAATTCTTCGCTTTATCTTTTTGGTCCTGACTGTAATCCCCGTTTAAAATAGATTCATAAATATCCTTGGCGGAATAAATATCGGGGAGAGACTGATATATCTTCGCGATCCCGAGCATAGAGGCTACATAAAAGCTTTTATCGCTTTTATACTTGCCGGTTTCGACTTTCAATCTATCGATCAGGCTTTTCTCAGCCGCGCCTATCGAAAGAATAAGTTTTTCAAGATCGAGGACTGAATTCTTTCTTGTATCGTCGTCTCCTCCAAGCGCGTTGAGATAATGCCGGAGCGCTTCTTTGAAATTTTTCCTGTCCATCAGAAGCTTTCCGGTATAATACGATTTTTTATACTGGTTCTGCATATTATTTATCTGTGTTTCAGCCTGGCCGTAACTCTTCTGGGATATCAGGATCTCAGTCATCTTATAGCGGATAACCTCCTTTTCATCGTCCTGTATATCCGGCGATGCCAGTATTTTTGATAGTTCATGGAGTGCTTCAGTCGTCGAGAGTCCCTGTATTGAAGCTATTATGGCTGAAGAAATATCGGTATTTCCGGATGATGAAACTACTGCGTTAGTTTCCGTTAAATTGCTGGAGCTTGATGAAGAGAAAACGGTTTTTACCGGCTTCCGGGTTTCCTCCGGAACTGATTGTATTTTCACGAAATAATTTAGGTTTTTTATGAGTGTGCCATTTATATCAAAGTCCTGAAACCTTATCTTTGAATCTTTCCTTCCGCTATGGAACAGGAAAAGCCCCTTTTCCTGCCTGGAAGAATCTTTTATGTAAACCGCGTCTCCCTGGATGGATTTCAATACCACAAAGTCGTTGGAAAGCTTTATACCTATCGAAAAATCTTTATCCGACGGCAAAACAAGCTCTTTGTTAAAAGATTCAACATTGTTTTTAACGATATTTTCATTGACTGTTTCGTTCCCGGTCTGGTTTGTTATTCTCTCTTCCCTGTTTTTTTTATTGGATAAACCGCTTTCTTCCAGAATATCCTGAAGGGTTAATAATTTTATATTCCGGAGATTCTTTAAAAAAATCAGATGTTCCTGGGAACAACCCGTAACAATAAAAGATAGAATCAGGAATACTGCAATTCTCTTCTGCATTTCTACTCCCATAATTTTCATTGATCTTCCTTGGTCAATAGAAGATCCGCTGAAATTACTAAAGATTTATCGGACGTTGGGCCATAATTAAGGGAAACCAGATATATATATCCTTTTTCATCTTTTTTATGAGTTTTCCCCAATTCCTCCATCACCGCTATTGTAAGCATTCTCATCAGGTAGCTGAAAGGTTTTTTCAGGGTAAGAGACGTCGATATTCTTTTTTCCGATCCGCCGCGGATATTGACCGTACCGGAATACGGCAATTCATAAATATAAAAATTATCAATGGGCTTTACCAATCTTGCATAGGTAAGGTCTTCTACGGATACCCTGGTTGTTTTGTTCGAATAATCCAGGCTGAGTGTGAGTATGTCCCCGGAAAACCGGTAAATGACTCCCTGTCTGAAAGCGTAAAAAACCGAGTTAAGATCGGTCTGGGCCCTGTCCTCGTCGTAACCAACCCCGAAAAGCAGAATTGAGGACTTGAATGAATTGATTTCGGGAGCATTTTTCTTGTTTTCAGAACAGGAAACTGTGAGGATCAAAACGCTGAAAATCAGAATATTGAAATATTTATTAAACATTCCCCCCTCTTTCGCGATCGGATGGTCAAATCAGTTTTATAAACTCTTTCGATAAATCCGGATCGAACTGCGTTCCCATGTTCTTGGTTATTTCAATTACCGCTTCTTCCCTGATTTTAGGTTTTCTATAAGGCTTTTCACTAATCATCGCGTCATATGAGTTGACAAGGGCTGAAATCCTGCCGACAAGAGGTATTTTATCTCCTTGTAATCCCTCGGGATAACCTCCCCCGTCGTACCTTTCATGATGATAATATATTATATTGATTATGTCTTCATTTTTTCCAAACATAGGTTCGATTATCTGCCTGCCCAGCACGGGATGCTTTTTAATGATCTCGAATTCTTCCTTGGTCAATGCGGTGGGTTTCATTAGAATATTATCAGGAATGCCGATTTTCCCGATATCATGCAGAAACGATCCTGTTTCTATATTATCCATAACATCGCCGCTCAAACCTATGGCAGACGCCAATTTTATAGAATATTTAGCGACGTTCAGGGAATGGATTTTTATAGTTTTATCCTTAACCTCCAGGGCGTTAATGATAACCCTTAATGCATCGAGAAAAGAAGATTTTAATTTTTTTGACACTTCCCCTATTTCGAGTTCGAGTGAATCCAGGTAACTCTTTTTTTCTTCAAGAAGCCTTAACCTTTCGATTATCCTGTTTACTGAAAACATAATATCATCGAGAGAAAATGGCTTTAAGATATAGTCGTAAGCCCCGTTTCTCAAAGCCTCCCGTACGACATTGAGGTTACTTGACGCCGACACGATGATAATATTCGCATCATGGTTTAATTCCCTTATTTTTTTAATCAGGTCGAGTCCGCTTATTCGAGGCATAAGTACATCTGTAATAACGATATCTATATTGTTATTCATATAAATCTGCAGGGCTTTTTCACCGTCTTTTGCAGTAAAAACAGAAAGTGTATTCGGGTGCAGGGTCAGGATATCGCTTATGATCTTCAATATATTCGGTTCATCATCCGCTACGAGGTAATTGTACTTTCTCGATTGCATTTTATTCCCCGGTTAAAGGGCAGTCATAAAAACTCAAGAAAATTGCCCTTTATATTAACAACTTGCTATTTAACTATAAATGCATGCCCTATGGGCCCTGGTGCCTGGCCCCAGGATAAAGCGCCCTTAATTTATATTCAGAAAAAACCAGGCGCTTGCATAATCATTCGTTATCCTTAGCGAGGTTTTGTAAAATTTCGGGCTCAAACGATTATATTTCAGCTTTTCAAGGCATTTCGCTATCTTGTACGTACAGACTGCGTTTTTTGAATAAAAATTAACCGAATCAACATATTTCGAAAGAGCTTCCGAATAGTTGGTTTCATAAAAATCAATTTCACCCATTTCAAAATTTGCAAGCCCCCTGAAGAAGAGATTTTGGGTCCCTGAGGAAACCCTGTTGAAATAATCGTAAGAAGTTTTATAATCCTGAAGGCCGTAATAACATTTTCCTATAAAATACAGATCGTCCATATAAGGCATAATTTTGTAGCTGCTGTTCAAATCATTTATAGCTTCGGTATAGCTGCCCAGTTTATAGCAGGAAATTCCCCTGAGCTTATAAGCGTAAACTACGAATTCTCCGGGTACTTTTTGCAAATCCTGTAAATTGGAAACAACGGATTGATATTGGGGGGTGTCCTTAGCGTCAAGAAAATCTACATAGGCCGACCCGAATATAAAATAGGAAATTACATCATCGGACGGCGTGCCTTTTGTCATCGATCTGAGCATCTCTATGAAATCCCTGTCGCCGTCGAGGGACAGCTTGATCACGACCCTGAATAACCTTCTCTGGTAATGAATATTATTCTTGTTGTTAATGTTGTCAAGGAGCCGGTAAGCCTTCAGGAACTCGCCTTTATCATAAAGTTCATCGAACCTGTAATACTGCGAGCAGGAAAAAAGTGCAGAGAATATAAGCAGGAAAAGTGTTTTTTTTAGCATTTTATTAAACCCCGGTTAACTTTTTAATTGGTAATTACCCAGTATGCCGCCGAATCCGGTAGCATAAAAAACTCCATTTCATTACTCTTAAGGGTCAAGGTCGATCCGCCGAATATGCTTTTATAAAACCCTCTTTTATTAATCAGATTTTCAGTTTTCCAGAAAGAGAATGAAGAAGAAAAATTGAATGCCGCAATTTTCTCATTATTATAGATCACAAGCTTGTCGTCGGAAACCGGCAGGACGCTGAAGCCCGAAGAATTTAAAAAGAAACGCAGAAGCTGGCTCCCGTAAGAATTTACAAAAACCGCAGGCACTGCCACATTTTTCTCCCTGGACAACAGGAACGACAAAGAGGCGTAATTATTGACCGACAGGCTTTCACTGTCGATAAAATGAATCCACCCCGGATGACCCCCGTAAGTTTTAGCTTCCATCAGATGCGGGTCAGGGATAATAAATATATTTTCCCTGATATAATCGTAGTCTCCCGAACTCATTCTAAAATCATTATCATTAGTAGTATCTTCCAGGATGATAAATTTACCGCCCCCCTTCTCCCCCAAAAAATCTTTGTAGCCTTTTATAAGCTTCTCAGGAATCTCCCTGAGATCGATGACCCATTTATCTACAGGAAGTGATGACAAAAAATATATTATTTCTCCCAATTTTGTTCTTGTGTTCTCATTATTTATATCAAAATAATATAGATCGCCAAAAGTAAAACTATCCCAGGTAAAATCGTAGGAGTCCCATAAATTCCTGTTAAACCCTTCTTTTTGCACGAACAGGTTTATTTTTGAATAAACTTCGATCCTTCTTTCATGAAAATAGTCAACCAGGTTTGAAAAGGAATCGGGGCTTCCTAGCGCTGTTTCCATCGAACCTCTCCGGAAACTTCCTCCGATATCGTAAAAATCATAGACCGGCGTATCCATTTTTTTAAACTCGTAGCCCTTGAACGGACTTCCGATCATAATGGCTGTAACAGGTAAATTTGAAATGGAATTGCTAAAAGACTGCACTTCGTCATACCCCATTCCTTCAAAATTTATTATCAGGCCGGAATATGCAGCCCCGGTAAATGCAAGCGTTATAAACAAGCCGGCAATGAAAACTTTATTTTGGAAGCGCATTGAAATCCAGCTCTTTATCAAGATTTTTTCATAAAAGCGAGGGCGGCCGCGCCAAGAATTCCCGCTTTATTGCCGAGTTTAGCCATAACTAAGTCAACGGCTTCCCAGGCCGCCGGCGAACTGTTAAGCATGGCATGAAATTTGACCTTGTCAAGCAGGAATTTCCCTGCATGGGATAGGCCACCGCCGAAAATGCAAAGCTGAGGATTCAGATTGTTAATAACATTAGCTGTTCCCAGGCCAATATAATAAGAAGTTTCATCGAAGATCTGTAGAGCGACCGGGTCTCCCGCCTTCGCCTCGTCGGTTATCACTCTTGCATCTAATTTATCCGGATAATACTGCGAAAGGGATGTTTTCAACTTCCTGCCGATAAGGCAGCCGGCCCTTTTTATCATCGCGTTCGCCGAACCGTAAGCTT
Source organism: uncultured Spirochaetota bacterium (assembly GCA_963768055.1). GTDB lineage: Bacteria > Spirochaetota > Brevinematia > Brevinematales > JAOACQ01 > CAVYGN01. The sequence continues at coordinate 991,304 of CAVYGN010000001.1, read as the reverse complement.
CCCAGCAGCCGAAATTACCGCACCCGCATTGCCTTCCGCCGGGCACTATAACCATATGGCCGATTTCACCCGCGCATCCGTTTGCACCGCTATAGATATCCGAGTTTATGAAAATACCCCCTCCTATCCCTGTACCAAGCGTAATAAGAACAAAGTTCTTTTTTCCTACGCCGGCGCCAAATATGAACTCCCCCCTGGCGGCATTGTTCGCGTCATTATCCGCAAAAACCCGTATCTTGAATTCATTCGCGATTTCTTCACCCATCGGATAATTATCAAAAACCCGTATATTTGAAAAAATCGTGATGTTTCCATTCTCAAAAACTATTCCGGGAACTCCTATGCCGATGGCGTCTATTTCTTTTTCTCCGGCATGGTCTTTCAACTGTTTTATACATTTCTTGATATTTTGAATCACTACCTCGCAGGAATTTGCCTCTACCCCGGTAGGAATCTCAAGGGATTTATAGACCGTACCCTTATCATCGCAAACGCCTGCTTTGATGGCCGTTCCGCCCAAGTCAACGCCTATTACAAGACCCATAAAATTCTTCAATCCCCTGCTTATTATTTCAAAATCTGGCCTATTCTTTCTATGACCTTTTCCCTGTCCAAAGGCTTGACTATATAGCCTTTTGCGCCAAGTTTTATCGCCTCCTTAACCGCTTCAGCGGTTCCTATCGCCGTCACCATGATCACGGCTACATTTTGATCGACCGCTTTAATCTGTTTCAATGCCTCAAGTCCGTCCATTTCAGGCATTGTAATATCAAGCGTGACTATGTCGGTTTTATCATGGAGCTCTTTAAACAAATCCACCCCGGTCTTACCGTTTTCCGCTGTGCCGATTATCTCAAAATCCCTCGACATGAAAATCTGGCTTAAATGTTTTATAATAAACTGGGAATCATCTATGATCAAGACTTTAACATTTCCTCCGCCCACTTTCCTGCCTGTAGGCAAACCGTTGTCATCATATACTATTGCCATGACTCACCTCCTATTTATTCCTTGAAAGCCATATTGATCTCTATGACGCCTAAACCGGTATCGATGGGAATAATCAGCGCCTCCATATCGGCATATTCATATATATTGAGATTTTCACCGGTTATCAGGGTTGGCGGAGTAAAGCTGAAATTCAGCTTGTCTTTTTCAAGCTTTGTTACTGAACGGCCCGTAATCATGTTGGCTATCTCTGAAATGGTGCTTCTCGCCATTTCATCGAATGTTTTAAATTCCTCTCCGTTGAGTTTCGATGCGATTTTTATGGCTGTATCTTCGGATAGGTCGAATACTATCCTTCCCTTTAAATTTCCTATGACTCCTACTACGACAGCAACTCCTTTCATAGACTCGCCCAGTTTCTTCAGATATAACTGGCCCCTTTTAACAGAGGTCTGAAGAACTTCGTTCAAAATATCGAACGAGGCTTCTACGAATGGATTTATATACTCTATACGCATAGGTTATCCCTCCCGTTTATTTTAGAGTTATTATATATTTTAAAAGATTTTCCACATTTACAATCAGGATCTCAAGATTATCTTCAAGGATAACCCCTTTAAATAAAGAATTTTTCGACCACTTTTCTAAAAATCCTCCTTCCCTGTAGTTGTCTTCGGTGGCCGCGATGTTCTTGTAAATCCCGTCGATCAATATTCCAAAGGTATCCTTTTCCTTTCTTATCATTATTATGAATTTATCTTCTTCTTCGATTATACCCTTGTTTACTACAGGGTCTTCCATGCCGAGCACCATTTTAAGGCTATAAACGGGAAGGATGTTTCCCCTGAGATTCAATACTCCGAGCAGTTTTGAATCCGTGTTCGGAACTTTGTAAATCTTATGAGCGAAAATTATCTCTACGATGTTCATGACATCCATTGCATATATGCTGCTGTCGAGTTTGAAAGATATGGATTGAAAAAGAATCGTCGATTTTTTTACCTGGTCCTTTTCCTCGATCCTTTTATTAAGGATTTTTTGATCCAAAATCATCCCCCTATGAAAAATTTTCTATAATCAGGAAGATTTAAAATTCTGCGCTATTATCTGGCCGGTTTCGATAATGTACCCGATATCCCCGTTACCGATAATAGTCGCGGCCGAAATTCCGGGGCTCTTTATCAATTTTGTGTTCAGGGATTTTATTACTATATCCTGTTCTCCCAGGACCTCCGATACCAATATTCCGACAAGGTTCTCGCCGTATTTCGAAACGATGCAGAAGATCTTTCCCTCGGGATCGGTAGAAATATCGTTATGATAGAAAAATTTTTCCAGCGACATAACGGGGATGAATTTACCTCTTAGTTCAAAAGTAAGTTTCCCGTTTATTTCCCTGAGATCTCCGATCCTGATTATGACCGTTTCTTCCACCGAAGCGACAGGGATCACATAATGCATGGAATGAACGACCACCAGAAGCCCCTGGATTATAGCGAGAGTCAGCGGCAGGCGGATAACGATCTTTGTTCCTTTACCCCTGGTAGTGGAAACCCCTACGCTTCCCCCGATTTCCTCTATCTTTCTTTTCACCACGTCCATGCCGACTCCGCGCCCCGACATGTCCGTAACTTCCTTCGCTGTAGATAATCCGGGAATAAAGATAAGCCCTAAAAGCTCTTTTGCAGAAAGTTTAGAGGCAGTCTCATTATTGATAAATCCGTTTTCCAGGGCTTTCTTTTTCAAGGCGTCGATGTCTATGCCCCTGCCGTCATCCCTTAACTCTATAACAATACTGTCTCCCTCATGATTCGCCTTTAAAATCATTTTCCCGGTTTCAGGCTTGCCCTGCCTTAACCTGTCCTCAGGCATCTCTATACCGTGATCGATCGAATTGCGTAAAATATGTATCAAAGGGTCGAAAATATCGTCAACCATGCCCTTGTCAATTTCAGTTTCTACCCCTTCGATGATAAGGTTAACCTTTTTATTCATTCTATCGGCCATATCCCGTATAAGCCGTGGAAAACGTGAAAAGACCATCTGGATCGGAACCATCCGCATATTCATCACGTTTTCCTGCAATGCCGTCAGGATCCTGTTTATCTTCTGCAAACTGTCGGTGTATGTATCGAAAGAAACGAAAAGTTTATTCAGGGTATTCATAAGTACAGAGTTCTTTTCCTTTGATATATCGCCTTCGCCTGTAAGGTTTAATTTCAAGACCCCGTTCAAAAATTCCCTTAATGTGGATTTTAAATCGTTTCCTATGGAATCGAAATCTACATCAAGCTGATTGAAAGCCGCTTTTATTATTACAATCTCGCCGATAAAATTCAGAAGCTCGTCGATTTTCCAGCTTTCTACCCGCAGGGTGGTAATATTTCTCTTTTGAATCTCGCTTTCAGCGGTTTGTTCCCCTTCCCTCTCCTTCATTTTTTCTTCTTTTACTTCCTGTTTGGGGGCCTTTTGCTGCGTCATCTGGTCAAGGCTTTTAACGGTATCCGAATTCATTTTTAATATAGATATAGTATCTATCATATCGGTAAGGTTTGTTTTATCACGGACCGCTTTTTCGTTCTTATCCGTGCTGATAATAAAAAGCACTTCCTGATGGAATGCTTTTTCAAGTTCATCCAGCGTGGGGTTTATTTTGATAATTTCGGATATATCGTTTAAAAGCGCATAGATCTGGAAAGAAGACACCTCTTTCATCTCGTAATTTTTATTAAAATAATATTTCAGGATGAAAACATTATGCCCCTGGTTCATCAAATCGGTAATGAGGGAAAGGTCGTAATGGGAGATCCCTGCGTTGATAAGGGTACGTAAAAGAGAAAGATCGGCTTTTGTCAGGATCGAAACGTCGTCTTGAGCAAATCCCGACTCATCGATAAGCTGCTGGGCGCTCTCCTGGAGTTTTTGGACCTGCGGTTTTGACTGCCCGGCCGTGCCTTTATCCGCCGGGCCCCGGGCTTTTATCGAGGAGATCTCCGCCTTGACCTTTTCCGTACTTTTATCGATAAAAGATTGGCCGCTCTGCCTCATGGTCAGCATTTTTTCGAGTTCGTCCCTGCACCTGAGAAGGACCGATATGTCTTCATATTTTAACTTAATAGATTTCTTGCGGATAAGATCGAGAACGTCTTCCATTACATGAGTCAGATCCTGTATCTCCGGAAAACCGACAGTCCCCGCCCCTCCCTTGATCGTATGAGCGCACCTGAATATCTCATTGATGGACTTATCGTCTCCCTGGTTCTTTTCCAGTACTAAAAGACTTTTCTCCATACTGTCAAGGAGTTCAAACGCTTCATCCAGGAAATCTTTTATCAATTCCGCTGAAAAATCAGGCATCAAGCCTCCCTATTTTCTAATCGCGTAAGCATAAAGGGCTCAAAGCTTCCTATCCGAAAGCCGATAGATACTCCCTAAAAAGTATATTTTAAATTTGCAATTATATCAACAATTGTTTTATTGTTGGCAGCGGTACCGATTCATTTTTATCGGTTTTTGGATGCAATAATATTGATTGCTTCTCCAATTTCTTTTACGTCCAGAATAATATCAATTCCGCCGTTTTTTACAGAGTTTCCAGGCATACCCCAGATTACCGAACTTTCCTTATCCTGGGCGATCATTATGGCCCCGGATTTTCTTAAATTTACCGATTCTGAAGATCCGTCTTTCCCCATTCCGCTTAAAACTATCCCTAAAGTATTTTTTCCGACGGATTGATTAATCGAAGAGAAAAAAATATCAAGCGACGGTTTAAAGAAAAATCCCTCGTAATTGCCGTAGTCTGCATCGTAGATAAGATTATCCCCGATTTTCTTGATCTTTGAATGCACTCCTCCCGGGCAGATATAAATCACGCCCTTTTCAAGAGCTGAATTCGGCGTCAGTTCAAGTATTTCACGGCAGAAAATAGCGCTCAAATTCCTCGCGAATTCCATAGTAAATCCCTGCGGCATATGCTGGGCTATAACAAGAGGTATCTTAAGCTTGCCGAGGCTTTCTAAAATTATCCTTATAGCCGCGGGGCCGCCTGTCGAGGATCCTATGGCTACCAGTTCGGGATTTATAGGTTTATTTTGAAGCACTGTATCAAGGTTCCCGAGGCCTGAAAGCGCCGCCGGATAGATGGAAGCTTTCTTTTCTTCGGGTAAAGCCTCCGGAAGAACAGCAAAAGCCGTTCGCTTTTCTATTTTTCCCTGGTAAAGGCCGTTGATCTTCAGTTCGAATTCCTTTTTCAGAAACTCGATATTTTCAGAAATCTGGCCCTCGGGTTTTTTTATTATATCGGCGGCTCCGTAATTTAACGCCTCGATCGTAGCGGCCGAACCTTCTTTAAGGAGGGAACTGAACATGATAATAAAAGGACAGTATATCTTATCGCCGCTGTTCTTAAGGTATTTGAGAAGTTCAAGGCCGGTCATTTCAGGCATTTCGATATCGAGTATCACAACGTCGGGTTTATAAAGGATGATTTTCTGAAGGGCTATTTTTCCATTATGGGCAACCCCGACTACCTCTATATTTGTGAGTTCCTCCAGGATAATGCACACATATTTCCTGATAAGCACTGAATCGTCTACGACAAGAACCTTTATCTTATTATTGTCTGACATAAACAATACCCTTTTCAGTAAAAGAGGGTTTGAAACCCTCGAATAAGCCTATAAGGCTTTCAGAATGACCTATAAGGAGAAAACTCTTATCTTTCATGGATTTTTGTATGTTGCTCAAGACCTTCTTCTGAACCTCTTCATCGAAATATATAAGAACATTGCGGCAGAAAGTCAAGTCGACGTCCCTGATACCGTTGTCGTATATAAGGTTATGGTAGTCGAACCTGATCAATTTCTTGAATTCATCCCTGATAAGATAAGAATTCTCCAATTTATCAAAGCACCTGGCAATGTATTGATTTTCAATTTTTTCAATATTTTTCTCCGAATATTTACCCTCTTTTGCAAAAAACAGGCTTTCCAGGCTTATATCCGATGCGACGATTTGATAACGCCAGCCCCCTGCGGCCAGATTGCTTTCCCTGAAAAAATCATCGACGACCATTAAAATTGAGTAAGCCTCTTCGCCTGTGGAACAACCCGCGCTCCAGATCTTGACAATTTTTGAGGCGGAATTCCTTTTGACGACCTCCGGCAGAATATCTTCCTTTAATATTTCAAATTGTTTCGGATTCCTGAAAAAACTCGTAAAATTTGTAGTAACGAAATCTATAAATGCGGCGAGTTCATTTTTATTCGTTCTTAACAATTTCAGATATTCGTAAGAAGCGAGATTTTTTTCCTTCAATTTTGTGGAAATCCGGCTGATAAGCACGCTTAAATTCGAATCTTTAAAGACGATCCCGCAATTTTCATAAACGAGATCGGCAATATATTTTAAATCATTTTCATTTAATTCAAAGGCTGCAAGATCCATGACTCATCCTTTTAATATTATCCGTTTATAACTTTCAAGCTTTTCAGGAAGCTCATATTCCAACAGGTCCCCCAAAAGGACCGCATCGCTGTTCTCGAAAGCTTCAACGATCCGAGTCAGAAGGACATTGATATCTTCATATAAATTGCCGATATCAGTTTTTTCCATATCGGAAAATTTATCGTAGTTTTTTCTTAGATAAACCGAACAAATTTCAAGAACGCTTATTATTTTATTGATCTTATCGAAGGCCTCACGGTCCTTACCCATCTGAAAAGCTTCGGAAATCTCGGGAAGTATGGTAAGGCTTTCGCCTACCGCTTCTAAAATTTCCTCCCTGCTTATCGAATAGTTCGCTGAAAATTTAAACCTTAGAGCGTCTATATATTTAATAAGACTTTCGATGATGCTTACTATAGACCCGTACCTGGTTTTGTCCCTGTCTTCGTTATCGGAAAAAGTCTTTATCTGGTCTATAGTCGATGTGATCAATTTAGCCTCGGCCAGATTGAAGAAAGCAAGGCGGTTGATCGTTTCAAGGGTCTCTTTTACCCATGCCAGAAGTTCTGAGAATTCCCCGGCATGGGTAAAGGAATTTTCCCTTATATCTGCAGCGATATTGCCAAGAACTTTTTTACATTCTTCAAGGAGGGTTTCTACAAGCTCCTCTTTGGTGGATGCTTCGACGTCCATTGATTTAATTTTTTCAATATATATTTTATTCAATTCATCGTCATCTATATTATAATTTTTATTATCGAGGTTTATCGATGTAATAATTATCTCTTTTTTATTCAATTCTTTGCTGAGAGATTCCACGACGTCAAAAACGGTTTTCTCATTCTCAAATGTGACGTCGAGCGTTTCACCGTTAAGCATGACTGTCATTCGATAGTGCCTCCGGCGTCTTAAAGTCCTAATACTATAGAATATACGGCATATTTACACAAATAATTAAAAATAAAAAAAGGAATTTTGTTTAAAGAAAGAGTCGGGGTTTAGCCGCAGGCCTTAGTCTTTATGAATTGAATGACTGTTCCCATGCGTTCGTTCTTCCAGTTAATATTGTAAATCCCGTAAAAGGCGTTTATTTTTTTACCGCCCTTTAAAATCAACTGCACGGATTTTTTAAGAAATTCATCAGGCTCTTCCTTAGGTTCGCCGGTTTTAACGAAAACCTCGTTAATATTGAGCCCGACAGGTTCTTCTGTAAGTTCCAGCCAGGAACAGGCTTTTTCGTTCATATAGACTATGAAATTGTCGTTATCGGATGCAATGATCCCCAGGGTAAGGTTTTCAAGGATTGATAAAAAATAGTCCGCCGATAATTTCATTAAAGAATCGCCATGAGCCTTGTAAAGCGCGTTTTCCACCGCAATTTTAAATTCGTTCTCCTTTATCGGTTTTATAAGGAAGCCGTAGAAATTCGATAACCTTGCCCTGGCAAGGGTAACGTCGTCGGAATACGCGGTCAGGAATATTACGGGTATTTTGAATCGTTCCCATATTTCGATTGCGGAGCTGATCCCGTCTACCTGCCCCCTTATTTTAATATCCATCAAGATCAGATCCGGCGTTTCTTTTTCAATCAATGTCAAAGTCTCCTCATGGGTCTCGGCTATGCCTGTAACATTGTAACCTATTTTCTTAAGCCTCGATTCCGTATCCCTGGCTATAATAATTTCATCTTCGACAATCAGTATTTTTTCTTTTTCCATAATCATTCACCTCTTTCTTCCGGTTCGGCGATATTATCGTTAATAAAAAAATCCACAAAATCTTTTCCGGATATTTCCTTAGAACTTTTATAAAAGGTATACTCCTTGCAGCTTTCCTCAACTCCGAATAATGTATAAATATAGGAATATATGCCGTAAAGAGAATTTCCTTTCAGGGTATCTGTAATTCTATTCATGGCATCGGGCGATATCTGGCCGGCTTTGCGGTAAAGGACCACCGCCTCCTTTCCGCTTTTAATGATCCAATAGTCTCTTCCCCGCTCGATAACAGCATTCATCGGGGCCTGGAACTTCTTAAGTACGTATTCCTGGAATTCGTTCTCATCGGCCGTGAAATATTTCGCAAGAGCAACATTTTCAAATAGAACCTTATACCTGGACATAATATTTTTAATGTCGAGAAAATTCGGGTTCTCTTCGGACACCTTTTTCCAGGTATCCAGGGCTTTATAGATATCGCCCTCGTCGAAATAGGCCTCTGCTATCTCATACATTACATCCATTTTCCTGGACCCCAGAACCGACTGGTTGTCGCTATAAAGAATCATGGCCGCGTTGATTTTTTTATCGCGAACAAGGGCGATTATATATAAAGGGAGAGCTTCCCCGGTCATCGAGCCCCTGTCAAGAAGGTTTTTAAGATACGGCAGCGCTTTCGAAAAATTTTTCAGCCCGACTTGATTTTTAGCCTGCAGAAATAAAATTTCTTCATCGCGCAGCGATGCCATTTCATCGGTTTGTCTGCCGATCACATCCAGTATTCCGAGGGATTTCGGATATTCCCCCTGTTCGTAATAAACATTTGCAAGAAGCAGGAGCGGAACGATTTCATTAGGCCTGGCCTTAATGTAAATTTCAAGCCGTTCCCTCGATTTCTGCAGCTGTTTTTGAAAGTGAAGAAGCTTGGCTGAAAAAAAAAGCGCCTTCATATTGTTTCTATTTTCCCTTAGAATAAGATTGTAATATCCGAGGGCGCTATCCGGTTCGCGGATAATCATATATAATTCTGCAAGCTTATTGTAGATATCGTGCCTCAGGGACAATTGGCTTTCCCTTTTTAGTAATACAATGCTTTTCTCATAAAATTCTATCGCATGCCTGTACTGGTAAAGCCCTTCGTAAGCCTTTGCTATATTCTGGAGCAAAGAATACGACGAGGCTTTTTCTTTTATCAGCTTGAGGCCGGTATCCAGGGCCTCGCTATAATTTTTAAGGGCAATGAGCCTGGAAATTCTATTTGTGACAATATCGGGCTTTACAAATCCCATAAGCCATCGGATCATTAGAAAAGAGCCTGCCGCCAGACCCAAAACAATGATAATTAAATAAAAATTGAGCATGTATTCAGCCTTTTTTCAGCATTCTTTATCAGCATATGGAAATTCGATCTCGTAATGCGTTCCCATGTTCCTGATTATCATCATATTTCCATGAAGTTGTTTAACAAGGTCCCTTATCAACTGCATGCCGAGCGTAACGGGATTATCGGTGTTAACGCTTGCGGGTATGCCCGGCCCGTTGTCACGGTAAACAAGCCTGATCATCCCTTTCCCGGTCGTCTCTACAACGATCCATATTGTCCCCTCATTAGTTTCGCTGAAAACACTTGTGCCTTTGGTACTCGTCCCAAAGGCATATTTGATGGAATTAGTCATTAATTCGTTTATTATAAGGCCGAAAGGTATCATTTTTTCGATATCAAGGCAGATATCGGTGCATGTTTTTTCGATTTTAATGGGAATATTCAGGTTATAATTGGAAAGAACCGAACCTGAAATGCTGTCAAGGTAATCACAGACCTTGATCATGGATAAATTCTCGGACCTGTACAGTTTTTCATGGATCAGGGCCATGGAATAGACCCTCGATATGCTTTCGGTAAGAACATCCCTAACTTCAGGATTATCCGCACTGTCCCTTTTCAGACCGAGAAGAGACCCGATGATATTGAGGTTGTTTTTCACCCTGTGGTGAATTTCTTTTAACAGGACCTCCTTTTCCCTGAGGTCCGCACTGATCCTTTCCTCGGCTTTTTTGAGGTCCGTAATATCCACTATTATTCCTACAATCCCTTCAGGCTCGCTTTTATTGCTGAAGATCAGCGATTTATTGACTATGACATTCCTGACGGTACCGTCCGCGAAAAGGTCCTTCGTTTCAAAACTCTGCCTTCCCCCCCTGATGATAAGCTCATCGTCCCTTTTCAGGTAAAGTTCGGCCCTTTCTTTAGGGAAAATATCGAACATCGTACCCCCGATGATCTTTTCGACCGGGAAACCCACGTAATCGCTGAAAGCCTTATTGCATCCCCTGTAAACATTGTCAAGGTCCTTGAAAAAGATCGGGGAGGCTATTGCGTCCATGATTTCCGAAAGTCGGACTTCCGCCTCTTTTAAAGCCCTTTCAGCTTTTTTTTCATCCGTGATGTCCTGAAATATATAAATTATCCCCGATATCCTGTCGGTCTCGCTCCTGTAAGGGTATGCTATGATCCTGAAAATGAAGCCGGACCATTCGAATTCGCCCCGGTATCTTCCCTTGACAGCGCCGCTTTTCATCTGTTCATGCGGCCCCGACAGGCCGGGAAAGTATGAGAAAAGGCTTTTGCCGAGTACGTCAAGAAATCCGGCTTTTACGACATTTGCAAACATCGAATTGAGGCGTATAACCTGGCCGTCCGGATCGGTGAGGCATATGGCGTCCGTTATCGAATCGATAATAAGGCGCCAGCCGGAAGACGCCATAATAAGGGAATTCTCCCTTCTTTTTGTCTCCGTTATATCGGTTATAACGGCTAAAATCACTACGGGGTTTTCCTCAAAAGGGAAGAGTTCGACAAGGCAGCTGGGTTCGGTATGTATATGAAAATTATCGATTATTTCAAACCTGGAGGGAATGTTTTCCCCCGCTTTTTTAAGAGCCGTTTCAAAAGCGATATGAAAATCCGGCGGTAAATAACCTTTCAGGTTGGGCTTTTCCTTACCGGGAAATAACGTCCTGAAACTTTTATTGAGTTCGATAATGCCCCCCTGCCCGTTAATAATCGCAAAGGGATGATCGCACTGTTCGAATAATTTTTTATAGGAAAACACAGCCTCCCCCTATTTTCCGTATACTGCGGCCATATTATATAAACGGCAGGCTTTAAAAATAAATTAATTTTAAAAATTAAATTTATTACAATAATATCAATATAATAAAATATCCATCTTACGCATATACTCTTTATCAGTCCAATATTATATTCATATCAGGAAAGGGCGATGTTGAAATTTTATTATTGATATTCTATAATGGTATAGGGTAAGAATAGTCGGGGATTGGGGTATACAGTATGAATAATTTAAATATGGCCGAAACCGGAGATATAAGGGCCCTGCCGAGGGCCGCGGTCAATCTGCAAGTTTCCTATGAAAGAAACGGGAAAGTCGATTCCTGCGAGGTTATCGACATATCCCCCCAGGGGATAGGCATAAGGGTCAACAGTCTTCTTGTGCCCGGCGACAAGGTCAAAATCATAGTGGGCGACCAGACCCTGCCCGCTTCAGTCGTCCGTTCGAACGGCAATATTGTAGGTTTGTGGTTCCATGATCTGACAAGCGCCCAGCTAAGCTATGTTAAATGGCTCTGCCGGAAAAACGGGGACCTTAACGCCCCGCCTTCCGAAAGCGAATTGGTTAACACCGGGAAAAAGATATATTTGTTAAAGGCAGAGACAGATAAAGATGCGGGACTATTGGGGCTGTTCCTGGCTTCGCTAAGGAAAAATTGCAAGGGCCTTTTAGATATCGTTTCCCAGAAAGACGGCTCGTACCAGGTTGAAATTTACGATAACGCTTCCTCGATTTCATCCTTCGAATCCCTTTTGATGTTCTGGAAGGCCGATAAGCTGTTAGTCAAATAATTCCATCCTGCTTTCTAACTTCGGGCCTACCGGGGTTTTACACGGATAAATCTCCGCGGCTCAGTGTCTCCATGTAAATTTTGATCCTTAAATCAACTTTTAAATTTGATAAAAAAATTTTTCTATAATATAATTACACCCTGCCGGAGGCCTGATTCCCGGTCGATTAGCTCAGCTGGTTAGAGCGCATGCCTCACATGCATGAGGTCGCCGGTTCGAGCCCGGCATCGACCACAATGATAAAGGGCGGTTAGCTCAGTTGGTTCAGAGTACCTGCTCGACACGCAGGGGGTCACTGGTTCGATCCCAGTACCGCCCAGATACCCCGGGAACACCGGGGTTGAAACCACAGATTCCGCAGATTGACACAGATTTGCCCGGGCTGCAGCAGCGGTAATCATCGTAACTTTTCACAATATCATATCAATAGTCACTTTTCTCAAGCATTGACTGAAGGATAATTTTGAAAGGATTCCACGGATTATTAAGTGTGACAATTAAAGGTCTTTTCTCCGTCGATTCCATCATTGATGATAATGCGATGATAATCATGTTATTGAAAAACTCCATGAAACATATTCGATGAATTTCACCCGGGATGCATGCTTTTTCCAAGCTTGAGGTATGAATTGCTTGCATACCGAGAACTTGACTATGCTTTAGGACTAACAAAAATTTCAGAATGCTGTCATTCTGATAGCCGCCCTGGTAAAAACACGCCATTCCCTTGGGGCTCAACTCCGACAGTCTGTTTTCTCAAGGATTGCTGGATATGAAGACACAAACAATGCCGACAGGTTGTATATTGATCCGGCAATGCGGCGAGTTGTCGGCGGTCGTGCTATGGAATGTAAGGCTGCTTCAACCAGTCCGGCGACCTTGAAGCGGGATCGCTACTTCAGGGGTGATGCCGCTTTCGCGAATCCGGATATTTATGAATACCTCGAATCAAAGGATTTTCTTTACACGATTCGGCTTCCTGCTTCTTCTACAAGGCAGTTAGCTGGGAACATGGACGCCGTGTGATCGCGAAGGTTGAATGGCATCGTTGAGAATTGTTCCCTCGCGTCGGCTTTATCGTAAACAACCTCCGATGGCAGCTGAAAAAGGTAGTCAGGTTCTTCAACATGAGAGGAACAGCGGAGCAGTGGATCAAGCAAGGCGAGAACGCTATCAAATGGACGAAACTGTCATGCCACGACTTTGCTGACAATCAGGTGAGATTGCAGTTGTTCGCTCTTGCATATAACCTTGGGAACTTTCTTCGGCGAGTTGCTTTGCAAATGTCTATTCGGCATTGGTCATTGACAACGCTCCGTGATAAGCTGGTCAAGATCGGTGCAAAGGTGATAAGCCATGCTCGGTATACAATTCCAGATGGCTGAAGTTGCTGTTCCGAAGAAAATGTTTGAAGTAATACTCGAAAAGATAGACCGGCTTCGGGATTTGGCATTGGAAGCTGTGTAAGGATTTGAATGTAATAAAAAAAACAATGGGTAACCTGTTGTCGAATTTTATGAAAAGAATGAATTTTACTGTTTATCAGTCCGTCTTAGACTGGAAAGAGACTTAAATTATGTTGACATGCCCTGATAAGGTTGATAAAATATTGGTAAAATGCATTGGGACTCGGATTTTTGGAATTACAATATGCTAAATGAGAAATCCTGAATAAAATATTTTAAAGAAGGGTTTATGGCAATTAAAAAGATACTGACCGTCTTAATAATACTATTCATATGTGCCGGTTTTATGCGTCCCCAGCAGCTTGAGATGAAATCCGCGACTGTCGCCGGATTCATAAACAGGGGAAAATCGAACCAGGACAACATAAACATACTCATGACAAAATCATTATCCACCTTTCTCTCAAAGATATCTAAAAACATTACTCCTTATAAGGATGTGGAAGAAATAGCAGGGGGCACAAATTTCTGGAGCCTTAAGGAGCTTGAAGGAAGCAGGGCTATCAATATCGCCCAGCATTTTTCAACTGAACAGGTTATCACCGGTGATTATACACTTAATGACAAAACAGGGATTATAACAATAAACGTTTTCGTTTATAACGTTGTCAACGGCCAGGTATTGTTTACAAGGACTTACAAGGGGGACGCGGGCCTTGAAATTTTCGATACCGTCGATAAAATGATACTCGACGTTTCCGGCCTTTTAGTCGGAAAGGCCATTTCGCTCGGATATTTAAGGCTTGCAGTAAAGCCGAAAAACGTAAAGTACAGGATTTTCATAAACGACTCCTTCGTAAAGGCTGTAGACAGCCTGGACGGTTACTTCGACAAGTTCATAGCCGGCCAATCTATCGATATAAGCCTGAAGCAGGAGAATTCAGACGTGGAAGCCCTCAGGAAGATAGTGCAGATCGAGAGCGGAAAAACGAACGAGCTTGTATACAACCCATCCGGGGAATTGATGGTAGAGACGATGGAGGGCGGCATCGACGTTTATCTTAACGGGAAAAAGACCGGCAAAACTGACGATTCCGGCGAGCTTATAATCCCGGGTATCGAAGCCGGAAAAGGGAACAGGATAGAATTAAGGAAGGGAGATGAATCATTGTCATTCACTAATATAACTATATCGGAAGGGCAGACAAAGGCTGTGGTTTTTAAAAACTCCGTATCTGCGAAAGGGGAAAATAATCAAAATGAAGAAATCGAGATTTTATCAGCCAATAAAAAAGGGACAGAATACATTGCAAAAGTAGCCGGCATTTATAAATTTGAATTTAATAGAGGCGCATACCATGACATCAGCGCACAAAATTATCGGACTAAAATCCTGGTTTATACCAATCGGAATGCTTTCTGGAATGTGGATATCCCGATATTCTATGATTATCAACTGGGCAACGATTTGGGAGAATCTACACCTGAAATGGCTGAAAAAAAGTCTAAAAACCAATCCATAACCGTTAAATTGAAGAAAGACGATTTTTTGATTTTTATAGCAAAACCATTGGGCTCTAGTTCTGCAAGTATAGGCAGCGTTTATATAACCGTCAGCATCAATTGATTACGAAGACTATCACTAAGAGACGTCCAACACATCCGGGTAAAATGCTCTAAAATCTTTTGGAGGGAAAGCCTTAATCGGTGCGGTTTTTATCAACCGGATCTGGAAAGGAATGACCGCATCACCGGGAGTTTTCACTACCGGAAATACCGAAGACTCAATGACAGCAACTTTATAAGCTCGCATCTGAAAAGCGGCGGTAATATAAATGCAAGTGATTTTAACGGAAACACCGCTTTTATCTGGGCCATGGAATACGGCAATAAAGAGTGCGCTAATCCGCTTATTAAAGCCGGGGCGGATAGCTCGACACGCAGGGCCGCAGGCACTGGTTCGATCCCAGTACCGCCCAGATACCCCGGGAACACCGGGGTTGAAACCACAGATTCCGCAGATTGACACAGATTTGCCCGGGCTGCAGCAGCGGTCCACTTTTCACCGTGGTTCGGTTTTCCTGTCGTTATTTCTGTGGTAAAAGCGTCAGAATCATGAATCAGTATTTCGATGAAATTCAACAAATAGTCGGCGTTGCAAAAGTAATATGTGATAAATTACCGGGAATAAAAAGTACAAAGTCTTATATGGCATCCTGAAAGCCGAGTTCTCGCAGTTCATCAAGGCGAAATTTCGCAACAAGCGCGTAACTCGCCAGGAGATCATCGCTTGCGATCAGATAATAATTAAATTTCTGTAATTAATGAATTACTATTGAGTCAAGGCATCTACTAATTTCTTACTTTCCTGATAAATTAATTCGGGGTCTAAGTCCGCTCCATTTTCCCATTCTATTGTATCAAAAATAACATGAACTGTTCTGAATAAATTTTCATTCTTTAATTCGGCAAATATTCCTTTATCCAGATATTCATTCATATCAAAAATCTTTTCTTCTCCATTATCAAAAGTTATTAGCAAATGATGGTTTTCAACTGGTTGAACTGCTTTTATCCCAATGTACATATTACACCCCTCTATTTAAGCGGTTCTATTTTATAAGGTAATTCGTTATTGACAGCTAAGTTCCAGTCTGCAAGAAGTTCTTCTTTATGAAGTTCAGCCCAGGCTTCTATTAACTTTTTTTGTTTAACCGGGATATTTCCATCAATTAATGAACATTTTTCTATATCAAATGTACCTTTAAATTCCTGATAATACGCATGAAAATGAGGCGGATTATGCTCCTTTTTACCAAGATACATGCGAATTATAATTCCAAAAAACATCGATATTGTAGGCATAATTTTCCTTTTTTATTAATTATTGTAATTATACCTATGAAATAAAACAAGCTGATAAGGTTTGATTTTTTAAAATATTAATTATCATGATTATAATTAATTTCGAGTTGTACCAAACTTGTACCATTATTGTACCACTATTTTCAGGTATTTTTCGAAGGCAATTTAATTGCTTCCGATGCAAGAAACTCGACACGCAGGGCCGCAGGCACCGGTTCGATCCCAGTACCGCCCACATATCCCGGGAACACCGGGGTTGAAACCACCGATTCCGCGGATTGACACTGATTTGTCCGGGCTGCAGCAGCTGTAAAATCGTAACTTTTCATAATATCATATCAATAGTCACTTTTCTCAAGCATTGACTGCGGGATAATTTTGGAGGATTTCACGGATTATTAAGTGTGACAATTAAAGGTCTTTTCTCCGTCGATTCCATCATTGATGATAATGCGATGATAATCCTTCCGTTTCGATTTTGATTTATTATAAAGCAATTCGCCCGGTTGACATGATGTTTTGGTCTTTATATAATTTTTATGGAATTGAAAGAGCTTTCGAGAATGGTAAAAAAGATGAGCCATTTGGGAAATCTCGGTTTATATCAAAAAAGGAGGATAGAAAATGAATTCTAAGAAAAAAACCGCGAGAATCGCAGGGTTCTTTTATCTTATGTTCATTGTTACTTCGATCTTTGCAGATGTATTCGGCCGCTTTTCATTTGGAGATGCCGCAATAGTAGTCAATAACATAATGACTCATGAATTGCTATTCCGTATCGGTTTTATAACCGGTCTTCTCTCGGCTGTTTTTTTCCTTTTGGCTGCCTGGGCTTTATACGTGTTATTAAAATCTGTTAATAAAAATCTCGCTTTACTGTTCGTTTTGCTAAACTTGGTCGGTGTCGCAATACAGTGTTTAAGTATGCTTAATCTATTTGCTGGTCTTCTGCTTTTAAACGGCGCCGATTACCTGAAGGTATTCCAGGCAGCTCAGTTACAGGCGCAAGCGATGTTATCTATTAATTTGTACAAAAATGGATTTATTATCGCCCAGATATTTTATGGCGCCTGGCTTTTTCCTCTCGGTTATTTGGTTTTCAAGTCGGGCTTCCTTCCCGGAATTTTGGGCATATTGCTGATAATCGATTGTTTTGCCGTTCTTATATGGTTTCTTCAGTTTTTCCTTTTTCCGCGCTACGAAGTAATATCTTACCCATGCTGGGTGGTTAGTGCGATTGCGGAATTTTCACTTACTTTGTGGCTTTTAATTATGGGCGTAAAAGTCAATGACGGGAATGATCGTATTACTGAATCTCACCGAATGTGATCAGTCCCTTCACCTCAAAGAACATGATATGACTTTTATCTTTACCTGCAGGTTTTATTTTTTACTATTTCAAGGGCAAACGAGCCATTTAAAATGATAGACAGTGCCGATGGCGTTTACGCTACGATTGTCAATTCGTACCGGTGCCGCCTACCGTGATGTCGGCAAACCCGCTGCTTTCATATCCCTCTACAAGCACTATCTGGTAATTGAAAGTACCCAGAGTCGCTCCGAGGCTCTTCCACGCGTTAAAGTGGTTGGCAGTAGTTATGGTGTTGTCGCCCCCGGTTGTTCTCGCCGACTGCCGGACGCTCCACCACTGCGTAAAAGTCGCATTGCCGACAATGGAAGGCTGGTTTACCTGCACATTCGTATATATATCGTATGTACCCCCATCAGAAACAACTGTTCCCACATGAACGTAGGCAGGCCTCCAACTGCCCCAGCTATCAACAATGTAATATTCTATTAGCGGGCTTGTCGTCCAACCGTAGACAGCCAGATAAGCGTTTCCGGACGGCGACCAGGCAGCGGCATTGTAGGTTATACTCTGAGCACTCCCGGTAGACCAGCCTTTACCGCAGGTGAAATCCCCGCAATTTTGCCAGTCAACACTGTACTCCCCGCCGGAGCCCAAAGTCATTTTCACCGTCCCTTGGCCATTGCTCCAGTATGAATAGTAGTAGCCGCCATTGTTTCCCGTTCCATTTGCGGAAATTACTATAGAACTTGGAGAACCTCCGCTGCCGGAGCCGCCGGAAGAAGGACCCGGAGAGCCGGAACAGGAATCGATTAAAACCCAAAGAGCGATTAACATGGGGAAATATATTCTTTTCACAGCTTCACCGCCTTATGACCAATATTATATTGAGAAATAAATATATATGCAAAACACTTGATGGTCCATTAGAATTTTCTTTATTTTTTCCGGAGTACAGCTAACGAGTTCACAAGCAGGGCCGCAGGCACTGGTTCGATCCCGGTACCGCCCAGATACCATATCAGTCATTCTTCTTTAACTGTTATACCCGGCTGCGACAGCGATCCGAAAGTTTCAGGATCGTACATTTCCTCCACTTTTAATTGGGGCTGACTGAATTTTCCGGTTGTAGCAGCCCGGACAACGTAAGACAATTCATGCTTCCCGGCCATTAAATAATCGGCCGTAAATATAACCCGGTCCCTGTACTGCTCACGGTGGTTGAAAATTCCCCACCACCACATGTTTCCCCGGTCATTGCCTTCAACCGCGGATTTTGTTCCTTCAGTTTCAGCCTGCTCGGTTGCAAACTCAAGATTGACTGGTTCAAAACCAGCGGGAAGCTGGTCGTCAAGGACGACAAAATTACGCGTTTTTTCAGAAAATACGTTCAATTTAATTATATATCTCCTACCCCTTATATAGTTATTGTCCGTGATCTCTTTGCCGGTTTCATAATCGAGGACTTGTTTTTCCAGGCTAAAACCCATTTCCCTTTTATAAACAGGATTGACAGGGGCATACTGGTAACGGATGTTATAGTAAAGGATCCCGGTTCCGTTTTTCCGTAGCTCTATATCGAGTTCTGGCGATTTTTCATCCGTAAGGGAATAATTTGTCGTATAAACAGGTGTATTCCTCGAAGCGAACAGGGTTTTGATTACTTCTTTTTTATTTATATCGCCGGTAGCTTCAAAATTCGGTTCTTCTTTTTCAAACTGCCCGAGGTATGTATTGTATGCCCAGAAAACCATGGCATTCTCATGCGTCGTGGCCCATCGCCCCTGCTTGCGCGCCAGGGTCAGCCATCTTATTACTTTGTGACTATCTTTAAAATTGATCCCGGCTTCCAGCAGGGCCTGTAAAACAATCGCCGTCGAAATAGTCCTGTTATAATAAAACCAGTCCCAATTTTCAAATCCGGCAAAATAGCATGTAGATGTGTCAAGCTGGGCCGAGGCCAGCAATCTATCCGATATATCCTTAATAATAATGTCTTTACCGTCGAAATTTTTATATTTACTCACTGCTATTAACAGGTATGCCTGCGCGGACAGGTTATCCTTAAGCTTATCCTTCAGTTCTGCGTAAGCGTTTTTTATCGACCCGACATTTTCATAACCGTTCATGGACGCGACAAATAATGCGTAATTTTTTACAAGCGCGCGATAATAAGGTGAAATTTCGAACCAGCTTTCATATTTGCCGCTGCCGTCGGCATAATCTTTCACAAGGTCCCGGACCCTGTTATAAAAATCTTCGGGTATTGAATATTTATGGTACCTTGCCATACAGAGGACAAAACCGGCGTAAACAGTGAGGTAGGGATTGGTTGAATTGATGCTGTCCGTCCAATATTTAAAACCATCGTCCCCCAGGTATTTCGGCATTTCTTCTAAAATCGTTTGAACGACTTGCCTTAAATCCCTGCCGGTTTTATTTTTAAGCAAATCATACTTAAGAATTACATCCTCTCCGAGAATCAATGGTAAAATGCTTGACGATTTCTGTTCAAGGCAGCCGTAAGGATACTCGACCAGGTAATCAAGGCATCCTGAAAGTTCATTAAAAGCAGTCTGCGAAAGATTAAACTCGACCCTGCTTAACTCCGGAATCACATTGCTGGTAATAGATATTTTTTCATCAGCCTTGTTTGTGGTTTTCTCATAAAGCGCCGTTGTTTCAAGGATCATGGGATTTCTTATCCAGACTGTTTCCTTAACTCCGTCGGAAGCTCCGTTGACTTTTCCTGAAATGGTAAATTTAGCTTCCTCCGCCTGAATTGCAGGGACGTTAAAAGCGAACTTGACTTCTTTCGACTTATTTTTATCAATGTAAACATTTGTCAATAAAGGGAACAAAAATTTCATCGGCTGGTCGCAGCTTATTGCAACTGTAACATACCCCCCTTTTTCAGTATAATTAAAGATCATCACTCCAGCTTCAATATAATCAAGATTCCTGACCATCCTCGGCAGCGTCGACAAAATCATCAGGGGCCTCTTTACACTGAACTGTGACTCCCCGTACCCGAAACTTGAGTCCTTGGTCTGGGATACGACCATTATCTTCCAGGTTGTCAGATTGTCCGGAAGGGTGAAATCAATGTTTGTCTTTCCGCCGGTGACAACGATTTTATTAGTATAAAAGGCCGTATATTTAAAATTCATCCTGGGCACTATCATTCCCATTCCGAGGTTTTCGTCCTTGAAACCATCCCCGCCTACAACTTCACCTTTCTCGGCAAGATAGCGCTGCCCGTATATCCATTCCCTCATTTCGCTGGTAAAAACAGAAAGCCTTCTCGGGCCGTAGAAGTTATCCAGGGGGTTGGGCAATTTATAATTGACAAGGTTTAAAACGCCTTTATCGGCAACAGATATAGTCAGTTCAGCCTCCGGTACTAAATTCCCTTTATAATCTTTTACTTCGAAAGATATCCCGGCATTTTCTCCCGGCTTGAAATTGTCTCTGTCCGGGATTATTTTAATATTGAGGCTTTTTTCTGCAGTATAAACAGGAAGATCGATATATCCGATGCGGTAGCTTGGTTTTGCTAAATCCGTATCATTTTTAACCTGGTTGGTCCCGGTCCTTCCTGAAAAGAGCATAACTGAAACATATATATTCGGTATATTTTCTTTTGTGATCCTTATAGGGATCATCGCCATGCTGTCGGTGATTTCTTCCTGTCTGATTTCATAAATCTTTTCCCTCTCCATCGTTATCAAGGCATGTGCGGATTTGAAGGGATTTTTAACAAGGACATACGCCGTATCACCGACCCTGTACGCCTTTTTATCGCTGTCAAGGCTTATAGTATAACTGTTATCCATAGACCAGCCTACCCAGCCCGGTCCCAACACGTAAAAAGAACCATGGCTTACCATATCATGACTGCGGATTTTTGATGTTACTTTTACTTCATAAAATCCCGGTTCATTGATGGTCAGCGGATACTCTTCTTTCCCAATCTGCAGGTCGGCGCTTTTTACCCTGGTTTTAGTATTCTCGGAATACCATTCCAGCCTGCCGTTGACGCCCACCTTCTGGTAGGATTTCCAATCTACCTTGTCAATTTCCATTTTGACATCCTGGTTTTTTACAGGATTATCATTGTTGTCGACTGCAATAAGATCTATTTTAAATTCTTTATTGGCATTGACAAAATAAGGATTAACCCTGATGCCGACATGGACCGGATTAAAGACTGTAATGTCGGCCCTGTTCCCGTAAATCCTGGATTTATCGTCAAGTTCCGTATTAGCCGATATGATAATGCCTGCATCACCGAAAAATATATCGTTTTTAATAAGTTTGGTTATCGACAACTTCCCGGAGCTGTCGGGCAAATCCGTGCCTGACATCAGGGTAAAACTGTAATCGCGGCGTTCCTGGCCCTGGTCTTCAGCAGGCCTTGAAAACTGATAATCCGGATATTTTGAACTTATAAATTCTATCGGCTGGACGCTTACATCATACACAACGGGTTTGATAACAGGCGCGCCGAAAAGGTACCAGGGAATAAGGTCCGCTTCAAAATTATCCCCCCAGGCATATTCGGTTTTCTTTGGAATGATCCTCATCTCGGCTTTTGCCGGTTTGAAATCCTGGACACTGAAACTGCACTCGATATAATTGGTGGAACTGATCCTGTAATAACCTGTCGGATCGGAATCTTTCAAATTAATCTTGAAATGGAAAGATCCCCATGCATCCGGCTGTACGGCCGTATTCGTGATTTCTTCATCACGGCTGTTGTAAACTTTAAATTCGATCGGTTGTGAAGAGCCTTCCTGTTCGGTTGTATTCCACCTGTCTTCCCACCGGTAACGTATGATTCCCTTAACATTTATCGTTTCACCCGGTTTGTAAAGGAAACGGTCGGTGAATATCATAGCGTTTTGCATATTGTATGAACGGTAATCGCCGCTGTTGATGATGCTTTTTTGGGATATTTTATTATAAAACAGCGAATTATAATCCATGCCGTAATCACTGTTGTCATAATATTCATAATCGTTGGAATACTTATTATTGCCATAATTTATGCAGTACTTATTGTCTTTTTCAACCATAATAAAGGGCATGGGGAATTCGCCCTGGAAGGTGCAGACCCCCTTTGAATCGGTTCTACCTTTTAACTTGATATCGGGGTTGTTCTGCTTGTCGAACAGGATTTCATAGACATTCGCACCGGATACAGGCTGGTTGCTTTTCAAGCTTCGCAAATATACTAAAGTCTGGTACGGGCCGCTCTTTACTGTCAAACCCATATCGGTAAAAAGGATTATGCCCGCACGTTTTATCCTGTCCTGGTTATTCTCGCTGACTTTTTTATCCGCCTCTGCCATATACACCATAAAAGGCGGTTTAACCGGTATTAAACGGGCAAGGTCCAGGCGGTAATTGAAAAATACATCCCATGTCTCCTTAACCTTAATTTGTTTCAATTTGGCGCTTTTCATGAATTCATCTTCACTTGGAGGCCGGCTGATATAATTAACAATATCTTCCTTGGTCCGGCATATTGTATAATAAAAATCCACTTTATCGATATTCCGGATTTTCAAAGGCAGGATCATAGGGATATAATTTTCCATCACCATGTACCCGGTAGGTATTCCAAGAATAGAATAAGAATGCTCAATTGGAATATCCGCTTCGACAGGTCCGTTGATTAGCTGGCCGTACTTATCCTTGACCTGAGGGATGATTTTTATATGATAGTTCTGCCCCCCTGTAAAATCTGCAGTAACAATTATAGATTTGCCGCTATATTGGTAATTCAAATGTTTGACAGGCGGGTCGACGGTTATTGAATTTTTTAAATTTACCCGCTGGTCCAGTTCGTTGTTGAAACGGAAATAGATTTCAGAATCCTGGTGGAAAGTTTTCGACTGGTTGATAAAATCATACTCGCCAGTTGAAATGTCAATGTATTTCAGGGGACTATAAGTATTAAAAGAATATTCATACTCCCTATCCATACCAAGTTCCCCGTCTATTGGATGCAGGTCCTGGCTTATACTTATGGAATACTGACTTCCGGGTTTCCTCTTTGCAGTCAATATTTCAAAAGCCCTCGGGTTTTTATAGATGTAACCGTAGGTTAACCCGTTGCTTTCTATATAGTTTGTGTTTATGACGGAGAATATGGAATATTCGATATTTAAAACTGATCCTTCCGTTATTTTTAATTCTTTTTTCAAATTATTGGGATCGACGGGCCAGCTAAAAAATACAAATATCGGATCGTCAAGATTTTCCCCAGTCCGTAAATTAAGAACCCTCAATTTTTCAGTCATGAATTCAAACTGACCGTTCTCAAGCTTTATATGATTAATTAAAACGGTCACATTCCCGCCGTCGATCGATTTTATTTCCTCCACGTTAATTTCAACCACATACCGGGTAGAGGGTTTCAGTTTTTGCCTGAATACAAAAGCCGCCTGCTGGGTTCCTATAGGCCTGAATTCGCCTTTAATTTCAGGGGTAATTTTGAGCTTGATTTTTTTCTGTATTTCACTTTTCATAGCGTCAATGTCCGATAATTTAAATACGGGCTTATCAAAAGAAATGGTAAGCTGCCCGCCTTCCCCATATAGATTGCCTCTCCTGTAAAATCCTCCCTCGGAAAAGTCGCTTCCGCTGTCCAGTTTCTGCAAATAAATTACTTTTACCTTTTCGAGAGGATATATGGAAGAGAACACCAAAGCTGCCAGAGAAAAAATAAGGGCCCGTTTAAAAATAAACATTTGAACCTCCCCGTTTATTCTTTCACTACGATTATTTTTATACTGTTTGAAACATTCCCCGAATCTGCGCAGGCTTCAACCTGGAACTCGCCCGGCTGAAGCTGCCACAACGCATTTTTACCCCCGGCGATCTTCCTGCCGTTAATAAACCATACCACATCAGGATATTTCGAATTTGCCTTAAATGTTATCTGCTGAGACCGATCGGGTATTTCAGCGCTTATTTGAAATATATCGCCGTCGACCGGGTATATTATCCGGAGGTCATCGGCAGGCTTAATCCGGACTTTGTCGATATAATTTTCCGAAGCCCATTTCATATATTCATCGGGGAACTCGACTGTCCGGCTGTGATGCCAGTCGCAGTTATCCTTCGGCTCCGTGCCTTTGATGAAATATTCATAATCTGAGTCGCATTCCGGCCCGGCAAGCATTCCTGAAAGTTTGCAAATCCTCTCCTGAACTATATTCAATCCGTCAGGAACTGCCTGGCTGAAAGAATGCCCATGGTTCGACAGGTATATGGCTATATCCCGCAAAATTATGCCTCCTCCGACAGCGGTCGGGAGATTTCTCATCGGCTCTCCCGTAAGATTCCCATTCCATATTCCAAGAGTGATGTTTTTATCGAAAGCGACGATAAAATTATCTCTGAAATCCTTTGAAGTTCCGGTTTTAACCGCCAGGGGAAACGGAAAATGTATTGGAGAATTAGCGCCGAACCCCGGGGCTTTATATTTATAATCAGAAAGGATGTGGCTTATTAAAAAAGCTGTTTCAGGCTGTATTACATTGACTATAATTTTTTTAACCGGTTTATAAACTTTACCCTTTGCCGTCCTGACAAATCTCAATCCTGTAATATTGCCGTATTTTCCGGAATTCGGAAATATGCTGTAGGCCCTTACCAGTTCAAGGAGCGTGACATCGGCATTCCCGAGTGTCAGGCCGAGTCCGTAATAATCGGCCGGTTTTTCAATGGAATCGAACCCGACCTTCTTAAGAAAATTATAATATGCATGCAGGCCGATTTTATTCAAGGTATAAACAGCAGGGACATTATATGAACTTCCGAACGCAACCGAAAGGCGGACAGGCCCATGGAACAGCGAATTATAATTTCTTGGTATGTATTTCCCTATCACTGAGGGGAATTCCGTATATATATCGGGCAAAACGGTGGAAGCGGTAAACTGCCCGGAATCCAGTGCCAGTGCATATGTAAAGGCCTTCATGGTAGATGCGGCCTGTCTTTTGATCAGCGCCGCGTTAATCATACCGCCTTCGCTGTAATAATCCAGGGAACCCACCATGGCTAATACTTCCATAGACTGATTGTCAATGCATACCAATCCAAGGTCATGAGCGTTGTTTTTCTTCATAAGCCGGATGCGGTTCTTACAGATTTCGACAAGGTCCAGGTATAATTTTAAATCCAGTGTTGTGATAACTTCCTTGATATTTTCTTGTTCCGGGACCAGTTTCCGGGCTTCTTCCAGCGCCCACAATGCAAAATGCGGGGCATATTGATTTTGATGCTCGTAATGAACATTCAGCCTGGAACTTTTCGCGGCATTCAAATCTTCTAAGGAAATTATATTGTCCTTCTTCGCATTTTCGAGCAATTCCAGGGCTTTTGCCTGGGCTTCGAACATATTTTTCCTTAAATCAAGGTGATTGGGTTCTCTTATAACGCAAATTAAAGCGGCCGATTCAAGCAGGGATAAATTGTACGCTTCCTTGTTAAAATACACTCTCGCCGCCTCACCGACCCCGTATGTATGATTTCCCATAAAAACCTGGTTAATATAGGATTCGAGGATATCCCGTTTCGAAAAATGGATATTTAGCCTTAAAGCCCTGAATATTTCAAGAAATTTGGTCAGCCAGTTATTGCGTTTAATGCCACAGCGGATCTTAACCAATTGCTGGGTGATAGTCGAACCGCCTGAAACAAACCTCCAGTTTTTTATGTTGCCTGCCATTGCACGGGCCATTGAAAGCGGCCTTATTCCAATATGCTGATAATACTTCCTGTCTTCGGAATAAAGAAGCAGGTCCAGGAAACCGGGCGATATCTTATCAAGTCCGGTATAAGTCATAAATCCCGATTGGTACGGGGTTAATTCGAGGAGCAATTCTTCATTCCTATCCAGTATTCTTATGGAGCGGTTAAAACCCGTAAGGTAGGAATCGGGATACGGCATAATTAAATAAACCGCTGCAAGCGCCGCCAGGCCTGCAAAAAAATATGGGAGGTTTTTAATATTAAGCAGTGGAATAACGCGTCCGGAAAGGAATATCCTTATTTTATCGATAATCATAAGGCAGATATCATGATAAAAAATCCTCAAAAAGGAGGAATTTTAAAACTTATAAAAAAGCAGGGGCCGGAATCCTTATAATCAAGATATAAGCATGAGGCCCCTTTATTAAACATTTTTAACAACTATTGATCTTTTGCTTCGGCAAGGTAAGAATCAAGGCACCATCCTGTCTCGCCCTTTTCCGTTTCCAGTTTTACCCAGGTGCCTTTTATTCCATCGACGGTAGCTTCATCGCCTTTTTCCAAAAGTTTCAATTTTTCTCCTTTTACAATTGCACGGATAACATTCCCGTTTGCATCAGGAGTTTCTCTCAATTTATAATCATCAATGGTCGTGGTATAATAGTTCCCGACTATCGTCTCGACGGAAGCAGGGGCCGCCCCGCCCAGTTTCGATATCAAATCTTTCAATACAGGAGTAATCGCCGTTTCTTCGGTGGCGGAAAGGCCAGCTTTCAATTCGCTCATCGCACCCTTTGAATCGGTTCCCTTGCCGTATAATAAATAATACGCCATTATTAAATAACTGGCCTGTTCAGCTGTTTTTAAATCGTCTGTAAATCCTTCGTTTTTGATCCATAAATTTCCAAGCCATACTCCCTTGTTATTAACAGGCATATAGCAGTTGAAATCGACATTAACAAAACCGCCATCCTCTTTTGCAAAATAACCGAGTACCCCGGGCTGAAGCTTGACCTTTGTCGCATAACTTTCATCAGGCTGGCTGTAAGTGGCAACATCGTTTCCGGTTATTACAATAAACCTGGTCGTCAAATAATCCAAAGGGGCCCAATATTTGGTTTTATCCGGCAGCTGGACATACAGGAAAAAACTATCCTTTCTCTTGGTATTCCCGATCACCGTAACCTTGTTTCCGAAATAAAACACTTTCTTGTTTTTGACATCTCCGTTTTTTTTCAGTAAATCGCTGTCATTTACATAAAAATAAACCGATTGGTATTTTACATAAACAGCCGAGCCGTTTTTAGGCAGATTTACATCATCCGTGAATACCATTGCGCCAAAAAACAAAAGAAAAAAAACTGAAACTGAAATTCTCCTAATCATAAATCTTCTCCTTTTTATAAAATTATTTTTAAAGTTTTTGGCATGATGGGCATTATAATAAAATGAAAAAATATTGTCAATAAGATAAATATATCAACCTGACTGGAATCTCCGATTTCAATTAACATCGTATGATATTTCATATCAGTTTTCAACGCACAAACGCGGCTCTTGTCATTATCCGGGATTTATTATAATATTATTCAATAATCAATAATGGAGGGCCTAAGGTGCCTGTCATCCAATTAGACTTCCGGACGCTCCTTTTTACTTACACACTTCTGCAGGTTTCACAGACCATAGCCATGCTGATCGTATGGAAAAATCACAGTCATTACAAGCCTGCCGGATTCTGGGCCATGGGATTAATCCTGGTCGCCATTGGTGTTCTCATGGTTACTTTAAGAGGCCTTGCCCCGGTATGGATCTCGGTAATTCTCGCAAATATTTTTATTATACCAGGATGGATGATTTTTAATTCCGGAATTATAAGCTCTGCCGGCCGGCGCATTCCCTGGGCGCCGGGTATTGCTGTATCTGCAGCCGCATTGTCAGCAATATTCTGGTACGGCGTTTTTAATCCGGATTATGTGATGCGCGTGCTCATATTCAGCATCGCGATGCTGTTATTTGACGGATACACTGTTTACGTATGCCTTAAATATTACAGTACAAATAGAAAATCAACAATGCTGATTGTGGGAATAATGCTTCTTTTGCTTATGGCTTCATGCATATGGAGGGCTTTGAGCATTTTCAGCCGCAATCTCACAAGCATATTAACGCCGGACCTGGGGCAGACCCAGTTTTATCTTGGAATGATTTTCTTCAATACTATTATTACGATCATGCTGGTGCTGCGCACAACTCAGGAGATGCAGGATGAATTAAATAAGATGGCGGATAAAGTTATCCGCCAGCGCGAGATCGAAAGGGATTTTGCCCAGATCGACGCTCTGACCGACAGTTTGACAAGGCTCTGGAACAGGAGGCTTTTCGATGAAAAGCTCTATTCGGAGTTTTACAGGGCGAGGCGGTCGGGCGATCCTTTGTCTTTAATCATGCTCGACATCGATCATTTTAAGATGTTCAATGACCGATTCGGACACCTGGCCGGAGACGATTGCCTCAGGAAGGTTGCAAAAGCCATTAAATCCGTTATTACACGGCCCGCCGACCTGGCTGCAAGATACGGCGGAGAAGAATTTGTTTTAGTACTGCCCGAAACGGATAGTGATGGAGCAAAAACTATCGCGGCGCGTGTGCAGAAAAACATAAAAGGCCTTTCCATCCGGAACCCGGATTCCGGTACAGGCGGCTTTCTGACAGCGAGCCTGGGGATAGCGACAGTTTTTGCGGTCTTTCTGCCGGAACCCAATAAGGTTGTGTCGCTGGCTGATCAGGCCCTTTACCGGGCCAAACAGGGGGGCCGGAACCGGATTGAAATTGCAGAATTCAACCGGGCATCCGGCGGCTTTCTTAAAGAAGGAGAGAAAGATTTTATGCAGCTGGTATGGAATATCAGCGACGAGTGCGGAGATCCGGTTATAGATGAACAGCATAAAGAGCTTTTTGAGTCGTCTAACAGGCTTCTGAGCGCATTTCATAGCGGCCGCCCCAGGGATGAGTGTATTTTATTGATTGAAGGACTGCTGAAAACAATTGTAAAACATTTTCAGGATGAGACAGCGATAATCAGGAAAGCCGGTTTTCCTTTCACAGATGAACATATCCTACGCCATAACGAACTGATCGAGAAGGCCCGTATGCTCTCGGATAAATACAAACGCAATGAGCTGACGTTCGATGAATTGATAAAATTCCTGGCTTATGATTTAATTGCCCGTCATATATTGACCGAGGACAGGAAGTTTTTTCCTTATATCATGTATAAAGGGGCCGCCGGTCCTGTCCCGGGGGAAATAAAGAGTTGAAACCGCAGATTAAGGTCCGCAAAGGGACGCGAATGAATTATGCAACCCTGTTCTTTTAGGTTGAATTAAAAATCGTATCACCGAGCCATTTCTTAAAACCGGGGTTGTCCTTAAATTGTTTGAACAGTTCGGTATGGTCATTAAGCATTTCTACTATGACCCTTTCAAGCGCCTTATCATGTTCAATCCGGGCATTCTGCCTGTCATCTTGTTTCATAGCATTCTGGTAAGCTTTATCTGCAGAGACTTTAACCGGCAGTTCTTCGGTAATTATTTTCCCTATTTTATCTACATCTTTCCAATTGATATTGGCGAATTGATCATTGAAGGTTTTTAATATATTGCTCAGCCTGTCGAGTTCAGGTTCGGCTTTTCTACCCCCGCCGCCGATTAGAATCGGATCAATTTCGGAGTTATCATCTTCAACCTGTATATGTCGCGATTGCTGTACCTCTATCCGATAACTATCCATATCTATCGATTCAAGGATCTTTTGTTCCCTTGCAAACGGTTTTTTGATAAACTATGTTTGGCCCCCCGCTCATCTGTGCAATCTGGGTCATCTGCAGATTTCCTTCGCGATCGGTCCTCCCCTTAAACACCTTAAAATCTATTATTTCAATAATGATAAAATCACAATGCCTTGCCCGAAAAAATTGTTAGATGTATAATGAGTCATAAGAATTTAAAAGGAATCGATGGATGGAATGCTGGAGGAGATTAACAAATAATATACAACTAATCGGAGAAAAATATGAATAAAATTTTAATGATAGTTTCGTTTAATTTAATCCTCATTTCATCTTTATTCTGTGAAGAAAATGTAAAAAGCATTATTTCTGATGCAGATCAATTGATTTCAAACAGACAATATCAATCCGCATTTGAAATTTTAAAAGAAAAAGATCCGAATAATGAAAATCCGGTAATTGTGGTGAAAAAAGTTGATATTGCTCTTAAGTATTTTTCAAAAAGTATAATGCATGAATTGTTTTCTTTCAGCAACTTAGGGCCGGATGATGATTTATATAAAATAAGGATGTCAAGCGGTTCTTCTGTTTTGTACCCTTTAAAAGTTGAAGATATATTATCAAATTTAATTAAAAAATATCCGGATAATGCTGATTTATATTATTCATTGGGGTGCTATTATTATGAAGTGCATTCAAAATATTACAAACAATGGCTTAAAAATGATGAGGAGCTTATCAATTTATCCCGGGAAAATTTGCTAAAAGCCGAAGATTTAAAGAAATTTGATGATATATCTTCGTTTTACATAGGCATGACATATTTATTAAATAACAATTTTCAAAAAGCTATACAATATTTATCAAATACAGTAGAAATGAATAAAAAAAATGCTGATGCTAATTATAATTTGGCGTATGCATATTATCAGATAAAAAATTTTAATAATGTTATTATATATTCAAGAAATTCTTTTGAATTATATCAGGATTTTTATTATAAAAAAGATGCCGCTATTCTGGCGGCAAATGCATATATTAATTTGAATGAATATGAAAATTTATTAAAAGATATCGATCAAGCGATAAAACAAGACCCTAAAGATTTTTTAAGCTACAACGGAAAAATTATTATTTATTTAAAACAAAACGAATTTGATAAAGCTTATTTAATTTGTGAAGAAGCATTTGGCAATATGTATGATTTTCCCGAGTTGCTAAGTCTGATAAATAGCGATTATATACAATTCAAAAGATATGATGATCTGGACAAATTTTATTCGAATATGATAATCAAATTTTCAAGTAATGATGAAGCGTCCGGAAATCTATTTTTGTATAAAGGGATTTATTATGTAAAATTGAATAAAAAAGATGAAGCAAAAGAGGCATTTGACAAATCAAGAGAACATTTTAATAAAGTTTACGATAGTAATAATGAAGTGTTTAATCTAATTGATAGATGGTTAAAATCATTAAATCATTAGAGTCGTCATCACATCTGCTTCCATCTAGCGGCCCTCCTTCGCGGATAGTTACCCATTTATTTTTTAAAGAATTTCTTATTTTTTGAATCCCATATATATTCTACTGCTGAAGACGATTTGTTATTTTGCTCATCATAGAAAGTATATTCAACTATAATCTCATTATGCTTCCCTTTAGGATTTGTAGGATATATTATTTTATACTCGTTTCTGGAACCGCCTTCCCCTCCGGCCCAGGCGTCAATTTCCTGATCGATTGAATTTGCGCTCAATAAATAGAATCTTTCTCCAGATCCTTCTCCGTATTCGGATATATCTTCATAATCGATTTTCAACAGGAAGACCGGATCGTCAAAGCCCTCGTATTCTTCATATGTAATATTTTTAAAACGGGCTTCTCCCATAGCATATAAGTCTTTTTTTTCAAAAATTATTTTATTGTTTTCAATAAATTTGCATGAAAGTGCATCTTTGTTATCGCCCCGGTTATGAAATTTGGTTTGATCGATATGATAAGAATAAGAAACATGCTCGCTGAAATTTCTTATCAGGACAAGAAAATTCATACTATTTTTATCTATTGCTAAATAATTGTTCGCTATGAATCCTCCCCAGACAAACCCGGTTAAATCATTTATTTTAATTTTATACCAGTAATCGACAAAAGAATTGGTATAAACCGGCGCTTTTTTAATGGTTCCGTTGCCGTTAGTAAAATAAGCGTCCAGGACAATAGATTGGTCGATTCTGTCGAAATTATCGCATTTTGATAGTATTTCAATTTCGGTTCCGGCGCTTATGTTGGTAATTACCTTTCCTGATAAGCCGGGATTTTCTCTGACATTTACCTTGTCGCTGTAAATATAAGCAATGCCGATTTGTTTCGGATGTTCGAAAGCCGATAAAATTGCAGGAATAATTAAAAGAACTGATAAAAACATAGTTCTCATAACAACCTACATTGTATTTCAAATTTGAACTGTGGCGGTATTCACTTTCTGCGAAACCGCGCCGAAGGTCTGCAAATCCCCTTCGTGTGACTTAGCGGACTACTTTTTCCCTGCTGAACAATGCCAGGATAATAAGAAAAACCAGCCCGGCAAAACATATATAAGCGAATACGTCTCCTATCCGGCAACCGTAAGTTTTCCGCAATCATGTAATAGCTTTCGACAGTAAAGACAGGGTATGTTTTGTCATAAGTCCACCGGATGCCGCCGGCAAGGAGAAGTGTCGAAGCCTCCCGTTTTATTTTACATAACCGTAAACTCTAATTATCGTCGTCCAGTTTAATACCGGCAAGGTCAGCTATTGTATCACAATATTGATCAATCGCTTTCAATAACTGAAACCGGAGCTGGGTACCCTGGGTCTGTATCGTTCCGCTTTTTTTAGCGAGGGCCTTGGCGACGACAGCACTGTTTGCGGCGATCATATCGCTGAGTAATTTCTTGTAATCAGCGAGTTTTGTGATCAAATCGGCCCATGATTTCTGGTTTTGCGCATCGATCTCGGCAATCCTTTTTGCGTTCAAGTCTTTAGCCTTCTGGTCATTTGCGGTACCACTAAGATCTGAAATCTGTTGATGGTATTTTTCGTCGATTGCATTGAGTTTTGCCTGGCGGTCATCGGTAATGCCGTTAATTTCACCGCTGATTTTTTCCCTGGCTGTACCATAATCATCATTTATTGACATTGTGACCTTCTGGATTTCCTGCATAGACTTTAAATCATCTATATTCATGGTCGGTGGGGCGGTTGAGTATTTCTCGATTACTGCTTCACAGTTCGAATAAGCTTTAGAAATTTCACTTTTAAAAACTTTCAGCTTTGGGACGAGCAGATTTGTGTCGGCGAGATTTGCTGGTTCGGCCGGAACTTTATCCAGTATTTTTCCTTCAACAGACGCGCCGAAAAGGGCTCCCGGAATAAGAAGAGCGAACAAACAAAGTAACAAAACGGTTTTTTTCACTGATAGCCTCCTGGAAATTTTTATATCTTAAACGATATTTCCCGAATGGCTCATCTTTTTTGTCGCTTTCAAAGGCCGTAACAATTATAACAGGACTATAACATCGTGTCAAACCGGATTTTGAATGCCGACTCATTAACCCATTGTCAGGGTACCCTTGCGATGACTCTGGCTATCGAACTGTCGGCCATGATTTTCAATGGGAAAGCCATAACTTCGAAATAACCTGCATACAGTAATTTATCAAGATTCGTCAGGTTCTCCGCTATCAGTATGTTATGCTCGAAAAGCATTTTATGTATCTCGAAGGGAGGCCTGTCCGGCGAAGGCATATCGATGCCCAGCATTTTGATATTTCTTTTTATTAAAAATCCGGCAAGTTCCTTATCCACGATCGGATGTCCTTCGAAATATTCGGGTTTTCCGTTTTTTTTATCAAAACCGGTGTATAATAAAGCAATGCAGCCGTCCTTTATTTTTTCAATATATTCGGGTTTCATTTTTATTACCGGCTGCGATGAGACATCGAGTACTTGCCCCTCTCCGATAAACCGCCGCAATGGAATTGAAGATATATATTCTTCCCTTTCTGTGAGATGCATCGGCGAATCGATATGCGTCCCGGCATGCATCGAGATCCCGAGCCTGAAATCATTATAATCGTCAGTTTTAAGCTCTTTTATCCTTTTCAACTCTACTTCAGGGTCTCCCGGATACACAGGCATTGAATTTTCTATAATATGGGTCAGGTCTATAAATTGTTCCATTCTTTACCTTTTTTGCATGCCTTCGCGGACAGTTCCTTCACGCTAATTCCAGGTCTTTAATATTATGAATCATGTCTAAATCTTTATTAATTTCGTTTTTTTCTTCCCTTAAATCATATTCCATCTGCAGGCCGAGCCAGAATTCCGGAGAATTTCCGAAAAATTTTGAAAGCCTTAATGCGGTATCGGTTGAAATTTTTCTTTTAAATTTTAAAATTTCCGCAATTCTGGTAGCGGGAATATGAGTTTCTTTTGCAAGCCTGTAAGAAGTGATATGATAGGGTTTTAAAAATTCTTCCTCCAGAATTTCACCTGGATGTATATTAGGTAATTTATTCATATAATCCTCCATTAATGGTAATCTGCAATTTCGACATCATGAGAATTATTTTCCGACCACTTGAAACATATTCTCCATTGATCATTAATTCTTATACTATATTGTCCTTCCCTGTCTTTTTTTAATTTTTCGAGCCTGTTTGATGGCGGAATAGTTACCCTCGCCCCTCGTTATATATTTTTAAAGAATGCCAGGATAAACTGGTCTCCGCTGAATTCCATCACCTTTTTATAGAACCCGTACTCCTTGGTTTCCCGGGATGTTCCGAAAAGGGTATACAGCATGCATTTCAAATTTGCCACATGGCCGCTCATCAGCGCTTCTTCCATTTTTTTTAAATCGGATACGTTCATTTCATAAGGACGCCTGAAAAAAACATGACATTTTGAATTATCTTCCCTGAAGATTACAAAATTGCCCTTTTCCAGACTGCAGCTTATATCTTCACCCCTGGATATATCATGCCTGCTTTTTTCTAAAATTACTATCTGGGTCGAATGGAGGCCCAGACGGCTGTAAATAAATTCATTGAATATTTCATCATCGCCCGAATAATAGTCTTCCAGCAGGGGATTGTCAAGCAGCACCTTGTACCTTTCAAGCAGTTCTTTAAGATCGGCAAAATCGGGATTTATCTCGTAGGCTTTGAACCATGAATCGACCGCCTGCAGATATGAACACTGGTCGAAATAAGCCCTGCCAAGCATATAAAAAACTTTATCCTTGGTTTTACTTGTGAGTTTGCCGGAATAGGCCGCCACTATATTTATTGCCTCTTCAAGATGGTTAATCCGTATCATGTTCTCGAGGATCTTTAGAAGTGAATCTTCGGCATAATCCTTTTCGTTAAGAAGTGTTTTGAGAACTTTGATCGCCTCGTTGTAACATTTCGAATCGGTATAGACTTCAGCCAGCCGGAAGCTGATATCGTTCTTTTCAATGATATCGCTTACCGGGAGCGCCAGCGCGCTTTCAAAAGCATAAGCGGCTTTCTGGTAATTGCCTGTTTTATTATAGGCCTTTCCCAGAAGGCTGAATGCCTGCCAGGAATCCGGTTTTAAAACAAGGACTTTTTTCAGGTTTGTAATTGCCTTCTGATAGTTTTTAGAATTATAATAAATTCCGGCAAGCTGGAATAAGGCCATGATCTCCGTCGGATCTTCCTTGAGGGCCAGTACATAATACCCTGAAGCCGTGATATAATCCTTATTTTTATTGTACAGGTCCCCGATCCTGATCAAAACCTCTACCCTGAAATGCTTTCTTAACTCTTTATCAAAATATGTAATTAAATCGTCATAGTATTTGACGGCGTTTTCCGCATCCTGCAAGCCTTCGTATGCCCTTGCCATATAATAATATGCTAAATATGAGCGATAATCTTTAAAATATCCCTTTGAAAGCTCCAGGGCCTTCCCGTACCGGCCTTCGCTTATGGCAAGCTCTATGTCGCCCTGCATCTTGTATAGCTTTGACAATCTGATAATGAGCCTTACGCCGATAACTATCAGAAATAAACCTGAAATAAGAAGAAACAACAAGATTATTTTCATTGCAGCCCCTTATTTAACTTCAGACAGCGCAAACCAAGCAATAAAAACTTTTAAATATGATTATTTTTAAATATGATGATAAGCGCAAAACTATTTTATCATTAGTAAAAATATAATAAAATTTCCGATTTTAGCATAATCTATCGGTCAACGGTCGACTGACGCCGCACTTCGAATTTCGTACCTGTCAGTTGCTTGACGAATTGAATCCGATACGATATGTTAATGCAAGGTTCAAGCTGCTGTTGGGAGCTTTGATATGCATGATATGCCATGGTGGTTTATAGTAATTTTAATCGGGACAATTTTGTATTTTGCAATTCGTTTGATCCAAAAGCGGATGAGATGACAGATGAATTATTGAAGGCATTTTCCGTAAAGCCTCACGGCAGCTTATTCCCCGCCGCAAGGTAGATTTCATACCACTCCTGCCGGGATAAGGTTATATCCGTCGCCTTTGCCATATCCTTCAGACGTGAGGCGTTCGTCGTTCCCACAATGACCTGGATTCCTGCGGGATGTCTGAGGATCCATGCGACAGCGACAGCTGTATTCGGGACTCCCTTCAGAGCGGCTATTTCATCGATCTTTTTGTTCAATACGGGAAATTTTTCATTATCGAGGAATACGCCTTCAAAAAAGCCGTACTGGAACGGCGACCATGCCTGGACGGTAATATCGTTCAGCCGGCAGTAATCCATGATGCTGCCGTCCCTGTTTACGGACGGTTCGTTCTTCATGTTGACGTTAAGCCCCGAATCCAGCATTCCCGTATTTGTTATGCTGAGCTGAAGCTGGTTGAAAATAATCCTGTGGTTCATGTACCTGTTAAGAAGCTCTATCTGCATCGGATTGTGATTGCTTACCCCGAAATACCTTACCTTTCCGCTGGAATGCAGCAGGGCGAAAGCTTCGGCAACATCTTCCGGTTCTACAAGCGCGTCGGGCCGGTGAAGGAGTAGTACGTCCAGGTATTCGGTTTTCAAACGTTTCAAGCTTCCGTTAACGGCATCAAGAATATGCTCCTTAGAAAAATCGTAGGATCCCTTCCCGATGCCGCATTTTGTCTGCAGGATGATCTTCTCCCTGACGGCAGGGGTCATATTCACGGCCTCCGCGAAAACCTCCTCGCATTTTCCGTCGCTGTAAACATCGGCGTGATCGAAAAAATTAATCCCTGCTTCCAGGGCGGTGCTGACAAGGTTTGAAGCCTCCTTCTTCGAGATCCGGGTGATTCTCATGCAACCTAGTATGATAGACGATACAGTCAACTCGCCGTTTGCAATTGTGATAGTCTTTGCCATATTGCCCCCTTTATTTGATTTTTAAATATATTTACAGACCTCCCGGATGTCAAATAAAATTTTCTGTATTGAAATTAACTTCGCGTTTACCCGTAAGCAAACTCTTATTAAAATAAATTTGACACATATTAAAAATAATATTAAAATGAAGTATAGAATGAGTATTCATTCTATACTTGGAATGAGGATTGAAAATGCCGTACAGAACATCGAAAGAAACCCAGGACAGGAAAGACGCGAAGAAACTTCATATTTTGAATACCGCGACAGAGGTTTTTGCCCGGAAGGGCTACCACAATACCACGGTGAAAGATATTGTCGACGAAGCCGGCATCTCCGTCGGGAGTTTTTATTTTTATTTTAAAAGCAAGGAAGAACTTTTTTCAGTTTTATATGACGAGATCTCGGGATTGATCCGGGATACTGTCGAAAGCGTCATTGTTTATGAAAAATGCGGATTTGTCAGGAACTTCGCCAGGACTCTAACGACCGCGCTATGGATGTATCAGACTAAACGGGACCTGGCAAGGCTCCTTTTAATCGAAGCCGTAGCCATCAACCCTGATTTCGAAAAAAAATTGTCTCTTAATATGAGAAACAGCAATAAAAGGATGGAAGAATGGCTTAAATATTTCATGGAAAGTGATCTGATAAGCGTTCCGGACCTGAGGTTAGCCGCTCTATCATATGAAGGTATATTGCATTATCACATTATCGACTGGCTGGAAGGCGACGGCTTGAAAGATCTTACAGATTCTGCTTTCGGAATTATAGTTTACAATCTTAACGCCTTAAGGACTGATTTTGAAGAGGCGGAGGTGAAAAAATATATCGCTGAAATACTGGAAGAATTGAAGGCTATGCCTATTCCATTAATAAAATAAATAGAGAGGGAAATGATGAAAGGGAATTTCGGAACAGATTTGACGACAGGGGGCATTCCGGGCCACATGATAAGGTTTGCAATGCCGGTATTGCTGGGTAATTTATTGACTACCGGCTACGGGATAATAAACGCAATATGGGTTGGAAACCTTCTGGGAAGGGATGCTGTCGGGGCCGTCGCCGTAAGTTTCCCCCTCTTCCTGGGAATGCTCGCCCTGACTACGGGAGCCTCAATTGCCACAACGATCATGATTTCAAGGGCATACGGGGCTAAAAATCTTCCCATGATACGGAAAGTTGTAAACAATTCCGCATCTATAGCGATTTTTATAATTATTCTGATCCCGGCCGCAGGGATTTTATTTTCCGGTTTTATCCTTAAGGCCCTTGGAACACCCGATGAGATCATGCCGATCGCTTCCTCTTATTTAAAGATCACTTTTATCTCTTTTATCTTTATGTATCTTTCAACCCTGGTTGTTTCAATCCTCAGGGGAATAGGCAATACTGTCACTCCGATGACATTTATAATCATTTCGACGGTTATAAACGCTATTCTCGACCCTGTTCTTATCATGGGCCTGGGCCCCATCCCCCGGCTGGGCCTTAACGGAGCCGCGTTCGCGACCCTTATAGCCTCTTCCACGGCTACCATAGCCGGAATAATCTACAGCAGGGTAAAGTACCGCGATCTGCCGGTTAATCCCTCAGGGCTTTCTTTAGAAGGATATGTAATTTCAAAGATCGTGATGATCGGCCTGCCGTCTTTTATCCAGCAGATCCTCATTTCCATGGGTTACGGTTTTATTACGGTATTTGTCAACAGCTTCGGTCCGCCGGCAATCGCAGCGTTCGGAATAGCCGGAAGGATAGACGGAATAGTGGCAATGCCGGCAATGGCTGTCATGATGAGCGTTTCAGCCCTGACCGCTCAAAATCTGGGCGCGAATAAGCCGGAAAGGATTAAAGAAATATTCAAATGGGGAATTATTGTCAATATTCCGGTAGTGCTTTCGATATCCATGCTTTGTTATCTGTTCCCCGAAACGGTTATGAAATTATTCGTACGCGACCCGGAAGTGATCGTGAACGGGATAAAATACTTCCACATAGTCGGCCTGGGCTATCTTTTTTATACGCTTATTTATGTTTCTAACGGGGTTATAAACGGGGCTGGAAAAACTATTACGACAATGCTGATTACCCTGGTATCGCTCTGCCTGGTCAGGATACCCTTTGCGGGGTTTCTGAGCCGTACGGGCCTCGGGATCGACGGCATCTGGCTTGCAATTGTCATGAGCCTATTCCTGACCGCGATTACCAGCCTGCTTTATTATTTATCGGGAAGATGGAAAAAGAGAGCCATTCCAATAAATCCGGCCGTAAAATTCGAAACCGAAAAAATTTAACCGTTAAAAGGCTGTTTTACTGAAATAACGATTTTAAAAGCTAATTTTAAAAGCTAATATTGACAAAATCTTATCTGTATATTATAAATGATATTGATTATCAATATTAACATGCAGAGGGAGCAATAAAATATGGAGCAGGGCTTTCATGAACCTTCGCCTGGAAAAAAAAGTGTTTCCCCTTCAAAATCAAAAAAGTTAACATGGATTGTATTGC
The DNA here is from genome assembly GCA_963768055.1 of uncultured Spirochaetota bacterium. Taxonomy (GTDB): domain Bacteria; phylum Spirochaetota; class Brevinematia; order Brevinematales; family JAOACQ01; genus CAVYGN01. The sequence continues at coordinate 951,195 of CAVYGN010000001.1, read as the reverse complement.
TTGCAACAATCGGGCCCGGGTTAACTGTTATGTTAGCCGATACCGATGCCGGTTCGATAATTACCGCCGCGCAATCGGGCGCTCAATGGGGGTACAAACTTTTAATTTTGCAGGTGGTTCTTGTACCTGTTCTGTATATTGTGCAGGAATTGACCGTACGGATCGGCATAACGACCGGGAAGGGCCATGCGGAATTGATACGCGATACTTTCGGCGCAAAATGGGCATGGGTATCGGTTATTACCCTGTTTGTAACGGCAATAGGCGCCCTTGTGACTGAATTTGCGGGAATAGCGGGCGTAAGTGTATTATTTGGAGTACCGCAATGGCTGATGATACTTTCAGCCGCTCTGGTATTAATATTAATTTCCTGCACAGGAAAATATAAAATTGTCGAGCGGATTGCATTATTTGTCGGTCTTTTCGAACTGATATTTATTGTAGTTGCGGTATTCTCAAAGCCTGATTTTCATGCGATAATTCAAGCGGCCGGAAGCCTGCCGATTAAAAGTAAATCATTCTGGATACTTATAGCCGCGAATGTCGGGGCTGTCATAATGCCCTGGATGATATTTTACCAGCAGGGCGCGGTTGTAGATAAAGGCCTGTCGCATAAGGTAATCAATTTCAGCAGGCTCGACACTGCCGCCGGGTCTATAGTCACACAGGTCATTATGTGCTGTGTATTGATAGTAACCGCCGCAACTATCGGACGAACCAATCCCAATGCGCCTCTTGACAACGTACAGCAGATCGCCGATGCAATTACGCCCTTCCTGGGATCTTTTATAGGCAGGATACTTTTCGCCGCCGGCATAACGGGCGCCGCTTTGATCGCAGCCATAGTCGTTTCCCTGGCGACTTCATGGGCATACGGTGAAATATTAAAAGTGCCATGCAGCCTGAACTGTACATGGAAAGAAGCCCCCGTTTTTTACGGTTTATACAGCGGGTCTATAATACTTGCGGCAGTTCTTGTATTGATAGGTATTCCATTAATTTCACTGACAATAGGGATTGAGGTTATAAATGCCCTTCTTTTGCCGGTCGTGCTGGGTTTTTTAATCGCCCTCGGATGGAGGGTGCTGCCCGAACAATACAAGCTGCTCAAATGGGAAAAATTTGTCCTGATAATTATATATCTGCTGATATGTTCGTTAGGAACGAGCACTGTTATTCAATTATTTCATAAATAGGCATTTCGATTTTCGCTACTTAAGGAATTTCAGGATCTCAGCAATAACCTCTTTCTGCTGTTCTTCGAGCGTTATGCCGGCCTTTTTGTCTCCCGGCATTAAAGGGTATAACCCGAATTGAGAATGGTTCCCGCCCTCTATGGTATAATAATCCGTATCGGCGGGAAGCCCCTTTTTTGCAGCTTCGAATGCCGCCCTGCTGAAATAGCCGTCCCTGGTCGCAAAGAAGAGGAGCGATTTAATTTTCGATTTTTTCATATCCGGCAGCGGGCCGCTCGCCATGAGGATCAGGCCGGAGATTTTATCAGGATGTTTATCCGCAAAAACTGATGCTGCGAGGCCGCCCTGGGAGTGTCCGATAATATACCATTTTTTTATGTTTTTATAACTCAGAGTATAATTCAAGCCGTTTTCAGTATTCAACATTGAAAGCCTTAATGGCATTTTCGCGATAAAAACCGAGTAACCCTCATCCGCGAATTTAAACGCCTCGGGTATATATCCTTTTTCATCCGAGAAAGCTGCGGGATAAATGATAACTCCCTCGTCTTTGTTTTTTTTGCCCGGGAAAATTAAATAATCGCCGTTTTTATCGTTTGTTATGTAATTTCCACCGGACGCCCTCCTGCCTTCAAGGTCTGTAAATTTCTTTACTTCGGGCATAGCGTTTACTTTTGAAGAAAAATAAAACCCGTAACCTGCGTAAGCAAGGATAAGCAGTGCCAGGATAGAACCTGCGGTAAGAAGAACCGCCCTGATAATTTTCATATTAAACCCCGCGTATTTCATAAATACTAGTTTAATCAGGGTTTATTAACGAGTCAATAACATTTTCGAAAATTTTCTTTTGTATCGCAAATAATTTATTTGAACACCGCGCTCCGATATGTTAGAATATCTCTTTGGAGAATTTATATGGATACTGAAAAGCCGGATATTAAATCGAGTATTCTCGAAAGCGCGGAAATACTTTTTGCCGACAAGGGTTTCGACGGAGTATCGATCGACGAGATCGCTAAAAAAGCCGAGATCAACAAGGCGATGATTTATTATTACTTTTCAAGCAAGGAAGGGCTTTTTATAAGTATTTTACAAAAACACCTCGGCAAGGTGGATTTGCTCCTGTCTTCGATAGATGTCAAGCCCAGCAACAATTATAAAAATATTCTCCATGATATGCTTGATATCGCCGTCAATTATATCGATACCAACTCTAACATCATTAAGATCCTGTTATCCGAAACCCTTCTCGAAACTCCCAAGACAAAGATGGATATAATAAACTTTATCAACCCGATGTGGGATAAAATGGAATCTATCATGAGGGATAATTCTTTCGAATTCGGGCATATGTCTATTATGGATAAAATGCTTTGCATTTCCCTGATCATCAATTTTGTTACAATAAAGGAGAGGATAGCCTATAGCAACATGTCAAATTTCAAAGAGGTCAAAAAGGAATATATAGCCAGGCTGACCGATATATTTATGCTGATAAGCAGGAAAGAAGAAAAGTAAAATTGTCATTACTTGAAAAAAATGTTATTATAAACGAAATTTTTTAAAGGGAGGAGTTTATGGGGAAAATTTATGATCCCAAATTTATCAGAAATATAAGCATCTCCGGCGCCCCCAATGTAGGTAAAACCACTCTCTCCGAAGCCCTTCTTTTCACTGCAGGCCAGATAGAACAAATGGGAAGCGTTGTAAAAGGGACTACGGTAATGGATTACGACGAGGAGGAGATTTCAAAAAAGATGTCCCTCAGGAGCTCGCTGGCTTTTCTCGAATGGAAGGAAATAAAAATAAATATTATAGATACCCCCGGGATACCCGACCTGGTGGCCGAAGTACGGAGTGCGTTCCGTGTTACGGAGGGTATTGTCTTTGTAGTAAGCGCGTCTGAAGGCATTACGATCGATACGGAAAAAGATTGGCACTTTGCCGACGATTATAAAATAGCAAGGGTTGTATTTATTAATAAAATGGATGACGATGCGGCGGATTTTTACTCGGCTGCCGAAATGCTGACTAAAAAATTTAAAAAACCTGTCATTCCGATAGAACTTCCGATCGGAAAAGGCAAGGATTTCAAGGGAATAATCGACCTGGTTCACAATAAAGCCTTATGTACGGATAAAAGCGGTACAAAAGAGATTGAAATACCTGCCGATATGATGGATAAAGTCAAAGAGTACAGGGAAAAGCTGTTCGACGCAGTGGCCGAAACAGATGACGCTTTGATAGAAAAATTCCTGAACGGAATCGAACTTACTGCGGAAGAAGTAGAAAACGGCGTTAAATCCTGTACTTTAAACAACAAGGTAATCCCCATACTATGCGGTTCGGCAATCAACAATATCGGGACCGCGGCCCTTATCGACACAATTATTTCCTATCTGCCTTCCCCCCTTTATATCGGTGAAGTAGCTGGAAAGGACCCTACACATACCGAACAAACGCTTAAAAGGCACCCCGATCCGACCGAACCCTTCAGCGGCTTTATTTTCAAAACAAGGATCGATCCTTTTGCAGGCAAGATATCTTTTTGCAGGATCAGGTCCGGTATTTTAAATACGGGCGACGAATTATTGAATGTAAATAAAAATATTAAAGAAAAGATTTCACATATCTACATGATAAACGGTAAAAACATAAAGGAAATCCAGACGCTGGAAGCAGGAGATATAGCCATTCTGACAAAAATAGAATCGCTTGAAACCGGCAATACTGTAACAGATGTGACAAAACCTCTTATTTACGAACCTATAAGGCTGCCTAATCCGTCGTATTTTGTGGCCATTCATTCAACAGACAGAAAATCGGAGGATAAGCTTGCCTCGGTATTTCATATTATTTCCCAGGAGGACTCTACCTTCAAGTACGGTTATAACGACATCACAAAGGAGATGGTAGTGTCATGCATGGGTGAAATACAGGGCAGGATAATATTCGATATCATCAAGCATAAATACAAACTCTCTTTCGATACCCGTTCTCCCCGGGTATCATATAAGGAAACGATCACATCGAAGGCTGAAGGCCATTACAAGCATAAAAAGCAAAGCGGCGGCCATGGCCAGTACGGCGAGGTTTATCTGCGCGTCGAACCTCAATCCAGGAATGAGGGATTTTTATTCACGGAAGAAATTTACGGGGGGTCAATACCCAAAAATTATGTACCGGCAATTGAGAAGGGTGCATTCGAAGCCTGCGACAGCGGCGTCATTGCCGGATATCCGGTTGTCGACCTGAAAGTCACTGTATACGACGGATCGTTCCACGAAGTGGATTCCAATGATATGTCTTTCCGCATTGCGGGTTTGCATGCCACCAAGTTAGCTATCGAAGGGGCAAAACCCGTAATCCTCGAACCTATTGCCAAAGTAAGAATATACATAGATGAAAACGATATCGGCAACGTAATGGGCGACCTCGGGACAAAAAGAGGAAAAGTCATTGGAATGGATAAGATTTCCGAGGACGTGACAGTAATTAACGCTCTGGCGCCTTATTACGAAATGCTATCTTATTCCCCCATGCTTAACAGCCTCACAAGCGGCAGAGGACGCTTTGAAATGGAGATCGATCATTTTGACGTTCTCCCCCAGAGCGAATACGAAAAAGCCAAAAAGCAGGCTGAAGAAATGAAAAAAGAAGAAGAGGAACGTAAAAACTCCTAGTTTATCATTCGAGCACCTGCGTGCAGGTGCTCGATCGCATTTTTAGGCAATTAATCAAAAAGCAGAGGGAAATAATGGCTGACATTTATTTGGAATTTGAAAGTCCCGTCCAGGAAATTGATAAAAACATAGAGGATTTGAAAAAGTCGAACAATCCCGATAAAAATATGGACTTTTCAATCGAAATATCAGAACTGGAAAAACAAAAGGACTTTATAATGGAAACGATCTACAAAAATCTGACGGCCTGGCAGATCGTACAGGTCGCCCGGCATCCAAAAAGGCCGCTTTTCCTGGATTATCTGAAGGGTATTTTCGATGAATTTATTGAACTGCATGGGGACAGGCTTTTCAGGGACGACCATGCCATCGTTGCCGGTTTTGCGAAAATCGGCGAGGAAAAATTCATGATAATTGGCCAGGAGAAGGGTAAAGATACGAAGGAGAGGATCTACCGGAATTTTGGAATGTCGAACCCCGAAGGATACAGGAAGGCTTTAAGGATCATGAAAATAGCCGAAAAATACAATCTTCCGGTGCTTACTTTCGTCGATACTAACGGTGCATTCTGCGGAATCGAGAGCGAGGAAAGGGGGCAGGCCGAGGCCATTGCCAGAAATCTTTATGAAATGTCGGCGCTTAAAGTCCCTATAGTCACTACTATAATCGGGGAGGGCGGCAGCGGCGGAGCCCTTGCGATAGCGGTAGCGGACAGGGTCCTGATGCTTGAGAACGCGATTTATTCTGTTATAACACCGGAGGGCTGCGCGAGTATTTTATACAGGGACGCGACAAAGACGGAACTCGCGGCCAAGGTTTTGAAATTCACATCGAAAGACTTATATAAATTCAATGTTATCGAGGAAATAATTCCGGAACCGAGAGGGGGCGCTCACAGGGACCACCAGGAAATGATAAAAAGGGTTAAAGAAGCAGTGCTCCGCCATTATCATGAATCGAAGAAGATCCCAGTCAACAGGCTTCTGCAGAAGCGTTACGACAGATTCAGAAGTCTGGGAGTCCTCGAAGTATCCGATTCTTGAGATCAGAAAACCAGGTTTACCAGCTTGATATATTTCAGGTCCATCATTCTCATACGCCCGCTGAATTCAAGAGCGATATTTTCAAGAATATGGCAATAGACCGGCAATTTTTCCTTTTTCATTTTGAGAAAGGCCGATCTTGTCAATACGGCGGCTCTTGTCTTTTCCAGCGCCCTGACGCTTGCCGAACGCGGCATTTCATCTATAAGGGCCATCTCTCCGAAACATTCGCCGCAGCTGATGACTGTCAGCTGGTGTTCTTTACCCAGCGAATCTTTCTTTCTGACCCAGACGCTGCCTGAGAGGATTATGTAGAATTCGTTCCCGTCGCCGCCTTCCTGGAAAATATCCTCGTTTTCGCTATAATTCCTGGTTTCCATTAATCCTGCAATGTATTCGATCTCATCTTTAGTCAAGTCGCTTAATAATTTCGGCTTCGCGAGCATGTAAATCATATTTTCTTCAATCACAATTATACTCCTGCCAATAATTTCCCATCATAATATATCGGCTGGAATGCGTTTAAACATCAATAGAACAATGTTTGAATGTATATGTGAAATCTTCTTACAATTATGATATAATCTTTGAGGGTAAAGAGGAGGTTTTTTAAAGTGAAGATTTATATCGATGGAAAATATTATGAAAGGAACGATGCTAAAATTTCAGTTTTCGATCATGGATTTCTATACGGTGACGGGGTATTCGAGGGTATAAGGGCTTATTCCGGCAGGATATTCAAACTGAGGGAGCATATCGAAAGGCTCTATAAAAGCGCGAAGGCTATCATGCTCGATATTAAAATGGACCCGGCCGGGATGGAAAAAACCGTTATCGGGGTCTTTAAAGAAAACCGGAGGGAAGACGCCTATATTCGTCTTGTCGTATCAAGAGGCATAGGAGACCTGGGCGTCAATCCTTTCAGCTGCAGGGAACCTACCATAGTTATAATAGTCGATGAAATCAGTATTTATCCGAAGGAGTATTATGAAAACGGGATCTCGATTATAACCTCTTCCCTGCGAAGGATCGGCCAGGATTCCTTCGATGTAAGGATCAAATCATTGAATTATCTGAATAATGCCCTCGCGAAAATTGAAGCTGCAAATGCCGGATGCATGGAGGCTATCCTGCTCAATAATAACGGTTTCGTTGCCGAATGCACAGGCGATAATATTTTTATAATTTCAGGGGGCATGCTTAAGACTCCCGGCACTACTGATAACGCCCTGGAAGGCATTACAAGGAATGTTATACTTGAACTCGCAGGTAAAAATGGATTAAAGACGGGTGACGGGCCTTTGACCCAATACGACCTGTATAACGCCGGAGAATGTTTTTTAACAGGCACCGCCGCCGAAATAGTCCCTGTTATTAAAATCGACGGCCGTGTGATCGGAAACGGCAAGCCGGGAATGGAAACAAGGAGGCTTATGGAACTGTTTCATAAAGAAATACGGATGCAGGGATTATAATCAACGGCTGTTTTCCTCGACAAGAAAAACGGGAACCGACGATTTGTGGATTATTGTTTGTGCGACGCCTCCAAGAAGCATTTCCTTTAAATTGCTTTTACCCTTTCTGCCCAGTACTATTATCGTCGCTTCCTCGGACCGGGCATAGTTGAGGATTTCCGGTATTGAATATCCGCTTGTCAGAAGAGACATAACCCTCTTCACTCCCCTGTCTTCAAAATGCTTCCTGAGTTGTTCCAGCCTTTCAAGATCTATCCTGTTAAATTCTTCAAGTTTATCCGGCCCGACATGCTTCAAATTTCTCATATCCTGGACATGAAGAATAGTAAGCCCCTGGGTCTCCCCGGTTATCATATTTTCTATGTAGCCTATACATTTTTTCGACGTTTCTGAAAAGTCCGTAGCGTATAGTATCTTTCCGAATATATTCCTGCAAAACGGCGGCGGCTTAGAACCTATTTTAAGGATTTTATAGATCAGCACGGGTTTGGTGGAATGATGTATTACGTTCTCAGTTACGCTTCCCAGAAAAACCCTGTCCAGGAATGAATTTCCATGAGAGCCCATGAAGGTAAAAGAAAAATTCCCCTTTTCAATCAGATCTACAATTTCTATCCAGGGAACCCCGGTTACGATTTTATACCGGGCATGAACGCCGGCTTCCGAGAGAATATTCTTCCATCTCTCGAGCATCTTTTCATCATACTGGCTGTTTATATTCCCTGCCGCTATTTCAGACACGCTTTGAACATGGAAAAGCATTACCTCGCGGACGCCGTTCTGTACGATACCGCCAAGACATTCGACCATCTGTTCGGTAAGGTCGGTCATAATAACAGGGAAAAGCACTTTTTCGAGCATTTCCTCTTACCCTCTTAATCTATCAGCTTTATAAGCCTGTCCTTAAACTCTTTCGCGGCCAGGGTAAAATATTTTTTTTCATTATCGAGAACCTTTTTGTACGCCTGCAGATCCAGAGCATTCGGGGAGCCTTTCGACACCCTGTCTTTTATGCTTTTATTTATGATTTTATCATTGATTTCTATTTCGTTTATCATCTTCGCGGCGGCCCTGTAAGCGTCCCGGAAAGTCAAACCGTCTCCAAGTTTTTTAAAAGCAAGGTCCGTCGCGACAATCCCTTTAGAAAGCCTGGCCTTAACGGCGGCTTCGTCGAACTTAATATTTTGAATGACGGCTTTAACGGCCGAGATGGTGTCGATTATCAGGTCGAATGATTTAATAAGGGGCTCTTTTGTCTCCTGAATGTCCTTGTTATACCCTGAGATAAGCCCTCCAGATATACTTTTGACGGCTGTTGAATACGACAGCATGGTAAGCGTTCTTGCTCTTACCAGTTCCATAACGTCCATATTCCTTTTCTGCGGCATAATGGAACTTCCTGTTGTTATGGAGGGATCGGCAGTCAAATAATTCAATTCATCCATATTAAAAAGGATAAGATCCGAAGCAAGCCTTGAAAAATCGAACATGATCGCCCATAATGTGTCGATCACAAACGCTTCGAACTTTCCCCTTGAGTTCTGTACGGCTAATGCGTTTTCCTGAACGCGCGGAAAGCCTAACAGGCTTGCTGTCATGTCTCTGTCCAGGGGAAGGGGAATTCCGAAACCGCTTCCGCTCCCGAGGGGATTTGCGTCTATAATATCATAGACGGCCTTTATCATTTTAATATTGTCAAGCCCGGTATCTATAAAAGAGGACGCCCAAAATTTTACATTCATGATCATTGCCTGTTTTGTATGAGTATAACCCGGCAATATTTTTTCTCCCTCCCTGTCCGAAAGCGCTGCAAGTTCGCCCAGGCAGTCTATATAGGCCAGAGCCGTATCGAGAAGCATATCCTTTTCATAAAGGCGCAACACCGACAATATCTGGTCGTTCCGGCTTCTTCCGGTATGGAGTTTTTTCCCGGCCTCTCCGATCGCGCCTATAAGCAAATTCTCAAGTTTAGAATGGATATCCTCGTCCCCTATCTCAAGAGAAACGGTTTTTCCATACTTTTTAAAAAGCGATTTGATCTCATTCCTGATAGCAATATACTCTTTTTCCGATAAGACCCCGATTTTCTCAAGCATCATAGAATGCGCCATGCTTGAAGACAATTCATAAAAAAATAGCCTGCCGTCGTAAATATAATCCATTCCAACCTCATATTTCTCGACGTGGGGATTCATCCCTCTAAGGCCGTCCTTTTGCCATACCTTTGGCATTTTTTACCTCATTATTTCCAGCATGATAGCTTTCTGTGAATGAAGGCGGTTTTCAGCTTCTTGAAAAACTACTGAATGTTCGCCGTCAATAATTTCAGCCGCAACTTCCTCGCCCCTGTGAGCCGGGAGGCAATGCATAAAAATGTAATCCGGGGCCGCAGATTTGACTATTGATGAATCTACCTGGAAACCCTTGAAATCCTTGTTTTTTTTACCGGCTGTGCCCTCTTTTCCCATAGATACCCAGACGTCGGTATAGACAACGTCCGCCGCTTTTGCCGCTTCGGAAGGGTCGTTTGTAAATAAAATCTTACAGCTGGAAATCTTCGCATTGGATAATATACGGGAGGCGATAGCCCTGTCCATTTCATGTTTTTTCGGGGAAGCAATTAAAAAATCGTTCCCAAGTTTACTTGCCAGAAGGCCGAGCGAATTCGCAACATTGTTGCCGTCGCCTATAAAACAGATCTTTAGGCCTTTTAGAACGCCCTTTCTTTCGAATATAGTTTGAAAATCGGCCATAGCCTGGCAGGGATGAAGGAGATCGGTCAGCCCGTTGATGACGGGTATAGCCGCATTCCGGGCCAGTATCCGGGCGTTATCCTGGGAGAACGTCCTTATCATTATCGCGTCAAGATAACGCGAAAGGACTTTTGCCGTATCTTCTATCGGTTCTCCCCTGCCGATCTGAATATCCCTTGAGCTTAAAAATATTCCCATTCCGCCCAGTTCGTAAATTCCCGCCTCGAACGATACCCTGGTGCGGGTTGAGGATTTTTCAAATATCATTCCCAGTTTTTTTTCTTTGAGTGCCGAACTGTAATTGTTTTTATTTTTTTTAATATCCATAGACAGGGAAATCAAATTCAGTAAAGTTTCTTTAGAGAAATCATCAGTGTCAAGAAAATCCTTTTTTCCTTCAAGCATCTAAAAACCTCTCGCATTATATACCCGGAAATTATAGAGAGATTATTTTAAATTCATTTTAGTCGGATTGCAAGTTAGTTTGACCGGAAAGATTAACTTTGCGGTGAAGTACCTGTGGAAGCTTGAAAATTATTCCTTTTTACTTCATAATTTATGAAGTACCCTAAAGATTGCACGTTAATAAATATTTAGTTATTACCGATATTTTCAAGGTACTGCAATTGAGAGGAAAGCCTGATGGCTAAATATGATAATATAATAAAATACCTTGGTAAGGAAGATTCTTATTCCTCCGACCAGATATTGAAGGGAATTGAATCGGAAGAGTCCCGGGGAAATCTTGACGATCTTTCGAACGTTCCCATTCAGAATATGGAAAATGTCGAAAAACTTATCAAAGACAGCGGGGGAGCCGGTTCGACGCCGAAGACGGAGGAAATAGACGCCGATCTTTTAAGAGAACTTGAAGACCTTGATACAGCCCCGCCGAATATAGAAGATATTCAAAATAATTTGGAGTCCGGTGAAGAGGCAATAGTCGCTGAACCCTCGCCCGCTGCGCCGGTTGAAAGAACCGGTGGGGAGGAAACCGCCGGGGCCGGCGAAGGGCCTTCCATTCTTGAACCTCAATTTATGGAAATTCCTGCGGCGGAAGAACTTGCCCGTGAAGAAATTACCCAGCCTGATATTTCCGATATGATGGCAGGCATTACCCCGCCTGAAGAACCGGAAGCCACTATGCCTGAATTCCCGATGCCGGCGACGCCGGCGGAGGTGCCGGAGATGCCGGAGGTCCCTCAAATACCTGAGGTGCCGGGGACGCCTGAAGCTTCCCAGGAATTCGAATTTCCCGATTTTAATGCTGAAACCCCTTCTGAACCGGCTCCCGAATTTAAACTTCCTGAAGAAACCACTCCTGAAATTCCTATGCCTGAATTTAAACCGAGCGCCCCGGAACCGAAACAGGAAATTCCTGTAACGCCGTCCCGGTCTGAATTAGGCCACGAGGATGCTCAAAAGATCAGGGACAAGATCAACAGGATCTCAGACCCCTTGCTTAGAAAGAAAGTCAGGCAGATAATTCTCGAATCAAAAATACCCGAGGATTCCCTGAAGCAGATGATTACGATGCTTCTTAACGATGAGGGTGAATCCAGGATCAAAGCCCTGGCTGACGGTTATCTGCCCGATTCCCTGGTTAAAGGAAAAGAAGAACGGAGGGAAAGGCCTCCTTCAGCCGGGAGAAGGGTCATTTATACGGATGAAGCTAAGCGGGCAAGAGAATTCCGGCGGGAATTCACCGGAGCAACCCGGTACTTTTTCACCTTTATTATATTCATTATTGCTTTCGTTATTTCAATATGGCAGATCGTCTGGATACCTTTTACAGCCTCCCTTCATTATAAAAGGGGTTTGACATACTTCAAGGTTCAGGATTACGATCACGCTGAACAGGAGTTTGAAGCCGGTAAAAATCTCGAAAACTCGAAGATAGGCGGTCCCGATCTTAACTGGAACAGTACTTATGCTTCGAATTATATCGCTTTGAGGCAATTCGACAGGGCGAAAAAGAAATATGAAGATGCCCTCGGTTATAATCCTTATCATATCGGAACGATCTATAATTATGCGGATTTTTATAAGAATGCCCTTTATCCCCCGAGATTTGAAGACGCAATAAAATTATACGGAAGGCTTACAAACAGATGGCCTGATAATTTTGAATACCTGGATAAGATCGGCCTAACTGAGATTGAATGGGGAGACAGGACCGGCGACGTCATGGAATATTCCAACGCGAACAGCCTTTACGAAAACTATGTTTCAAAACCGGCCCATTTGAGACATATCGACAGCTATTACAGGCTTCTCGATATAGCCCTCAGGTTCACAAACTCTGTGAACATAGACAATTATTATAACAGGATAGACTATCTCAATAAAGCGGCGGTTAACGTTCATACTCTCACAGACCTTGCCAGGCATTATACTGACAGCAGGAGATTGGATAGGGCGAAGCTGGTTTTCGAAAAAATGATGCCGGTTAAACCTTCATATGACGAGGCGTACTATGAGCATGGAAGATATCTTACGCTTAACCTCGATTATTATAACGCTATGAAGGAGGTCTCCAACGCAATAATCCTCAATAACCGTAATGGAAAAGCCTTTAACCTTCTGGGTGAAATTTACTATGCCTATAAGGGCGAAGCAGATACTAACGCTATAGTCCAGGCTATAAAACAATTTGAGAATTCGATCCTTTACTCGCCGAATTATTATAAACCCTATTCGAACTTAGGCCACATCTATTTTTATAACAGGCTGAATTTCGAAAATCCGGACGACGCCCTCGAGAGGGCTTTTGGTTATTACAAAACAGCAAACCTGCTTCTTGAAAAGGACAAATCCGACGACCTGCTCTCATATAATCTCGGATGGCTTTACTATAAGTACGGCGATTATACCGATGCTTTTAGCGAATTTTCAAGGTTGTATGTAAACGATCCGCATAATCCTATCCTCTCCTACAATCTCGGTAATATATATTTTAAATCCAATAATTTCAGTTTTGCTAAGATTGAGTACGATAAAGCCATCGAATATTACCAGGCGATCGCTGACAAGATAGGTTATATAAATCCTGATTTGAACAGGCATAAGGAGATCTACAGCCAGTTAGCGAGATGTTATAACAACAGGGGGGTTACTTATGCAGCCATGGCAAAAAAATACAAAGACGAAGCCCCTGATTTTGAACAGAACGCTTTGCTGGATTTTTACAAGGCAAAGGACGACGCCAATAAAATAAATGTTATATATGACAATGCCGAATACAACATCAAGTATATGTTGAACAGGAATATCAGGAAAAACTCACCTGCCCTCGACAACGAACTGGTAAAAAGGACGACCCTGCAGAGATTCACTGAAGAGTTCAGGCAAAAAATGATATCCAATATCTGACCGGTAATTTAAATGAACAGAATCGATAAAACCTTATTCTATATCATTGTAATTTTATTCCTCACCGGTATTATTTTCGTATACAGCTCAAGTTATTATATAGCTCAAAAATATACTCAAAATCCATATTATTTTTCAATAAAACAGATACTCTGGGCGATACCCTCATTCATCGGCCTCCTGTTTTTCACGAAATACGATTATCATAACCTTAAAAAATATGTCAGGGCGCTTGTACTAATTACGGTAGTCCTGCTGCTTGCAGTCTTTATACCCGGCATCGGAAGGGAAAGCGGGGGAGCCAGAAGATGGATCGATTTAAGGTTTTTTTCATTTAACCCTTCAGAGATGGCCAAAATCACAGTGATCATATACCTGGCCTATATTCTGACAAAAAAACAGGCAAAGCTTGAAAACTTCACATTCGGCCTGCTCCCCCCCCTCCTCCTTGTCGCTTCTATCTTTTTTATCATACTCATTCAATCTAATTTTTCAACTGCGGCCCTTTTGCTGATCGTTTCCTTTCTAATTTTTTTGGCGGGCGGGGCTTCGATAAGGCATATCATTTCAATTATAATAATGAGCCTGCCGGTATTGATTACATTCATTATTCAGGTTTCCTACAGGAAGATGAGGATATTATCATATTTAAACCCATGGTCGGATATGAACGGAAGCGGTTATCATATCATTCAATCGTTAAAATCATTCGCGGAAGGGGGATTTTTCGGCCTCGGCCTGGGCAACAGCACTCAGAAAATGGGTATACTCCCAACCCCCCATACCGATTTCATTTTTTCTGTAATAACTGAAGAAACCGGAGTGATCGGCGCATTTTTGATCGGACTGCTGTATCTGGTATTTTTCATAAAAGGTACTCTCATCGCGAGAAATTGCCGGGACAAATTCGGACAGCTTCTCGCCTATGGTATTACAATGCTTGTTGTTATACATGCTTTTATGAACATGGGCATAGCGGCCGGCATTTTTCCCCCTACCGGCGTTTCTCTTCCATTCATAAGCTATGGAGGTTCTTCTTTGTTTTTCATGTCGATATCCTGCGGTATATTGCTTAATATTTCCAGCCAGAATCCGGCCTGGCAGGTAAACAAGCCCATGCATCAGGAAATTGACAATATGATAGATGAGAGCCTGTAATTCGAAATTACCCCCACAAATTAACATTTATATCTTTACCAATTTAAATAAATGGTATATAATTAATAGTAAAAAGGATTTTAGTTTTCTTAGGAGGAGGGACCTATGAAAATATCCGATATCTTAACTGAAAAAACCGCTCTCGACAACCTGACTTATAGAAAAAAAAACACTGTTAACAACTTTTCCGTCGCCAAAGAGGGCCATGTTTCAGATCAGAAAGACATCTTCAATACTGATAAGATCATTGCACCGGATATGGCTAAAATGGACCAGCTCCAGAAAAGTTTCGTAAAGGACAATATGAGCCTGAATGGATTGTATGAAATGCAAAACAAGGTTGATAATTTTGAAAAATCACTTGCTTCGACAACCCCTGATTTTGACCAGCTTACCCGTGAATTAAACGCGATAGTGAACTCTACCAAATTCAACGGTGAAAATATCATAAGTTATCTAAGCACAAATATACAGGACAGCAAAACCTTATATACATTCAAATCAAATTTGGATTCTTCTATTATCAATACACAGGCGAAACTTGCCGAGGAAAGGAAAAACCTGGCTACATACCTTGTTAAACAGGAAAATGTCGAAACTGCCGGGGCTTTCTCAAGCGAAAAGGTGGTGCGCGACATTACGGAATCTTTGAACAAAGCCAATATCCGTTCTTTGTACAAGGATATATCAAACGCTTCGGCCCTTCTCGGGTTGGAGAAATAGAGCGGCATACATCCCGGGCTTACATCCCATATTAAGGAAGCTTCAGTGTATAATATTCATTCTATTTACTCCAATGATTACAAAAGAAAGATATTTATTACTGCAGAGATCGGCATTAATCATATGGGGAATGCTCTGAGCGCTAAAACCCTTATAGAAAAAGCCTGTGAAAGCGGAGCCGATGCGGTTAAATTCCAGGTTTATAAAACGGAGAAATTTTACAACAAGGACCTGGCCCCGGAAGCGTTTGAATTATTCAAATCTTTTGAGCTTAATTACGAAGAATTACATAAGCTAAGCAAATTTGCAAGGTCTCTCGGCCTTGTGTTTTACGCTACCCCTTTCGACGGCGACTCACTGGATTTTCTTTTGGAAATAGGCTCACCTATTATTAAGGTGGCGAGTTCGGACATAACCAACGAACCTTTTTTGCATAATATAGCCCTTAAATCCCTTAAAATCCCTTTCCTGACGATAATATCAACAGGATTCGCCAGGCTTGAAGAGATCGACAGGGCTGTCGGGATCTTTAGATCCAGGCGCCTTGCACTCCTCTACTGCGTATCTAATTATCCGGTACAGGCGAGTGATGTCGATCTGAACTTTATTCACAAATTAAATAGCCGGTACCATGTACCCGCGGGATTTTCCGATCATTCGGCTGGTATAGACCTTTCCCTGGGAGCGGCCGCATTAGGCGCTTCCATGATAGAAAGGCATTTTACTACAGACAGAAATATTCCGGGCGCCGATCACTCGATGTCCCTCGATCCCAGGATGTTTAAAGCCATGGTAAACGGAATAAGGGATATTGAAAAGGCGATGGGATCGGGTGAAAAAAAAATTACGGAATTTGAAAATCGATCGAAACCTTTCTCAATGAGAAGCATGTATGCTTCCAGGGATATTAAAGCAGGTGAAACCCTTACCGAGGACGATATTCTTTTACTAAGGCCGGGAGAAGGTGTAAGATATACCGATTATCGAAATTTACTAAAGTCTAAAGCAGTAAGGGACATGCGGATTTATGAAAAAATTTAATGTAATGGTAAAAGAAGCCTACGAGGATTTTATCCAGACGGATCATCTCTGGCTTACCATCAGTGAAAACAAAGAAAACTTTTATATATTTAAAAAGCATAATAAATCGGAACTCCTTCTCATGATCACCTGTAACAACGATGCCTCGCTTTCATTTGAAAACGATAATTCTTTTAATCTTAAAAGCGGATTTTCCAAAATTATGAAAAATAACTCTCCGGTTTCACTCCTTTACGCCGACACCTTTAGTAAAAAGGTAAGCTTTTCACCCCGCCGGGATTTAAGCTTCGTACTTGTAAAGAGGAATGAAAACAAGGTCATTGTATTCGATAATCTTTCCTTCCGCCCCCCTCCTTCGGAGCCTTTTATTGAAGACGACATAATAATAATTTTTAACGGCAGGATCAAAGAAGACTTTGCCGTCAATTTAAAAAACCTGGTTATGAAATCAAATTCTTTTTCGTACTCCCTGTTAAATGAAATCAGCTCCCTGGCCCGGTTGGTCGGCCTCAAGTCGATACCGCTTGCAATAATTGATAATTCCCAGCATTTATCCTATAAGTTCCCGGTAAAGTCATCTGTTAAAACTGTGGGCCTGGCTGTCGGCATGATCAAAAACAAACTGATTCAATTCAACACGGAAAAGATATGGCAGATAGAAACCGTTCTCCATGAGGCCCTTGTAAACGCCATAACTTACGGCAACGGACTTGATCCCGAAAAGCCGGTCATTATGAATTATGAACTGGGTATAAAAGGCCTGAGGGTTTTCATCAGCGACAGCGGGCAAGGGTTCGACATAAACAACATTTCAGTTCCCGTAGGAATCGAGGCGCTTGAGAAGATATCCGGAAGGGGAATTTATATAATGAAAAAATTTTCCGACGCCCTTTTTTATAACAAGGCCGGCAACGAGGTGGTCCTGTTTTTTAGATTGAACTGATAAAGCTCATATCTTTGATTATTTTTTTCATTCATGTTAAAATTTTGATCATTTAAATCGGTAGGAGGCGATCATGGCTGTAGTAGTTGATCTCGAAACCTGTATAGGATGCGGAGTATGTGAAAGCGTTTATCCGGATCTTTTTGAGCTTGAAGCGGACGGTAAAGCTCATGTTAAAAACCTTCCCAATTATGACAAATCGTTGGCGCAGGATGCGGCCAGCCAATGTCCCGTAAATTGTATTGCTGTTGATTAGACATATAAAAAACGGCCATCTCGGTCATCTGATAGGAGGAAAGTATGGCTTTTAAAATTCTCGTGACTGACAAACTCGACAAGGAAGGCGTAGAGCTTTTAAAATCTTATAAAGAATTGGAAGTAATTGAAAAAGAAACATTAAAAGGCGATGCCTTAAAAGCGGAACTTAACGGCTACGACGCTATAATAGTTCGCAGCGAAACCAAATTGACAAGGGATGTACTGCTTGCTTCAGAGGGTTTAAAAGTCATTTCGAGAGCAGGGGTCGGCGTAGACAATATAGATGTTCCGACAGCTACCGAAAAAGGCATAGTGGTCATGAACGCTCCGATAGGGAATACGATTTCCACGGCTGAATATACTTTTGCTATGATGATATCGCTGGCAAGAAAGATCCCTTTCGCGCATTATAAAACTTCGGTTCAAAGGGAATGGGATAGAAAATCCTTTAAAGGCGTAGAGCTTCTTGGCAAAAAACTCGGCATAATCGGGCTGGGCAGGATAGGCACCGAAGTGGCAAAACGCGCTAAAGCCTTTGAAATGAAAATAATCGCGTATGATCCTTTCGTATCTGAGGAATTTGCCGTTAAACATGGAATAGAACTCTGCGACCTTGAGGCAATATATAAAGATAGCGATTTCATAACCATTCACACCCCTCTCACGGACCAGACTAAGGGAATGATCGGTCAAAAAGAAATAGATATGATGAAAAAATCCGTAAGGATAATCAATTGCGCCCGCGGAGGAGTAATTAATGAAGCGGTATTGGCTGAAGCCCTTAAATCCGGACGGATTGCAGGCGCGGCAATAGACGTTTACTCGAAGGAACCTCCTCTCGATCCTTTGAATCCTCTTTTCGAAGCTCCTAATTGTATTTTGGACCCGCATCTAGGAGCTTCAACTTCGGAGGCGCAGTTCAATGTTGCGGTGGAAAGCGCTCAAACAGTAGCAAATTTTCTTCTCCATGGCATGGTCATCAATGCAGTCAATATGCCCTCCATCAGCAAGGAAGAATTTGAAAATCTCAAGGGATACGTATTTCTGTCGGAAAAGATGGGATTAATGATCTCTCAATGTATTGAAGGCCAGATCGAAGAAGTTTCTATCACTTGTACAGGGGATATCGAGGAAAAAGACCTGTCCCTGATCGGCAGGGCCGCTCTTAAAGGCCTTTTCCAGAACTTTCTCGGTGAGACGGTCAACTATGTCAATTCAATCGCGACCGCTAAATCAAGGGGCATTAAAGTGCGCCAGGAAATAAATGAAGCGGACACCGAATATACTAATCTGCTCAAAATAACGATTAAGAGCGATTCTGACGCTATGAACCTCTGGGGCACGGTATATTCAGGCAACCATGGCAAGATCGTTAAGTTCAATAACTATTACTGCGAGATCAACCCCAAGGGGTCTCTTCTTATCATTACCAATGAAGACAAACCCGGTGTGATAGGAAAGATCGGGAACATTATGGGCGAAAACAGGATAAATATTGCAAGCATGCATGTCGCAAGGAATAACAGCGACTCAACAGCCATGACCATACTGAATCTCGATACACATTTAGAAGAGAATATAACCGGGCTTCTCCAAAAAGTGCCTGAAATAATTAAATATAAAATCATAACTTTATAACCCGTCGATTTTCAAGAGGTCCCTGCATGAATACTGCTTCAATAAAGGAACTTATTAAACAGGAAAAATTGGTCCCGATCCTTCGAACTCTTTACCCGGAAGCCGTCCTGCCCGTAGCGGATTCGGTCATTGAAGCGGGCTGCCGTATAATAGAATTTACAATGACCATTCATGGCATTATTGGAGAAATAGTAAAAGTCAAATCGAAGTATCCTGAACTTATAATCGGTTTGGGTACTGTCCTCGAAAAAAAAGACGCGGAAGATGCAATCCTTAACGGCGTTGATTTTATTGTCAGTCCTATCTTAAACTACGATATTGTGGATACCGTAAAATCCAGGGATAAAATGATCATGCTTTCCGGTTTTACCCCTACCGAGATATATAACGCTTACAAAGCCGGTTCCGATATTATCAAGCTTTTTCCCGCCAGTGAAATGGCCCCGACTTTTATTCAAAAACTCAAAGGCCCGTTCCCGCTGCTTGAGGTTTTTCCGACAGGTGGACTTGACCTTATTACAGCGATCCAGTTCCTCTCTTACGGTGCGATTGCCGTCGGCATGGGTAATAATGTATTCAGGCCCGAACTGATAATGAACAAAAACTTTGCAGAGATCACTTCCCTTCTTAGGAACGCAAGCCATAGGATCAAGAATATGGAAATTTAAAGGATGAGGTTTTATCCGATGTCAAAAAACATGAGAATCGGCATCCTCACCTCCGGCGGCGACTGTCCCGGGCTCAACGCTGCAATTCGCGGGGTCGGTAAGACCGCCCTGCTAAAATACGGTATGAGCGTTGTAGGCATATCTTCAGGTTTTCTGGGTTTGATACATAACGAAACAATTGAACTCGACGAGAGAAAATTGTCAGGCATTCTTACAGTCGGAGGCACTATTCTTGGAACATCGCGTGAAAAACCATTCAAACACAGCGATTCAAAAGAACTTTTCAACAAACCGGAGCTCATTAAAAAAAATTACGAGGAACTTGGCCTCGACTGCCTTGTCTGCATCGGAGGCAATGGAACTCAAAAAACAGCTTATAAACTATCCAGGGAGGGCCTGAACATTATCGGAATACCGAAAACAATAGATAACGATGTTTGGGGAACCGATTTTTCCTTCGGGTTCGATTCTGCGATGACAATTGCCGCCGAATCGCTTGACAGGCTCCATACAACGGCCAATTCACATAAGAGGATCATGGTAATGGAGGTTATGGGCCATCATGCCGGATGGCTTGCTCTTTATTCGGGATTAGCCGGCGGAGGCGATGCGATAATAATACCTGAAATAAAATACGACGTAAATATTATTGCAGAATATCTTGAAAAAAGGGCCCGGGAAGGAAAACCATATTCCATTGTAGTAGTTGCCGAAGGCATAAGCATACCCGAAATTGAATTGCCCAGGGATTCCGAAGGCGAATGCCTCACAAGGGTATCGGCCTGCAGTTATATAGCCAGGAATATTGAAAACCTTACAGGGCTTGAAACGAGGGAGACAATCCTCGGGTATCTTCAAAGGGGGGGACTCCTTCTCCCCAGGACAGGATATTAGCTACAAGGCTTGGCACGCATGCAGCTGAACTCATTTCACAAAAGAGATTCAATCAGATGGTGGTATTGAACGGAAGCGATATATCCTCAATCCCTCTGGAATTAGTTGCCGGCAAGATAAAAACCGTATCGCCTGAAGATCCCCTTATCGAAGACGCCCGCCTGATAGGGACCTGTTTCGGGGACCGTTTTTAAAGTCCCCGAAGGGAAGAGAGGGGGGAGATGTAAAGCTAGGTTTTTGCCTTCATGTAAATATAAATCGATGTAATTATTAAAAAAACCGTTCCCGTGGAGGCCCCGATTACCGGGGAAATGTTTCCCTTACCCGCCAGGGATATGCCTATTGCATAGAAAATATAATAAACAATGAAAATAACCATGCTTACCATAAGGTTTATAATAAAAGAAATTTTTCTCCGCGAAAGATCGATTACCCCGATGCCGGCAAGAACGATAAAGATTAACCCTATAGGATACGTGAATCTCGATATATAACGGGTTTCCGCTTCCTTGTAATCCTGTTTCGATTTTATCAGTTTATCGAGATATTTTGCGCCCTCCTGGTAAGACATAGCGTCTATGCTGTACCAGACCTTTTCAAAATAATAGGGAGGGTCCTGAATAAAATCGTAGGATTTGTTCTTTATTTTACTTGTAATAAAGCTTTCTCCCGAATTTTCAATTTCCCTTTCGATACCTTCATGAAATACCCATCTCTTGTTTATTTCATCCCAGGAAGCCTTATCGGCGTCAAGCCTCATAATAATATTCATCTTTTCAGGATAAACCAGGCTTCTTTCCTTTGTGAGTTCTTCCGCGTTAGTAATAAGCCATGCGTTTTGATTTGAAATATATTCCCTTGCTTTGATATCTTTCATGGTATCTTTGAGTTTAATTACTGTGATTTTAAACATTTCTTTTGTAATTGCGTTGTAATAATCCACTATATAAATGAGATCGTTCGAGCCGAACACTGAAAAATTGCGGTTGTCCTTCAGCCTGTCGATGGTTTTCGGGTCTTCCTTGTGAAAAATTACCCAATCAAGGATGTTAAATTTCTGGTAAGCCGGAAAGATAATGGTGTTCTGGAGAAAACTTACAAGAATTATAAAATAAACGATTGTAATAAGGAGGGGAAAGATACTGATCCTGTACAGGCTCGTACCTGTACTGACCACGGCTATCAATTCCCTGAATTGGGCCATCCTGGAAAGTCCGTAAACCGATGCAAATAAAAACGAAAAAGGCTGAAAAATGTAAAGCCAGTAAACGCCCATAAAAAAATAATACTGGGTGAGCAGAAAAAAATCCGAACCCGGGGGCAGCCATTGCACATGCAGGAATATCTGGCACATGATATAGATGACTACAAAGAAAAACAGCGATATGACGAACGATGCGGAGAACTGCTTTATTATGAAAATATCGAGGGTTGTAACCCTGAAATTTTTAATTTTTGCACGAACGGCAGTGTATTTATTTGATAAAAATTTTTTAATCCCTGCATTTTCCATAGCAATCCCTTTCAATTTCTTACCTTAATCACCAACAGGACAGTCCCTATCAGCATAAATAAACTGTTGGGGAACCATTCCATGATCGGCGGAATATCCCCTTTCTGTATGAGGATTTCGGTCCCGAATTTTAATCCGTAAAACATAAGCATTATTACTATGCTTATTCCAAGGCCTTCATTTCTTCCGCTTCTCAGAGTAAACATACCTATTGATAGGCCGATCAGGGCGAACGCAAGCGATGAAAAGGGCAGTGCAAACTTTTCATAATACTTCATAATATAAAAATAAGGAAGGTTCTTGTTATAATTCAATATGTTTTTGTCCAGAGCGTCAATCTCGGTCCGGAAAGTTTTAAACCTTTCATCGAATTCCGACGCTTTCTTCAGGACATCCTCCTTGGATAATCCGGCCGTTTCGAGCGAGTATGTTTTTTTGAAATTTTCAAAATCCCTTGTGATCCTGTCTTTATCCTTCAGGAAGTTGTCAATCTGATCAAGGGATGTTTTCGACTGGGCGGCTATTTCGGACGCCAGTTCCCTGATGGTCATCGAATCAGGGCTTTTGTTGTAAAAATCCTTGGGCAGCTTCAGATATGTGTTATAGTAAAGATAGCGGAAGGATGCGATAAAGAACTTTTCATCGTCTTTATCTCCTATTGCAGTCGACTTGTTAATTTCCGACATGCTTCCGTTTATAAATTTCAAAATATAGTGTTCCGGATTTTCAGGGTCGGAGTAGATTCTCCCCTTCTCCGCTTCTATTGTCTTTCTTCCTTCGATATCGATGATATGCACATTGTACAGCACGTCTATATTATTTTCTGTTTCTTCCCTGTCATAGATAATCTTTAATCCACCAACATCGAGGAGTTTGTTTTCTTTCAATTCCACGGCAGGCTTCTGGGAGATCAGCTTTGCCCTCAGTTTTATAAATGTCAGGTTAGATTGAACGACGATCCTATCGGTAAAAACGAAAGAAAACAGCATTACAATAATACCAATAATAATACCGGGCCTGATAATGCGGAACGTTGATATGCCGCAGCTTTTCATCGCGATGATTTCGCTGTCATTTGAAAGCCTGCCGAGTGTAAGCAGGTAAGCCGGAAGAATACTGAGAGGTATCGTGAGGGTCATCATAAAGGGTATTTCATTGAACCAGAGCATAAAAACCTGTGTAAAAGGCATATTATACTGGACATATTCCTGGATACGGACGAATAGTTCGTCCAGCATTAAAATGAATGTGAAAAACATAAGCCCGAACATATAGTTGGGCAAGAGTTCCCGATAAAAATAAACGTCGATCTTCGATAAAAAAAACCGTTTAAATCCTTCTTTCAGCTTTTCCAAGCTTTTACCTCCGGAAATTAATAGGTAAGGAGCTTGTAAACGCTTAGCACCCCATATACGGCGCCTATGATCACGGAAAAGAGTATATATAGCAGCGGAGTGAAGAAGAGCGCGGCTGAACCGAAATTACTTACAGACGAACAAAGGGTTATTGCCCTTATTTTTAATACTATGCTCATGATAAAAATAATAATTAAGATCAAACCCGAGAACAAGGGTAAAACCGCCGGGAAAAATAATAGGATGATCGAAACGGGGAGGGTTATCACGAATAAAAAATCCGAAGATAAGAAAAGGGCGATGAATTCCCCCGGTTCAATTTTCCTTCCCATAAGAGAAAGGATGAAATAAATCAAAGCCAGGCTGAACAAATATCCTAACCCTATGATCAGCATATAGATAAGCAAATCCGTCAGGATTAAGTAAACGCTTCCGCCCCCTCTGCCCCCGTTGAGTTTATTTGAAATCGAAAGGCAGATATTGCCGACAATAGAGACTCCCGCTGAATACAAAATTATGTTAGCCCCTTTCCCCCCCCTGAATTCTTCAAGCAGCCTGGTATAGCTCTTAAGGGGATGAAAAAAGATCCTGGGCAAAAAAGATATATAGTTAAAGAAATCCATATAAACTCCTATTAATAGGCGTACAGGTAATATACGGGACTCATGCCTGTATCGAGATCATCCAGCGGAGTTTTAATCAGAGTAAGCTTCTCATTTTTAACGGGCACAAAACCCATCGAAGTTAAAAATTTAAAAAAATTATTGACATCGGCCCTGAGTTCGACTACGTTAGGTGTTCCGGTTATTTTCGACATCTTTGCCGTTATTTTAACAGTATCCTCAAAATCTCCGGTTTCATCGACGAGCTTGATTTTCTGAGCCTGTCTCCCCGTAAAAATCCTGCCGTCGGCAATCGGTTGAAGATTTTCAGGGCTGATATGCCTGCCGGTCGATACCGCCTGGAAAAATTGGCTGTACGCGTCCATTATAAGCTGGGTAAGGATCTCCCTTTCTTCATCAGTCATTTTCCTGTAACCCGACATTATATCCTTATTTTTACCGCTTTTTATTACATTGTATCCGATACCTATCTTTTTAAAAAGATCGCTTAAATCCAGGCCGGCGGTTATAACACCGATACTGCCTACAATGCTTCCCGGATTTGCAACGATATAATCTGCAGCGCTGGATATGTAATAGGCTCCGGAAGCGGCAATGTCCCCCATTGAAACGGTTACAATCTTGCCTTTCTCCTTCAGGCGTTTTACCTCGTTATAAACCTCCTGAGTGGCAGCCACCGTCCCGCCGGGTGAATTGATCCTTAAAATAACAGCCTTGACGTTTGGGTTATCTTCTACCGATTTTAACAGGTCTACCCAGTAGATCGCACCGGTTCTCGAAAACCCGAAATAATCCCCGCTGTCGCTGTATGTTATGGGTGAAAATATGTTTAAAACTGCGATGGTATTAGCCGGATAAGCGGCGGAATTGATCAGCTCCCCTGTTTTTTCGATTTTCAGGGCGCCGTCTTTTTTAGCCCCCCTGATTGGAAACACAGTAAGCAGGATTATTCCGGCTATAATTGAAATCACGAGCAGGGCAGTCAGGATTTTACCGCTTGTTTTCTCATCTGTCATTATAAACTCCTATTTCCTGAAAAGTGTTTTTTTTGTATTTTTATTATAAATCTTTAAAATACCGTATAGTTCGTTGGTAAAATCAGTGTTTTTAAAAACCCCTGTAAAGTTATAGTTTTCAATACTTTTTGAGAAAGAACTCTCCGTTTCGTTTATCTTTTCGTCGGTCAGATTCAGCCATGTTTCATTGCTGAATTCAATTGAAGCAAGATTTAAAAGTCTTTCCCTGCCGAATTTATTCAATACAAACCGGGTAAATTCGGATGATTCGGGTATGACTGTCATTCTTGTAAAAACGCTGTCTAAATCTCCCGGGCTATAGTACCTGTCCTGTCTTGAAAAAAACTCCTGGATCGAGATAAAGGATATTTCTTTTAAGAGGAAATTAACGGCATAAGGATTGATCATAACGGCGTCATCGGGTTTCATTATGTGCTTTACCATTACATCGTCTATATCCTGGATACGGAAATATTTGCCGTATTGGCTTTTAATTTCTTTATCGCTGAAAAAAGGTTCGTTTTTAAAGCCGGATAATAAATTTCTCCATTCCAGTTCAATCACCCCGTATTTAAAGAGTTCGTTTTTCCAGCCTGAAAGAAGGTGCAAACCTATAGAATAAAAAAGCCTGTAATAATCTGAATCGTAGGGTATGCGGTAAGTAACGTTCCTGTTTTTATCTCCCATATACTTATAGAAACAAATAAGGGACCTGTCGACAAACCTGGTAAAGAAATCCAAACCGGTTCTTTCTCCATCGTACCGGATCTCCATTACCGGTGTAGTATCGCCACCTCTCTGGATCGTGATTTTTTGATTGCCGCCGCTTAAGTTTTCGATTTTTATCCTGTTTTCTCCGGAACATGCATACAACGACAGCATGAAGATATATAGTATTAAACCCTTTTTCACTTTAAAATACCCGCATATCAGGATGTTTTATTGTAACGCGGGATCGGATTAATATCAAGGAGGGGCCGTTCAAAAAACATCCGGCTTTTCTGGAGTCAATTTTTATCCCGCTGGGTTTGAAAACTCGAACTGCATCATCTCAATAAGGCGGTCCCGCCCTCCTTATTTGGATTTTTTTTTTAATTTTAGTAAAATTAAAAAAAATAATGATGAAGGCGGGGCTTTCGCCTTTTTTCGATGGCAGTTCTACATTTTCTTCATAAATGCGGGATAAAAATTGACTCCATTCTAAACCGTATATTATTTTGAATCCGGCAGTAAAGGACGGGAAATTTTAAACACAATTTTTCAGAGGCAGTTCTTCGCCCTTTTAGGGGCGCTTAAATTATCGTTTATTTAGGCGTGAGCATGGCAGTCATATCAGCCTCTGCGGCAACCTCGCCGTCCACTTTTCCGACGCCTCTGATTTTAAGGAGGCGGGCTGTGAGTTTCAGGATCTCAATTTCATAATCGAGCCTGTCTCCGGGAAGCACGGGCCTCCTGAACTTGGCATTATCGATCATCATAAAAAATATAAGCATATCTTTTATGTTGCTCTGGTCTTTTTCCAGGAGTTTCAGCGCTATATAACCGCCGCACTGGGCCATGCCTTCTATGATAAGCACGCCGGGCATTATCGGCCTGCCCGGAAAATGGCCCTGGAAATAATTCTCATTGATAGTCACATTCTTATAACCCTTGCCCCCGGAAGGGGTTATTTCAGTGACCCTGTCCACCAGTAAAAACGGATACCGGTGTGGAATATGCTTCATAATATCGATGATGTCAAGAACCTTTTTTTCTTCGTTTTCAGCCATTTTAAACTCCTATATTTGAATATTAAGCTTTTTTTAATATTTAAACTAAACTTTGGATATCGAAACTATCAATTTCGGAAAACCACAGATTACACAGATTAAATCCAGTATCTGTGCAATCTGTGACATCTGTGGTTTCGAACTTTATTTTTTGATATAATGAAATTCAGGTATATTTAAATAACCTGGTTCCAGGAACTGATTTTCATGTTCGGATCAATCTTTTTTACAAGGCCTGATACGGAATTTCCGAATCCGATCTCCACCGCTTCCTTAACATTCCGGCTCTTCAGGAAATTAATAGAATCGGTCCAGAGCACCGGACTCTTCAATTGCCTGACCAGCAGTTCCCTTGCATTGGTTTCATCCTCGAGCCGGGCTGTTACATTGGAAACAACCTTGCATTTAGGTTTATTGAATCGGATATCCCCAATGAAGCGGCTAAATTCCTCCGCTGCGCCCGCCATTAATTCCGAATGAAATGCGCCGCTGACATTGAGCCTTATTACTCTTCTAGCCCCTGCTTCAGTTAGCCTGGCTTCGGCGAGGGAAATTCCTTCCTTGAGCCCTGATATGACGACCTGTCCCGGGCAGTTGAAATTTACTGCGGTTACATATTTTTCTTTCGACACTTCTTCGCATACCCGTTTGACTGTTTCGTCATCAAGCCCCATCACGGCCGCCATTCCGCCTTTGCCTTCCGGATCGGCGGAAGCCATAAGTTCCCCCCTCTTTTTTACTACGAGCAGGGCGTCTTCAAATGACAGTACCCCGGCTGCGAGAAGGGCTGAAAACTCTCCAAGGGAAAGGCCGGCTGTGTATTCAGGCAATCCGGTTTTCTTGAGCACGAGAAGCGCGGCGATGTGACTGTATGTCAGGATCGCCAGCTGGGCATTCTGTGTCTTCATCAATTCTTCTTCAGGCCCTTCAAAGGAGATATTTGACAAAGAAAAACTCAGTATTTCGTCAGCCTTTTTGTAAATTTCTTCAGCGATTGGAAATTCCTCTACGAGGTCTTTCCCCATTCCGACTTTCTGGGAACCCTGCCCCGGGAATAAAAACGCCTTCATAGCAGCTCCTGTAAAAAACAGGATAATAGATTAAAATAAAAGATCACTATTGTCAAATTCACATTTAATATCTTCCGCGAAGCCTCGACGGCAACGGAGCATGCTATTGGACGGGTACGGGCAAGACCCGGGCCGGCCCGAACTTTGGGCAACAAATCCTTCCCGGGAACAGGTAACCTTTAAAATAACAGGCCAAACTTCTTCTTATCAGTTGATTAAATTTAAAATTTTGTTTAAACTTTTATAGTCTGATATTATTTCCGGTTTCAATTCATGCAAGGAGTTCGAATGTATCTTCTAAGGGGTATTCCAATCTCAAAAGGAATAGCTGTCTGCGATATTCTCATTCGTTATGACGTGACAAAATTGATCAGGTTTACAAGAATGGAAGACGACTCGGAAAAAGAAACGGAGATAGCGAAATATAAAAAAGCCAGTGATGAAGTCAGGCTTGAAATCGGCCATCTTAAAACCAACCTTTCCAACCCTCTGGCCAACGAGCATGAAAAGATCGTCGATTATTACGAAGTATTGATGAAAGAAGACTTTTTTTTGAAAAACATAGTCGAAAGGATAAAAAGCGATTCTTATCCTGCCGATGTCGCCCTGGTTTTTGAGCTCGATTTACTGAAAAAACAATTCGATAAGCTCGAAGGAGAGTATTTTCAGAGCCGGTTCCTGGATTTTAAGGTGATAGCCGACAGAATAATAAGAAAAATATACGGCGATATCGATCTTTTATCGATCAGCGCACCGGTAATCATTGTTGCTGAAGAGATCTCTCCCGCTGAAGTCCTCCATATCCCCAAGGAATTTGTAAGGGGCATAGCCACAGAATCCGGCAGCACCACATCCCATGCCGCTATAATCGTAGAATCACTCGAAATTCCCGCTGTCTTCGGAATAAACGACATCCTTAATTATGTTAAAAAGGGCGATAAAATAATCGTGGACGGTTATAAAGGCATAGTTATAGTCAATCCTGATGAGGGAACAGTCAATGATTACATTCACCTCCAGAATAACTACAACCTCAAAGAAAAAGAAATATTCAGTGTTGTAAGCCTTCCCTCACGGACCCTGGACGGCTATGATATTAAGTTATGCGCAAACGTTTCCAATTCAATGGAATTAAACATTGCCCGCCGCCATGGCGCGGCAGGGATCGGCCTTCTTCGCACCGAACTTGTGTTTATAGCCAATGAAAAATTCCTCAATGAAAACGAACAGTTTGAATTATACAAGGAGTATCTCCTGCTCTTCCATGACAAGGAGGTTGTGATACGCACACTTGATATGGGCGGCGATAAATTCATAGGCGACAAGAAGAACAAGGACCCGAATCCTTTCCTTGGCTGGAGGTCCATCAGGGTATTTCTGAAAGAGGTTGAAAAATTCAAGCAGCAGCTCAGAGCAATAATCAGGGCAAGCGTTTTTAACGATAATATAAAAATTATGATCCCGATGATATCGAGTATTGACGAGGTCAGAAAGGTAAAGAAAATATTCGAGGAATGCGAGGATGAGATCAAGCACGAAGGCAAGCCTTTCAAATATCATATCCCGATAGGTATTATGATCGAAATACCGTCAGCCGCGATGCTTTCGAATCAGCTGGCAAAAGAGGTCGATTTCTTCAGTATCGGTACAAACGACCTTGTACAGTATACGCTTGCAGTGGACAGGAATAACCAGGTTGTAGCGGAGTACTACCAGCCACTTAACCCCGCGGTCCTTATGCTGATCCGATTTACGGTCAAGAACGCCAATATCAATCATAAACAAGTATCGGTATGCGGGGAAATTGCCAGAAATCCTTTATTTATAAGGCTGCTTCTGGGTCTTGGCTTAAGAATTTTCAGTATAAATCCAACATATATACCGCTTGTTAAATCGATCATACTGAAATCCAAAATATCGGAAGCCGAGGAACTGTGGAAAAAGGCGAGGAAAATGTCAACCGCATCGGAAATTGAGGCGCTCTTAATGGAGGATTTAAAGAAGAATTTCCCGGATGTTTACGAATCCTACTTTTTCGTCGATGGATAGAGGGGGTTTATAATAATGGCCCCGAAAAAAGATACCGCTATATTGCTCTTATCATGCCCCGATACAAAGGGAATCGTTGCAGGAGTCTCAAATTTTATTTTTAACAATAAAGGCAATATAATTCATTCGGACCAGCATACGGATTTTGACAGCGGCACTTTTTTTATGCGAATTGAATGGGAACTTGATGAATTTATTATATCCAGGGAGAGGATCAGGGAGGAATTCTCTGTTCTTGCCGAAAAGTTTTCGATGAATTTCAGACTGCTTTTTTCAAGCGTCATTCCGAAGATCGCGGTTTTTGTTTCAAAATTAGATCA
Organism: uncultured Spirochaetota bacterium; assembly: GCA_963768055.1. GTDB lineage: Bacteria > Spirochaetota > Brevinematia > Brevinematales > JAOACQ01 > CAVYGN01. Next base: position 920,635 of record CAVYGN010000001.1, on the reverse strand, counting down.
TTGCTTATATGACATTCTTCTTAAAAATAAATCGGGTGAAATAAGAGCGGAAATTCCCATTATCATCAGCAATCATCCCGATTTGAAGCCGGTCGCCGATTATTTCGGTATAGAATACAGGGTCTTTTCTCTATTGGATGGATCAAAAGAAGAAACCGAAACAGATGAGCTGATGATCCTTGAAAAACTATCGATCGACCTCGTGGTCCTTGCCAGGTATATGCAGGTTTTAAGCGGCAATTTTATAAGCCGGTACCCCAGCCGGATTATCAATATTCATCATTCCTTCCTGCCGGCATTTGTAGGAGCAAAACCCTACCACCAGGCTTATAGAAGGGGTGTTAAGGTCATCGGGGCGACAAGCCATTATGTCACGGAAGAGCTTGATAACGGCCCGATCATCGACCAGGATGTTCTGCGGGTCAGTCATCGCGATTCGCTCGAAGACCTGATATGCAAGGGGCAGGAACTTGAAAAAACAGTGCTTGCAAGGGCAGTTAAGTACCATCTTGAAAACAAAACATTGGTCTTTGGTAATAAAACAGTTATATTCGATTGAGGGGAGATCTTCCATGAAGAGAATAATTTCGATCAGAACCCTGATAATAGACGATAGTACGATCGCCAGAAAGAGCATTAGGGAGAACCTGAGGAATTTTAATATTGAATTCATAGAAGCGGCCGATGCCCAGAGCGGTCTTGCAGCCGCGATCAGTTCGCCGCCGGATCTTATCCTTCTGGATCTCAACCTGCCCGATTATAATGGTCTTGAAATTCTAAAAAAAATCAGGGCTTACCCCTCTACAGCCCATATTCCTGTAATAATAACAACCATGTCCAGCGCTGCAAAGGATGTAGAGGAGGCCCACAATATAGGCGCCCAGTCTTACCTTCTAAAGCCGATAGACCCGGGGAAGCTTCTTAATAAAATTACCGCCCTGTTAAATGTTACAGAAGCCGAATTATCGGTTAAGACCCTCGAAAACGGGTCGGTACAAGGAGCCTCTTCCCCTAATACGGCCGGTCAGATATCATCATTCCAAAAATTGGAAGCCTCGGAACTGAAAGCCGGAATGGAACTTGGAATTCCGGTATTATCGCCTGAGGGAAACGTTCTTTTAAAGGCCGGGACAGTTCTCGATGAAGAAAAGATCGGGATTATTATAAAACAAAACGTTAAAACTTTGTTCATAAAACCTAAATAGTTTGATATAATTTACAATTTTTCATACAATAATATTAAGGGCGGCTCTAATAAGAGGTGATATTGCAAACATTTTGCTTTATGATTATAATTTATCCGCCCTATGGGCACTACCTATCCGCCTTGCTTGTACCGGCTTGTCCGGTGAAAAGGCGGTTATTAGAGGTGCCCCAATAAAGACCTTAGATGATGATTCGGGGCCGGAGATTATATGCATTTTAATAAAAAAACAATAATATTTATTTTAAATTTTTTTATTTTAATGATCGTCTCTTATCCCCTCTGTCATGCAGATATTGCTTTAAATAATGAAAAAGATAAAGCCGTTATCTCCGAGCTTTCGATTCTGGAGAGCCCTATCAACCCGGGCGAATTTATTAAAGGCGATTTATCCGCTCTCGGTTTTGTCCGATATTCTTCAGAACCTCTTCCCGACACCATTAAGAATGAAAAAAAGATGTATACTTTCAGGGGAAGTTTCAGGGTTGATCCATCGCTTTCGAAAACATTATTATCCCTTTACCTGGGTCCTTGCAGTTATCCTTATGTTGTTTATATAAATGGAGTTATGGTTATAAGCAGGGGAAGCTACGGCGATTATTACCAGTCTTCTTCCTACGAAACACTTTCGGTCCAGCTTCGGGGCGGGCTGATCAGGTACGGGACAAACCTGAATGAAATTGCCATCCAGGCTTATCCGATTCAAGACTTTTCCCCTTTTTATCCGCCGGTTTTATCTTCGGAAGAAAATACGTCCTTCTGGGCCTTTATGAGGAACCTTTTCAATGTTTATTTAAGTATAGCCTCCTTCGTAATAGGAATATTGATAGGCCTTTATTTTATACTTCTTTTCTGCGCCCACCGTTTTACAGAGAGGCATTACCTATATTTTGCCGCCATGTGCATTTTTTTCAGCTTCAGCTATGTTAACAATTCTTTTACCTTTAATTCCGTTGATGAAGTGTTCCTGGAAAGAGTTTCGGATGCTTCCTGTCCCTTAATGGCGCTGTTCTTTACTCTCTTTATACGTGAATTGACAAAAATCCTGAAAAGATTTTGGGTTCTTCTGGTTGTTACAATTCCTACCCTTTCCTGCTCCTTATATGTTCTAAGCCTGAATTCTAAATATGGAATCGATGCCTTTTTCAACAATTATGCCCTTATTTTTATAATAGCGCCCCTCCTTATTTTCAGTTTTATTATGCTTACCATATCTTATATAAAAACCAGGAAAAATAATTACCTGATCATACTTTTCGCTTTCCTGATAAATATTTTTACAATCTCGCATGATATATATTATATGGTTAATTATCTTTCCCCCTATTGCTGGCTCTTTCCTTATGGTTTCCTGGCCCTGCTCATAAGTATATTTATTGTTCTGGCAATGGAGGAATCCAATATTTATATCGAAGCGATTAAAAGGACAAAGGAACTTGATAAGAAAAACGAGTCCATGAAAATGGTTTTACAAAAACTCGATACCGTTTCCCGGAATCTCATTAAATCAAGCTCAGCCCTTAAGGATAATACCGAGAAAACCGCTTTCATTATCGCCGAAACAAGCAAAAATAACAAAGTAATATCCGGAAGGCTTAAAACGCAGCTTTCCGAAATCGAAAAAGTAACCTCGCAGATAGCTTACAGGATGGAAACCTCTGCGGATAAAATTCCTAAAGCTGTTTCAAGCCAGACAGCGGCTGTCGAAGAGACTAACCGGACTGTCAGCGGAATGAATACTCATATAGAAAAAATTCTCAGATCAATTATTCAAACTGATAATATTTCGAGGGAATTATCGAACATCGCCTTGAACAGCAAACAAATCGTTATGCAGAGCAGGGACTCCGTTGAAAAAGTTTCAGAAAACACGAATTATATAAGCGAAGTCCTGCAAACTATCCAGGAGATCGTCGAAGAAAGTAATTTTTTATCCGTCAACGCCTCGATAGAATCGTCATATGCGGGAGAGGCCGGGCAAGGTTTCAGTATTCTTGCCAGTGAGATCAGGAACCTGGCTAACAAATCTAAAGAAAGGCTCGCAATGAGCCAGGAACGCCTTAAGCAGATGAACTTTAATATTAATGAAAGCATCAAACTAACGGAGGAGGTTGCAAGCCAGCTTTTGACAATTATTGAAAAATCGGGTAATTCGGCCGATATGATCGGAAAAATTTCAAAACTCATGTACGAACATAAATTAGAATCCAACGCCATAGATGAGGGGACCGGCACTCTTCTAAAAGATACACTGTCAATCAGGGATATGACTGAGGGAGATTATCAGGAAAGTGAAAAGCTGCACCTGACGCTGATCACGCTCAAAAAATCTTTTGAGGATATGTCAAGGCTCATCTCAAGTCATGAACAAACCGAGAATAATATCTACAAGGCCATAGATCATATACAGGAAGTTCTTTCGGAAAACCTGAAAACAATAGAGATATTAAAAGAAACTTTCATAATCGCCGGATCGGATAACGTGCTATAGACCGGTGCGGGCGGCTTTACGGGAAATAGCCGCGGGGATAAGAATGAAAAGAAAAGGCATTTTAATTTTAGTTTCAACCGTTTCCTTTTTCGTGTTATCTATCTTTTATTCGGCTGGATTTGCGGATTATTCCATCAAAACAAGGAACGATATCATGCTTCTGACAAACATGTTCCTCCTTGAAAGCGTTTACAGCCCGGGCGATTATATTAATGACAATATTACCGACCCGGATCTTATTCCTTATAATTCCGGCCCGCTCCCTGTCACTATCAAGAATGTGAGACCGATGTATACATTCAGGGAGGATTTTACAATTGATCCGGCCCTCTCCAATATACTTCTATCGCTTTATCTTGGGCCTTCCAGCTATCCATACAAGGTATATATAAACGGAACTTTTGTTTTAAGCAGGGGAAGCTATGAAAAGAAATATCAGGCCTCCTCTTACGATACCTTAGTTGTCCAGCTTTCCGGAGGCCTTCTCAAATACGGACCGGCCCCTAACGAGCTGGCAATCCAGGCTTACCCCATTAAAGTAACGGCGCCCCTTGAAGTGCCGCTGATTTCTTCGGATCTCAACGTGACGCAAATGGCTTTTTTTAGAAACCTTTTCACCGTTCATCTTGTACAGGCCTCGTTTGTGATCGGATTACTTATCGGCCTCTACTTTCTATTTCATTTTACTGCAAGAGGTTACAAAGATCTGCATTACTTGTATTTCGCTTTGTTATGTTTTTTTTTCAGCTTCAGCTATTATAATATCTCATTCAGTTTTAATATTACAGACGAGTTCAGACTTGAAAAGGTCTCCCGGTTCTCTTTCCCGATGGCGTTGTTATTTCTTACGCTATTTGTCCGTGAATTTACCCTGATATGGAAAAAACTGTGGGTATTGATTTTGTTAACGATACCCCCGGTATTCGCATCCATTTATATATTATTACAGAAAACCATATTCGGGGTAGATGATTTTTTTAATAATATAGCGATGATATATATCATAGCTCCTTACCTTTTTCTAAGTTTCGCCATTCTTATTATTTCGTATATCAGAACGCATAAACATATCTATATGATAATAATGTTTTCTTACATTATTGTTATCGCTGCAAGCGCGCATGATATCTCTTACATTATAATCCATAAAAACCCTTTTTGCTGGTTTGTCCCTTATGGGTATCTTATTCTTGTCATAAGTATTTTTGTAATACTTGCGATCGAGGAATCAACTATCTACACAGGATTGAAGAAAAGGCTGAGGGAAATAGACAATAAAAATACCGCAATGAACAAAATAATCCAGAAGATAGAGCTTGTCTCTCAAAACCTCGTCCATTCAAGCAAAAGTCTGGAGGACAACATCGGCAAAGCAGCTACCGTCATCAGGAATTCAAGCAAAGACAACAAGTTGATATCCGACAGGCTCATAAAGGAATTAAAAGGCATAGATAATGTCATTTCCCAGATAACCTCAAGGATGGAGCTCACGGTCGAAAAAATCCCCCAGGCAATCTCAAACCAGACGGCCGTTGTCGAAGAAACCAACCGGACCGTATCAAGCATGAACGATCATATTTCAAAAATACTTCAAACCACAGAACAGACTAACACTATAGCTCAGGAACTCTCTCAAATCGCCTCAAGCGGCAGGGATATTGTCTTGAAATCGAAGGAATCCATTAAAGAGGTCTCCCTTAACTCTCAGTTTATAAGCGAGATATTGTTTAATATTCGTGAAATCGTTGAAGAAAGCAATTTTCTATCGATCAACGCCTCTATAGAATCGGCCCATGCCGGAGAATCCGGGAAGGGTTTCAGCATTTTAGCAAACGAGATCAGGGAGCTCTCCAACAAATCCAGGGAAAGGCTTGAAATGAGCCAGGACCGTTTAAAGCAGATGATAGCCTTTGTAAATGAAAGCATCTCTCTCTCGGAGGAGGTGACAAGCTCGCTGCTCGCGATCATGGATAAATCCCAGAATTCCGCCGATATGATAAAAAAGATAACCGAACAGATGAACGAGCATAAAGCGGAATTCGGGGATATACTCAAGGGATCGGGCGCGCTTCTCCAGGAAACCCTTTCGATAAAGAGTATGTCCGACGATGAGCGAAAGGAGAACGAATCGCTTAAAAAGATATTGTCAGGGCTCAAGGAATCTTTTCTGGAAACCGAGGATCTCCTGAAAGCCCAGATGGAAAGCGAGAATAACATCCGGGAAGCCATCGACAGGATACAGGAGGTTCTCGGAGAGAACCTCAGCGCCATGGATTTATTAAAGGAAAGCGTGCTTATAGCAAATCAAAGTACCTTATAGGACAACAGGTGCGGCTGCAGCGGAGGATCTGAATGATTAAGATTTCACTTTCATTAGTTGTCTTTTTTTATTTATTTAATTTTCATATGGGCGGATTCGCTGATTATTCAATTAAAACAAGGAACGATATTCTCTATATGACAAACATGTACCTCCTTGAAAGCGCATTCAACCCGGGCGATCATATTAATGCAAAAATAACAGACCCTGATTTTATACAATATAATTCCGGCCCGCTCCCTGTCACTATCAAGAATGTGAGACGGATGTATACATTCAGGGAGGATTTTACCATCGATCCCGCACTTTCCAATGTTCTTCTGTCTCTTTATCTTGGGCCTTGCAGCTATCCATATAACGTTTATATCAACGGCAACAGGGTGTTAAGCAGAGGAAACGACGGCAGGATTTTCCGGTTCGCCTCTTACAATACAGTTTCTATACAGCTTTTTCCCGATTCCATTAATTTTGGTGAGACCCCGAATGAGTTAGTTATCCAGGCATATCCGATGACGGAAACAGCTCCTCTCAACCCCATCCTGATATCATCCGACCTGGCTGTTTCCCGCATGGTATTTTTCAGTAATTTTTTCAACGTACAGCTGATCCAGTCCTTTTTCGTGATCGCCATAGTCATAGGCCTTTATTTTATTTTTTTATTTGCCGCAAGGGACTTTACAGATATTCACTATTTATATTTTGCCATGTTCTGCTTCTCTTTCAGTTTCAGTTATTTTAATATAATGTTCCACAGCAACTTATCTGACGAGTTTTTTATGGAAAAGATATCCCGTTTTTCTTTCCCTTTTGCAGCACTATTTATGACGCTGTTCTTGCGCGAATTTACAGGAATAGCAAAAAAATTCTGGGTATTGATACTTATGACCCTCCCCCCGCTTTTAACATCTATTTATATCCTTACCCTGAAAACCACTTATTCCTTAGACATTTTTTTCGATTCAATAGGCACGACATTCGGCATAACCCCGATACTGGTCTTCGGTTTTGTCCTGCCTATTATTGCATTTTACAAAACACATAAAAAAAGCCTCCTGATAATTATTCCGGGTTATATTTTTATATTTACCGGCAGTATCCACGATATAATGTATGCCAGGGAAGGCATCAAATCCTTTTTCAGGCTTATCCCATATAGTTTCCTGATAATGACTATCTCCTTATTTCTGGTCCTTGCGATCGAGGAATCAACTATCTACACAGGATTGAAGAAAAGGCTGAGGGAAATAGACAATAAAAATACCGCAATGAACAAAATAATCCAGAAGATAGAGCTTGTCTCTCAAAACCTCGTCCATTCAAGCAAAAGTCTGGAGGACAACATCGGCAAAGCAGCTACCGTCATCAGGAATTCAAGCAAAGACAACAAGTTGATATCCGACAGGCTCATAAAGGAATTAAAAGGCATAGATAATGTCATTTCCCAGATAACCTCAAGGATGGAGCTCACGGTCGAAAAAATCCCCCAGGCAATCTCAAACCAGACGGCCGTTGTCGAAGAAACCAACCGGACCGTATCAAGCATGAACGATCATATTTCAAAAATACTTCAAACCACAGAACAGACTAACACTATAGCTCAGGAACTCTCTCAAATCGCCTCAAGCGGCAGGGATATTGTCTTGAAATCGAAGGAATCCATTAAAGAGGTCTCCCTTAACTCTCAGTTTATAAGCGAGATATTGTTTAATATTCGTGAAATCGTTGAAGAAAGCAATTTTCTATCGATCAACGCCTCTATAGAATCGGCCCATGCCGGAGAATCCGGGAAGGGTTTCAGCATTTTAGCAAACGAGATCAGGGAGCTCTCCAACAAATCCAGGGAAAGGCTTGAAATGAGCCAGGACCGTTTAAAGCAGATGATAGCCTTTGTAAATGAAAGCATCTCTCTCTCGGAGGAGGTGACAAGCTCGCTGCTCGCGATCATGGATAAATCCCAGAATTCCGCCGATATGATAAAAAAGATAACCGAACAGATGAACGAGCATAAAGCGGAATTCGGGGATATACTCAAGGGATCGGGCGCGCTTCTCCAGGAAACCCTTTCGATAAAGAGTATGTCCGACGATGAGCGAAAGGAGAACGAATCGCTTAAAAAGATATTGTCAGGGCTCAAGGAATCTTTTCTGGAAACCGAGGATCTCCTGAAAGCCCAGATGGAAAGCGAGAATAACATCCGGGAAGCCATCGACAGGATACAGGAGGTTCTCGGAGAGAACCTCAGCGCCATGGATTTATTAAAGGAAAGCGTGTTGATAGGCAGCCAACAGCATCTGAATTGAGGTATCTATGGATTTTACACCGGACGGGATAAATAACAACCGCATCCTTATCGTTGATGACAACGAACTCATTCATGAAGAAATAAAAAGTATTATCACGGGGGAACCCGCTTCTATTGACGCGGAACTGTCGTCATACGAAAGCACGCTTTTCGGCATGAATTTTAAACAATGCGACCCCTCGGATAAGATCATAATCGAATATAAAATTGACGATGCTTACCAGGGAGAGGAGGCAGTGGTAATGGTCCAGAAAGCCGCTTCCAAAAACCGTCAATATGCCTTGATATTCATGGATCTCAGAATGCCTCCTGGAATAAACGGGATAGAGGCCATTGAAAGGATCTGGAGAATAAATCCATTCATAGAAATAATAATATGCACCGCCCTGTCCGATCGTTCCTGGGAGGAAATGTTAAATAGAATCGGGCCTGCCGAACATCTCCGTTTTGTGAAAAAACCATTTAACCATATTGAAATAAGGCAGTTAACCGCAATACTTATCCTGAAATGGAATATGAATGAAAGGGCAAGGAACCTGATAAAAAATATGGAAAACGAGATGGAGCAAAGGTCGAAACAATTGATATCAATGCTTTCTGAATTCAAAAAGATCTCTCTGGAAAAGCATAAACCCCCTGTTCCCGAACTCCCTGAGAGAGACGGCCTGACAAAATTATACACTTTGTTCTCCCTTCAACAGCGTCTTCAGGAGATTTTCGAAGCCTCCCGCAGGCATTCGTTTCCGCTAAGCATCCTTATCATCGATATTGATAATTTCAAAGAACTGAACGATATGTACGGTCATGAAACAGGCGACGAGGCTTTGCAAAAAACGGCGGAATTATTAAAAGGTTCCCCTTACATCCCCGGCCAATCATATGATGATAAAGATAACATTGGCGAAATCAGGAAGTTTGATATCGCCGGCCGTTACGGCGGAGACGAGTTTGCGGTGATCCTGCCCCATTGCTCCGAAGAACAGGCCATAAGCACGGCAAGCCGTCTTCTGCAGAGGATACAGGCTATAAAACTCGCCACGGCTCCGGAAGCTCTTATCAGGGGGAACTGCGGTATAGCGGTCCTCGATATTAAAGCGGCCTGCAGGAACAGCAGACAGATACTTTCCCTTGCCGATAAAGCCCTTTACTATGCGAAATCACAGGGCAAAAACAGGTTGCATGTCATCAGATGCGAGTGATTCCGTATTCCCGGGTATAGGAATTAATTTTCTCCATTATTTCCGCGTTAAGCACTATCTTTCCGTCAATGGTGCGTTCATAAAGATAATCGACAATTTCCCTTAAATTAACTATGGAATAAACGCCCGTATGAAATTCCTCCCTGACCTCCTGGAGCGCCGATTTGTCATAAAGACCCTTTTCCATACGGTCGACAGATACAACTACCGCCTTGATTTCGATGTCAGAAATCGACTTTAAAAGGTTAATGCTTTCGCGAACCGATGTTCCTGCAGTCACGACATCCTCAATGATAACGATCCTGTCCCCGTCTGCGGGTTTGCTTCCGATGATCAGGCCGCCTTCGCCATGGTCTTTCTGCTCTTTCCGGTTAAAAGAAAAGCATTTATTAAAACCGTATTTTTGATATAAAGCGATCGAAGCCGATACCGAGAGAGGGATCCCCTTGTATGCAGGTCCGTAAAGAATATCAAAATCATCCCCGATCTTTTCATTGATAGTATCGGCGTAAAATTCTCCAAGTTTTGCTATATCCGATCCTGATTTATAATTACCTGTATTGATAAAAAAAGGGGTTTTTCTGCCGCTCTTTGTAATAAAATCTCCGAAAGTCAAAACGCCTGAACGTACCATAAATAAAATAAAATCTTCCCTGTAACCCATTGATTTCTCCTTTTCATGAAATTAATGATATAATAAAGGCCTCGAATAATCAATTTAGGGCGCTTCTAATTACCTTCGGATAGGAAGCGCACCTGTCCTGGGGCCAGGCACCAGGGCCCATAGGGCAAAAAAATGGAGTTAAATATTAAATTGTAATTAAAGGGTAATATTCCTGATTTATTAAAACTGCCCTTTAGAAGGAGATCGGCTCACTTGCCTGTATTTGAATTGACAGATGACCTGATATTTCCCCCTGTGGAAATGACTACACGAGAGGGTATCCTTGCAATAGGAGGGGACCTTTCGCCAGAAAGGCTTTTGTTAGCTTATAGATCCGGGATTTTTCCCTGGTACATGCCGGAAAGCCCTATCCTATGGTGGTCTCCCGACCCCCGTTTCGTTCTATTTACAGAAGAGCTTGTCATTCCGCGAAGCATGCACCGCGTTTATAACAAAAAAATTTATCATTTCACTTTCGATACATCCTTTGAAGAGGTAATAACCTCATGCAGCCTGCCCAGAAAAAATGAGAGCTCCACCTGGCTTGTCCCGGAAATGATTGAGGCTTATCTTGAAATGAACAGATTGGGTTATGCCCACTCTGTAGAGGCCTGGTCCGGGGACAGGCTTTCAGGCGGCCTGTACGGCGTGTCTCTGGGAAGATGTTTTTTCGGGGAATCCATGTTTACGCGGGAGAGCAATGCATCGAAAGCCGCTTTGATATATCTGGCGCTGCTTTTAAGAGAGATGGGCTTCAAAATGATAGATTCCCAGGTGTATACTCCGCACCTGGCGATGCTTGGGGCGCGCCTTATACCGAGAAAAGATTATCTGCGGCACCTGAAAAATTGCCTGGAATATGAAACCCTCGCCGGAAACTGGGAATCCCTGCCGGGACAAAAAACTGGCAATAATGATCCCATGAAATTATAATTAGTTAAAAGAGGTGGCGATGCATCAGGATAATCCCCTGGAAACATTATTTACGACTATCATTTATATATTGATCGGGCTTGCGTTTTTGTCCCTTATCGCAGGGCTTTTCCCCATACTCCTGGCCCTCGTAATAATTGCCGCCGTAATTTCGGGCGTCACTATGATCTATCATAATATCAGGAGCGGTTCCCCTGAAAAAGGTAAGATCAATTCCAAGTACGACGAACATGGGAGCAGGAGGATAAAGGCATCCGTTATTGAAATGAAGGAAATAGACGAGAACGTTAAAAAGGGGCCCGATACTCCTAAAGAACCTTAGGTATTAAATGGTTAGTGTTCCACTTCTATTTTGAATTCCTCATCTCCCTCAAAATCCAGCCCTTGCCGATCGGAAAATATCTGAATTCAAGCTCTTTCATCTTTTCAGGCTTGAAAATGTTCCTGCCGTCCACGACGATCGGCAGTTTTAATGACGAATATATATCGCATGGCTCAATTTTTTTAAATTCGTCCCATTCGGTCAAAATGACAAGTGCTTCGCAATTCTCAAGCGCTTTTAACGGAGTTTCCGCATACCTTACGTTCTGAGACTCCGGAAAAATCTTCTTGAAATTTTCAACGGCTTTGGGATCGTATAGAGAAACTTTAACCTGCATGCTCAGAAGTTCCCTCATAATATTAATTGAAGGAGCTTCCCTGATATCGTCGGTCTCGGGCTTGAAAGCAAGGCCCCATACGGCTATGCCTTTATTCTTCAGGATCCATAACTCGTCCTGGAGTATCGATATGATCTTTTTATATCTTAAAGAATTGAATTTATCGATGGACTTAATCAGTGAATTGTCGACAAGGTTTTCTTCCATTACCCTGCTGAAGGCTTTTACATCCTTTGGAAAACAACTTCCGCCGTAACCTATCCCGGCGTCAAGGAAAGGCCTGCCTATCCTTCCGTCAAAACCAAGGCCTTCCGCGATCTTTTCGACATCCCCGCCGGTTTTTTCACAGAGATCGGCCACCATGTTAATATAAGATATTTTCATCGCCAGAAAAGAATTCGAAGCGTATTTAATTATCTCGGCACTTGCCGGGTCTACGACAAGCTTCTTGGTTTTGAAGCAGTCGTAAAGTTTGAGCATTGTATCCCTGGCGCGATCGGTTTCAACACCGATGACGATCCTGTCGGGATTCATAAAATCCGAAATAGCGTTTCCTTCTCTCAAAAACTCCGAATTGACGACAAAATCAAAACTGGATTTCCCCTTGCTGTAGAGCTTTGTAATAGTCTTAAGTTGTCTGTGAGTACCGACCGGCACTGTGCTTTTTTCAACTATGATCTTGTAAGAATTTGGCGGCGTATTTTCAGCAATGGTCCTTACAGCGGATTCGACCTGTGAAAGGTCGGCTGATCCGTCGTCCATCGGAGGCGTGCCGACGCATATAAAAATAATTTCCGAAGAATTGACAAGCTGTTTGATATCGTTAGTGAAAGACAATCTTTTTTCATCGATGTTTTTTTTAAGGAGCTCTTCCAGACCCGGTTCAAAAATGGAAGATTTTCCCAAGGAATATGAATTGATCTTTTCTATATCGACATCGTAGCAGGTCACTGTGTTGCCTTCATCCGCAAAACAACAGCCGCTGACTATGCCTACGTAACCGGTCCCTACAATGCCGATATTCATATCAATGCCCTTGCTTAACTAATTTCTTTAAGCAAGTCTTTTACTTTATCTGTCTTTTCCCATGAAAAACCGTCTCGCCCGAAATGTCCGTATGACGCAGTCTCCTGGTAAATCGGTTTTCTAAGATCAAGGGTTTTTATTATACCTGATGGCGAAAGGTCAAAGACTTTCTGCACTGCTTTTTCAATAACGCTTTCTTCAACTTTCGAGGAGCCGAAGGTCTGGACCATGACTGAAACCGGGTAAGGAACCCCGATGGCATATGCAACCTGAAGTTCGCACCTCTCGCAGAGGCCTGCAGCGACTATGTTCTTCGCGACATATCGCGCCATGTAAGCGGCGCTTCGGTCGACCTTGGACGGGTCTTTACCGCTGAACGCCCCGCCGCCATGCCCGCCCATTCCCCCGTAAGTATCGACAATGATCTTTCTGCCTGTAAGCCCTGAATCCCCATGAGGCCCCCCGATAACGAAACGGCCGGTGGGATTGACATAATATTTCGTCTTCGAGTCCAATAAGCCGGTAGATTCAAGCATAGGCTTTATAATCTGAGCGATTATCTCGCTTTTCAAATCTTCATAGGCAATAGAATCGTCATGCTGATGGCTGACGACGACGGTATCTATTCTTACCGGGGTGTTACCCTCGTATTCAATTGTTACCTGGCTTTTCGAATCGGGTCTCAGCCATTTGATTTTGCCGCTTTTGCGAAGCTCCGACGCATATTTCAGGATCTTGTGAGCGTACATGATCGGAGCGGGCATCAGCTCCGGAGTTTCTTTGCAAGCGAAGCCGAACATCATCCCCTGGTCCCCGGCCCCCTGCTGCCCTTTGAATTCATCAAGCCCCGAACCCGAAACCCCCTGCGATATGTCAGGGGATTGTGAATGTACAGTGCTCAGTACCGCCATTGAATGACAGTCGAGCCCGTATTCGGGATTATCATAACCGATTTTCTTAGCGGTATCCCTGGCTATCTGCTGAAAATCAAGCTGGGCCTTGGTGGTAATCTCCCCCCCTACCAGGACCATCCCGGTAGTCGTAAAAGTTTCGCATGCAACCCTTGAATACGGATCCTGCGCAAGGCAGGCATCGAGAACTCCATCCGATACCTGGTCGGCCAGTTTATCAGGATGCCCCTCGCTAACGGATTCGGATGTAAAGAGATACCTTTTCACCATGTTATCGCTCCTTTAAAAATGAATACTATTATAAAAAACCGGTGCGATAATATCAATTATTTCAACTATAGTTAATTGAAAATATACGGTATCTCCCTTAAAATAAAACCGAAAAACAGACTTGTTTCACATTTTATGAAGGAGTAAGTTAATGGCCGGTTTAAAAATAAGCGTGTCTGGCATCCGGGGCGTTTGGGGCGATGGCCTTAACCTTGAAACCCTTTCCGGATTTATTAAGGCTTTCGTTATCTATTTAAAAAAAAGGGACTGCAGAAAGATCCTTATCGGCAGGGATGCAAGGCCTACCGGAAAGCTGATAAGTTTCCTCGCGACTGGAATTATGAACACATACGGCATAGATGTTATTGACTGCGGCATCGTCCCTACTCCGACAATACTTCTCGGCGTCAGGAAACTTTCCCTGGGCGGAGGTATTATAATAAGCGCTTCTCACAATCCGATCGAATGGAACGCGCTTAAATTGGTAGGCGGGGACGGGCTTTTCCTTGACGAAGACGACGTAAAAGAAATAAACTCCTATATAGAAAATGATATAAAAGAAAATCCGTATAACAGCATAGGCAAATATGAAGAAACCTCGGCTGTCGAGGATATGCATATAAACGAGATCCTGAAAAATGTTTCGGCGAATATCATCATGGGCGGTAATTTCAGGGTAGTCCTGGATCCCGTAAACAGCGCCGGCGGCAGGATAGGGGCCGGATTGTTGAAAAGGCTTGGCTGCGATGTCAGAATAGTAAACGGCGAAATAAACGGGACCTTCGGAAGGGGGGCCGAACCCGTTCCTTCAAACCTTTCTCACCTTACTTCTATTGTAAAGGATTTCAGGGCCGATGCGGGATTCGCGCAGGACCCGGACGCGGACAGGCTTGTAGTGATAGATGAGAACGGCAGAGTCCTCAGCGAGGAATTTACCCTGGCCCTTTGCGCAGAGCATGTCCTTTCAGGGGAAAAGGGCGATATTGTGATAAATTACTCCACTTCGATGGTGAACGAGTGGATAGCCCGTAAATACGGGGTCGATTGCTACAGGACAAAAGTCGGGGAAGCTAACGTAGCTTCCGGTATTGTCAGGCACAAAGCCCTTATAGGAGGCGAAGGAAACGGAGGCGTTATGTATCCGAGGATAAACCTGGCGAGGGACAGTCTTGTAGGAATGGCGCTGATACTTGAAATGATGGCAAAAAGGAATAAAAAAATATCGGAGATCGCAGGGGATTTACCGCAATATTTCATGAAAAAGGAAAAATTGCAGACAGAGCTCCCGATAGAGCTCATTTTCGACAAAATAAAAGTGGAATTCAGTAAAGCCGGGATCGATGAAACGGACGGGCTGAGACTTATATGGGAGGAAAAAGGCAGTAAAATCTGGTTCCATATCAGGCCTTCGAACACGGAACCCGTGATCCGCATAATCGGGGAGTCGGACGATGAAAGCCTGCTGGATGATAATTTGGTTCTGGTCAAAAAGCTGATTGCCGTATAGATTGAATTTTGACAAATCCTCCTGATGATCCCGGTTTCAGGGTTGTCAGGTTTAATTGAGGTTGCATAGGGGATTGGTTATTGCGATTGGCATTTGCGGCGATCCCCGCCTACAGCTTCCTCTTGAACCTGAAATAGCTGTTTATCACAGAGGCTGAAGCCTCTTCCGGGAATATATCCAGGACCTCTACCCCGATCTTTCTTAAATCGGCGATGGTCCTGTTCCTCCTCATAACCATATCCGCAGCGGCGGCCATGGTAAAAATCCTCCCTTCGCTTTCGATATCGGCGTCGGCTGTTTCGAAAATACTTTTATCCCTTAAAAGAATGAGCAATACCATGTGGTTTTTCTTGATCATGGAAAGGTGGCTGTAAAAAATTTTTCTACCGGAATCGTCAATTAGATCGCTGAAAATCACAACAAGCGATCTCTTTTTTAATTTCGACTGGAGAAAACTGAAAGCAGTCCTGTAATCCGACTCGGAAAAATCGTACTGTATATCGGCTAACGCGCTTTTCATCCTGTTCACTATCTTTATATCCTTGGTCTGGGACATATACCTGATAATATCCTTGCCGAAAGCCGTGAGGCTTACACGGTCCCCGTTTTTTGCTGCGGCGTATGAAAGGACAAGAGACGCGCGGATAGCATGGTCGAGGCTCGACATGCCCCCGCTTTCTGCGGCCATGAGCCTTCCGCAGTCAAGAAGAATTGCCAGATGAAGATTGTTTTCCTGGCGGTAAACGCGGGTCACGGGACGCCCCGACCTGGCGGAAGCCTTCCAGTCTATCTTTCCGAAATCGTCACCCTTTAAATAGTCTCTCAACATTTCAAAATTAGTGCCGTCGCCGTAAATTATTGTCTTTTGGTTCCCCTCCGATCTTCTTATCTCTTTCTGGATAAGTTTGAAGCTTGAGGTTTGGGTGGTAACGGAGGGAACAACCCGGAAAGCGCATTTTTGTTCAATGGTCCCGTGGATCGTCCAGAACCTTAATAGTGAAGATCCCTTCAAATAAATCTTGTTTATCGTGTATTCTCCCCGCCTGAGAGGGTATAAAGAAAAATTGTGCTCTACCCCGCCTTTCGGATAAACACTGACGGGGATTTTCCCGTAATCCCTGTGAAAAGACACGTCAAGATCGAAGAGAAAATAAAATTTAAGTGGAAACATATGTGAGTTCCTGACTTTAAGAAGGCATGGATTTTCAGCGTTTATTTTTAAATCGTCCGGGATATTGAGATGAATTGAAATCCCCCTGCGGAAACCGGGGCTTATGGCGAGGTCGATGAGCATAATGACTGCAACTATTCCGTCAAATATAAAACCATAGGGCAGAAAATTCTTGTAAAAAAAAGATATTATTATAGGCACTAATGGAAAACATAGTAGCGCTATGACAATCTTACCCGGGACAGCTATATTCTTCATCTGGGAACCGAAACCCTTCCCAGAATGGATCTGATGAAATCATCGGGCTGGCGCCCCTCTATTTCAGCTTCGGTTTCAAGTATCAGCCGGTGTCTTAAAACAGGAAACGAACAGGCTGCCACATCGTCAGGTATGATAAAATCCCTTCCGTTAATCACGGCATATGCCCTTGAGGATTTCAAAAGAGAGATCGATGCCCTGGGCGAAGCTCCGACGCTTATTCCCGGCGTTTTCCTCGACATATCGACTATCGATAGAATATAATCCATTATTTTATCATCTATCTTTACCGTTAGCAGGGAATCCCTGTATGCCATGAACTCATCCCTGTCGCAAACTTTTCTTATATCAGATTTTCCAAGGTCGTCCGAATCAAAGCCCTCTGAAAACATCCGGAGCATTTTTTTTTCATCCTCCAGGGAGGGGTATTTGACAAGGACCTTGAACATGAAACGGTCTATCTGCGCCTCGGGAAGAGGGTAAGTACCCTCGTATTCTATCGGATTCTGCGTCGCTATAGCGATGAACGGCTCTTCCAGCTTGTAAAGAACTCCCTCTATCGTTACCTGTTTTTCCTGCATCGCCTCCAGGAGCGCCGACTGCGTCTTGGCGGGCGCCCTGTTTATCTCGTCTGTGAGCAGGAAATTCGTGAATACGGGTCCTTTTCTGACATAGAAATCATTCTTGACATTGTCATATACGGTAGTACCGACAATATCGGCCGGCATAAGATCCGGTGTAAACTGTATCCTTTTGAAATTAACCCCAATGACACGTGAAAGAGCGTTTGCCATAAGTGTTTTTGCAAGGCCGGGGAAGCCTTCCACAAGGACATGGCCGCCGTTCAAAAGGGCGAGGACTATAAACTGCACCGCTTCGTCCTGGCCCTTGATCACTTTTGCAAGCTCGGCAACAATTTTTCCATACCATTCTCTGAAATCACCGGGACTCTTTTTCCTTGAATCATTTTCCATAAATTATTCACCTTTTTCTATTATTTTAATAAATATTCTTCGTTTTTCTTCAATTTTTGCAGTGTTTCTTCCATGACCCCTTTTGAATATTTCAGACCCTACCGCATCGCCGTATCTTTTTGCAAGGGTATCCAGCAATTCTTCCTGGTTTCTTCCGGGGAAAAACCTCGAGAGCTTCTCAAAAAAATAATCGTCGAAAATCCCCGCTATTGAGGAGATATTCCTGCTGTTCGAGAAAAAATTTCCCACGGCTTCCAGGTGATTTGTCATGGATCTTTTTTTATACTTATTGTAGTCGAGGACGTTGCCGAAACGTTTGAAATTGACCAGGAAAAACATCAATGCTAAAAGGCAGATCTGGATGAAGAGATAGGGAAAATTGCTTTTTGCAATGAAATTTTCAATCTTAATCTCTTTTACCTGAGGGACCCCGGCTGTTCCCCTTGTCTGATCAAAAGCGATGGGCGTATGAAAATAATCCTTAAAGAGGTTGTTAAGCAGGACCGCATTGTCTTTCATAAGCAGGATTTTATCTGAAAATATCCTGTCGTCTCCGATAAAAACTATCCCGCAGCCTTTGAACGAGGCATCGGCCAGGATCACCGAACTCCCTTTAATTATTACAGGCTCTATTTTAGACATTCCCTGCGGCTCGTATATCCCTTCCAAAGAAGGCCCACTGCCATTAAAAACTTCAAGGCTGTTAACACCTTCCAGAAAGGGAGATTTCCCGTTAACCTTAATTTCACCCGGGAGTAATTCTTGCGGATCGGATATTCCACCCGTTCCGACAAATATAATGAGCCTTCTGTTTTTACCAAACCAGCCGCTGAATCTTTTGAAGCTCTTTTCATTCCATTCATCCAGTAAGACTATGCACCCATGAAGGTCTTTATTGTAATCGTACTCCCTGACTGTTATAATGTATCCAATTTTCCTCATCAAAGAGAACATAAGTTTATGGCTGTCATAGGCAAGATATTTGTCGTAAGGGACTTTGACCTTTGAAACTCCCGGCATAAACGACGGTACAAGGATAATTGCAAGGAATATCAGTATGCTGATCAAAAAAGAAATAAAAAGAATGGCCAGGGCCTTCCTCATAATTTCATGCCCCTTAATTGATCGAATTCGTTCCTGCAAAACAGGTACTCGTCCTCGATGGCCTCATAGTCATTGAAAAGTACCTTTTCCGCAATGGTAAAAATATTTTTAAAAGCGGCCCCCAGTTCGGGTTTATTAATACCTTTATAAATCATAAGGTTGGTCATGCCTTTTGCATAGGAAAACCCGAATCCGGCTATATCGGCGAGGGATGCCCTGTAAATATATAAAACCGCATCGGAAAAATTCTTTTCAAGCGCGAATTTCTCGGGAATATCCGGGTCATATAATTCTGCATCCAGTTTTTCCTCTAACTCCCGTTTTCCTATTTTTCCATATACCCTGAATGACACCCTTTCAGAAATCAAATATATTATTGCCACAACGAAGATTGATATAATAAGTATGATTATTCCTGTGCTGATATTTCTCATAAAAGCAGGCCCAAGTCCTTTGAAAAGTTTTAAATCAAATATCGATTTGCCCGCTTCAATATTATTTTCCTTTTCAAGCGCTTTAATGATTTCTCCTGCCGATTTTTTAACCTCATCCCGTCCGGGAGTTTTCTGAAAAATATTGCAGCTCTGGATCAAAAGAGCGAAAACGAAAAAAATGATAAAATTATTATTTTTTATCTTCATCTTGTAAATCCTGACCTTCGACATAATCATGGACAAGGCTTTCAACTCCGAAACCTTCATTTTTTATTTTTAAATTATAAAATATCGTAACGACAAGCGCCCTGCCTATCGCCCCGATAAAAAGCGTCAGCAGAACATAAAATATGACATAAATTATATTTACCGCGATTGAAAGTCCGCCGAAATTGCGGAGAAAAACTATTAAAAACCCGAATGCCGAAGCGAATATGATGCTGAGCACAAAGCTCATTATTACATATAGGATATATGCACCCGCCACCCCCATGATATTATAATTAGCGAGAATAAAAGCCCGGGTCACAGCCTTGCCGCCCGACAGGTTTTCATCGATAATGATCGGCCCCACCATTTCAAGAACAACCGCACCGTAAAAGCCGAAGATTACAACCCCGGAAATACTGACAAACATTCCTATAATACTCATCAATACGCTGAGTATTCCTATCACTAATGCAGCGCCGAATATAAAAGCGATAAATATCCCGGTGATAGGCAGGATACTGAATAAAAGCGCCCCCGTCCTTTTCCAGACAACAGATATAGATTTACTCAATTTCCATTCATCTCCCCTGAATGTCTGGAGAAAGAGATGGTTCAAAATTCCATTATATATAATGTCCGCTAGAAGAAGAATAATAAAAAGGGATAGCGATATGATTATCAGGGGTCCCCAGCCTATTTTTTCTATGATATTCTCAAATTGATCATACAAGACACTTTGGGAAAATCGAGAGAAAAAATGTGAAAAAGCCGCAAGCCTGGAAAGGCCTCCCATGCCCCATCCAAAAAGGATGAACAAAACAAATAAAGTTATTACGGCGATCGCTGTTAAAAAAAGAAAAAATAACAGGGTTACCCTGAGCACTTCCTTGAATTTGCCAAAACTCATCCGGAATGCGTTATCGAAAATAGATCCTATTTTCATAAACTTCATCTCTGGCTTCATCGCAGACTCCCGTTGTTATATCCGTCATTCTGTTTGAAAATCAAATATTTGAATGAAAAAAATAAAATCAACGCCAGGCTTAAGAGGGCTACGGAAAGTTTGATCCAGTAAGATACCCTGGATGGCGATAAAAATCCTTCAATAAATGCCGCCATAAGTATTGAAAGGGCTCCTGTAAATAAAACCGGGGTTAATTCCCTGGCTTTTATCGACAGGGAGGAAGATCTGCTCTGTTCTTTCCCGTATAACAACGAGAGCCCCATTGCAAGTCCGGCACCTGCTGTAAGGCAAAGTCCCAGCAGTTCAAAGGCCGAATGGGCTGTTACGAAAGTGATGAGGTTTTTACTGTATCCCGATGATACAACTATTCCAAACACAGCTCCCAGGGTTATTGCATTATCTGCTACTATAATGATCGTTCCTGCGCCGAAAGTAACGCCGAGAACAAAGCTCAAAAAACCGATCGATATATTGTTCTTGATGTAAAATCCCGACATGACTATATTGCTGAACATGTCCCTCTTCGCGGAGATGTCCCCGCTGTAAGATTGTTTCATCAAGCGGATAAGGTCCTCTGGAAGAACATATGACGCGTAATCAGGGTTCTTAAGTATTATCAAAAAAGTTAAAAGGAATAATAAAAAAAATACGGCTGAAACAAATAAAATGGGCTTTATATTCTTTAAGAATGAAACGGTAAATTCATTTGTGAAAATTCTCATTATCTCGCCGAAATTTTTTTTTGGGGGAGTGTAAAGAATGTTATGAGAATATCTGACTAATCTCGAAATATAATCTACAGTATCCGGGGAAAGTTCGAGCGTTTTGGCCAGTTCGGAATCCGTACAGACATGCCTGTACAGATCGGGAAAATCCCTGATATCATTTTCCTTTAGTGAAGATATCCTGCCGTTATGCGCTTTCCTGATTATCTCTTCAAGCCTCATCCAGTACTCTTTGCGCTCTTCTACAAATCGTTCCGATTTAGTCATCCTGTTAAAATTATTATTTTCATGTTCCATTGTCAATAGTCCTTATGACTGTCATAAATTTTCTGAAGGTAAAGAAGGCTGTCGGTGTAGTCCTCGTCATCCTGAAGCTTCTCCTTTATCTTCTTAGCGAGCTTATCTGAAAGCTCATGCTGTTTTTCAAGGCTTATCGTGTTCAGGCTATTGATAAAATTCCTTATGACATAAAGATCGTCTTCTCCAAGTTTTTTAGAAAGGAATTTCTCATTATGTATCCCCCCCCGGGTCAGCAGGGCGAAGTCAGGGAATTTAAAACTTTCCTTTTCTTCATTAATGACTATTGTTTCGGCAGCCAGATCCCCTATTCTTCTGAAATCCCTGTTCAGGATAATGCAGAAAAATGCCCCTAGATAGAGGGAATACTGCTGGTCGAAGACCCTTATGAAATTTCTTAGTATTATAGATGTTGCGTCAAGAGGTTTCCCGTAATAATTTATGACTCTTAACCCGAATAAAAGCTTTCCCGGCGTCCTTCCGTTTAAAAAAGTCTCGAAAAAAATAAAATAAAACCACTGCAGGATAAAATCCAGAATCATTATAAAAAATATGCTCATGCTTGATAAAAACGAACCTTCGGAAAGGGTTTTAATGGGGTTTGACTCGCCGGATATATGGATAAGATTAAAAATTAGAAGCAGCACCACAATCAGGAAGAGTGTAAAATAGATAATCGATATATCCGCGATAAGCGCCAGCAGTCTTGAAAAAGGGCTTGCTATCCTGTAAGGGATCCGAATCTGCTCCGGCGATTCAATGTTTACAATGTCGCTTCTCGAATATGTAGAGATAACGGCCCCCTGAGAATCCATGGATTTTTCGATTATTTTAATCGGCATAATAAGAATAGTCAAACTAAGTCGACAGTCTGTAGTCGACAGTCGTCAGATAGTGTTACTGTAGACTGCAGGCTGCCGACTATGTATAGCATGGTTTTTTACTGTATTTGAAACAAGAAATATTTTTCAAATTCGTTCAGTTCAGGATTTAAACCGACTGATGTGTGAACAATTAAATTATTGACTTTTCTTTTCTTTCAACTTATTTTATTGTATGAAGTAAGGGCGCTTCTAAAAACCGCCTTTTCCAGGCGGTAAGGTAGTGCCCATAGGGCGGTTTCATTATTATTAGAATATCATATATTAATAACAAAGTTAGTTTTGGGACCTCCCTTAAGCTCCTTTATAAAGTTGGGAGGTATTTATGTCCGCAGTCGTTTACGCTGACGATACTAATTTTGATTCAGAAGTGATGGGCCAGAGCATTCCCGTGCTTGTCGATTTCTGGGCGCAATGGTGTACCCCATGCAGGCTGATATCGCCCATAATCGATGAATTGGCGGGAGAATACGAGGGCAAATTGAAAATCGTTAAACTGGATGTCGATAAAGGCCCGAATGTTTCATCTAAATATGCCGTAACAAGCATTCCTACCCTGATTATCTTTAAAAATGGAACGCCGATGGAAAAAGTGATAGGAGCTGTTTCGAAGAACAAACTGAAAGGTATGATAGACGGTGCGATATGAAATCAGGAATGCAAGACTTAAGGATGCTTCCAAGATCGCTTCCCTGATAAACTCCTACTCAAAAAAAGACTTAATGCTTCCAAGGACTCCGGAAAGCGTTATAGAAGAGATCCGTAACTTTATAGTCGCACAGTATCAAGACAGGATAGCAGGCTGCTGCGCCGTAGCTTTTTTTACGGAAGAGCTTGCTGAAATACGGTCCGTGGCAGTCGATGAAAAATTTAAGGGCAAAGGGATCGGCAGGGGTTTAATATCGAAAGCCGAAGAAATCCTGAAGGAAGAAGGAATAAAAAACGCTTTTGTCCTGACATATGTTGAAGAATTTTTCTCAAAACTAGGTTATGTTAAAATCGATAAAAAAAAGTTTCCCCAGAAAATCTGGAGAGACTGCCTGAGTTGTCCGAAAATTATGCAATGCGATGAAATAGCAATGGAAAAATTATTATTATAGCATCTAAGGAATAATTATGGATTCTTACAACAGTTTTTTTCAAGGCATCCAGAACGCTTTAACCGCTCCGGGCAATATTACCGCTTTCCTGATCGCTCTTATATCGATGTCCCTGTTTTTTGTTATTCTTTTCTATTTTTATAAGGCATATCAGAACCACTTGAATGAAAAAAGGCTGTTGGAACCCGCCGATTCAGTTTTCAAGGCTCCGCCAAGCCATAAGTCAGGCTTCAATCCCGCTCAGAAAAAAATTATTAATACATTGATTTCCGATTTTAAAAAAAGGGAGATGATAGCATCCGCGATCCCATCGTCTGTGCTTGAGAGGTTTTCCGAATTTTTCTATCAAAGGCTTGACGAACTCCGGATATCCAACAAGGCGGCACAGAGATTGGCTAAAAAAATTTATCCAATCGTTGAGGATTCCAAAATAGAGATTGAAATAAACGAAAATAACCGCCTGTATGTTCTGGAAAGATCGGCGCTCGCGGCAAGCGACAAATCGGTAGTTGTTAAAAATATTACAGGTATTCCCGTACCCCTCAAAAAGGGCGTACCCCTTAACATTTGTTATACTTCCAACAATATGTTCATCTGCGGCGAGTCTTCAGTCGTGAATTTTTTAACCTCTAACAGGACAATACTTTCTTATCCTAAAAATCTTAAGATTTCCCAGGAACGTCTTTACAGCAGGATCCCTGTTGATAATATATCCGGTACCCTGCTGGCCCTTCATACGGAAGGAGATTCACCTATTGAGGTCGTAGTCAAAGATATAAGTCTTGAAGGCGCCAGGATCAGATCATCGACAGGATTGAAAAGAAAGGAAACTTACAGGCTAAGCTTTACCGACATGTCGCTTGAAAAAATGTATATTTTTGAAAACCTTGAATGCGTCGTTTCAAAAAGTTTCATGATGGAAAACAGCCTTTTTGAATACGGTATGTCGTTCATCTATCTGGATATGCAAACACGGAAGAATTTATTCGATTATTTCCAGACCCTTGCCCTGAGGATCCAGAGGGACGTTAATTTCGATAACTAGGCCAGGTTTTTAGCAACTCTTTCCATTATGCTTCCCGCCCGGTCGGACAGCTTTGTCAACCTTGATAGTTCCTGCCCGACCATGACATCGCTGATTTCCTTCTTAGAAAGAATATACAATTCTTCGAAACGAAGAGCTTCGTTTAACGCATTATCCTTGTTTATAAATACATTTTTCGGCAATACGACTTTTCTTGTTTCAATATGGTCAATATTATAAGTAACGGAGGGGTTTTCAGAGAATTTATCAATAGACATCGCGCTTATGCTGCCGCCCACTGTAAAAGAAAAACCCTCGATTTTAGCCCTCTTTCCGACATAGCCTATAAGATCCATTACGAAATTGGTATCGGGTGTTATTGCTTTATCCATAAAAGAAGCGGAAAGATCCGTCCTTCCAAGCGTTATATTGTCAATTGTCCCTTTTCCCTGTAAAAGAATATCTTCCAGCTGTCCCACTGCATTTTTTGTTTCAATATTTATTGACAGTCTTATCTTATTATCCCGGTAAATACTTTTATATGCATCCATAAATTTCTTTAAACCGAAACTGCTTTCAACCATAGGCGCAACGATACCGTCCACCCCGAGTTCAAGGGAATCCTTGATATCCCTCAAAGCTTCCACTCCGCCGATCTTTAAGAACAATTTAACACCGGCCTGTGACGTCAGTCTTCTTAACCTCACAAGATCGTTGAAGGATGATCCTTCAGCCTCAAATTCAGCCTTTATTGCTTCCAGCCTGAAATTTTCCTTAAGGAAAAGTATCTGTTCGTAAACCTCTTTTTCTATTCCGAACATACCGCTCCTCCTAAACTATATTTACCGATCCTTATTAGTTTTTCGATTAAAATCAGGAATGTATTAGCTTTTTAAGATATTTTTTTAGCGGCGGTTATTTAGGGCACTTCTAAAAACCCCTGAGTCTTCGGCTCAGGACAAGCGCCTTTTCATCGGGCAAGCCGATACAGGCAAAGCGGCAAGGTAGCCCCCATGCGGGGATAAACCCTTACGGGGACAAGTGGCCTCTCCTGAGGCCAGGCACCAGGGCACCATTGGGCGGTTTCATTATGATTAGAACATCTTTTATTACTAACAAAGTTAGTTTTTGGAATCGCCCTTTAATAATTCGAAATTACGGAAATTCAGAACTTGATATTAAACAGGATCGTGGATCTAAGAAGAATATAGATTCCTGCTATTATTCCTCCGATTCCAAACGCTGACTGATATTTAATAAGAGTTTTTTCAAGCTTTTGAAGTTCTTTTGCCGGAAGTTCCTTTATTTGTTTAAGAAAATTCATAGATAATATCAATCCTAGGCAAATTTCTATCAAAATTACGATTAACATGAATAATGTGCTTAAAAAACCGGATCCGAAGAGACGGCCTGCCAGACCCGACAGGAAATCCAGAATACCCCATATTAACAGAACGATACCGAACCATGGCTGGTAAGGCGATATTTTTTTAAGGACATCAGAAGCGTTCGGGACCCTGTCAATTACAATATTTGGAATAGCAAGGGCGCCTCCGATAACTAGGAACAGGAATTCAAAGAACCACATAAAAACCTCCTCAATATTAGAAATTTTTCATAAGAATGACCTTGTTTCCTTTTTTATTAAATTTAATTACATCGAATATATCAAAGGCCATTGATATACCCCTCCCATGTGGAAGGAATCTATCCCGCACATTATTCTTAATGTCATCGATCACTTTCTGGTAATCGAAACCGTTCCCTTCATCGGATATTTTATAGATTGCATAACCGGGAGTTATTTTGTATTCTATTATTATTTTTTTGTCCCTGTAAAGAGGGTTCTGCTGTTTTTTAAGAATATATTCCATATAATTCTCATTCTTCATCGCTTCGGTTTTTTCCTCGAAAGAAATCGCAAGATTACCGTGTTCTATGGCGTTTATAACTATTTCACGCAGGCATACTCTGAGATAACTCACTTCCTGCGGTTTCAAATAACGGTTGAGATTTCTCACAAGACGCTTGCTCATTTCATCCGCAGTGATCAGGTAATTCCCAATTATATATTTCTGGGCCTCGGAGCAGAAACAGTCAAGCAGGATATCCTCATCTATCGGAGTAGCCCTTCCGACTATTTCATACTCTTCCTCAATCTTGATATATTCGAGCCGGACCCGGAATTCCTTGGGTTCATCACTTGTAAACGGTTTGAACAGCACTTTTTGATCGAAAGGTTTTCTTTCCTTCAAAAGGGCATCCAGATTCGATTTGATTATCCTTTCAGTCAGTCCGTTATCATCTTTACTGTTATAAATAAGGTCCATAAAAGTAAAGGGAATGTCTTTATCGACTCTTAAATTAAGAAGCGTCTGCATCGATTCGTTTACATTTATTATCTGAAGATCGCTGTTAATAGAAAATATAAAATCGCTTGAGCCTTCGACTATCAAACGGTATTTTTTTTCCGATAAAGTAATTATCTTGTTAACCTTTTCCACCTCCTTTATACTCCCGACAAAAAGTCTCGTCAGGCCGGCCATAGAGAGGGTACTGAGCATAGTTATACCGAAACTGAACCTTGAAAAAAGATAATTCGACAGCGGGTCGGGATTGAATTTCAAATAAACATAAAGAATATCGTCAACCGCACAGTAAATCGCAATCAGGATACCTGCCAGGGTAAATACAAGATAATAAAATTTCTTATGCCAGACTAGATCCGTTATCGTGCAGACAAGAGTGTAAATTATAATCAAACCTACAAGGAAATCCCTTATATTATAGAGAGGCCCCTCAAGTCCCCTTCCGTAATCCCCTTCCGTCGTGAGGTATGTTGAAGTCGGCTGTGATTGAGAAATCAGGCTGGAGGGGTAAATATATGCTAATACGGTGATGACAGATGCAATTATAAATGCCAAAAGCGCCAGGAATCGGTTGATTTTCTGCCACTTTTTATTAAGTTCCAGAAGATAGGAAAGGTAATAAGGAAAAATAAAAAGGAAAAAGGCTCCGATACAATGCTCAATCCTGTCGAACTGCCTTGAAAGGGGCGCATTATGAAGCCAGCCGCCGAAAGTCAGGATCATCGTTTCGGAGCCTGTGAAGAGCATGCATAAAAAACCGAGTAAAGCCATAGATAGATATAATTTGCTCTTATACTGAATATACATGTATAAAAACAGGAGAAACCCTCCCATCAGGATCCCAAAACATACCGGTGGGATCAGCAAGGTTATTGGACTCATCGCATATTTAAAAGTCATATGAAAATTTAACCTGTCAAAATATTCATGTTATTCATAATTTTAATAATACTTCCGCTTATTTTCAAGCAAAAAATCGATAATCCGGTTAAAATATTAACCGTTATAAAAATAATCTTATATTTTCCATATGAGGCCATTATGACGCTGCCATCATATACTGAACTTTCCAATTTTTCTATCCGTTCAGGCGGTAAAAAATCCGCCGCGGATATTACAATCGCACTCATAGTAAATAGTACATCAGATCCTGTTGAAACGATAAATTCGATTTATAAATTCACTTCAAACGGAAGTTTCATATGCGAATTCCTTCTAATTAATACTGAAAAAGAGGGTTATAAATACGACAAACTCCTTGCGGTTTTCCCTATGATGAGGGTTATTTTACCGAGAGACAGGATTAGTGTAAGCTCTGCATTTAAGATAGCTGTAAGTGAAAGTCTTTCAAATAACCTGCTCTTTATCAATGAACATTTCACTCTTAAATCGCTTGATTTTAATGTGCTCAGGATGTACCTTTCCGAAACTTTTTTCGGGATTCTCATACCGCTTATAATCGATGAAAGGGATGGTGTGATACCGAACATTATAAAAGGAGGGTTCAGGAATTCTTTTCTGGATACCATATCCGTCGATATCGTCGGAACCGCAATATCATCCCTTTACTCCAAGTATTTCTGTTTCCTTATAAACAGGGAGGCTTACATATCCAGAAACCTTGAATTGAACGAGTACGAGGATCTTAAATATACTCTCCTCGAACTTGGATATAAACTCTGGAAGGAGGGTTATATTATAACACAGGTCAGAAATTTCAAGGTGGAGTATTCCGGTGTGAAGATAGACGATATATCAGTAGACTTTTCATCAAACGATTATCTGTTATTCAATCTCATGAATATTTCTGACAGGGCCCTTTTAAAAGCACGTCGGATAAAAATATTTCTGCTGGTAATAAATTATTTTATTACTTTCAGATGGAGCAGGATGTCGTGGTTTTTCAAAAAACTGAAATTATCCGGAAAAAAAATTAACGATATTTTATCCAAACCGGTTGAGGATTCCGCAATTATTTCGATAATAAATAAGGATATCAAATAATCTCGCCGGCGTTAAACGAGGGGGAGGCGGCTAATGATTAAAGAAGCGGATGTGATAATCCAGGCCAGGCTCGATTCAACAAGACTTCCCGAAAAGGTCATATTAAATATAGGCAAAAAACCGATGATAGCCTGGATAGTGGAAAGGCTAACCCTATCTCAGCATGTGAGGAACATAATTATAGCTACGACAGAGGATTCTATTTCCCGGATAAAGACTGCGCTTAAAGATTTGAACTTTGTAAAATACTTTACCGGCAGTAAGAACAATGTTCTTGAAAGGTATTACCAGGCGGCATTGCATTTCAACAGCGATGTAATTATCCGGGCCACGGGTGATAATCCCCTTGTCTGCCCTGAATTCCTTGATAAAACCCTTGAATATCATGAAGAAGCCGGAGCCGATCTCACCCATTTTTTGGGGATCCCTCTTGGGACCGGAGTAGAAATAATCGGCAGGGATGCGCTGACATCTGCCTATAAAAATGCTAAAAATCCTTACGATCTGGAACATGTAACCCCGTTTATTTATAAGAACAGGGATTCGTTCAAGGTGCTTGAACCTCTGGCCAGCGGTTTTTATTACTCCCCGGATATTCGCGTTACAGTAGATACTCATGAAGACTTTATCCATGTCAAGCAGATTTTTGATAACTTCAGGAATAAGGCTTTCATATCGATGGAGGACATAATCTCCTATCATAAAAGCAGGAAGAGAATCCCTGTGGTAGCTTGATTACCGGGAACAATCAATAATATTTTACAAAAACGTTTTTTAATTATATCATAATACCGCGTTACAAACACAGGAGCGGTAATGTATCAATATAAATCCCACCGGCCAACCTGGGCTGAAATCAATATGGACGCCCTTAAAAACAATTTTCTGGAATTGAAAAAACATTGCCCGGAATCGACAATAATGATGGGTGTAGTTAAGGCAGACGCTTACGGGCATGGAGCCGTCATGATTTCCCAGGAACTCCTGAAACTTGGCGCTGAATATCTGGCCGTTTCAAATATAGACGAGGCTATGGAACTGCGAAGTTCCGGCATTTCATTGCCCGTTCTTTTATTGGGCCCCGTTGAATCCGTAGAATTCGGTAAATTGATCGAATTCAACATTTACCCGACAGTTATAAGCGTCGAATATGCCAAGGAACTATCGGAGGCATACCGTTACCGGGGCATTTACCCTAAAGTCCATATAAAGATCGATACCGGAATGGGCCGTCTCGGGATACCGGTCGACAGGGCGCTTATGGGCATTGAACAAATTTCGAAAATGGAGGGTATAATTGTTGACGGAATATATACTCATTTTCCCTCCGCCGATGTCGATATTGAATTTTCCAATCACCAGGTCAAGCTTTTCATAGACCTGATATCGGAACTTAAAAAGATAGATGTGAAAATCAGGCATTTTCACATAGCTAACAGTGCGGCGGTGTTCAATGTTCCGCTATCATTGCAGCCCCCGCTGACTATGATAAGACCAGGCCTTTCACTTTATGGTATGTCTACTATGCCCCAGGAAAACCTCATCAACTGCATGACACTGAAAACAAGAATTGTATCGATCAGCAGGCTGAAAAAAGGAGATACCGTCAGCTATCTCAGGACATACGAAGTTGCTAAGGAAAAGGAGTATATCGCAGTCCTCCCTGTCGGTTACGCCGACGGCATACCCACATTATATTCCAACAAGGGGAGCGTTTCAATCAAGGGCAAATCTTATCCTGTAGCCGGAAGGGTCTGCATGGATTACATGATGGTTTCACTCGGAGAATCTCCCGTGGACATAGCTATAGGCGATGAAGCTACCATATTCGGCAACGGAAGCATAAGCGTTGAAAAATTCGGCAGCATATGCAAGAAGATCCCTTACGAGGTGACATGCGATATATCCAAGCGAGTCCCAAGGATTTTTTTAAGAAAGGAAGATAAAAGATAAGATCCTATGACTATTGATTTTCACGTTCATTTTTTCCCGGACAGCCTTGCCTGTAAAGCGATGGACTACCTCGGCGGTATGAGCGGAGTAAAGCCTTACGGAAATGGAACTTATGACGCGCTTGTTTCATTTATGAAAGACGCGGATGTCGGACTGGCCGTCAACCAGCCTGTCGCCACTACCCCGGAGCAGGTTGTCTCCATTAACAGAAAGATGATCGAAACCAATAAAAAGAACCAGGGCGTCATTTCTTTCGGGGCCATGCACCCGGGTTTCAATCAAAATTCCGATGTTTCCGGCGAGCTTTCTTATATCGCTTCTAACGGAATAAAGGGAATCAAACTTCATTCGGAATACCAGGAGTTTTATCCCGACGACGATAAGCTTACACCGATATATGAGGCTTGCGCGGCTAAAGGCCTCATAGTTCTTTTCCATAGCGGCAGGGACATCGGGTTTACAACCCTGCATGCCACCCCGGAAAGGCTGCTTCAGGTTTCCCGGATCAAAGGGTTGACGATCGTTCTTGCGCACCTGGGCGGGTACAGGCTCTGGGACGAGGTTTTAAGGGTCCTTGCCGGAGAAAAAAATATCTATTTCGACACCGCTTATACTGCGGAAATGCCTGACGCCCTAATGAAAGAGATCATAACCGGCCATGGAGTCAATAATGTCCTTTTCGGCAGCGATTTTCCATGGGAAAGCCCGGTCATTATCCGGGAAAAGATAAAGTCGCTGGGCCTGGGCGCTGAAAATGAAAATAAGATATTTTATAAAAACGCTAAGTATTTATTAAAATTATAGTAATCGTTAATTTCTCAGAATGACGATTCGACAAACAAATAAAGTAATAACGGAAAGGAGATAAATATGGCAACCAGTTACAAAGATTTGGGGTTTGTAAACACAAGGGTTATGTTTCAGGTGGCTTTAAAGGAGGGCTTTGCCGTCCCGGCTTATAATTTCAATAATATGGAGCAGATCCAGGCTATCGTCATGGCCTGCCTGGAAAGCCAGTCGCCGGTAATTCTTCAGGTCTCTAAAGGCGCACGCGATTACGCCGACCAGACCCTGCTTCGCTATATGGGCCAGGGCGTGATTGAAATGATGAAAAGGGAAGCTAAAGCTAAAGGCCTGGGAGAGATCCCAATAGCTCTTCACCTCGACCATGGAGACACGTATGAGCTCACAGTGTCCTGCATTGAAACGGGTTTTTCATCGGTTATGATCGACGGATCCCATCATTCCTATGAAGACAACGTAATTTTAACGAGGAAAGTCGTCGAAAACGCGCATAAGTTCGACGTCACGGTAGAAGGAGAACTCGGCGTCCTCGCCGGCATCGAAGATGATGTCAAAGCGGAACAGCATACCTATACAAAACCTGAGGAGGTCCAGGATTTTGTAGGCAAAACAGGCGTCGATTCCCTTGCCATAGCGATAGGCACCTCCCATGGCGCTTACAAATTCAAACCCGGCCAGAAGGTAGAAATAAGGCTCGATATCCTTCACGAGATAGAGAAAAGGCTCCCGGGTTTCCCTATCGTCCTTCATGGTTCTTCCTCGGTCCCCCAGGACGCCGTTGCTTTAATAAACAAATACGGCGGAAAACTCAAGGATTCTGTCGGCATTCCCGAATCCCAGCTCCGAGAGGCGGCAAGGTCCGCTGTCACCAAGATAAATATAG
This sequence comes from uncultured Spirochaetota bacterium, assembly GCA_963768055.1. Taxonomy (GTDB): domain Bacteria; phylum Spirochaetota; class Brevinematia; order Brevinematales; family JAOACQ01; genus CAVYGN01. The sequence continues at coordinate 887,994 of CAVYGN010000001.1, read as the reverse complement.
ATTCCGACGGAAGGCTCGTAATGACGGCCAAAATAAGAGAAACATTAGCAAATAAACCCGAGGAATTCGACCCCAGAAAATACCTGGGCCCGGCCAGGGATGCGCTCAAGAAGATGTATACGGACAAGAACATGAACGTTTTGGGCAGCGCCGGAAAAGCCCCTTTGATAATGGAAGCGCTGAAGAAAGCGAAATAATCCGGATATAAATCGAAGCAGGCGGCTGTTACAGCCGCCTGTTTTTTTTCAGGGTATGTAATTCCCTGTAAACTGCAGTTCCGGCCATTCGCCGACAGCCGATTGCTCAATCATAACAAGCATGTTACCGTTAAATTTAAACTTAACCTGGAATTTACTGTCCATGTTCAATGGTTCGTAATATTCAATAATGAATGTGTCCTTATCTATCCATGCACCGCGTGAAAATTTCCTCCTCTGCAGATCAGTTTCAAATCTGTTTTCAATATATTTTCCATCCAATCCTATTACAATTTTTTCATTCATCACCATCCAATCCCAGTCTAATATGCATTCGTTTGTCCCGTTGAAAGTCAGCTTTACGGATTTCAAATTTTCTTTTATGAAATTTCCCGGATCCGGTTTCATTTCATAAGTTTTGCCGGATATTTCTACGGCTGTTTCAGGAATGGCAATCAAATTGTTACTCTCAGGATTCCTGAAATTGCTTATCGCCGTCATCAGTTCGGTTTGTTTAGCAGGGTTTTCAGCGATGCCTCCCGGGTACTGAATGGATTGGTTTATAAAATCTTCGGTTAATTTCAATGGAATTCTAAAGCCGTCCTCAAGCGCTAAACCGGCGGTAAATACGACCACCATATCCCGGGCTGGCATGACCATAATAAATTGGCCTCCCTGGCCCCATGTTGTAAAACCCCCGGATGGAAGCCCCCACCACAGGAATCCGTACTGCGTATCTGTCGGGACTACCTGTTTTAATGCCGTTTTATCCGCTCCGGAATAGAAAGAGGACGAATCAATCTGGCCGGACATGGATGCGGAAACCCAATCGGAAGGTATAATCTGATCTCCATTCCAGTTTCCTTTTTTCAAATATAGATACCCGAACCTGGCCATTTCCATAGGGGTTAAAGCAAGCCCCCATGCGCCTGTATTAATATTTTTGGAATCCGTTTGCCAGATATAATCGGTTATGCCGATCGGTTTGAAAAGAAATTTATCGATAAGAGCGGAAGTTCTCCTGCCGCTGGTTTTCCGGATAATGGACATGAGAAGGTTCACTCCCCCGCCGTCGTAGTTAAAAACTGAACCGGGTTTCGTTTTCATAGGGAGATCAAGATAAAATTGTGTCCAGTCGGCCGATCCCTGATACTTTATCATGAAATTACCGATGATATTATTAAATTCAATTCCCGAACTCATGGTCAGCAGGTTCTTGATTGTTATCTGCATTTTTTTATCGTCCAGATTTTTTATATCCCGGTCTTTATATAAATCGACAACCCTTTGATCTATGTTTGTAATATAGCCTTCCCTTAAAGCGATGCCGACCATAGCGGAAGTGAAGCTTTTTGTGGAGGACTGGATGTTATGGATAACATCCTTTCCGAACGGCTCTTTATAAACTTCCAGGACAACGTATCCATGCCTTATAATGACAATGCTGTGGATATCCATGTCGTTCAGCCTGATGCAGTCAAGCATCAGGGCCAGATATCCGGAATCCATGCCCTGCGCTTCCGGGGTCGAAGTCCGCCAGGTATCGCCTGGAAAATAGTCGATTCTACCCTGGGCCGGAATCATTATAATTGTTAAAGTCATCAATAGAATTAGAATTGCAGCCTCAGCTTTTTTCATAATTCTGCCCGCTTATAAAGTCACCCCGCCCTGCCTTCGAAATACTTCTCCACTCCATCGGCAATTTCAACGGCTATCCCGGGTTCTATGAAATTCATAGTCCCGACCGATACGAATTTCGCGCCGGCAAGCATGAATTCGACGGCGTCCGGAACGCTGCATATGCCCCCGCTGGCTATTACGGGGATTTTCACCGCGGATGCCGCGCACATTACATTATACAGGGCAATGGGTTTTACCGCCGGGCCTGAAAATCCGGCAACCTTATTGGAAAAAATAAATGACCCCGTTTTTATATCTATCGCTGTTCCGAGAAATGTATTCGATATGGTAAGGGCATGGCAGCCGTTATCCTCAGCGATTTTTGAATTGATGGGTATATTCTGCATCGGGCTTATCTTAACTGAAAATGGTTTCAAGGTATTTTCCAATGCCCTTGAGACATTTTTTACTATCCTTTCTAAAACACCGGGCCGGGAATCGAATGTCGACCCGTTTTCCTCGATATTCGGACAGCTCAGGTTAAGCTCGAACATGGAGATCCCTGCAAAAGATGAAAGTCCGGAGACCATTTCAGCGAAGTCCGATTCAATGTCCCCGGAAACGCTGAAAATCACGTTTGAAGGTATTTCCTTGAGAAAGTCTTTTTTTGAAAGGTCGCCGGCAACCTTATCGAAGCCCTCGTTCGCAAGGCCTATCGAGTTTAACAGGCCCGCCGCGGTTTCATAAAGCCTGGGGGGCGGATTTCCCTTCCTGGAAGTTTTCGTAACGGTCTTGAGGGTAATTCCTCCCAGTTTTGAATAATCTGTAAAATCCCGGAATTCGTCGCCCATGCCGAAGGTCCCCGATGCTGTAATGACCGGATTACGGAACGATAAATTCCCTATTTTTATATTATACATCCGGCTGCCCCTTATTGTTTTCTGTGAAATACATCTAAAATTATAGCAGAGATTGTGACTCACTGCAAAGGGCTGTATGGTGATGTTTTTTACACGGGAGAAACAGAGGCACAGAGAGTGTGTAAATTTACACTCCTTATATTTGATTTTACTGTTTATGTATTCCTGTTTTATTGAAAAAAAACCCTTTTTCCTTTAATATAAATAAATTTTGTCATCTGTTATTTATAGGAGCCTGTCTATGTTCATGTCGAAGATGCTGCTTCCTACATTAAGGGAAAACCCCAAAGACGCCGAGATCGAAAGCCATGTGCTCATGCTAAGGGCAGGACTTATAAGAAAAGTCGGAGCCGGTTTATATACTTTTCTGCCCCTGGGCGTGCGTTCCCAGCTCAAAGTCATTAAAATTATAAGGGAAGAAATGGACAATTCAGGAGGCCAGGAACTCCTTCCCCCGATTCTCACTCCGTCGGAACTCTGGAAAGAGAGCGGTAGGTATGAGAAAATGGGGAACGAAATGATGCGTTTGAAGGACCGGCATGAAAACGAAATGGTGCTCGGGCCCACGCATGAAGAGGCCTTTACAGCTATCGTCAGGGAAAACGTTCGGTCATATCGAGATCTTCCGCTCATGCTTTACCAGATCAATACCAAGTTCAGGGACGAGATCAGGCCCAGGTTCGGAATCATGCGATGCAGGGAATTCATAATGAAGGACGCTTATTCCTTCGACAGGGATGAAGCCGGGCTCGATAATAGTTATGAGACTATGAGGGGCGTATACCGGAGGATTTTTGCAAGGTGCGGACTCAAAGTAGTCCCGGTTCTGGCCGATTCCGGCGTTATGGGAGGTTCCGTTTCCGAGGAGTTCATGGTTCCGTCAAGGATCGGTGAAGCGGAAATTATCAAGTGTTCATCCTGCGATTACGCAGCCAATGCCGAAAGAGCTACTTCGGCCGTTGATTTCCGGAAATCGCCGGACAGCTTAAAGAAAATGGAAGAAGTCAGCACTCCCGGGGTCAGGACAATTGAGGAACTTACAGGATTCTTCAATACTACACCCGATCGTTTTATCAAGAGCATAGTTTATACGGCTGATAATAATCCTGTTATGGCCGTTATCAGAGGGGACATGACTATCAACGAAGTAAAACTTAGAAATGCCCTCCAATGCGCCGAACTCGACCTGGCCGATGAAGCGACAGTGAAAAAAGTCACAGGTGCACCCGTCGGTTTTGCTTCCCCTATCGGACTTAAAAACATAAAAATAGTTGCGGACAAAAGCGTGTCTTTTATGACAAACGTTATCACAGGCGCCAATAAAAACGATGCTCATTTTATAAATGTTAACCCGGGGAGGGATTTTGAAACAGGAGATTTCATCGATATTGAACTGGTAAGGCAGGGAGATAACTGCCCGAACTGCGGGAATAAACTCGAATCTTACAGGGGTGTTGAAGTGGGGCAGATTTTCAAACTCGGTTATAAATATTCTCATTCCATGAATGTAAAGGTCCTTGATAGTGAAGGAAAAGAGGTTTATCCGATTATGGGGACCTACGGCATAGGTGTCGGCAGGACCCTGGCCTGCGTAATTGAGCAGAACCGTGATGAAAACGGCATAATCTGGCCTATATCGATTGCCCCATTCCATGTGATCATAATTCCTGTTAATACTGAGGATGAAGAGATCATGAAAGCTGCAACCGGACTTTACAATAAGTTATGTAAAAATTACGAAGTGCTCATAGATGACAGGAACGAAAGGCCCGGGGTGAAGTTCAAGGACGCCGACCTTATCGGCATCCCCATCCGTGTAACTATCGGCAAGAAATTCAAAGAGGACGGAACCCTTGAAATAAAGGAAAGGCACAGCACAGAAAAAGAATTCGTTCCCCGGGATTCCGTGGAAAAGAGGATTGAAGAGATTTATGAAATTCAGACTGCTCGCTTCTTTTCTTAGCGTTCTATTTTTCTTTTTTTCATGCGGCGGCGTTAAAAAGGCGATGATCCCTTCCTATCTTTTTAAAACCGGCAGTCCGCTGTCTTATAAGATTGTGTTGAATGGAAAGTTCCAGATAGGGATGGGGCTCTTTAAATACGGCGAACGTTTTACGATAAAATCGGACCTTTTCATCACTGCCGCTGAAACTAATTCCAACGGTTATAAAATCAATCTGGAGTTAACGAACTATGAAATCAGCGGGGCTGATGCGACGATGGAATCGCTCATATACGACGCTATCAACTTCTTCAATTCCGGACGCTTTTCATATTACATGACTTATACCGGAAAAGCTATAAACGCGGAGGGAGGATCCCCTGATTCACTTTTAAATTCATACGCGCAAATTATTTTGCCCGATCTTTCCGATATAATTCCGCCTGTTGTGAACGAATCAAGCAATAATTACAAATCTCAATTTCCCGCAAAGTTTGAAGACCGGGAATTGGTTATTACTCATGCCGGCAGCCGGGTTGTCAAAGAATCCGGAAACAATTTATTGACTCTCCTGAACACGAAAAAATTTACCGCTTTTTCAAAAGAAGATTTTGAAATGTCGGAGCAATCCCGCCCCATGGGTTCCGCTTCCATCGAGTGCGAAGATATGATCCATATCTTCCCCGGGGAGCTGATCGGGAAAAAGGGAAAATTTCAGGTCGATTTTTCTATAGCAACAGGGGATGGTTTCCTGAAAAGCTCTTTTGATATCAGGGGGAACGGTAATTTTGAAATTAACAAGCATTAAGCGCCGGGAGGAGATCAAGAATGGCAATCGCTTCAAAAGAAAGTACGATAAAAAAACATGTTATTCTCGGAGAACTTTCTAAAATAACGGCTTCTGATATTATGATCCCAAGAGGGAATATCGTCCTTTTAAATTCTAAGAATACATTCCAGGAAATCATCGAAACGATTATTACAGACGGTCATTCGCGTTTTCCCGTTTATTCCTCCAGGATCGACAATATAATCGGGATCCTTTATGTAAAGGACCTGCTTCAATTTTTTAAAATCACTGAAGTTAATTTCGACATTACGAAAATATTGAGAAAACCCCTTTTTGTGTCTGAAAATAAAAAGGCCAGCGAACTTTTATCCCTGTTCAGGGAAGAGCGGGTTCATCTTGCAATCATAGTCGATGAATACGGCGCAATGGTAGGTATAATCAGCCTTGAGGATATACTTGAAGAGATTGTGGGGGATATCAGCGATGAATACGATAAAGAAAAAAAGCAAAATTACAGGGTATCAGGTAATAACGAATATATAATTTATCCGCAGATGAGCCTGGACGAATTCAATGAACTTTTCAAAACAAGGATAAATTCTAAAATTTATGAAACTATCGGCGGATTCATACTGGAAAAATTCGGCTATGTGCCCAATGCCGGTGAATCTATAGTATTCGGCGGGTATTATTTTGAAATACAAAAGGTTGAGGGGAGCAGGATAAAGGAGATCCTTTTAAAAAAAAGATAGGAATTTAAAATGCGCGTATTTATAGCTATAGACATTACTCAGAATATAAAAAACGAGATCGGTAATTTTATTCGAGCCTGCAAAAAAATCCCTGATGCACCCGTCAAATACGTTGGAATTGAAAATTTGCATATCACTCTTAAATTTCTGGGGGACCTGGAAAACGACAGCCTGCAGTCTCTTATTGAGGAATTCAGCAAGATATCGCCTTCCATATCCGAATTGGCTGTTCACTCGGCCGGCGCTTTCCCCAGCCTTGATTTTACGAAGATCGCATGGGTGGGCATCAGGGAAAATCCCGATTTAAAACAGGCTTTTATGGATATTGAGAAAATCTGTCAAAACAATGGGTTTATGCCCGAAGAAAGGGATTTCCACCCCCATATTACAATAGCACGTATAAAAGGCAGGGTTACAAACGATTGGATCAATGTCATTAGAAAATATTCCGCGTTTGAGTTCGGCCATTTCATTCCTGAAGGATTTTGCATCTACCGCAGCGACCTGAATAAAAGCGGTCCCCTATATACAAAGTTATCTTTTTTTCCCTTCAAGGAGGTCCATGGTGGAAAATGAATCATATGAATCTCTGAAAGAACAGATAGAAAGAAGCAAATCTTTCACTATGAAATTTTATATCGCCGACAAGGAAGTTGAAAAAGAGGTCGGGAATATTCTCAGGATAATTTTCGATAAGTTCCACAAGTCGGATCTTGTCGGCGTACTTGTCACATGCCTGATGGAACTGATTGTGAACGCAGCCAAGGCAAACCTGAAAAGGATAATTTTTGAAATGAATCATCTGAATATAGATGATGAAAACATGTATCTTTCCGGAATGATGAAATTCAAAAATCTGCTTGTAGAATCATCTTATATAAAATATTTTAAAGACCTTAAAGAACATGACTACTGGATCAAGGTATTATTCGAGTATGATAAAAAAGGAGTGAAAATTGAGGTCATAAATAACGCCCATATTACCCAGATAGAGGAAAGGAGGATCAGGGAAAAGCTTAAAAAGGCCATGCAATATCAGAATATCGCCCAATTTTACTTTGAGCAGGGTGATGAATTGGAAGGCGCCGGTATGGGCATAGCCCTTGTAATTATGCTCCTTAAAGGCCTCGGCATACCTCCCGAATTATTCAGAATCGGAAATATCAACGGCGTTGAAACCATGATACGAATGGAAATCCCGCTTGAAGATACTTATACAAGCGCTAGAGAGATCACCCAGTAAGGAGATTTTCTAAAGTGAACATTCTGCTGACAAACGACGACGGTTATAAGGCTCCAGGTATTAATCTTTTAAGTGATAAACTCTTTCTAAATCATAATGTTTTTCTCTGCGCTCCAATGAGGCAGATGAGCGCGTCAAGTCATGCAATAACCCTGTTTAAACCTATGGAAATGTTAAAATTAAACGACCAAAAATTTGCTGTGGACGGAACGCCTGCCGACTGCATTAAAACCGCCCTATTCTATTTTTTCCCTGATATTAAATTTGATATCATTATATCAGGAATAAATGACGGGCCTAACATGGGAGACGATATAATTTATTCAGGAACAGTAGCCGGAGCCAGGGAAGGGTCTCTAAACAGCATTTTCTCAATTGCAGCCTCGCTTGACGGCTGGGAAGAGGAAAAACATTTTACTTATCCGGTTCTATTTTTATCAGAATTACTGGACAAGCTCGATAATTCTATTTATAAAAGTAATCTTATGCTGAATATAAATTTTCCTGAAAAGGCCGTGCCGAAAGGAATCAGGGTCACGCACCTTGGCAAAAGGATCTACAAGGACAAAGTCATCTTTGAAGATAAAGCCGGAAAACTTTTACTTACTTTAACGGGGGATGAGCCCGGTTTTAATCATGATGAAGGTTCCGACCTGAACAGTGTAAATGACGGTTTTATTTCAATAACACCTCTGGCTAACGAAATTACCGATCCGGCCTTAAAAAAGATGCTGGGTTATCTTGAAAGAATAAACTGGCTAAGCCTAAAGCAATAAAGCAAGGGTGCTTCTAATTACTTAAGTCATCAGTCTATAGTCAATAGTCGAAAGTCAATATTATAATCAAAACTTTCGGTGATACATGACTTCAGACTATGGACTGCAGACTATGGACTGATTTTTAGAACTGCCCTTATCAATTCAGGATAATCTTAAAAATACCGATCTTTATAAAAAAAAGAGAAACAACCGGAGAGTAATATATTGAAAAAAATAATTCTTATATTGATTTGTATCGCAGGATATTCTTATACCCTTGACCAGACCATAATAAATCACTGGAAAGATACGATGAAGTACGGCATTGCTTCCCAGAGATCCGGGGTAATTAAAGCTATCGAGGACGCTAAAGCCGCGGAAGCCTACAATCTTATCGAAGAGGCCATGATAAAAGATATCAACCCTGATGTACGCGGAAACGCGGTTTTTTCCATGGTTAACCTGAAGATAAAAGACGAAAATATGTGGATCCCGGCTCTGAATTCGGAAACCAATACCGATGTGCTCAGAAAAATAGTGTTTGCTATCAGCGAACTTAACATTAAAAACTCCGGAAAAAGACTGCTTTCCTTGCTCACAAATTATATTGACGACGCTAAAGAAAAGGAACTTACTTCAGCCATATTGAGGGCCCTTGGCGAAGTAGCTTACAAAGAGGCCTCTATTGAAATTCTCGGAATTTTGACAAATATCGGATATGATAATGAAATCAGGTCGGCCGCCGCTATTTCCATCGGGGACCTTGGAAATGAAGACGCTATAAGCATTTTATCCAATATACTTGAGAATACCGGGGAAAGCACGGAAGTCCGTATGTTCTGTGCGTTATCAATAGGAAAAACAGGATCAATAAAGGCAATAAATATTCTGACACCCCATATAGAAAATGAAAAAGAGGAACTGAATATTCGTTTATATTCGATAGCAGGCATTTCTTATGTGAAAGACAAAGGTGTGTTACAAAAAATGATTGAATTCATGGAATCCGAGAATCCCAAAATAAGATTAGAGGCAATAAAAGCTATCGGGCGTTCACCCGATAATAAAGAGGCGGTGGATATCCTGAAATTCAAGGCCGTTTATGATCCTGATACCGACGTTCAAAAAGAGGCAAAAAAAACCCTCCAGACTTTGGGCATCAATATCGATAAAAAATAAATCAATCGGCTTCGTTAGTCTTTATGTTTTTATATTCATCAATAAACTTATCAAGTTCTTTATTATCCCGTTCAACTTTATAAAGCCAGGCATCGACTGCGGTTTTTATTTCTTTTTCCCTGGCCTCATTGAGTTCCTGAATTTTTTTCATGGCGCTCATATTGATGGCCTGTACCTGATTATGGATACCGCTGATCTCTTTGAGATCGGCAACAATATCTCCGGATACTGATTTATCCGACTGATATTTTCCGATAAGGATGTCAATGTTTTGTCTTAAATTATGGATTTTTTCCCATAATTTAATCTTTGATTCCCTGGATTCGTTGAATACCTTCATTATTTTTAACCTGTAATTATCAAATATTACAGAGGCGCCAGGTACGAAAAACAAATGCCCCATATTTTTATTCATCATTTCATTATGATCTCTGATATGCCTATGATGATCCGGACCGTCATTTCCTTCATCCGGATTTTCCTGTGCATATGCCAATATTATTGAAAATACCAGCAAAGAAACAGTTGAAAGCATTAATTTGCATCTCATAAATCCTCCCGGATTCAAATATCTGCCGATATCTTATAGTAATAGTCAAGATCGCTGTTATCGTCGGTATAATCAGCTTGAATGCCGGCGCTGGAGACATTTACCCCGGCATTTGCATTGATATTATCTTTAGGTTTGTTATCGATAAAAACTGCAAAAAATGCCAGAATAACGCAGAAAGATAATGCGGCGAAGGCCGGAGCTATCCATTTCGGCCTGCCCTTTCTCTCTTCAAGGCTTATCCTGAATTCGTTCCAGAATTCAACTTTATCTTCGCTTTCATCGAATGATTTAATATGCTCTGAGACTTCAAAATAGGCCCTGCAATCCGGGCATTTATTTATATGCCCAACCGCTTCCTTTGTCAGTATCCCGTTCCCGCCGTCAATCTCATTCATAATAATATTACAAAAATTATTCCGCATATTTGACCTCCCAGCGTTCCTTAAGCTTCAGCTTACCCCTTCTATAAATCGATTTTACGGTCGGCAGTTTTAATTTTAAAAAAGACGCGATTTCCTCAAATTTTAATTTTTCAAGGTCTTTAAGCAGAATGATCCTCTTTTCATCTTTCCTTAAATTTTCAAGTTCCCTGGAGAGCCATTCCTCCTCTTCAAACCGCAACGCTTTTAATTCCGGATTTTCCCCGCCGCTTTCTTTTAACAGCAATTCTTCATCGGGAAGGAATATAAGCCAGCCTTTCACTTTTCTCATTATATATCTCTTTTTCGCCTTATTGACGGCGATCCTTACGGCATAACCTGTTTTATTCTCAAAATCCCTCACCTTTGTCCACCTTTCGTAAACCGTCATCATTGTTTCAAGCACTATTTCCTTAGCGGTCTCCTTCGAATCCGTAAAGCCTCTTACGATCCTGTATAATACATTCTCATTATCTTTAAAGAAGCGCTCAAATTCCTGTAAAAAGTCTTCCATCGAGTCTCCTAAGGCTTTCATAAATATAAGTATTACAATAAAGCAAAAGATGCAGAAAGGCAAGTGTCGAATCGATCAATATATAATCTATCTTTGAAGTTAATTTTTTCCGCGCGGTCGACGGCTTGAGCCGCTAAAGCTCAAAACAACGGCAAGCGTTGATGGGGCCGTTCAAACAACATCAGGCTTTTATGTAGTCAATTTTTATCTCGCTGGATTCGAAAACTTGAACTGCATCATCTCAAAAAGGCGGCAAGCATTTGATTGAATATTTTTTTAAGTTAAGAATTTTTTTATTATTTACAAGAATTGGTTAAGTGTTATGAACGATCCCGTGCGAAACGCTTGCTTCGTCTTTTTTCGATGGCAGTTTTACGTTTTCTTCATAAATGCGGGATAAAAATTGACTCCATAAAAAACTGCATATTGTTTTGAATCCGGCAAGAAAGGACTGATGATTGTCGAATACTGATATTTTACCTGATATCACAAGCATGTAACAATCACTATCAGCGCCATCGTAACTAGGAATGTCTTCAAATATCGCGTAAGAATAAACATTCGATACGGTGTGTACCGCGAAGCAGATGTATGCTTCCGTATTGTTCACACTCCAGCTATTATTTGTTGCGGGAATATTTATAATTTGATCGTATGTTTGAAAACCGTTATTAATTGTACTTTTGATCTGATCATAACTGTCATTTTTTAAAACCATTAAATTGATATTTGTACTATCTGCGTTTGCAAAATTATATCTGGGATGGGTTATGCCGCACGCCGAAATAATAATAAATAATAAAAATGCTGATATTATCTTTAATATAAATTTACATGCTCCTTTGCTTACTATAAATTATGCGGTTAATTTTATCAAACAACCCTCTCATTCTTTCTTTATGTAATATATATCATAATTCGTTAAATTTCAATTGTTAAATATTTAAGCATTAATAATATTATATGTTTTTTTGAAATCCTTGAATAACTTATACAAAAAGATCGGCAGCCGATAATTGGAATAGAGAAACTTCAAACAGGAGAATATTTTGAATGTCCGACTTCTGAACAGCAATTCCGCTTTTATAAGGGACCTTCAACCGGACAGGATAGTTAACGTAAGAATATTAAAAAGGGAAGAGGGAACCGCATTGATTGAATTGAACGGTTTTAAAACCAAAGCGGCAGTTGACGCCGAAGTACCCGATAACTTTTTCGCGCTTGTAGAGCCGGGTTTCTCGGAAAACGGACAGAAGATAGTAAAGTTAATAGTAATAAGCCGGCTGACAGGATCCAAATATTTTCTCGATAAAAAGGAATATAACTTTTTACAAAGTATAAAATCCATTCTGACTGAACTTAACCTTCCGCCGAGCGACGATTATTTTGAAGCCGCCCGTATAATTTATAAAAAGGGGCTGAAACTTGATAAAGAAATCTTGAAAACCGTACATCTTGCTTTGATGAAACATGGGGAAGAATTTGCGGATCTGATCGCCGGGTTTTTCAAAGCGGGGGTACAGTTTAACGACGAATTTGTTGAATTTTTTTTCAATTACAAAAAACTGCTTAAATATTTCCTGCCTGATTCGGGTAAAACATCGGAGAAAACTGCGGCAGATACTCCCGGAATTCTGCAGGAACTTTTCAAATTGTATTTCGGACCGGGCAGCGGCTATTATATCTCTTTAATCGATAAAGAGAATGACGGGGAAGAAATGCCCATGCAATGGAGAAAAGAAAAATGGGGAAACAACATACGTTATTATTTCGATTTTTCAAATGATAAAACAGGTTCATTTATAGTCATAGCCGATCGCCTCGAAACACTATACAAAATAGAAGTTTATCTTGATAAAAGCTTTATTGAAGTTAACAGGCAGGGACTTGCCGGATTTTCAATTAAGGAAGGAAAAAACATCGATCTTGTCTTCCGGGAACTTAAAAACCCTTATTTATTCTGGATGAAAAGGCATGGTTCCGATGATGGACAAAAGGAAAATAAATTGTTTAATCTCGATATTTCAGTTTAATATTAAAAGGAGGATTTTATGCAGAATAAAGCTGTGGCTTTAAAATATGATGATGATATGAATGCGGCCCCCTATATCCTGGCTAAGGGCATAGGCGCTGTCGGGGATTATATCATCTCCCTGGCTGAAAAGAACAATATACCGATTTATAGAAACGATAAGTTGGCTCAGTCGCTATACCGATTAAAGCAGAATGAGGAAATTCCGGCTGAATTATATACAATAGTTGCTGAAATTTTTAGTTTCGTGTATTCTTTAAAGGGCTGAAATATATTATGTAATATCCCGGAGGAAGAAATATGCCGATGAGGAAAATAGAATTAAATGATCTGCGGCCGGGGATGAAATTTAACAAATCGCTGTTCGATAATAATCTTAATATAGTTCTTCCGGCAGGAAAAGTTCTTGATACCTACCTGCTGGCGAATCTCAGAAACAGGAACGTTAAATATGTCGAAACCGCAGGCGAGCTTTTAGCCGAAGTCAATCTGGGAACTGGCGCGACCAGCGAACAATCATCCAATCAGCCGGCTGAAAAAAAAAGCATAATACTTGATAAAGAAACAGCTAAATACCTTGATTTCTATAAAGAGAGCATTTTGAATATCAACGGCACATATAACAGGTACCGTAACGAACAAACTATAGATACTGAAAGGGTGCAGAAACTGGCCACAAAAATCGTCAATACGATAATGGCCGAGAAAAGGACCGAACTGTTCATCAACCTTGTTAACATAGCAGGAAAAGGAGATTATCTTGCAAGCCATATCATAAATACTACTATCTTATCCGTCTTATTGGCTCAAAAACTCGGTTATTCCCTTGTTAAACTGGTAAACCTTGCCCTCGCAACGCTTGTATACGATATTGGAATGATAAAAGTGCCCGCCTATATCACGGAAAAGGAGGAAAAACTTAGTCAGGATGAATTCAACCAGGTTAAAACACATCCAATTTACAGCTACCAGATAATAGCCAAAGAGATAAATCTTCCCACGGAAGTTGCCAGAGTCGGTCTTGAGCACCATGAGAAATTTGACGGTACCGGTTATCCCAGAAAGATCAAGGGACATGAAATTTCAGAAATGAGCAAGATAGTTTCCATCGTCGATACTTATGAAGCCCTCACTAAAGACAGGGTTTACAGGGAAGGCAAGGATTTTTACGACGCCATGAAAATGGTCCTCGGGGAAGGATCCAAGAAATTCGATCCGGAAATTTTAAAAGTTTTTATTAATATGATGTCCATATATCCAGTCGGAAGTTACGTGCAGTTGAGCAACAAAGCCGTAGCCACAGTCATCTCATCCGATCCCGTATCCCCTTTCCGCCCGACGGTTAAGATAATAAAAGATGAGTTCGGCGACGACGTCATTGACGGCACAGTCCTGAGACTGTCTAAAGAAAGGGACATACACATAGTCAAGGCCCTCCATGCCAAGCAATTCAGTATTGATTAAATGAAATTCAGGGACATTGGGGAAAAAGGGGAAAGCCTGGCGAAGCAGTTTTTCGCCGGACTGGGTTACTGTTTTATCGACTCAAATTACAGGAATAAATACGGCGAAATAGACCTCATCTTTAAGGATGGAAATGTTTTAGTTCTCATCGAGGTAAAAACAAGATTTAAAAAGAATTACGGCGATATTAAATTATCGATTGATAAAAGAAAAACTAATAGGATTTTAAAAACTGCCGAAATGTATATTATCAATTCGGGACTTGAGTTCGAAGAGATCCGTATTGATGCGCTGTTCGTTGAAATAAAAAACAGCGGACCCGTATTTAAACATATAAAGTCATTTTATTAATTACCCCGGAGTGAAAAGTGATTGAAGACGTTTTAATTGAAAAAAAACGGAATTTCCACCGCATAATTGTCAAAACAAATTCAAGCTCACTATCGCAGACCAGGATGGAACAGCTTAGAAAAAAAATAAAAGATCCGAATTACATTTCTTTTGCCATTGAAAAATTGGCTGAAAATATCAGCAAAGCCATGCTTGAAGGATATATAGACCAGAAAGACCTGAAATAGGCCGGGGCCGACTTGATCAATTTGCAAATCTCTTTATGAAGTTAATTTTTTCCGCGCAATATTCGACAGCTTGAGCCGTTAAGGTTCAAAACAGTAGCAAGCGCTGATCGAATTCTTTTTTAATAAAAAATTTTTTTATCTGAAATAACCGATCAATTTCAATAAACGGCATTGTATAGCGTTTGCTATGCTGTTTTTCGCCTTGCGGCTCTACGCTGCCTTCATATATGCGCTTAAAAATTAACTTCAATAGAATCGCATATTGTCTTTAATTCGGTAGGAAAGGGGCTGTATGACGAAAAATCTTCCCCAGGGGAGTATTTCTGCCACCCTTTTCTATTTTGAATTGCAGTATATAATTTTCACATCGAGCGGTTTCAAAGAGACCGGTTCTTTTATATCGGCACGGTGGCCTTTTCCCGGAAATATAATGACCGTTTTACAGCCCGGCAGAAAGTTGCGGATATCGCCGCTATAAGATTCGCTTTTACTCCTGTTGAGAAGAATGAGGGCTTTTTCTTTAAATTTTTCGGAGGATTTCAGCAGTACCAGGATATCGTTTTCCTTTCCGGCATTTAAGGAAACAACCTCAGACTCTTCGTTAAAAATATTGAAGGACTTCTTGAAATTATTTATCTCTTTTATGAATCCTGTCAGGTCGATGTTTACGTTTTCCCAATCTCCGGGATTTGTTTTCACTACGTCCAATTTTTTTAAAAATCCGTATTCAAAACCAATCGGGATCATCCATCCTGAAGAAAAAAATGCAGTAAAAAGTGTCCTTTGCTTGATGAGATCGATATTTCCACCCGACTCAAAAGCCAGCCGTGCGGTGTCATGGGATTCGGGAAAAGAAACCGATGAGACAATACCCCTTGTGCGGGTATATTGATCAAGAAGCCATTCATCCCTGTAATTCCACCACTTTGAACTATTGAATATAAAATTAAATCCCGCTTCCGCCAGTTCAATCGTCTTATCGATGGAACAGCCCAGGCTTTCGGCAAAAAATATAACATCCTTTCTTTTATTAACTGCAGACCCGATCAGAAATTCCCATAGCTGCCCTGGAACGCTGTAAGCCGCATCTGCCCTGAAACCGTCAAATCCGAGGCCCAGATTGTAAATCAACAAATCTTTCCAATAATTCCAGAGTTCGTATTTCTTGGTGGAATTCTCATTATCTATTTCAGCCAGATCGCCCCACTCGGTCCATTGCCCGTTGTCCCAGGCCCCCGGACTCTGTATTTCACCTTTATCATTTTTTTTATACCACCCGGGATGCTCTGTCGTAAAGGGATGATCTTTCGCGGTATGGTTAATAACAAGGTCCATCATTACTTTGATCCCATGCCGATGGCTTGATATTATGAATTTTTTAACCTGGTCCTCAGGCGAAATCGACTTATCAAGGCCTGTGAATAAGGGGTTGAAGCCGTAATAATCCTTAATTGAATAAAGACTCCCGGAGAATCCTGAATATTGAAACGGGTTCAAATAGATCCAATTAAAACCCATATCTTTTATTCTATCTAGCCGGGCGGACCATTCCCGAACCGGGCCAAGAAGGCGTGGAAAAATGTTATAAATCCCGGGAGATTCTTTTATCATAATTTTTTCTCCGCCGGGAATTCTAAGGTTATTTAAATAAAAAGTCCATATTTTGCCTTTACTTTCCGATGAAAAACAGTAAAGGGCAGTTATAATAACTCAAGAATCTCGTTTTTTTTGCGATAACAATTTGTTATTTAACTT
Source organism: uncultured Spirochaetota bacterium (assembly GCA_963768055.1). Taxonomy (GTDB): domain Bacteria; phylum Spirochaetota; class Brevinematia; order Brevinematales; family JAOACQ01; genus CAVYGN01. The sequence continues at coordinate 871,278 of CAVYGN010000001.1, read as the reverse complement.
AAATGCTTGCCCTTATAGGGCGTTTATCCCCGGATGGGTTTATCCCCGATAGGGGAGGCTACCTTTCCGAAGGGCCGAAGGGAAGCGCCCTAAAATGACAATTTGAAAAAATTAGTATATAATATTGTCTATATTTAATATTAGCCGGAAACTAAGAATAACTGTTAGACTCCTTGGTTTGTTGGCCCCTGTTTAAAATAGACAAGGAACTGCCTACTATAAAAAACCGGAGAATTCGTTTGAGCTTCAATAAATTTATATTCTTAACTACGGTGATCTTCTTTTTTATACAAATCCGTCTGTTCCCGGCAGTAATATCAAATTCTATGACAAATACGCTTCAGGCAAACGATACTAACGAAACCTCGACAAACCAGGGTAAAAATATTATTTTTGATAATTATGACGAAGTATATATTCAGAATTTCGAGAAGGATAACCTGACCCAGATAAAGTTTATCGGCAATGTTAGGATCAGATTCGACAACAATCTATTAAAGGCAAGGACCGTGATTGTTACTTCCAGGTCCAACAAAGTAACCGATATTACTGCATATGATAATGTTGAATTCAGGTATAGCGACCAGATCTATCTCGCCGATTTCATGTCCTTCGATCCTGAGACAAAAAAAGGAATACTCCGAAATGTACGTTCCTTCATCAAGGGCTCCAATGCCGGCGGAGGAGGAAAATCCATGTTATCTATTGAAGGCGGCTGGTATTATCATGCCGGTAAGGCCACTATCCTGTCTGAAAAAAGGGTAGTACTCGAGGATGTCAGTTTCACCTTTACGCCCTCCGAGTTTCCTTATTATCACTTTTACGCTCAGCGTCTCTGGTACTTCAAGGACGATATAATTTATGCATTCAATGTGACCTATACAGTCGGCGAGGGAAATTTTTTCTACTTTCCGTTTTTTATGCGCTGGGATAAAGTAACGGGCATCAAGTCCGCTTTAGGCCAGGAACAGAGAATAGGCTGGTATAATATGAACACCCTGTCATTTGACGAATGGAACGGGTCGTTCGAAATAGGGCTTGACTTTTATGAAAGACTGGGCCAGTATTTAATGGTAAATTATACGCTCACAAAACCGGTGAGCGTCATTCAGACTCTAAATCTATCATTTCAGGGCGCAAATGATATAAGGACTTTTTATGATAACGCCAATAATCGCTACACCTATATAAACCCATCCGACGAACAGTATTCCAACATCGAACAGCTTTCGTACCAGTATAACCTTAACGGATCGCTCAAGTATAACGATCTGATACTGACCGTGAATTGGGAAGACGTCAACGATCCTTATTTAGCAACAAAGTACAGCATCAGAAGGTATGAATTCAGCCTTCAGGATATGATACAGCCTCAAAACAATTCTTTTTATACCCATGATGACAGCACCATTGAAAAGTCGACAATTACCCGGAGCTTCGACTTGAGAGATAATGCCCTTGACATAAACGGCTCATGGCTTTACCAGATTTATGAAGATCCATCGGTTTCAAACATATATCTTAATTCAAGGTACAAGTATTTATTAACTAACGTATCTTTTCCGAATATTTCGTTCAATCCTCAAAATATCGATCTGATTAAAAATTATAACTATTCCTATCCCGTTTCGAAAACTATCGAAGTCAACAGCAACAAGTACGAAATACCCCTCAGTACCGCCCCAGATCAATATATTGACCAGTTGGAGGCAAACATTTCGAATACGAACCTGACAAATACAAATATCACTCTGACAAATACAAATATCACAGCGGAGCTTGTAACAGAGAGCAATTCACTGTCTGTAAGCCCTTATGATCACCTTCTCCTCCCTGAAATGGAATGGACTAATTTGAAAGGCCCAATGTCTCAAGCGACTAACAAACCTGTTGTTTACAGGCTGAAGACCAACAATCTCGAAGTGTATGCTATATCTTCTTATCTGAACGGAACTTTCTCTTATAATTCCGAGGAATACGTCGACACTAACAATTTTCCGACATACAACCATTATTTTCATCATGAAACCGGCACTTTAGAGGGGGATACCCTTTTTCTAAACAGGCTCATATACTGGACTAACTCTTTCCTCTTCTACAACACCAAACATTGGTCGATGTTCGTTTCGGAATTGACGAACAATATTAACAATTCGGGTACGGAATTGGATTACGGGACAACTTTAGGAATTGATTCCGCACCTTCAATTTTTTACGGCAGCCCGTGGCAGGTCAATTTTCCATTCAACATCTATTATAACCTGACCTACCCGATCCCGACAGTTTACACATTCAATTCCCTTCTGACGAATTCCGCCCCCGAGGATACGCATAATATAGGGTTTTATACGGGCTTCAACCTCTTTCAAACCAATGTTAATTATATCCTTAATATGAATTATTCGATGCAGTTCAGGGAAACCAACGCGACCAATCTGGGAGACGTTTATATCGATGACCTGATGGCGAGAAGTCTTTCAATAGATACAAGTTTTACGATTTTCTGGATATCATTCTCGACAGGAACAATGTTTAATCTTCTAGAAACAACGACTAATAATGTCCAGTTCAGTTACGACAGCCTGACAAACAGCATAGAACTCGGCAGGAACCCTCAGCTTACGGTTCAGTTTACGCCTCCTTCCGCCTATCAGCCCCTTCCGTCAATGACTTATGTTTACGACATCCTGGAAAAAACCAATGTATCGATAACCTTCAATTCAGGATACAATCTGGCTACCATATACACACCCATATTTTACAAGATCGAAGCTTTGAAGTTCAATGCCGCGCTTCATTGGGACTTTTTGTCGCCCAGGGACACTTATTTCGATTTAACCTTCAGTACCACTATATGGCTCGACAGGTACTGGTCTTTCAATTATTCAACGGAGATTAAAAACACAAGTATTTACAGGTATTTTCCTGAAAACCAGCAGTATTTTGTAGATGAATCGTATGTAGATTTCTGGCAGAACGTTGAGGATAGTTTTAACGTTCTCGATATCAACGCTCTTGAAAGAAGTTTGTTCAAAGTTCAATACCTTCATTTTGCCCTTGTCCATTATCTGAACGAGTGGGAAATAGATATCAGTTTCGATCTCTCCAGAAGGATAGATACCGCGAGGCTGGTGGCATTCTGGGAACCCAGCCTTCTGATCGAGTTCAAACTTAACGGAAACGACACATATCCTTCCTACCAGAAGAAGTTCGTTCCTCCTCAATATCAATAAGGACCTATCGATGCTTTTTGAAATAGAAAAAACAAATAAAAAAGCCAGGGCAGGGACCCTGCACCTGCCGCATGGAAATGTTCAAACTCCGGTTTTTATGCCCGTCGGCACCCAGGCTTCGGTAAAGACCCTGTCTCCCCAGGAACTCGTAGAAATCGGCTCAGATATCATTCTGGCAAACGCCTACCACCTTTACCTGAGGCCCGGCATCGATGTCATCGATAATGCCGGGGGTATTCATAACTTCATGAACTGGAAGAAAAACGTACTGACCGATAGCGGCGGTTTCCAGGTCTTTTCACTTGCCACACTTAACCGGATCAGCGACGAAGGGCTCGGATTCCAATCGCATATAGACGGTTCCTTTCATTTCCTTTCGCCCCAAAAAAACATACAGATCCAGAAATCGATAGGGGCGGACATCATTATGACACTCGATCAATGCATAAAAGCCGGAGTTACTTATGATGAAACACTGGAAGCCCTGAAAAGGACAACCTTATGGGCTAAAATGTGTTCGGAAGAAATGGGCAAGCCATTGAACAAAAAAAGCCAATTTCTCTTCGGCATCGTTCAGGGCGGGATGTTCGAGGAGCTTCGAAAGAGGAGTGCGAAAGAAATAATCGGGATCGGATTTCCCGGCTATGCTGTCGGCGGACTTTCAGTCGGAGAGGAAAAAGCCCTTCTCTACAAGATTCTTGACCTTTTAAACTCAGAACTTCCAGGATCAAAACCAAGGTACCTGATGGGAGTCGGAGTGCCTGAAGACATTCTTTATGGGATCGAGCTCGGCATCGATATGTTCGATTGCGTTTTCCCGACAAGAGCCGCCCGCAACGCCACAATTTTCACGAACGAAGGAAAATTATCTTTAAGGAACCTATCGCTGAAATATGATCTCGGCCCTCTTGATACCGGCTGTTCCTGCTTTGCCTGCAGGAATTTCACGCGTTCTTATGTCAGGCACCTCTTTAAAGCCGGAGAAATACTGGGCCTGCGCCTGGCTTCTATACATAACATACATTATCTTATCAATCTTGTATCCCTTTCAAGAAAAGCCATATTGGAAGGAAGATTTTCGGATTTTAAAAACGAATTCCTCTCAGGCTACATGAAAGGACGTTTTTTGAATACTTATCTGCAATAACTTTAAAAATCAGCGCCGGTATGGTATAATTTTAAGCGGTGTCAGAAGGGGCGGAAAACATGTGCGGTATTGTCGGCTATATCGGCGGAAACGATGTAAAGGAAATATTGCTGGATTCCCTGCAGAGGCTTGAGTACAGGGGTTATGATTCAGCGGGCATAGCTATTATAGACTGCGACAATAATATTCAAACAGAGAAAGACGTCGGCCGGATAGGCAACCTAAGAAATCAGGTCTATAAAAACATCCATAATGTCTGCAGCAAGGTAGGCATCGGCCATACCCGCTGGGCAACGCATGGAGGGGTGACCCATGATAATTCGCACCCTCACAGCGATTGCAGCGGAAGAATATCTCTCGCCCATAACGGCATTATAGAAAACCATAAGATACTTAAAGAGCTTTTAAAGTCCAAGGGACATACTTTTAAATCCGAAACTGACACTGAGGTCCTCGTCCACCTTATCGAAGAAGCTTACAAGGAAGACGGCAGGAACCTTCAGTCTGCCGTTGTAGAGGCCCTGAAGCTTGTGGAGGGAACATACGGAATTGTCGTAATTTGCTCTGACGAACCCTACAAGATTGTCGGGGCCCGCAATGGAAGCCCGCTTGTTGTCGGAATAGGCGACGGTGAAATGTTTTTCGCATCAGATGTAAACGCAATTATGCCTTACACTAAGAATGTCGTCTATATTGACGACCAGGAAATCGTAGTAATTAAAGCCGAAAATTTTAAAACTTACGATCTTAATTATGAAAGGATAGAAAAAACAGTATCCGTAATCGACTGGGACATCGACGCTATATCGAAAAACAATTATGATACTTTTATGCTTAAAGAGATATTCGAACAGCCGGAAACTGTCAGGACAGCTCTCCGCGGCCGCGTCGTTCTCTCCGAGGGCACGGTTAAATTCGGCGGACTTAACATTACCGAAGCCAATGCAAGACTGATTAACAAGATAATTATAACAGCCTGCGGTACAAGCTGGCATGCCGGAATCATAGGAAAGTATATTATCGAGCGCTTCTCCGAGATACCTGTAGAGATTGACTACGCTTCGGAGTTCCGCTACAGAAACCCGATTATCCAGGAGGGCAACATTGTAGTAGTGATCAGCCAATCGGGTGAAACCACAGATACCCTGGAAGCCTTGCGCGAGGCTAAAAGAAAGGGCGCCAAGGTTATCGGACTGACTAACGTCATTGGAAGCACTCTTGCCAGGGAAAGCGACGGCGGAATTTATCTTCACGCCGGGCCTGAAATCGGCGTAGCCTCGACAAAAGCGTTTACGAACCAGTTAGTATCGCTTGTTCTCCTCTCGATTTTCCTTTCCAGGCTTAAGAATATGCCCCTTTACGAGGGGGAAAAACTGCTGAAGGAGCTTATAACTCTTCCGGATAAAATCCAGAGCGTTCTGGATCAGGCCGATAAAATAAAAGAAATAGCAGTGAAATACTCGCGTGAAAGGAATTTTTTATACCTGGGAAGGGGTTTTAATTATCCGATTGCCCTCGAGGGCGCCCTGAAACTCAAGGAAATTTCATATATCCACGCCGAGGGATATCCGGCAGCAGAGATGAAGCATGGCCCCATCGCTCTGATTGATGAAAATATGCCCGTGGTATTTATAGCTCCGAAAGACCCGCTTTATGAAAAAATAGTTTCCAATATACGTGAGGTGAAGGCCCGCAACGGCCGTATCATCGCAGTCACAAACGAAGAAACCGAGTCGATCGGGGAATATGTCGATGATATTATTATTATTCCCAGAACAATAGAGGAATTTTCACCTATAATAAACGTAATTCCCCTCCAATTGCTCGCCTATTATATCGCCGTTGAAAAGGGCCTTGATGTGGATAAGCCGAGAAACCTGGCCAAGAGCGTCACTGTAGAGTGACAGCTTGACATGATGAATGGATTGAAATAAAATCTTTAAATGAAGCTTTTTATTTTTTTTATTCTTACGTTTTTCCTCGCTTATCCTTTGAAAGCCCATGGTTCACAGGTCAGATTTACCGGGATAAACGATAGGGCGGTCGTGCCCTCTAACTGGCGCCACCCCATTATCGACTGGGAAGATGACGGCGATACTAATAAAAAATACAGATTGTCGATCCATGCCGGTAAATCGGATTTATCCTTTTCAGTAACCGGCTCCCGTTATGTTTTCAAGGATGGTTCATTTGAACCTTTTTTAAAAAATGATGAAATATTTTTCAATATTGTCCCGGATCCTTTAAGCGATTCGAACCCTGGTGATTCCATACATGTAACTGTGGATCAATCTGCTTTTAAAGACATAATCATATACCGGCTTGTAGAGCCTCTTTTCAACCCGCAGCAGGACGCTTTTATCGAAACTCTGTCCCTCGATGAGGGAAAAGAGTCATCCTGGGTAGAACTTAAAAACACCTGCGTAGGCTGTCATTCCTACGGCAGGGATAACGGCCTTCTGAACTTGAAAAAGGGGTCCGACCGCCGCCTCATTTTTGGAAAATCATCGCAATATGGGGATGTTTTACAGCAGTTCAGCATTGGGGAGTTTTCATTTATCAGCATCTCGCCGGACGGCAGCGTTGCAGCTATAGTCAGGAATTCCAGATCCATGATCGATATAAAAAGCAATGTAAGCGAGCCTTTCGATATGACCTACAGCGCCGGGGATATTGAAATTTTCGATCCGGCAGGAGGGAAGATTTTGCCGCTGCCTGGCGCTTCAGACTCGAATTATGTGAATGATATGCCCTCATGGAGCCCCGACGGCAAGACCATTGTTTTCTGCCGTTATAAACCGGACCCCGGAACGAATCTTCTGAAACCTGTCAGGCTGTTCCTTGTTCCTTACAATAGCGGCAAAGGGGGCAGGCCGGTTCCCTTATTGAAAAACCCACCTTCGGATTACTGCTATTTTCCTAAATTTTCTCCTGACGGGAGATTCATATCCTTTGTTTCCGGTGACGCTTCTAAAGGGTATTTTGCCCGGAAATCAAGCAGCATCTGGCTTTATGCGCTGGAAACCGGGAATATTAAAAAGCTCTCTCTTAACATACCGGGAACTATGAATTCCTGGCATGCCTGGTCGTCTGACGCCCGGTGGATAGTATTTTCCACAAAACGCAGCAGAAACGAGCTTACGGCGCTTTTTCTGGCTAAAATCGATCCGGACGGGGCCGACCATCCTGCGGTCAAAATCGCTTTCAACCCCGATTATAAAGCTAACCTGCCTGTTTTAGTTCCGGCCGGCAGCCGGCCCGATTTCGGAAAGACACTGCCGGAATTTATCGAAACTTTTATGAAAAAATAAATAAATTGAGGAGAGTTAATCATGAAAAAAACATCTGCGGTTATTTTGTCCATTTTATTTTTAACCTCTATCTGTTGTTTCTCAGAAACAACGGCCAGTATATCCATAATTTCCACAACATCGGTTAAAGACAGCCTTCCCTACGATATTTTCGAAGGCAAGACCTGGGATGCCGATCCTTATGCCGGATATGTCAAAGTCGACTTTCTCTTCGACAAGCCTGTTAAACTGGGAGGAGTTGAAATTGAAACAGGCAGAGTTATGACATGGGGAGTAACGGTGTTTATCAATGTCCAGGACGCAGTTTATTATATCATCCCGGTCAGCAACAAAATCGCCACGGAGGTTGCTTTTAACGGTAACGTGCAATCCGTAACCGTCAACTTCGGCCATAACGATGAAATATCGATAAAGAAAATCAAGTTCTTCGATAAAAACAATAAAGAAATTGCAATTTCAGCGGCAAAATCCGTTAAAGGGAGCGTCACTGCGACTTCTACGCTTGACCCGGTACGTTCTTACAGCATCTGGGGTATTTTCGACTCCCGTGCGGAATACGGCTGGTCGTCGAACCATAAAAAAAGCGGGGACGTGATCGAATTCAAGTTCTCTGAGCCTCAAACGATCACAGCCGTTAAATTCTGGAACGGTTATCAGCGCTCGAAGGTCCATTACGAGGCAAACAGCAGGATCAAGACTTTGATGCTGGAAGACGGCAGGGGTTTCACCCAGACTCTCAATTTCAGGGATGTAATGGGGCCCCAGGAGTTCCAATTGTCAAATACATTCAAAGGGGATTACCTTAAAATGACGATATTGGATGGTTTTGCCGGAAAATCATACAAGGACCTGGTAATAAGCGAACTTCGCTTTTATAACGGCAATCAATATTTCCTGATCGACCCGATCGATTACTTAAAAGACAACATTAAGTATAACCGGGGCGCTTTTTCTACCGCGGATGTCGTCAATATTCTCGATAATAACATAAAATCAATAAGCCAAAATGAAGATTCCTCCATCGACCTCCAGATTAGGATCCGCTCCGATGGAAGCATTTATGCTGAAGGCAGCATAGTTTCCGATGATGGAAAAGCAAATAAATATTTTATTCTTGGAAATTACGAGGTTCTGAAAACATCGCACGACACCGGCGTCAGCCTCAGGATTTTCGGTTATATCGTAACCCAGCTGGGCCAATGGGTAGATACGGGCGGGGGCGGGGGTGGAGATTGCGGAGGCGGTGATAACGGAGAATATGTTTACAAAAACTCGTCGAAAAGGATTTTTACGGAATTCCTGACAATAAGCCCCCTTCAAGGAACGAGTGACGTATATTATATAACAAATACCGGAAATGTGCATAACCTGAATTTTAACAATGCAGAATTTCAAGTCCAGTAACAAGGGACTGAAATTTCTGATTACCTGGATTTATTAGGATAATATGTTTATAAGAAAGGTTCGGATATTTTTATTTCTTACTGTCTTCGCGGCGGCTCTATTTTCCTTTGACAAAGTTTTGATAAGCGATGATGTGATAAAACGGGAAAACCTTGTCGATGTTCAAGCCCTTGACCCGTCGATAGGCGTAAAATTGATGTACGCCACGACAAATAATTTCCTCGGTAAAAACGTTTACAGAAATCTTCGGATTTGCTACCTGAGGAGGGAAGCGGCCGACAAGCTGACGAATGCGCAGAGAATCTTAAGGGAAAAGCGCCCCGGCTACAGTTTATTTATCTATGACGGCCTGCGGCCCCGCAGGGTCCAGTACCAGATGTGGAAAATAGTAAAGGGCACGCCGAAAATGTTTTATGTCGGAAATCCAAAATACGGATCGATCCATAATTACGGAGCCGCCGTCGACCTGACAATTACCGATAATAAAGGCAATCCGCTGGATATGGGGACTCCATTCGACTATTTCGGGGTCAAGGCTCAGCCGAGGTATGAAGATTATTTTCTCTATCCGGAAACGGTAAAAAACGCGAGACTCGATAAAAATGTAAAGGAAATGATTGAAAACGATATAAAGCTTTCAGGACCTCTAAGCGATAATGAAATCTCCAACCGTCTCCTGCTCCGGAAAATCATGGAACAGGCCGATTTTGAGCCCATCGTCAACGAATGGTGGCATTTTAACGCCTTTCCCAATGATGTAGTCCGCAGGAAATTCAGCATTATAGAATAATTATGCCTCCGCATCAATCCCCTCGGGATTATTTCATTTCAATTCCGATAATCGTAATATCGTCGGTAATATCTCCTGAATTAAATTGCTTCACATCGTTAAATACATTCGTCAGGCAGTCGGCAAGACTGTAATTGGCATTTGCTTTTATAGATTCGACCAGCCTTTCGATTCCGAAATCTGCATGGACTGTATTTTTTGCTTCGGTTATACCGTCGGTAAAAATAAACAGCCGTTCTCTTTTTCCTAATTTCAGAATATCCTCTGAAAAGTTGAAATCCAGCTTGTCAAGAAAATCCGCCCTGTCATAACATCCCAGGAGTATTACTTTGCTGTTTGTAACCTCTTTTATTTCGCCCTGGCTGGTCTGGAAAAGAATAGGATTTTGCAATTCGTTCGTGTAGAAAATCTCTTTCGTTTCTTCATCCAATACCAGATAGGATACTGTCGCGAACATGCTTTCAGGAAAGACCTGTTTAAGTTTCGAATCCAGAAGATCGATGACTTTGCTTGTCTTGGAAAATTCCGAAATTATATTCTCGACTACATTCCTTAGCGTAAAAACCAGCATTGCAGCAGGGATGCCATGTCCGCTGATATCCGCAAGCAAAACCGCGATTTTGTTATTCAATCTTCTTACCAGGTAATAATCGCCGCCGATCGTATTCGAAAGGCGATGAAATACTTCGATATTAAAGACCGGGGATTTCTCGACACCGACTTCGTAGATGCTTCTCAGCAGGTATAAAGCATGGTTTAATTCTTTCTGGATTTTTTTATCTTTCTCTGCCAATTTCTCAAAAAGCTCTTTATTTTCTTTAAGCAGCCTTTGCCTCTCAAAAGCCTGATGTATCGTCAGAAGAATATCAGCTTTAATAGTCTCGATATTATCCTTAACTATATAATTATCAGCCATCCGCATCAATTTCACAACGGTCTGTCTTTGGTCCTGACCGCTTAGCATAATCACCAAAATGTCCGGGTAGCTTGTTTTGATAAAATCCAGAAGTTCTCCCCCGTTCATATTCGGCATATCGTAATCGGAAAGAACCATATCGTATTTTTTTTGAAACAGCTTTTTTTTAGCGTCTAAGCCGTCTACAGCCATATCGATATTTTGATAACCTTCTTCCCTTAAAACTTTTTCGATCATCGACCTTATAACCGGAGAATCATCTACTAAAAGGATGTTCTTCTTATAGCTCATATATAAAACAACCGCTATAACATATCTTTTCCATACCTGTCATAATCATGATTCCTATTTCTCAAAAATCCTTAAAATCCTCCATTGGAATTTTATCTTCAGGCTTGATCAGCTCTATCTGCTCATCTTTTTTTAAGAACTTCATGGAATGTATTTCATTCCCGGTTTTGGCAGGGTCATCGTGTAATATTGTTCTTTCACCGGCCGTCTGAGAACTCTTTTCATAGGAGGAAGATCTATTCCCCTTTATAAGATTATTCAGGTTACCGACTACTGATTTTATCATTTCAGCCTGGGCCAATAATTCCTCACCGGCTGACGCGGTCTCTTCCGATGATGCGGCCGTATTCTCGACGACAGTATTGATCTGGGTCACAGTTTTATTAACCTGGTTGGCGCCATTTAACTGTTCTTTCGAAGCGCGTGTAACTTCATCCATCATTGTCCCTACTTTCCCAAGCACACCGCCGGCTTTTTCAGCGGCTTTTTTTACCTTATCCACAATAGTATTTCCGCCGTTAACGCTGGCAATTGCTATTTCCATCAAATCCGCGGTTTCCTTTGCCGCGTCAGCGCTTTTTTGCGCAAGGCTCTTGACCTGATCCGCCACGACCGCAAACCCTCTACCCGCGTCGCCTGCCCTGGCCGCCTCAACCGCCGCGTTCAGCGCCAGGATATTGGTCTGAAAAGCGATATCGTCAATGACCTTAATGATCTTTGAGATCTTCCTGCTGTTATCGCTGATTTCAGTCATAGCTTTCTGCATTTCATCCATATGTAATGAACTTTCCTTGGATTCCTCCATAGCCTCGCGCGTCATAAGTTCTGCCTCATTCACATTCCTGGTCGTGGATTCGATAATTGATTGAAGTTCCTCCAGCGATGAAGACATTTCTTCCACTGAGGAAGCCAATTCAGAGGCTCCGCTGGAAAGCTCCTGGCTCGAAGATGAAACCTGCCCCGCCGCGGATTCCAGGCTGTTGGAGGAATTATAAAGATCATCGGCAATATGGCTGATCGGTTTACTGATAGAGTTGGAAACAAATATTGCCAGAATAACAGCTAATCCAAGAAGAATAATCCCGATGACGAGCATATCGATCAGGAAAGTTTGGATAGGGGAATATAATTCATTGATATAAACTCCGACCGCAATGATCCAATCCCGTTCCGCAAGGTATTTATAAACTACTATTTTGTCCCTGGCGGCCGGGTCCTCCGGGTTTTTCCAGGGATAAATGATCTTTCCATTTTTATTACTGCAAATTTCCCGGATAAAATACCGCCCTTTAGCATCGATCGAATCATAAATATTTTTCCCTTCCATGGAGGGATGCAGAAGTAAATTTCCTTGTGAATCGATGATATACGGGTATCCTGTCTTTCCGATGTGCATACTGCCGTATTCCTGTTTAAGATATGCCATTTCCGAACTCTGATTCAAGTTACTGCCTATGAGATATGCGATCCGCGCGGAGCTATAAAAAGAATTTAAAATATTATTCAATTCTTCATCAGCCAAGGATGAAACCGTGCCGTTAGCAATAATATAAAAACTTATTCCGAAGCTTGCTATAGACAGCAGAACACAAAGAAGAATAACCGTTAATAACTTCATCATCAAGCCATGATTTTTAATCATAGAAACCTCCTTTCAACATTTAACAATAAGTGAAAAATAATATTTTAACCCACATTTCCCAGATGAAATTTTGTTTTCTTAGAGAAAACATGGCATAATCATATATCAGGATAGGAATTAGATTACTAAAAAACCTTCATAACTGGAGGATTCAATGGGTGAAAGCCAAAATCAGGCATTACGAGTCGATTTTGATAAGAGTCTAAGGCTTGAATTTCATGGTTCAACCATTACTTCTGATGCCGGACTACTTGCTTATCGTGAACTTGATGACGCATTGGGATTGACAGACATTGCGGCAAAGTGCCTGAAAGATATCAGATTTGGAAAGAACAAACAGCATAGTATTGCAGCACAATTGCGGCAATCCGTATTCAGCAGGCTTGCGGGATATGAAGACACAAATGATGCGGAACGTCTTTCCGTTGATCCTGCCATGAGGCAGGTTGTCGGGGGAAGAGCTCTTATTCATACGGCTGCGTCAACGAGCCAGATGGGAAGGTTTGAAACTGAAGTTCTAACTCTTCCGGATAACATCAAAGCCCTTATGAATCTTTCCGGGCAATGGATTGACAGGTTAAGGGATCAGGTTCCCATGAGAAATCTTGTTCTCGATATGGACAGCTCTGTGAGTGAAACATATGGAAGACAGGATGGGACTGCATATAATGGACACTTTGGATGTACTTGTTACCACCCCCTTTTTTGCTTCAACCAGTTTGGCGATGTCGAGTTTGCCCTTCTTCGGGAAGGTAATGTACACAGCGCTGATAACTGGAAAAAAGTATTAGATCCAATTGTTGCCCGTTACCGTAATAGAAAATTTCCTCATTACTTCAGAGGGGATGCCGGCTTTGCCAAACCCGAGATTTACGAGTACCTGGAATCAGAACATTTCAAGTATGCCATTCGCTTACCAGCCAATGATATTTTATACAGTGAAATCGGACATCTCCTTACAAGGCCGGTAGGACGGCCGTCATATACACCTGTTGTCTGGTACCATGAATTCCTGTATAAAGCGGCATCCTGGGCTCGTGATCGCAGGATAATAGCAAAGGTGGAATGGCACCAGGGAGAACTCTTTCCCAGGGTCGGTTTTATCGTTACAAATCTAAGGGCTAAAAAGAAGAAAGTAGTCCATTTTTACAATATGAGGGGAACAGCGGAACAATGCATTAAAGAGGGTAAGAATGCTGTAAAGTGGACAAGGCTCTCCTGTCATGATTTTATCGATAATCATGTCCGGCTCCAGTTATTTGTCCTTGCCTACAATCTTGGAAACTTCTTCCGGCATTCAGCTTTACCCAGAGTAATGAAACACTGGACCATGACGACACTCAGGGAAAAGCTAATAAAAATCGGTGCAAAGGTTGTCAGCCATGCTCGCTATGTGGTTTTCCAGATGGCGGAAGTCGCCGTCCCGAAAGGGCTGTTTGCCGTTATCCTTGATAGATTACATAGATTAAGGCTACTGTTTGGCGTTGGTTAATACTATTTATTTGATATCGGATTTTTCAAGGGGTTACTGTCGCCTTTTTGTTTAAAGGTTAGCAGAACATCGCCTGAAATCTGATTTTATGTTATTATCGAATGAATTTTATATAAAGAAACCTGGATTTTAATGTTGACAAAGTTATTTTACGGAATCATAATAAATCAATCCATTAAATGGGAGAGTTTGGGGTGTCATTTGGGAAATATCGGTTTAATTCGAAACGTTCGTTTTATTTTCCTCAAGATCGGAAAGATCTATAACATCTTCCGTTGAGAGGATCCTGTCAATATTGAGAATCATAAGCATTTTTCCATTTATCTGAGCAATTCCATAAAGATACTGTGACTTGAGTTTCAGCCCTATATCAGGGGCTTTTTCAAGGTTTGATTCCGGAATATCTATGACATCCTGGACGGAGTCGACCGCTATACCGATATTGATGACATCCTTTGCGCCCGGTATATCCACTATAATAAATATGGTTCTGTCGCTATAGTCGGTCTCCTGAAGTCCGAATTTCGCCCGCAAGTCGATAATAGGAATAATTTTTCCCCTCAGATTGATAACACCCTTCAAGAAACGAGATGCGTCGTTCAGCGGCGTTATTTCAACGAAACGGATCACTTCCCGGACTTTTGTTATCGGAACACCATAACTTTCTTTGATAACATCGAAAACCAGGTACTTATTAGCAAGATCAGACATATTAATTACCCCCTTCTATAAATCGACGCATTATAAAATTATTAATCATTAAGGAGCATTTGTATAACCCTTATGAATTTTTTCGATTCAAAAGGCTTGATTATCCATCCGGTCGCCCCATTTTCCTTTGCCTGAAGCATTTTAACTTTATCCGTTTCAGTTGTCAGCATAATTATTGGTGCAGAGGAGTTTATTTTTCTGATTTCTTTCACGAGGGTTATTCCGTCCATTTTCGGCATATTTACATCCAGTATATAGAGAGCGATCGATGTATTGCTTTGCTTCACTTTGCTCATTGCGTCTTCCCCATCCTCCGCTTCGATAATATTTGTGTAGCCGTATAATAAAAGGGCTTCCCGGATAACACTCCTGACGACTTCAGAATCATCTACGATCATGATTTCCATGCCCTACGCCCCCTGCAATTTTTTCACTCCTTTAAGCAAACCTTCGATATCAACTACAAATCCGATGGTTCCGTCTCCGAAAATAGTGCCGCCTGAAAAGGCCGACAGTCCTGAAAAAACTTCACCCATGCTTTTAATGACTATTTCCTGTTTTCCGATAATCCTGTCGACAACAATTGCGTAGCTCATGCTGTCAAATGATATCAGCACCAGCAGTAGCGATGATATATCCTGATTGAATCCAACTTCATTGAGTATCTTGCCTGCAAAAAGAAGGGGTACATAGGCACCGCGGTTTAACAGTATTATGTTCCCATCATCCATTATTTTCAGGTTTTCGGCCAGAGGAACAACGATTTCATCGATCGAAGTGAAGGGCAGAACATATTTATTTTTCCCGATCATGGTTACGAAACCTTCTATTATCGCAAGCGTCAGCGGGAGCTTTATCGTAAATTTTGTGAATTGACCGGGCTGAGAAGTTACATCGATTCGGCCCCTTATTGATTCGATATTCCTTTTTACAACATCCAGGCCTACGCCGCGCCCCGATATTTCTGTAACTTTCCGGGTTGTGGAGAATCCCGGGAGAAACATCAGGTTGTAGACTTCCCTATCGCTGATATTTTCAATGTTCATGAGATCCACCAGATTTTCAGAAATGGCTTTTTTCAAAACCGCGTCTCTGTCAATGCCGCGGCCGTCGTCAAATACGGATATTTCGATATTATTGCCTTTATGCTCCGCGGTAATGACAATCTTGCCGATCCTGTCTTTATTCAGCTGTTCCCGCTCTTCAGGCGGTTCAATGCCATGATCGATCGAGTTCCGTACCATATGAACCAGCGGATCATAAATCGCTTCAATGACATTGCGGTCCAGTTCGGTTTCTTCACCTTTCAGGTCAACTACTACTGTTTTGCCGGTTTCCTGTGATGTATTCCGGACGACTACGCGAAGTTTATTGAATATTTCAGAGATCGGGACCATCCCCATTGATAAGACCAGGTTTTTTATGGTAGTTGTAATAAATTCCAATTGGGACAAAGCCCTTTCGGAACTATCGGAAGAGGCTTCCCCATGCAGGAGGACCTGTTTGATCATGGATTGATTTATTACAAGTTCGCCGACGATATCGATCAAAGAATTCAAACGTTCATTAGATACTTTGACATAACTGGTGCTCTTTGCCGTTATAGTCTGCTGTTTTTTTAAGGCGTTTAACAGATCTTTCTCGCTGACTAACTTTTCTTCGACTGCGATTTCGCCGAATTTTTTACCGGATTCTTTTTGTTTACTGAGAATAGTTTCAACATCTCTATTGAAAATGATATATCCTTCCGCAAGGATCTCACCTATTTTTTTTGTAGGATATTCGGCTATGATTTTTTTTATCAGTTTCATATAACTAAAAATATCCACTTTAACAAAACTTCTGGTCATTTTTTCCAGCTGGAACTGATTGGTTTCCATAATAGAAATCAGGGAACGTAAAAGTTCTATTCCCATAAATATTACATCGATCAATTCCCTGGAAACTCGAAGTTTGCCGTCACGGACAAGGACCAGCAAGCTTTCCATCTCATGCCCGATTTCTTCTATATTTTTCAGACCAAGAAATGCTGATGAGCCTTTTATAGTGTGAAAACTCCTGAAAACCTTGTTGATGTTTTCCTGGTTGGTTTCGTTGAATTCCAGTTCCACCAGGGTGTATTGGGCCGTATCCAGATGCTCCCTGATTTCTTCGCACAGCTGCGAAAGCATTTTTGAATCGTCAACAATATTATTGAAGAATCCCTCATATTGATTTATTAATTCATCCGCAGTCTTAAGTATTTCAGCTTCTTTACCATCTTCGATAATACTCTTGAAATCATGGATAAGTTTTTCCCAGTTTACCTGAATTTCGGAAAAGCTTTCCGGTTTGTTCAAATAATCCGCAAGGTATTGGTTGGCTTTTATAAGGATTGTTTTAATTTCACTTTCATGCCTTGAATCCGATAATTTCTCAGTAAGAATAGGAAGAAAGTCGGTATTAAGAATTAATTGATCTCCAGTTATTATACTTCCAAGATGATTTTTAATTTCTTCATAGGAATTTTTAATGTCAGATATCGCGATAAGATCGCCGCTTTCAAGGCTCTCAAGTTTCTTAGTGAGGGCATCCAGATCTGTTAAGAATCCTACCTTTTCCATAAAAAACCTCAAAAATAAGATTTTTTGGAATCCGTTTGATCCATATAATAATTAATATTAACTTAAATATTTTATTTAGCAAGGTCTTTTTAGTTTTATTATAGGTAATTAATTTTTTATCATAAATTATTGACATTTATCAGTTTTAAATTAAACTTCTGATTATGGGGTTGGATTTTTGGAGGATTCGGGGGCATGAAGGGGGCAAAATCGCTTACATTTTTATCTCTCATTGTCATGTTTATATCGGCGGCGTTATCCTGCCTGTTGATAATCTTCAGATATTTTGAATGGTGCATTATTTTGAGCCTTCTTGAAACCACCCTTTCTTTTGTCATATTTATTGTTTTGGCAGTAAACCGGAAAACTTCAATGGATAAAGAATTGTCGCTTTTAATTAATAATATTGGATTTAGCTTCCTAAACCGGATTCAGATGATCCGCAAAAAACTCAGCGACGAGGACCCGAGGTGGGAAATAAAAGATCTGAACAAAAGGCTTCAGGCAGTATCCGAGAAAATTAATACCAAGAAAACAGCTTTAGATGCCATTTCAATAATGCATGAGGTTCATGAATTATTATGGGAGCTGATAGAAAAATTCCGGGAAGAATATGAATCCGGAATTTCTTCCATGGCTGTATTTAAAAAGAATCTGCTAATAAGAAATTATACCCGGGATATGCTTATACCGATCCTGAATGACCTGACCGTAAAGCTTAACGATTTCTCGAAAAAAATAATTATGGATTTAATATCCCGTTTTTCCGATATCTCAAAAAATAATAAACTCATAACCGGCGGGATTGAAAAAAGTATGCTGGAACTGATGGAGGATGATAAAACTGACAACCTTGCCCATATTATCAAGGAGTCAGGCAGGCTTACTGCCGAATTCGATGTATTTTACAACAGTATGGAAAGGCTGAAAAATAAATGGGATGAATTTACATCAAAAACTGCGGGCATGCTGAAGAATATCGGGGAAATTATTAATTCCATTCAGCAGGTTTCAGATACTATCAAGCTGATTTCCCTTAATTTCAGCATACAGGCGGTCAGCGCCGGTAATAGCTCCAAGAGCTTTCAGGTTCTTGCAAGAGACCTGCGGGCTTTCACATTGAAAACGATAAAATTTTCGGCCGAAGTAAAAGACAGAGTTAAATATAACCAGGCGTTAACATCAAAATTGACTGATAATTATGTTAAAGATATGAAAAATGTATACGATTCCCTTAACAGTATAAAAATTTCGTTCGAATCTTTCGGCTCAATTCTTAATAGCGCCGTAAAACATATTAAGATTTCTATTCAAAATCTTAATAATTTCTCGGCCCAAATAGAAGCTGATATGAAAAATGTAATAGGTAAACTTCAATTTTACGATATCACAAGCCAGGGAACCTCACATTTGAAGTCAATGTTTGAGTTTGCATTTCAGGATAATGAGATTGCACAGGAGGATGCCGCTTCGCCTGTGGAAACCCTTTCCCAGGAGGAAAAAAATACAATCCGGAAGCATATCCTTGAAGCGATGAACCGGTTGATTACTTCGGAGCAAGAGCGTATCGTGTTGGAAAAATATGAAAAGGAATTCAATATCCAAGTGCATGAAAACGCCGTAATTGAAAATAAGGCGGAAAAGGATCTCGCCGTCGGCGGCGAATCTGTGATAATATTCTAGTTATATTATGGAAAATAATATGAATAGAATTGAGATTCCCTTTCTTACCGATGGGCTTTTCAGAAAATTCACAGCGCTTTTATTTCAGAAAAGCGGCATTACATTAAAAGATTATAAAAAATATCTGGTGATAAACCGCCTATCGAAATTGGTAGGGCGGGGCAGGGAATTTACAGGATTTGAGGAGTATTATGAAGCCCTGAAAAATGATAAGGACGGCAGGCTTACCGCCGCATTTGTGAATGCATTAACTACGAATTACAGTTTTTTTTTCAGGGATAAAGTGCATTTCGAGTTTTTAAAGCAATATCTGCTGGAGAAGAGACGATCTGAGACGTATATCCGCTTGTGGAGTTCAGCCTGTTCAACCGGCGAGGAACCTTATAGCATGGCGATCATTTGTTATCAAATCCTGCAGGATATCCTGAGCCTGGATATTAAAATTCTTGCAACCGATGTTTCTACAAAGGCCCTGGAGACGGCGAAAAAGGGTTTATATAATTACAGCGCAGTCGATGGCCATGTTAATAATGGGGAACTTAAAACATATTTTGATTACGACCGTAAAGACAATCAATTTCAGATCCGGCAGATATTAAAAGAACTGATTGCATTCCGGTACTTGAATCTTTTTGAAAGCTACCCGTTTAAAAAATTATTCGACATGGTGTTTCTGAGAAATGTTTTGATTTATTTTAATAACCGGGAGAAGGAAATGGTAGTCCAAAAGGTCAGTAATTTTATCAAACCCGGGGGATATTTGATCCTGGGACTATCGGAAACCATTTTTGAGATAAAACATGACCTTTTTGCACTAAAAAACTCAATTTATCAAAAAAAATAGTACTAATTATAATTAAAGCAGATGGGGTATAAAATGGGGTTAAGATTTCATGGATATTGAGGAATATTTTTTGAACCCAGGAGAATTGATCTTCTCTAAAATTCCAATTATCATTAAAACCGTTCTTGGTTCATGCGTTTCCGTTTGTCTGTACGATAAAAAGAACCGGTTTGGCGGAATGTGTCATTACCTTCTTCCTGACCGAGCAGACAACAACGCCAGCACAAAATACGGTAATATCGCTTTAAAGATACTTATTAATAAGTTTGTCAAGAATCGAACCGAATTGAAAGATCTGGAAGCCCATATTGCGGGCGGGGCTTTTATCACTTATAATAAAAACAATTTCTTTTTTATCGGCGAACAGAATATCGATATTGCCAGAAATATCCTGAACAAGCACGGTATAAGGATAAAATCTACAAATACCGGTGGTGAGCAGGGGAAAAAGGTCCTTTTTAATACAGGAACAGGCAATATCCTGATTCAACCGATCAAGGTATCGGATATCTCGGATCTATACAATCCCGAACTTTGAAACGGCGGTTTGATTTCTGATCAGGATGATGCTGCGTAGAGTATAATCCTGTCCGGTATTTTATCGAGAGAAATAACTTCAGTCGCAGCTCCGATTTCAACTGCAGATCTGGGCATACCATAAACCACCGAAGAAGCTTCATCCTGAGCAACGGTCTGAGCTCCGGCGTTTTTCATTTGAAGCAGCCCCGCTGACCCGTCTTTGCCCATCCCTGTCAAAATAATTCCCAGAGAATTTTTACCGGCATTTTCCGCCATAGACCGGAATAATACATCTACAGAAGGTTTTTGAAAATTCTCCCTTTGAGTATCAAGAAGTTTTGTGTAAAGCGATAAACCTTGCCTTGCAAGAGAAAGGTGAATACCGCCGGGGGCGATATAAACAGTACCTGAAGTTATGATCTCACCTTCTTCAGCTTCCTTGACATTTAATTCTGACATATCATCAAGACGGTCAGCAAATTGCTTGGTAAATTCGGGGGGCATATGCTGGACCACCAGAATTGCCGGAAGATTAGCCGGCAGGTTTTTTATGATATATTCAAGGGCTACAGTACCGCCGGTTGAAGCTCCGATAGCTATAAACCGGTCAGTTGTCGAAATGCCTGGCATAATAGAGATTTTACCGACCGGCCGGATTTTCCGGATGATCTGCTCGTCGATTATCTTACGTTTTGTAATATAATTTTCCCGCAACAGGTAAGCCTGACGTATCTTAAAAAGGATATCTTCAATCACATCCCCTATTGTTAAGCTTCCCCCTGGCTTATTAACCACGTCAAAAGCGCCTAGTTCCAGGGCCTTGACAGCGGCGAATTTATCTTTAGCCGTAACAGAACTTACCACTATGACTGGCATCGGGAAATAAGCCATTAATTTTTCAAGAAATGTGAGCCCATCCATACGGGGCATTTCTATATCAAGAGTTATGATATCGGGATTGAGCCGTAGAATTTTATCGCGGGCTACATAAGGATCCGGTGCCGTGCCGACTACTTCTATATCCGTCTGCCCTGATAATTTTTCCGAGAGTATATCCCGGATTATCGCAGAATCGTCAACGATTAATACCTTTATTTTATTCAAACGTTAACCTTCTATAACACTATTTTACAATGCTGTTTTTATTCTGGCAAGACTTTCAGGTTTTTCGGATTTCCCGGAGCAATCATCCTCGCTAATCCGAATGATCGGGGCAGCAATATAAAAATAGATATTTATTACCCGCCCGATTCGTCAATGAACCATACAGTTTTCCCGGTCCCTTGAACCCGGGAAGCCGGAAGCGATATGCCCGGCCTTTTAAGCGAAAGGATCTTGGATACCGCCCTGCCCTTTCTACGGCCCGATACGACGAAAACAACTTTGACAGACGCGTTGATAACCGGCAGGGTCAATGTTATCCTGTCCCGCACTTTCAGTTCGGGGCCTCCCCTTACATGAACAGCCCACCTGGCCCTTTCTTCAAGCGCGCTGCTGCCGGGGAAAAGGGACGCCGTATGCCCGTCTTCGCCAACTCCGAGGATCATTATATCGAAAGCCGGAAATTTCCCCCTCTTGTGCTTCCCGCCCATTTTCAAGAACTGTTCCCTCATTATTCTTTCATAGAGCAGGGCTGATTTTCCGGGCGTAGGTTCTCCCACCGGAACCCTGAATATATTTCCATCAGGGACCGGTACGTTGCACAGCATATTGACATAGGCTGTCCTGAAATTACTTTCCTCCGAATCCGGCCCTATATACCTCTCATCGCTCCAGAATATCATAAGAGAGCTCCATTGAATCCTTTCGCTGAAACTCCCGCTGCCAAGTTTTTGGAATAAACATTTGGGAGAATCCCCTCCGGGAAGGGCGATAGCACAAATCCCGCCCGTCATATTAACTGATTCTACAGCGCTGACAATATATTCCGCGGCATTATCGCTCATTTCGGATAAACTGCCGAATTTCCTTACATCATATTTTAATCGATCCATGCCCTGCCGTCCCTTCCGATGAAACTGACGGCCTGTTCAGGACCCCGGCCGCCCGATTTATAAAAATAGAGCCTTTTCTTTTTGCTTGAAACCGGGCATTCTTCCCATTCTTTCAGTACGGGAGTCAGCAGTTTCCAGGACTCCTCGACTCCGTCCTTTCTCCAGAAAAGGGTCTGGTCTCCCAGCATGCAGTCAAGGATGACAGTTTCATAATCGCCTCCCGTATCATTGCCGAAAATATCCCTGTAATTGAAATCCATATCCAGAGGGGACAGGCAAAGCTTTGCGCCCGGTACTTTTGCTATAAACTTAAGCGATACTTCCTGTTCAGGTTGAATTCCGAAGGTCAGGATGTTGGGATCATGTTTTATTCCCAGTTTACAGAATAAACAGTCAGCCATTTCCTTGAAGACGATATGTATTTTCGTGGATTTATTTTTAAGCCTTTTTCCTGCCCTTAAATAAAAAGGGGTTCCCGTCCACCTGCTGTTATTGATGAACAATTTTGATGCGAAATATGTTTCAACACAGGAATTACTATCGACGCCGGGTTCGTCCCTGTAGCCGGGTACAGCATTTCCTCCGATAGTACCTGCGGAATATTGCCCCCTTATGATAGAATCTTCCAGTTTTCCGATCCTGAAGGGTTCTATAGAGGCAAGCACTTTTGTTTTTTCGTCATTTATGGATTCCGCGTCGAAAGATGGGGGTTGTTCCATTGCAACAAGGGTCAGGACCTGCATTAAATGGTTCTGAAGGATGTCCCTGATAAGCCCGGCGCGCTCAAAATATCCGGCTCTGTTTCCAACACCGTCGTCCTCGTTTACGGCAATCTGGACATGATCGATACTGTTATGGTCCCATACAGGTTCAAAGATCATGTTCGCAAACCTGAAAACGAGAATATTCTGAACGGTATTTTTTCCAAGATAATGATCGATCCTGTAAATCTGCTCGTCGGTCAGATATTCCAGCATCAGGCCGTTCAATGCAGCCGCGCTTTCAAAGTCCCTCCCGAAAGGCTTTTCCACCATGACCCTTTGATAAGGCCCTTCATTCTGGCCTTTTTTTATAATTGAGTTTATTCCCAGTTTTTGAACGATAGGTCCGTATAGATCGGGAGGAACTGCAAGTTTGCATACAATATTCCCTCCGGTATGAAATTCTTTCTCCAGGATTTTCAACTTTTTACCAAGATCGAGATAGCTTGAATCGCTATCATAACCTCCGGGGATATAAAAGCATCTTGAGGCGAAACCGCTAAGAGAAACCGGGTTAACTTCATCCAAGGCGTCTTTGACAGATTTTCTCACCCTGGCCCTGAATTCGTTTTCATTCATTACTGTCCTTGCGAAACCTACTATGAAAAAGCTTTCAGATATTCTTCCGGATCGATAGAGCTTGAATAACGACGGCAGAAGCTTTTTTCCTGCGAGATCCCCCGAAGCTCCGAAAAGAACAAATCCGCATGGGGGGGCTTTTTCAATTTCACAAAAACCGGAAAGTTTGATATTATTCCTGACGTTCACTCCGGCCTCTCTTCCGGCATCGAGTGTTTTATCCTGCCAGCGCCTTCTCCATGTTCTTCGAAATTCTCTCCCTTTTTCAGTATCGAATGGCCCCCGAATTCATTGCGGAGTGCAGCTATTACCCTGTTTGCGAACACATCTTTCTGCCTCGAATTGAACCTTTTGAAGAGCGAAGCGCTTATTACGTCAGCAGCTACCCCCTCATCGAGCGCTTCTTTTACAGTCCATCGCGCCTCGCCGGAATCTTCAACATAACCCTGGATACCGGAAAGGTCGTCATCTCTATCAAAGGCTGATTCCAGAAGTTCCAAAAGCCAGGACCTGACTACGCTCCCCCTGTTCCAGATATGAGCCACATCCCTTAATTTGATTTCAGGACCATAACCGGAGGCTTTTAAGACCTGGAAGCCTTCTCCATAGGCCTCCATGAGGGCGTATTCGATTCCGTTATGAATCATTTTAACAAAATGGCCGGCTCCCGAAGGGCCGCAGTAAAGGTAACCCTCCTCGGGGGCGATCGATTTAATTAGCGGTTCGATTATTAAAAAAGTATCCCTGTTTCCTCCCACCATTGTCGAATAACCGTTTTTTAATCCCCATATCCCCCCTGAAACTCCCGCATCCATGTAGAATATTCCCGATTTCCAGAACTCGCCGGCCCTTCGGATATCGTCCTTGTAGTATGTATTTCCGCCTTCGATAATAATGTCTCCTTTTATTAAAAAGGGTTTAAGCCTCTCTAAATGCTCTTCCGTGATTTTACCCGCAGGCAGCATAAGCCAGATTATCCTGGGGGGATTAAGTTTACCGATGAATTCTTCAATCGTCGAAGATCCGATCCCCCCCTCTTTTTCAAATTCCCTTACTTTTTCATATGTCCTGTTGTATGCGGCCACTTCATGGCCGTCCAGGATAAGCCGCCTGGCCATGTTCAAGCCCATTCTGCCGAGGCCGATCATACCAAGACGCATAACGCCCTCCTCATCGATGTTGACTGTTGACTATCGACTAGTTTAAAAAATAAGCATTTAAAAAAAAAGAGTCAACATTTTGACAGCCGGTTGATAACCATATTATAATTTATCGTTGATGCAAACTGTTTGCATGTGCTGCCCCGGAGCAAGTGCCCCGGGGCAAAGTTGAAAAATAGATGGAAATAAGCGATAATCATATTATGAATAAAGTAGTGGAAATCAGCCACCTTAGTTTCTCTTACAATAACAAGCCGCTGATAAACGACATCAGCTTCTCTATAAACAAGGGTGATTATATGGGCGTCATCGGCGCCAACGGTTCGGGGAAAAGCACTCTCGTTAAGCTTATTCTTAAGATCCTTAACCCTACCGGGGGTGAAATAAAGCTGTTCGGAATTAACATAAACAGTTTTAACGGATGGAGCAAAGTCGGGTATATATCTCAAACCGCCACATCTTTCAATTTGAGCTTTCCTGCTTCCGTTGAGGAAATTGTCGGGGCAAATCTTTTTTCCAGAGTAGGCTTGTTTAAAGCCCCGAAAAAAGAGCACAGGGACCTTGTTTATACCGCCCTTGAAAAGGTTGGCATGCAGGACCGGGGAAAAGAAATGATAGGCAACCTTTCGGGCGGCCAGCAGCAGAGGGTATTCATAGCCAGGGTTCTGGTCAGCGAACCGGAGATGCTCATTCTTGATGAACCTACAGCCGGAATAGATGTCAGATCAGAAGAGGCTGTGTACTGCCTTCTAAGGGATCTTAACGATGAATTGGGGTTGACGGTCATAATGGTAAGCCATGACATCCTTGCATTGACCATTCACGCCAGCAGGTTCGTCTGCCTGGGCGAGAACGGCTTTTTCGAACATTCGCCGGATGAGAAAATCTCAAACGATCTTTTAACTGAAATATACGGCCATGGCGTCCATCTGCATAATGAAAGCAGGAACAGCTGCAGGCATGGAGAATTGTGATGCTTAATATTTTTGAATACGATTTCATGATAAAGGCTCTTATAGTTGGGGTCCTGATCGCAATAATAACGCCGCTTATAGGCGTTATAGTAGTTCTGAAAAGGCTCTCAATGATAGGCGACGCGTTTTCCCACACGTCCCTGGCAGGGGTTGCTGCCGGCCTTGTATTCGGCATCAACCCGGTCCTGGGCGCCGTATTTTTTACAGTCATTTCCGCTTTCAGTATTGAAAGAATCAGAAGGGCATTTCCCCGGTACTCGGAAATTGCTATAGCTGTTATTATGTCCACAGGGATCGGGCTCGCCGGAATATTATCGGGTTTTGTAAAAAACAGTTCAAGTTTCAACAGTTTTCTTTTCGGAAGCATTGTGGCTATCAGTGATTTTGAACTTTATATGATTGTTTTTTTATGCGTTATGGTCCTTGTAACCGTAATTCTTCTTTATAAAGAACTTTTTTATATGACATTCGACGAGGAATCGGCAAGGCTCGCAGGAATACCTGTAAGCCTGATAAATATCGTTTTTACCCTGTTAACGGCTGTAACGATTTCAATATCCTCCCGGGTGGTCGGCACTCTGGTTATTTCATCCCTACTCGTTCTGCCCGTCGCCTGCGCTATGCAGGTATCGAAAAGTTATAAGCAAACGGTCTCATTATCCGTCATATTCGCTTTGATCTTCACAATTTCAGGGCTGTTTATTTCATTCTATCTGAATTTAAAGCCCGGCGGTACTATTATTATAGTCGGAGTATTAACGCTAGTCATCATGATGTTATCAAAGATCAGGCCTGCAGCCTCATCGCTAAAAAAAACAGCCGGCGGCAAAGGAGGAGTCTTTGAAGTTGAAAAGCAGCGATATTAAAACACTTAAACAGAAGGGCCTTAGAAACACAAGGCATAGAAGATCGATCCTTGAAGTTCTGGAAAAATCGAAGGAACCCATGACAGCCGTAGAGGTTTTTTTAAAACTCAAACCTGTAAGCTGTAACCTCAATCTCTCTACTGTTTACAGGACTTTCGAAACGCTTACCGCCAACGGTTTCACATTAAAAACCAGCCTGTTCAACGATGGAAAGGCGAGATTTGAAATAAACAGGGATGAACACAGGCATCATGCAGTCTGCATCGGATGCCATAAAATCATATCGATTGAAAACTGCCCCATCGGCGTAAGGGAAATGAAGATATTGCGAAAAAAAACCGGCTTCAGCGCCACCGGGCATAAACTCGAAATTTACGGCTACTGCGGCGACTGCTCCGCCGTCAATAGGGGCAAGGATGCTTAAATTCGATATGTTTGCCATCTATACGGTTGCGCTGGTACTGGATGCTTTGCCGTTTTTACTGGCGGGATCCGTGATCGGCATTCTTATAGAAATATTTCTTCCGGAAAAAATATTCAGGCACAAAATCTTCGGGAAGGGAGCGCCCGGCTTCATTCTTGCTCTCTTGCTGGGCATGATGCTTCCGACATGCGAATGCGGTGTGATCCCGATTGCCAGAAAATTTGCGAAAAAAGGCCTGCCGCAGCACCTTGCAGTAGTTTATATGATGGCGGCGCCTGTGATCAATCCGATAGTCATTATAGCGACATACGTGGCTTTCCGTTTCAATTTAATGATGGTCCTCGGCAGGATGGCCATATCGGCCGCAGTCGCAGTAACCGTCGGAATAGCTTTATCCGGCCAGAAAGATATTTTCAGCAGGTACGGCATAAAAGAAAGCGATAAAGCCTGCCATGACCATAACGGCGAATGTTTTATTGAGGATCACATACCCCCTGGGGAAAGATTATCTTTCCTGGTGAAGCATTCCGCCGGGGAATTCCTGGAAATGTCAAAATATCTCATCGCCGGGGCGATACTTGCATCGGCTTTCAGGATTTTCGCTCCTAAAAGCGTTTCGATATTTTTCGAACATAACCTTCCGCTGTCCGTATTTTTTATGATGGCTTTCGCAATAATGCTTTCCATCTGCTCCGGGGCGGATGCTTTCGTTGCATCCTCATTCATTAAATTTTCACCATCCGCCCAGCTGGCTTTTGTCACGATCGGGCCGGTCCTTGGTTTGAAATCCATAATAATGTACGGAGGGACTTTAAAAAGAAAGGCCCTTTTATATATCGCAATAATTTCAGCATCGATGGTATTTTTAATCACGAATATAATAGCTCTTTTATCGGGGTAAAGTATATGAAGAAATTTTTATCGATCCTTGCTTCCATCTTCCTGCTGGCCATAGGATCATATATTATGTATCTTATATTTTCAGGGGGATATCACAATATCATGAGCTCAAAATTCCTCTGGCTGACGGGGGCCACCGGGGCTTTGCTTATCATTTCAGGCCTGGCCACCCTTTTTACCGGCATTTCGGTAAAACCGTCCACGGCGGTGATTATAATAATTTTTGTTATTTTATGCTTGTTGGCGCCGGCTGTAAGGCTGCATGGAATTCAGCTTGGAAATATCACAAATACGAACCAGATCACGCAGAAATACCAGCCGGTAAAACTCGAGGGGTCCGATCCGAAAACCGGAAGGGTAACTTATAACGGGGTAGAATATATCCCGATCAACCTTGGCGAACTCTATATGATCCTTTACAACAACCCTAAGAAAAAAGTAGATGCGATCATCAAGAACAACAATTATGTTTTCAGGGCTTTCGTTTACAAAAACCCTCAGCTTGAAAAAAAGGGACAGATCGCACTTATGCGTGTCGCGATGGTATGCTGTATTGTCGACGCGTGTGCTATAGGATTCAGGATAAGCACAAACGGCATCAGGCCGTATAAAAACGATGATTGGGTAAGGGTTTACGGGCATATGGAAAGGTTCAAGCCGGACAGGCTTGAAGAAACTGTGGATATTGAAGGCATCGCGAACACTGACCTGAAAGAAGATGTGAAATTCGACGTCGATAAGATCGATACCGACAAAGAACCCGAAGAACCCTTTATGCTCGATTGGAAGACTCATGAGCCGTTCGCTTATTAGGAAGGCTTGCTGTCGGCGGAATGAATGGCCCCGAGCATTACCATAAGATCCATATACGCTTCATGAAAAGTGCTTACAACTTTTCCTCCGCCCCGTACCGCTTCGTAAAAATTTACGAATTCCTCAAGATACCCTCCGCTGCCCGGCATGTCGGTAATCTGATCCTCTTCACCCTCCCTTTTAAGAATGATCCTTGATCCGTTCTCCACAGTTATACTGCCCTCGGTTCCAATAAGAAGGAGCTTTTCCTCCGCATAGCCGATAACACTGTAATACATATTAAATACGCCTTTTACCATATTCGTTGTAGCGAATAAAAAGCTCATCGAATCCATCTTCCCTATTCTGGGATTTATACATTCAACGGCCGCAATTCCCGAGGAAAATTCCCCGCAAAGCATGCGGAGAACCGCTATGTTATGTATCCCGGCGTCCATGATAAATCCACCCTCGTATTTATGGTTGATACGCCATTCGGTTTTTGCGTATTTATCGTTTTCATCCAGCCGCCTGAAAATATTCCAGAACGCCCCGTAAAGCTCTCCTATCCTGCCTTCCCTGATCAATTCTCCGGCTTTCCTGTATATAGGGGAATATCTATAGTTTTCCGCCACCATTAAAACCTTGCGGTAATGTTTTTCAATACCCGAAAGCTTCTTCGCGTCGTCGAGGTTTGCCGCTAAAGGTTTTTCAACTATAACATGCTTCTTAAACCTTATGGCGCTCTTAACGACTTCATAATTAAGATGAATCGGCACGGTTATATCCACAGCCTCTACTTCCGGGTTTTTGAGAAGTTCTTTATAGTTACGTGTATAAGGTACGTTACCGGCCGATATCGCGAAATCCCTTGCTTTTTCTTCGGTATGATTGCAGACCATAACTATCTTGTATTTATCCTTTAAGGCCTGTATTACAGGAAGATGCAGATCGCGGGCGGCAATACCGCAGCCTATTATTCCTAATTTTATCGGTCCCAATGGCCGCCTCCTAATGTTTAATAACAGGATATTTTAATGAATAAAATGAGTTATCGGAAGTTTTTAATATTAATAAATATCGCATTTTTTTTGCAAAAGAAATTTTCATAGTATAAAATAAAAATCTTATCGTTTGTTTTTAACACAGTTTACGCTTGATTAACGGGGATTAATTATGGAACCGAATAAATTGATAGCCGTCATTGATATAGGGTCTCATACTATAAAAATGCATATCGCGGAAATTTCAAAGAAAAAAAATATTTCCCAGGTCGAGTATCTATGGAATCCTATCGGAATAGGAAGAGACACTTTAAGCAAGGGATTCATTTCAAACCAGACAATCCAGGAAGTGATCCAGTCAGTAAATAAATTTAAGGAAGTTATCGAAAGCTACCGTATTTCAAACTTTAAAACCTATATAACAAGCAATATCCGGGAATCCGGCAACAGCGACGTTTTGATAGAAAGGCTCAGAAAAGCTACGGGAGTGGTAATCGAGATAAGCGAACCTGCTGAAGAAAGCGAAATAGTTTATGAGGGTATCAAGAATCAGATCAAAAACAAGTATTCGTTCAACAAAAAAAATTTTGTCCTCTTTTCAATAGGAGCCGGTTCGACTCATATAATACTCAAATCGAAGGGTAAAATAATATTTTCGGAAACCCATCGTATAGGTACAATTAAATTCGCGAAAGATTACAATTATGATGATAAATACCAGTTAGCTTTGAACCCGTTTTCAATGAGTTTTCAAAGCACGCTGAAAAGGTTCCCCGATATCAAAAAAATCGACGGATTCATAGGGATAAACGAGGACATACTTCCCCTAGCCCAGAAAATATTCCATGATTATTTAACGGATGGAATATTCATTGTGCCGAGAAAGGATTTTAACAAATATTTTGCACAAATAGAAAGCATGTCGATCGACAGGATCAAGGATAAGTACCAGCTTTCCGATACTATGCTCAAAACATCTAAAATAACGTTTATCCTCTTCGGTATGTTCTATAATCTGACAGCAGCCCAGAATATAATGATACCGAATGTAAACCCCTCATTTTTCAATATCTATAAAATAGTTAACTCGAAGAATAAGGCCATAAAAACCGAGATCCGTGAAAACATCATATCATCCGTTATGTCTCTTGCCAAAAAATACCAGTTTGACAGGGAGCATTCCCTCGCGGTCACCCGGCTCGCCCTTGAGATTTTTGACGAACTCCGTAAAAACTACGATTTTAGCGACAATGAACGTTTATACCTCGAAGTGGGGGGCCTGCTGCATGATATCGGGTATTTTGTCGGTACTACGAGCCATAACAAGCATTCCGCCCAGCTTATCTCCTCATCCGAGATTATTGGACTCCAGAAATCCGAAATGGATATTATCGCACAAATCGCAAGATACCACAGAAAATCTCCTCCAAAACCATCGCATACTGAATATATCGAGCTTCCAATGGAGGACAGGCTGATCGTATCCCGGATGTCAAGCATATTAAGAATTGCCGACGGACTCGACAACACTCACTCTCAGATCGTAGAAGAACTGCGTGTCAATTTAAGCGCAGAAAAATGCGAGATACTTGTCAGGATAAAAAACAACAGGTACGATTTTCTGGAAATGATCAGGAATTCCGTCAAAAAGAAGAGCGATCTTTTCGAAAACTTCTTCGGGGTTCAGGTCTCGATCGAGAAGCTTGTATGAGCGCCTATAATATAATCAACAGGGAATACAGCTGGCTTAATTTCAACGAAAGGGTTATTTTCGAAGCCGCCAGGCCCGGCAACCCCCTCCTGGAAAAATTAAAGTTTTTATCGATAAGCGCTTCTAACCTTGAAGAGTTTTTCATGATACGCGTAGCAGTTTTAAAAAACCAGATCACCGCAAAAATATCGGAAACCACGGATTATCCGTCCATCCCCCCATCTGTGCAGATTAAAGCGATCAGAGCCCATGTACTTGACATGCTGAAAAAGCAATTCGATATCCTTTACGGGGAAATCGTTCCCTCTCTCTCCGAGAATGGAATAAAACTTTTATTGGATAAGGATGAACTTACGGCCCTAAAGGATGAGCTTGAACCCTATTTCGATAACGAGCTGAAGATATCACTAACCCCTCTATCCATAGGCCCAACCATGCCTTTTATTACCCTGGTGACAGGAAGGCTTTACCTGGCCATCGGCCTCAAGCCGGACGAGAAGGGTGTTTTAGAAAAAAGTACCCTCTCCTTCGTTGAGATCCCGACAAATGTTTTCGGCCGTTTTTATTCGGGTATAAAGAGCAAGGCTTTTGTCCCAATTGAAAACATAATACGGCTGTTTATTCACAAATTATATAACGGATATGAAGTGACGTCCTGCAATGTGGTGAAGATCACGAGAGATGCAGATATAAGCCTTCAGGAGGAAGACGCCCCTAACCTTCTTAAAGAAATAGAGACCTCGATAAAGAGAATGCACCGCCGTTCCGCCGTCCGGCTGGAATATGAGAGGGACATTCCCGATAGCGTTATACAAATTATTTGCGAAGAAAACGGCCTGGGTGAAGAAGACGGCTACCCTGTTGACGGCTTTATCCATTTAAAAGATCTAATGCAGCTCTACAATATTATTAATAAAGAAGATCTTAAATTCAAAACCGTCACTCCCGTTTATCCCAGTGATTTTAAAAACAAGAATATTTTTAAGGCCGTCAGGGACCGCGACATAATACTCTTTCATCCCTATCACTCCTACGAACCTGTTGTCGAACTTATCAGTACCGCCGCAGATGATCCTGCCGTTATAGCTATAAAACAGACGCTCTACAGGACAAGTTCGGAATCTGAAATAATAAAGGCCCTGATCCGCGCCGCAGAAAACGGCAAGTACGTTACCGTAATAGACGAGCTTAAAGCCAGGTTCGACGAAAAAAGGAATATCGAGTGGGCAAGAAAGCTCGAGGATGCGGGCGCCCATGTCACTTACGGTGTTGCAGGATTTAAAACCCACATGAAGGCTATGCTGATAATACGCAAAGAAACAAGGGGGATTGAGCGTTACGCGCATCTTGCCACGGGAAATTACAATGAAAACACAGCGCGCCTATACAGCGATTTCAGCCTGTTTACAACGGACGAAAATCTGACCGGCGACATTTCATCCCTTTTCAATCTCCTTACAGGTTTTTCACTCGCTGAAAAATGGAACGCAGTGACCATCGCCCCTCTTTATCTGAGACAGAAGTTCATCCGCCTGATAGAAAGGGAAACCGTCTGCGCAAAAAGCGGCAGGAAGGCGGCGATCATCGCCAAGATGAATTCCCTGACCGATCCTGATATTATCAGCAGGCTTTACGAGGCCTCGAAGGCCGGGGTCATAATAAGGCTGATTATAAGGGGAATCTGCTCCCTCATCCCCGGACCAGGCGATAACGGCGGGGAAATTTCAGTGATTTCACTGGTAGGAAGATACCTTGAACATTCCAGGATATATTATTTTTATAATGACGGTGACGAGGAGTATTACCTTGCAAGCGCAGACTGGATGGAAAGGAACCTTGACAGGAGGATCGAACTGCTCTTTCCCGTTAACAATCCAAGGCACAGGGAATTTCTGAAAAAAATCATCGATTTTCAGTTCGGGGACACTGAAAACCTTTGGGAACTGAAACATGACGAAGTATATGTCCGCAGGGAGACGAGGACTGAAAAAAGGGACAGCTTCGAAATGATTTATGATTATATTAAAGAGACTGAAATGACAAAGGAAAAAAAATCGAGAAAGATATTCAAGCCGATCGAAAAAAACACATATGATGGGATCGATAAAGAGGAAGAATAAAAGTAGGCCGCGGTCCGATAGGTAAAATACCGCTTAGCCGGACCATAGCTGTATGCAGAATATCCAATATCCCTTCTGCCGGGAATTTTCCCTCTATGCGGTATTTCTTGATTACTTCAAGGCTTTTTCAAGTGTGGCAAGATTGTCTCTCATCACGCTTAAATATTCCTTTCCTTCTGAGATTTCCTTGTCGGAAAGACCTTCGAGGGGATTGAAGGTTTCGGTTTTAGCGCCGATCTCCCTTGCTAGAGCTTCGGCAACTTTAGGGCTGACAAGATCTTCGAAAAAGATATACTTAACGCCGTTTTTCCTGGCAAAATCGGATATTTCGGCCATTTTTTCAGCGGCAGGCTCCGAATCCGCTTCAAGGCCTTCGATGGCTACCTGGTTAAGCCCGTAGGCCTCGCAAAGGTACCCGAAAGCCTGGTGAGAAACGACTATGTTCCGGTTTTTCACCTTTGCCAGGGCATCCCTGTACTCTTTATCGAGTTCGGAAAATTTCTCCGAGTAAACGATAAAATTGCTTTTGTAATAATCCGCCCCGGCCGGGTCGGCCCTGGACAGTGCTTCCATAATGGCTTCCATCTGCTTAACCGCGTTCATCGGATAAAGCCAAACATGCGGATCGTATTTGAGATTTTCGCCCTTTACAGGATTATCACCCTTTTCCGGATTTTCATGAAGTTTGATCTCTTTTGAAGTTTCAACGCTTATCAATTTTTTGTTTTTCAGTGCAGGAATTACCTTGTCCACCCAGCCCTCCATGCTCGCGCCGTTATAGACAAAAACATCGGCTTTTTCAAGGTTGACAATATCGCCCGGGGATGGTTCCCATTCATGGGGTTCCGTTCCCGCGGGAACAAGGTTGACAAGATCGATCCTTTCCCCGCCGATTTTTTTTGTAAGGTCGTACATTGCGTAGAAACTTGAATAGACCAGCAGTTTGCCTCCTCCGCTGGAAGCCGAGTTTTTTCCAACGCAGGACTCAATCATAAGGACAGCCGAAAGGACTATGACAGCGGCAAAAATAATTCCCGGGCGTCTCATAAATTTTCCTCCTTTGAATTTTAATATGCAAATAATTTGCATTTGCATATTATATCAAATGGAGGGGCGGATGTCAATAATATTTCATATTATCCTCTGCTTTCAAACGAGAAATGTTATTATAGAATTGACAAATAAAAATCTCATAATGAGGCCATAAGGCTGTTGTAATCGTTAGGTTTGTTCAGTAATTCCAGGTAAATTGAGGTTAAACCCCTGTTATGGGTTTGATGATTGAAAACATGAAAAATCAATGTCCCGAATTTCCAGCTCAAAGGTTCGCCCTTGATATTTATATAATTCAGGTCTTTTTCAAGATCATCCTCATTGACCTCGTCTGCAAGTTTGCTGAAAACATTGTCTAAATTATCCCTTAAAACTTTGTATTCTTCAACAGAATTAAACGGAACACTATGCCAGCTGTGATTTTCCTTCATTACAGGCATATCAAGGTACTTAAACTTTCTTATTTTCTCCATTCTTTTCAGCCATAAAAAATCTGACAAATAAATATGGGTGCAGAGGGCTTTTACACTCTTGTAATAGCCTCCCAATTCTTTTTCCCACTCTTCCGGCGTAAGCTGTGAAATTATCTTATTCATTTCATTATTAGAATAAGCGTTATATCTTGCAAACATCCTGATAGCGTCTGTTGCGGAAAACATCTTTGATTCTCCCTTTAAACTCTGATTTTACCCGAAAATTTCCTCGATGTAATCCCTTTCAGTACCGAACATTCCGCTATGTCAAAGTATTAGAAACGGTTTTTGTCAAGGGAGTTGTCGCTTTTATTTTACGCCGCAACCAACGATTCCTTGTTAGTCTTACTCGGGTTTAAAAATACCGATTCTATCCGTTCCCATTTTTTAGATTCTCCTGACCATCTTTCAGGATGTCTGCTTTTTGCAGCCGCATAAGTTTCCGCTCTCTTCAGGAGTATCGCCTTATCTTTACCTTCATGTCTCTGTGCTGGTGTGACATATCCGATCCCTGAATGAAGATGTTTATTATTATACCAGTCTACAAAATTTTGCATCCATATTTCTACCGATTCCATTGTCTCGAAATTGCCTGGGTATTTCACATTATATTTCAATGTTTTAAACAATGATTCTGAGTAAGGGTTATCGTTACTTACACTCGGCCTTGAAAACGACGGCATAACCTGTAACCTCTGCAAGGTCGCTAACATCGTAGCCCCTTTCATAGGAGAACCATTATCAGAATGTAAATACAAGCCTTTCAAATCAATGGTTTCTCCGATCTCTGCCACCATTCTTGCGGCATGATCAGAGCTTTCCTCCTCGTGCATTTTCCAGCCGACTATCTTACGGCTCCAGACATCTTCGATCATATAGAGGTAGAAATACTTACCTTTTATATGACTGGATATATATGTAATATCCCAACTCCATACCTGATTAGGACCCGTCGCTTCCAGTTCTCTTGGCGTTTTCCTTGCCGTTTTCGGCTTCGTTTCGTATCTATGGTGCAGCAAATCATTGTCCTTTAAAACGCGGTAAAAAGATGATTCTGATGCTATATACCGACCTTCCTCTGCCAGCATGGGCACTATTTCATTCGGCGTCATATCTCTAAATCTCTCGCTGCAACAGCAGGAGATGATCTCCTCCCTTTCTTCGGCCGACAGGGCATTTGAAGGCATTACATTTCTCAATTTTCTTCTGTCTCCCTCAAGATTTTTATTCCAGCGCTGTATGGTCCTTATATCATAGCCAGATTCTTCACAAGCCTTATCCCTGCTGGCCCCTGTCGTAACAGCCTCATTAATCAAGGCACAGATATCTATGCGTATATCCAATGGAGTTAATCTTCCTCGATCCCGAACAGCTTGTTCAGTTTTTTTTTAAGCACCAGCAGAGAAGTAACCTCGGCTATAGTTTTATCCTTACGGTTAATTTCTTTTTCTAACTCTATGATTTTTGCTTTCAAACCCTTGTTTTCTTCTCTGTATGAGTTATTAGATATCACTGATAAACACTCCTGTTTCCAGAGTTCGATATGAGTCGACTGGAGACCATTTTTTCTCAACCACTGTCCTAACTCTTCTCCCGATTGGCTTGCTGCGTCTACTACCGCCTGATATTTATCAGATAATTTCCAGCCTCTCGGGCTTCTATCCTGGAATCCTCTGGATACATTATTCTGGATCATTTTCCTCCAGTTGTAAAGGGTTTGTTCACATACTCCTATTTCCTGGCTCAGTTCAGATACTGTTTTTCCTCCTGGCATACACATCTTTTGAACGATAGATTTCCTGAATTCCTCTGAACGAATTTGACTATTCATTTTTTGTCTCCTAATATTTTAGGCGACAACTATCCTAACACACGGGGGAAATAACGAGTCCATATACTTTAAAACTGAAATTTTATTATAGTATTTTCAAATAAAAATATCAAAGTATATTGATTAATGAGGAAAATGGGGTTATTATAATAATATTTTCAAGCAAACTGATTTAAAGTATAAGGGGAGGTTTTAGTGGAAGTTAAGGGGACAGCTTTTTTAGCAAGAAAAAAAATGATGATCTCGCAATTCGGGGAAGAGAAGTTCAATGAATTATTGAATGAAGTAAGTACAAAGGATGACTATTTTAAAAAAAATGATATTATTCCAATTACCTTGATCCCCGTTGAGAAGTTCCTTTTATTCAGCGATTTGGCCTTACAGAAATTTTATAACAATAATAATAATGTTTATTGGATGATGGGGGAAAAGTCCGCAGAATATGCCTTAGTCGACGGTCCATATAAAGTTTTAATTAAGAATAGAAAAATAGGACGCGTGATGACGGAAGCAATTCCGGTTTTGTGGCAGGTGTATTACACCGAGGGGCATATGGAAACAAAGTATGAAACAGGAAGCGTAGAAGTAAGGGTTTTTGATTTTCCAATAAACCATTATTATTTTGAATATGTCATAATGGGTTATGTTAATAAAATGCTCGAGCTTTGCGGAGCAAAATCAATTACTTATGAAAAATTCAAAACCATCGATAAATTAGATAAAGAAATATATTATAAATTCCATTTTGAACCGCCTATAGAATAGCGCTCTGTTTCCCATTACATGGTAAATCCATTACATGGTAAGCCCTTTCATTAAAACAGCTGTGCTCAAAATGTCAATCGCCGGTTTCACATTGTGATTTGTTTTATAAACAGTACTGAAAAAAAATAATGAAAAAGACTTGCGCTTATATATATGTGGGTGTATATTTTTAATTGAATAAGCGGAGGAAAAAGATGCGGAAAATATTAATGTTTTCAGTTTTTATAACATCCATTTTCCTGGTTTCCTGTACTTCACGGGAAGTCAGTATAAAAGAGAACGCCAATCCCAACGATACGAAGCAGCTGATCGGCCCGAAAAAGAGGGTCGCGGTCGTCAATTTCAAGGTAGAATCTGTTTATGGAAAAAGAAGGCTGGGAAATGTTTCCTCGGACATACTTATTTCAGTACTTCAGAATACCGGAAGGTTTATTCTTGTTGAAAGGGAGCGTCTATCAGCCATAATTGATGAGCAGAAATTATCAATGTCAGGTTTAGTGGATACCTCTACGGCCGTTTCGATAGGCAGCCTTGCCGGGGCCGATGCGATCATCACAGGGAGCGTGACAAAATTCGGGGTTAATATTACATCCTCGGATGTCTTACTCGGCGACAGCAAGACCCAAACGGCAAACGCCGAAGTCAGCGTCAGGCTGATAGACATCGCCACAGGAACTGTAGTAACAGCGGAAACAGGCGAGGGCAAAGCCGTGAAAAGTTACTCATCGTTTATGGGCATAGGATCGACCGGAGGCTATGACGAGGCCCTTGAAGGCGATGCGCTTAAGGCGGCTATCATGAACGTTGTTGAAAAGATTGTCCAGTCTATGAATAAAATCCCATGGAGCTGTCATATCGCAAAAAAAATCGACCAGAACACGGTTGTAATAGACGCAGGCCAGACAAGCAACCTTCCACTGGGAACAATAATCAGCGTAATCCGGCGCGGTGAAGAAATCAAAAGCCAGACTACCGGCGATATCCTTGGTTATTCCGAGAACATTGTCGGGTCTCTGGAGGTAACAAGTTATTTCGGAGAAAACGGCGCAAACTGTAAAATCCTCTCGGACAGCGGAATTGCAGAGGGCGACATATGCAGAATAAAGCAGTAATCTGCTTTTCATTAATTTTTTTCATTTTTATACTTGCCGGCTGTTCTTCGACATCAAAAGTTTATATAAAATCCGATAATATCTGGAACCCGCCGAGGATAGTCGCGGTATTGCCGTTTGCAAACATGTCGAAAGACGAACAGGGCCCTGTTATGGTAAGGCTGCTTTTCATCCAGAAACTAAACGACAAGGGCTACATAGTTCAGGATCCCAATGAAACCGATAAAATCCTGCAGGACTTAGGGATAACATACGGCGGCCAGCTTAACAGCATAACGCCGGAGGAGCTCGATCAGCAACTGGGCGTTGACGGCCTGTTTTACGGCACGGTCCTTAATTTCGAATATACCGTCGGTATAATCGAGACAAAAAAAGAGGTGAGGCTGGATGCAAAGTTTATAGACGGCTGGCGTAACGTTTTATACTGGGAGTCTTCACAGGGATTCGTCGAATCTAAATCGAGGGTGTTTACCATTTTAGGCTCAAGGCCTGAAGATATGCTGAAAAATGTCGCGGCAGACATAGGCAAGGATTTAGTTACCAAGGCGATCGTCAAGTCCCTGAAGGATATGATCGGCCATCCGCTGTACATTCATTCGGAACAGTGCATTTCTCTGACTCTGTCAAGCCTGCCCGACTACATGCCTGGGTATATCCCCTTGTCGAATGCAAATAATATCAATAACACAAATCAAGTGGAATCGACGAATTGAAGCCGTTCAAACAACATCCAGCTTATCTATAGAGTCAATTTTTAGCTCGCTGAATTCGAAAACTTGAACTGCATCATCTTAAAACGGCGAAAGCAAGCGTTTTATCCGGGACCGCTTATTTTAATTAATCGATTGAAATAGATCGGCCACTAGTGGACAAATCTTCTTATATTGATATTAAGGATAATTGCAGCCGCCACTATAAAACCGATATAGCTTGAACCTCCGTAACTAATAAACGGAAGAGGGATACCGGCAACCGGGATGAGCCCCAGGGTCATCCCTACGTTTATAAATAGATGTATGAAGAGCATGGCAAGTATGCCGCTGGCGACGAGCATACCCTCCTTGTCTTTTGCGTTCTGGATTGTCCTGCTTATATTATAAAGATATAGCCCGAACAGGCCCAGGATCAGGAAACCCCCTAAAAATCCCAATTCCTCGCAGATTATTGCAAAAATAAAATCGGTGCTTTTTTCAGGAAGAAAACCGAGAATATTCTGGGTTCCCTGGAAGATGCCCCTGCCGAAAAATCCCCCAGAGCCGATTGCGATCTTTGACTGTATTATATTATAACCCGCACCGCTCTTGTCGAATTCAGGGCTGAACATCATCAAGATCCTGTTCCACATATAAGGTTTGAAAATTTTAAAACTGACGGCAAGGATCAGGCAGCTTGAGCCGACAAT
Organism: uncultured Spirochaetota bacterium; assembly: GCA_963768055.1. Taxonomy (GTDB): domain Bacteria; phylum Spirochaetota; class Brevinematia; order Brevinematales; family JAOACQ01; genus CAVYGN01. Next base: position 830,771 of record CAVYGN010000001.1, on the reverse strand, counting down.
TGTGGTAACCGGAAGGATCTTTTTTGAAATGCTCATCGACTGGAAAAACTCGATCACGAATATGATCAGAGTATATAAAAACATTACAATACTGATAATGAAGAAGGTATTCGCATTTAGTATCGTTTCAATGACAGGGTTAATATTTCCCCCGTTAAGCAGGTAAGCCTTGTAAAAGCCCTCGGCCAGAAAGACAAAAATCGTGGCTGTCCCGGTAAGCAGAATATATTTGATATAAATGGTATCAGCCATGCCTAAATAAGCCATTACAAGGAAAATGAAAATATAGACAGCTGATGTCGCAAAATCGGGCTGAAGAAGAATCAGCAAAAGGGGCGCGGCAAGCAGGCCCAGGGATACAAAAAACACCTGGGTCTTTTTTTCAATTGAAGGGGCATTTGCCAGATACTTCGCAAAATAGAGAATGTAGCAAACTTTCATTATTTCTGAAGGCTCTATACCCAGGCCCGCAAAACCCATCCAGCTCTTGTGACCCCTGATGTTCTTGCCCAGAAGCAGGGTTATTAACAGGAGGACCAGCCCCCCGATATAGTAATAAAGGGAAGTCTCAACGAAGATAAAGTAGTCGATGTTAATAATGAAATAGGCGATAGTCAGACCGGTGACAATCCAGAGAAGCTGTTTCAAATAAAGGCCGTTGTTTGTGCCATTCGCGTTTATATCGGCGCTGAAAATGAAAACTAACCCGATTAGGGTAAGGATCAGGGGAATAAAAACAAGGGCCGGGGTGGCGTTCTTGAATACGGTTTTAAACATATAAACCTTTCATGAAGGACTTTATAACGAATATTATGATAAATAAGCATGGCTATAAAATCAAATAAAATGGTGTTATAGCAGCACCATAATTGATTATTCTCCGGAACCGGGCTAAAATTTACCGACGCCGTAAAGGGAGGATAAAATGAAAGGGTTAGCTTTAATCCTTATCGCAGGATTTATTCTTAATTCGACAATTTTGACGATACCCTTATTTTCTGAGAGTAAGGATATAAAACTTGCAGATCCCCAGTCAAGCCTCGGCATGGATCTGATCACAGCCCTTGAAAACCGGAAATCCGCCAGGGATTTCTCCGATAAAATAATTTCCCTGAAAGATCTTTCCACGATCCTTTGGGCCGCCGACGGTGTCAACCGCAAGGACGGTAAGCGGACCGCCCCTTCGGCTTTCGGTATCTATTACATCAATATCTATGTCGCATCCTCCGAAGGTACGTATCTATACGACCCACAGAACAAAACCCTGAAATTTATTTCGGATGCCGGCATAAAAAACAGAATAGGTTCTCAGGGAGATATTCCTAAAGCCAGCCATGTTCTTATTCTCACCGCGAAACTGAATATGATGCCGATCTATGTCAATAAAGAGTCCGGAAAGGCTATGGCTAACGCCACGGCCGGATGCATAGCGGAAAATGTTTATCTTGCCGCCGATGCCCTGGGCATAGGGACCCGAATTGTGGCAAGCATGAATATTAAAGGAATTACCGATGAATTGAAGCTCGGCAGCGACGAGATCCCGCTCTACATTATGCCGCTGGGGTACCCGAAATAAGGACCGATTAAAACAATCATAATTCCGGATGAAGTCAATTTTTATCGAGCAGTACTCGAGAGCGCTTTTGCCCGAAGGGTATGAGCCGTATCAGTTCAAAACAGCTGCGCAAGCGTGATTGAACGCTTTTTTTAAAAAAGAAATTTTATTATCATCTATATGAATCTATATGAATCGATAATATACTTGATTCTCATAAAAGCGCTTACCGCCGTTTTGAAACGCAGCAACTCAAGCTTACGAAATCCCGCGCAATAAAATTTGGTTTCATAAAGATTAAGGGCGGTTCCAAAAACTAACTTTGTTATTAACAAATGATATTCTAATAGTAATGAAACCGCACCCTTCGGGCATAAACACCCTACGGGCATAAACCCTATGGGCACTAACTTGCCGCCCTTGTGCCGACTTGCTCGGCGTGAAAAGGCGGTTTTTAGAAGTGCCCTTAATATATTGTTTTAATCGGTTCCCAATTTGCTCAAAATTAATATCAAAGCTAAAATATCTCATGGAAAAGAACGAACTCCTGCAGGCAATGCGGATAGACAGATGGCTGAAGATAGCCAGGATTTTCAAAACAAGGACCGACGCGTCGGAGGCTGTAGACGGGGGCGCCGTTAAGATCAACGGCGAGAGGACAAAGCCGGCTAAAATGGTCAGGGCCGGTGATGTGCTGACTGTCAGGCAGGACAATAAGTACAGGACAATAAAAATTAAGGTTATCACTGAAAAACAGGTGAAAGCCTCCCTCGCAAGGGAATACTATGATGAAGAAAAAGCACCTGGAATTACGCCTGAAATGGAAGAAATAATTAAAATTTTGGATAAACAGGCGAAAAAAGACCGGGTAAAACGCAAGGGTAAACCCGATAAAAAGGAAAGGCGGACAATAAATAAATTCAAATACGGGGGATAGAATTCAACAATGCCTTGCTAAGAAACGCCTGATGTCCTTGAAGTCTTCCAAATTCTCCTTTATTTTTTCAAACGGCCAGTCCCACCATGCCGTTTTGATTATTTTAGATGCTATCTCCTGGGGAAATCTCGGCCGGACAACCTTTGCCGGAATACCCGCCGCTATCGTATAAGGGGGAATGTTTTTTGTCACAACAGCTCCGCTGCCAATCACAGCCCCGTTTCCAATTGTCACTCCGGGCATAACGATAACCCCATGCCCGAGCCAGGTATCATGGCCTATTATTACTTTCTGGATCGACCGCCAGTTGAAAAACTCCGGATCATCGTTATCCATGAAGCCGAACTGTTTACACCTGTAAGTAAAATGATGCAGGGACGGCCTTTCCATCGGATGATTTCCCGGGTTTATCCTGCAATAAGCGGCAATATTTGAAAATTTCCCTATTTCTGTGTAAATAATGTCGCTATACTCGCAAATATAAGAAAAATCACCGAGGCTGGAGTTAATAAAGCGGACATGTTCCATGATTTCAGTATACTCGCCGAACCGCGATTTTGAAATGACCGCATTTTCCGATATCAGCGGTGATTTTCCAAGCGTTTTTTCCCCCGGCATTTTGTAATTTTCAATATATGTCATAATTCTCTCCTCAATTTGTACTTATAATAAACCGACCAGTTCCCTCCCCTTCCCTGCGATAGCAGGGCGACGTTATCAAGATCGAATGTAAATTCTCTTTCGAAGATTTCGGGCCTCTCCCTGACGAACTGCTTAGCTTTCTCGAAACCCTCCCTGTCTACATCCCCGTAGAGAAGGCTGATATGGGGCTGAAATATGCTTTTATCGCTTTTCTTATATTTTTCATAGCTTAAAAGACGCCTATTAATGGAAGAAAGCGGCTGGGATTTCCTGACCGAATAAAGGATTATGAATTTCTGATTTTCCTCCTCCCAGTAAGGAAAGACCCTTAGCCTTTCGGTTTTTACCTTTATTGCCTTTTCTTCGCTAATAAGTTCTCCGAATTCTCTTATAAAACTGTCCGATTCATCACATGGAACAAAAACTCCGGTCCTGAGCGTCATATGCGGAAGGTATGAAGATGCCGTTCTCGAGCCGGTCAATGAACTTAAGGCCCCGATCATTCCTGAAATTTCATTATAAAAGTTGCCTCCGGGAATTGTTACTATTACAAGCCTGAGCAACTCACCGGTATGGATGTCCGAGATCACTCCTATTTTCATCCCTTATTCCGTAATTCTTAATGTCTTCTCAGGTACCTTGAGCTTTTTCAGTGTTTTCTCCATAAATTTATAAGATTGTTCAATCCTCTCCGGATAAAAATACCTGCTGGTCAATTCGATAATATACCGGCCGCTGTATTCAGGAAATTTACTTAAAAATTTACCGAATGGAAATGTTCCCATTCCCGGCGGAACATGCTCATCCCCCCTCCCTAAACAAAGCTGGCCTTTTTTGTCCTTTTCAGTATAATACGTGGGTATGCCATGATTATCGTTTATATGAAAATGCACCGGATGCATCCCTGCAATTGAAACGCTTTCAAAAATATCAAAGCCGAAATAATTGGCTGTTAATAGAAGATGCCCCGTATCTATCATCATCCCCACGTTCCCGCTATCTACAGCCCTAACCTGTTCCGCCAGTTCCCAGGGATATTCAGCGTAACTGTAAGGAGAATGATAAATATAGGACCTCAGGTTTTCACAGGCGATTGTAATTTGAGGATACCTAAGGGATAATTCCCTTAGAGTTTCTACCTCATTTTCTTTAAGCCTTTTTTTTTCGTCTGAAGTGTAATTTTCCTTACCGATACGGGCAAACTCGCAGTTGTCAACATATCTTCCTGGATGGTAAACCAGCAGATCGCCCCCGGCAATGTCGGTAAAATCAAGGCAGGCTTCCAGGACTTTTTCATGAAGGGCCGGATCATCCCTGTTAAATAAATTCAACAAGAGCGGCGTGTGCACGCTTAGATGGAAATTAAAATCCTTTAATATCTTTTTTAAGGATTTCACGATATTAATGTCAAGTTCGCCTGTCCTTATAGCGTCAAAATCATCCGGGCTTACTTCTATCGAATCGAAACCTGTTTGTCCGATATAACTCAGGGCCTTTATAAATTCATCCTTTTTATTATCAAGTTGTACACCGGGAACCCGTATGCCTAAACCATGCATGCAGAATAAACCTCCCTGCCCTTTACATAAGTTTTCTGTATTCTGGGAATTTCACCATTGTTGTCGACAATCACTAAATCGGCGTCCAGGCCCGGACTTATTGCTCCACACTCTCCGGATAGCCCCAGGTGCATTGCCGGATTATAGCTATAAAGGCGGCATGCCTCAGGCAGTGTTTTGCCGCAAGTTTCCTTTATTACAAACAACGAGTGCAGAAGGGTCGAAGGAATATAATCCGAGCATACTATATCGCCGTACCCGTTCTTTAACAGATCGCGCGAACTCAGATTTTTATTATGCGAATAACCCCTCAGTATATTGGGAGAACCCAGTGCTATTGCAATCCCTGACGATGCTGATTCTTCAACAGCTTCAATACTGACTGGAAATTCGGTAATATTAACCCCATGCTTTTTCATGAAATTCACTTTTTCCTTCGTATCGTCATCATGGCTTGCCAGCGGAACTTTATGAGAATGAGCCGATTTCATCATCTTTACGGCATTTTCCATACCCACCCTTTCACGAAGTTTCATCCTCCTGTCGATAAGGTCCATGATTGATTTCCTATCGACCCCGAACCTGTCCCCGTAGTATCCCCTGATCTGTTCCTCCGTCTTGAACTGACCCTGACCCGGGCTATGGTCCATAACTGAGACAAGGTCGACAAGGCCTTCGCTCATCAGTTTTTCAATTTCAGGGTAGCCTCCGGAATAAGTTACCTCGTACCTGGTATGCACTTTGGTTTTAATAAGAAGGCTGTCCCTCAAACGCTTTATTTCCCTGACAATACTGTCGACGACATCGAGTGAACGGATAACAATTACTATCTCGTCGGCAAATGAAACCGAATGATAAATTGTCGTTACCCCTGCCGCTGCAAGTTTTTTATCCAGTTCCATTAGAGCGATATTTGTAGCAAGGAAGGTGCCGGGCCTCGACTCGATCTCCCTTTCTATTACATCGCTGTGAATATCGATAAAACCGGGCATCAGGTAATTTCCATTGCCGTCAACGGCCTTGAAACATGACAGGATCTTTTCGCCTGTAACCTTTGAAATCTTTCCATTCTCCACAAGGACTGAACCGCTCCTTATTACCTCATCCGGGGTAATGATATTTACATTGTAAATGGAGAACACTCCATTAAATGGTTTCATTGTATTTTCTCCTCAAGCTGGTATATTGAATCTGAAAAATCCTTCATGACAAACGGGTCATGAAAAATTCCGATCATTGTCGTACCATTTTTTTTGAGCTCATGAAGAATGCACATTGCCGCCCCTGCCGATTTGTAATCCAGCGATGCGGTCGGTTCATCCAGAAGAAGAAGGCGGGGCGAGCGGATAACAGCCCTGGCGATATTCACCCTCTGCTGTTCCCCGCCGCTGAAGGTAGCCGGGAAGGCTCCGAAAAGCCTTTCGGGTATTCCGAGCCTGCCGAGAAGGCGCCGTGAAATTTCAAGCGCTTCCGGCATTCCGGTTCCAGTCAGCAGCAGCGGTTCGGCCACCACAAGATCGCATGGCACCCTCGGGATAACCCTTAAAAACTGGGTTATATAACCTATCTCATTCTCGCGGATCTTGATTATTATGTGTTCGGGTGCGTCGGCAAGATTTACATTGCCGAATTGCGTCGACTCATAATGGATGAAACCTGAGCTTGAAAGGTAAGTGCGGTATATGCACTTTAGGATCGAACTTTTTCCCGCTCCGCTCGGCCCGGAAATTCCCATGGAAGAGCCTTCTTTTACGCTGAAGTTCACTCCGTTGAAACCCTCGATTATTTTACCGTTATGCATATGCAGGGTAAAATTCTTGGCAAGATTAATGAGTTCAAGCATAATCACCTCTATAAATTCGAATGGACCAGGAGCTGTGTGTACTGGTGCTGGGGATCTTCGAGAACCTGGTCTGTAAGACCTGATTCGACTATGCGTCCGTTTTTCATCACGATAGTGCGGCTCGTAAGATGCCTGATTATTCCCAGGTCATGAGAAACTACGATCATGGAAAATTTCAATTCCTTTTGCAGGCTTCGGACAAGGTCGAGAACACGTGCCTGGACGGAAAGGTCGAGGCCGGTCGTAGGTTCGTCAAGGTAAAGGATTATCGGATTATTGGAAAGGGCTTTAGCGATCTGCACCCTCTGCTGCATTCCGCCGCTGAAGTTTGAAGGCGGCTCGTCCATGCGTTCCGGGGGAACTTCAGTCTTAACAAGGAGTTCCGACGCCCTGCTCCGGATCGATCCGATGTTTCTCCATCCGGCCATAAGAAGCCTTTCCCCTATATTTCCTCCTGAAGAAATATGCATCTTTAAACCAAGGTGCGGGTTCTGATAAACCATGCCCATCAGGTGGTTTCTGAGGAGCCTTTTTCTAAAAGGATTCAAAGTGAAAAGGTTCGCATTCCCTACAAAATCAAGGCTGTACCCGGGTATCCTGGATTTTGACAGGTATCCCGAATCAATCTCCATAAGGCCGCAGGTCGGCTCCTCATCGAAATTAAGCATCTTCAATAGGGTCGACTTGCCCGACCCGCTCTCGCCGACAATGCCCAGTACCTCGCCTTCATAAAGGCTGAATGAAACATCCTTGCATGCCGACACAGACCGGCAGCTTGAACAGATATTACCGTTGCCGTTTTCACTCCCGGAATTACTGCAATCCGGGCACCCTTTCCCGTAGATTTTCGTCAGGTTTCTTATCTCTAAAACTGGCCTCATATTTTATTCCCTTCCATGACTTTTCTGCACCAGGAAGTATCCGAGCATTGATAAGACCTTGAGCCTCTTTCATTGTCAATTATCTCATTAAGATAAGTACCCGAGCTTCCGCATAAATCGCAGGTCTGCCCTTTGAAATCCTCAATACGGAAGGGATGGTCTTCAAATCCTATGCCCTCCACGAATGTATAGGGAGGAATGGCATAAATGCGTTTTTCCCTCCCGGCGCAAAACAGGTACAATGTTTCCGCCATGCTGAGCTTGGGTATATCGAACCTGGGAATGGGACTCGGCGACATCAGGTACCTCGAATTGACCATTACAGGATATCCTGCGCCGAGGGTTATCTCGCCAAACTTGATTATGCTCTCGTAAAGATACAGCCACATTGAACTGTAATCGGCTTCGGCATGCATACGGCGCGTTTCCTTTTCCGAATGTTCCACGATCCTGAGGGGTTCCGGCAACGGTACCTGGAATACAAGGACCTGGTTTTCATTAAGTTTTTCCTCGGGTATCCTGTGCCTGGTCTGAATGATGGTAGCTTTTGATGTATCTTCGGTAGTCCGGACGCCTGTTACTTTAGCGATGAATTTCCTGATGTTAACCGCATTGACGCTATCGTCGCTTCCCTGGTCTATTACCTTCAGGACATCTTCAGGCCCGATAATCGATAAAGTTATCTGGAGACCGCCGGTGCCCCAACCCCTGGCTATAGGCATTTCCCTCGATCCGAACGGAACCTGGTAGCCTGGTATGGCTATAGCCTTTAAAATTTTTCTCCTGATCTCGCGCTTGGCATTTTCATCCAGAAAGCCGAAATTAAATTTAAGTTCCATCGCTTCATTCCCCTTTAAGAGCGGATTTATCCCGGGAAGCCCGCAGCCTGTCAAGAGCCGATTGGAATGTAACATAATGTGGCAGTTTGAAATGGTTGGCGAAACCCATCGCTTCGATCCCGTCAATATGCAGAAGTACGAATTCCTGATCTTCAGAGGGATAATGCGGTATATCGGCCTGCATGCCACGGTCAAGAGTAGCCATGGAGATAGCTTTCGTTTCATTATGGCCGAAACACAGCCCGTAGCCAAGGGCGAATTTCGGCGACCCGTCCTGCATATCCATATCTGAAATAATCTGGGCTTCTGTCATAAGGACTTCCCCGATCCTGCAAGCCTTGCCCGAATAAGGATGTTTTATCTCCATGGGAACGTATCCGACCCTGAGCTCCCCGATAGTAGGGTGTGCAGATCCGTAACCCCGCATGTTCGAATAAGCAAGGGCCAGCATACCGCCCGTTTCTCCCCTGGCCATAGTCTGCATAGCTGCGCTTCTTGGGGCAGGAAATGACAGCGACTCGCGGGTCACATCGAAACATTCCGCTTCCTTAATACTTGAAGAAAGACTATTGGTAATCAGGTTTTCCCGGCGAAGGATATCGACCAGCCCCGGGAAAGATTCCGGTACAGCAGCATCAATTCCGGTTTTTTTCATTATCTCGTCAAGGTTTTTTTTAAAAATAACAGAGTCTTCACCGATCATATCAAAATCGAGAAGCCTCAATGTATAATCGCTTGTCGGGCCGAGATACTGGCCCCCGGGTATATCCTTGAACGTCGAGGATATCCTTCGTATCACCCTCATATTCAAAGTATTTGCCGGGAGGCTATAGGAAAACCTCGGCAGTGTTGTCCTGTAAGCCCTGATCATAAAAGAGGCCTCAAAAGTATCTCCTGCAGACTGTAAAACGGCAAGGGCTGCGAGGTCAGGCGCATAAAGGGAACCCTCGCCCATTACCCTGTCGACCAGGAAGTGTAGGGATTTTTTTATCTCTTCAATATCAGACCCGCCGGCTGAGTTTGCAGACCTTTGAAACTTCAGAAATTTCTCGGCATTATCTATGGCTGTTCTTCCGCCTGAAACTGCGACATAACCCATTCTTTACCCCTTAAATTCAATGGAGGATGAACGGGGTATGGAACTTGCAAAACCATTATCATCTATCAGGACAAGGTCTAATCCAAGCGGAAATTCAGAATTCATTTCCTTTATATCCATTAAATCCCCGGCATCCGCCCCATTTATTGTTAAATCCCTTATAGATTCGATCCCGGGGCCTTTGAGGCCGAGGGTAAGTCCGCCATTCCCCAATTCCCGGACCATGTAAATGACTGTCGCCCCTTTGTCCGGAAAATCAAGCGTTCCCCTGTTAAGGCTTTTAATGCCGCCGCAGCTTGAACCGCCTGCGACAATGACGTAATCGGCCGTATCGGCCCTTACATACTCCGATTTAGTGATCTCGTATATTTTCCTGATAAGGCCGTCATGAACGCCGGAACCGATAACGCTGAAGCTGACTTCATGGTCCAGGAGAACCTCGCATACCTTTTCCAATCCTGCACCCGGAAGCTTTATAACCATCCCGGGGTTAGCCATGGACCGCATCAGAATTCTAAAAGTATCAAGGGTCAGCCTGTTTTTTTCCCTGATCTCCATGATCCTATCCCTCTGCCATTAAACCGAAATCTACCTTCGTTGAGGCAGTCATCGATCTTTCAATAGATATTCTTTCTTCAAATCTTTCCCGTGCGGTTTTCATTTTTTCTGAGATCATTTTGATCAGTTCATTATCACCCGACCTTAATGCGACATCATAAACCGCAAGAACCCTTGCCTGCCCTGCTTTATTTCCCATAACCATCCCGTAGCCCTTCGAAGCCCCGTATTCAGCCTCTGCCTCGGTTACAAGCACTTCACCTACATAAAAATCACAGCCGAAAGGGTCCCTCGCAGTCAGCATCACCATCCCCTGCTCATTATCTCCAATAGTTAAATCCTCTTTTTTTTCCAGCAAGCCGAGTATATCGGCTGCTTCAGCGTCAGTCAGACATTCTGCCCAATTCCTGGCATTTTCATCCATCAGCCTGAACCTCCTGTATTTAGAACGAATTTTTGTTGCTTTTAAACTGGATTAATATGGCATAATTGTGTTTGATTGAAGTTAATTTCATGTTAATTTGCAGAGAATTTTCGGCCCCGGACCATTATTAATAATTCTCTGAAAATTAACATGAAATTGACGCCAAATAAACAATAGGATGTCATAGTTAAAAAAAATGATAGAAATTCATCAGAAAAATTATTTTGGAGGATATAATGGTTTTGAAACTGATCCCTAAAGTTTTTAAAAGTATTATCTCAGCATCTCTTCTGGCCTTAATGTTTGCAGGCTGTGCGAATCAAAAAGTTATTACAATGGCCTGGCTGCCCAACAATTCGGGCGACAACGAAAAGGCCATGCGCGCCGAATTCGGAAAAATCATCACCGATGCAACTGGCTACAAGGTGGTAGATAAGCTGACAACCGACTACAATATCGCCATGGCGGCATTGGAATCGGGGGACGCCCAATTGGGCTACTTCGGGCCTTTCGAGTACATTACCGGCCATGCAAGGGATACCAATATTGTTCCTCTTATAGTTGAAAGCGGCAAATCGGGCACTATAAGCGATGCGCTGTATTACAGCCGCCTTCTTGTTAAAAAAGGGAATGAAGGTAAATACAAATCCGGAAATACTTATTCCATCGACAACATCGCAGGAAAGAAAATATCATTTGTTTCAACAAGTTCGACATCCGGATTCAACATGCCTTCCGCGGCTATCCTGGCCATTTTCCATACAAAGAGCAAATGGAAGAGCCTTACCAAGGACGACCTCATGCAGGGCGGAGCCGGAAAGTTCTTCAGCCAGGTTGTATTTTCAGGATCCCATCAGCTGTCGCTTGTCAACCTGCTGAAAGGCAATGTAGATGTTTCAGCTGTTGATGACATCGATGTGCAGAATTATCTCGAACTCACATCCGGAACCGACGAACAGCCCGGCGCTGTCTATAAGGTTAAAAAAGACGCTTCAGCACCTTTCTCTGACCTTGCCGGCGCTCAATTCGTGATTATCAAGGTTATTCCCGTGCTGAATACCCCTCTCGAAGCCAACGCCGCCTTCCTGAGCCAGGAAACCATCGATAAGGTAGTAACCGCCCTCACTGACGATAAGGTTAAGGACGATCAATTACTGTTCCGCCCAAAAGGTTCTTCAATGGCGGGACTCTTTATGCAGCCCCATCGTTTCGTCAAAATCACCGATGCCGATTACGACACGATGCGCGAAATTCTCGGGCTTAAATAAGATCTGTATTTAAATTGGTTTAAAAAAGGGCGTCACTTGTCTGACGCCCTTCCTCTATTTTCAGGAGGATGAGCTTATGGTATTATTAGAACTTAGAAATGTAACCAAGTGTTTTCTTGGAACAAAACCGGCCCTTGCTGATGTAAGCTTCTCAGTCAGAGAGGGGGAATTTGTCTCAGTTATAGGGGCTTCCGGTTCGGGAAAAACAACTCTTCTCCGATGCATTAACAGGATGACCGATCCGACGAACGGGGAAATCTGCTTCAACGGTGTTGTAGTTTCGAAACTGCGAAAGTCAGAACTCAGGAAGGTGAGAACGAAAATCGGGATGATTTTTCAGCATCACAATCTGGTGGAGCGCCTGACTGTCATTGAAAATGTACTTCATGGCAGGCTCGGATATAAATCTACCCTTTCAGGTATCCTCGGCAGTTATACTGTGAAGGAAAAAAAGGATGCATGGGATATTCTCGAAATTCTCGGTATGGAAGACCATATACACAAACGCTGTGACCAGCTAAGCGGCGGCCAGAAACAAAGAGTAGGTATTGCAAGAGCACTGGTACAGAACCCCAAGATGATACTCTGTGACGAACCCATTGCATCCCTGGATCCCGGTTCATCAAAGATTATCATGGACTATCTTAAGAATATTTGCCGGGACCGGGGCATAACCCTGATAATCAGCCTTCACCAGGTGAATGTGGCTTTGAATTATTCCCACCGGATCATCGGGTTCAACAAAGGCTCAATCCACTTTGACGGTCCTCCGTCACAGCTCTCCCGCAATCGGATCACCGAGATTTACGGCGCTGAACAGATAGCAGAAAGCTATGACCATGATACAGGCGGCGTCCTTACCGAAGCGATAGTTTAATCATGCAGGCTGACATCTTCGCGAAACGCAGGAAAAGCACTCTCCTGGTCTTTGCCCTGATAGCCGTCCTTACAGCAGGTTCGATCATAATTACCCAATATGACCCCGGCAGGGGCTTCCTCAGTATTTACAGGGCCTTTATCTGGGGCATATCAAACTTTTATCCCGACGTCCCTTCGTTTTCAAGGATTGGCGATATTTTAATAAAGCTCAGGGACACAATCCTGCTGTCTGTTGCTTCGAGCGTCGTAGCTGCCGTTTTTGCCATGGCGCTTGCCTTATTGGGGTCGCGCAGCACCCGTGTTCACGTATTTTTTACAGCGTTAGCCCGGGGCATAGGCTCTTTTTTCAGGAACGTGCCTCTCGTGGCCTGGGCTATGGTTCTTATGCTGGCCTTCAGCCAGAGCTCCCTTACAGGCTTTCTGGCCCTGTTTTTCGGTTCTCTGGGATTTCTTACCCGGGCCTTTATGGAAACGCTCGATGAAGTAGGCGAAAATACAGTAGAAGCTCTGCGTGCAACAGGAGCCGCTTATTACCATATTATTTTCCAGGCGGTTTTGCCGTCAAGCATGCCCCAGGTTGTAAGCTGGCTTCTTTTCATGATTGAAACGAACATTCGCGATGCAACACTGGTCGGATTTCTCACAGGTACGGGCATAGGCTTTTTGTTCGATGTATACTACAAATCCTTCAATTACCATGTAGCAAGCCTTGTTGTAATAGTCACCGTCATTACTGTCATTGCCATGGAAACCATATCCAACATCGTTCGAAGGGAAATACTATGACTGATTTAAAAGCAGCCGCGAAGTCTCTAAGCCCTGAAAATAAAATACCCGGGAGGTTGATTAAACCTCTGACACGCGCTACGATCATTGTCCGTTTCACATTGGCGGTCTTAGCTGCCATTACAGTATACAGCCTTTTAACCCTGGATGGCGGAAGCGTCAATATTCCCGGCGCTGTCCTGGATACATTAAATAACTTCAAGACTATTTTCATTCATCCCTTCTCCTACAGGCTTTCAATTCTAGATATTTTTGTCGAAATAGTTATAACCATAGGACTATCCATCCTCATTACCCTCTTCAGCAGCTTTATTGCGCTTTTTCTTGGTCTTCTGGGGGCTCAGAATCTGTCCCCGAAAGGAGTAACAGTCATTGTCAAAGCTTTTGTAGCGGTTATACGGGCCATTCCTTCCATACTCTGGGTCTTGATCTTCGCAGTATCGGCAGGATTGGGCAGCACGGCGGCTGTAATAGGCCTCTCTTTCCACTCGATCGGTTATTTAACCAAGGCCTATGCAGAGTGCTACGAGGAACTTGACAAGGGGGTCATAGACGCTCTGAAGGCCTCAGGTGCAAGATGGCTGCATATAGTTTTCCAGGCGGTTCTCCCTTCATCGGCGACATATCTGTTGTCCTGGACCTTTCTGCGGTTCGAGTTGAATTTTTCAAACGCTGTTGCCATGGGGGCCGCGGCGGGGGCGGCCGGAATAGGTTTCGACTTATTCATGTCCAGCACGTTTTATTTCGATCTGCATGAAGTGGGTCTTATTACCTACTTCATCCTGGCCTTTGCTGTTGTCCTTGAATTCATAGCGACAAGAGTAAAGTCGAAACTCAAGGAAAAATAGAGTCATTTTCTACTTCAGGATTTCCAATTATATTTAAATAATTTCATTTTAGTTATATAATATCTTAACAGGAAGTTCTTCGAATTTTGCTATCTGCCCCGGAGTGTTTTACGGAATGAACATTAATTATTCGGAAGATCTTGTCTACACGCGGACGAGCGACGCCCTTTACCAGGAGGGCCTGCTGATCCGTCCGGCCGGAGTCCCGATTAAATCTGCCGCGGTCGTATGGGTTCATGGTTTTTCCAGCAATTATTATCAATACAGCACCGTACAGATCGGACGGAAGATAGCGGCGGCCGGTTATACATTCATTACAGGCAATAACCGGGGCCATGACTTCGGCTCTATATACTATTCGCCAAAAGGCGTGCCGATGCTTTACGGAGGCGGCTGGGAAATCTTCGAGGAATCTCTTGAGGATATAACGGCCTGGATGGATTTTACTGCTCATTTAGGGCATAACAAAATAATGATCATCGGACACAGCCTCGGGGCATTGAAAGCGATGTATTACCAGGCCGAAAAAAAGGACGAGAGAGTTGCAGGGCTGATAGCCGCATCGCCCCCTCTGCGAGCCGGAAACACTGATCCGGAAATATTTGAGAAAGCCGAAAATCTGGCAGCCGAAGGCCGCGGCAGAGATCTTCTGCCCTGGGGCTCTTTCTATATAGGAGCCGAAACACTGAGCGCCCGGACATATCTAAGCTATGCTTATTTGTTAGGAAAATCGATAGGCGGCTACATTGGCCGGATCCTCTGCCCTCTCCTGGCTGTATACGGTACCAGCGAGGGCTGGGTGGGTTCGGAAAAGGAACTGGATTTTATACGCAATGCCGCAGCAGCCTCCTCCGGCGTCAAAACACTTATGATCGAAGGCGCCGACCACAGCTATAATAATCATATAAGCGAGGTTTCAAAAGTTTTTATCGATTGGATGAATAAATTGCAATATTAAAAGGAGTCGTTGTTGAGATCGCTCAGATGCATTTAATGATGAAGATTAGCGATTCTTAAACATCCGGGTTATGTCATTCGCATTGAATGTTGTTTTATCTTATGTTTTGTCAGCTTTTATAAAAGTTTAAGCATGTTGATTTAATTTCAACTCATATTTATAATTAAATAATAAATCGGAGGGATCGTATTCAAAACATTTTCCAGTATATCGCCCTGCTGCGCGCCGTTAATGTCGGAGGAAACGCTGTTATCAGGATGAACGATCTGATACTCCTGTTCGAATCATACGGCTTTAAAGACGTATTTACATATATCCAGAGCGGAAATATCCTGTTCAAATCCGAGGAAACCGATACAGGAAAGCTGAAATGTCAGATCGAGGACAAGCTTCTGCTATCCCTGGGCTACGAAGTTATTGCATTTGTGCTTACTCCTGAAAATTTGAAAAAAGCGGCCGCCGATAACCCGTTCAAACCGGAAGGACCGGATACAATACAATGCCATATCATGTTCCTTTCCGGAAAACCGGATGAGGCGCATCGGGACGCGCTTATGGAAAAGCAGGGCGACGAATACCGCTTCAGTATCCAGGGAAACGTTCTATACTATGAATATCCGATTGAATTTGCAGGGACCAGAAGGAATGTCAACTTCGAGAAGATACTCGGTGTTACCGGCACGGCCCGGACATGGAAGGTCGTAAACAGGCTTATCGAGCTGACTTCCTGATGTTTTTCAGAATAACTTTAACTATCTCTTTAACCGTCCCCGCCACCGGCCCCGATAATTCATCCCCGTACTGCACGCTCTCCGGCTGTATGCCGATCAGGATCGTTTTACAGCCCGTTTCCTTTTCCAGGTAATCGACCATTATTTTGATGGGGAGCATGTGAGAGCTGAAAGCCGCTCCCGAGATGTCTTTCAAATCGATCGTCCGCACGCTGCCCGGTGGAAGAGAAAAATCAGCCGCGTCTATAATGAGCAGTGTATCGGGTGTAAAACGCTTGATCTCGCCGGTAAAATTTTCAGGCGCCGCGCATCCGTTATAGACCCTGATATTTTCGGGAAGCTTCCCCTTCATTCCGCTGATCAGCCTGTCCGCGATAGCAGGCCCGGCACCGTCGTCGCAGTTAAGCGATGATCCGGCGCCCAGAATGACAACCTTGCCCCCATCGGATAATATGGGATTTAAGATTTGTTCAATTGACTGGTTTACAGATTGCGTCACCGATCAGCTCCGGAACCTATTTATATCTTCACCTTGAGGTGCTCGTGATCGTAATTAGCCAGTTCGAAGTCCTTTGTATTCTCAAGGGCCTTCCTGGGACAGCTGTCGACGCACTGTCCGCAGTATATGCATCTGTCCAGATAAACATAGGCATCGTAAAGCTTATCGCCTACCTTCACTATCTCGATCGCATTCGAAGGGCAATCCTTTACGCATAACTGGCACCCGATGCACTTTATCTGTTCGAACTTCAGCTTTCCCCTGTATCTGTCTGGCATTATAACCTTTTTATAGGGATACATATTTGTGGCGGGTTTTTTCAGAACCATACCCATTACGAACGGCATTAACGACCCGGGTCTTCTCATATTTTAATGACCTCTTTTAAAATTAAATTCGCAAGTATCTGTAAAATTGCGACAGGCGTCAAAATACGCCAGCAGAAAGATACCATCTGTTCCAGCCTGAGCCTGGCCATAGTCGCACGAGCGACGGATAGTAAAAACACGATAATCATCGTTTTCACGATAAAAAGAGCAAACCCGATCACAGGCCCGCCGGCGGTAAAGAACGGAAAGAAGACTGCGGCTAAAAGCGAAGCCACCACGACCATCTCGATATCGATCGACATCCTGAACATTGCAAGGAGTTTTCCGCTGTACTCTGTGAACGAACCGGCTACGATCTCGGTTTCAGCTTCAGGTATATCGAAAGGCACCCTTTCAAGTTTACCCTGGATGGATACAAGGGCTACGAAAAAGGCGGGAATATTGACAAGCAGCAGCAGGGGGTGAGTTCCATAATATGCTGAAATGCCGGACAGCGACCAGTTTCCAGTATTACCGGCCAGTAAAGTCGGAGCCAGTATAGCCATGAAAAGGGGAACTTCATATGCAAAAAGCTGTGTAAGGGTCCTTACGGATCCAGACATGCGAAAAGCGATGAGGAATACCATCCGGCCAGGAAAAATGTCAGCGTCGGAATGGTAAGAAGATATAGTACGACTATCGCGTCGCCGTTAAATGGGAACATAGATTTAACGCCCCAGATGGGGATATAAAGGAAGGCCGTGCAGACCGCGGCTAAAGAGAATAACGGTATGACCCGGAACATTCTCGCATCCGCTTCAAGAGGAACGATGGTCTCTTTTCCGAGGAGTTTTATAAAATCCGCAAGAGGCTGGAACCAGGGCGGACCGACACGGTTCTGGAACCGGGCGTAAAGTTTCCTGTCCACAAATTCCACCAATAGTGCGTAAAGAGACAAAAATATAAAACCCGGGAAAACCATGATCTCGAATAGATTAACAAGAGTTTCCGACATTTAATGCACCGTCCTTATCTTAAAGCATGTATTTTATTCATATCTATACCGCGGTTCTTCCTATACCATTCAAGGCTGTAATTCCTCAGCCCTTCCCAATCCATAATAGTTTCTTTACCATTATCCCGGTCTTTAAGCGAGATCATCCTGTCGGTGCAGGAAAAGCATGGATCGATTGCCGCTATGACTATAGGCACGTCCGCAAGGTAACCGCCGTCTATCATATGTGTTATAGCGGCAAGGTTTGCCAGAGTCGGGGCCCTGACTTTTACCCTTTCGGGTTTTTCAGAACCGTTGGCCTTTACATAATGAAAATCTTCGCCGCGCGGAGCTTCGTACCGGCTTATGGCTTCCCCGGCCTGGATTTTCCTGGGGGCCCTCACGGAAATCGGCCCGTCGGGCATCTTTGCCAAGAGCTGTCTTATAATTGAATAGCTTTCCATCAATTCCTTCACCCTGACTATGGTCCTTCCGAGAACGTCGGCATGGCCGTCGGTTATGACATTGAAATTTACGTCTGAATAAGCCGCGTAAGGGTCGTCCCTCCTGATATCCCGGTCAACACCAGCAGCCCTTGCAGTAGGACCGGTGGCGCCGAATTTCACAGCCATTTCCCTGGAAAGACTTCCGACGCCTGCAAGCCTGCCGATCAGCGTCGTTTCTTCCATCGCCAGCTTAATATAAAATTTTGTCCTTTCTTCGAGGATGTCAAGGGCTTTCAATATATCAACGGCCTGTTCCTTTGAAATATCCCGTCTTACGCCGCCGATCGTGTTTATCCCGTAATTGACCCTGTTCCCTGTGACCATGGCGAGGATGTCCATCACTACTTCCCTGTCCCGCCAGCTGTACATGAAAAGCGTATCGAAACCGAGTTCATGACCGGCCACACCCAGCCAGAGAAGATGGCTGTGAATCCTTTCAAGTTCGCCGACAATGGACCTGATATAAGCCGCCCTTTTTGGTATCTCAAGCGCCGCAATTTCCTCTACTGCCTGTAAAAACGCGGTAGAGTGGGAATGCGAACAGATACCGCATACTCTTTCTATCAGGTATATATCCTGAATGTAGGGCCTTTCTTCGCATGCCTTTTCTATGCCGCGATGGTTATAGCCAAGCGCGACGTTTGTTGCCGCAACCTTTTCACCTTCCAGATAGAGGGTAAAACTTGCAGGCTCTTTCAATGCCGGATGCTGAGGTCCTATAGGTATAACTACTTTTGCCATGATTTCCTCCTATGGCCGGTTTGACGCCTCGGGTCTTGATTCTGGTTTCTTCCAATCTTTCCTGAGGGGATACTGGCCTTCAGGCCAATCGTCAGGAAGAGGGTATCTTCTGCCCTCCGGCAATCCCCTAATTTCAATCCCGAAAAGGTCTTTCAATTCCCTTTCGTAAAAAACCGCGCCGGTAAAAACAGGCGTTACTGATTCTATAACAGGTTCCGACCTCGGAGTAAGTATTTTCAAATTAATCAGGTTGCCTGAATCGTCGGCAAGGTGATAGATCACTTCGAAATTTTCACCCGAATCAAGGCCGGTAACCGTGCATAGGAAAGTAAAATCCTTGTTATCCCTTAGATATTTCATTATATCTTTTAAAGAACCGTTGTTTTCAATAGGGATTTCAACGAACATCCTTCTTACCCTTTTAACGTTTGCCCGGCCCTCAAGAAATTTAAAATTCTTGCAGAGGTCGCTGATGATATTTTCAGTTTTATCCATAAATCACTTCCTCAATTTCAGCTTTTTAGGGTTTTTAAAAGCTTAACCACTCCGTCAATGATAGCTTCAGGCCTGGCGGGACAACCGGGAATATAGGCGGATACCGGTATTACCGTATCTATGCCTCCCTTGACCCCGTAACAGCCCTGGAAGACCCCGCCCGAACAAGCGCAGGTGCCGACCGCTACAACGAATTTAGGTTCCGCCATCTGCTCATAAATCCTTATCAGCCTGTCCTTTGTCTGAAGCGTGACAGGCCCTGAACAGACCATTACATCGGCATGCCTTGGAGTACCTTTAAGCTGAATGCCGAAACGCTC
The DNA here is from genome assembly GCA_963768055.1 of uncultured Spirochaetota bacterium. Lineage (GTDB taxonomy): Bacteria > Spirochaetota > Brevinematia > Brevinematales > JAOACQ01 > CAVYGN01. The sequence continues at coordinate 811,101 of CAVYGN010000001.1, read as the reverse complement.
CAGATCGTACCTGGGCGTAAGCGAAGCCAGTATTTCTATATCGCATGCGTTGCATGCGCCTGTATTAAAATGAATGATCCATGGCGATTTTATTCTCGCCCATGTCATCATCTTCTTTAGAAAAGACATATTACCTCCTGAATAAAACAAAAAGGGCGATCACTCCTGCTCCCACATATACAAGCGGCAGGCCGATTATTCCCTTCGGTGCGGTTGCAATGATCAAAACTAAAACATGCATGATCGTAAAAAAGAAAGCGAAAGGGAAAAACTGGCTGTAATCCGGCTGCGCTTTATTTGCAGTGACATTCTCGCCGCAGGCGTAAGACTTAGATTTTCCCGACGATTCAACGCCTTTGGCCGAAAAGAGGTTGGACGCAAGCGAAAAAAGATAAGCCGCTGCCAGTAAAATTAAAAAAGCGATCGGTGGTATTAATATATTAATCATTATTCTATTCCTACCCTTTAAGTTTTCTCAGGTTTCTGATATCGAGGTTTTTATTATGATTACAAACCCCTATCACGATACCGCACGCTACGACTATAACAACCACTTCAATAACTATAAGCGTTATCGTCAGCGACTGGGCTACAGCAATACTGCCTGTTATAAATCCGGATGTTATCAGGAGAAGCGTAACGGCCTTAGTGAGTATTTCCAGCCCTATCAAAAGCCTTATTAAGTTCAGAGTAACGATCAGGCAGTATAGGCCTGTCACAATTAAGAGCAAAATCGTTGTGAATATCAGAAAATTTAAATCGAAAGTCATTTTTGATTACGCTCCTTAAATAAAACTACTACTCCGTAAACTCCCGAAAGTAAAACGATGACCTGGCCCAGGAGATCTACCGCCCTCTTGTCCCATATCACAGATCCCTGAGTATAGAAGTCAAGCTTCTCCGGCGCTCCTTTAAACGCTGAAAGAAAATCAAAATTAATAATCCGGTTGTACCATAGTATTATCGCAAGCGCCAGTGTCGCGGCGAGGATAAAAGGAAGATAAATAAATCGTTTCACCCTCTGTTTAGCCTCAATCGCGATCTGTTCATCGGTCAGAGGAACCGTAAGGCTTATAGCACTAATGAATACAACGGTGATCATACCCGCGCAAACAGACAGTTCTATCACGGCAGCGATCCATGCGCCCAGTATGAACATCATTACCGCAAGAAAAGCGCTGGCGATGGCGAGAGATATCGCCGCCTTGATAAGGCTCCTTATCATGACCGACAGGATGGCGGATAATACCAGCCCCGAAAGCATTATAATAATAAAGGTCTCTTTCATTCCAATTACTCCATTAACCTTATATTGCCAATTTTAAAAGCCCGTTCGCCTGAAAATAATAGATAATAAACGGGAAAGCTAAACCTAAAATAATAGTAATTGCCGCGAGAAGAATTGCCGGAAAGGAAAGACCAAAATTCGCTTCTTTAATATTCTCTAAACCTGCCGCTAACTTTCCAAAAAACACCTTCCTCTGAAGAATGAGAAAATAACCCAATGTTAAAATGCTTGCCAGAAGAGCTATTACGCTATAAATATAATAACCGCCTGACCATGCGGCAAGTATTATTATCAATTTGCTCCAGAACCCCGCAAGCGGAGGCATGCCCATGGTCGAGAAAAACGCTACAATGGAAGTCCCTCCGGTAATCGGCATACGGCCTGCAAGCCCTCCGAGCTTATCTATTTCCCTTGTCCCGGTCTGTAATTCAACCGCTGTAGAATTGACGAATAAGAGCGATTTGAACGAGGCATGGTTGAAGAAGTGTAAAAGAGCCCCGGCGAAGGCCAGGGGTGTTCCTATGCCTGTAGCTAAAATTATATAACCTATCTGTGATATGCTCGAATATGCGAGTATCCTTTTAAAATCTTTCTGTCCTATTGCCGCAAGGGCGCCTATAACGATGGAAAGTGTCCCGAAAGCCATTAAAACTGTATTTACAAATGGTATGTTATTGAAAACTTCACCGGCAAGCCTCATTATAGTATAAACCCCGGCGACCTTCGTAACTATGCCCGCCAAAAAAACCGACACTGGAGCAGTGGCCGACATATAAGCGTCGGGAAGCCAGCCATGAAACGGAACCACCCCAGCCTTAATTGAAAGGCCGGTTATAAATAGAATAACAGCCGCGATAAGATTGGGGGGGAAACTGCCTTTAAGCCTTTTTAAATAAGAACTTATATCGCTGAAATTCAAGCTTTGGACGGAAAAGAATATCAGGGCGATCGCCATAAGAATGAATATTGTTGCGACGGCTGATAAAATAAGGTATTTTAGGGCGCCTTCGAAGGCTTCTATGCCTTTATCCATTGCGATAAGAATAAAAGAAGCCACTGCCGTAATTTCAAGAAAGACATATAAAGTGAAAATGTCCCTGGTCATAACAACGCCATTCATCCCCATTACCGCCAGGAGAATGAGGTTTATGAAATTGAAGGGGTCTTTTTTTACCGACGCCCTGCAGACAATAAGGGATACGAAGGCTATAAGGCCTATCGTAAAAAGGACAACAAGAGTGAAAAAATCCACGCTTAATTGCGCCATGAAATTAAATTTAAATATCTCGGTTATATTATTCCACAGCATGATTCCCGATGTCAATGACATAGCCATCTGTAAAAGGGTCACTATAATCGCCGCGTAAAACGCTATCTTTCTGAATGCCTGCTTGAATGGAAGGTTCAGGACCAATACCGCCAGCAGGGGGATAATTATAAATAGGGCCTGCAATCAAAACCTCCTAACGTGTTTGTAACGCAAATATTACTATGATAACAGCCATACCTGCAAGGGACCAGACCAGGTATAAGGCGAAATTACCCGTATGGGCTTTCCTGATAATCCATGATGTCGCAGCTGTTACGCCTGTAATAAATTTATTATAAATCCAGTCGATGCCCCTGTCTATCCACCATAAAAACCTTGAAATTCCGTTTACTATTAACATGCCTATATCATAAGGGTCGAAAAATCTCTTTTCGGCTAGGCCGTAAACAGTCGAGAGGACAGGCGCATAGTGTATATGATCAGCTGCGCCAAGCGCGCTTTTCGACCTGGAGACCCCGTAGAGATGGTTGAGATAAGCCAGGGCCAGCACTGCAACTGAAACCGCCGCAAGCGTCCAGTTTGCGGGAAGGCCGGCAAAGCTGTGTTCAAGCCTTGTACCGAGTATCGGCTCAATAAGGTTTTGCAGGGGCAGGACATTATAAACTCCGAAAATTATGCATCCAAGGGCTATAATAACCATAGGTACAACCATCGCCCAGGAGGGATCTTTAACATTTTTCCAATCCCTGGCGGGTTTGCCGAGAAACGCGGAATGACCGAGTTTCAGGAAAGAAGCTGCTGTAAAAAACGCGCCCAGGACAGCCGCTATATAGAAAATCGGCATCCCCGTCTCGAGCGCTCCGGCAAAAACGAGCTCCTTGGAAAAAAATCCGTTTAGCGGCGGAACTCCCGAAATCGCACACGCCGCTACGATAAAGCTCGCAAAGGTAAAAGGCATTTTCCTGCCCAGCCCGCCTAAGGCCGCAAGATGGGTCGTTCCAGCCTGCTTTTCAACGGAGCCGCCTGTCAAAAAAAGACAGCTTTTATACATCGCATGATTTATCATGTGGAAGAGCCCGCCTATTATACCGACAGGAATTGCCGTGCCGATGCCCAGGATCATATATCCTACCTGGCTGATTGCATGATAGGATAGAAGCTTCTTGAAATCCTTTTGTATAAGGGCCATTATCACCGCAAGCATTATGGTTACCGCTCCGATTGTCATTACAACTATGCTGATAGCGGTGCCCGACTTGAAATCGAAAAAGTCAAGCGTGACACGGGCCAGCAGATAAATACCAAGCAATTTTTCAAGGGAAGCCGGGAGGAAGGCCATGAAGGGAAGCGGTGCATCGATGGCGGCATCGGGTATCCATGAATGAAATGGCATTGAACCGGCTTTAGCTACCGCCCCGATCATAATAAGAATAAAAGAGAAAATGCCGGGGAAATTTGTAAGTCCAATCGGCGCCGCTTTAAGCGAGTCCATCTCCAGGTTGCCCTTGGTAATAAATCCTAATATGGTTATTCCCAATATCATGCAGAAATCCGCGACTCCGTTTAGCACGAATGATTTTACGGCGGTCGGAAAAGCCGCTTTGCCTCCCGACATAATCATCGCGAAAACCGTTATAAGAATGCCTTCCCAGAAAAAGAGCATCAGGACAAGATGATTGGCAAGCACTGCCCCGTTTACAAAACCGACGGTTAATAAAAGAAAAGCGTAATACTGCCTTAAATTCTCCTTTCCCTTCATAAAAACTGCCGAATAAAGCGTTATTAGAAAAGCAAAACCCGATACGGCCAGGACAATAAACGCGCTGAAATTATATAGTTTCAGGAGAAAATGGACATCGAGGCCGCCTGCCGAAAACCAGGGGATGTCCAGAGACATATTTTTAACAAATCCAAAAAGGTATATGCATATTGCCAGATTTACGGTAACGCCGATGATAGCGAGGGTCTCCTTCAGCCATCTGTCGCGCCCGGGAATTACAAAAACGACAAGTGCAATAATGAGAGGGAGAAATACCGGTATGAAAAGAATCGAATTATCCATTTTAACCTTTAACCCCCATGATAATGTTCTGGACCAATCCGGCAGGATAACTGATAAATATCCCCGCGGCCAGCGAAAGAAGAGCAAGAGCGGCAACGCTTATAAGCATTGTACTTGAACCCTCTTTCGAGGGCTGTGTTTTTATATTGCCCATAAAGACGCTGACAAAAACACGTAAAAGATAGATCGCGGTCAATATTGCGCCAAGAATGAATACAAAAGCCATCCATGTCTGTCCGGCTTCAACTGTGCCGCCGATAACCATATATTTACTGAAAAATCCTCCGAAGGGGGGGATGCCCATAATGGAAAAAGAACAGGCGATAAATGTAATCGCTGTTACAGGCATAGCTGTAATGAGGCCTCCGAGCTTCGTAATATCCTTAGTTTTAGTGCTCTGCTCGACTATGCCGGCGCAGAGGAAAAGCCCGCCCTTGGCAAGGCCATGCATGAGGATATATAGAAGGGCACCCGCGACGCCGAGCGGGCTTCCGCAGGATAATCCTAAAAATATGAACCCGATCTGGCTGATCGTCGAATAAGCTATGATCCTCTTAAGGTCGGTTTCAATGATAGCGGCTCCGGCTGAGACAAGCGCGCTCACGGCTGCTATGACAGGGATCACGGAATGCCATATCGAATCAAGGCTGAAAGTCGCAAAGAACAGCCTCGCGAATACATAAACTCCTATCTTTACAAGTATCGCGGCGTGGAGAAGGGATGTGACCGGAGACGGCGCTACACCGGCATCGGGCAGCCATGTATGGAAAGGCAGGGTTGACGATTTAGAAAGTATGCCGCACATGATGAGGATAACAGCTGTGTTAGATATTGCAGCCCCCTGCTTGATCAGGGTCAGGTCGAATGTCCCGTATTGCATATAGATCATGAAAAACCCGATCAGCATCAGGAGCGCTCCTCCGAAGGTAACGAGCAGCGCCTTATCGGCCTTTAAAACATGATCCTTTTCACGGAAAAACCCGATCAGACGCCAGCTGCAGATGGCTGAAACTTCCCAGAATATATACAGAAAGATCAGGTGCGAAGAAAACACAAGTCCCATCATCGAACCGAGGAAAAGAACTACCATCAGGTAATATTCATTTTGATTTTTATAATGGCTGATATAACCGAATGAGTAAAAAACAATAATCGAACCTATAAGCGACGAAACCATAGCCATAAAAACAGCAAGGGAATCGGCTCTGAATATAGTTGAAGCATTACCCAGGAAACCCATATCCATGTTCAAAGCGAATGATACGGTTTGATTGGCAAGGACGGATGGGAGGAGCAAAGCCGAAAAAATAAATGAACACAGGACCATAGCTAGAGACATGTAATTTCTTAAACGGACTGAAAAATGCCCGATTAAAGGAAGAACTAGGGATCCGAAAAAGGGTATTAACACTACCAATAGTATATAAGCCTGGCTGTTCATCACTCTGATCTCTCCTAATTAATAAAATTACGGTTATCTAAAAAACCGGCGGAAAAAAACCAATGCAGATAGAATACAGGGACTCCTTATTTTTGTCAATTTCTAATTCAATCGAAGTTTTATTTTTGATCTCCCCGGGCTTCATTTCGTTTCTTGACATATGGTGCCGGATTCCATAAAATAAATAGTAAAAATTTTTTTTAATATCAGTAATAGAATGCCTATTCTTTCGTTTTATAATAGAAATTTAAATATTAATTTGGAGGATAGAATGTCTAAAACAAAGAAATGGTTTGGGATTTTTCCAATCGCTGCGATTATAATGTTTTTCGCTTCGCCGCTCATGGCAAGCGAGGCGAACCTGATCATCCCCGACCTTAGTGAAAAAGGTACGAACCCAATGTATAATTTATTAATCGGCGGATTCGTGATCTGCTTTCTAGGCCTGGTTTTCGGCCTGTACCAGTATCTTCGTGTAAAATCCTTGAAAGCCCACAAATCCATGCTTGATGTAGCCGCCACGATTTTCGAAACCGCGAAAACCTACCTTATTCAGCAGGGCAAGTTTCTAATAATACTGGAAATCTTTATCGCCGCATGTATCGGGTTTTACTTCGGTTTTCTGCAGCAAAACCCCTTTTCCGGCGTTCTGCTTATTCTCGGCTGGTCTGTAGTAGGCATTCTGGGCTCTTACGGAGTCGCATGGTTCGGCATAAGAATAAACACCCTTGCCAACAGCAGGATGGCTTTCGCCTCGCTCGAGAGAAAACCTATTAAGCTGCTGAACATTCCGCTTCAGTCGGGAATGAGCATCGGGGTACTCCTTGTTTCCGTAGAACTGATAATGATGCTTATCATCCTGCTTTTCATCCCCAGGGATTACGCAGGCGCCTGCTTTATCGGATTTGCCATCGGCGAATCTCTCGGCGCCAGCGCTCTCAGGATCTGCGGAGGCATCTTCACAAAGATAGCCGATATCGGTTCCGACCTTATGAAAATCGTTTTTAACATAAAAGAGGACGATCCCCGGAATCCGGGAGTCATAGCAGACTGCACCGGGGACAATGCCGGCGACAGCGTAGGGCCTACCGCCGACGGGTTTGAAACATACGGCGTGACCGGAGTGGCGCTCATCACTTTCATCGTCCTTGCAGTCGCCCCGAATAATCAGGTCACTCTGCTGATCTGGATTTTCATGATGCGCATACTTATGATCGTCACTTCGGTTGTAGCTTACTGGATAAACAAATTTGTCAGCAGCATTATTTATAAGAAAAAGGATGAGATAGATTTCGAGCATCCCCTGACTTCGCTGGTCTGGATAACATCGATCCTGTCCATGGCGGTGACCTTTTCAGTCAGCTACTGGCAGTTGTCGTCATTGCCCGGAAATCTCTGGCTGATCCTTTCGATAATCATAAGCTGCGGAACTCTTGGGGCCGCCCTTATTCCCGAATTCACCAAGATCTTCACGAGCCCTAAATCGAAGCATGTAAAAGAAGTCGTAACAGCTTCAAGGGAAGGCGGAGCCTCCCTGACCATTCTTTCGGGCCTGGTATCGGGCAACTTCAGCGCATTCTGGATCGGTTCGATAATGGCGCTCTTGATGGTAATCGCTTATATAACAAGTATAAATATACCCAAAGAAGTAATGGAATATTCATCGGTATTCGCCTTCGGCCTCGTGGCTTTCGGACTCCTGGGCATGGGGCCCGTTACGATCGCCGTCGACAGTTACGGCCCTGTTACCGATAACGCCCAGTCGATTTACGAATTATCCCTGATCGAATCTACGCCGGATATAAAAAGTGAAATAGAAAGGGATTTCCATTTCAAGCCTGATTTCGAAAAGGCAAAACACTATCTCGAAGCCAACGACGGGGCGGGAAACACCTTCAAGGCTACTGCTAAACCCGTTCTGATCGGTACAGCCGTGATCGGTGCTACTACGATGATATTCTCGATAATCCTTGTTTTGAGGAACGTCCTCGGGATCGACCCCGCGCTTGTACTGAACCTGCTCAATCCTTTCACCCTCATCGGGTTTATCTGCGGAGGCATGGTAATATTCTGGTTCTCGGGAGCTTCGATGCAGGCCGTTACTACCGGCTCATACCGGGCTGTGGAATATATCAAGAAAAACATCAATCTCGACAGCGGGGTTAAGAGCGCCGCTATTTCCAATTCGAAGGAAGTCGTCAAGATATGCACGCAATACGCCCAGCAGGGTATGTACAACATTTTCCTGGCTGTTTTTTCATTCGCCCTTGCTTTCGCGTTCTTCTCTGCGGCCGACAAATCGAACCCCAATGCCGCTTCCTTCTTTATAAGCTATCTGATTTCAATTGCAGTGTTCGGGCTTTTCCAGGCCATCTTTATGGCAAACGCCGGCGGATGCTGGGATAACGCCAAGAAAGTCGTCGAGGTGGATCTTAACGAAAAGGGAACGCCCCTCCATGCAGCCACGGTTATCGGAGATACGGTAGGCGATCCCTTCAAGGACACTTCGTCGGTATCCCTGAACCCGATTATTAAATTCACTACACTCTTCGGACTCCTTGCGATGCAGATCGCCATTTCACCCTCGTTCGTAAAGACAGCCCCGATTGTCGGAATAGTTTTCCTGGCAACCGCCCTGTTCTTTGTCTGGAGATCTTTCTATGCGATGAGGATCCCAAAGAGAACATAAAAATCTAACAAAATAAACATTAAACCCCGTCCATATAAATGACGGGGTTTTTTATTTTAAATTTTTTATAATTCTAATTATAATAATGCAAATAAGGAGGGGGCTATGAAAAAGCTTAAAATGGGGGTCCTCGGAGTATCGGCCCATTTTATCTCAAGGGTCCTTCCTCCGGTTAAAAAATCCAGCCTGGTAGAAATTTACGCGATAGCTTCACGTTCGCCGGAAAAAGCGAGGAGGGCTTCCGCAAAATACGGTATACCTGTTTACTACGCATCCTATGAAGAATTGCTCGGGGACGATTCGATAGATATGGTATTTATACCCCTGCCCAACCATCTGCATGCCGAATGGATCAAAAAGGCCGCCGACGCGGGGAAGCATATTGTCTGTGAAAAACCTATAGCCATGGATGCAAAAGAAGCAAAAAGCGCTGCCGAATACGCACTCAGCAAAAAGGTTAAACTCATGGAAGCTTTCATGTACAGGTTCCATCCCCAATGGATCAGAGCAAAGGCCATGGCCTTCGACGGCAGCATCGGAAAAATACAAACCGTCCATACATTTTTCGGATATTATAACAAAGAAGCTTCGAATATAAGGAACATCAAGGAATTCGGGGGCGGCGCCATCCTCGATATCGGCTGTTACGCCGCGTCTTCCTCCCGCTTTCTTTTCAATGCCGAACCTTTGCGGGTTCTTGCCCTGAATTCCTTCGACAGCGAATTCAAAACGGATTATATTTCTTCCGGGATACTCGATTTCGGCGGAACAAGGACGGTTTTTACCGTATCGACCCAGACATATCCCTGGCAAAAGGTTGAAATCCATGGAAGCGCCGGGGTCCTTGTTATTGATATTCCTTTCAATCCTATTCCCGATTTGCCTATGAAGCTGACGCTCATTAAAAAGACCGTCACCAGAATAATGGAAACGAAGCCGATCGATCATTACAAGCTTCAGTTCGAGGCTTTCGCCAGGGCGGTCATCGAAGACTCGGAAGTCCCTATCCCCATTTCCGACGCTATAGGGAACATGAAAGTCATCGACGCACTTTTCGAATCCGGAAGAAATGGCGGCTGGGTTAAAATTTAAACGAATATATATAAAGGTTCAAAATATCATGATACCTGTATTTGAAAAATAAAAGTTATACCGGAAAAATCGAATTGAATAATTAACGGAACTTTCCAGATTAGCGCATGTATCTATCATATCTTTTAAAATTATTTTTCCTTGCTGACAGTTAAATAAACGCTACCTATATTATACCCATATTATACCCAACATCTTTTTTTTGGGTGTTAACAATAAAAAATATGCTTGACCCCCCTGTTAAAGCGTCATTATATTTAAAAAAAGGGGGCCTGAATGAAAAAGTCTTTTTTATTAATGGCAATTTCCTGCTTCGTCGCAAGTTACCCTGTTTTCCCCGCTGAAGGATCGTCCGTTATAGATAAAATAAAACTCCCGCCCGGCTTCAGGATAGAAATATACGCCGAAGTCCCCGACGCAAGGTCGCTCGCCCTCGGCCCCGAAGGAACCGTGTTCGTGGGAAACAGGAACGGGGGTAACGTTTACGCCGTTATCGGATCAGGAGACGGTGAAAAGAAAAAAGTGATCAGGATCGCAGAAAACCTGACGATGCCTAACGGGATCGCATATAAGGACGGCGAGCTTTTCGTCGCCGCCAATTCCAGGATACTGCGTTTTCGCGGCATGGATAGAATTCCTTTTAAACCTGCCAAGCCTGATATTATTTATGATAAGCTCCCCTCAGAGTCCTGGCATGGATGGAGATACCTGGGGATCGGGCCTGACGGGCTTCTCTATGTTTCCGTCGGTGTTCCCTGCAACGTCTGTAAGCCTGATAACCCCGTTTTCGGGACTATCTGCCGTCTTCAGAGAGACGGTAAAAACTTCGAGATTTTCGCAAAAGGGATCAGGAATTCAGTCGGTTTCGACTGGGACCCGGAAACAAAGGCCCTTTATTTTACCGAAAACGGCAGGGATTATATGGGCGACAACCTCCCGCCCGACAGGCTGGACAGGACCGATAAACCCGGAATAAATTTCGGCTTTCCCTATATTCTCGGCAGGAATTTACCGGACCCGGTATTCGGCAGCCGCGTATCCGAACTTTCCAATTATACGCCGTCAGTGCTTGAAATGCAGGCCCATGTTGCGCCGCTTGGAATGAGGTTTTATACGGGGAGCATGTTCCCTGCGGGATATAAAAATACTATTTTCATAGCGGAACATGGCTAATGGAACAGGAGCGTCCCTATCGGGTACCGGATAGTTAATGTAAGTTTTATAAATGGTAATCCGACGGAAAGAATATTCGCGGACGGCTGGCTTACGGCCGGCGACGCCAAGCTCGGCAGGCCGGTGGACGTTCTCGTAATGCCCGACGGGGCCCTTCTGGTTTCGGACGACTATGCCGGGCTGATCTACAGGATCACTTATCGTGGTTGAAAGTAATGACTCCAATGCTTCAATTGCCCCGTATTTTCCCATATAAAGCCCGTTTATTTGAAAATTCATGCATTTTCCTTTAAAATAATTAGCTTACAATGCCTTGGAGGTTATCATATGCCCGATCTGTCTCAAAATTTAATCAAAATGGAAGACAATTGCTCAATCTTCGAAAATGAGATAAGAAAAATCCAGGTCCCGGTCTCTTCAATTTTCTTAAATAACGGGCATATTATGCCTGCGGTATTTAAAAAAACAGAACATGTTATAGGAACAAGCGATACGATGAACGTTAATAAGGAATTTCCAAAAACAGTAAAACAAACTGAAAATAAAGTACTGGAAGGTGAAAAATCCAATATCTGCGCCGCGGGGAAGAGGATTGCCGTTCTTTTTTCCGGCGGCCCGGCTGCGGGCGGCCATAATGTAATCGCGGGCCTCAAGAAGGTCATCGGAAAGAACAATACCCTGATCGGCATAAAAAACGGCCCGAAGGGCCTCATCGAGGGAACGGTTTTCGAAATAAAGGAGGAAGACATCCCCAAAATCTTTAACACCGGGGGATTCGATTTCCTGGGTACCGACAGGACAAAGATAAAAACTCCCGAACAAATTTCAGGGGTAAAAAAAACCGCTCTTGACAACAGGCTCACAGGCATTGTGGTCATAGGCGGCGACGATTCCAACACAAACGCTGCCATGCTCGCCGAAATCCTTTATGACGATGGGGTCCAGGTTATCGGCGTTCCCAAGACGATCGACGGAGACCTTCAGGTCGGTGAAATCATCCCTATATCCTTCGGTTTTGACACCGCAACCAAGATCTACTCGGAAATGGTGGGCAATATCCTGCAGGATACGCCCTCTTCCCATAAATACTGGCATTTTATAAAGCTGATGGGCCGTTCAGCAAGTCATGTCGCCCTTGAGGTAGCGCTCCAGACCAAGCCCGCAGTAACCCTTATTTCGGAAGAGGTCGAGGCCAAAAAAATGTTTTTGTCGGATATAGTAAACCAGATCTGCGATATCATAGCAAAAAGGGCGTCTATCGGAATAAACCACGGCGTTGTAATCATTCCCGAAGGATTGATCGAGTTCATACCCGAGATGAAGGTGCTTATATCGGAATTGAACGAAATCATGGGAAAATTCAGCATAGATATGGAAAAAATCGTCGATTTCAATGAAAAATCCGAATTTATAGATAAAAAAATGACCCCGGATTCTGCAAAGCTGTTGGCCTCTCTTCCCAAGGAAATAGAAAGGATGCTTCTTCTTGAAAGGGATTCTCATGGAAACCTCCAGGTCTCCCAAATACCCACAGAAAGGCTTTTGATACAGATGGTCGAAGAAAAGCTAAAAGAAATGAAAAGGCATTCCGACGAGGTTAAGCACCTTAAAATGACCGAGGCCGAATATAAAAAATTCTCCGATTCCAAATTCTCGACAAACAGCCATTTCTTCGGATACGAGGGCCGCTGCGGAGCGCCTACCCTTTTTGACGCCGCTTATACTTTCAATCTGGGCCTTGCGGCGGGTTCCCTTATACTTGACGGTAAGACGGGTTATATAGCTTCTGTTACCAACCTGGACAGAGGCGGCAGGGTGATCGCTCTTCCCCTTACCGGCCTTCTGGCCATTGAAAGAAGGCATGGCAGGAGCGAATTCGTCATCAGAAAGGGCCTTGTCGAAGTGGAGTCGCCCGCGTTCCGCTTTTTCGAGTCCAGAAGGCGGGTTTGGGCGGAAAGGGACCATTTTTCAAGCCCTGGCCCCAGGCAGCTCTGGGGCCCTGTTTCAAAACAATTGCCGATGACAGTCGCCCTGAACAGGGGCTGTTCCTCAATCCGGTTCGACCTTGGCGAAGACACAAAATTATCTTGAGTACCTGCCCATAAGCTGGCCCTTTGAAATGATATGCCGTCCCATTTCCTGAACCAGTGTTTCCTTTGTCATATCCGGTTGGGCTTTGAACATTGAGTTAAGAGCGTAAACATTGAAATAATACCTGTGAGTTCCTCCCGAAGGGCAGGGCCCGCCGTAGCCGGTCTGGCCGAAGCTGTTATAACCTTGATTCGAGCCGTCCGGAAGTTCCTTTTTACGCGGGATCCCGGCATTGAGTTTTCTGGCTTCAGGCGGTATGTTATAAATAACCCAGTGTACAAAAGTGCCCATCGGAGCGTCCGGATCGTCGCAGATCAAGGCAAAGCTCGCCGTTCCGGCAGGGACGTTCTCCCATTCAATCGGCGGAGAAATATTTTCACTATCGCATGAATACCTGGCCGGGATCATCTGGCCTTCTCCGAAGGCCTCGCTTTTCACTATAAGATCCATACGGTACCTCCTCCTCATCAGCCGGAAACTTAATCTATCCTTTTTACGCCATCCCCCGAATCGCAGATATAAAATGAAGGGGCTATACCCGTCTCATCCTTATAACCCTTGCCGACAGTATCCATGAATTCATCGATTTTATGCTTGTGTACAAGGCTAATCGTACACCCGCCGAAACCTCCGCCGGTCATCCTTGTCCCGATACATCCGTTAAATTTTCGGGCTTTTTCAAAGAGTGTGTCAAGCTCTATACCCGTGACTTCGTAATCGTCCCTCAGGGATGAGTGCGATTTTTCCATAAGCTTGCCGAATGTTTTAAGGTCGCTTTTTTCGAGGGCCTCGGCGGCTTGCTTTACCCTCTCGTTCTCCGTGACGACATGACGCACTCTTTTTTTTACCGTCTGGCTTGTAATCGAGTCCCTGACCTTTTTATACTGTTCCGAATCCAGGCTGCAGAGATTTTCTATATTCATCACTTTCCTGATATCGGCTAAACCATCTTTGCACTCAGCCAGCCTTTCGTTGTATTTTGAAGTTAAAAGTTTATGGGGTTTGTTGGTGTTTGTAATTATCATCCTGTAATCACCGAGGGTAAGAGGAATATATTTGTAATCCAGGGTCGAGCAGTTAAGGAACATCGCAAAACCTTTTTCGCCGAGGGCTATGCTGAATTGATCCATGATCCCGCATTCCACTCCGACAAATTCGTTTTCAACCTTCTGGCATAGAATAGCCAGGTTTTTCTTGCTTATTCCCAGAGTGTAGATCTCGGAAAGCCCGTACGCAAAAACAAGCTCGAAAGCGGCAGAAGAGGACATCCCGGCCCCGACGGGTATTTCGCTGAAAAAAAGGACTTCAAAACCGGTATCGATCCTGTATCCCTTTTCCGTCATAACTTTAAGAACTCCAAGAGGATAATTGGCCCAGCCGACTTCCTTGTTTTTTATTACCGCTTCGAAAATACTGGCCTCCGCGGCTTCAGGGTAGTTCAAATCCCGGAATATTACCCTGCCGTCTTTTCTTTTTCTTATTGCCATACTAATATACATATCGAGGTCTACCGGAAGCACAAATCCTCCGTTATAATCTATATGCTCCCCGATAAGATTGACCCTGGCAGGAGCCGTGAAAACAAAAACATCGCCCTCCCTGCCCCCGTAAAGAGCTATAAACTCTCTTATAAGTTCTTTGCGCAGGAGCGTGTTATATCCCTTAGAAAGATATTTCAATTTGGCGGTCCTCATCTGCCTGGCGGTGTCGGCCACGCTGACAACGTTTGCCGCAGCCCATGCCCCGGTTTCCGAAGAGGCGTTGTACTTGAGCCTGTCTTTAGCGTAAAGGGGAGGATAAAATTCAATATGGAAATGGTAGTAATTTTCACAGTCCTTATATTCCTTTGAATTTACCGGGGTCTGATGCAATGCCATCATATACGGGAAGGGCCTGTTGAAGATCATGTCGAAGCTTCCTGTAACAACCTTCAAAGCCTGCGCCAGGGAGGTCTTCTCCTTATCGTCGAGATTGGATAAAGATCCCTTGTGGAGCTTGCTGACGATGAAAACCCCGTAGGGATAATCAGTAAAATACGGTATATATGCAATAAAATCGCTGTTTTCGAACACCACTCTGTTTTTTTCCTCGGATTCCTCCTCGTTCATTTCGCAGATGAGACACTTGTTCCGTTTCTCATAATATTCTTTGGCACTGTCGAGTTCGGTTTTTATTTTGAGGGGAATAAAGGGATATCCGTATATCTGGCCATGCGGGTGCGGCATTGTCACCCCCACTTCCTCGCCCCTGTTTTCAAAAGGAAAAACATACTGCACTTTTCTATCTTTCGAAATTTCATCGATCCTTTCAACCCAAAGATCTACAAGCTTTCTTATATGCTCAATGGGCAGTTGGTACAGGTGCCTGCGGTGGTCAGGGGAATATAAAATCACCTCGCATTTCCCCTGCGCCTCCTCCCTCTGGTAAACGTAAGAATCGAGGGCTTCGACTTTCGAGGGATTAGGGGAAAGTACAGGGAAATCGTTATCGTATTTTAAAACCTCATAGTCGTCAGGCACCCTGCCTGAACCGGGGCAGAACGGACACCAATCCTTCGGCATAAGCGGCCTTGTCTGCCGGTCTACCGCGACCATGGTCCATGTTTTGAGAAGGGGGTTCCATCTTAATTCAGCCATAAAAGTAAATTATCTCCATTATTTAGAAATTTCATACCAGGCTTTTCGCCGCTTCCTTCCTCATCAGAATAAATACCGGTATAGATAATATTTCCATAGCGGCGCAGAAAATGATAATCCAGATAACGTTGAAATTATAAAGATAACCCATCAGGGAACTGCCAAGGAAAAATGCCAGCCCGTTGCCGATATTAAAGATGCCGTAACCGGTTCCCCTTTTCCTGATGTGTGTCAGATCGGCAATAGCCGCCTTCATGATAGTGTCATGAACACCCATCGCCACTCCCCAGAGAACCGCCCCCGCAACAGCAAATCCGGGACTCCCCGCGAAAGCAAGGACAGGGACCGCTGCGCAGGCTACGGGAATAGCAATTAGAGTAATAAGGCCTTTCCGGTCGTATAATCTTCCGATTATCAGCGCTGTAACCGCATCGACGCCCATTGCTACAGAATAAAATAGCGGGATATAGGCATCAGGAAGGATGCCCGTCGATTTATAATGGTAACCTAGAAGAGTGAAATTGACAAAGCCGAGTATCGATAAAAAAGCGAAAAGGTTATAAAACCAGAAAACTTTTGTGAATTTTTCCGGGATTTTTGCCTGGCCGGCCTGATTTTCCTCAAGTTTGCCGGGATCAGGAAGCGCAAGAAACGCTATGAACACGCTGACCATTACAAGGACGAATGGAATCCACAAAATCGTATAACCGGTTTTATAACTTCCCTTAAAGTAGAAAACCAATGTAAAGATAAGCGGGCCTATAATTGCGCCGATCTGGTCCATCGCCTGCTGAAGTCCGAACCCGAAACCCCGCCCGACACGGCTGGCCGCTTGCGACATTATAGTATCTTTTGCGGGCGCTCTCAGGGCTTTTCCAAGCCTTTCAAGTACAATAAGGACCGCCGCCATCTGCCAGAAGTCTGTCAATGCAAGCAGAGGCACTGAAATAAGAAGCCCGTAACCGATAAAGGTAAATATCCAGTAAGCCCTCGTCCGGTCGGCAAAATAACCTGAAACAAGGCGGATACCGTAACCTATAAGTTCCCCCAGCCCTGCAATAAATCCGACCATAACCGCGTTCGCGCTGAGAGTTTTTAAAAAAGGGCCGTTGACGCTTCTGGCCCCTTCATAAACGATATCACCGAAAAGGCTTACGACGCCGAAAAGCACGATGACGCCCATGGCTTTTTTCACAGCAGGGTCCATTTTTGTTCTCATTTTAACCCCCGAAGCACATACCCTTCAGGCACAAGTACCCTTCGGGCACAACCTTCGGCCCTTCGAGTAGATATTCCCGTTTAATGATACAACAAATTCATATCCCTCTCAAATTTTATCAATGTTGATTTTAAGGTATGCCCATAAAGTTGCTTCCGGAGTAAAAAAGTGGTATATTTTTTAGATTTTAAAATATGGAGCCTGATATGACCGGGTATTTAAAATCTTTAACCGGGATGATGCTGATAATAACATTTTTTACCGCAATCTCCTGTACTATGGGCGGTAAAATACAAAAGATCCCTATGAAGATATATAATGTTATTAACATCCCCGACGGGGAGTTCCTTCATTACGGTTCTTATTCTCTCGGAGAAAGGGAAGGGGATTATTATTTTGTAACAAAAAAGGTCGCCTCTGTTGACGGCGGGATTTATTACCGTATTTATTTTAATTTAATTACAACCGAGGAAAATCAGCAAAAGCCCGATTCTTACTTAAAATGGCCGGCATATTTCACAATAGACCCGAAACTCGGTTCGGTGATCGAATCCGAAGGAAATCTGACCCCCGAAAATTCAAAAAACTGGGTGAAAGGGGGCGGCCTTATTTACTGGCATTATAAGCTGCAGCGTGAAAAGGGCGAAGTGGAATATACATCGAAATTATTGAAGGGCAATGTGACGAACGAAAGCAGATACCATGTAAAAGTTAATACCAGTATCCCTTCTATGAGCATGTGGTCCGGTACAGGGTTTATCCCCCGCTTCCTTGATATACAAAGAGGAGGAATTTATCTCACTATACTCCCTGAGATCATGAAGGAACCCATGATTATTTCCTGGAAATTTTTATCGAAGGAAACTATCCGGACCAAGGCCGGTTCTTTCAATGTAAGCGAATTCAGTTATGCCCTGGCAGACCCGTTCCTGAACAGGCTGATGGGCGCTTTTTTAAAAGGATCGACCGCCATGGTGGAGGATTCGGACAGAAGGCTTACTATAAGATCTTCTTTAGCCGGGGGTGAAATTGTACTTGAGGATATTTCAAATATTAACATGAAATAACGAGTGAGAATTTACACGGAGTCACGGAGTTTTATAATTCTGGAAGATAAGGAAGAAATTTATGGCGATTAAAACGAATAACGATTTTACTCTGAATCGGAATATTAAAACTTTAGCTCTATTTGGAATAGTTACATCGGTTGTATTTCTCGTATATTCAATAGAGACACTTATCCAAACCATGATCTTGGGGGCATTGCCCGATAGTATTGCTGATGTATTTGAATTATTAAATAAAAATTATTTTCTGGGACTAATTCGACTTGATATTCTTACTGTTATGGTCATGCCATTATATTTAATTATGTTTTATTCAATATCCCGAATTTTAAAAACGGAGTATGAAAATGACGAAATAAATAACCTGCTCTTAATATTTCTGATTATCGGTTTCACCTTATTTCTTTCGACGGCAAACATTTTTCAAATGATGGAATTAAGTCATAGATATAAAAATGAACAAAATGAAATTATAAAGAAAAATTTACTGATTATAGGAGAAACATTAAGAGTATCGGATATGTGGCGTAGCACAGGAACAGTATTAAGCGGAATAATAATTCAAATATGTGCAATATTATATTCAATATTAATGATTAAAGGTAAACTATTTAAAAAAATTACGGGAATTATAGGTATTGTTACATTTTCCCTTGACTTAATACATATTTTTGTTAGTTTGTTTTTTGAAAAAATCGCCTCGTATATAATGGTAATTGCCGGTACTTTATATTTAGTATGGTTTCCTTTGTTGATAATTGATTTTAACAAAATTAGAAAATATTTCACAGTGCATTCCGGGAACAGACGGAATATCCTGTAATAATTATGAAACGCGGCAGTTCGGATCATTCTGCTATCAATACCCGCATTCAGGATTTTCCTATTATTCTGGCCCGATGGACCAATGAAATTTCCAAGGATATTTATCTCAAACGATCACCCGGCCTGTTTGAAATTCTCCCTGCGGCTCATGTAAAAAATCTTTGTACTCTTTGCGTTAAGTCACAACATCAGCTATAATTTTACATAAAATTTACAAATTTAATACAACCATTAAATGTTTAGGGGTATTTATGAAAAGGGCTCTTTTCAGTTTATATCATAAAGAAGGGTCTGAAAAATTCGCACTCTTTCTGCAGGAAAAAGGCTTCGAAATCCTTTCTACGGGCGGAACTTTCAAGTACCTGAGGGAGCATAAAGTAAAAGTTACGGAGGTGTCTTCAGCCACCGGTTTTCCCGAGATCCTCGATGGGAGGGTCAAAACCCTTCATCCGGCTATCCATGCCGGGATTCTTGCAGTCCGTTCCAAGCCTGACCATATCTCCGAATTGCAAAATCATGACATTCCGCCGATCGATTATGTAGTTGTTAATCTCTATCCCTTCGAAGAGACGGTCCAAAATTCAAAATCTTCTTTTGATCAAATTATCGAACAGATCGATATAGGCGGCGTCGCACTCATAAGGGCCGCGGCTAAAAACTTCCAGGACGTAGCTGTTATCGTGGACAACGGCGATTTCGAAAGAATAATTAACGAGATAAATGAAAAGGGGTTTCTGTCCCGGGAAACCCGTATTGAACTTGCCGCCAAGGCTTTCAGCCTTACCGCGTATTATGACTCGTTTATATCCACTTACTTCAACCGGCTGGCGGTCAGGCAATTTCCCGCGGAATTCGGCCTTCCGCTTAAAATAAAACAGTCTCTCAGGTACGGTGAAAATCCCCACCAGAAAGCAATGCTGTACAGGAGCTACGTCGATGATAACATATCAGCACCCGGGGCAGCGATCCTCTGGGGCAAGGAAATGTCTTACAATAACTTTCTTGACGCCGACGCATGCATCGATATATTAAGGGAATTCTCCGGCGAGGGCCCTTTCGCCGTTATCATCAAGCATTCGAATCCCTGCGGATCGGCTTTATCGGAGGACCTTTGCAACGCTTACGAGAGGGCGCTGGCCTGCGACCCCTCATCCGCTTTCGGCGGAATAATAGGATTCAATAAAAAAATGGATGCCCGGACCGCATCAAAGATAGGGGAAAGGTTTTATGAGATAGTAATCGCTCCCGATTATGAGGATGAAGCGGTAAGGATTCTGGAGGGGAGAAAAAATCTGCGCATATTGAAGCTGAACGGAAACGACTGGAAAAAAAGGGGAATGTCATACAGGCGCATTGAAGGCGGCATGCTCGTACAGGAATGGGACACCGGCGGGGGTATGGAAGAAAAATGGGAGATCGTAACAAAAAAAAGACCGTCCGAACAGGAATTGTCCGATCTCAAATTCGCTTTTAAAATATGCAAATATGTGAAATCCAACGCTATAGTATATGTAAAAGACAAGCAAACTATCGGCATCGGGGCCGGACAGATGTCAAGGGTAGATTCGGCCCGACTGGCCCTTATTAAGGCCGGAGAATCCGGTTTCGACGCAAAGGGCTCGGTTATGGCTTCCGACGCATATTTCCCATTCAGGGACAGCATAGACAGCGCCGCAGCAAGCGGGATCGGCGCCATTGTTCAGCCGGGCGGTTCAGTAAGGGACGAAGAAACGATCCGGGCGGCTGATGAGCATGGCATCTCAATGGCCTTCACAGGAATCAGGCATTTCAGGCATTAAAGCGAATGAATATTAAATCAAAATGAACTTGCATTTATTCGAAAAATCTCATATGATATCTGGTATTTATAAATAAATAACCGGGAGATCAAAATGAAATACGAAATATCGGATTACAAGGGCAAAACCTTACTGAAGATCAAGGAAAATTTAGTTACGGATCCCGATGCCAGGGACTTTAAAGAGATACTCACAACACTCATTGACGACGGCAAAAGGGAAATAATAATCGATTTTTCCGATATGATATTCATCGGGTCAAGCGGCATCGGCAAGCTTCTTTTAGCTTATAAAAGGCTCTCGGACCTGAACGGAAAACTCTTCATAGTAGGGCTTAACAAAGACATCAAGGACCTTTTTTTCACTTTCAGGCTTAACGAATTTTTCCAGATTGTCGACAATATTTCATTAGTAAAATAAAAAACCATGACAAGGTTACGCTTTTTTAGCGCAATCTCCCTGAATGTTGTAATTGTAATCGGCGAATTCTTTTTCGGTCTCCTGTCAAATTCAATGTCCCTTATTACCGACGCTTTTCATAACCTCGGAGATGTTTTATCTCTAACTATAGCCCTGATAGCGTTTATTTACAGCACCAGGAAGGCTACCCCGGAAATGACCTTCGGATATATAAGGTCGGAAATGATGGCTGGATTCGTTCATTCCCTCTTTTTATTTCTTTCAATGGTTTTCATTATCTTCGAAGCCGTGAAAAGGCTTTTTACGCCATCCCCTGTAAACAGTTTCTATATGATTACAGCCGCCGCAGCGGCCTTCGCGGTTAACCTTTTATCAGCCCTTCTCTTCCGGAATAACGGAAAAGTTCATGAAAACGAGAATATGAATATCGCAGCTTCATATCTTCACCTGATAAGCGACGCCGGGCTGTCCGCGGGGGTAGTCGCGGGGGGAATCCTTATTTCGATTTTCGGAGTTTCAATAATAGATCCCCTGGTTTCAATAATATTTTCCCTGTTTATTTTATTATGGTCTTTAAAGATCCTCAAAAGGACATTTTTAAGCCTTATGGACGCAGGAAATGAAAATTTGAACGATATTATAAAAAAAATACTCTCACATAAAGAAATAAAAAGTATTCATGACATTCATATAATTCAGCCTTCGTCAAAAGATATGATGTTTTCGGCACATATTGTTCTCGATAAAATATACTCCCTTGAACAAATTGAAACCCTATTGGAAGATCTAAGGTGCGAACTGGTCGATTTCGGTATTACGCATATTCTATTCCAGCCCGAGACAGAGAAATACCATGCAGGTGACAATCTCTGCCAGAGCCATAGTTGATTGAAGGAAACTGCATGTATCATGATTTGACTTCAATTTCTTCGCTCAGCGTCAGTACAGCCTACAGGTTTCTATCGTCTTCAAAGGACGGTCTTGATAACGTAACAGTGAAAAAATTAGTTGAGGAAAACGGCTTTAATGAATTCGAAACGGAAAGGGGAAAGGGATTCTTCAACCAGATGCTGAAAAGCCTTTTCGATCCCATGGGGACAGTGCTGATCGGTGCCTCTCTCTTCGCTTTTATTATAAGAGACTGGACTTCCGCACTGGCTATTATGGGTGTAATAATCATAAACACCACCCTGAGTATTTTCCAGGATAGAAAAGCTGACAAAGCGGTCATAGAGCTTAAAAAAATCCTTTTCCCCCAATCAAAGGTTATCAGGGAAGGAAACCTGGAAGTAATCTCCTCAAAATATCTTGTACCCGGCGACCTCCTGACATATGGAGCGGGGGATATAATCCCTGCCGATGCCCGGATTATCGAAGCTAAAAGCATTCTTGTAGACGAGTCGCACCTGACGGGAGAAAGCATACCGATTGAGAAAACCTCCAGGTCCATGAAGGGAGAAGAATTTAAGCTGTATGAAATGAAAAACATCCTCTTTGCCGGAAGCAAAGTTTTAAAGGGTGAAGGAAAAGCCTTGATCATAAATACCGGGTTTAATTCCGAAATCGGTAAAATAGCCGATAAAATCCGGATCGGCAAAGTTAAAACTACTCCCCTCCAGAAAAGGCTGAATTCGGAGATTTCATTCATTGTAGGGCTTGCTTTATTTTCATCTATATTAATCCTTCTTGTGAGTATTTTAAGGAGCTTTGAGATAAAAGAGGCTGTCCTCTTAGCCATCAGCATCATGGTCGCGGTTTTCCCTGAAGGATTGCCGGCCTCTATCACAATTTCCATGGCGTTTGCAGTGGAAAGGATGGCTAAAAAATCCGTAATTATTAAAAAATTATCATCAGTTGAAACGCTTGGGAATGTTGATTTCATATGTACGGACAAAACAGGAACGCTCACCCGTCATATTATATCGGTCAGGGAATATTTTATTAATAACAGGTTCTATGTCAACGCCGATCTTCTTAAAATGATATCCGAGGGCAAATCGGGCGCTATTCATGATATTTTCCTTACTTCGGTAAAGTGTTCTAGTTCACGTGTTATTGAGAAGGACGGTAATTTAGTCAGGGAAATTGGAGACCCGACGGAGACGTCGCTAATAAAGAGCGGTATTATTCTCGGATTCAAACCTGACAATTTCGAAACCTTCAAAGTCCTTGACTGCGAACCGTTTTCATCTGAAAAAATGTACTCGGCCTGCCTTATTAGAGACGCATCGGGTAAAAAAAATTATTATATGAAGGGAGCCCTCGAAAAGATACTCCCGCTCTGTTCCCGTTACTATTCCGATGAAAAGGAGAAACCTCTCGATGAACATTTTGCCATGCATATACTAAGCGAGCTATCGGAAAAGGCGGAAAAGGGATTCCGCATTATCGTCTTCGCGAGAAAACCGGCCCCGGACTGGAATAAAAGAATCGGGGCTAATATGGCGTCAGGGCTCGTATTCCTTGGAGCGGCAGTCCTCTACGACCCTCCGAAGGACGAGGTAAAAAGGGTGATCGAGAACGCACATGAAGCGAATATTCAGGTCGTCATGATTACGGGGGACGGCAGAAAAACCGCACTTTCTATAGCGGAAAGCGTCGGTATCGCCGCCGATCCAAATCAGATTATCGAAGGCCATGAACTTGAAGGAATGAATGAAAATAAGTTCTCATCGATTGTAGAGAATCTCAGTGTTTATTCCCGGGTATCACCGCTGGATAAACTCAGAATAGTGGAAAAGCTTAGAGAGAAAGGCCACACGGTAGCTATGACTGGAGACGGGGTAAACGACGCTCCGGCTCTTAAAGCCTCCGATATCGGTATAGCTATGGGCCGTTCCGGCAGCCAGGTTGCCCAGGAAGCGGCGGATATGATTCTTGCAGAAGATAATCTGGAAGTAATTATAAAAGCCATCGGGGAAGGCCGCACACTTTTCCGGAACATTAAAAAGCTTGTTCGCTACCTGATCACAAATAATATTGGCAAAGTAATCGCGGTTCTTTTCACACCGCTTTTCGGGTACCCTGCCGTGCTTGTTCCCATTCAGATATTATTGTCGAATATAGTGATGGAATCCCTCCCAAGCGTCGGAATCGGCATGGACCCTTTGGATGAAAGTATTATGAAAAAAAAACCTGTGAAAACCGCCGAACCTCTCCTCACCTTTCCCGAACATTTCAATATGGTACTGGACGGTTTTGTTTTCGGTTTGTGCATCATGCTCTCATTTATAATAACCTTCCGCCTGACAAAAAGCGCGGAAATGGCAAGGACCATAGCTTTTTCAGTCACGCTTATTTCACCGCAAATTTCCATTTATTTCCTGAGGGATGGTAAACTCAAGGACAAGTTCCTGCGGCCGAACCCCCTGCTTTTTTTATCCAGCCTGCTGATGCTTTCGTTGATCCCGGTTATCATCTACATAAAACCCCTTGGCACTGTTTTTAAAACCGTGCCGGTCCTTGATTTAAGGCTATGGATCCTGGCTATCGGCCTGTCTTTTATTTCCCCGGTCAACAGGCTTATTCTAAAGAAGCAGGTTTTGATGCATATTAAACTTTATAATTAAAGGAGGTCCGAATGACTGTCGGCAAAATCATGTCCCTTAAGAACAGGGAAAAAATAGTAATGCTTACGGCATACGATACCCTGACGGCAAGGATCCTCAATGAACTTAAGATAGATTTAATCCTTGTCGGAGATACCGCCGGTATGGTTTACTCCGGATATAAAAGCACGCTGCCGGTGACCATGGACGAAATGATCTATCATGTTAAAGCAGTAAGGAGGGGCGCACCCGATTCTTTTATAATAGCAGATATGCCTTTTCTAAGCTATGGAACTTCCAGCGAAGAAAGCATCAGAAATGCCGGCCGATTCATGAAAGAGGCTCATGCCGACGCTGTAAAGCTCGAAGGAGGAGCGGCGCTTGCGCCGGTAATTTCATCAATTACAACCATTGGAATACCTGTAATGGGCCATATTGGGCTTAAACCTCAATCAATCCGCCGTTTCGGCCACAGGATCATGGGCAAAAACGCCGGAGAAACCGAGGAACTCATTTTAGATGCCATGGCTATTAAGGAAGCCGGTGCTTTCTCTTTTGTTATCGAGGGAACTACAGAAGAAGCTGCCAGGGAAATCACGGAAAGGATTTCAATCCCGACCATAGGCATAGGCGCAGGACGTTACACAGACGGCCAGGTCCTTGTAATAACCGATATGCTCGGGCTGGATAAAGAATCGAATTTTAGGCATGTTAAAAAATATGCCGATCTTTACGGTATTATCAAATCGGCTGTTACATCCTACACACAGGAAGTAAAGGAAGGGCTTTTTCCCGCTGAAGGCCAGGTATTTCATATAGAACAGTAGTTACGCCGGGCTTGCCGAAGAGAAAACGAATCTGTATCTTTAATTATGGGTGCTTCTAAATATACCCTTCGGATAGGTAGCTCCCATAGGGCAAACATAATATTAAATTGTTCATTAAACGGAGATTCTTGAGATATTAAACTGCCCTTATCAAAAAATATGGAGGTTGTTATGGCTGTAAGAACGGCAAAGGCGGTATGGGAAGGTGAACTTAAAACCGGTAAAGGAACGATGAGGCTCGGCAGCGGTGCATTCGAGGGGAATTATTCGTTTTCCTCGCGTTTTGAGAACGGCCCGGGAACAAATCCGGAAGAGCTGATAGGCGCCGCTCACGCAGGATGCTTTTCAATGGCTTTCGCCGCTGCGCTGGGCCAGGAGGGGTTTAAACCTAAAAGCATCCGCACTACTGCATCAGTCCATATAGTAAGCGAAGGAGGGGGATTCGTTATTCCGGAAATCGATCTTGACACTGAAGCGGAAGTACCCGGAATAGATCAAATGAAATTCCAGCAGATTGCCGAAGACGCTGAAAAGAACTGCCCTGTTTCAAAGGCCCTGGGCAGTGTCATAATAAGGCTAAAGGCTAAGCTTGCTTCCTGAATAAGAGTTCCCTGGCTTTTAGATGCTTCAGGTACTCCATATCGAAACCGCTGCGAAAAAGGTAAACATTATTGTTCTGAAACAATGGCTCTGACACATCTGTTATACGGGAGGCCCTGTCAAAATCCGGGGTGTGAGGAATGGGGGAATAATACGAGAGCATTGGAATCGCCCCCAGCCCGTGCACCGTTTCAATCGTTGCCTCAATCGATCCGATATCCTGGCCCGGAAGATTTACAAGAACATAACATTTTATATCCTTTTGTTCGAATCCCGCTCTTGTAAGAATTTCCATCGATAACTTGAACTCGGAAAGGCAGGTCTTGTTCCCTTCAGCCTCATGAAATTTTTCATCCTGGGATTCCAGCGAGAGCCTTATATCAGTAAAACCGGCCTGTTTCATTAAAGCCGCTGTTTCGGATGTAAGGAACTTGATATGCAGGCCGTTAGGGGTGTAAAAACGGGCCTTGATTCCGGATTCTATAATTATTTCAAGGATTTTATCCAGGTGGTTCGGGGAATCGAATAATAAAGCGTCGTCGTAGAAGGCTATTTTATTTACCCCGTAAATTTTACAAAGGTCTATGATAGCCCTTCCGGCAAGGGAAACCGGATACCTGGAAAAAGAGTTAAGGTAATCAACCGCACAGTAAGCACAGTTAAAAACACATCCTGTTGAAGTCATCACAGGTGCGTAGTAATATTCGCCTAGAAGCTCATAAGACGGAAATTTCAGTTTTTTTTCAAAAGTTAAGCCGGTTATTTTTTCAATTGCCGAGAGCGCTTTGAAAATTCCCTGGTGCGGCACTATATAGTCGCATTTTATCGCACTGCGGGCATGCTCCGGCAGGAGCGCCGCATAGATCCCTCCCAGAACAATTTTTGAGTCCGGAAAATATTCCCTTAATAAGCCTATAGTATAGGCTAAGCCCGTGTACCAATATGTCATTCCCGAGGTTACGAAAATAAAATCCGGATTAAACGGAACATTTTTTAATTCATTATAAAATAATTCGGGGGCAATCCCGTATCTTTTAAAGCGCCTTGGAATGTCTTTTAATACATTCGGGGTGTCGATGAAATAAAATGGAAATGGACCGGTCCCGTTTTCATTGAATTTTATACGGGGTGTTCCCGGGCCACCGGACCTGGAAACTGCGTTGACAAAATAAAGTTCAAAATGTTCCTTAAGATAGGAGGCCAGATGGAGCAGGCCCAGAGGTTTAGAAAAGTGATCGTATGCCGCGAAATCCTCGATAAAAGGATTTACCAGAAGAATCCCTTTTTTACTCATTGAAGACCCTTAAATAATTGAAAAGCGGGCCTTTCTTTTCAACTATAGCCAGAACCGATCCGCCCTTGACGATTTTGTATAACCCGTCGTCTAAGGCCTCTTCCTTGAACAAATCAAGGCTAAGTAATCGGCCGTTCTTCACATATTCCGGATCCGGGAGTAAATTGAGGCCCGGAAGCGATAACGCTGTATTAAGAGGGAGAAGAATCCTTTCAATATTCGCGATATCTACTTCTTCAAAAGATACGCAATCAGAAATCCTTATTCCGGAACTCGACAGCCTTTGAAGTTGTAGTATATGGCCGCCGCATGAAAGTTCCCTGCCGATATCCCTTGCAAGGCTCCTTATATATGTCCCAGAAGAGCAGGCCACCTTGATGGTAAGCCTCTTTTCATCCTTATTATAATCGTTTATAGTAATATCCGAAATTTCAACTTTTCTAGGGTCTTTAGCGATCAATATGTTTTTACGGGCAAGTTCATAACTCCTACGTCCGTTTATGTGAAGAGAGGAATAATAAGGCGGGACCTGCAGAATAACACCCTGGAATTTTGGAAGAACCGATTCAATATCCTTCCTTTCGATTTCCCTGTCAAATGTCCCTATTATGGAACCTTCAGCGTCATCCGTATCCGTTTCAACACCAAGCTGAATTACAGCCTCGTATTCTTTACCTGACAACAACAGGTAATCGAAGGCTTTCGAAGCTTCTCCTAGGAGTACCGGCAGAACACCTGAGGCAAGGTAATCCAGGGTCCCTCCATGGCCGATTTTTTGTTTTTTCCAATCCAGCTGTAAACGATGTTTAAGAATCCGTATTACATCGAAGGAGCTTACTCCGGAAGGTTTATTGATAGGCAGTATGCCGTTTAATTTCAGCATAATAATAACCGCGGGATCAGATCTTGAACCCGGCAAGAGCGGCTGCATTATAATCCAGTTGAGGGGAATACCAGCTCATTACAACCCCTCCTTCAATTATTAAGGAAAAGTTCAAGCCCCTGAATAGTTCAAGCCCCACCCTTGGTGAAAATACAAACCCCTGGGTCGGAAGGTCTGTAGTATCGATAATATCGTTGGCGGGATATGTCCCCCTGGCTGCAATAAACACGGCAAAATTCCTGTCAATTTCGGCGTCGAGGTAGAATGCGATATTGACGACATAAGAATCAGCTGTAAATCCAAGGCCGGCGTCAAATGTTACAGTGAAAGGGTCGTTCTTGAGAACCCTCGTTTTAAAATCCCCCATAACGCCGCTAAAATCGCTTGAAAGTATTCTCAAACCGATTTCATTACCATCCGAAATGCCGTATCTTATTCCGAGTGTGAAAAGACTATTTATATTATTGGATAACGTATCTGAATCAGAAGCGCCATAGAACATGAACTTTCCGTTGTCTAATGTAACCGGGTTTATTATGAGAGGCGCTGTAAAAACAATGGAAAGAAGCATAAATAAAAACAAAATCGATACCGCGGCAATTTTAATCAATTAATATTCCACCATTTTATAACCTACTCCGAAAACAGTTTTTATATATTTAGGCTTTCTTCCCGTATCTCCTATCTTTTTCCTGATTGAAACGACATTCGTATCTATGACCCTTTCTGTTACATATATGCCGTCGCCCCATATTTCTTTCATCATAACATCCCTTGATACGACTTTTCCCCGGTTCTTATAGAGGAGCCTTATAATACCCAGCTCTTTAGGAGTCAAAGGTTCCTCCAAATCGTTGTGTTTCAAAATCATTTTATCAAGATATATCAAAGAGTCCCCGATTTTGATAGTTACGGGCTCATAACCGTTTAACGCTCCCATACTGGTCAGGGTCCCTGATTTTATCATATTGATTTTTCTTAAATGGGCCCTTATTCTGGCAAGAAGCTCCATCATTGAAAAAGGTTTTGTAATAAAATCATCAGCTCCCAAATTTAAACCGAAGACTTTATCCTCCTCTTTTGTTCTTTCGGAGACGGCAATGATCGGAACAATCTTGTTTATTTTACGAAGCTGTTTGATCAATTCTACACCGTTATATGCCGGTGAAAAAAGATCGATTATTACCGTATCGTAGGTCTCGTTGAGGACCCTCATTTCTGCATCCTTGCCTGTTGTTGAGATAAATACCTCAAACCCTTCAAATTCAAGAATGTCCTTTACAGACGTAAATGAATTCTTATCATTATCGATGACTAATACCCTAGGCACTTTGCCCTCCTTCAGCATAAGCCCCGCTTATAATAGCAAATATAAGCATTTATACTCGAAGTGACAATCAGGAACAGCCCTTACGATACGATAAGAATACGACCTATAAACCCCCGGAGGTCAATGAAATAACTCCCCTATCCCATCCAGACTTCCGCTGCTTTGAGGATTTTCAGTTAAATCACTTTTTGACTTTTTCAGCCAGTTTTTTACCGGCTTTGAATTTTACAACTTTTTTGGCGGGAATTTTTATTTTTTCGCCTGTTTTTGGATTTCTGCCGATCTTTTCAGGTTTTTTCTGGACCTGAAATGTCCCCCAACCGACAAATTGAACGGATTCGCCTTTCAATAGATTTTCCTGGATTGTAAGTAAAAAAGAATCCACAAGCTCGCCTGAACGTTTTTTGCTTTCCCCGATTTTGTTAGAGTACTTCACAATGAAATCTGCTTTAGTCATAGACAAACTCCTCCACTTATTTTAGACTAATTATACAACAATTAAAGAGACATTGCTATTTTTGCATAGCTTATATTTAAAAGCTTTCTTCATTATTTTCTAAGCGAACTTTCATCGGTTTTAAGCACCGATGGATCGACTGAATTGGCCTTGATCTTTTCAATCGGCAATTCCTTATCGTCACCCTGGTTTTCAATTTTTGCCTCAAAGAGCCCCTGCCTTTTTTCTTTTGTTGTTATTTTATCCTCTTTTTGCTTTTTACCGCCGATCTTTTCGCTTATTTCCGAGAGTTTGGTTATTGCATTCTCGTCCTGGATAACCTGGGTTATAAACCTTGTGTCATCATATTCCAGATTGATCTGGATGGGAAAGCGCACTATTTCCTTCTTGGAGTTTATATATATATTTACATAGGGAGATAGAGATTGCGGATAATCGTAGTCGATAACTTCGGCAATCTCGCCCGTGTTAAGGGTAACAAAAGAACCTTTTTTAAATATTTCATCTTCTGTAAGATGATACGGCATTTCATTTGTAAATGTTTTAGCCAGCCTTGGTGAAAAACTCGAACCGCTTTCCTTGTTGATCTGGGTCAGTGAATACCAGAAAGGGCGGGCCGCAGTCCCGACCCTTGGGTTTGTCGTACCGTCGAACATATCGGCAAGGCTTATTATCTGCGCCCCTTCTCCCATCTGTTCTCCTCTTAACCCGAAAGGATATCCCTTACCCGATACTTTTTCATGATGCAGCAAGACTATCTTCTGGATAAGCGAGGGATATCCGGAATAGGATTTTATTATCTCATAGCCGTAAACAGGGTGTTTTTTAATAATTTCATACTCTTCATCCGTAATTTCACTTGTCTTACTCAGGATCTCTTTCGGGATCAATGTTTTTCCTATGTCATGAAGAAGTCCAGCTGTTGCAATTATTTTAAGTCCTTCATTGCTGTAGCCTATCTTTTTAGCAAGCATAATTGCCAACAGAGTCACATTTATCGAATGTGTAAAGGTATAATCATCGATGTCTTTTAACTCCAGGAGATTAAGGACTGAATCATCCCTGGCTGAAATATTCTCGACAAAATCGCCGGAGACCTTGTCTAATTCTTTTTGTGGAAGTATGGTTTTCGCCTTGACTGCGTATTCCAACTCCTGTACAACATTTACAGCTTCATTTATATTCGGCTGATCGACTGCCGGTTTTGAAATACCCGATTTCGGTGTCAACGGAGGCCGCTCGTAATAAATTTTCTGTATGCCCTTTGCTTTCAGATTTTCGATCATCTCCACCGTGAATGGAACCGAAGCGGTATTTACTTTTTCCCCCGATAATGCAAAAGAATCCCCTTTTAAAATAATACCTGAATATAAAAAATTTACATACAGTTCGATTTTCTGACTGGTAACTGCTGCCTTTTCCATCGGAAAAATTTCCATCCACCCTTATATCTTAGAATATCGATCATTATAAAGAAACTTCAAATTTTTGCAATGGAAAATTATTTAAATTTGGGGCTTCCCTACCCTTCGGTCCCTTCGGAGCAGGCAAGTAACCTTCAGTTTAGAAAAGCGTATAGATAGGGACATTCCGTATAATTACGGATCTGATTGATAGCCGCTTTTTCTATCTGCCTTATCCTTTCTTTTGTCAAATGAAGTTTGTCCCCTATGCTTGACAGCGATTGCGGTTCTTCTCCGTTCAATCCGAAGCGATATTCAATGATCCTTTTCTCCCTGGCCGGGAGTTTATTCAGAACCTTCCTCACCATCTCTTTAAGTGAAGAAGTGATCGCCATATCATCGGGCCTGTTTTCGCTTTCCATATCCTCGAAGACTTCTTCGGCCGAACCATTATCATCGTCGCTGAACAGATCTTCAAGGGACGAATGTGCCTGGGAAATCTCCAGCACTTTTTTAATATCGCTTTTATTAAGAGAAAGATACTCGGCTATTAAATCATCCGACGGCCTTTTTCCATATGTTTTGGAAAACTCCTCGATGAATTTCCAGATATGCATCAATTCATTAGATCTGTTCATAGGCAATCTGACCAGTCTGGATTTTTCCGATAAGGCCTTCATGATTGACTGCCTTATCCACCAAATCGCATATGAAATAAAATGGAAGCCCTTTTTATAATCGAACTTATCTACCGCCGACATCAATCCGAGATTTCCTTCGCTTATCAGGTCGGATAGCGGAATCCCGAAGCCCTGGTATTTTTTAGCTATGGAAATAACAAAACGCAGGTTTGAAATTATAAGTTTCTCCTTTGCCTCCATATTTCCTGCGGCGGTTTGCTTTGAAAGCTCTATTTCTTCGCTTCTGCTCAAAAGGGGTATTCTATCGATCTCTCTTAGATACAACGAAACTGCGTTGGTTTTCAAATAGCGAGCCCAATTATCCAGCTTTGAAGGGGTCTTCGATTTAATATTCTTTTTATTCATAAAATCCTCTCCTCTTTTCTATTAATAGTTTCGCAACTTATATGCCATGTGAAAACTTTACTCAACTGTTGAAATAAAAAGAAATATGAGGTTTTTACCCGTTTTTTCCGGCTTATTTTCTGCGTCATTATGACCCAAAAAAGCCTTCAATTTTTTCTTTATATGTCAAAAAGTCAATTTTCCGTTTTAGTCTTTCTTGCCATTTTCAATCCCTTTAATTAACTTAAGGTATGGACTATCAAATAACCGGGAGAAATTATGAAGTATTGCATGATCATGGGGGAAAATTTCGAAGAAACCGAAGCCGTGACAGTAATAGACCTCCTCCGCAGGGCAGCAGTAACCGTTGATATATACGGCGTGGGTTCGTCCTCAATCAGGGGTAGAAGCGGACTTACTGTCAGCACTGACAGGATATTAAAGGATGAGAGTGATATCGACAGCAGGGAATATAATGGAATATTGATCCCCGGGGGACCAGGCGCAGCGGAACTCGCTAAAAACGAAATTCTTCTCCGGATTGTAAGGGAATTCAACAAGGAAAATAAGTTGATTTTTGCTGTTTGCGCGGCTCCGATGGTTCTCGACAGGGCCGGAATATTGAAGGGCAGAAATTATACTTGCTTTCCGGGAACTGAAATATTAACAGGCAACAGGCTGGAAGACAGAGTTGTAATAGACGGGAACATCATTACCTCGCAGGGAGTCGGAACTTCCCTGGATGCGGCAATCAAACTTGTGGAGATTATCGTTTCACCTGATGAATCCAGAAAACAGGCGTCAAGGACCCTGTATCATGCATAACAAATTTGACTAAAACGAGGCCATACAGTAAAATAGGTGCAATCCGGAGGTTGTCTGATGTCAAAAATTACCATACAGGATGTTGAAAAAACCGCCCTTCTTGCTAAATTGGAATTTACCGGCGATGAAAAGGACAGTTTTCTGATGCAGTTTTCAAAAATAGTCGGTTTTATAGAAAAAATAAGTGAACTTGATACTGAAAAAATACCCCCCATGACGCATGCAGTAGAAAAAAGCAATACTGTCAGGAACGATGCGTTAAAAGAATCGATGAAAGTCGAGGAAATTTCGCAGATGGCGCCGCGCTTCGAGTCCGGCAGCATCGTTGTCCCAAAAATTATCGAATATTAAGGTTTCTTAGTGCAGAAAAACACTTTTCCTGTAATAGTTAATGAAGTAAGCAAGTATGATGAAAAATCTATAAGTAATTTTCATTCTATACTTGAAGGCCGTTATACCGTTATCGATATGGGATGCGGGCATGGAGATTTTCTGATAGAAAGGTCTGCGTCAAATCCCGGCTTTTTCTTTATCGGCATAGAGATATCAAGAAAAAGGGCCAACAAAACCTCCGAAAGGCTTGTCAAAAGGAATATTAATAATTACCGTGTTCTGGACAGCGACGGCGAGCTGGCCCTTAAACTCCTTTTTCCTGAGAATACAGTCGACGAAATTCATATAAATTTTCCTGATCCATGGCTTCGAATAAGACAATGGAAAAACAGAATCATGAAACCCTCATTTTTGATTCAATCTATCCGGATATTGAAAAAAGGAGGAATAATTAATTTTGTAACCGATGTAAGGGAATACGCCGAATACGCCGGAAAACTTCTCTCTGATTTCCCGCGGCTTGAAAATAATTATAGAAATTTGATCGAAGAAAATATTTACGATGGTTTCCCGACATTGTTTTACAGAAAAATGAGTCCGTTTCGCGATATAAATTACCTTTCTTTTAAAAAAATCTAAGACTGACAATATCTATTTTATTTAATAACAATATCTTCCGATTAATATATAAGCTTAACTGTGCTGAATTCGCACAATCATTTTCACAGGAGAACCATTTATGACAAAAGACGGATTTTATTCGTTTATAAAATCGATACCCAAATCCGAAATTCATCTCCATGCGGAAGGTATGATCAGTATCGACACAGTAAATAAATTCCTAACCAGGAAGCATAAAACCGGAAAGAGCCCATTGGACCTTAACAAATTATTCTCCTACAACAGCTTAAAGGATTTCATCCATTCTTTTCTTACAATACAAAACCTTTTCGAAATGCCTTCCGATTTCGAAACCTTGTTCGACGATGCGGCCAATTATCTATCAATGAATAATATCGTCTACTGCGAGCTTTTTTTCGCTCCCTCAATGTTCATCCAGAAAGGAATGAAATTTGATGAAATAATGTCGGTAATTACCAGAAAAATAGATGAGATCAAATTGGTCCGCGGAATAACCATCCGCATCATTATTGACATCTCGCGTACTTTCGGCGTTGAGAATGCCGCTCATAACCTTGAGCTCGCAATGTCCTTCAAAAACGATTATATTATAGGTATTGGCCTGGGCGGGGACGAGTTAAAAGGGCCGGCGAAAAATTTCAAAAAAATATTCGAGGAAGCCCGTAAGAAAGGTTTGCATACGGTGGCTCACGCCGGTGAGGATGAGGGCCCTAAATCCATCTGGGACTCCCTGCTGATGCTCCATGCCGAAAGGATCGGACACGGCATAACAGCCATCCAGGATGACAAGCTTATAGAATATCTCAAAGAAAATAAAATACCCCTTGAAATTTGCATTACAAGCAACGTATTTACAAAAAAAATCGTCAAGAAAATCGAGGACCACCCTGTAAGGGAACTGTACGATAGGGGAGTCATCATTACGATCAATACAGACGACCCTACTTTTTTCCACGTCAGCACCATAGACGAATATTGGAATCTTTACAGCAAACTGAATTTTACGTTTGAAGAAATTAAAAGCATCATAATAAACGGGTTCAACGCATGTTTCCTGAAGGAATCTGAAAAGGTCAGGTATATTAAGTCAGTTGAAGAGAAATGGGCCGCGTATCCGGATAAGTGAAGATCTCGTTTAAAACCCCCAAATTCCCAACTCGTTTTCTATTGCCATATCTATTTCTTCAAGCTATAATGACATAAAAAATAAGGGAAAGTTCAATGAACGGATTTTACCGGGCCGGACCGGCTATTATTAATTTTATATTATTTTTTGTTGCGATTGCTTTTCCCATGGCCGGAAAAGTAACGATGATCCCGATGAAACCGGCGAAAAATCTTTCTGTTCCCAGCGGTGAATTCCTTCATTATATCCAGTATATCGGCGGGGAAAAGAATATGGATATCTATTTTGTAAGCATTATCCCCCCGGAAGGCGGAGAGGCTTTTGTATATGAAGAAGGCATAAGGGTTTCCCGGCCTAAAAAGCTGCCCGATTCATACACGAATTATAATATGTTTTTCCGGATCGATCTGAGATCGGCGACCCTGCTTGAATCATCTGGCGGCTATGGAACCAACAGGGAGGAAAATGCCCCCGCCGGTTATAAAGGCCTCGTTGAATGGCATTACCGCCTTAATCCTGAAAATGGGTGGATAGATTATGAAAATAAAAACTGGAACGGATATGAAGTCAAAAGCCGACAAAGCAGGATCAAAATAAGGCCGGGTTTTCCTGCCTGGGACTCCATATCAGGGTCCTTCTTTGCGCTGAGGTTCATGGAAACAGGGAAATCGGGAATATTCTTCTTTGTTGTTCCCGAGATTCTTAAAGAACCTATCCCGGTTTCGCTGGTAAATATGGGTCATGAGACTCTTCATACCCTGTCGGGAGATTTCCATACGGATAAAGTCGGTCTTCTTTCCACCGATCCTTTTTTAGGCCGGCTTATAGAGCCTTACAGGAAGGAAATGCTATTCTGGGTGGAGGACTCCCCCAGAAGGCTTCTGGTCAGGCTGAAAAATACGGTAAGCTTGATCGAGCTTGCAGGGATTTCAAACATTTCAGCCGCGAATAAAAAATAATTCTGGAAAATTAATGAGTACATCAGAAAACCGCCGGGATTGCCCCTGCCTGAAAAATAAATGCCCAAGGCATGGGAATTGCAAGGAATGCAGGGATCACCATTACAGGAAAAACCGCCTTCCGTTCTGCGAAAGATAAACGGCCATTCTATTGTTATATATTTCAAAGAATCATATAATATGATTTAAGGGCCCTTCTAATAACCTCCTTACAGGACATAGCCTTTTCACGCCGAGCAAGTCGGCACAAGGGCGGCAAGGTTGGGCCCATTCGATACTCGGTGAGGAGCCTTCAAATTAAATTAGCTTTATTCTCGATATTAACAGTTCTAATTGCTTTAGCTTTGATGGCTGTCTTTTCAGGAGGCCATCCTTTAGTCTTCGTTTGCAGCGGCGAACCAATGTACATACTTATCATTACAGCCGGCACTTTTGGGATAACAAGCTTCCTGATGGGCTTTGCAACTAACGATTATTCCTGGGTGGACAGGTTCTGGAGTATTACACCGGTAATTTATGTCTGGATACTTGCCTGGCATGGCTGGCCCGATATCCGCCTTATTTTTGCCGCTGTACTTGTAACCTTATGGGGTGCGCGGCTAACTTATAACTTTGCAAGAAAGGGAGGATATTCAGACAAGGAAGATTACCGGTGGGCCGAGCTGCGCAAGATTGTAAGGAACAAAACCTTATGGCAATTGTTTAATCTGTTTTTCATATCTTTTTACCAGCATATCCTTATACTGCTCTTTTCGCTGCCCGTTTATATTATTTACATTAACAGGGGCAAACCTCCCGAAAATATCGATATCTTTTTTTCGATTTTATTCCTTGCATTCCTTGTCATTGAAACAATAGCCGATCAGCAGCAATGGAACTTTCAACAGGATAAAAAAGCGGCGGCCGGATCAGCCGCCAAAGCGGAAGGAGACATTTCCCGGGGATTTCTCACTCATGGCCTTTTCAGATATTCCAGGCACCCCAATTATTTTGCAGAGATATGCATCTGGTGGACGGTTTATTTTCTAGGCTGCTCGGCGTCGGGCATCTGGCTCAACTGGAGCTGCGCCGGAGCTGTTCTTCTCACCCTTTTGTTCCAGGGATCGACCGTACTCACGGAATCCATTTCAAGCCGCAAATACAGCGAATATTCAATTTATCAAAAAGAAACATCGAAAATAATTCCCTGGTTCATAAAAATCGGTAGTCCAAAGCCGGAAGTCGACAGTCAGCAGTCTTTTCCCGCTGATTCAAAACAATAATTGTTTTTTTATGAGGTCAATTTTTATCTCGCATTATGAAAGGATTGTCATTTCGAACGCAGTGTTTATCCTGAAAGGGTTTATCCCGACCCGGCAGATCGGGAGAAATCTTCTTCGAAGGTGGATTTCTCGTCATACAGCCCCTTTAGGGCTGTTATCCTCGAAATGACATTACTGCCAGCTAAAGCCGTGAGTTCTGAAGCCATGCAGTTCATACCCTACGGGCACTTAAGCTTACGAATAAGCACAGTAAAAAATCAACTTCATAACGGATGTATATTGATCTGGTCGTCCTATCTGGATTTAATTTTAACCTCGACCGACATTCCCGGCAATGCCACTAGTGTATCAGGTATCTTTTCAAATTCTATAGTTATCGGTATACGCTGCGTTGTCTTTGTAAAATCTCCGATCGAAAAAGATGGCGGCACTATACCTGCCGCTATCCTCGAAACCCTGCCTTTAAAAGATCTTCCGGGATAAGCGTCAATTGAAATTTCAGCTTCAGCTCCAATATGTATACGGCGGACTTTAGTTTCCTCGAAATTGGCTGTTACCCAGACTTTACTAAGGTTGTTAATAGTGAAGATCGACTGTCCCGGCTGCACGACGTCGCCCTGAATATAGTTAAGTTTGGCGACGCTACCGTCAATCGGCGCAATGATCTTCGTGTTTGAAAGCTGGGTTTGAATTACGCCGAGCTGCGCCAGAGCTGTATCCACCTGGGATTGTGCGATCTCATACTGAACAGCGGCTGTTTCCTGGGACTTTGAGGCGTGATTATACTGCTCTTTAGTATCCACCCCGCTGTTAAACAAGGCTTTGGCGCGTATAAAATCGTCCTGGGCATGGTCAAGATTGACTTTTTCAAGTACAAGGTTTTGCCTGGAATATTTAAGGGAGGCAAGGGCCTGAGATTCCTGGGCGATTATATCCGAATTGTCGAGCTGAACAAGCAGCTGGCCGATATGCACTTTGTCTCTTTCCGCCACATTCAGGCTTTGAATACGGCCGAGTATTTTCGAACTGACGGCCACATGGTCGCAATCGATCGCGGCGTCGTCGGTACTTACATAATTTATAACATCGCTCAGCCAGTAGATGCCGAAACCTCCCCCGACAATCAGGATAACTGCTAAAATGATCGCTCCCAGTTGCACAGGTTTTTTCCTTTCGTCAGTTTTTGTTTTTGTTGGCATTGTTCTTCTTCCTTATTTTTTATTTTTATCTCTTTATATTCAATTTAAAATAATTTACTCTACATAGGCCCCTGTAAACTGGCTGTTATACAGATCGGCATAGAAACCCCCTTTATCCAGCAGTTCTTTGTGATTTCCCATTTCAATGATGTTCCCATGGTTCATGACCAGTATCAATTCGGCGTCCCGGATGGTTGAAAGGCGGTGAGCGATCACAAAGCTGGTCCGGCCTTCTCTGAGAGACTTCATGGCTTTCTGAATGAAAACTTCGGTCCTGGTATCAACGCTGGATGTCGCTTCGTCCAGGATAAGGATTGCCGGATCCGAGAGAATTGCACGGGCGATCGTGAGAAGCTGTTTTTCTCCCTGGGATATGTTCGACGCTTCTTCATTCAGGATAGTATCGTAGCCTTCGGGGAGAGCCCTTATAAAATGGTCGGCATGGGCGGCCTTTGCAGCCTCTATTATTTGATCGTTGCTGGCGCCTTCACGACCATAACCGATATTTTCTTTAATCGTACCGTTGAATAACCATGTATCCTGGAGAACCATTCCGAACATAGTCCTCAGTCTGCCCCGCTCTAAATCCCGGATATCAACACCGTCGACAGTTATCTTCCCGCCATCGAGTTCATAAAAGCGCATCAGCAGATTTACCATCGTAGTCTTACCTGCACCTGTCGGCCCGACAATAGCTATTGTCTGGCCCTGCCTGACATCGATATTGAGGTCTTCCATCAGAATAACATCTTCTTTATAGCCGAATTTCACATGTTCGAAACGTACTTCACCCCTCGGCGCCTTTATCTGTTTAGCGAAAGGACTTTCGGGAATTTCTTCCGGTTCGTCCAGAATTTCAAAAACACGTTCGGCGGAAGCAATTGTCGATTGAAGAACATTGGCGATATTTGCCGTCTGGGCTATAGGCATAGTAAACTGACGCGAATACTGGATGAAGGCCTGGATATCGCCGATCTTTAATGCCTTTCTTGCCGCCATTATACCCCCGACGACGCATACAAGCACATAGCCGATATTGTTAATAAAATTCATCATCGGGAAGATGATCCCCGAAACGAACTGCGCTTTCCATGCGGCGTTGTAGAACCTTCCGTTTATCGTTTTGAATTCATGCAGGGATCTGTTCTCATGACCGAAAGCCTTTACAATCTTATGCCCGGTGAACATTTCTTCCACATGGCCGTTCAGTTCTCCCAGCGACTTCTGCTGGGCGCCGAAGTATTTCTGGGACATTTTGGCTATATTGGCGGTCATTATAAAGGAAACCGGCAATGTCACGATAGTTATCAATGTAAGCCAGGGACTGATCGTCAGCATCATTACAAGGACTCCGAGAATGGTGCATGCCGACGTTATAAGCTGGGTTAGACTCTGCTGGAGCGTTGTGCTTATATTATCTATATCATTCGTGAAACGGCTCATAATTTCCCCATGGGTCCTTCCGTCAAAAAATTTCAGGGGAAGCCTGGAAATTTTGTCGTTTAAGTCGCGCCGCATATCGTAAACGGTCTTCTGCGACAGGCCGGCCATTTGATACTGCTGTATATAGCTGAACACGGCACTAATAAGATAGAGTCCGATTAGAATTATAATGATCCGCCCTATGTATATGAAGTCGATCGAAGGCACGGGCTTGTGAAGCAGGTAGGCTCCGTACTTTCCGATCAATCCGTCAAAGAGTTTT
Source organism: uncultured Spirochaetota bacterium (assembly GCA_963768055.1). Classification (GTDB taxonomy): domain Bacteria; phylum Spirochaetota; class Brevinematia; order Brevinematales; family JAOACQ01; genus CAVYGN01. Next base: position 770,611 of record CAVYGN010000001.1, on the reverse strand, counting down.
GTCGTTGCCAACCCGAGAATTTTCGGCCCGGCGATGTTGAAGACCGTGCTGAGAACTGCGAACATCGCAACGATGATCAGCTGTATCCTGTATGGCCTTAAATATATTAAAAGCCGTCGGGTTGTTCCTGAAAAATCCTTCGCCTTCTGGACAGGTCCCTGGCCGAACATGCCGCCGCCAAAGCCTCCCCTGCCCCCTCCCGGGCCCCGTCCGAAACCGCCCCGGGGCTGCGCAGCCGGTCTTTGCGTTTTATTGTCGCTCATGCCAGCTCCTCTTCGGAAAGTTGTGAAGCTACGATCTCGCGGTAAACGCCGCAGCTTTCATAAAGCTCTTTATGGGTGCCGAGCCCGGCGATACGGCCTTCGTCCAGGACAATAATGCGGTCGGCGCCCATAATCGTGGCTACACGCTGGCCGACTATAATGACTGTCGAATGGGAGGTTTCTTTTCTAAGGGCGGCCCTGAGCCTTGAGTCAGTCTTGAAGTCAAGGGCTGAAAAGCTGTCGTCAAAAACATAAATCTCGGGCTTTTTTATAAGGGCTCTCGCTATCGAAAGGCGCTGTTTCTGGCCTCCGGATACGTTAATACCCCCCTGGGATATGAACGAATCGTATCCATCTTTCATTTCACAGATGAATTCCTCCGCCTGGGCAACCCGGGCCGCTTTTATAATTTCTTTTTCATTCGCGTCTTCCTTTCCGTAACGGATATTGTCCGCTATGGTCCCGGTAAATAAAATCGCATTTTGAGGGACAAATCCTATCCTGTTCCTCAACGCCAGCTGGGGCATATCCCGCACATCGACCCCGTCTATTAAAACACTTCCGCTGTCGGCGTCATAAAACCGGGGGATCAGATTGATCAGCGTGGATTTTCCCGAGCCGGTGCTTCCGATGATAGCGGTGACTTCGCCCGGTTTAGCCGAGAAAGAGACATTGCGTACAGCCGGCTCCTCGGCGCCATGGTAGCTGAATGTCACGTCCCGGAATTCGATATAGCCTTTTGTCCGGTCACTTACTGCCTCCGGCCTTTCAGTGTCTTTTATTTCCGGAACGATAGCCAGCACCTCGTTGATCCTTATCGCGGAAGCCTGCGCCCTCGGGACCATAATGAACATTATGGAAGCCATGATCAATGAAAATAAGATCTGCATCGCATACTGAAGAAAGGCCATCATATTGCCAATATTCGAAGTGCCGATATTGACCCTTATGCTGCCCACCCAGATTATCGCAACGGTCGTAATATTCATCATCAGCATCATAACGGGCATGAGGACCGCCATCAGGCGGTTAACCTGGATGGAGGTCTGCATCAGGTCGGAATTCGCATCTTCGAAACGCTCTTTCTCATCGCTTGAGCGGTTGAAAGCGCGAATAACCCGGATGCCGGTTAATCCCTCCCGGATCACCAGGTTGATCTTATCAACCTTCTTTTGAATGGATTGAAAAAGGGGAAAACCTTTTATTGCTACAAAAGCAATGGTTCCGGCAAGGACCGGTATGACAACCACAATTACCCATGACAGGCCCTGATCCTTGGATATGGCCATAATGATTCCGCCTACGCACATGATCGGCGCGCTTATCATCATCCGGAGCATGATAACGAGGACATTTTGGATTTGCGTTACGTCATTAGTGTTACGGGTGATCATTGAAGGAGTGCCGACCTTGTCGAATTCATGGAGGGAAAATGTGGTGATATGCGTAAAGAGCTTTTCACGGATAATTTCTCCAAGCCCCATAGCGGAATGCGCAGAAAAGTAAGCCGCCAGAACAGCGCAGACGGATCCTCCCAGGGCGACTGCCAGCATCAGCCCGCCGGTTGACAGGATATAATTTGTATCTCCGTTGGTAATCCCTTTGTTCACAATGTCAGACATAAGGGTCGGCAGGTATAGGTCGCTGATCGCCTGGAGAAAAACCAGAACGAACACAGCTATTACAGGTATTGTATATGGTTTCAAATATTTCATTAATTTCAGCACGGAATTTTACTCCAATTTAATAAGTTGTCTATTATACTGTTCCGCCCATGAGCCGTTTTAACACGTTAAGGCCATGCCTTACCTCATCGAGTTCCCTGGCTGAGGCTTTGCTGATCACGTTTTCGATTGCTTTATTCATAAAGTCATGAAGTTCCTGCTGCTTTTCTTCAAAATTCGGAGAAACGCTGACATATACAACTCTTTTATCTTCCCGGCTCCTTGTCCTTTTTACAATTCCCTGCTTTTCAAGCCTGTCGACGACGCCCGATACAGTGCTGTCAGTCATACTGAGCCTGCTGCCGAGCTCGTGGATTCTCATCCTTCCATGGTTCCCAAGCACGCCGACAAGCATTCCCTGGGGAACGGTAAGGCCGCTGTTCTCAAGGGCTTTAGTCATATTATGCTTAAAAAAAACCATTACTTCTTTAAGCAGCCTGATTACATCAAGGTTTTCTTCAGTCGGCTTCATAAAAAAACATCTCCCGTCAATAAATTACTAAATATTTTGCTTACAAACTATTCGCATTATAATATTTTGCATACGAAATAATTTTAACCTGTTTTCCAATGGTTGTCAACATATCATTATTCATGATGACGTTAAATAAACAGATTTATTGCAAAAAAACCTGACAGAAATAAGGAAATTACCCGGACGCCCCTCAAAGAGTTTTGGAAAAGAATGTCAAAAGTCGTACGAATGAATCCCTGACCGCCTTGACATTATATACCAGGCCGTCGTCATTGAAGAAGGAATGATTGGCTCCTTCGTAGATAAAATGCTCATAAGACTTTCCCGCACTACGCATAGCTTTTTCAAAAGCCGGAATCCCCGCGTTGACGCGCTGGTCGTTTGCGCCATAGAACCCTATGACAGGACAGTTTATGGATGGAATTTTATCCTCGGGGGGGGTAGTCCCGTAGAAGACTGCGGCGCCTGAAATTTCAGGTTCTTCACAGGCAAGCAGGGCCGAAAGCCCTCCCCCCATGCAGAATCCGACACAGGCTACCTTTTGATCCTTTGTTTCCGACCGCTCTTTCCTGAGGTGATGAACCGCCGCCTTTAGCTTTGGTATATGTTCCATCATCCTGCCCGGGCCCGTGAATAACTGGCCGAAGGTTTCGCTTATCTCGGTCCTGTCCGGTTCGGGAAGCTTGGCAATCTCGGCCGCCCTGGCCGCCATATCCCCCATTACAGTCGGGGGAAGCTTTCTCATGAATTGTATGGCCTTTTCGATCCTTTGCCGGGAAAGTACAGCCGGCCTGCTTCCGCCGACCGCAAACAGGTCGGGAGCCAGGGCCGCATAACCCGCGGCGGCGAAACGCCTAGTAACATCTTCTATGTGTTCATTTACTCCCCATGCTTCCTGGATTACAATGATACCCGGAAGCGGCTCCGAGGCTTTTTCCGGAAATGCGAAGTACCCCTTCTGGTCTCCATAATTGATCCATTCTCCTTTAATTGCCATTGTTTTCCTCCTTATTCCCGTATATATTGTGATGTATGAAATCCATAATATCCCTGCGCACACGGAGATAAGCGGCAGGTTTTGAAACCGGATACCCTAGCCGGCATGAAAAAGCGATTACAAGATTGTCGGGAATATTCAGGATCTTTCTAACCCCGGGTTCGGAACTCAGTGAACTGATTATATGCATTTCTATCCCCAGTGATGCTGCCGCCAGCCACATATTTTCCATTAAGCAGCCGAGGCTGATAATCCCGAGAAAATCCCCCTCGGAAGCAGGGGCTCTCCTGCCGGGGTCATAAACCACTATAAGCAAAATGGGGCCGGCCGGTAAAGGTCTCTGCATTGAAGCAATCTCTTTTTCATCCGCCTTATCAAGTTTAAAATCGGGGTTTCTCCAGGAGGGCGGAAACATAGCACCCATTATTCCTGTTTTTTTTCTCATCAGCTCTTCTTCTGAAAAAGACAACTGCCGGTAATTTTCCCTGATGAAGATCTCGGAAACAGGCCGTTTGATATTTCCGATCATTTCCAGGACCTTCTTATCTTTAACGACGATTATTTCAAAATTCTGCATATTGTGGGCTGTAGGCGTCCACCGGGCCGCCTCGAGAATCTCTGTCAAATCCTCTCCTGACAGGGGCCGGCCGGCATCAAAGGGCACTCTTGAAGAATGCCTTTCACAGATCAATTTAAGGATTTCATTCATATTTGACCTCCAATTAATCGGATACTTTAAGAACCGATCTGAAATGGACCTTCGATGAGATCATTTTCTCATAAGCCAGGGCCGCCTGTTCCAGCGGGAAAACCTCGATCATGGGTATAACCCCGGATATTGTGCTGAAATTAAGGGCATCATCAGGTTTATTTCTTATGGGCCCTGATACCCATCCCCTGATCGAGCGCCTTCCGCCCAGCAGCTGGCCTGGAACGACCTGCATAGGTTCGCCCTGCCCGGCTACAATAATCACCTGCCCGTCGAAACACAGGCCGTTGATCACATCCTGTATCGCTTTTCCGCTTGGAGCCGTGGCAATGACAACCCTGGCCCCGCCAAGTTTCTTAAGCTCCGTAGCCGGGTTCGACTCATTCGTGTCTATATAGGCATGAGCTCCCAGCTTGTAAGCCAGTTCTTCCTTCTCTTTTCCACGGGATAGGGCCACCGTGTAGAAGCCGAGTTTCCTTGAAAACTGGATCGCAAGGTGCCCGAGGCCCCCCAGGCCCAGCACGGCTACTATGTCTCCGCCTCTGGCGCCGCTGTTGCGGAGGGCTGAAAACGTCGTCCTGCCGGCACAAAGCAGCGGCGCCGCTTCCATTGCGGAAAGCTTATCCGGGATAATATTTAAAGCCTGCATGTGGGCGGTCATATACTCTGCATAGCCCCCGTCGAAGGAAATCCCCGTTGTAAGAAAACTTTCACAATTAGCGTAATCTTTTTTCCTGCAGGAGTCGCATTTAAGGCATGGGCCCCCGTACCAGCCAACCCCGACACGCTGGCCTGCCTGCCATACGGAAACGCCGGGGCCGAGCCCCTCGATAATCCCGATCACCTCATGTCCCGGGATCCTGGGGTATTTCACCCCGGGATAATGGCCCTCTTTAACTATTGCGTCGCCATGGCAGATACCGCAGGCCTGGACTTTGATCAGGACTTCGTCCTCTTTAGGGACTGGAATTTCCATTCTGACCAGTTCAAAATCCGCGCCGGGAGATTTTACCTGTATTGCTTTCATCAATGCCATAAAAAGCTCCTATTATTTTAAAAATCTACTGTTTGTTTCTGCTGATGCGCAGTGTCATGCCGCCAGTCAGGCAGACTCCCTCTCAGATATGAAATAAAGGCTGCAAATATGCTGATCAAAAATGAGATTAAGAATAGTATTCTCAAACCTGAAATAAATTCCTTTACGGCAATACCCTTTGAACCGACCTGTGTCCCTGTCATAAGCCCGGAGAAGGCTTCCGGTGTGATGCAGGAAATAATAACGGTCATGCAGAGCGCCATGCTGACGATCATGCCGAGATTATTCATCATAGTGCGTACCCCGCCCGCTATGCCCCTTCTTTCAACAGGAACCGCTTCCATAATGGCTTTGTTGTTCGGCGCAAAGAACATACCGGAGCCTATTCCGATAATTATCATTGCTATTGATAATTCCATATAAGAACTCTCGGGCTTTATCCAGATAAGCCCTAAAAATCCAAGGGCGGATACAAAGAGCCCGATGGAACTCAGGATTCTTGAACCGATCCTGTCGGAAAGCCATCCGCAAACAGGGGCTACGATCATCTGCGGCAGTACAAAGGGTATAAGCATTACAGCGGCCTGGATAGGGTCGATCCCTTTTATCCCCTGGAAATAAAAGATAAGGAGAAAGGTAACCGCTCCTCTGGCTATGCCGTTTAGAAGATTTGACATGTATGCAAATGCCAGCGCCCTTGATTCGAAAAGCCTCATGTCCAGCAGGGGTTCAGCCGACCGGAATTCTATATAAACGAAAAGAGGCAATAAAATGACAGCCCCTGCAAGCGCAATAAATACTCCCGGTTTCAGCCATCCGTAGAGTCCGCCGAAGGTAAGGAAAAGAAGCAGGGCAAGCATGCCGGTTGAGTAAAGGATTGTCCCGGGCCAGTCAAATTTCTGCTTCGCCGGAAGTACATCGAGTTCCTTAAGCTGGACTGCGGCCCAGATTGTCCCGATAATGCCGATCGGGACGTTTATATAGAAAATCCAGCGCCAGCCCATGCTTATCAAAAGCCCCCCCAGGACCGGCCCTACAACTCCGCCGATGCTTATTATCATTCCATTGATGCCTAAAGCCTTGCCTAGCTCTTTCCTGTGGAAGGCGTCCGTTATTATCGGCACGCTGTTAGCCGCCATTAGAGCCCCGCCGATCGCCTGTACCATCCTGTATAAGAGAAGGTCTGTTCCAGTCCTCGAAAAAGCGCAAAGCAGCGAACCCAGGGTAAATACAATAAAACCCGCAATAAAAAGCTTTTTCCTGCCTATCATATCCGCCACTCTTCCAATCGCGGGGACCAAAATGCTCATTATAAACATAAAACCCATCATACTCCAGATGATCTCCTGAAATGACGCATTCAGGTCCTTCATTATAACCGGCAGCGCTACGATCAGGGTATTACCGCTTATAACGGCAAAAAACAACCCTATCGATGTGCAGGAGAGAGCGATCCACTTGTAATCGATCTTTTTCATTTTATTTCCTTCAACTGCTTGAGAATAGCATGATATTTCCTTTTGACCCTTTTCAGTGTGGCTTCCTTGTCCTCAATCAGAAGGATCTGCCTGTTAATCTCTTTAATGGAACTGCCTATCAAAGCGGTATCATAATTCTTATCTTTTATAATAGTTATAAGATTCTTTTCCAGTTCGAAAATATCCTTGATTTCGTTCAATCCGAATCCAAGGCTGCTCTTGATCTCCTTGATCCTCAGGACCTTTTCAATGTCTTCGCCGGTATACATCCTGTAACCCGACTCTCCTCGTACGGGAAATATGAGCTTTAATTCCTCATAATACCTTAAGGCCCTTTTTGTCAGCCCTGTTTTTACGGCAGCTTCTTCGATTTTAAGCAATCCGGATAAATTCTCCATCTTTATTACTCATTCAGTAAATTTTTTAATATTATAATTAACATTAACATTAACGTCAAGGTTAATGTTTAACAGTGGTAATATCCGGGATTCTATCCCTGATTGGCATATTTATCAAAATTTAATTATTTTTCCGGCAATGAAATAAATTTTCAGTTGAAAAATTGATGAGCGGATTATAATTCATTACAGTAAAACAATTTATTAGTTGACTAAACTGTAAATATGGTCTATAATTCATTATAATGGTGTTTTATTAATATTAAGTTGATAAAAATAATCTGTTTATCGCAGACGGTTTATAAATCATCCTGATCGAGGCAAGTTATGAACGGGAAAAAACAGATTTCGTTATTTCTTATAATCGATATTGTATTTTTCACAATGCTCCTATTCTGGCTGCTGGCGCCGATAATTATTGCAAACACAGGTATTAAAATCGAATTAATAAAAATTATTACTAATATTGACAGTTTTAAGAATAATGTAGGGGTGCCCTATTTCTGGCTTTTCCCGGCATCTTTGTTACTCTTTTTAACTCCGGCCGTATTATTAATTAAAATCGCCTCTGTCTTTTTGAAGGAAAAATATCCCGGGCTTTTCAAGCCCTATCATTATGTGTCGTTTATTATGAATTTCATCTTTTCCGGGCTGGCGTTTCTTTTAATAATATTGATTATTTTAAATAAAGATTTAGAAATGCGCGATATAGATCTTTTTACAAGGGTAATTATAATAACGACGATAATATACAGTTTTATACAGACGATCAATATTATCAATAATACCAGAAATCTAAGCCGGTCATACAAAAGTTATATCGCGCTGTCGGGATCGAGCGACGCTATGCAGCAGATAAAACTACAGCAAAAGGCTGTCCGGCTGGGAATTTTACAAAAACTGTTAATATTATTTATCCTTACAAATCTGGTCATAATATTATCCCTCAGTTCGATATCGCTGAGTCAATTCAGAAAGACTATCTTAGGATCCGTTATTGCAGAGGGAACTGTACTTGCGGAACAAAGCGCCGGTTATATTCTCGAAAATCTGAAAGTCAGAACAAAAGGAAAGGAAATACTCAACTTAGAAGTCAACTCATATTTCAAAAGGCTGGAGGCAAAAAACAAGGCGTCTACCCTGCCTTTTAATTCAATCTCCTGGTACGGAAATGATAAAGCGACCGCCAGGTCTGTTATCCTTTTATCAACGGACGACAAACTCGTGGGTAAAACATTGAAATGGGATTATTATGCGATCAGCGATGTTACCACCCGATATAACATCCAGACAAAAAATTATGATATCATCGCCCCTATTTACATGGGAAATAAGAAATTGGGATATTCCGTCGTTCAATACAACCAGGACGAAATATTTAAAACTTACCGCCAGACCCAGTTCCGTATTATAATATTGGCAATATTTTTCATCTACCTGTCTATAATTTTAATTTTCATTTTCGGAAGTAATATTGTTTTCCCGATTCTATTCCTCCAGATGAATACAAGGAAGATCAGCTCAACTTTATCCAACATGATCCTTGGAAGTGAAGAAATCAAGGCATCCAACCTGAAGTATGAAGATATGATCCATTCCCAGGATGAACTTAAAACCCTCTCTCTGGAGATAAACAAGATGGTAACGGTAATCAAGGGTATTATTCCATATATTTCAGCCTCCACGCTTCAGTATTCTGAAAAGGAGGGAAAAACCTCGGCAATTAAAGACCTGGCCTTCGTCTTTACGGACATTCGCGGATTTACAACTATAAGCGAAGGTAAGACACCCAATGAAGTCGTGGAGATTTTAAATTATTACCTGGATCTGCAGACACAGATCATACTCGAAAATAAAGGAGACATTGACAAATTTGTGGGCGATGAGGTGATGTCGGTTTTCGACGGTCCGGACAAGGAGTTAAACGCCTGCAAAGCGAGCCTGGAAATCCAGAAAGCCATGGGGGCGGAAAAGGAAAAACGCATAGCGAACAACGAGCCGAGTATCGATATAGGAATAGGTATAAACTCTGGCCAGGTTATATTCGGAAGCATGGGAGCGAGGGAAAGGATGGACTTTACCTGCATTGGAGACAATGTTAATATAGCGGCTAGGCTTGAGGGTGCGAATAAAGAGTACAAAACAAAATCGCTAATCACGTCAAGCGTTTATAATCAGGTGCGCAATATATATGTGTGCAGGGAAATTGATTTGATGACTGTAAAAGGGAAAAAAGAACCGATTACTATATATGAGATTGTCGGGGAAAAAAGCAGGATGAATAAGGAAACAGTCGAGTTGAAAGAAAAATTTGAAAAAGGCCTTAAACTCTACCGCAACAGGAATTGGGATGAAGCCAGGTCAATATTCATTGAAAATGTTGAAAAATACAAAGACGGGCCAAGCCAGGTATTTTACGACCGCTGCATAATCTTTAAGAATAATCCGCCTCCCGCCGACTGGGATTGTGTTTTCAATATGACTGTAAAGTAAGCTGCCGGGCAGGCCGGATAAGGGAGTAATATATGGGAGGGGACTATAACAATTATATACAATACAAATTATTATTAGAAAACGCAACCCATCTCATAATAGTTATTCAGGATAATAAAATAGAATATGTAAACCAAAAACCGCTCGAGAATTTAGGGTATTCTCTAAATGACGTAAAAGATAAAAACGTTTTCGATTTTATTCATATAGACGACAGGGAAAAAGTCTCTGATTTTCAGAATAAAATAGCCAATAAAGAAGAATTACCGGATGATCTGGTCTTCCGCATATTAAATAAAAACGGCCGCCTGGTTTTTGTTAAAATCATTTCAATAACAACAGCGTGGGAGGGCAAACCGGCCAGGCTTATCTGTGTTAAAAATATAACTGAAAAAAAGCTGAACGATTTAACCATAAAACACTCTGAAGAATTATTATTCAATATCCTTAACAATATTCCCGATCCGACGTTCGTAATCGATGTCAATTTGAAGGTTTATTTATGGAATAAAGCCCTGGAAAAGATATCAGGTGTAAAATCGCAGGATATTATCGGGAAAAGGGATTATGAAAATGAAGTGCCGTTTTATGGTTATGAAAAGCGATTACTTATTGATCTGATGCTGAAACCCTTTAACGAAATCGAAAAAAATTACAGCTATTTTCAAAAAACTGAAGACATTCTTATCGCCGGCAGGTTCCTCATATCGGAAGATAAAAATATTCGTATCTGGGAGACGTCTTCAATTCTATACGGTATTAATGGAAATATCATAGGGGCCGTCGAATCGTTCAGGGATATGACTGAAATAAAAAATGCCGAAGAAAAGTTAAAAGCTTCAATTAAAGAAAAAGAAATTCTATTAAAAGAAATACATCACCGGATTAGAAACAACATGCGGCTTATTCAAAGCATGCTCAACTCTCAATTACAATATGTGAAGGATCCTGAAGCTGCCGATTTGTTTATAGACAGCATAAGCCGAATAAAAACAATGGCCCTTATCCAAAATGACTTATATAAATTCACTAATTTTGCCGACATCAACTTCGGGATATTTATTCCTAAACTAATCAGCAACCTGCGCTCAAGTTACAAGCGGAATGAGATAATGATTAAAATCGAGGCGGAGGATATCCATCTCGGCATCGATGATGCGATCCCATGCGGCCTTATTCTCAATGAATTGGTATCGAATTGTCTCAAACATGCCTTTGCAGAAGGAGAAGCGGGTATAATCCTTGTAAAATTATTTTCCGATAAAAATACCGGACTTTGCAATTTAATTGTTCGGGACGACGGCAAAGGATTTCCGCCAGGTTTCGACCTGAACAATACCATGCAGTCATTCGGGCTATTAATGGTAAATTTACTGATTTTGCAACTAAAGGGAACCGTCAGGATAAATTCGGTCGACGGGACTAAATTTACTATATCGTTCCCTGTAAAAATTCAAAAGTTATAATAACGAAAGAGACGAAAAATGTCGGAAAATTTAAATAATGCCGAGAAAGAATTTTTAGAGATATTCAGATATTATAAGTCGATAACTGAAGACAGCATATCGAGAAAGGAGATTGCCGGGCAGGTGCATAAATATATGAGCCCCAGCAATTATGAAAATCTGGAAAATGTTTTAAAATCCCTTGAAACTAAAGGTTTTATTAAGATAAAGAAGGACGACCTTATTTATTTAACGCAATTAGGCGAAGATTATTTATGGAGAAGCTGATGTCCTACCCCCCCACCCCTTCACCCCTTTTCCTTTCTTACCGAACTGTGCTATAATGACCTTGAAACTACTTTTTTAGATCAAGGAGTTTTTATTGTCTCTAAAATCTCTTAAAAATGATCTTTCGGCAGTGAGGGAGTATATTGACGAACAGCCGCTCAGGGCGGAGCTTTTCAGCCAGGACCAATTCGAACAGTACGCCGCAAGCCTGGCTGAAAAACATTCGGTCAGATTTAAAAGAGGGCGGGAAAAGCTTCTTTTCCGGCTGAAAGAAAACGAAGAAATCATCGTCAAAGCAAATGAATTGCTTGCCGAGGCTGAAAACGCCAAAAGAAAAGTTTCGCCGGCCGGGGACTGGCTGCTGGATAATTACTATCTGATCGAAGAGCAGATAAGACTCGCGCAGCGGTTCCTGCCGAAGGGCTACAGCCGTGAATTGCCGACTTTGATAAAAGGCCCGCTGGCCGGTTATCCCAGGGTTTACGATATTGCCATGGAGATAGTGTCCCATGGGGACGGCCGTGTGGATTTAAAATGGCTTACCGGTTTTGTTTCCGCATATCAGTCGATAGTACATTTGAAGCTGGGGGAACTCTGGGCCATTCCCATAATGATAAGGCTGGCTTTAATTGAAAACTTGAGGCGTGTTTCCTACCGCATGGTGCGCTCGCAGATAGACAACGACAGGGCGGATTACTGGGCTAACCGTATCCTGGATATATCCGTTAAAGATACCGACGGCATTGTTCTCGAGATTGCCGCGATGGCGAAGTTCGACCTTCCGCTTTCGGATTCTTTCGTGGCGGAATTTGTGCGAAGGCTTCAGGGCCAGACTTCCGCTCTAAACTTTCCTCTTGTCTGGCTTGAAAAAAAACTTTCCGAAAACGGGGAAACAATCGACCGTCTTATTCAATTAACAAGCAGAAACCAGGCAGCGGACCAGGTTTCAATCGCAAATACCATAATTAGCCTGCGCTTTCTGGATACCGTGGATTGGCATGAATTTGTCGAGAATTTAAGCTTTGTTGAAAATATTTTAAAACAGGACCCTTCCGGAGATTACGGGAAAATGTCTTTTGTCACACGGGACCGTTACCGCCATGTGATCGAAAAACTTTCCATTCAAAGCGGGCAGACGGAAGAGGAAATCGCGGCGAGTGTCGTGCAGGCTGCACAGGAGGCAAAATCCCTGAAAGGCCCTGATGACCGCACCGCACATATAGGATATTATTTAATCGATAAAGGCCTTGAAAAGTTCTCTCATGGGAGATTTCACACAAAAAATACCCGGATGCTTCTCTTCTTATACATAGGCTCGATATTTATTATTACATTCGCATCGGCGGCACTCTCTTTGTTCCTGCCATGGAAACCGGGATACCTGCACCGGGAATGGCTTTTTTTATTCAGCCTGCCGCTGCTGTTTACAGCCAGCCAGGCGGCTGTATCCCTGGTAAACTGGATTTCAACTCTCTTAGCCGCCCCTGAAAAACTGCCTAAAATGGATTTTTCTGAAGGCATACCTGCATCGGCTCATACGCTTATTGTAGTCCCCTCCATTCTCAGCAGCTCCTCGGCGGTTGAATCGCTAATTGAAAACCTTGAAGTCCGTTATCTCGCGAACACGGATCCCAATCTGGATTTCGCATTATTAACGGATTTTAACGATGCTGTTCATGAAACCGTTCCCGGAGACGAACAATTACTTTTACAGGCTGTAGAAGGAATAGAAAAACTCAATCAAAAATACAGGCGGCTAAAAGAAAACACTTTCTATCTCTTTCACCGGCCAAGAAAATGGAATGTACAGGAAAAATTATGGATGGGTTATGAACGGAAAAGAGGCAAACTTTCGGATTTGAATTTCCTGCTCAGGGGCGGGGGTACGGCCAGGTTCAGCACTGTAATCGGCGATCCCTCGCGTCTGCAGGATGTTAAGTACGTTATAACGATCGACACGGATACACGGATGCCCCGGAATACGGCAAGAGACCTTGTGGGAATAATTTCGCATCCGCTGAACAGGCCGGTATACGATGAAAAAAAACACCGCATAACCGCCGGGTACGGTATTCTTCAGCCCAGGGTAGAGGCAGGCTATCCCGGGGATAATCCTTCCCCTTTCGTTAAAGTATACGGGGGTGAATCGGGTATCGATCCCTACACTAAAGAGGTATCGGATGTATACCAGGACCTGTTTCAAGAGGGTTCCTTCATAGGAAAAGGACTATATGACATCGACGCCTTTGAAAAATCCATAGAAGGGCGTTTTCCGGAAAACCTGATATTGAGCCATGACCTGCTGGAAGGATGCTATGCACGCAGCGCCCTTGTTTCTGATATTCAGCTGTATGAAGATTATCCGGAAGGTTACCTGAAAGACGTACAACGCAGGCACCGCTGGGTCCGCGGCGATTGGCAGATCGCTAAGTGGCTCTTACCCCTCGTTTCGGATTTCGGGCATAACAATGTAAGAAATCCGCTTTCTTTTTTATCAAAATGGAAGATCCTTGATAATTTGAGGCGAAGCCTGGTTCCCGCATCTGCACTTCTGCTTCTGCTTTCCGGCTGGCCTGCGGCTGTAATCATTCTTACAGGTTTGCCCGGACTGCTGATGTCATTATTTGAAATCATGAAAAAACCGCGTAAGGCATCGGTTCGGACGGCCGGAATTCGTTTTACACAATTTTGTTTTTCGTTCGTCTTTATGGCATATGAGGCTTATTTCATTCTAAACGCTATAATCTCGACATTATGGCGTCTGACCGTATCGCACAGACGCCTTCTTGAATGGATCACATCCGGCGAGCCGGAAAACAATTCGCCGAAATCACCGATCGGTTTTTATAAAAGAATGTTTATTTCCCCTGTCGCCGCCGTTTCTCTTTTAATAGTATCAGTTTTAATGTTTAAATATACCGGTGCGTTTGTTTTTATCATTTCGATTTTATGGCTTTTATCGCCGGCGATCGCATATATCATCAGCGGGACGCCTTCTGCCATTAAAGCCGGATTATCAGGAGAACAGCTTGTTTTTCTCAGAACTATAGCCCGAAGGACCTGGGGGTTTTTCGAAACCTTCGTTACCGGACAGGATAACTGGCTTCCTCCGGATAATTTCCAGGAAAAGTTCCTGGGAGCAGCAGCCCACAGGACATCGCCGACCAATATCGGTTTGTCCCTTCTATCAAACCTGGCCGCATACGATTTCGGTTATATATCCATGGGCAGACTGCTGGACAGAACGGGAAAAACGTTTCATACAATGAAAGGCATGGAAAAATACAGGGGGCATTTTTATAACTGGTACGATACAATTACCATAAAACCCTTGAAGCCGCTGTATATTTCCTCGGTCGACAGCGGAAATATGGCCGGCCATCTCATGGTTTTGCGTTCCGGGCTGCTGGAATTACCCGGGAATAAAATACTATCCCTGAAGATATTTGACGGGCTTTGCGATACCTTGAATATCCTGCATGAAAACGTTAAGGGGCGCGGGGATACATTTAAAATAGTAAATGAAGAGATAGAGCATATCAGGGACAAAATCGATTCCCCGCCTGCCCGCCTTTCTGAAATTTACCCGCTTTTAAACGGGCTTACAGCCGATATCTCAAAAATTCTCTCTATCCTGGATCTGCAGTACTCTGAAAAAATTAAAAAATGGGTAAAGGCTCTTGAAAAACAGTGCTACGATTGCCTGGAGGAACTGTCTTTTTACTCACCCTGGGTCCTTCTACCGCCTTTAATACCGGGTATTTGGGACAAAGGGGATGATGAGCAGAAAAAGCGCCTTGCCCGGTTCAGGGAAGAATTGTCAGGCCTTAATGAAATCCCCACCCTTAGAGAAGCCGCAAGATTGGAGCTTAAATTATTGCCGCTGGTAGATTCAATACTCGAACATTTTATTCTGAACGATGACGAATCGATAAAGGGAAATGAATGGTTCGCCGCTTTCAGGGCCTCGATTAAGGATGCCGGCGCAAGATCAAGCGCAAGGATCGTTTTGATTAATGACCTGGCTCAAATCTGCAGCGAAATGTCAGTCATGGAATATGAGTTTTTGTACAATAGATCCTCGCATCTTCTTTCAATAGGTTACAATGTAGCCGAACACAAACCGGACCCTTCATTTTACGACCTTCTCGCATCCGAAGCCAGGCTCGGCAGTTTTGTGGCAATTGCCCAGGGGAGGCTGCCCCAGGAACATTGGTTTATGCTCGGCAGGCTGCTTTCAAAGCCCGGCGGAAAACCCGTTCTGGTATCATGGGGCGGATCGATGTTCGAATACCTGATGCCTCTTCTTGTTATGCCATCTTACGAGGGAACCCTGCTTAATAAAACATATAAAACCATGGTAAGCCGCCAGATCGACTATGCCTTTCGCAACAACATACCCTGGGGTATCTCCGAATCGGGCTATAATAAGCTGGATGCGTCTATGGCCTATCAATACCGCGCATTCGGAATACCTGATATCGGTTTTAAGAGGGGACTGTCCGAAGATCTGGTCGTCGCCCCTTACGCTTCCGCCCTGGCCCTCATGGTTACGCCGGATAAAGCATGCACAAACCTTGAAAATTTGAGAACGGAAGGATTTAACGGAGAATACGGTTTTTATGAGGCAATAGATTATACTCCTTCAAGGCTTGCCCATAATGAAACACATGCGGTCGTCAAGTCATTCATGGCGCATCACCAGGGGATGAGCTTACTCGCTCTCGCATATTGCCTGCTGGATAAACCTATGCAGAGAAGATTTCTGGCAGACCCGATGTTCAAGGCGACGGAGCTGCTTCTTCAGGAACGGGTACCCAAGGATGTTCCATTCCTTTACGATATCGAAGTAACCGGATTACTCAGAAAAATAGAGGAAAGAGAGGCTTTATTGCGTGTATTTCCCAATCCCAATACCCCTGTGCCCGAAATACACCTGTTATCCAACGGCAAATACAGCGTCATGGTGACCAATTCCGGAGGCGGTTACAGCAGCTGGAATAATATCGCTATTACCAGATGGCACGAAGATACGGCTTTGGAGAATGAAGGAACTTTCCTTTATCTGCGCGATATGAAAACGGGCGAATACTGGTCTTCGGCATACCAGCCGGCCCTGCAGAAATCAGGAAATTATGAGGCGATATTTTCAAGGTCGTGGGCGGAATTCAAGCGAAGGGACCATCATATAGAAACTCATACGAAAATAGCTGTTTCCCCGGAAGACGATATAGAACTACGCAGGGTTACAATCACAAACAGGTCTCGCACCAAGCGCATTATTGAACTTACCAGCTATGCGGAAGTTGTTTTGAACTATCCCGCGAATGACTACGCGCACAAAAGTTTCAGCAACCTGTTTGTACAAACGGAAATTATCAGGTCGCACCAGGCGATTATCTGCACCCGGAGGCCCAGGTCTGAAAAGGACGCCTTTCCTATAATGCTGCATCTTATGGCTGTTCATGGCAATTCGATCGAAGGCGCTACCTATGAAACCGATCGTAATAAATTTATCGGCAGATGTAATACACCCGAAAGGCCGCTTGCCATGCAGACCAGGGAAGCTCTTTCAGGCAGCGAAGGTTCTGTGCTGGACCCGATTGTTTCCATCCGCTGCAGGATTGAACTGGAAAACGATGAATCGGCGACAATCGATTATATTACCGGAATATGCGGCAGCAGGGAATCCACACGCGCATTGATGGAAAAGTACAGGGACCGCAATCTTGCCGACAGAGTATTCGATCTTGCATGGACGAACGGGCAGGTAGAATTGCAGCAGATCAACACAACGGAATCCGAAGCTCAATTGTACGGCCGTCTTGCGAGCGCCATTGTTTATTCAAATCCCGTATGGCGGGCGAATCCCGCCATCCTCAGGCAGAATTTAAGGGGGCAGTCCGACCTGTGGGGACATGGCATTTCAGGGGACCTTCCTATAGTGCTTGTCAGTATCGAACATCAGGAAAATATTGACTTGATAACGCAAATGGTGAAGGCGCATTCGTTCTGGAGCTTGAAAGGCCTGATAACAGACCTCGTAATCTGGAATGAGGATCATTCGGTTTATCGCGACAGCATGAGTGAAAGGATAAACGGCCTGATATCGGCATATGCCGAGGCAGGGTCGAAACATCAGGGCAGGATATTCTTAAGGCGTACCGACCAGATGTCCGAAGATGATAAAATATTGCTGCAAACCGCAACGCGGATAGTAATTACCGACAAGGGCGGAACACTGGCGGAACAAATAGAGTATAAAGCTCAACCCAGGATAATCAGGTTTCCGTTTGCTCCGGGTAAAAAGTCAAGGCAGCCCTACGGCACAACGGGAGAGAAATTCGGGGAACGCTCCGACCTGGAATATTTCAACGGTTTAGGCGGTTTTACCCATGACGGCCGCGAATATGTAATCACAACCAACTTATCGGCCAGGACTCCCGCTCCCTGGGTAAACGTGCTGGCCAACAGGAATTTCGGCACAATAGTTTCAGAAAGCGGGTCCGCGTATACATGGAGCGAAAACGCGCATGAGTACCGTCTAACGCCATGGAAGAACGACCCGGTAACGGACGCCTGCGGAGAAGCGCTTTATCTGCGCGATGAGGAAACAGGTTTTTTCTGGTCCCCCGCCCCACTTCCAGCCGGGGGAAAAACTATCTATGTAACCCGCCATGGTTTCGGATACAGTATTTTCGAGCATGAGGAGTGGGGAATTTTCACAGAATTGACGGTTTTTGTTTCTCTTGAACACCCTGTAAAATTTGCAGTCTTAAAAGTTAAAAACAACTCCGGTCGAAAAAGAATACTCTCCGCTGCAGCCTACTATGAGCTGGTTATGGGTACCTTCAGAGATAAATTCCATATGCATATTTCAACAGAAGTAGACCCGAAAAGCGGCGCGCTCCTGGCTTATAATCCCTACAATAAAGATTTCACCGACAGGATCGTTTTCCTCGATACCAACGAAACTGCACGTTTCGTATGCGGCGACAGGATCGAGTTTATAGGAAGGAACGGCACAATGGCGGCTCCCGCCGCAATGCTGTGCGAAAGATTATCGGGCAATACCGGAGCAGGCCTTGACCCATGTGCGTCCATGCAGGTAATTTTCCAGCTGGACGACAGCTATGAGAAGGAGATTATATTTATCTTCGGCTCCGGCAAAAGCGTCGATGAAGCAAGGGGTTTTCTGCAGCGTTTTAACGGAGCCGAGTCGGTACGCCGGGAACTGGAAGCCGTCTGGGAATACTGGAAACACACCCTTGGAGTGGTATATATCGAAACGCCTGACAATTCTATCAATTTTCTTGTGAACGGATGGCTGCAATATCAGGTGATAAGCTGCCGCCTGTGGGGTCGCAGCGGTTTTTATCAGTCAGGCGGCGCGTACGGTTTCCGCGACCAGCTGCAGGACTGCATGGCCCTGATGCATACCAATCCGGGAATGGCAAGGGAACAATTACTGACCTTCGCTTCGCGGCAATTTATCGAAGGCGACGTTCAGCATTGGTGGCATCCTTCATCCGGCGCCGGCATCCGCACCCATTGTTCGGACGATTATTTATGGCTTCCGCTTGTTACATGTCTTTATGTAAATGAGATCGGGGATACAGGGGTCCTTGAGGAACAAGCAGCCTTTCTTGAAGGGCCTCCGGTAAAACCGGGGGATGAATCTTATTTTGAAACGCCTAAAAGATCCGGTAAATCAGGAACATTATATGAACATTGTGTTTTAGCGGTAAAAAAGAGCTTGAATTTCGGCATTCATGGCCTCCCGCTTATGGGAAGCGGCGATTGGAACGACGGGATGAACCTTGTAGGAAATAAAGGGAAAGGGGAAAGCGTCTGGCTGGCATTCTTCCTGTACTATGTCCTGAAATCGATGTCCGTGCTGAGCTTGAACCGCGGAGACGCGAGCTTTTCGGAATTATGCCTCAAAGAAGCTGACCTTCTTTCACAAAACATTGAAGAAAACGCATGGGACGGGCAATGGTACATAAGGGCGTATTTCGATAACGGGGAAATCCTGGGTTCTTCGTCCAACATGGAATGTCAAATCGATTCGATACCCCAGTCCTGGGCGGTCATATCCGGAGAGTCCGGCGCCCAGAGGGCTAAAGCTGCTATGGACCAGGTTGACCGGCGGCTTGTTGACAGAAAAGACGGCCTGATAAAACTCTTCGATCCCCCGTTTGATAAATCCGCGAATAACCCCGGATATATAATGGGATATGTTCCAGGCGTGAGGGAAAACGGGGCCCAGTATACACATGCCGCGGTATGGGCGGTTATTGCGTTTGCGCTGCTGAAAGATCGAAACCGCGCCTGGGAATTATTGAACCTGATCAACCCTGTCCGGCATAGCGATACCCCGGATAAGTGCGATGTTTACAAAGTGGAACCTTTTGTCATGTGCGGAGATGTTTACACCGCCCTGCCCCATGCCGGGCGCGGCGGGTGGACATGGTATACCGGTTCCGCGTCATGGATGTACCAGCTCATAGTTAAGTACCTGCTGGGAATACAATTAAAAGTTGACAGGCTTTCTTTTGAACCCTGCCTGCCGGAAGAGTGGAATTCGTTCAAGATCCATTACCGCTATAGAGAGACATTTTATCATATAACGATCGTGCGGGCCGGGGCATCGGATAATGTTGTTTCGGTAGCCGTCGACGGGATAAAACGGGAGGATAAATTCTTACCGCTTTTCGATGACCGTGCAGAACATTTGGCTGAGGTAGTTATTGGTTGAATTATCGCCCCTTCGAAACATACCTCTCTTTGTTTCGGGACATTTTGCTCCGGTTACGGTTCATCCAGTCACTTGACATAAAAAACTTTTTATCAGGGTTACTTTTCTTAGTCATAAATAATTTGTATAAAAAGCTTAATGGCATCGGCGGGCCGCCTCATAAATTTTACAGCCGATTATTATAGCATACTTAACCGGTTTAAAATATAATATTGAAGAAATTTTTTTCCGGCGGAGTGTTTAGCATGGGGATTGCCATTCCGCAGCCGGCCATAATCAATTCATTCTTTTAGCTGAAGATATGTCATTCTTGGATAAAAACCGAATCTTTGATAAAATCCGAATACGGATTCGTGGCCTTCGGCAACCGTGACAAATATTTTAATACAGTGATTCCTTTTTAACCATTTAATACTGTTTAAAATCAATTGCCTGCCGAAGCCAAATTTTCTATATATTTCTTCAACAAATAATGAATCAATTTCTCCGACACCCTTATCTATTGTCGATATGCAGTAGCCTACAGGAATTTCATTGTCTATGACTAATTCTATCAGAATTTTATTGTCTTCCATTTCAATAAATTTTTCACAGCGCTTATCAAAGGTAAATTCTTTATATTGTTCTTTGAAATAATTTGAATCTGTTAAATGCATTTCATTTAACTTTTCCCATAACGACTTTAACCTTTGAATCTGGCTTTTACCGATTGCTATAATTTTACAACTCATAATAAATCCTTTATTTGCCCATTATACTAACCCCGGTTGCCGTTTTTATCAAAAATTTTAGTTATACCTTTACAAAAAGATCTTAACAAGTTAAACTTCCTGCCGGGAGCATATTTATTTTATTTAAAATTATTCCCTTTTTAATTTTTCTGATTTACTGCTCATCATTATATTGCCATGAAAAGCCGGATATCATTTTGACTCTCGGCGACAGGCAGACCCTGCTTTCAAGCGGCTCGCTCGGCCTGGAATACTTCCCGGATGAGGCCTTAACGGTTTTGCAGACAAAACCTGTTTTCCGCGCTCTGATTTCGGCAATTAAATATACTTACCTGATAGAAGGAAAAGATATCGGGCACCTTGAAAGAGCAAGGAAGGTAATTGACCCCGGCCCTCCCGGTTCTCAGGACAATGGATATGCCGGCGTCAGTGGGGCCTTTTATAAGAGCGGGACCTGGTATGCGGTTTATCATGGCGAAGACCAGGAGGATTTGCCTGCTCTCGGAAACGGCGTACCGGGCTTTTATTGCAGGGTCTTCCTCGCCTCATCCACTAACGGAGGGCTGAGCTGGCTGAAGCTCGGGCCTGTAATCCAAAGCTGCAAGCCGAAAGAATGGACTTTCTTTAAGGGCCAGGCTACCGCGGAACCGGCGACCCGGGGCTTGTCGTCGATAAAAATAAAAAATTCGTTTATCTCTATTATACCGAACATTCCCGAATAGATAACCGCGGCGTCCAGGTATGCATGGCCCGAGCATCAATAGATAAAATCAATGAAACCGGACTGGTATTTTATAAATATTATAACGGTAAATTTGAAGAGCCGGGAATAGGAGGCAGGAACACTCCGTTATTTAATCTCCCCGGAGGGAACACAGCGGAAACAGAGGAAGCCCATGTGGTATATTCCCCATACCTCAAAAAATATATCATGACTCTCAATGTCGATTATTGGAAGGAATTCGTGTACAATACCGGCCTCAGCAAAAGCGGCATATATATATCCTATTCGAATGACGGAACGGCATGGTCCGACCCTGAAATGCTCATTAAGGACTACAGCCAGCCTCTTATAGGAAAATCGCTTTCCTGTGAATCCGTTATTGTTTTCGATGATGAAAGCGGCCGGGAAGGCTGGCTTGTTTACGGATATTCCCCGCACTGGGGCCATGACTACAATAAAAGCGGCATTCCCCATTATATGGCGGGAAACAGGATAAGTTTTAAAATAAAATAGCCTCACCTCGGCCTTTCATTCCTGATTTCCATCCAGTCCGATGCGCGGCCGGTAGGCTTGAAACCCAGTTTACTATAAACCCCGTGAGCGTCTTTTGTTATCAATGTCCATTGATAAACATCCTTCAATTCATTATGTGAAAGGATATATTTTATCATAGCTTGGCCGATTCCCTGTTTTCTATAGGGTTCGTCGACATACACGTCAAGAATGTAAGCAAACCTTGTCTTATCCGATATTACTCTTGCATAGCTTATCTGGACATTATCATTCAGGAATGCTCCTATAACCAGGGCTGAATTAAACGCCCCCTTTTTTACCTCGTCTATCTTAATGCCGGGAACCCAGAATGACTTGGAAAGCATTTCCGTTATTTTTTCAAAATCCATATTTTCTAAGCCGTCTTTAATAATTATTCCTTTCATAAATAAACCGCCATTATCAATCCATCAGCCATGCAAATTTCTTAAGCCCGTCCCGATCAAACCGCAGATCAATAAAATCACCCCGGAACTTTGAACATAATAACGGACCGGGGTTATCAGCGACCCCAATGCGAAAATAACAGCCCCGAAGACAAAAGATAATAATGCCGTAGCCGGATAAATCCCCAAACTCCAGAATGCGAACCCGTAAAGGATAAAATTCAAAACAAAAAGAAATAAGGGAATGGAAAATCCTATCAGGAACAAGATATTCGTATAAACAGGCCCTTTTGTTAAATTTAAAATCTGCACGTCAATTTTAGCTAACACGGGCCAGATAAATGTTTCATAAAAAGCGATCCCCCCCATCAGGATTGAACCTGTCATTATAATACAAAATAACACAACTCCAAGATTTTTCAATTCGCCCATGAAAACAAAGTAGATTGTTCCAAAAGAAATTGCAATGAGAATGACAGTCAGAAACTGAAAAATATTACTGATTATTGACCAATTTGACAGATAGTAATTTCCGAAATTCTGGCTTAAATTTTTTTCAAAATAGAAAAAAAGGAACATTGCTGAAAACCACCATATTCCCAAACATATTGCAGAAATAATAAAAGTGCATCCCGAAAATTTCATCAAAGAAACCATGATATGCTCTCCGTTATTTAAATAGAGCCTTTCCAGGGGCTTTCCGCTTCATTTAATCAAGCCTTTTTCAATACATTTATCGATAAGGCTCTTTGCATAATCCCATAATTTTTCAGAACCGTTTTTAATTCTAATATTGACATTTAAAATTTTTTCTGCCGGTATATTATTATTTCTCCAGGCAAGGGCATCATTATAATAATTCTGCATAACCGGTTCAAGACGGTCAATGGCGGCGGCAAATTTAGCTTCGGGCGATTCCCTTTTTTCAAATTCCTTCCATATGCTTATCATTTCCTGCTTTTGGTCTTCAGGCAATAAAGAGAATATTCTATCGGCTGCTTTAATTTCATCATTGTCTTTTTGGGCATCTTTTGCATATATGATCGTATCGCCGGCATCTATTTCAACAATATCATGGATTAATACCATTTTAATGACTTTCGGGAAATTTAGAGGTTCATTAGAATACTCTAACAGGATAATAGCCATCATGGCCAGGTGCCAGGAATGTTCGGAATCATTTTCCAATCTTGAGCCGTCAAATAATTTTGTTTTGCGGAAAATTGATTTAATTTTATCGATCTCAATAATAAAATCTAATTGCTTTCTGAACCTTTCATCCATTTAGCTGCCCCCATCACCACCCCCTTCCGTTTTGAAGGTAAGTTTTCATATAGTAGCCGATGGCCCAGCCGACGCAGGAATTCTGGATTCCCTGATTGCCGACAGGCGGCATGCTTCCGGAAATATCAGCCGAAGATCCTAACGGAGCGACCGAACTTTTGAAAAGATATGATCTCATAGCAATTCTTGCCTGTTTATTAAATTTTACGCCCCGCCGTCTCAGGCCTGTTATGTTTGGAAGAGAACTTCCGGGCATAGTTTCATAAGAAAGAGTAATCGATCCGCCGGCAATCGATCCGGCCGAATTAAACGTGACAGCTTCTTCAATGACACTGTTCGATATGAATGAATAGGATATCCAGCCGTATCCGTTGTCGTCCCAACCTGTACCCCATGAATTGATGAACCTGAACGCCCCGCTGCCCGAGCCTGAGGGGTATGAATAACCCTTGTTGTCGTCATAACCGACAAGACAGATTTCATGATCGCCGTCATAATTGCTGTTTTTATAAGCGTTAGTAGTACAATAAACATCGCCGGTCAGCGAACCTGTTGTTGATCCAAGATTATCAAAATCAGGATCATATGTCTTGATCGCTATTGCGACGGGCAACCCCGTGGATAAGAGCTGCTTAATGGAATTGATATCTATAGAAACGAACATCCATCCCGATTCTTTATATTGAATAGCCCTTTTCATGGACGCGGAATCGGGCTTGGTAGAATAATCGTTTGGATTATATGGAAAATAATATAGTGTATCTATCCCATTACCAATTATCAGCTGCATCGCCTGGGCAGGATCGCTGCCGTTATCCGCTCCGCCGTTTATCTGGTTGTAAACCCAGGAGGGAGAAAATTCATGGGCTGCGTCGTTGATCGGCTTTGAAGTCGAAGAACCGGACCCATTTCCACCCCCGCCCCCGGAAGACCCCGGCGAATTCGAACAGCCGGAAAGTGTAAGTGTTGCAAGTACTGTAAGAGCCGGCCATAAAACAGCCGATAAAACTATTCCCGAAGGTATAAGATCAGTATAAGCAATTTTTAAAGATAATTTCATAACGCTATTACCCCTTTACGACAAACCCGCCATTATGGTCTTAAGTATATCCATTCACGATTTTCAGGTCAAATATTTTACCTCATTTAATGGATGGTTAATAACAAGAAAGATCTATTTATTTTTTAAGGGCACTTCTAATAACTGCCCCCCTTACGGGGATAAACCCTTACGGGGACAAGTGGCCCTGTCCTGGGGCCAGGCACCAGGGCACCATTTGGCGGAATTATTAGATTCATCATTACGATTGTTTTTCAAAAATCTAGTTTTTGGAACCGCCCTTAAACAAATCTTTAAATTTTTGCGAATAAAATCCGGAATCTTTTTTTGGCGGAGACCACTGAGTATCCCGATTATAATTCCTTTGTTTTTCAAGACTATCTATGAGCTTTTCAATTTTTTTTAATTTTTCTCCCGCGTCGAACGCCCAATCGCTATTGGGATATTCATTTAAGACCTGTATAAAGCAAGATTTAGCTTTATTAAGGTTGTCCTCCCTATCCTTTATATCATGTTTTGCCATTTTAGAAATACCCTCGTAACACCTGTCATAATATTCAAGGCCCGTTTTATAAAGCCTGTAATCGGCAGCCTCATTTCCGGAATTTTTAAAGGTATCCTTTTTTATTTCAAAATTTAAAACATTTTTATTTTTTTTAAAATTCAAGATGATTTGATTATACGCTTCATTTATTTTAACCATCGTGTCTTCTTGTCTATTTTTCAATTCGGTATTTACGAACCTATCGGGATGATTTTTTTTAGCGAGGATCCTGTAAGCTTTTTTGACATCATTTAAAGTTGCATCAGGTTTTAGATTGAATAACTTTAAGCAATCTTCAACGGACATATTTGCAGCCCTTCTTCTCGGCGCAATCGATAACCGTCATTTATTCTATTCCCGATCGGAACTTTTATCAAAATTTCACTGATAGCGAATCGGCATTGAATCATTTTTTTTCATTCGCCTCGATCCATAACAGGAAAGCGTTCATGAACTTTGTCATGTATTCAACAGTCCCGGGATTAGTCAAGGAACCATCGGGGCCGAAAAGCTGCGATGCGTTCGAGATGTAAGCCTCCGGTGCAGGCATCGCAGGCATATTCAGAAAAACAAGCGACTGCCTCAGGATGTGGTTCGCTCCGAAAGCACCCAGCTGGCCCGGAGATACGCTTACTACAGCAGCGGGCAGGCCGTTCCATATGCTCTTGCCGTAGGGCCTCGAACCTACATCGATAGCATTTTTAAGCGGCCCGGGAATAGACCTGTTATATTCGGGAGTTACAAATAGGACGGCATCGAACCTCTTCATCGTTTCCCTGAATTCCGTCCACTGGGCCAGAGGATTGTCTTCAAGGTCCTGGTTATACAAAGCAAGCCGGCCGATATCGACCAATTCCATAGGGTAAGAGGCCGGTGCGATATCAATCATAGCCTTTGCCATCTTTAAATTAAAAGACTCTTTACGAAGGCTGCCGACTATAACTGCGATACTTTTTTTTGACATATTTCTCCCTCCCCTTTATCAATATTTCGAACAATTTAAAATTAATGAATAATGGATATAAAATCAAACATAATATTTCCGCCACAGCCCCAATTTCGATAAATAATCACCTCCTTCCAACAAGATATTGCTTATCCAGACATCACTATCGCTCAAAGACCGAAACTGATAATCGGTTTTGACATCTAAACACCTGCAGGGTTAATTTTGAATTATATTTAACATTGTTTTATAATAAATATATAAAACAGGCGGTTTTTGCAACCGTTGTTAAATAGGAATCATACTTTTCATGAACCTTGAAAAAGTTAATAACGGTCACCGGTTAAAAATTACCGCCGAAAAAACCATAATGACTGTCCTTGTTGCAATATGCATATGCCACTTTTTAAATGACTCAATTCAGTCTCTTATCCTGGCCACATATCCGATTTTAAAGCTGTCTTTCAGGCTTAACTATGTGCAGATCGGCCTTATCACATTTGTTTACCAGCTAACCGCATCAATTTTACAGCCGCTTGTAGGGGCTTATTCCGATAAAAGGCCCAAGCTTTATATATTGGCAGCCGGCATGTGCTTCACTTTAATCGGTTTAATAATGCTTTCTTATGCGGGCAGCTTTGGTTTTCTTTTGTTTTCAGTCGCAATGGTCGGCGCCGGATCTTCAATCTTTCATCCCGAGTCTTCAAGGATTGCCCAGATGGCTTCCGGGGGCCGCAAGGGATTCGCCCAGTCTTTTTTCCAGGTAGGCGGAAATGCAGGGGCTTCTTTCGGCCCTCTTCTCGCTGCTTTAGTTATTGTAAATAATCAAAGATCAAACATCGCATGGTTTGCAATTCTAGCTTTATCTGGCATCATCATACTGATCCGGGTCGGACGCTGGTATAACGCCAGATTAAAAGAAATTCATTATAAAAATAAAAACAAACCGGCGCTGCTTAAACCGCCTGTTTCAGGCAGGACAGTTGTTTTCTCGATGACCATTTTAATTTTCCTTATCTTTTCAAAGTATTTTTACCTTTCAAGCATTAACAATTTTTACATGTTTTACCTGATAAGCAAATTCGGCCTTACCATTAAGAACGCTCAATTGCATCTTTTCATATTCCAGGCTGCAGTTGCGGCGGGCACCCTGCTTGGAGGACCTGTCGGAGACAGGATAGGTCGTAAGTATGTTATATGGTTCTCAATACTGGGGGTAGCTCCTTTTACCCTGATTTTGCCTTATGCCGGGCTTGTCGGTACAACATTATTGACAGTTTGCATAGGATTGATACTTTCATCAGCCTTTTCAGCCATACTTGTCTTTGCACATGAGCTTATTCCCGGCAAGGTAGGGCTTATATCCGGTCTTTTCTTCGGCCTGGCGTTCGGCATAGCCGGAATAGGTTCCGCTGTACTTGGCGTAGTAGCTGACAGGACAAGCGTCGACTTTGTTTACCGGTTGTGCGCTTTCCTTCCGTTAATAGGGATCCTTGCAGTTTTCCTGCCGAATATTGAAAAAAAGCTTATCAAACATAATGAACTTGAGGATATTTTGAATGAGCCCTAAAACTCCGCCTGCCGGATTGAAAATTTATTATTTCCCAATCCATGAAATTTCAAGTTCGCAATAACCCTTGTTTTCTTCTATTGAAGTTATAAATTCAGCCCGAATATTTTTTGCCCTTGATACTTTTAAAGCCTTTTTATAAAAACCGATAATGCAATATTCAATAAGCCTATGCCGTTTTTCAAAACCAATATATTTAATTCTTGCTTTATTCAATCCTTCCATTTTCTTTTCAATCGAGACGCCATTGAAATAACTTTTATGCATAACCGAAATACAATTATCTATAACAAATTCCGGAGATCCGTATTTAACAAAGGATTTATAAATGCCGTTTAATTGTTTTTCAATTAAATCCTCCGCTCGAAATTCTAAAACCTTTTCATTGCCATTTATGGATAATTTTATATCCAGTTCAAGAAATTTTATAAAGGAATCCAATGGGAACCATTCTGACGCAAATATCTCGCTCGTAAACAACTTTTTTGATTGTTCATCTAAGAGGCTGATAATTTTATTATAAATTTTATCTCCGCTTCTTTTCTTAATTGCAATTATAGCGTCATTGATGACCGAACCTTTAATTTCAATCATGTGAATTATCCTTCGTTGATCTAATAAGAAATACCCGGAAAAATAGTCCGATATTCCTTGAATATTCTAATAAATTTAGAATTTTTGTCAATGGATTCAAGATTAAAATACGACCGGGTTTTGGGTTATTTCCTGATAAGGTTGAAGCATGAACGTTTTCTAGCCGGCAAGCTCAAAATAAAGAAATTGTCCGATTACACTTCTTTTATAATAATGTATAATATCGCCGTTAAAGAGTAAACGATCGCCGATAAAATCAGCAGAGATGAAAATCCGAAGATCATTGAAATAATAATGGAAGAAACGACGGCGAAAGTCGAAAAGCTTGCATCGACAGCATACATTATACCGACAGATCTGTCGCTAAAGACCTCTTTTGCTTTTGCGATAATGCCCGGGAAAGGGATCCCGAGCAGGAAAAATACCGGGAACAGAGATATACCGGACAGCAGCAATCTCAGCGCCAGGGGAAGGTTCAGTAAATTATAAGCGAAACCGTTTATCAGGAAATAATAAGCGAAAAGCACAAAAGGGATCAGCGCTACAAGAATCATTGAAATTTTTTTGTTAAACTTTGCGCTGTAATATCCGCCGATACCGGCCGAAAGAAGTATCGCACCGACATTAAAAGTCAGCGAGTAAATGGGACTTCCAAGCACAAGATTGAATTTCTGGATAAGGAATGTTTCAAAAAACATAAAAGAGAGGCCGGTGCATGCGAAAAACAGGGCAAAGAGCGGGGTTTTTATTTTCCTGAGGTTTCTGTCAATAAAAATGATAAGCAAAACCGGAAGGCAGATTAAAAGCAGCATCAGATTAATGAAATCCTTTGCCACATTTCCTGCGAAAGTGTGTTTTTTATCGAATTCATTAAAGTAAGGTTTATCGTCATGGGTGGGATGAATATCGTTCCTGAATTCATTTATAATATTATCCCTGTTTTTTGAATCGATCAGGTACGAAAATGAATTGTTTTCAATGAATTCACTCGCCGGATAAAGCACTGTATGCGTATTCTCGATGCATTGCTTTAATTCCGCGATCTGGGCGGCCGTGAACGGCGATTTTTTCATAAGGAGAAAGCCTCTTATCGCACCCGGGAATACAAGAGATTTCTTAGGATTTTCGGATGCAATAAAAAGATGCTTTTGGGGATCTTTACAGCCTGATTTTTCAAGAGCTTCCAGCGCTGTAGCGGTAAGCCGGAGGAGTTCGGGCTTCCTTCCCCTGCCGACAGACACCCATTTATTTATATAAACAACTCCGTTATCGGTCAGCGCGGCAAGATAATCACGGAGCGCTTCAACAGTATAGAGATAATATTCCATAAAGACCTGCGAATTAGGGAACGCGATATTAAGATCGGTGAAATTCATAAGGATTACATCATAGGCGTTCCTGTAATTTTTGACAAATGCCCGGCCGTCGATGACGCTGATATCCGCCTGGCCGTATACATTAGAGCTTGTTTTGCTGAGTTCCTTGCGCATAATATCCACAATGGCGGGATCGATCTCTACGCCTACAGGTCTTTTGCTATTATTTCCACGGGCTACAGCGATATCTGCCCCTCCGCCGGTACCCATGATCAATGACTTGGGTTCCTTGAACAAAATATAGGCGGGCTGCCTGAAATGCGCAATGTCCGAAACCGGGACATAACTAAAGTATAAATCGTTTTGATAAAGATAAACCCTTCTTCCATTGTACGGGCTGTCCCAAAGTTTTTTTGAAGTCGAGACGGCGTCTATACGCGAAATAAGGCTCCATTTTTTATAAAGATGGACGCTGGTTTTATCCTTGAGGATGCCATGAGCCGTGAGGAGGGGATCCTGGTCGCCTTTGGCGGAAAGCGGCATCATGCTGATGATATCGATCCTGTCCGTAGAGAGATTATAAGCAAATACCGATGCAATAATTGCAAAAATCAGTATCTGAAATCCTGCTGCTATGAAGCGGAATCTCGGGAAAGAGATTTTGCTTAAGCATGCCGTTACCCCGGATAATGAAGCTATAACTGCGCTGAGGATGATGCTGTTCTCCCCGCCGATCATTGGAAAGATAAAAAACGATACCGCCACTCCGAGACCCGCGCCGGCCAGGCTGTAAAAATAAATCCTGTTTGAACGGCCGATGATAAAAAAATAAGTAATAATAACGCTTGAAATAAAAAACACGAATGAGGCTGATAATATGATATATATTTGCTTATCGTAAAAGATCAGGACATAAAAAGAGAGGAAAACCGAAAAAGGGAAAATGAGAAGGAAAATAAAATGCGCTATCCGGCTTTTGCCCATGAGATAGGAAAATACCGCGCCTGCCCCCATGCCGAGCATGGCCGCAGGAATAATAGTAATGGCATTGTAGTACCGTATAAAAAGCAGAATGCGGGGAAATGTTATCTCGAAAAAAAGAGAAGCGAAAGACACTAGGAAAACGGAAATGCCGGTAAGTATGGCATGGGTTTTGTCGGATTGTGCCGGCGTGTTATTCTCCATTCATCAATCCTCTAAGACTTTATCCCGGAACCTTGTAAAACGGCTACAATTTGACTATACCCTTAATTTGATTTATCATAATTCAATGCATATAATTCGTCAAATATATTGCCTGCAATGACAGGCAAAACAATTTTTATAAAACGGCAACCTTTTATCATTAAGTTGCCTTAATATTATGAAAAAACAGCTTTTGACCAATGTAATGGTAAACAGGGGGAATTTTATAATTCACAAAGTTAAGTATATTATAGGGGCTTTAACCGCTTTATGTTTTATCGTTAGCTCTTCATGGGGTAAAGATTTATTGCTGAAGTATTCGTCGTTTATCAATAATAGTGAAAAATATATTTATTATTTGATCGAAACCAATAAAAATAAAGAGATCAACTTTACGGTATTAAATCAAGATAATAAAATGGAAAAAATCTCTTATTACCCTGATTTCAGATTGGACAAACAAACGACATATAATTCAAACGGGGAAAGGATACTGGAAGTTTCTTACAATCCTGAATCCAATAAAATTAAGCTTTCCGGAATATATAATGTTCAATACGATATGAGAACAAATTTATTGGATCAGAACAATACCTTAGGTTTCCAATTTTCACACTACCTTCCCAATACCGGCACAGTCTTTAATTTCAATTTGCTGCTGTCAATGAATAACAGAATTGTGGGAATGTATTTAAAAGAAATCGGCGAGGAAGTATTGGATATTCTGGGAAAAAAAGAGAATACTATAAAATATGAACTGGGCCTTAACGGCGCAATGGAATCTTCATTCTGGCCCTACAAATATTATTACTGGTACAGATCGAAGGACAATTTATTTGTAAAATATGAAGGTCCTGAAGATAATAAAAGTACAAATATAGTAATATTAAAAAATATTGAAAACAGATAGTAAATCTCTTTTCCAATAAGGCAACAGTCAGATTCTTTATGCACAAATCGATCCCATTACGGTCCTGAATAAATCGGCGATCATTTGGTCATGATCTTCATAATCCCTTCCTTGGCTTTATTTAGCAAATATATACCAAAAGCAAGAAAGTAAGGAATAATATACCCAAAATGTAATCAACGTGAAATGGTCAAGTGAGAGTTGCCTTCCTCTTCAAACGAAGAAGGCAACTCGAACGCAGACCCGAAACAGCCGAACAGGCTGCCCTCATAGCAGGCGCAGGGGAACGGAAGACGACAACTATCCTTTACACAATAGGTCCACTGAATATGTAAAGAATAATAAGCGTCGCTGGAATAATAAAATCCATAATTGATGGAAGCAAATTATCTATATGATAATTTTTATTTCTGAATACATGTTGTAAATGTAATACCCCGGCAAGTGTCCAAAATATTGTAGTAATTATTATTATTGCTAACCAAAATTCACCATGTATCCAAAAACATAAAATAGCCCCAACTCCTCCTGCTAAATCCCAAAACCCCACTTCCTTTTGAAACGGATTATTAGACTGCCAGCCAAGGAGTTTTGCTGAAGTTTCTCCACTAAAAACATGTCCAAAAAATGCTATTACTGATGTTAACCCTACACTAATAAGAAAAAAATATTGCAACATTATAGTTGCAATACCTTGAGTCGTTATATGTCCTCCTGTAATTTTAACAGCAATTATCCCAAATATTAAGCCAATAAAATACAATACAGTTATAACCATCTGCAACCTCCATTAATTCTAATCCCGTCCCATTGATTTATCAATAATTCATTTGTCTGGCAATGCTGGAAAATGGGAAGGGAAGCAAGGGAAAGGAAGAATATTATTTATAATTCCTTCATATATATTCTTGTTATTTCACCTGATAGATAATACCCATCATCAGTTCTTTTCCAACCATATTTCTCATAATAACCATCAAGTTTAGTAGTAAGGTAAATCGTTGAATATCCGGCATTTTTTGCTTCGTTTTCAGTATGTTTTATAATAATGTTCCCTAAACCCTGACCTCTTTCATTTTCTTCTATGAAAACGCCTGCAAGCCAAGGATACAAATCATGACGACTGATAAAATCATTAATAATTAAACCGCAGCAGCCAATAATTTTATCATTTTTGATTAATAAATAAAACCTTGGTAGACCATATTTAGAGTTTGTTGAATGAGAAATCGCATCAAAAAAGAAACTATAGTTACTATGATTACCCCATTTACTATGATAATATTTTATGCCTTCAACAAGTCCGCCTGAATAATTTTTCATATTGATTATTTGATACACCATTTACCACCTCTTGAATCATTCCTTCACCCCCCATCCTCATAGGCAAAACAGAGGAACGGAAGAGCTCAACCTGTTTATTTTCTGAACAATGTTTTATTCCTTTTAATATACTCAATATGCTCAATAGTATGGTTAATCCTTCTATCTATTAGCTTTTCAAGATTTTCATTCCCTCTTTCCCCGTGTGTTAGGATAGTTGTCGCCTAAAATATTAGGAGACAAAAAATGAATAGTCAAATTCGTTCAGAGGAATTCAGGAAATCTATCGTTCAAAAGATGTGTATGCCAGGAGGAAAAACAGTATCTGAACTGAGCCAGGAAATAGGAGTATGTGAACAAACCCTTTACAACTGGAGGAAAATGATCCAGAATAATGTATCCAGAGGATTCCAGGATAGAAGCCCGAGAGGCTGGAAATTATCTGATAAATATCAGGCGGTAGTAGACGCAGCAAGCCAATCGGGAGAAGAGTTAGGACAGTGGTTGAGAAAAAATGGTCTCCAGTCGACTCATATCGAACTCTGGAAACAGGAGTGTTTATCAGTGATATCTAATAACTCATACAGAGAAGAAAACAAGGGTTTGAAAGCAAAAATCATAGAGTTAGAAAAAGAAATTAACCGTAAGGATAAAACTATAGCCGAGGTTACTTCTCTGCTGGTGCTTAAAAAAAAACTGAACAAGCTGTTCGGGATCGAGGAAGATTAACTCCATTGGATATACGCATAGATATCTGTGCCTTGATTAATGAGGCTGTTACGACAGGGGCCAGCAGGGATAAGGCTTGTGAAGAATCTGGCTATGATATAAGGACCATACAGCGCTGGAATAAAAATCTTGAGGGAGACAGAAGAAAATTGAGAAATGTAATGCCTTCAAATGCCCTGTCGGCCGAAGAAAGGGAGGAGATCATCTCCTGCTGTTGCAGCGAGAGATTTAGAGATATGACGCCGAATGAAATAGTGCCCATGCTGGCAGAGGAAGGTCGGTATATAGCATCAGAATCATCTTTTTACCGCGTTTTAAAGGACAATGATTTGCTGCACCATAGATACGAAACGAAGCCGAAAACGGCAAGGAAAACGCCAAGAGAACTGGAAGCGACGGGTCCTAATCAGGTATGGAGTTGGGATATTACATATATATCCAGTCATATAAAAGGTAAGTATTTCTACCTCTATATGATCGAAGATGTCTGGAGCCGTAAGATAGTCGGCTGGAAAATGCACGAGGAGGAAAGCTCTGATCATGCCGCAAGAATGGTGGCAGAGATCGGAGAAACCATTGATTTGAAAGGCTTGTATTTACATTCTGATAATGGTTCTCCTATGAAAGGGGCTACGATGTTAGCGACCTTGCAGAGGTTACAGGTTATGCCGTCGTTTTCAAGGCCGAGTGTAAGTAACGATAACCCTTACTCAGAATCATTGTTTAAAACATTGAAATATAATGTGAAATACCCAGGCAATTTCGAGACAATGGAATCGGTAGAAATATGGATGCAAAATTTTGTAGACTGGTATAATAATAAACATCTTCATTCAGGGATCGGATATGTCACACCAGCACAGAGACATGAAGGTAAAGATAAGGCGATACTCCTGAAGAGAGCGGAAACTTATGCGGCTGCAAAAAGCAGACATCCTGAAAGATGGTCAGGAGAATCTAAAAAATGGGAACGGATAGAATCGGTATTTTTAAACCCGAGTAAGACTAACAAGGAATCGTTGGTTGCGGCGTAAAATAAAAGCGACAACTCCCTTGACAAAAACCGCTTTCAGGATGATTGATATAAAATTTATTCCAGTCTTTATCTACAATGGATAATAGATGATTTATAGTTATTTCATTTAAAATTTGAATTATTTGAGTTGCTTTAAAAATATCCATTTTAGAATAATCCGGATTTGATTGTAATGAATCCTGATTAAAACCCTCTACTCGGGAATTCGGTTCTGCTATCGATTTTCTATATCGTGCAAATCCAAAAATTTCACAATCCATAACATGAGCTGTATGTTCCCGTATTGTCCAAAAATAACTTTGAGGTCTATAATCCAATTCTTCATCCGATGTGTTTATAATTAATTCTAATAATTGATGGATCTTGTTTTGATAATCTTGAATTAATACGGATTTCTCTTGTTCATTCATTCAAAGCCGCCATAACTTCAATTCATTTATTCTCCCAAACCGCAGCAAGCTGAGCAAATGGAGCGGAAGAGCAAAATTTAATATGTTTCATCTTCAATTCTATTGGGCACAAAATCAAGCTGCTTTTCCGGAATTGCAAGTGATTTTCCATATTCTATAGCTTCTGACCAGGTTGATTTCTCTGTTGATATTTTAAATATTCGATTTTTAAATACAATAATTAATTCATTATTTCTATAGAAATGGAAATAAAATTTATTTTCATTCATGTTTTCTTGCAGGATTAATGTTATAACATCTAAATCATTAGGATTAATTTCAACCTTATACAATATCCAATTTGAATTTTTTACTTTAAGTTTTCCAATAATCTTTAAAGAATTAAATATTGACTGGTTTACTTGACTCACATTAAGTATTATTCCGTGATAATTATTATTCATTTGAACCATCCAAATCATTATTCTAATACCGTCCCATTGATTTATCAAAATTTCTTTATTCGGAAAAGAACATGCGGGTTTTCAAACACTTGAACAAAAAACCTATAAATCAATTATTTCACTTATCTGTCTAATTATATCAATATCAGTGAATTTCAGCTTATCCTCATTTAATATTTTTGAGAATTCCTTATAACGATTTGTCAGCTGCTCTTGTGATTCAAAAATCATGTGGCTGACCACAATATATGGTGATGGATTTTCCTGATTAACAATCCCAAAATCAATCTCAACTTTAACAGGGTTTAATTTTTCTTTTACCAATTTCATATGATGATTTTTGTAATAATTAAAATCAAACTTTTTGCCTTCAATTCTCGGATATAAAACTAATACTCTAACCATATCTAATCCCCTTAAAATTTCCTTTATTCTATCCCCTCTTAGCGCTTTTATCAAAATTTCCAATTTTCATAGCCTCAAAAAGATTATTCTGGCTTGCCAGACTCCTTATCTTCCCCTTATTCCATTTTAAATTTATCCGATATTTTCACAAGGAGGGCAATATGCAGCCACATTATATTGAATTCAGCGGGAGATTATATTGGATACAGACCAAGCAGTTTGATGAAACCTGTCTTACTGAAATACTGGATAACGGTCAAAATATCGCTACCCTTACCTTAGAAGCGCCTGCATCAGATGAAATAATCAGGGAGACCCTTAAAACTAAGCTCCAGGGTGAGAAAGTGCTGGAATTGGCAGAGGATTAATTGCAATAAATCATCAAATTACTAAAAATAATCTAATATTATTCCAGATTTACAGTTAAATAAACACTACCTAAGCTATTATTATAGTTAATTGGCTTATCCACAAAAATAACAAAATCGTTTTTCTGCATCTCAATAGATATATTTTGGCCAATCGCTTTTTGTTCCGCTTTTTCCAAGGTTGATTCATAAACAGCGCTGCCAATTTTAAAATCAAATCTTACTGGAAAACCACTTTCTGTAACGATATTTCTATTTGTATAAATTAGGATAAGAGTTTCCCAATTATTGGCTGCTTGATCTCTATATGCCCCTCTGTTAAATTCAAATTTATATATCCCGCTTTTTTTTGCAACATATTTTATTCCATTTGGATATTTTGACCAGACTTCAATTTCATCGTTTTGTTTATTTTCAATTGGTTGAGCTCCAGATAGTTTAAAAATAATGGCTTTTGTTGCTCCTTCTTTGATTACAATATTCGTTTCAGATAATAATGCATCACCCTTTTTTAATTGAATGGCATTATCTTTGGCAGATTCAACACCTGAGATAACAAATTCCCCCGAGCTGTCAGTTTTACCTTTTTTCACCCCGTTTAAATAAACATCAAACCCCTCTTCCATTGCCTCTATCATTAATGTCCCAGAAGGATTGAAATCTAATTCATTAGTATTTCCTCCTTTAATCTCGACAATTTTCCTCATTGCTTCATCATCAGATTTCTCTGATTTAAGGCTGATATCTATGGATTGACCTGCTATAAATTTGTCAAAGTATCCATTTTGATTGTTTATCACTTTAACAAAAGAATCATTGATGAATAGCCTGTAATTCACATCTTTAGGCTTTATAGAAACTTGTAAATAACCCAGAGAAATTGTTTTTCCAACAAGAAGACCTGATACATCCAGTATCATTTTATCGATAGTATCAAAGATTTCTGGGCCAGCATCTCCCTTATAAGTCCTTTTAAACAGTAAATCTCCATTTATGACATTATAAACATAAACGTTGATGGTAATAATTCCACTATCATTAACCAGATAATCGCCCGTTATTACTTGTTCAGTTGAAAACTGTTGGGCTATATTGATTGCCTGACTGCTTTTTAACTCTTTCTGACTCCAAAAAGAATTGCTTAAAGCAGTTTCTTCAACATCTTTAAATGGTGTTATATTTTTTGATATTTTAGCCAGGAAAGTAGATAAAGATTTTCCCATCATTATATTTATATTAGCCTGATTTGCTTTGCCTTTGTTAATGAAACCAGCGACTGTTACAGATTTCATTTCGATATTTTGCGGCCATAACAGTCCAGTAATAACAAATGAAATAAAAAGAGTAAAAAAGAAATTTTTATACATTAGCAGCCCCTAAAATCAAATGTTATTTTATACAATGATAATCAATCTGTTAAATACTTTTATCACTTACAAATTGTTAAAAACAAATTATAATTAAAGAAAATAAAAAGTCAACAAGGAGCCCTTATGCCAATCATTCCGCCTGATTATTCTGACAGTGAAGAAGAAAGAGAGCTTGAAGCACAATACAAAGTATTGCGAAAAATACTCATAAGTTCTTTCCTTTATTTTTTTAGAAATATCATAATTTGTCATATTATCAAATACTGTTAATTTCAAATGCTTTATCAAAGCTATGAATGTTTTTATTAGTCATTATTTTTAAATATCTTTTTTTCCCGGATAACCATAAATCTCCTCTTATTTGGTTTCCAAAAATATATATTTTAATTGCGCCGATTACCCGATTGTATTCCCAAGGCCCTCCATAAGTTCAAAAATAAATCCTCGAAATTTAAAGCATTAGGATCTTTTTCTGTATAAAATTCAGATAATTTAATATTCAATGCATTTCGGTATTTTAAATAAAATTCTTCACGTTTAATTCTATATAATAAAATTTCAAAAACATTCTTTGCCATAACTCATCTCAATCACTAAAATAATATATAATTTATTAGTACAGCTCTCTTAAACATAAAACCTCCAAAATAATGATTTAACCTTTTAATCCCATTACCTTATTCTATACCCTCTTGGCGTTTTTATCAAAATTTCATTTGTCAGGCAAAGCTGGAAAGGGGGGAAGGCAGGCGGGGCATAAGGGAGGATCATAAGAGTTTTAGCCACTGTTATATATTCTGAGCATGATATTGATACAAATGAATCTATAATAAAATACTCTTGCCTGTCCTCTTGACAAAGATAAATTCTCTTTTAAAATACTTATTCTATTTAGTTATATTATAAGGAAAAACTATGAAAGTAAAATTTGTAAACACAATTGTTTTTGTCAAAAATATCAGCCTTTCAAAAAGGTTTTATATTGAATTACTTGGTTTACACGTTTTAGAAGACTACGGTACCATAGTCATTTTTGAGGATCATTTCGTTATTCATAATTCCCGAAACCTGATTAAAACTGTTTTTAAGAAAGATCGATTATTTTCAAAATTCAAACAGGGCAGCAAAAATCTGCTTATTTATTTTGAATGCGATCATTTGGAAGATGCATTTGAAAGGATTAAAGATGGGAATGTAAAATTTATACATGAGATTGAAAAACAGGCTTGGGGGCAAAATGTATTCAGATTTTATGATCCCGATAATCACATAGTTGAAATCGGAGAACCATTCAGGATTCAGAATTTTGTTTAAATACAAAATAATGGGGTAAAGCAATCTTTATAACACAAAATATGCCGCTTCTTATATAAGAATAATCCCTTATTCTATCTTCCCTTGGCGCTTTTATCAATTCAATGGAGTGTGGCAAGCTGGAAAAAGGGAAGGAAGGCAAAGCAGAGGGAGCGGAAGAATAAGCTTTAAATTTTATTTACTGCCTTTTTTTTCAATTAAAAGCACTACACCGCTGATCCCACAAATTATAATGACTAAAAAATCCAGGATAAACCAATATTTATGTATTTCCAATACTAAGCCCAATATGAAGCCAATTACAAGGACAAACATTAGAAATGGGAAGTATCAGGAATTGCATATTTATTTTTCTTTTTAATTTTTAAATAAATCGTCCATTTTAAACGGTTTACCATGACCAGGATATACCATTCTGATTTTTAATTTCTTAATTTTTTCGATACTTGAATAAAGAACTTTTAAATCTTCACCTTGAGGACATATCGCTGGTTTTCCATAATTCCTTAGAATATCTCCACAAATTAAGTCATAATTTTCAGTCAAAATACCAATTGAACCTTTTGTGTGTCCGGGAATATGAATTACTTTCGCATTGAACCCGTATCCCTTTAAATCCTGTTCGTCCTCTAAATATAAATCGGGTTTAAAACTAATATAATTAGCTTTAAGTTTATTATTTATAAATTTCAAACTGGTGATAGCCATACTTAATCTTAAAATAATTCCAGTAATCAAAAGACTGGTTTCTCTATTCTTTAAACTATTTGCTTGCTCAATAAAACTTTCGACCATCATTAAATCATTTTTATTCAAAGCTATTTTTGAATTATATTTATTACGGATGAAATCAGCATTGCCAGTATGGTCAGCATCACCATGAGTCAAAACAATTAATTTAAGATTTCCAGGGAGACACCCTGCGCAATCAAGTTCATTTTCAAGTTTAATACGGCTGCTTGAAAATCCAGTGTCTATTAACATAAAACCTATATCAGATTTTATAAGGAAGCAATTAACTATACCTAATTTAATTGTTTTGATTTCTTCTTTCATAATACCTTCTCATAGCAGGCAAAGCAGAGGGAGCGGAAGAGCTATTTTACAATATATTTTTATTTTTCAATATATTCAAAGTTATATCCTTTGCCACCCATCCAGTAGCATTTTTTTTAGCACCTATATTTGTCGCAAAAAAATAAACTTTCCCATTATTTTCAACAAATCCAATAAACCATCCATTTATGCTCTCATCACCAGGATTAAAAGCAAATCCAGAGCTTGATAAACCAGTTCCAGTTTTCCCATATAAGATAATACCATTCTGCTCTTTTAATCGTATTATTTTTTTAAGAATGCCAATATTTCTTCGGGAAAAAGGGACGTTATAAAAGTAAATTTTCCTCAAAACATCAACTGTCTCTTTTGGAGAGATTTTTAATGAAGATTGCTCCCAGAATTGAGTTATCCCACCTGATATATCTTTATTACCATAATCAATAGCATTTAAATAATATTGCATCCTTTTTTCACCAACATTCTTTGCAACAATTTGATAATACCAGTAAGCCGAAAGAGATATTGCCTGTGCCATATTAAGATCCTGGTTCCAGGAATCCATTGGATATTTTGTCCCATTCCATTTAAAGACTGTTTTCTCATCATCAACAACTTTTGTTTCTAAGCCAATAAGAGAATTTATTGCTTTAAATGAGGAACAGGGGGATATTTCTTTCATGCTTTTTTCTTCGTTATATATTGTATATATTCCTTTAGAATTGTCATATAGCACAAAACAGCCATCATAATTTGTAAAATAGGTGCTCAAATCTTTAATAAAGATGTTATTTTTTGAAGAGGAATTTTCAACGCTATATGCTGATAAGGTTAAGATAAAAAGACTACTTACTATTAAAAAGGCTTTTTTCATATTCAATCCTTTCATAAAATTTTGGAGCCCCAACTCTAAACTACTTAGATAAAATCTGAATGGTCACAAATAGAAGCATCAAACCGTTTGCATTCCATAGTACCGTTCTTATCCAATGAGTCTTTAAAATCTTTGACAGATAAACACTCTTACCGCCAGATTCATCCTTCGAAAGCAAGAACCAGATTTAATAGAAGGAATATTTCTTTTGTCATATACCCTCCACTCACTATTATTCTAATCCTGTCCTTGAGATTTATCAAAATTCATAGGAGTCCGGCAATGCTGTACAAGGGTGAGGTGAGGCAAAGCAGAAGGAGCAGGGAAATCATGTCGAGAACATACATATCGCTTATTTTCTGTTTATTCTTAAGCTTTAACAAGCCTTGCGAATGCTGCGCCAAACTCTTCTCCCTGTTTTAATTTTCCTTTGTCTGGTCCCCCTGGGAATTCAAAAGTCATCGGCATTTCCCATTTCAATGGGTCAATCAACTTTTTAATTTCTGTTAAAGCACCTTTACTCCATCCATAGCTGCCGAACATTGCGGCTTTTTTATTCATAACTCTTTTTAAAGCGGCTATTTCAAGAATCCGAGCTATTGGAGGGAAAAGGCTTGCTTCATATGTGGGAGCACCAATTAAAACACCTTTCTGTGTCCAGAGGGATGGAAGGATATAGCTCGGGTGAGTGCGGGCAGCATCAAAAATACTGACAGGGACACCCTCGCTTGCTATTCCTTGAGCTACTGCATTCATCATCACATCTGTGTTTCCATACATTGTTCCATAAATCAGAGTAATGCCCGTTTCCGTCGGGGCATCAGCATATTCAGACCATTTCTTATAAAGTTCAATAATATGTTCGGGATGTTTTCTCCACACCAGTCCATGTGAAGGAGCAATAATGTCAATTGGCAAATCCTTCACTTTTTCAATCGCATTCAGCACTGGACGAGTAAACTTCCCAATTATATTTACAAAATACCGAAGGGATTCTTTTTAGGGAGGTAGGAAACTCACATTTTTAATTTATTTATTACTAACTTACAAAATTCATAAGATGCTTTTGGTCCATTAGCTGTAATAATATTTTCATTTACATATACATCATTGTCTTTGTAAATATTATCGCTTTCTTTTATTATTTTTAATGTTTCAGCAGTTTTATGTGCCGTAATAAAAGAGTTTTTGATTATTCCCGAATAAATAAAACATATCGGTGCCAGACAAATTGCAGCTAAAATTTTGTTGCTTTCAAAAGCAGTTT
This sequence comes from uncultured Spirochaetota bacterium, assembly GCA_963768055.1. Classification (GTDB taxonomy): domain Bacteria; phylum Spirochaetota; class Brevinematia; order Brevinematales; family JAOACQ01; genus CAVYGN01. The sequence goes on along the minus strand of CAVYGN010000001.1, from coordinate 728,150 downwards.
TAATTTTATTGTGAAGAATATCATATTCCCATAAATGTTTCTTACACCCTGACCCACCAATAATGATAAAGCAATCATAATCAGAAACAATTAATTCCTGGATAGATTTATCTGGCATGATAGAAAAAGAGCCATAACCGACTGCTTTTGATTTTAAGACTGATGCTGTTTCAAAAAATATTTTATGTTTTTCAAGTGTATTAATGACCGTTTTATATTCAGTATTATTGAATTTATCTTGTGCAACAATAACGATTAATTTCATAAATATCCTTGAACAAATTCATTAGCACGATCCCTCATAGCAGGCAAACTGAGGGAGAAGAAGAGCTATAAGAATTTATACCACTTATAATTATCTTTCCGATTAGAATATTCATTATAGCATTTATAAATGAATTTTACTAAAGCCACCTTTTCAGAGGACATTCCATAATATGTTCTTTCAGCAGCTCTAACTACCAGCCATTTGGAAAACAGATTTGTGTCAATTTTATAATGACGGTTATATGAATTAAAATACGTTTTAGCAACTAACAATCCGGCTAATTTCATAATTTGATAAGAAAAGAATGATATATCTGGCAATCTCGGCATATTTTTTAATATTAAATATGTATCAGCGACATCTGCAATGGGGTCAGAGCTTGTTGCCCCACACCAATCTATTATATATGAGTTGCTATCTCTGATAATAATATTCCCGGGATGAAAATCTCCGTGGCACAATTTAACACCGTCTGGTAATTGCCCTAATATCATATAAACAAAATTCTTAATTTCCGAATCAATAAAAGTCGATTTTTCAACAAATTTCATTGCCATTTGCTTTAAATTTATAAAACCTTCGGGGGCATCAATTTTATTTAAATTGTAATGAAGTTCACCAAGTTCTTTCGCTTTTTTAAACAATTTAAAAGGATTTGCTTGAATCATTTTTGTCATTGTAATACCATTAGTTTTTTCCATTATTATGCCAGGTCTATTATCAACATTTACTATCTCAAAAACAGCGGGTACATATATTCCATTCTGTTTTGCAATTTGCAATGATTTAAATTCATATTCGGCTAAAATGTTGTCTTCTTCCCTATAAAGCAACCTTAAAACCATATTTTCATTAATTTCAAATATTTCTGCCTGACCGCCTGTTGCTATTTTTTTTAATAATTTTAAATCTATCATAAAATGACCTCAAAATTCATTTCTAACCTCCCTCATAGCAGGAAAAAGCAGTGGGGACGGAAGCGACAATTCTCATTAATCCACAATAAATGCTTTCGCCCCTTTAACAGAATAGGCTTTATGCGCATCGATATTATCAGCTACTTGAAAACTCATACCCTTTGATAGTTCATATTTTCTTCCGTCTTCTATTTCTATCATTACATCTCCATCAATAATAAAAACAATATGCCCTTTTTTGCACCAATGGTCTGCTTTGTAATTAGGTGAATACTCGACTAATCTAACTCTGATATTACCCTGCTCAAATATTTTAATATCCGAGAATCCACTTTCACCATTTACTCTTTGACTATTTCCTTTATTCCAATCAGATACAATAAATGGCAGATTTTCAATTTTCATAATTACTCCTTTTCTGATTTTTATTATTCTATCCACTCTTGGCGATTTATCAAAAATTCAATTGCCTGGCAATGCTGGAAAATGTGAGGCAAGTAAAGAACTACTATAGAATATGCCAATTATTTTGCCGGACCAAATACTTTCGGGAAAAATCTTGGAACTTCTTTTAAATACTGTTCATACGGTTTGCCAAATCTTTTAATCAATTCAGGTTCTTCAATCAGCATTGCATTAAAATAAAGTATAATTACATACAATATTGACAGTATCAGTAAAAATAATGAGTAATAAATTATCACTTCTCCAAGTAATAAAATAGCCCCTCCCAGCGCCATCGGATTTCTCACAATTTTATATGGACCTTTAATCACCAATTCTTTAGGCGGAATAGTCGGATTTGGCGTTCCTTTCCCGAATTTTTTAAATAAGAAAATAGTCCAAAATACTAAAAATAATCCTATCAATGATATGAAGATGCCAATTAATATAATAACAGAATTAGGTGCTAATAAATAATTTGCCTTTAGGATTATATAATCGAGAAATTTAGCTAATAATGGTGAAATTATCAGAAAGGCAGATGGAACAATAATATATGTCATTATCTCGACAACTTTTTCTTTAGCAGTCATATTTTCCCCCATAATCATTTATTCTTTATTATGTCATCCAGGGATGAATTATTCAACATTTATTTTGCTTACTCGGAACTATAAGTCATATACAGGCAGGGAAAGCAGAGGGGGGAAGAGCAAATAATTTATTCATTGTTGTCCATTTGGTTCCTGCGGATCTTTATCCTGCTCCTGGGGATTATCCTTATTTCCAGAATTATCACCGTTTCCATTTTCTTTATTCCCAACTTTTTTATCTTCTCCTATACCAGATATTTTTTTGAAAATATACTGAGAAATGGTTCCCTTTATTTCTGGTGTCATATTTTTAAACCTAAAGGCACAAAAATTTTTCTGGTAAGCAACCACTATTCCATCTATAAATATATCCCTCCCCTCTATAATAAACTGCATGTTTGTTATCTCAGAACCGATAGTTATTGAATCGGGAGGAAATGCCCCAACTAATTCGACAGCGATACCGCCGAAACTTATATCTTTTATTTGACCGATAATAAGCTGTGAATTAACAGGAGACCGAAATTTAATACCAACCCCATCATTAGGGTCGATTTTAACCCTTATATATTTTCTTTCAGGTGGAATCCCTCGAACCTTTTGATAGGCATCTATAATATATTTGCTAACAAAATCAACTGCGGCATTACTTTTAATAAATCCAATGACGCCGAACTGAATTGCAGATGTAATGGTTTGTTTATCAATAGAGCCGATAAGAAGAATTATACCTGTCTTTTTAACCTCTTCAGAAGGATGGTTTTTTATTTGTTTTACGATCTCAAAAACGATAATAAAATCTTCCTTAATAACATCCAAAACAACTATTGCAGGGGTATGCCGTTGAATATCATTGATTATAGTCTCAGAGTGCTCTGTTTGATATAAAGTTATTCCGGCGGGAAACAAGGCATTGATAAATGTAATTCTGGCATAGTTCGATTGTGTATAAATCAAAACATTCATAGTTTTTTCCTATCAACATCTTAATCCCTATACCAGATATTAGTCAATAGAACTTTCATAATAAGTTTCATAATGTATTTAAACTCAGGATATAATTCAGCATTTCATTTGATAATTGGTCAAACATCACTCCGACAATATTTCCATCTACCCTGACTACTTTTGCGGTAATATTATTTTTATCCAATATTATATTTATTTTATCCCCAACTATAAGGCATCCTTTTACTCTCATTCCTATGCCTCGAGCTGATATGTCAACAATATTACACGAACATAAAGTTCCATTTAATTCATATTCAGCATCCAATAGAAGAGGTTTCCTTACATCTCTCCGTCTGTCATCAAACTTATAATCCATTTTTTTATCTCATCAACATATTTGAAATAATAGAAAAGAACATTAACACATACAGAATTAATACACTTATCATAATTCTAATCCTGTCCCACAGATTTATCAAAAATTGCCAGACTAAGAATTGTCGGCAGGAATTCGGGACATTCAAGGCACTTCAATAAGTGTGGAGCATGCCCCACACATTCCGGACAAAATTAGGGGAGAACTGGCACTCATTATTGACATTTGCTGACACTACTTCTACAAAATATCGAGTGTCAATCTATTTCCATATTATACATGCAATTATGATATGCTGGCATTACTGAAGTGGTACTAAAGTGGTACTACTTATTAAGAAAGCCTGGATGGTATTTTGCTAAAGTATTTGGATGGAATGAGTTAAGATTAGCCTAATCGAAAAAACCATTGGTCGGGGGTGGATCGGATAAAATAATTTCCAAAATCCCCAACCCATTGATATTACTACAAATACAAAGGACACTTAGCAGAATACCATTGGTATTTTATCAAAATAGTGGTACTAAAATGGTACGAATTTAGTACACCCTATTTTACGACATTTTATATAATCTGTCAATATAAAATTTCGGGGAACCCTAATCAAGAAGTTCCCCGATAATTTAATTTACACTATAATTTTTGAATAAGATTTCTATATTATCTCTTCAAGATCTTTTTTATCATATGATTTTTGAGTAAAACTTAAAGTTTTGGGTCTTACTTTACTATTAATTCCAAGAATATGTTCTGCTTGAACCTTCTTTGAAAATGAAATTAAATCCTTTTTTGATTTGAAAATATTTATATTTCTAATCATGTTATTAAATAAATTAAAAATAATTTCATCACTGAATAATAAATCTTCAACTTTTATATTGTCATATTTTCCATCATGTACAATTTCACATCTCAATTTATAAAGATACTTAATTTTATTACTATAATCATTTGTTTTCCAGTATCCAGTCCAACCTATAAAACTTTCAATTCTCTCTGGTAAAACATCAGAATATTTATCCCCTTGTTCTGTTAAAAGCATTTCAATTACGATCATATTTTGAAGAAATGCGTAGCTAATATCTTTTGAACTAATACTTCTTCCAACTAATATTGAAGCTCTCTTAATTGTATTACACCATTCAGATGATAATTTTATATTAATATTATTATTAATAATATTTAATAACTTAAAAAAATAATGCCTCGATTGATATTTTGACCACCATAAATTCAATCTCATTGGTTCAAAAGTTCCAAATAATTTATAACCAGGTAATGAATTTCCCCGTGTGTTAGGATAGTTGTCGCCTAAAATATTAGGAGACAAAAAATGAATAGTCAAATTCGTTCAGAGGAATTCAGGAAATCTATCGTTCAAAAGATGTGTATGCCAGGAGGAAAAACAGTATCTGAACTGAGCCAGGAAATAGGAGTATGTGAACAAACCCTTTACAACTGGAGGAAAATGATCCAGAATAATGTATCCAGAGGATTCCAGGATAGAAGCCCGAGAGGCTGGAAATTATCTGATAAATATCAGGCGGTAGTAGACGCAGCAAGCCAATCGGGAGAAGAGTTAGGACAGTGGTTGAGAAAAAATGGTCTCCAGTCGACTCATATCGAACTCTGGAAACAGGAGTGTTTATCAGTGATATCTAATAACTCATACAGAGAAGAAAACAAGGGTTTGAAAGCAAAAATCATAGAGTTAGAAAAAGAAATTAACCGTAAGGATAAAACTATAGCCGAGGTTACTTCTCTGCTGGTGCTTAAAAAAAAACTGAACAAGCTGTTCGGGATCGAGGAAGATTAACTCCATTGGATATACGCATAGATATCTGTGCCTTGATTAATGAGGCTGTTACGACAGGGGCCAGCAGGGATAAGGCTTGTGAAGAATCTGGCTATGATATAAGGACCATACAGCGCTGGAATAAAAATCTTGAGGGAGACAGAAGAAAATTGAGAAATGTAATGCCTTCAAATGCCCTGTCGGCCGAAGAAAGGGAGGAGATCATCTCCTGCTGTTGCAGCGAGAGATTTAGAGATATGACGCCGAATGAAATAGTGCCCATGCTGGCAGAGGAAGGTCGGTATATAGCATCAGAATCATCTTTTTACCGCGTTTTAAAGGACAATGATTTGCTGCACCATAGATACGAAACGAAGCCGAAAACGGCAAGGAAAACGCCAAGAGAACTGGAAGCGACGGGTCCTAATCAGGTATGGAGTTGGGATATTACATATATATCCAGTCATATAAAAGGTAAGTATTTCTACCTCTATATGATCGAAGATGTCTGGAGCCGTAAGATAGTCGGCTGGAAAATGCACGAGGAGGAAAGCTCTGATCATGCCGCAAGAATGGTGGCAGAGATCGGAGAAACCATTGATTTGAAAGGCTTGTATTTACATTCTGATAATGGTTCTCCTATGAAAGGGGCTACGATGTTAGCGACCTTGCAGAGGTTACAGGTTATGCCGTCGTTTTCAAGGCCGAGTGTAAGTAACGATAACCCTTACTCAGAATCATTGTTTAAAACATTGAAATATAATGTGAAATACCCAGGCAATTTCGAGACAATGGAATCGGTAGAAATATGGATGCAAAATTTTGTAGACTGGTATAATAATAAACATCTTCATTCAGGGATCGGATATGTCACACCAGCACAGAGACATGAAGGTAAAGATAAGGCGATACTCCTGAAGAGAGCGGAAACTTATGCGGCTGCAAAAAGCAGACATCCTGAAAGATGGTCAGGAGAATCTAAAAAATGGGAACGGATAGAATCGGTATTTTTAAACCCGAGTAAGACTAACAAGGAATCGTTGGTTGCGGCGTAAAATAAAAGCGACAACTCCCTTGACAAAAACCGATTTGGATCTGCTAAATTGATTGACATATAATGATATCCAAACAAATCTTTTATGCCCCAAACTGTTGGTATTGAAGTGGAGCGTCTTTTTGAATACCCTAACTGTGAAAATGAAAGAATATTTAAGGCTTCCTGAATATTTTTTATGAATTTGTATTCTACTATTTGAGGATCACCGGTATAATGAATAAGTGCATAAACATCTGCTTTTTTTAGAAAATCACTATTTGCTTTTTTTAACCAGGTCATTTTACTAAATGTTTTTTTAAGACCAAGACGTTTTCTAATATAAGGTAATCGTTTTCTTTTAACAAATAATACATCCCCAATATTAATTTCCTTTTTCTTAAAATCATCATCAAAAACAAGATTTTCAATAGGAGTTACAAACAAATAACTACCATTCATATATAGATTTCCTTAATGTTGTCCGGGGCCACCCAGATTCCCCAGTAAAAAGGCAAAATAGGGCCATGAGATTCCCCACCCACCTTTTCCTGTTCAGAATCTAAAAAATCAAACATACTCTCCGGAAAAAACCGGAGGGGAATGGATGGGGTACAGATTTATGAACGAACAGGATTACTATGACATTTACAGACGATGGAAAGCCGATCAAAGCATAAGTGAAATTTCCGAACAGGAAAACAGGGATAGGAAAACAGTCCGACTAGCGATTCAAAAAATTATCGATTACGGCTTTGAAAAGGCGGGAGAAACAATAAGCCGGGAAGAATTCCATCTGAAACGCCCCTTTGTAGGGCCTCCAAAAAATGAAAATAAGGCAAAGCATACTTGAACGATATAAAGATGAGCTGTACGGGCTCATAAATGACCCGAAAAACGGAATGAAACCCAAGACAGCCTTTGAAGTTGTCTGTATAAGGCATAATCTGGACATAAGCTATACAAGTTTCAAGAGATTCTCGATAAAGAGCGGCCTTACAGCTAAAGAATTAAAGGAAACCATCCGGATTGAAACTAACCCTGGTCAGGAGATCCAGCTTGACTACGGCAGGGCCGGCACAATGGAATACCTGGGGCACAACAAGATCGTGCAGTCTTTTATCGGAATAATGTCGAGTTCAAGGCTGCCATTTGTTCAATATGTCTATTCACAAAACCAGGAATCATTCGTTGAAAGCAATGTGGATATGCTGGAGTTTTACGGCGGTGTGCCTGTAAGAATATCCCTGGACAATCTGAAAACCGGCATCATATCACCGGACCTTTACGATCCTAAATATAATCAGGCATATGCTGATTATGCGGAGTATTACAATACTTTTCTTGATCCTTGCAGGGTAAGGAAACCAAAGGATAAAGCCAAGATAGAGAGAATGGTCCCTGTTGCCAGAGAGCTTTTCAGAAAACTTAAAGCCCTTAATCCCGGAGCCTCGTTAAAGGAATTAAACATCAAAGCTCTGGAATGGTGCAGGTATGAATACGGGATGAGGAACCATGGAACAACAGGTTTGAAACCAATAGAGGTATTTGAAACGATAGAGAAGCCCCTGCTTAAGAAGCTTCCTGAAGAAAGGTTTAAGACTCCCGTATGGAAAAAGGCCAAGGTACACCCGGACCAATTTGTCCAGTTCGAGAAAAAGAGGTATTCCCTGCCTCCCAGGTATCGTGGAGAGGAAGTCTTTGTCAGGAGAACCGGCAATTTAGTGAAGATCTTCTTCCAGTACAAACTTATCCGGGAATTTGTCGTACCAAGAGGACATGCAGCATATGAAAAGACTGATTTTCCGGAGAATACAAGGGAGATGCTATCCGGGGGATACCCCAAGTATTTATTAGACCAGTCGAGGAAATACGGAGAAGCCGCATACCAGTTGATCTTTCAAATCCTTGCTGTTCATGCTAATCTGAATTGCCGGAGGGCCCTGGGGTTCTTAAGTGTAATGGAAACATTCTCGAAAGAAGAATACTTTAATAAAGTCTGTGAAAGAGCAATATCGGCAAAAATAACCGATCCCAAACTATTCAAAAGCTGGATGGAAAATGAAGGAAAGGATAAATAGGACACCCTGTTTGAAATTTCAGAAGAAGGGTCTGAAATGACCAGGGACGGCAGCTATTACTTTCAATAGAGATAATGAGGAGGAAATATGGAACATCAGAATCAGCTTGAGGCAAACTTAAGGAGGTTAAAGCTTCCTGGGATGCTATTCAACCTTCCTATGCGGATCAGGGAGGCTCAAGAATCAAACCTGGACTATGGAGAATTTTTCTCTTTGTTAGTTCAGGATGAATTATGCCAGAGGGATAATAACATGCTCAAAAAGAGGCTGAGAGAAGCGAAGTTCGGCCAGGAAAACACTTTCGAGGGGTTTGATTTTAATTTCAATGAAAGCGCTATCCCTTCAAGGCTTATTCGTGAAATCGCGTCCTGCCGTTTCATGGATATGAGACAGTTTGTTGTCATCGCCGGGCCTCCCGGCATAGGTAAAACATGCATTGCAAAATCAGTCGGCCATGAGGCCTGCAGAAGAGGAAACACAGTTCTTTTCAAGAAAGCCGCGGTTCTTCTTGAAGACTTGAAAAGCGAAAAGCTTATGTTTAAGAATACTCTATTCAGAAAGTGTATTAAAACAGACCTCCTGATAATAGACGATTTCGGATTTAAAAAACTCGACAATGAAGAAACGGAATACCTATACCGGATTGTCGATGAAAGGCTTGGAAACAGGTCCATTATTCTGACAAGCAACCGGCCTCCGGAGGACTGGCTGGCAATCTTCCCTGATCCTGTGATTGGAGGGGCTATGCTTGACCGCCTTGTTTCAGGCTCAATTAAAATCCTGGTAAAATCCAAAGATGGAAAATCTTTCCGGAAGGAAGGGAAAACTATTTGAAAGTTTTATGATTTCTCTCTAAAATCAAGAACGGTATTTTTCAGGAAAAGGTGGGGAATCTCATGGCCCTGCCACTGGGGAATCTACCCGGTCCTCGACAAATGTCATATATTTGATAAAACTCCCATTTCTTTTAAAGCATTTTCTATAAGCTTTCCTTTGCTTCATGTTTGTAATATAATTTAAACGCTTAACACCGAATGTGCCTAAGCCTCCAGCTCCCAGTTTTTCAATAGAGCCCTTCAGTTTTTCTATGAATTTGGAAATTATAGTTGAGATTTCTTTCCTGGATAATCTGCTTTCTTTGATCTCGGAATCTGCAAGAACCAGCTCAACAAGATCAAGTTTTGTAAGAGCACTTTTAGCCATAATAAACCTCGCTCTGTGATAGGGTATTATATAATAAAGGGGGAAGGGGGTAAAGAAAAGTCAAGGGTAGATGATAGACTTCTTAATAAAATTATAGATAATTTTCTTTATTTTGGTTATGTGTATAGTCATCACACTCTTTGAGATCTTTTTTATTATTTATTTTGCTTAATGGTTCCCAAACTTTTCCATTAAACCAGAAAAAAAAGATATAAAGCATTATTCCTAAATGAAACAAAACAATTTTCCAATGAGTTATTAGAAAATCCCAGAATAATTTTATATTTAATAATTTGATTACTTCATTAAGCCAAATAAATATAGAGGATATAGCAATAATATCACAGACTAAAATTGTTAATTTTGAAACTGAAAATCTGCGTGCACTTGAAAAAATATTTTCATCTTTTTGTCTAATACAGTGTTCAATTAATGATTTTTCGTTTTTACTGTATCCTTCTGTAAGTGTAACATCAATCCCAAGTTGAGATTCTTTATTTTTGGTTTTAAATTCCCATCTTTCTTGCCAATATTTACTACCTCTATTTATTAAACTTTGGCAAATTGTGACTGCAACAATTATAAAAGAAACATAAATTTTATAGGATTGATAAATATCACCAGATAATTTAAAATACAATGTATATAATGCAATTATTAATGCTCCGAAAAACCAACTCCTTTTCCAAAAATTATCTATTTCAAAATTTCTTAGTTTAATACAATTTTCAAATTCTAATTTTGCTTTTTCTTCAGCATCCATTTAAAACTCCTTAGATATTTAAAGAAACATACCAGTCAGCCTGCTTATTATATTCCCTTATTCCACTTACTGTGTCTGTTCAGCTTCCCCTTCTGCTTTCTTTACGCCTGGTTTCCGCCCTCTCTTTGCACCAGGCTTCCTCGGTTCAATTATCTTCTTTATTTCAGCTTTCAGATTATCAAGGGTCATTCCCTCGAAATTGTTTTGAAATGCTTTTCTTACAAATGATCCGATTTTTGGGTCAATCTTGATCCACTTCTTATCTTCCTTTTTTCCTTTTAATAGTTCTGCTGCTTTAATGTCTTTAATTTTCTGCTGAAGTTCTTTTACCCTTTCTTCTGCACTTTTTCTTTTACCTGGCATAATCTTCATCTCCTTTAAATTATTTTTGTGATTTAATGGCTCATTGTATTTTTCCATTTCTTTCTTTAATTCATCAAAAGAATACTCACCTTCAATTACTCCGAGGGTAAACAAATATTCAATAATTTCATTAACAGATAATCCGATTTCATTTAAACCAATAGCTATTGTTATTATATAATTAGGATCTGGTTTTTTTATAATTATCTTTGACTCGTCTTTTGTTGTAAATGTTTTTATATCAATACCATCATCATATATTCCTATAGGTATTGGTTCACCTTTATACAAATTTCCTTCTTTTCCATGAATTTCATCAAATTGACCTTTAGTGATTTTCCAAATTCTTCCTAAATATTTTTCTTCTTCTTGTTCTTCGTTTTCAATAAAAGCGACTCCTTTTTTAGCTCCAAAATATACTTTATGCTTGAATTTCCATAATTTATTATCTGATGGTGAAGTTGTATTTAAACATGGGTCTTCTTTATTACCCCAAAGGGGATATTTCCCACCTTTTATGTAAGTTAAAAATCTATCATGATTAATATTACTTCCATATGCAAGATACCAAACCGGTTTATCTTTATCCGGAATATTAGATGGGGATGTTTCAGATTTTATCTGATTGTCCGGGTTTACCACTGGCAACTCCTATTATTATTGAATTAATTATCGTAAGATATGAAGGGGAAATGAAAGATGGGGGAGGGAAAGCAATTTCAGCGAGGAGCACAGCCACCCTTAACATAAACCACCGTTGGTGGTGAGCACCACAGTGTATAACCTATGTTATATGAATTAATACTGTGTGTATTTTATTTTTTTAAATCGTTATAAAATATTTTTATTAATTCTATTTTTTTATCTATTCGTTTATTTCCAAATAATTCTGGTATTATTATATCTATTGGTATTATTATTTTTTCTAATATCAACAGATCATCTGAAGTCCATATTTGTTTTATAATTTTTATTGGTAAATGTCTATTTTTATAATAAATAGATACTAATAGAAAATACTGTGATACATATCGTCTTATATAGTGTATATGATCTTCTTTATTATTTTGGGAATTCTTTAATAATTTATAATCATTTTTATATTTATTTTGTAAATTAATTTCATATTTATTTTCATCTTCACCTTTGCAAGCATGATAATAATCCCATAAACGTTTTATATATATACCCATTTTTTCAGATCTATAATTTTCAAGTAAATCAGATAAAATAGAGTTTTCTAAACTCTTTTTTGAATAAATTAACGAATAACTTAATGAAAAAATTGATATTATAATTGCTGCTCCAGGTATAAATAAATCTTTGATACAATTATAAATATTTTCCATAAATAACCTCTAAAATTATTTATTTAAAAATCCCTATTAAAGTAAAATTCCCTCTTAACCCATATTTTAAGATTTCATTTTCCACATTACTCTCTTATCAATTTATTCTTTACTTTTATCCCCTCCCACATCCCTCATAGCAGGCAAAGCAGAGGGGGGAAGAGCTATAGACTATTTTATAGCCTGTATTATTATAGTGCTTTTTTCGGTAGTAATATTGATATCCGTAAAATTATGTTTTGCCAATGCTTTACTATATTCATCTTCATTTTTAAATTTTACAAAATCCCACCATTTTGTCCCTTCTTTTGGATAAGCGTTTACTATAATGAAAGCCCCGCCTTTTTTCAATACTCTTATTATTTCAGAAATAGCTTTATTAAAATCATTCCAGAAATTTACAGTATCAAAAGCAGTTATCATGTCAAAATATCTATCTGAATAAGGAAGTGAAATTATATCACCCTGAGTTATTTCAACATTACCTTCTTCAATGCCTTTTTTATTGACTTTGCCTGAAAGAGCTACCATATCAGCCGAATGGTCAATACCATACACTTTTGAAATAATTTCAAAAAAATATTTACTGCTTTTCCTCCCCCACAACCAATATCTAATATTTTAAGCTCATCTCTTGAATTAACTCTATTCAGTATGTATTTTTTAATAATTTTTTTATATTGATTGCCATGAATAATATTCATTAAAATACCAGTAAATTTTCCTTTTATTCCAGTCGGATTAGAACCGAAGGATTGTATTTCATTACTCATCATGCCTCCAGTATAATCGAACCATTAATACTCCAAAAATCTTTTTAATCAGCTTTTTGAGGAGCTATTTTTTCGCTTTCAATTGTCCCGAAGCATAAATATTCAAGTTTATCATCCCCAATGTTTCTAATACCATGTTTTTCATTATTTTTAATAAAAAGGAATTGCCCTGCCTCTACTCTATGTTCAATACCATCATTATCAGTTAATAAGCCGAGACCTTTTTCAATCTTCCAGATATGAGGAAAATCATGTATATGGACAGGAATAAACTTGTTTACATCAAGACTTATTATTCTTAATACAATCTGGTTAGAATCATCATATTCACCAATCACAAGCTCTTTATTAACTCCATAACGCTCAACAATAGCTTCAGAGGGAATTTGTTCTCGGGTTTTTATTTTCATATTTTCCCCTTAAAATTTATTTGTTGACTTTCCTTTATTCTATCCCCCCCCGTGTGTTAGGATAGTTGTCGCCTAAAATATTAGGAGACAAAAAATGAATAGTCAAATTCGTTCAGAGGAATTCAGGAAATCTATCGTTCAAAAGATGTGTATGCCAGGAGGAAAAACAGTATCTGAACTGAGCCAGGAAATAGGAGTATGTGAACAAACCCTTTACAACTGGAGGAAAATGATCCAGAATAATGTATCCAGAGGATTCCAGGATAGAAGCCCGAGAGGCTGGAAATTATCTGATAAATATCAGGCGGTAGTAGACGCAGCAAGCCAATCGGGAGAAGAGTTAGGACAGTGGTTGAGAAAAAATGGTCTCCAGTCGACTCATATCGAACTCTGGAAACAGGAGTGTTTATCAGTGATATCTAATAACTCATACAGAGAAGAAAACAAGGGTTTGAAAGCAAAAATCATAGAGTTAGAAAAAGAAATTAACCGTAAGGATAAAACTATAGCCGAGGTTACTTCTCTGCTGGTGCTTAAAAAAAAACTGAACAAGCTGTTCGGGATCGAGGAAGATTAACTCCATTGGATATACGCATAGATATCTGTGCCTTGATTAATGAGGCTGTTACGACAGGGGCCAGCAGGGATAAGGCTTGTGAAGAATCTGGCTATGATATAAGGACCATACAGCGCTGGAATAAAAATCTTGAGGGAGACAGAAGAAAATTGAGAAATGTAATGCCTTCAAATGCCCTGTCGGCCGAAGAAAGGGAGGAGATCATCTCCTGCTGTTGCAGCGAGAGATTTAGAGATATGACGCCGAATGAAATAGTGCCCATGCTGGCAGAGGAAGGTCGGTATATAGCATCAGAATCATCTTTTTACCGCGTTTTAAAGGACAATGATTTGCTGCACCATAGATACGAAACGAAGCCGAAAACGGCAAGGAAAACGCCAAGAGAACTGGAAGCGACGGGTCCTAATCAGGTATGGAGTTGGGATATTACATATATATCCAGTCATATAAAAGGTAAGTATTTCTACCTCTATATGATCGAAGATGTCTGGAGCCGTAAGATAGTCGGCTGGAAAATGCACGAGGAGGAAAGCTCTGATCATGCCGCAAGAATGGTGGCAGAGATCGGAGAAACCATTGATTTGAAAGGCTTGTATTTACATTCTGATAATGGTTCTCCTATGAAAGGGGCTACGATGTTAGCGACCTTGCAGAGGTTACAGGTTATGCCGTCGTTTTCAAGGCCGAGTGTAAGTAACGATAACCCTTACTCAGAATCATTGTTTAAAACATTGAAATATAATGTGAAATACCCAGGCAATTTCGAGACAATGGAATCGGTAGAAATATGGATGCAAAATTTTGTAGACTGGTATAATAATAAACATCTTCATTCAGGGATCGGATATGTCACACCAGCACAGAGACATGAAGGTAAAGATAAGGCGATACTCCTGAAGAGAGCGGAAACTTATGCGGCTGCAAAAAGCAGACATCCTGAAAGATGGTCAGGAGAATCTAAAAAATGGGAACGGATAGAATCGGTATTTTTAAACCCGAGTAAGACTAACAAGGAATCGTTGGTTGCGGCGTAAAATAAAAGCGACAACTCCCTTGACAAAAACCGCCCCTCCTGGCGCTTTTATCAAAATTTCAACGGAGAATGGCAAAAGCTGAAAAAGGCAGGCAGGCATTGGAATGGAATGTTGCGTGATGGCGAGAATCAAGTTAATGCCATTTTGTACCAAATACAGTCAAAACCATCTATTTTTTCTCTTTTAAATTCTTTAAAACCAAAATTTTCATATAATTTTTGAGCATATAATTGAATTGTGGATGTTTCCAAAATAAAATATTTATAATTATTATTAATAGCAATTTTATAAAGTTTATTAAGTATCATTTTTCCATAACCATTTCCCTGGTATTCAGGATATACTCTCATTCTTTTTATTTCAGCCGTAGCATTATCAATTTTCTTAAATGCTCCCATCGCTATGATTTTACCATTTAAAACACCTACTAAAAATTCACCCTTATTGTTTATGTATGTATCTTCGATATTTTTCAAATCATCATCCCAAGGTCCTTCACCCTTATAAGCGCCAATATTTTTCATTGCAACTATATGGAGGTCTAAGACTTCATTTACATCTTTTAAATCATACCTTCTTATAATCATACACCAATCTCTCCTCATCACAATTCTTGATAGGCAGACAAAGCAGAGGGGTGGAAGCACAATATCTTAAATAATCTTCTCAACTAACAATATTTCATTACCCTCTGTATCATATATCACAGAATAATAACTTCCTGGAATTTTCTTTTTCGGAATAAAAATCCTGCCACCTTCGGCCAGGATTTTTTTTAAAGTTTCATCAAGATTTGATACATTAATTGCGATTCTTATCGAAGTAATCGTTTCATCTTTGAATTGAATTGCGCCATTGATTTCACCAAGATTTTGGGATTTCCTTTTATCATCAGATGTTGTGGTTTGGGCCCAATAATATCTGTCATATCCGGAATCAATAACCCATCCGAAAACTTTTTCATAAAAAGATTTGGCCCTTTTCATATCATTTGCTGGCAATTCAAAACGAAATACCGGGTCCATATTTGCCTCCTCAACTGGCCTTTTAAATTTCACCCCTGAATATTTACATTATCATCCCGCCATCAACATTCAAAACTTGACCGGTTATATATTTTGCCCTGTTTGAGACTAAAAACAATACTGCATCAGCTACTTCTTCAGGAGTTCCATATTTGTTCAATGGTATTCTTTCCATCATTTTTTGAGAAACTTCTTCTGATAAAACTTCGGTCATATCTGAATGAATATAACCTGGTGCAATTGCATTTACAGTAATTCCTCTTGTAGACAATTCTTTGGCTGTTGTTTTTGTTAAGCCGATGAGTCCTGCCTTTGATGCAGAATAATTTGCCTGACCGACATTTCCCATAATTCCAACAACAGATGCAATATTAACAATGCTCCCACTATTCTGCTTCAGCATTTGCTTTGATATATATTTAGTGCAAAGAAAAGCACCTGTTAAATTAATAGAGATAACCAGATCCCAGGAAGATTTCGGCATCATCATAAGCCTTGCATCCTTGGTAATTCCTGCATTATTGATAAGAATATCTACCCTTGAATATTTCATTACTATATTATCAACAACTTTTTTTGTCGATTCTTCAGATGAAACATCATGTTTTAAAGCATATGTTTCAACTTTATATTTTTTGGATATTTCATCGGCAGTCTTTCTGGCCATTTCTTCATTAATATCAGTGATAATTAAAGAACTTCCTTCCTCTGCTAATTTTTCAGCGATGCAACGCCCAATACCACGAGCACTACCTGTAATCAAAGCAAATTTACCCTTAATTCCCAGCTCAGCCATTGTATTATCCTCCAAAATTATTTGGATATATTCTATCCTCTCCTGGCACTTTTATCAAACCTAAGAAGGCAGGCAAAGCAAAAGGGTAAGAATTATTTAATAAATTCAACACTACAATTTGATTCAATCCATTTCCCTTGTTTTCTATCATTCCATTTAATATCATCAGGGATAAAATTACATAATTCTATATGACATATATTTTCTTTACCCCATTGAGAACCAACATATCTTAATTCCAAAACACAAATTTCTCCTATATAATTTTCTATTAAAATAGGTTCATCAAGTTTAATTACAGCTGCTTTTTTTCCGTTTTGTCCAGGAATAAATTTTATGAAATATCCTGTGAGATAATCTTTCCCAGAAAGATATTTTGGATCCATGTCATATCCACCAGATAATTTTACTCTTTGTCCTTCTTTCATAAATACCCTTTTTTACCTTTCCAATTCTTCCCCTATATAATCCTCCATCCCTCAGCAGGTAAAGCAGAAGGGGTGGAAAGGGTCAAATGAGTTTCTTTATTATTTCTCATTCCATTGGCCGTTCTTCTTAGCTTCCGCTATGGATTTTAAACCGTATTCAGTCATTAATCCTCTTTTAATCAACTCATCCGCTAATTCTTTATTCCTATCAGACCATTTGCTGTTCTTCTTTCTTATTGAATATTTCCTTATATAAATTCTTTCATCTACTTTATTTATCAGTGAATCAATCCAGCCAAAACATAATGATTCTTCCAGCGCTTCGTCATAAGAAATGCCCTTAGTTCCGTCTTTATAAAACTCTATCCATATTATTTCTATTTTATTACTATTTTTTATAAGCCATTCCCGATATTCTGTCCTTACTTTAAAAGATAATCTTGGTTCCATATTTGACTCTGTTTTAAAAGGAATGATATTCAATATTTTAATCCCGTTCTTTAGTTTTATCAAAATTTCTGTGGAGAATGACAAAGCTGGACAATGAGGGATGCAAAGGAGAGAGGAAGAGCTTGTTTATTTGAAACTACAGCTATGAATTCATTACCATATGCTTTTTTTTATTCTTCCCTATATTTTCCTTTAACTTTTCAATGCCAAACGGTTTTCCATGAGCAGGATATATTTTTAGAGCATTCATTGAAATAAGTTTTTCCCAGCTTTTGTAATAAATATCTAAATCATTAACAAAAACAACACAATACTTTATTCCAGCAAATTGAAAAAAGTTTGCGGCAGCATCTCCTACAATGCAATCACCATCATCAAATAAAAGAGATATAGAATCTATTGTATGCCCTGGTGTTTCAATAATCCTCCCTTCCAATTCAATACCGATTTCTTTTAAAGTCACTTCGTTTTGAACAATAATATCATTATCTCTAACCTTATAAGGAGGAAATTTTAAATTATTATTTTTATCAATATTCTTTCTCAATATAACAGAAATATAAAATTGTTTAAATCCGATTAAAAAATTCATCCGTTTATTTATCAATCCTCCTCCATGAGTTTGATCATTCATACCTGATGATATAAGCTCTTTCGCAAGATTATGCATCACAATCTTGATATCACTATTTTTTTCTAATATTTTATGCACCAATCCACAATGGTCATCGTGATGATGGGTAAGAATAATATGGCTGATTTCAGAGATATCTACATTAACTTCTTTTAATCTTTTACAAAATAGTTCCCAATCTTCCTCATAGCCAGTATCAAATAAAACATATTGTTTCTTTGTCTTGATTAAAAAGCAATTGGTTACGCTAAGATTCAATTGTATTAATTCCATCTATAAAACCCCAATAAACAATTTTTCCCTTATTCTATCCCCTCCCGGCACTTTTATCAAACCAGACTAAGAAGGCAGGCACACAGGGAATGGAAGCGAAAAATTCACCTTGTTAATAAAACAATCCCAATGATAATTATGAGAGCACCAAATATATTGATCAAATTCATTTTTTCATTAAATACAAAAACTGAAACAAAAATTATAAGTGCAATACTTATACCTGAAAATATTGGGTAAGCAATTCCCAAGTTTAAATCTTTTAAAGACTTTGTAAAAAAGAATGTGTTAATACCCGCAATAATCAAACCCGAACAAAATATTATGTACCACAGTAGATTGTTTTGCTTTCCAGATATAGATTTAAAAATTATATATGCTGTTATATTAAATAAAATAGCTAAAGATAAAAAAGTATATTTCATATTACCTCTTAATCAATTACACCCATCAACCCTGCCCCATTCCCTCACAGCAGGCAAAGCAGGAGGAGTGGAAAACCTTTAAATAAAATACTCATCTCTCAGAAGCAATATTTCTTCTATCCTATACATATGCCAATAATCATGAAATAATATGTGATTCAACAAAATTATTATATTGTATCTTTTATACTCAAGATGTTCGGCTTTTTTTAATAATTCTTCGGAAGACAATGATTCAATAATAGAAATTTGTTTTTCCCTAATCTCAATGTATTTTGAGATAGCATCTTCTATGGAATTGAATTTCCTTTTTTCTTCAGCTTCTTTAGTAGGGATATATGGCATTATTTTTGGATTTGTATCATTTTTGATTGATAATATCCGTTCATAAAGCATCTCCTGACCGCCAGCCATATGATAAAGATGCTGTCTAATAGACCAGGCATCCTTATTCCTTATAATATCAAGTTTGTCATTTGGAATTTGAACCAGAAAATCTTGAATGATATAAGGCGAATTTTTTAGTGATAAAATGAGATTGCTTAAACCTTTGTTCATTTAAATACCCTCATATTTTGCAATATTATGCCATTCTGGAATGAATTACTCAACATTTGTTTTGCTAATTTTCTCATCCCCCCATCAATTCAATGCCTCCCAAATGCTGGAGAATGCAGGCACAAAAGGTTAGAAATTACTTTGTCTAAATTTGAACAATGTTTGAAACTTGTGGAATGGCGTTTTTGCCCGTAGAAACTTGTGGGATTGGCTGAATTCCCCGTTTCATAGTAAAAGTTCTAAACCTGCTGATAATGAACTGCTTTTAAATTTTTCCTAATTTAGACAGCAATGATTTAAAATATAAAAATATTATTTATTTTTATTTCATATTAATTATTAATATTTGGTATTATTAACAGTAAAAATTAAAATTTGAAATATATGAGGCTCGCGCTAAAATGTTTAGCTTTCTAATTCTATAGAACGGTAAGTGCAATCCGGCACCCCAAGTGACCCAGGGTCGGCAAAAATAACGACCCACCTATCGGCACTTTAAGTGACCCACCCCCCGGCGTATTTAGTGACCCACCTGATGTGATATAATTTTTGAAATCACACAGGAGGGGAATGAATGGCGAGGGTAAAAACCATGGCACAACTCATCGAAATATTGACCCGGCTAAAGAAAGGCGAATCTATCAGAAATATCCACAAAGAAACCGGGACACACCGGGAAGTCATAAGAAAAATAAAGGATATAGGCGATAAAAAGGAATGGCTTTCATCGTCATCAGACGTGCCCACAGAAAAAGAAATGGACCTGGCATATAATGAGCCGGAAAATATCAAAGGAAAACCTCACATCCTGGATAATCATATTGAGAAACTAAAAAAATACAGGGAAGATGAAAAAAGTTATGTGGTTATTCACAAGCTGATCAGTGAATTTTCTGATTGTGCAAATATATCCGAAACAACCGTCCGGCGGTATATACAGAGAAAATTTCCTGCTTTGAAACCAAGCGTGATGATCAGACCCCTTGAAGACGGGGTTATGGAAGTGGATTTCGGATATCTCGGCATAGTCTATGATCCGCTGGAATGCAGGAACAGAAAAGCCTGGGTATTCTCCGGCAGGCTTAGAAAGAGCCGTAAGGCATATCGCGAGGTGGTCTATAACCAGAAAAAAGAGACATTTTTTCTATGCATCATACATTCTTTTCATCACTTTGGAGGAATACCGAAGAAGATCGTGCCGGACAACCTGAAATCGGCCGTTGTAAAAGCCGCATTTTATGACCCTATCTTTAATCGAAGTTTTCTTGAAATGGCCAAGTATTACGATTTCATGATCAGTCCATGTCTTCCCGGGAAACCGGAACACAAGGGCGGCGTAGAGAATGATATCAAATATATTAAAAGAAACTTCTGGCCGTATTTCATCGAGAAACAGGAACAGAAAGGCCACAAAATACCCATATCAATTGATCTTGAAGAGTCGCTTAAAAAATGGGATGAAGACACGGCAGATATCAGAATTATTCATGGCGTAGGAAGATCCCCCTGCGAAATGTTTATTGAAGAATCAAAGACCCTCTCAAAGCTCCCTTTAACAGATTGGGATATGATAAACTGGAAAACCTGCGTTGTAAGGCCCGAATGGCTGATTCAGTACGACAGCTCATACTATAGCGTCCCTTACAAGTATATCGGCCAGGAAGTAATGGTCTGCGCAGATTCAAAGTCTGTAAAAGTATATTCCGGGTACGAATTGATAGCGCTTCATGAGAAATCCGGAATAAAATGGAAATATACACATAATCCCCTTCACGCGCCGCCCTACAAAGAAGAATATATGGCAGAAACATCACAATCCCTGCTTACCTGGGCTGGAAACATAGGAAAAACGACACTGGAAGTTGTTGAAAGGATACTTTCAAATAGACAGATAGACGGGTTCCGTTCTGCGAGAGGTATTTTGTTCCTTTCTAAGAAATATCCGAAAGAGCGCTTAGAAGCGGCCTGCAGGAGGGCAATTTTCTATGATACTCCGAACTATACAAGTGTAAAGAGCATCCTGGTTAAAGAGCTTGATCTGAAAGAGCCTTATGACGAGAATCATCCACCTAAAACTTACCTACCGTTCAAGTATGCCAGGGATAGCAGTTACTTCAAATTATAGGAGGAGGAAAATATTATGGACGACAGGGCACAATTAATACCCCGGCTTAAACATTTGAAACTCTCGGGGGTATTGGAAAATCTTGATTATCATATCCAGAAGGCCCAGAATGAAAAGACATCATATACTGATTTCCTGCTCGGTCTACTGCTTGAAGAATCAGAAAGAAGGGAACAGCGAGCTATGAAAATCAGGTTAAAAAAGAGCGGTCTTGAATATGACAAAACACTGGAAAGTTTCAACTTTAGTTTTAATCCTCAGATTAATGAAGCTGTTATAAAGGAACTGGCAACCTGTTATTTCCTTAAAAACAAAGAAAACATCTTTTTTTTAGGCCATTCCGGGGTCGGAAAGTCGCACCTGGCTCAATCGATCGGACATGAGGCTATCCGGAGAGGCCATGAGGTAGTGTTTAAGAACACTGTTTTGCTCCTGCGCTCCTTGAACGCCGCAAGAGGCAATGGAAGTTATAATTTAAAGCTGAAAAACATCTTCAAAATCGAACTTCTCATTCTTGATGACTTTGGGCTTCAGGATTTAAATCAGCAGCAGCAGGATGATCTATATGAAGTTATTAATGGACGGTATACCAAAGCCTCGACCATTATTACGAGCAACCGAGATATATCTGAATGGTCTGCGGTTTTTTCTAATCCCTTAATTGGAAGTGCGATTATGGACCGCTTGATAGACGGTTCGGTTAAAATAGTTATTGATGGTAAAAGTTTCAGGTTGAATAATTTCATCAAGAAAAATAAGTTAAAATCTTTGACCTGAAAATCTGAAAAGGCTATACTGAAGGTAGACAGGGGGGCGGGTCACTAAAAACGCCGACCCTGGGTCACTAAACCTGCCGGACGGCAGTGCCGATAGTAAGAATTTCTGACATAATAGGGTGCTCAAGGATATTTTTGGGGATTATAAAAGTATGTCACATTCAATCAGATTGGTTATATTTATGACGGTTGTTTATTCTATTTTAGCCGGATGTAATCTGGTTAATTCTTCCGGTTCATCCTCATCCTCTGTAAATTCTGTATCAACGTCATCATCGAGTTCTAACAGTTCATCATCGTCAAGTTCTGTTTCGAATCCGATCACCATGTATTCGGATGTCGTTCAGGATTACTACTATGTTTTTATCGATCTACCCGACGGTTATGCAACCGATACGGGCACTTCCTATACGACCCTCTATATTACGGACGCCAACTGGCATTTTGATCCGGTGCGAAGCTGGATCCATGCCCAAGTGTTGGCCGGGGTCATGAAACCGATCATCCTCGTTGCAATTTGCCCGATCGAGGCTTACCAAAACGGTTATACGGGAACGTCCCCAAGCCGGTGCCGCGATCTGATTCAGGCTGCCGATCCTACCGGAAATTTCCCCGGCTCAGGGGGCGCGGAAAACTTCGCGGCGTTTATCAAAAACAAGCTCATTCCCTACATAGATTCCAATTACCGTACGATCCCGACCCCGGACAACCGCTGTCTCGGCGGCCATTCCTTAGGAGGGCTTTTTTCGCTGTACAATATGTTTAATCACCGGGATATGTTTCACAAATTTCTGTCTCTGAGTCCGGCCGCCTTCCCGTGGGACGACACGAGTATATCGAATATGGAAGCAACCTATGCGGAGAATAACAGCGATTTGAACTGCACCCTATTCACCTCGGTCAGCGATAACGAATGGATGATCGCCTACGATCCCATTTGGGTGAATCAGATAAGGAACCGCAATTACCCCAATTTTCAGCTGACCCAGGACATCCTTCACGGATACGATCATGATCACAGCGCTGTTCCGGGGTACCAGGACGCACTTATATCGATGTTTCCGAAATAATCATACTACTCTAAAAATTGATTTAAGAGGGAAAAATCAGCAATGAAACATCTTATTAGATATGGAAACCCTCCTGATTGCCGGCAAAGCAGGGGGAACGGAATAGCATTCCTTATTTTATAATGAATATTTTTATCCAGGGTATTAAAAATAATAGAAATCCTGCTAAAAAGAACAATATCCTTGATATTGATAATTTACTTTTAATACCCGAAAATATCGGATGTAAAATAAATATGCGAATGACCCATTTAATAACAATGCAGGTTAAAAGAGCTCTACCAATTTTGGTTGTCAGCATTTCTTGTGAATAAAAGAATGGGATATAGGCCAATATAAGCCAGAACAGTAGAATACATATATTTGAAAGGTATAAGCTTTCTTTAATTATTTTTCTTTTTGTTTCGGGCAAATCATTCAAGTTATCTTCCCATTTGAATATTTTTGGGAAAATAATGTGAAACAGTCCGCAAATTAAATGAAATATGCCCCCTAGTTTTATTAACAACTCATAATGCATGTTATTAACCCCAAAAAGTTATTGTAGATATTCTATCCCCTCCCGGCACTTTTATCAAATTACCTTGAAAGAGTATATAACAAACTAAGATATTATTTTTACTTTATTTCACAGCTTTGCAAACTGTTATTTCAAATCTTTTATTTCTTTATCAGCATCTTTCCATATCCAGAGAAGATGTTCCAGCATTGCCGAATAACGATTGAATACAACCATCTTAGTACCCGAAAGGGCTTTTATCCAATCATTGGTTTTTGTAGAAAGATTACATCCGGTAAGATAAACAAATTGAAGATTGGGCCTATCTGATATAGAAGGAATGTCATTAGGCCTAAAAACAAGATTTGTATCATTCAATATTTTTATTCCTTCTTCATCCCCATGACTGGCAATAAACAATAATTTTGCTTTATGAAAGGCTTCATTAAAACTTTCAGGAGTAATAACAGCCATTTTGAAACTTCCTTCACCAAATTTTTCTACAGTCCCAATAATCATTGGATAAAAAATACTTGCCAATATAATTTTAGGTAAATGATAACTATCATCATAAAGAAGATATATCTTTTCTTTACCTGGCTTATATTCGTAAATTCGATTTGCTTTAAGGCTAATAACAACAACTGCTATAATGATGAATATAAAAAGTACTTGAAATAGAACTGAAAGTTTATGAATTATTATGGAATTTACAAATCTATTTAAAAAATCAGAAAGTTTTTTCTTGCTTAGAATATCACTTATAAAACAATATATCCATAAAATACAAAAAATGATAAGGCAAATGCCAAAGAAATAATTTTGAATAGTTTCAAGGTTGAAATGATAATACCCGTCTCCCCAATACACAATTAAAAAAGCAAAAGCAATACTGATTATCATATAGCACCAAAGCAAACTATTAAAAATAAACGATAATAAAAGTGAATATGATATTACACCTTTGAGAAAAGTATCATCCCAAAAACTTCGTACAAAATAAAATAACGGGGAGAAACCCAGATAAGAAAGAATAGCTACAATTTTTTTATTAAGAGTTTAAGAGTAGACATAATAACGTCCATATAAATTAATGTATTATTATGCTATTCTGGAATGAATTATTCAACATTTATTTTGCTTACTCGGAACTATAAGTCATATATGCCGTCTAGCAGGCAAAGCAGAGGGAGAAGAGCATTTATATTCGTGTCGCCAGACATATAATTCTTTCTTTCGGATAATCATAATAGGCTTTTTTCGATTCCAATAAGTTTATTATAAAATTATTATTTGATACCAATTCTCTTATCTCTTTTTCAGTTGAAAAATTGATGAATAATTTCAAGTTATTATGCGCCCATATCTCCTTAATTATTTTTCGTTCAGAACCTTTATGATTCATCAGAAGTAATTTCCCACCTGGTTTTAATATTCTATGAAATTCTTTAAACACCTCATGTTGATATTCTTTTGGGATATGAAATAATGAATAAAATGAAATAATTCCATCATAAGAATTATCTGGTAAATTTGTTTTTGTCATATCAACATTATGAATTTTCATTTTCGGATATATTGTCTTGGCGTTTTCAATGCAAGCATCTGAAAAATCCAGCCCTTCAACATTATGTCCTTTTTCAAATAAATAACCACCCATTTGAACAGATGGACCACAGCCGATATCACAGATAATAGAATCTTTTGGAAGCTCATCTGCAAATTGACTTAATAATTGCTGGTCATATTTATGTTCTTTTAACTCATCAGAAAACAGCTTGTGATAATTTTTAGCGGCAATATTGTATGAATATTTTATACCTGCTTTGATTTTCTCATATCTCTTTTGTGTCATTCATTATTCCATATTTTGATCTTTATTAGTTCTTATTAAAATCAGTTTTTCAACATCTTTAACTATGACTTCGGAATTAACTTTGATAAAAATCCATTTTCCCTCATATATTTCAGGTGTTTTCTCAATAATATTTTTGGCTTTTTCACTGATATCTGAATTCAAGGCTTCTAAAACCTGTTTATCATTAAGAATTATCTGAGCAGTAAATTCATCCTTTCCAGGATATAAAGCAATTAATGACTTGCCTGATCTATTAAATCTTAATGCCCAACCATAATTCTTACCATAAAATTTCAATTCAGAATGCGTTTTAAAATTACATTCGATGTAATTCACCAAATATTCAAATAGAGGCTTTGAAATTGATAAAGCATTATGGATATCATCAATAGTTGGTTTAAAATTCTTATCAGTAAATATCCCAAAACTCATTGAACTATTCCTTTCCTTTTTCGCCTTCCCTTTCAGCTCTCTTAGCTCCAATCTTTCATCATAATTCCTTTATATCCCTCAGTAGGCAAAGCAAAGGGGGAAGAGCTTTAAATTTATTCATAAGGATAACCTAATCGACCAAGACCCCAGGTTAATAAAATGTAATCTGCAACACCAACAAATAAATAGTCCCATATTTTTAATTCTTTGTATTCATTATCATATATTCCAACTTCGAATTTGCCTTTATTTTCTTGAATAAATGTTGATCGAGTTATTCTTTTGTCATAAGATTCATTGAATATTTTTTCACATAAATCTTTGTTTGTCCTTAAATATTGAACCAATTCATCATTTGTAAAAACAAATAAATTATTCATATTTTTTCTATTTTCAATATCGTTAATTATTTCCTTATTGAAATATCCCCAACCTACTGAAAGTAAGTCATTATGTTTAAATTTCTCTAATTCTTTTATTACATTATATGGATAATAATTACATGCAGCTTTGAGAAGAATATTAATTGGAAATGCCAATTCTAATATTTTTAAAATTGATGCCTCATCAAAATCCAAACTTTTTAATATTTCATATGCTCTTCGCTTATTATTAATTTTGGCAACATCAAACTCATCCATCAAACCACTTACCCAAAGACGTTCATTACCAGTCATTGCGTCATATTTTCCCATACTATTCTATTCCTTCACAATTCGTCTTTATTTTATTCCATCTTGGCGCTTTTATCAAAATTTCAACGGAGAATGACAGTGGTATACTGAGGCAGGCAGAGTAATCATCTATTTCTCAAGCACAAGATAATAAAAATCCTCATCATCCTTATAATTATCTTTCAATATTTTGAATCCAACTTCTTTCAATCGCAGTTTAAAATCATTATGTGTAAAGGGCATAAAATCTAATTTAAACCCGATGCATTCTGTTTTTAAATTATCTTTGATTTCAAGGAATAACATTTCAAGATTACTTTGCTCATCAAAATTGCCAATGTTCATAATGTAAAAGGGTAAATATTTCTTACCAATATATTCTTTGATATCATAGGTATAATACCTCTGCTTGGTTTTAACTAATTTATCCCAATTTCTTGTATCTATGAATAATTTTCCATTTGCCCTGATTGTCTGATAAATCGATTTAAGGTTATCTATCATTTCCTGTTTTGACAGGCTATTACTAATTGAATTTCCCCAGCAGAATACAGCATCAAATTTGTCTGGATTACTTATCGATAGTTCTTTCCAGGACATTCTTTTTATTGGAAAATCTAAATTGTTCTCCTTTGCTTTTTTTATAGTCAACCTTATCATTTCATCACTAATATCTGTTGCCATAACATCAAAGCCTTGTCTTTTCAGAGCTATAGCCTGAATTCCATTACCACAGGCGCAATCACAAATTTTTGCATTATTTGGCACCCTATCCAGATATTCCTTAAACTGGTTTATAAAATCATTTTCGAACTGGATTGAATCTATTCCCGAATAAAATATCTCGTAGTAATATGATATATTATTGTATTGTTCTTGAGCCAGTTCCATTAATTTTCTCCTTTGATCCTTAAACACCATCCCTTATAGCAGGCAAAGCAGAGATTAAGGCTTAATATCATATTTTTTATTTTTTCATCCGCATCAAAATTTCCTTATTCATTTTTCTTTAGAAAGATAATATTCGATTGTTTCCAATACCTCTTTTGGCTCAAAATCATAACCCGTTGTTCTTCACCAGACCAATTAATACCTACCAATATTTCTTTTTTCAACCCTGGAATCCATTTTTCTATAAAATTATTTAAAGATATTTCATGAATTGAAAATATAGAATATGCTTTTACTTTTTTAATTATTCTTTCAACTCTCAATTTTGAAGACCAAAATGGCTGAGCTCGTTTACCATCGGCGTTTAAAGGAGCAGGAAATCCTTTTTCATCTTTAATTGTCCAAACAATTTTATTAAAAGTAATTTCCTCAAAAAAAGCTGTGGTCTGTGAAGTAGATTGCCCCATAACTACCTATCCTATATATATCCTTCACCCTCACCCCATCCCTCATAACAGGCAAAGCAGAGGGGGAAGAGCTATTCTAAACGTTTAAATTGAATCCGATATTTGCTTCTTCTCCAGATTTTCCTGCCAATCCCCAATTTTCCAAAGGGGGCTCATTGAGTACTATTGTTATATCATTTATCAAAATTACCTTGAGGGCAAGCTGAAAAAGGAAGGAAGGGTAAGCAGGGGGGAAGTGCAAAATCTTTGTTATCAGATTAACAAAGCTTTTTACCCATACTTATCCTTTCCTCAATATTGTAGCCATTCTTTTTATAAAAATCGATTACTTCCTGATTGGAAGCCAATATTTGCAAGTTGATTTTAGGGCAGTTTAATTTCAATAATTCATTTTCAGCATAATGAAGTAATAATGTACCAATCCCTTCATTCCTGTGTTTTTGTTTAACAGCAAGTGAATAAATCCATCCCCTATGTCCATCATATCCAGCCATAATTGTACCTATAATTTTTCTATCATCAGTTTCTGCCACAAAAAACAGATTGTCATTATATTCTATTTTCCTTTTTATTGAGGTTAATGGATCATTGTGGGGTGAATCATAATTAAACGCCGACTTCCATAATTCAATAACAGATTCCTGGTCTGAATCATTATTGTAAAACCTTATATTCATAAATCCATCCAATCATAATTTTCCTTTATTCTATCCCCTCCTGGCACTTTTATCAAAATTAATGAAGTATGGGAGTATGAACAAGGAGGCAGGCTAAAATGCAGGCTCAAGGACAGAATTAAATTATGCTATCACCAATACAATTTAAATTAATCTTTATGCCTTTCTTCTAAAGGGATATAAGTTATTGGAGGTGTATGCTTTTTAAACAAAGTTCTTGTTTCTTTGTTTAATTTTCTGAATACTTCGGGTGTCATCGCGAATCCATTAGATTTTAGTAAAGCCGCTGTATTCACTTCTTTACCAATAATATCCAGGCGCTTTGTAGATTGTGTCCCCAATAACCCAGCAACTACTTTTCCAAAATGAATTTTAACATTTAGTCGTGAATCAATTCCATTACCTTTGTTCTGTCCGTCAATTAAATGCTTCAATTTTAACACACTTATAACACCTATATCAATTTTATCCTCCGGATAGATTATTAAGGCTTCATCACCAATAAACTTAATTATTGTTCCGCCTGATGATTCGATAATTTCTCCTATTTGCCCATAGAAATTTGAAACAAATTTGAAGAGTTCAAATTCATTCATCTTTTGTGATAATTTTGCAAAATTGCTTAGGTCGCAAAAGGATATGAGCAATGATAGTTCCGTTGGTTCCTTTAATACAGATAGGTTCACCATAAATACTCCTTCTCTTAAAATATTTTTTTAACGGTCTATTTATCCGTCAGAAAGAAAGGAAGTCGCAAGCCCATATGTCTTGCAGTTTTATTGGTGATAGCAATATATTATATCTTAAAATATTCAATTGGTAAAATTAATGTACCCGCAATGCAGGTAAAATGCAGAGACATTATGATTGGCACTTTTATCAAAAATTCAATTGTCTGGCAGGCTGGAAAGAGGAAGGCTGGCAGGTAAACAAGTTAACTAAAAGGAGTATTATTTATATAACTCTGACAATGGGTCCCAGTCAGGATCTTCTTTCCAGTCATATTCAATTTCATTGCTCTGTTGTTTCGCAATAGAATAACCTAATAAGTCAGATATAAACCCTAATGCCATATCGATTCCAGCGCTTATGCCCGAACTCGTATAAATATTTCCATCTTTCACCCACCGAGCTTTTTTTATCCAGTTTACATCAGGAGATTCTTTTGTCGTCTCAAAAAACCGTTTGTTTGAAGTCGCTTTTTTCCCGTTTAACAATCCTGTTTTAGAGAATAAAATTGAACCAGTGCAGACCGTAAATATAAACTCAGCATCTTTTGACAATGACTTAAGACTATCAATAAATACCTTATCTTTGAACAATTCCCTTGTTCCAATTCCACCAGGTATGAAGAGTATGTAATTATTCGAATTTATTTCTGATATTGCCCTGGTCATTATTGGGACATTCTGACTGCTTACAATAATCCCGCCATTTTGTGAATAAAATTGCGAATTAAAATTGTCGTTTAATCTTCCAAATACTTCTATTGGTCCAAAGACATCAATGGTTTCAAAGTTATTGAATAATATAGTAATTATATCTCGCATAACTAATTCTCCCTATCCTCCCCATCCCTCACAGCAGGCAAAGCAGAGGGGGAAGAGCTCAAATTATTTCATTCATCGGGATGTGTCATAAAGTAAGTATGCTTAATAATTTTATTTGAAATCCATCTTTCATTTTCTGGTAATTTATTTATTAAATTAATGACATCTTTTCTTGTTTGATTTCTGACTTTATTTTTATTCTCAGGTGTTATTCCACCAAAGGCTTCGATATCATAATTACTTTTAGGTAGCCAATACATATAATCTTTGATTAATTCCCCAGAATCATTAGGAAGAAAATAATTATCTATTATATTTGTTTGACTTATTGAGGATAAGTATAGATATGGATTCCTCCAGTATAAGTATTCAAATAAAAATACTGCTTGTTCATCTGATGCTGCTCCACCATGATTTAAACCTGTACACATTGAAATTACTTGAACAGGGTACTTATTATAAAATTCCATAACTTTATGTGTGAAGGGTTGTATAATATTAAAAGTTAATTTTATATCTTCAAACTTATTAGCAATAAGAATCCAGTATAATTTCTC
Source organism: uncultured Spirochaetota bacterium (assembly GCA_963768055.1). Taxonomy (GTDB): domain Bacteria; phylum Spirochaetota; class Brevinematia; order Brevinematales; family JAOACQ01; genus CAVYGN01. The sequence goes on along the minus strand of CAVYGN010000001.1, from coordinate 697,055 downwards.
ACAATCGTCAATAGTTTTGATTGAATTTACCATATTTAATAGTAATTCGTTTTTATTAGTATCATTAAGAATTAAATAATCTTTATATGAAGTAGATTCATAAGCTAACTTGTTTACAAAAAATAATTTATTTTTATTTAAATGCTTATTGTTAATAAAAAACACACCATTTGTTTTGTCCCAATTCAACTCTATATAATCAAAATTCGGAATATATTCAAAATCAGTATTATTAATTAAATAAGGCTCGACTCTGATTATTGTTCCATATTGTGGTAATTCATAAAATATCAATATATTATCATTAGGAATATCAATATTGGTGTTTGTGTAAAAATCATTAATTGAAAAATTGGAAATAATATTGCTACACAAAAACCATTCAATGGAATATGAATATATCATTATAGATGTTTCTAAATCCTTATTTTCATTAATGAAATATTCAAACCTTGAAATATAAGGATTGTTATTACTGTCTAAAAATAGTGCATATGTATCATAGAAATCTCCAGGGTAGAATTTAAGATTCCCAGAACTTATATTACGTGGGTTTGGGAATATTTTAATATAACCATTTTTTTCATCTAAAAATACTTTTTTAAATGAGCTATTATAGCCATAATAATCATTGCCATAATAATATAATTCATTACTAATAACCTTGAATTCAAAACCAGAAAAATTTGTTGGCATTGATAATATACAGCTTGTTATCGACCTGTGGTTAAAATCAGAAAAAGAATATGAATTGATAAAAATTAAAATGATAATAAAAACAAATCTTTGTTTCATAATAACCCTCATTTTTTCTTTATTCTATCCCCTCCTGGCGTTTTTATCAAAAATTCAATTGTTTGGGAATGCCGGAAAATGGGAAAGCAGACAAAGTATCTATCTATTTAGTGGAGTCATTTCTCCTTTATTATCAATAAAATAACATCTTGACGTATAATTTGGAAATATTATTAGACTATAATTATAATCACTCGGCTTTTCATTTTTATTTGTTTTTAAGACAAATGGACTTATGTAATACTCTTTATTTATATGATTATTAATAGAAACATTTTTTATAAATTTTATTTTGTAAAACCAAAAAGATTCCAATTGTACCCAAAATGAAGTTTTTAAATATACTGCTTCAATAGGTTCAACCACTTCTGTATTTATCGAATATTTATTTGTAAAATATTCTACAGCTTCTGATGGGGTTAATATGTATAAATTTCTTATTTCAAGAAATCCACTTCCCCCTTCTCCTGTTATTGAGTCATAAAAATGACCTCTTTTTATTACTTTATTATCTATGGTCCAATAAATAACATAATAATATTTTCCCCTGTATAATTGATTTATGCTATTACTAACAATAAATATAATATAGCTATTAATCTTCTTAAAATCCTGATCTTGAGCAATTTGAAAACTATGGAAATCATGATATTTCAATTCTTTTCCGAAGTAAACTCCGCCATGATGATCGTTAAAATCAATAAAATAAAGAAGTTTATTAATGTCATATAATTGAGTCGTTTTTAAAATTTTATAATAATAATCTTCGTTAATTATTACATGATTTATAGTTGGATGCCTTTCACATGATAGTAGAATAAAAGAAAATAAAAAAAGAATATAAAAAGTCTTCATATTACCTCATTATATTTTGTTTTATGATACATATCCCTCAACAATTACTGCCCTGCTAATTGTTGAATCTTCTCTTAATAATTTTATCTTCTTATATTCTTCACTATTAAAACATTTATCCAAATTTTCATTCGATGGAAACTTAATTATTACTATTCTTTTTGGATTACAATCATCATTATTGAGATATTTAATCTTATTGGTTCTTACTATATATTCACCATTATATTTCTTAATAATTGGTTCTGCCCGAATTATATAATCATTATATACAGCTTCATTTTCGATTTTTTTGTATTCAATAATCATATAAACTGACATAAGTTTATTATCCCTTAAACAATCCGTTTCATTATTCTATCCCCTCCAGGCGCTTTTATCTGTTTTATCAAAGCAAATGGGGGAAGCGTTAAATTTTCATTTATTCTCTAAAATGTCCAATTTCTTTTTTGCATTCCTTTTTAATTGCTCATCCCCATAAGAAATTACTTTAATGTAATAGGCTTTTGCATTATCTAAATCATTTATATTTTCATATGCTATTGCCATATGCCATAATACATAACCATCTTTTGAATTGATTGCCTCAGCTTGTTTAAAGTAAGACAAACTCCCTTTATAATCTTTTTTTAGCATGCAGTATAAACCTGTATTATCATATCCGTAAATGCAATCGGGATAAACTTCAATCAACTTCTTTGAAAGAGTGTATAATAACTCATCTCCTTCATCAGAACTGAGTGCAAATAATTGCCTTATTTTTGCTTGAATATTATTTTCAACAAAGTTCTTTGCATCAGGCAATTCTTTGCCATCTGCCCATAGCCATTTATTATTGTTTATTTTAGAAATATCCATTATTTTAATAAGCTGTTCAGTGAAATTATTATAATCTTCAATTTCACCAAGTATATAAACTTTGCCAAAATGCATGTCAAGTCGGTTGGGATACAAAGATAAAGCTTTTTCAATATATGTTATCCCCTTTTGAACATCTTCACTGTTATAAATTTCGGTGCCATTCATATAACCAACAACTTTGCCTGTTTTTGGATCTGTAATATTAAATTTGAACACTGCATTTGATTTTGGAGTTTTGCCTAAAACAACTCCTTCTTTTTTGTTTCTAAAAACATAATAATTGAAAAATCCAATATACATTTCGGGATTATCTGGAGATTGTTTTTCCCAATTTGTTAAATGAATGTACAAAGCATCAAAATCCCTTTTTTGCAATAAATTTGTGTATATGTCTTTCATTTCATCTGATATCATTAAATTTGAAAAACATAATAAAGAAAAAATTATTAGTACAGCTCTCTTAAACATAAAACCTCCAAAATAATGATTAAACCTTTTAATCCCATTACCTTATTCTATCCCCTCCCGGCGCTTTTATCAAAAATTCAATGGAGAAAGAAAGGCTGGAAAAGGGGGAAGGGAAGCAGAGGGGGGAAGAGTTTCAACTAATTTTTATTTTAATTCAATAAATTCATTTAAATTATTTTTCAAATATTCTTCAAGATAAAAATTTACATCTGGTTTGATATGATAATATTCAGAATCAAATTTGCTATATTCATCATTTTCAGTTTTTTTAATATAACTTTGAACACTTTTTATAGGTTTTCTTTTTTTTCCTAAAAATATTACTGATGTCTTCAGTAATAATGAAGATTGCTTTTCAGCCCCTATAGCTTTTAATGAATTAATTACTTCGAAGTAATCATTCTTTCTATGATTTTCAAAATATTGAAGATGTCCTCCATTTTGTAATTCAGAATCATACCCCCGTGTGTTAGGATAGTTGTCGCCTAAAATATTAGGAGACAAAAAATGAATAGTCAAATTCGTTCAGAGGAATTCAGGAAATCTATCGTTCAAAAGATGTGTATGCCAGGAGGAAAAACAGTATCTGAACTGAGCCAGGAAATAGGAGTATGTGAACAAACCCTTTACAACTGGAGGAAAATGATCCAGAATAATGTATCCAGAGGATTCCAGGATAGAAGCCCGAGAGGCTGGAAATTATCTGATAAATATCAGGCGGTAGTAGACGCAGCAAGCCAATCGGGAGAAGAGTTAGGACAGTGGTTGAGAAAAAATGGTCTCCAGTCGACTCATATCGAACTCTGGAAACAGGAGTGTTTATCAGTGATATCTAATAACTCATACAGAGAAGAAAACAAGGGTTTGAAAGCAAAAATCATAGAGTTAGAAAAAGAAATTAACCGTAAGGATAAAACTATAGCCGAGGTTACTTCTCTGCTGGTGCTTAAAAAAAAACTGAACAAGCTGTTCGGGATCGAGGAAGATTAACTCCATTGGATATACGCATAGATATCTGTGCCTTGATTAATGAGGCTGTTACGACAGGGGCCAGCAGGGATAAGGCTTGTGAAGAATCTGGCTATGATATAAGGACCATACAGCGCTGGAATAAAAATCTTGAGGGAGACAGAAGAAAATTGAGAAATGTAATGCCTTCAAATGCCCTGTCGGCCGAAGAAAGGGAGGAGATCATCTCCTGCTGTTGCAGCGAGAGATTTAGAGATATGACGCCGAATGAAATAGTGCCCATGCTGGCAGAGGAAGGTCGGTATATAGCATCAGAATCATCTTTTTACCGCGTTTTAAAGGACAATGATTTGCTGCACCATAGATACGAAACGAAGCCGAAAACGGCAAGGAAAACGCCAAGAGAACTGGAAGCGACGGGTCCTAATCAGGTATGGAGTTGGGATATTACATATATATCCAGTCATATAAAAGGTAAGTATTTCTACCTCTATATGATCGAAGATGTCTGGAGCCGTAAGATAGTCGGCTGGAAAATGCACGAGGAGGAAAGCTCTGATCATGCCGCAAGAATGGTGGCAGAGATCGGAGAAACCATTGATTTGAAAGGCTTGTATTTACATTCTGATAATGGTTCTCCTATGAAAGGGGCTACGATGTTAGCGACCTTGCAGAGGTTACAGGTTATGCCGTCGTTTTCAAGGCCGAGTGTAAGTAACGATAACCCTTACTCAGAATCATTGTTTAAAACATTGAAATATAATGTGAAATACCCAGGCAATTTCGAGACAATGGAATCGGTAGAAATATGGATGCAAAATTTTGTAGACTGGTATAATAATAAACATCTTCATTCAGGGATCGGATATGTCACACCAGCACAGAGACATGAAGGTAAAGATAAGGCGATACTCCTGAAGAGAGCGGAAACTTATGCGGCTGCAAAAAGCAGACATCCTGAAAGATGGTCAGGAGAATCTAAAAAATGGGAACGGATAGAATCGGTATTTTTAAACCCGAGTAAGACTAACAAGGAATCGTTGGTTGCGGCGTAAAATAAAAGCGACAACTCCCTTGACAAAAACCGATACCAGAAAGCTCTTTGGGCATTTTTTTGTATGTCCGTCAAATCAATTTCTTTTTCTGAAGCTATTAAATCAATAAAGGCATTCCAAATTTGGTTTTTGTCTTTTTGGACTATTTCTTCTGATAATTTTCTTCTAATCATTTTGAACCTCCGAATTTTAGATTTAACGTCAAAATTGAACTTTAATAATACTATTATGAATCATATTTAAATTCTCAATATTTTTATTATTATAAAAAATCAAATCTTCCCTCAATTTAACTTTTAATTATACTTTCTGTCCTTTTTGTATAAAAATAATTTCTTCCTCAGTCGAATTAAATAAATGTTTAAAGCATTTTGATTCTATAGCATGTTTTAAATAATCTTTAGCTTCATCAATTTTATTTTTTTTATAAACAAAGAGGCAATCATTAGAGACCTCAGTGGTGAAGGATTATGCCCCCATCCCCAAAGGACAGACATTTCTTGAGTTCCATTCAATATTAATTCAAATTGATTATCAGAATTATTTAATTCTTCAAACCATTTTAACCCATATAATTTAATTTGTTTTAAAGTATCATTTATACAAACCAATAAATTACTACCATCTTCATTGATATAAAATAAATATGGATCCTTATATTCTTGTTTTATGCTCTTTTTGACCCTTCCTCTGAAATGACATACGTGTTCTTCTGGTATTGGATACTCTTTTTTGTATTTTATTATGAATCCAATATTAATATCTTGATTATATACTCCCAGATTTACTACATAAGAAAATGTTGTAGCATTCATAACACTAGCATTATAAGAGTTAAATGACTGTAAATTAATTACATTAATATTTCGTCCTTTATAACGCCAAAAAGTTCTGGACATATTGACTGAAAATCCTTCGATTTCTAATGCGGGTTTAATAATTTTTCTTACCAATTTATTTACATCTTTGCTATCCATTATGAATCCTCATATAAAACTAAAATATTTAAAATAATATATTCACCCGTTCCTTTATTCTAATCCCGTCCCTCAGATTTATCAAAATTTTAATAGAGTATGACGGATAGAAGGGGGAAGGAAAAGAGATATTTCATTGGTTTTTATAAAACAAATAATTATGTAGATACATCATTAAATTCATAAGATGAAGTCCAAAATGAGTTTTAAATAAAAATTTAAAGTACCAGATTGCATTTTCTAATGAAGTATTTTCATAATACCAATTGATTCCAAGAAAATCTCTTATAATGTCAGATAAGTCATCAACTGCATCTCCAACACTTAATCCTGTTTCTCCTATATTCTCAGTAATCTCTAATGGAATATTATAATAACCAAATTTTTTAAAGTTAAATTGAACATTTTTGGTGATTTTATCATAATCAAAACTTGGAGGTTCTGGATTAGTCATAATCATTTTCTTTTGTATATGTGCTGATTTTTTCGAGGTCTTCTGCTTTAATAACCATTTCTTTGGCTTTTACTTTATACTTGGGAATGTCCAGACAACTATAATCATCCTGCTTATAAAGTCTTTTCTTTATCAGCCAGTGTAGAAAAGCCCGAAGTTCACCCGAGAATTTTGCAATGCTATTCACCTTGTAATTTTTTGTCCAATAATCAAAGAACCGGTTTATCATAGCTTGGTTAAAATCTTCTGGAAATTTAATTTTAAAGAGTTCAATGTTTTTCTGGAAATAGTGTTTAATTCTCAAGGTATATTTACTGAAATCTTTAACCTCGCAAGATCTGATATATTCAGGATATATGGTAGCAATATCAGTTTTCGGAATCTTTTTCTCAACTGACTTTGACAGTATAGGTTCTTTATAGTACTGATTATCTTGAATTATTCCTGTTGACTTTTTCCAGATGTTATTTTTCAAATGTTCCTGCAGATATGCATAATAAAGGTCTTCCGCCATCCGCTGGCTCTTAGTTCTAAGTGAGAATTTAACAGTCTCATTACCCTGCTTGAAACGGACATAATAGAACCCAGACTTTGCTTTCACTAATCCCATATCATACCTCCAGTCGACTTTCAGAAATCGAAGTGGTACTAAAATGGTACAAAAATGGTACAACTATTAAAAAAGCCTGGTATTTGCTTTGCCCAATGTATTGACCTGAAAGGAATTATGCAGATAAGGCCATGTGGTCGGGGGTGGATTCGAACCACCGAAGGCGAACGCCAGCAGATTTACAGTCTGCCCCCTTTGGCCACTCGGGTACCCGACCGGTATATTGAAGAAATATTCTAAGCAGAAATCGATGATTTGTCAAAATTGTGATATACTATTTCAGTTTTAATAAAGGAGATCTAATAATGGTAATTATTCCAGGCATTCACGCAATAAATTTGGGTTTTGTCAATTGCTATCTCATAGAAGAACCGGATTCGCTCACACTCATTGACTGCGGGATACCTCCCAGCGGTAAAAAAATAGCTTCTTACATCAACAGCATTGGAAGACCGATTAAAGAGTTAAAAAACATACTGATAACCCATTCTGACGGGGACCACATAGGTTCGCTTGCAGATTTAAAAGAATTAAGCGGAGCCAAGGTCTATTCCTCGGCTATTGAAGCGGAGGGGATCAAACTCGGCAAATCGACCAGGAAGATAGAATTCAAGGGTTTTATGAAAATCGCCGGCTGGCTTATGAGCAAGCGTATGAAAGTAAAACCCGCTGATGTCGATAAATTCTTGAAAGAAAACGACGAGATTCCCGTTCTCGGCGGACTTCTTGTTTTGGAGACTGCAGGCCATACACCGGGGCATCTGTCCTTTTATTTAAAATCCACGAAAGTCCTGTTTTCAGGAGATTCCTTTCTTGTAAAAAATGATAAACTTTATACTGCATCGACTTCATTAAGGCAGATGTTTACCTGGAATAAAGAAAAGTCCGGCGAGTCTATCATGAAACAAACTTTACTTAAACCGGGGATCGTCTGTCCCGGACATGGAGGTGTTGTCAAAAACGCGGAGAAATTTTTCGACTGATGACTTGACTGTCGGCTGTTGACTATCGACTGCCGATATTGTAAAATATATGCCTGCGCTCATAGCTCAGTTGGATAGAGCATCAGATTGCGGATCTGGGGGCCGGAGGTTCGACTCCTCCTGGGCGCAAATTGATTTTACGCGGTTACCCGGGCAGAATAAATTGAATTTCAATTTTCTATATTGAAAACAGATACGAAATTAAGAAGATTCTCCGCTATGGCCCTATTGTTTTCCAGGTCCGCGCTCACCGCTTTAAGGGTCTCGATCAATAGCTGAGAGCTTTCCGATATGGTTTTTCCGTCGGCTTCGGCGCACTTATGCAGATCCTGGATAGTGCTTTTAATCTCCCCGGAATTTTTCTCGATCATCTCCGACAATTGATCGATCCTGCGGGTAATATCGACAAGAAATGCCGAAGTCTCCATAACTCCTTTTATCGATCCGGACTGGCGGTCCATAGCCCCGGCGATTTCAGTATTGATTGTCCTTGTCAAATTTGCGCTGTCATTGATTTTAAGGAAGCTGTTGTTCGAATCCTTGGAAAATTCTAGGGTGATTTTGATTTTTTTGAAAATATCGCCGATAAGCCCGTCGATTAAATCGACGTTATTCCGGGCGTTGTTCGACAGCTTCCTTAATTCGGCGGCGACAATTGCGAAACCTTCGCCGAATTCTCCGGCATGCGCAGCTTCGATGGAGGCATTTATGGACAGCATATCCGTATCCTCGGCGATTTTGTTGATGATCTTGTTTATTTCATAAATCTTATTGCTTGCCTCTTCGATTTCCTGGATACTGACGGATGTCTTTTCAATCAGGGTTTTGCCTTCCTGTGCAATTTCGTAAAGGTGGGCCGACTCCTCGCTGGCAGTTCTTGTCCTTAGGGCGATATTCGAAATATTATTCGTCATCTCTTCAAGCGAAGAAGATATCTCATTAACAAAATTATTCTGTTTTCTGATATTGTCAAAAATATCCAGAACGCTCTTCACCATCAGTTCGACTTTTTCAGCGGCTTCTGATGTTGATGCCGACTGACCGCAGGTCTTTTCCCCGAGTGTCGATAAAAATTCCATGATCTTGGTGTTCAGGACATCAATAGAGCTGTTGATATTTCCTGTGAATATTTTAATTTTTTCAGAGGAACTGTTAGCAGTCTTAACTATATTCCCGAAACTCTCTTTAAGTAGTTTGATAGAAATCCCGAGCTGTCCGAATTCATCGAGGCTGTCTATACTGATCGATTGGCTGAAATCCCTGTCAGCTGCGCTGTTCAGAAAATTTACCGCTATCTGGAGGCTGCCAGAAAAAGCGAATGTTGTCTTGAAAATAATAATAGCGAGGGGTATCAGATAGAGAATTGTGAAGAACACGAGCTTGAATAACAATACGGGATTAGGGTCTTTGCCGAGGCATCCGATCAGTATGGTGAATTGCGAAACGACCAGGAGAGTGATTATTCCTATAAAATTCAGCAGCAGCCTTCTTCTGATGGAAGTATGGATTTCAGTGATATTCAGATATCTTTCAATATCTTTTTCTAGATATACAAAGAACATGAGAATCATCATACCGACTGCGACAAACCCGCCGACCCAGTGCAGTAGCTCGTAACTGCTAAAGATATTAACGTTAAAAGCCATATACTCAAAATTGGTGATCCAGCAGAGGATGATAAGGGATATCTGTATGACAATCGTTCTAAGGAATCCGGTTTTGCGGCCGAGCCTTTTTGCCCTCCTCAGCAGATAATTGAAGGTAATTGTAAATACAAGGAAGAATACCGTGCCCCTCCAGAACCATATCACTAGAAAGTCCTGGAACATGCTGTCGCTGAAATCAAGATTCAGAAAGCCTTTGAAATAAACAGGATTGACAAAAACATTATGCATGAATCCATAAATAAAACAGGTGATGATGCCAAGATGTATATACTTGAGTGTGAGCTTGTTTGCAGCGTCGTCTGACTTAACCAAAAGGGTAATGTAATAAATTGAAATCGAGAGGGTCCCTATAATTCCAATGACCAGCAAAACATCGAAAACCATAAATACCCCTTTAAGTTAATAATCTAACATAAAATACCTAACATATCAAAAAAAAACATCTTTTCATTAATACATTCGCTCACTTTTTAAAATTTGAGTAAATCCGGGCACCGGTATATAATCAATTAAGAGAGGTGAACGCCGATGAAGATGATATTCTATGTTTTTGTTTTGATAATTCTTTGCCTGCCAAGCTGGCCGCAGGAAAGTAATATCGATAGTTATATAAAGCCGAATGACGGACTTAAAACCCTCGAAGAGTTCAAAGATACGCCGGAAATGATTTCCGCAAAGCTTAAGGAAGTCGAAAACATCAACCGTTACCGGTCCGAACACAATAAGAAATTAGTATCCCTCGATATCCTTGCAAGCAGGGTCGCCAATATGCAGTGTTATAATGCGGCGGTCAACGGCTATATCGGACACTGGGACCTGAACGGTTATAAGCCCTATATCAGGTATTCGCTTGCCGGGGGGAAGGACCATGTTATGGAAAACGCTTTCGGGGAGAACGGATACGGGATTGAAACCCCCGGAATGGACGATGCGGGCCAGGCGCTGAATTATATGAAGAAAGGCCTTGAAGAGTTTATGTCGGAAGGCCCGGGGGGCGGCCATTATGAAAACGTCATCAACGGCTACCATAATTATGTCGGCATCGGATATTATTCAACAAATATAAACGGAACGACTCAAATCCGCTATTATGAGGAGTTTATAGACCGGTATATAGAGTGGGATGACTTCCCCCTGACAGCCGCCGCAGGAGAAACTGCCGTGATATCGGGCAGGGTCTTGGCAAGGGACGCCGGAGTTTACGCAATCATTGTCTATTATGAAAATTTTCCAGGTAAAATGACGCCGTCGGAAATAAGCAGCAGGACGTCTTACCCGGACTTTACCGATAGCGAATACAAGCAGATATGGCCCTGGGATATTAACTTCGACAAGGAAACGCAGAGGTTCAAAGTCAAGATTAATTTTAAAAAGCCCGGTTTTTATTATATCCAGGTTTTTTTAAAGAAAGGCATAGCATCGATACCTTATAACAGGCAGGCCTCCGTTACCACCCGCGGCCTTGCGAACGCTTCCGGAGTCGTGATGCAGGTCCGTTAATGAATAATATTATCGATATGGTCCGCAGTGAATTAAAACAAAACCGCGATGAAGCTTTTATAAAAAGCAGCGCAAATTTTTTCAGGGAAGGGATCACCCTTTACGGAGTAAAAACGGCTCTTGTCGATAAAATAGCAAATAAAATCTTCAAAAATATTAAGGATGAAACCAAAACTGCTGTTTTAAGCTTATGCAAAGAACTGTGGAAGTCGGGATACCTTGAAGACTCATTTATAGCCAGCCGCTGGGCATACAATATCCGAAATGAATTTGAAAAAAAGGATATACTGGTTTTCGAACATTGGATCGGCAATTATGTGAATAATTGGGCTTCATGCGACACCCTCTGCAATCATACGGTCGGCTCTTTTCTGGAAATGTATCCGGAATCCATTAAGGAATTAAAAAAATGGGCAAAATCTGAAAACCGCTGGCTGCGCCGCGCCTCGTCTGTTTCTCTCATTATACCGGCGAAAAACGGCTATTTTCTTAAGGATATAATTGAGCTCGCGGACATTCTGCTTTTAGATAATGACGATTTGGTGCAAAAGGGCTACGGATGGATGCTGAAATCAGCCAGCCATGCACATAAGCAGGAAGTTTTCGACTATGTGATGAGCAGGAAAGAAATGATGCCGAGAACGGCCTTGAGATACGCGATTGAAAAACTGCCGGAAGAATTGAAGCGAAAGGCGATGGAGAAATAGGCTTTATTTAAATCCCCCGGCCCTGCGGCTGCTCCGCCGCCCCAGGCAATTCCGCTTATTTCCCGGCTATTACGGTAACAAGCCCTTTATCGATTTCATATAGTTTTATTTTGAAATTCAATTCTTCCAGGCTGGTCTTGATATCTTCCGGCGATATTTTAATCTTTTTATAATAACTGATTTTTTGCGACCATCTGTCATTAACCCTTTCATTAACTATATCATAGACATTGACATATTCGGGATAATACTCCAGAAAGCATGTAAATATCTTGTTTTCATCATTCCTCAGGGGAATAAATCTATTAATACCGGTCAATTCATGCGTCAAATCCCGAAAAGTCAAAATCAGAATGCCGCCGTCCATTAATTGCAGACGGCAGTTGTTCAGCAATAATTTTACATCGTCAACGCTTTCAAGATGCGTCAGAGTATCGCCCATGCAAACAATCAATTCCGGATTATTATTCTGATAACCGGAAAAATCTAAAATATTCGAATTAATTATTGTTATATCCAGGTTATTTTTGCGGATAATTAACTCATTCAACAACTTTTCACTGAAATCAACAGAAAATACTTTAAATCCTTTCTTTGCCAACGGGATGGTCTGAAAACCCGAACCGGCGCCCAGATCGATAGCCACTTTGGATAAATGGGGAATGATATTATTTTTATTAAAGAAAGCCATGTTTTCATCTATTTTATTCTCAAAACCGCCATAGATCCAATCATAATAAGAGGCAAGATGATTTTCATAATGATCGATTACTTTCATTCCGGACTCCCATACCCTTCAGGCAGATACTATACTGTCTGCTGATATTTATTCACTAATTCTCTTTCAAGAGCTTCAAATTGAGCCTTCTGGTCCGATTCCTTTAAAACAGGTTCGGAAATATTTAAGGCAAATGATCCCTTTGATAATACTTTTTCATCCTTTAACATTATCCCGATAATTTTATTGTTTTTGTCCGGATAAAACTTGAAATCATAAGATTCGTTATCAAATATTTTATTATTTTCTTCAAATAAAACCATATCCCCCCCTTTTTATTTCGGGTTAATTATAATACTATTTTATAAATATGCAATACGATTTTTAATAATCGGTATGTTAACACTTTTCAATACCTTTCCATTCCTGTAAACAGGCAAAGGATTGTTATTTTAATTTATCAAGTGGCTTCTAAATGCTTAATCAACTATAGGCGTAGCTTTCTAAACCAGAAATCACACAGTTCATCACCATTTCCAATCGTCTTTGTCCTTGTTAACTCACTGCCCATTAAATTTGCCGTCACATAATCGGGCTTGCACATCTGAGGAGCAAGCTCGGAACAATTTTCTTGTTTTAATAACTTGCAGATGCCGCATTCCCGATAGTTTATGCCATATTCATTTATAGTTTTTCCATATACAAATTTATAGACAAAATCTGCAGTATACAGTTTCTTTTGAGATTCTACTGCCAGAATATTTCTCTTATCCTGCCATTGCCGGGTAAATATTTTTTTAGACATAAACTTATAAAATAACTTCAAAACATCCGTCTGTTTAAATGAATTTAAAAAAACTTTTCCAATTAATTCCGCTGAAAGCTTTCCATTAGCAGCCTTGTATATAGCAACAACATAAGCGACCCCGAGAACATTTACATTGAGCGGATTTTTCCATCCACCGATTGAAGGTGAACGCTTTACAATTTCTCTATAGTTTCGTTTACCTTCATATAAAATTTTCAATGCAGTTTTTTTGCCAAGGGAAACTGTCAGCTGTCGCCTAAAACTCTCATTAAAAACCAATCTGATCGCTCGCGCTTTAAGGTCATAAACCATATTATAACCGCCTTACCCAATCCGGGATTTTACAAATACCCTTTTTTTTGAATATCTGTAAATGATATTCATTATCATTTACTATAAAATAAATAAGTTATTATGTCAAGATGATCCGGCGCATCGTACCCCTGGTTACACTTTTCCAGAAGGAAATTAAATTATCATAATCGCTCATTGTGATCTCTCTTATATTATAATCCAATTTGGTCTCCCGATCATTTGTATCCGCCATAAACGGCGAAGTTATAATATTTCCATATAATATCGACATCTTTAAATCCGATATTTTCAAGCCACTTTATTTGATCTGATAATTTCGAAGGCCGGTCTTCTTTTTCATAATTAACTAACCATTTACCGGTTATCTCATCCATATCACATCTTCTGCCCATATATTCAATCCACTTTTTCATATATCTTTTTTGAAGATAGTCATTAGACCCTAATACAACATCAGCATTAAAAAACAAGCCCTTTAGATTAAGATTATCATATATATTTTTATAAAATGTCATTTTATCATCATCGGTGATCAAATGATGCAGAGCAAGAGACGATATTATAACATCGTACTTTTCAGTAAATTTAAACCTATAAAAATCCTCACTAATGCGAATGATATTACCGCCACCTATTTTATTATCAGCGATGCTTAGCATATTATCCGAAATATCGACAATCGTAAAAATAGAACACGGAAATTTAAGTTTAATTTCCCTGGAAATCGTACCGGTACCGCATCCTAAATCTAAAATATTGATTTTATCGTTTTCATTAAAAGGAATTGAAGATACAAGCGCTTCAACCATTTCTTTATAATACGGAATAATTTTAATGATCATATTATCGTAAACTTTAGCCTCTTTTTCAAAATGACTCTTAATAATGTTCATTTTATCCATTAATTACCCCTGATTTCATTGGTTGTTTTTCAACTAATTTGCAGATCCTTTTGCCAATTCCGATTCCACTAAATCCGCTGTATGCGTTATTAATTCTATTCAGCCGATATCTCCATGCCCCGAGAAAATAAATGCGGGGATTATAAGCATAAAAAGAAGAAAGGGTTGGAAGAACCGTTTTATTCCTGTTTTTCTCCCGATATGCAGATATCGATAGAATCGATGTCGCTGCCGTCTACCGTTTTCCTTGAGATATTCTGCATGAATTCCCGAATATTTTTAAAGTTGTGTTTTTCTAATAATTTTGCTATTTCATTAGATTCAAATAAATTAAAAGAATTGTTTATAAAAGCCAGTTTTTCCATTATACTTTTAGGTCTGAACCCTATTACAAGTTTTCCATTCCTCTTTAAAACCCTTTTTATTTCTTCCAGCTGCGCATCTCTCTGTTCCCAAAAATATATGGTATTAAGAGAGATGATTTTATCAAAACTTCCATCGGGAAAAGACATTTTTTGACAGCTTTCACAATAAATAAAAAGTTTGTTGCTTTCAATTAATCCCTTGTTTATTATGGAAGCTTCTTCCAGCATAACATCGGAAATATCAATCCCGGAAACTTTTATATTTCTTGCTTTTTCAAAATACCGTTTAAAAAATTTCCCGTTGCCGAACCCGATTTCTAAAATATTATCATTATCATTGAATTCTATTTTTGAAAACATTAAAGCGTATATTGAATTGTTGGAAACATTCATTTTTTCGCCTACTAATTTTCCCTGTTCCCCGAAAGGCTTTCTAAGCTGCCTGCATAATTCTTCAGGGTCAATTTTATCCATCCGGAAATATTCTTCTTTTTTCATATCGCCCCTTATTGAGTACGGCCGGGTAACCTTTAAAACAAATTAACAATTATTCTAATCCCGACCCATAGATTAATCAAAATTTCGATGATGTCACTTGATCCAAGGCCGCCCTATCGGGATAGCCATTGCCCGTAATAAAATGATAAAATAATGATAAACATTGATATTGAGAACAACCGATAAATTTTAAAGACACTTTTCCGATTAATTTCCCGGAGAAATTTAATAATGAATGTAATTCAGGTTCAATCCCTATCAAAACAATTTACTTATTATGAGAAGAAAATCGGATTCGCAAACTCAGTTAAAAACTTATTCCATCGCGAAAAGCTTTATAAGGATGCCGTAAATAATATCTCCTTTAATGTTGAAGAAGGGGAATTTGTCGGTTTTATAGGTCCGAACGGGGCGGGTAAAACCACTACGCTGAAAATGCTATCAGGTATTCTTTATCCAACAAACGGAAATGTTTCCATATATGATTATGTTCCATGGCAAAGAAAAGACGAATTTAAAAAAATAATCTCAATAGTAATGGGCCAAAAAAATCAGCTCTGGTGGGACCTTCCCGCAAGCGAATCTTTATATCTGAATAAATGCATTTATGAGATCGATTCAAGATCTTATTCCCTGTTTCTTGACGAACTATCGGAATTATTAGATGTAAAGCATTTACTTAATATCCAGGTTCGCCGCCTTTCTCTTGGAGAAAGAATGAAGATGGAACTTATCGCATCATTGATACATAAACCAAAGATCTTATTTCTCGACGAACCGACAATCGGATTGGATCTGATGTCGCAGAAAAAAATACGGGATTTTTTAAAATACTATAATGAACAGAATAAAGTAACGATACTGCTGACGAGTCATTATATGAAGGATATTGAGGACCTGTGCAAACGCTCTATTATTATCAATAACGGAAAAATAATATTCGACGGCGAACTGTCGCATGTAAACGATCTGTTCATCGATAAAAAATTGATCCGGTTAAAATTTTCACAATATATCGAATTGCCTGTTTTAAAGGGTTTGGGCAAAGTAAAAGATTATGACGGTTCAACGGCTACTTTCGAAATTGACCGTCAAAAAGCATTGGATTTATTAAAACATCTGCAGAAAAAACTGCCGGTCGTCGATTTTAATATTGTCGATATACCTGTAGAAGAAGGGATCACCTTATTATTTGAAAAGGGTTTGAGTAAATGAAAGGGTTCGATAAATACTATTACTCATTTTTAATTGGAATGAAAAGTTCTATGGAATATAGGGCCAATTTCTTCTTAAGTATTCTTTCCGCACTATTCCCGATTTTTATCCAGACATTTCTCTGGATATCCGTATACAAAAACTCAAGCAGTCCGGTTATTTTCGGTTATTCCTTTGCCCAGATTATCCAATATACCGTTTTTGCCCAGCTTGTATCCCGTTTTATCAGGACTGATTTTGAATATGAAATAAATGACGATATAAAAAACGGCGGCCTCAATAAGTTTATAATCCGGCCGATCGGATATTTTACTTACAGATTGTGCTGTTTTCTTGGCCAAAAGATCATGAATCTTATTATGATAATCGTCCTTTTTATTTTTGCGTTTTTTTTATTCAGGTACTTCCTGGGTTCTATTATTACAATTGAAAACATTTTAGGCTTTATAATCGCGCTGATTTTGTCCCTTTGCCTGAATTTTTTAATCTTTTTCTGCATAAGCACCCTCGGTTTCTGGTTTACCGAGATCGGATTCCTTTTCGAAGCGCTAAGAATAGTGATAATTGCATTAAGCGGCGGTATTTTTCCATTGAAAATTTTCGGGCCCGCGGTAGCATCAATATTAGATTGGATGCCGTTCAAATACACTATTAACTTTCCCGTGGATATTTTGAATTCTCAAGACCCGGGGTGGGCCCTGATAAAAGGATATTTTACCCAGATTGCCTGGATTATAACCCTTTTATTGCTTGCCAAATTGTGCTGGCGCATAGGTTCCAAAAAGTATGTGGCTGTAGGTGCTTAAGAATGAGGAACTATCTTAAGATTATAAAAAAGCATATTATTGTTTACTGGTTTTTCCTGAAAAATAATATATTGGCGCAAATGGAATATCGTGTTAACTTTTTTACCGGGATCGCCATGGAACTTGGATATCTTTGCGTCAAACTCCTCTATGTCTTTGTAATTTTCCGTTCAGGTTCGAAAATAAACGGTTTTTCTCCCAACGAACTTTTAGTCTTTATCGGGACATTTATAATATTAACCGGTTTTCACGCCGGCCTGTTCATGATAAACTTTATAAATCTGAGGACCCTGGTCCGGGAAGGCATATTGGACTTTTATATTATCAAGCCTGTATCTCTTCAATTCATGGCGACATTGAGGCGTTCGGATTTCGGATTGTTTTTGATCGATGTTTCCATAGGTATAGTTCTGGTTGTCATAGGCCTCTCCAGGCTGCATCTGTCATTAACCTTAATCGACATAATCGGCTACGCCTCTTTTTTAGCAAGCGGCGTTGTAATCGGTTACGCGCTCTTTTTGCTGCCGCAGATCCTGACATTCTGGTTTATCAACACAAGCGCCATAGGCGAAACATTCAATTCTTTTTGGGATATTAACAATGTGCCCATGTCCGTTTATAATAAAATTATTCAAAATATCGGAATTTATATCATCCCTATTTTTATAATAACAAATTTCCCCACTATTTTCATCCTTGGCAGGATGAATCTTATTTATTTCATCTGGGGTGTATCGGCGCCTGTCATAGCAATTGCTATTACACGAATACTGTGGAAAGCGGCTGTTAAAAATTATTCAAGCGCAAGCAGCTAGTTATATCTAACGCGCATCGTAACCGACGCTGAATTATTGAATTTCCCGGGTTTATAAATTACAATAATATCCTTCATGAAGAGATGCCGGTGGAATCCTGTTTGCAGTTGCTTATAATACAGGTGTGCGCTTCTGCTTATTCAATTTCCTTATTCCACCTACTGTGTCTGTTCAGCTTCCCCCTCCGCTTTCTTCACCTTCGGCTTGGGTCCTCTCTTAGCGCCAGGCTTCTTGGCGACAGGCTTCTTTGCCACAGTTTTCTTGCCTGCAGCCTTTATAGCTTTTTTAGCCCCTTTCTTGCCTCTGGACTTAACAACCTCATTGTAAGGTTTCTCAGAAAGAGTGAACATCTCTTCTATTCGGGATTTCTTGATAAAAATGCTTCTGCCTTTTTTTACAACAGGGGTATTGTTATCACGCAGCATAGTCTTAAATGTGAAGATACTGACACCAATGCTTTTAGCAGCTGTTTTTAAATCAAGCAGATCCGATTCTAATATTTTACCTTCATCCATTTTGGAAACTCCTATTATTATTATTATGAATTAATTATCGTAAGATGTGAGGGGGAAATGTAGTATGTGTGAAACAAGTCAAGTCAGTACAATTTTTCCCAAGTGAAATCAGACGATATTTTGTGGTTTTTCGTGCCAATTGATAGAATGATTGACAATAAAAGCTTTAAGAAATTCTATAATTTATCTAAAAATATCCTCAATCCCCATCCCTCATAGCAGGCAAAGCAGAGGGAGCGGAAGAGCCTCATTATACAGATTCTTCAGATAGTCTTTTTAGCCAATCTTTTACAAGCTCATTAAACAAATAAACTTGCTCAATTTGTAAATTATGACCGGCTTTATCCAACACTGCAAAAGTACCTCTTGGATAATTCTCAATAATTTTAAATATATCTTGATAACCGACAATAAAATCCTGCCTTCCTGTTATTATTAATACTGGTTTCATGTACTGGCTTTCAAGATTATCCGCATTAAAACTAAAAGAAAAGCTATTACTAAATCTTTCATCAATAAATGATGTATCCGCAATTTTTAAAGCCGGTAGAATTTCATTTTTAAAACGATCCCAAACATTAGCATTCTGTATTACACTTATAAATTCAAATTGGCGCCTATCATCTTCTGAAAGACTCTTTAGCAAAGATTCATCTTTTTCAAACACTTTAGATAATGGTAGAGTATTTTTTCGATGTTCAGGTTCAGCTACCGGACAAATCAAAAGAAGACCATCAACATTTGAGAACCGTTTTTTAATAATACCTCTCGCCAAATATCCACCATAAGATTCGCCAGCTATAATAAATTGTTGACCTGGAATAATTGTATCAATAAAATTTAATATTATTTCCAGCATATGATCAGAATTGATAATCCAGGGCTGTGATTTTGTCATGCCCATGCCTGGCAAATCAAAATAAATACGTTTCCAAGAGCCGTTTATTGATTGGAAAATTGGCTCCATGCACCCTTTCATCAATCGATGATCCGGTCTGCATCCATGGATCATTATTATTGGGACACCTTCACCATAGATTTCATAATATAATTCTACATCTCTAAAATTAAATATCATGGAAAAATATCTCCATCTCACCCTTAACCTGAAAGTCCTTTATTCTAATCCCGCTCCTCATAGCTGGCAAAGCAGAGGAACAATTTTAAATTTAATGCGTAAATAATCGAATTCCAGTATGAAACATAACCATATTATATTCATCAGCAGCTTTGATACAATCATCATCACGTAAAGAACCGCCAGGTTGCGCTATAAACTCAATATTGCTTCTACTTGCTCTGTCAATATTATCTCTAAATGGGAAGTAAGCATCCGATGATAAGCAAATTCCATTGTAATTTTTAATGAATATTTCCTTCTCTCCCTACCTAAAGGTGCCGGGCATTTTTTTAAATTTGAAAATAACAACATTTTCTCATTTTCTGAAAGTTCATCCCAGAGAATGTATTGATCGACACAATTCGTTTTATCAACTTTTTTGAGATTGTCATTAAAATCCAAATTTAATACTTTCGGATGCTGCTGTAAAAACCATTTGTCAGCTTTATTGCAAGCTAATCTCAAACAATGAACTCTGGATTGTTGACCTGCTCCAACTCCAACTAATTGCCCGTCGTATGCCACACAAATAGAATTCGATTGCGTATATTTCAATGAAATCGTAGCTAATATAAGACTTTGGAGAACGGATTGATTTATTGTTTTATTAATAGTGACGATTTTTTTAAAAATTTTATCGTCAATTAATATTGAATTTCTATTTTGTTCAAGCGTAAACCCAAAAATACTTCTTGTTTCAATCTCTGGACCTTCAAAATCATTTTCAATTTCAAGAATTAAATATCCTCCATTTTTTTTGGATTTTAATATTTCCAGGGCTTTAGGATTGAATTTTGGCGCAATAATCAAATCAGATACTTCATATTTAATAATATTTGCAAGTGTAATATCAACTTCTTCACTTACAGATATCGCGTCACCAAAAGAACACATCCTATCTCCTCCTCTAGCCCTTAAATAAGCCATGGCTATCGGCGATAAGTCTAAATTATTTATAAATTGAGATTTTTTAAATTCATCACTCAATGGTTTTGCGATCGCCGCCCCTGCGGGACTGAGGTGTTTAAAAGATGCCGCACTTTCAATATTTAATGTTTTCTTTAATTCTTTAACCATTTGCCAGGCTGAAAAGGCATCTAATATATTTATATAAGATGGGCTCCCATTTAATACTTTTAATGGTGGGTCTTTTTTATTAAATAGAAGTTTCGCATTTCCCTGATGTGGATTACATCCATACTTTAAATCTAAGGAAAACATTAATCTCTCCTTCAAATTAATAGGCTAATCCCCATACTATAACAGGCAAAGCAGAGGGAGAGGAAGAGCTAAATAAAATCTGTTTTACTGTACTACTTTATTCAATTTCCCTCTTGGACATAAAGACACACAAATTCCACATAATCTTTCATCTTTACCGATTTTATCTGTGGTTAATTTTACGCAATTATCCCTGCATTTGAAAGCGTCAAAATACTCATCCCTATCTGTACTGATATTCCATAATTTGCCATTAGCCGCTTTTGCAGGACAAAAATCAACACAAACGGAACAAATTCCGCAAAGACTTTCATTTAAAGGCATATCCTTTGATTGAACTTTTGAATTTATAAGAATAGATGCTAATCTAATCCTTGGACCATATTTCTTTGAAATAAATAAATCTGTTTTCCCAATCCATCCAAAACCAGCACGAGTTGCCACCATTTTATGTGATAATCTATACCTTAAATATTTCTCATAATTATCATCACGTTCATCATCTTCAACCGAAGAAATCCCAATAGCTTCTATACCTTTTGATTTTAATAGATTGGCTATTATAATAACTTTTTCCCTCAACTCATTATTTATTTCTTTGTAATGGTTCCAATACTTTAAAGTTGGTCCCTCGGAAATTTCATCAATAATTTCATCATCCAATTTTCTCATTAATGAAATTCCATATTGATAATCTTTATAAATGGTTGATAAAAGATTGTTCAAGTCGGCAAACCCATAAGTATAAATATTAGAAGGTAATTCTTCCGTTAAAATGCCTTCAATTATTTCCTGCATAATTTCTTCCTACTTAAAGTAATAAACCGACTCAGTATTATTCTAATCCCGTGGAGAATGACAATACAATTGGAAGGTGAAACAATAAATCAAGCCGTTAAATTTCTTATGGTTTTATTTTAACAGCCTTATTAATACCTCTTATAAATAAAATTAAAGGTATGAGAATTATAAGAGTCGATGCTAAAACCACTAATAAACCTGTAATGTCAATCGAAGTATTTGTAAGAACACTTTTAAATATAATTATGAGAATAACTCCGACACACAATAAACCCCAAAAAAGAAGCAAACCAACTCCCGCTGTAAATCCTAAGGCTTTACGGCGCATCATTAAAAAACCAATAATAATAAATGGCGGAGATGCGATAACAAGGTCATCAATCCATTGCGCAATCATAATATGATCTATATTTGATTGTTTTATTAAGGCAATTACAATTGCATATAGCTGAAATATTATCACCAAACAGGCTAATACAAACAATGTTGATCCTGCCGTTCTTATAGGGACATAACCATTGAGTTTTTTATATACTTGCTCGCTATCTATTCCGAGAATCAATCCGATTATGGTATAAATACTAACTATCACAAGAATAAGATATGGAATAAATAAAATATTAAATGGCAATCCCAAAAGATAGTTTACATAATCATAAGTGATGTAAAATAGCGCTCCCGGATAAAATAATAACCCCGCAAGATTCCCCTTTAATGTAAGAAGCATTGAAATTACAATAATCAGTAAGCCAAGAGTTAGATTGCATATATCATTCGAGATAAAATTTATTGATAATTCTTTACCCGGATATATTTTATTTTGATTAAGTATTCCAAAAACCGAAACAAAAATCATTAATGCCATAAGAATAATTGTGTTAATATACACAAAATTAAGCTTCATTTTAACAGGCAGCATTGTGCTTACAGAACTATTGAATTTTTCAGTCATCAAATTTCCCCAAATTTTAATAGACTCTTTTTATATTATGCCATTCCGGAATGAATTATTCAACATATATTTTGCTAATTTTTTCAGTCCAAAATAATTTAATGCCCCAATTCAGGTTTAATGCATGCAGGACCTGCAAGCCTTTTGTGTCATAATTCTTACTGCCTTTTTATTATCAATCTCGGGATAAATCTTCCGGTATTTTTACAATAATCCTCATAATCATTTGGGAATATTTCTTTCAACATCTTCTCTTCCCTTGCGACAAGCAAATGTCCAATAAAATGCAGAAGGAAAGCCCATAAGATAAATATCCAGTTATTTAATAGAATAGCCGATCCGAAAGAGAAAAATGTTATAAAAGCGGCATATAAAGGATGACGGAAGTATTTGAAAGCGCCAGTTGTTATCAATGTTCTCCCTCTTGATTCCAGGCTTAATGATGTAAAGATCCAAATGCTGATTATAATAGTGATTGAGGTCAGTATAGTAAAAATTGCTAAACGTAATATTTTCTGGTCAATAAATATTTGAGGGGCATGAAATACAATTTTCAAATAATATGCAATAAAAAATAATATGAAACCTGTCAGCAAACAAATTGGTCCTGAACCGAATAATCTTTTGTAAGAATTCATTTGAAATCACCTTTTGAAATTATCCTTTCCGTGGTAATTATTATTCATTTAATTCCATCCTAACCATTATTTTAATCGCATCCTTCAGATTTATCAAAATTCACCTTCGATGTCTGATCTATTATTTATACCTATAAGCTCAACTACGACAGTCTGTTTTCTCAAGGATTGCTGGATACGAAGATACGAACGATGCAGAAAGATACGTTGATCCCGCAATGAAGCGGATTGTCGGAGGGAGAAATACCCTAATTCAAAAACGAGAGGGATTTATAAAAACAAATGGAATACTATTAAAAAGGTATTTAACCTTGACAAAGATCTTACAATTTATGTTATTAGACATTCAAGCGCTACTTTTTTATGGCAACAAACGCATGATATTAAATTGGTTTCAAAACTGACAGGCGACTCAGAGGAAGTTGTCTTAAGAAATTATATTAATATGGATGATGATGAAGTAAAAAATATATTAATGACTACATTAAATGATAAAACCGAAGATAAAATTGAAAAAGTCTTTGAAGAAAATATTAAAGAAATCCAGGAAAAAGCAAAAGTAATTAAATATTTTATCGGCAAACAAAACAAAGTGAGTGTTGAATTTATTGATATAAAGAAAAATGAACAAACCGAAAACCCTTGATAATGCAGTGTTATCATTCGCTCTCAAAAATAGAACTGACAGTTCTTGTTATTTGACAAAACGGTCTTATTTTAGTACCATATATGCACTGATAAGGAGTAATTTATGAAATTAAAAGAAGATGTAAAACCAATTTCTTTTATCAAATCACATACCGCTGATATTTTAAAACAAATAAATTCCAATCATAGACCAATTTTTATAACTCAAAACGGTCTGGCAAAAGCTGTTATTATTGATACTGACAGTTATGAAAACCTGATAAATGCTGTGTCTATATTAAAAATCATCAATGAAAGCGAGCAGGATATAAAGAATAATAATTTTATATCTCATGAAGAATTTAAAAGGCAGATGGACCAAAAGATGAAAAGCCTGACTAAAAGCAATGGATAATTCAA
This sequence comes from uncultured Spirochaetota bacterium, assembly GCA_963768055.1. GTDB lineage: Bacteria > Spirochaetota > Brevinematia > Brevinematales > JAOACQ01 > CAVYGN01. The sequence goes on along the minus strand of CAVYGN010000001.1, from coordinate 672,418 downwards.
GTTATAATGTTAAGTGGACTAAACCAGCACAGCGAGACTTAAATAATATTGTTGATTTTATCATGAAAGACGGGTTTGAACGAGCCAATCAAATTTATAAAAGAATTATTTCAAAAGTTGATGATTTACAATTCATGCAGAATAAAGGAAGAATCATACCAGAATTAGAATCTCTTAATATTAATATATACCGGGAAATAATCGACAATCCCTGGAGGATTTTCTACAAAATTGATAAAACCGATATATTTATTCTTGCGGTAATTGATGGCAGAAGAAATATTGAAGATGTCCTTTTTGATAGAATTATAAAAAAAGAATTCTAATATCACGTTTATCCTGGCACTCTGGCACTAATAAATATTTTTTACGAGTGCCAGATGATACCTCCCACTTTTTAAGGCTCGGCCGTACCGAAAGGGTTGTTTGCTGCTATCTTTGATAGATTACATAGATTAAGGTTACTGTTTGGCGTTGGTTAACACTATCATTCGATATCAGATTTTACAAGGTGTTACTATCCCCTTTTTGTATAAAGGTTATCAGGAAATCGCCTGAAATCTGATTTTATGTTAATATTGAAGTGATTTTATGGAAAGAAAACCTGATTTTGACATTGACAAGAATGTTTTCTGTTATCATAATAAAATAATCTCTCAAACGGGAGAGTGTTGTGTGTTATTTGGGAAATATCGGATAAAGAAGTAAAGCTATGAAATTCAAATGGTACTTTTTTTTAGGGGCTTTATTACTATTATTTGTGATTTTGTTTTTAGGATCAATAAATGAGGAGGGTTTTATGGGAAAGATTTTTTATAATGGACCTTCTTACGACAAATTATTCAAAGAATATGCACAAAAAGGGCTAATTGATGAAAAGGCTGCGATTAAATCCTCCTTCGAAGGTATTATTAAAGCACCTATCGCTAAAGTTTGGGATATTCTTTTCAATTTTCAGGAATGGCCCCGGATTGATCCTTCTTTCAGCGAAGTCAAACTTGAATCAACGGTATCTGCCGGCGCCCGAATGTCTTTTAAATCAAAAGGGTTCCAGATAAACGCTAAATTTGCGGTTGTAAATCCTGAGAACGAATTAACGTGGGTTGGAAGATCTTTGTGGACAAAGGGGATCGACAGGCATGTTCTACAGTCAATGCCTGACGGAAATACAAAAGTCTACTTTGAGGAATCTATTTCAGGATTTTTTGTGCCTCTTTTATATTCCAGCGAGACCTTACATGGCCAGCAGAAAACATTATTCGAGTCGATTGAAAAATTTGCGTTTAAAAATTCTTATCATTAATATTACTACGATCACTCCCTGCGAGTTCAAGCTTTCACATTCAGCCATAAGATACCTCTCTGCTAATTAACTTTATCAAAATCCTTTAAGTTTGAAAATATAATTTAACTGACTATCCGTTAGTTCCATAAAATGAACATCAATAATATTTCCTTCAACATAAACTACCATTGAAGGAAATTTCTGATCATCCAATTTTATATTAACTTTGTCGTTCTTATAAAGAAGCCCCTTTACCCGCATTCTTAATCCTGAAGAGGATATGTCTAAAATGGCACAGTCAGCTTTTATGCCATTCAACTCATAAGCAGCTTCTATACAAACCGGCTTTCTTGCAGCTTTTCTCGCTTCAAAGTAATCGGTTGCCATAATTCCCCTCTCTATTTGAAATTCTTGAGAGTATTATATAATAAAGGGGGAAGGGGGTAAAGAAAAGGCAAGGGGAAATGAAAGATGGGGAATAGTATGAAGATTGAATAATTCTTACCTGGCAATAGATAGTTCCTATTATGGTTTTATAAAAGTTAAAACATACAGATCGCCATTACAAATTTCTCTATACTGTATTTCAAGACAATTTTTTGGAACAAAATCAATCGGCTTTTTTGACATATCCTGCTTAAAAAGTTTTCCAAAAATAGGAATATTTTCAAATGATTTCATCATTTTTTCTGGCTCATCAGAAATCATTAATTTAGTTCCAGGCTTTGCAATCCGTAACATTTCATCAATCGCTTTTTGCCTATCATTAAAATAATTAAAACCTCCGGCAGAAAAAACATGATCGAAAGAATTATCACGAAGAGGAAGGTTTTCTGCTTCAGCCTGAATCAGATTAATAGTATATCTTCGCTTTAACATATTTCTCATACACTTTCTAAGCATTCCAAAAGAAATGTCTACACCAAAATATTCGGCTTGGGGATTCAGATATTTTATATTTCTCCCTGTCCCAATAGATATTTCGATAACTTTCTCACCATCTATTATATCCAATTCTGAAAGATATTGCATAAGACTTCTTTTCTCCCCACCTCTTCTAAATAGAGCGAAAAAGTGTGTGACAAAATCATATAATCCTGAAAATCCATCATACATTTTCTGAAAACTCTTATTATTTCCTGATAATTCAATTCCAGCAAGAAAGCGAATAATTCCATCATCTATCTTATATTTGTTATCACTTTTATCCTGTAACCATTCTATTCCGTCTTTTTCAAAATATTCCAAATTTTCATTTGTTCCAGGTTTAATAAGCATGTTTACTATTTTCTGATTCATATAATAATCTCCTTTCAATAAAAATATCCCCACCTTACATCCCTCACAGCGGGCAAAGCAGAGGGAGCTGATAAAATACTGGATGCTTTTCTTATCCGTTCAATGTATCTTCAATAAATTTACTTTTCCCCATTGTATATTTTTCACGGGAATCTGGATATTTTTTGGCTAAGCCTTCTTTTAAATTCTCGTATTGCTTAAATAAAGCAGAGTCGTTTCTGAGCTTATCACGAAATGTAATATTATGGTTCCAATTGTTTGTTTTATAAATTACTATATGAACTAAGTATGTCGTTTTATCACCTTTTCTGAAAGTATAATCATCAGGTATTCCTGCCCAATGAGCATATGTGTAATCCAAAGATTCCATTTGTTTAATAATCAAATCAATTTTATCGAATGACTGTATTCCAACCAAAATATCAATAATAGGCTTTGCTTTTAATCCCGGTACAGATGTACTGCCGAAATGCTGTATATCGATTACCAAATCACCTAAAGCATCCCTTATAGCCGTAGATTCTGATTCATAGTTTGAAATCCATTCATCGTCATGTTCCACAAGAATAACTTTTTTTCTTTCAAGGCCTAACATTTACAACCCTCTGAATCTCTATATGTTTAATGTATCAATCCACCCCCGTTATTATTCTAATCCCGTCCCTCAGATTTATCAAAATTTCATTTGTCTGGCAATGCTGAAAACGGGGGAAGAATGCAAAGCAGCGGGAGAGAATTAGAAATTTTCACTTAAATAGTAATCCAGTATCTTTGCTTTATTTTATCTCCTTCTGGAATTTCATTCTCAAGTACACCACCATTAGCAATAATGGTTTTTGCAGAAGCAATATTGCCTTTATTACAGGTTATTAGAATCTTCCTGATATTCAATTCGAGACATCTTTTCAAAGCAAGCTTTAATATAACTTTTGCGTGTCCTTTTTGGCGTTCTAATGGTCGGATTCCATAACCGATATGACCGCCATAGTTCAGTAAATATTCATTTAATGTATGCCTTATTTGAACTGTTCCTATTATTTTCCCAGATTCATTTACCATAAAATATGAATCTGCTGGGACTAAATTAGTTGGACAGGTTTCCTTCTTTTGCATAAAGCAGAGGGGGAAGAGCAATTAATATTCACTGAAATTAATTTTTAAACCACATTATATTTTGATCATAATCAGGATAATTTACTGGCTGAACTTTAAAAGAATCATCGGGATAGCCTATTAAACAAGCATTTATAGCAAAGGTTCCGATAGGTAATTTTATTGTATTGCAAAACTTGGAATCATTTTCTAAGTTTAATGTTGTCAATAATGAAAATAGGCAGAAACCAATTTTCAAAGATATTGCTCTAAGCCACATATTATACATACAATAACTTAAAGATTCAGATGTATTAGAAGGTATTCCTTTCCTTTCAGCAGCAATTATTAAAAAAGGTGCATTCCCAATTATTTTCTGAAACTTTGCAGAAGCTGCCAGTTTTATAAAATTTGTATATGGATGATCTCCATACTCTTTTTCAAGAGACTCTTTTAACATTTGGAGTCGTTCATCTACAATCATTGAAATTTGTTCAATTGTTTTTGATGCTGCAGGTATAATAAAAAACTTTCGAAAATCTTTGGTTCCAGCAGCCGGGATTGCAGCAAATGGAGCAATAAGACCCGCAGAGATTATCTTCTTTATAATATCATCCTCGGGAGGATTTGATTTGAACGCTCTTACTGAGCGGCGTGATTCAATAATATCTTCAAATTTTTTATCGTGCTCTATTGTTAACCTTTCAAACATTATACTCCTCCAAAATTTTTCCTTTATTCTATCTTCCCTTGGCACTTTTATCAAAATTCACTATTTGTCTGGCAAGGTGTATCACTTGGTTACCAATAAGTAAAAGTTATTTAATTTTACTAGCCAAGTTATCAGCCCAAAACCTTATTTTGTCCCAATCTCTAATATCACTGGTAGGTAGCTTCTTAAGTGCTGGAATTAAATTAAATGGGAATTTCAGTTTAGAAGGATCAAATTTTCCGCCAAATATTGTTGAATCAACAGGTATTAACCAGGAATGTTTTGTTAATTCTAAAACAAAGTTGGCTTTTACGTCATTCCATTCTTTCTCTACATCATTAAAGGGTCCAAGAGCAAAAACTGCTATAGGGATATTTATTAAGTTTTTACGGTACTTCTCAAGAAAACGATGAGCATCTTTGTGCCAATGAAACATATAGAGAGGCGCCCCTATTATAATTGCTTTATAACCTTCAACTGAAGATATTTCTTTTAAAGGTAAGATATCAACTTTAAAACCATCCTCTTTCAACACCATTCCTAAATTTTCAGCAACTTCCTTTGTTGAACCCGCAACTGTAGTATAGGCAACAAGAATTGAATCCGGCATAATAATCCTCCTTTTTTATGAAAATATTATATCATAATTTTATTAATAATTATCACAATAATTGTCCAAAACTTATGAAAAGCTGATAAATATTCCTCATTCTATCCCCTTCCGGCTCTTTTATCAAAATTCAATGAAGAACGGCAGGCTGGACAAAGAAGGAAGGTTGAAATAGAGGTGTGTTTACTGTCGGTTTTTATAAAAAAAAGGGAGGAATAATGCACTGACTGCGAAGAAATAGAGAATGAAGGAGGTATTTTTATTAGCCTGCAATCAAAAACAGTCAAAAATTGGTTTGACACGATGTTTTGGTCATGGTATAATTGTTATGGTAATGAAGGAGCTTTCGAGGATGGCAAAAATGATGAGCCATTTGGGAAATATCGACTTAGACTTATTCAAAAATTATAATCGATCGTATCAGACACATTAATATATATTATCTAGAAAGGGGGATCGAATTATGCCTGTCAGGAATATCTTTTGCCTTGCCTCGGCATTTATCGTGACCTCGCTGTTTTATTTCTCATGTTCGAATTCCGCGAAGAATAGCGAAGAAAACGTCTATCTGGAAGTCGCGAGGGACACTAACTTTATAATAGTTAAGGAACACAAGATGCTTATACTGCCCTTCGACTATGTGAGCGACACGAACGGAAAAATCAAGTATGTAAACACTAAAGTAGTCAGTACCATGATGTTCAATTCTTTTTATTCGCTGTTTTCACTCGTGCCTTCGATAGATCTGCCTGAAAAGCAGGAACTCGATACAATAATAATGCAGAACCCTGGAGAAACAGCCGCCGCAAATAAGGCCGATTTTATCGTTTACGGAAACTATTTTTTTTCCGGGAAAAGGTCCGACCCGGAGGCGAATATTAATCTTATCATATGGAGCAGGATAACAAAAAGCGAAATAACGAACGTTTTCAAGGTGCCGACTGACGAGGACATTTTTGAGGGTATCGACGGCATGACAGGCTATATCGTCAAGTCGATCCTTAAAGAGGACAAAAAACTCGCCTTTTTAAAATTCGGCAATTTCAGCATCCCCCCCGAGGAATACGAGCTTTATGTCAACGACAGGCTTGTGGCGAACCCTTCCAACAGGGATTTCTCGCTGGAACTGAAAATACTGTCGAAAACTAAATACCATGTTCCATGAAACGAGTAAGCGACGGGGCCGAGGTTATCGATACGGGTGTCCAGCTTGACGCCGGGGAATCGACTAATATCAGCTTCGCGACCAACAGGAAACTCGTCACCGATTTCAAGAATGTTAGGGGATATGTTGGACCAATTTATTATGATGTCAGCATAGGTTCTGGAAGCATAACTACCAATTTCTTTTACGGTCAAATTATATCAGAATTAATCCAGCAAAATAACGGCGCTATTACTACCAATTTCTTTTACGTTAATCAAAAAGAAATCCCGGGATTTCCCGATAAATCATTTTATAATTGTTTTGTCCTTTCCGTATCGTTACAAGGGGGCGGTTACGCAGGTTTTAAACTTCTTACGGTTGACGAGGGAAACTGGAAGGGGTACGATGCACTCAGCATCTTGGCGGCCGGGAACCTGTCGAAGAAGTGGTTTAACATCATTATCACGGACGCGTATAATCAGAGGTGGATATATGTCGTTGACGACGACTGGAAGGGATGGAAGAGGATAACCATACCCTTCTGCAAGCTCCGCAGGAGGAGGGACAACCAGCCCACTAACGCCGTACTTAACGGCATACTCAACTTCCCGATAAAGACGCTCGAGTTCTTCAATGTCGACACTCTCAGGGGCGGGCGCCTGGGCACATACAATATGTATTTCGGCCCGATCGAGGTTTACAGATAACTTCGAACGCAATAATTTGACGGTAAAATTTTATATTACCCTATAATATTTGTCATTCCACAATGGAGGATTGATATGGATTATAAGGTTTCCCCGTGTGTTAGGATAGTTGTCGCCTAAAATATTAGGAGACAAAAAATGAATAGTCAAATTCGTTCAGAGGAATTCAGGAAATCTATCGTTCAAAAGATGTGTATGCCAGGAGGAAAAACAGTATCTGAACTGAGCCAGGAAATAGGAGTATGTGAACAAACCCTTTACAACTGGAGGAAAATGATCCAGAATAATGTATCCAGAGGATTCCAGGATAGAAGCCCGAGAGGCTGGAAATTATCTGATAAATATCAGGCGGTAGTAGACGCAGCAAGCCAATCGGGAGAAGAGTTAGGACAGTGGTTGAGAAAAAATGGTCTCCAGTCGACTCATATCGAACTCTGGAAACAGGAGTGTTTATCAGTGATATCTAATAACTCATACAGAGAAGAAAACAAGGGTTTGAAAGCAAAAATCATAGAGTTAGAAAAAGAAATTAACCGTAAGGATAAAACTATAGCCGAGGTTACTTCTCTGCTGGTGCTTAAAAAAAAACTGAACAAGCTGTTCGGGATCGAGGAAGATTAACTCCATTGGATATACGCATAGATATCTGTGCCTTGATTAATGAGGCTGTTACGACAGGGGCCAGCAGGGATAAGGCTTGTGAAGAATCTGGCTATGATATAAGGACCATACAGCGCTGGAATAAAAATCTTGAGGGAGACAGAAGAAAATTGAGAAATGTAATGCCTTCAAATGCCCTGTCGGCCGAAGAAAGGGAGGAGATCATCTCCTGCTGTTGCAGCGAGAGATTTAGAGATATGACGCCGAATGAAATAGTGCCCATGCTGGCAGAGGAAGGTCGGTATATAGCATCAGAATCATCTTTTTACCGCGTTTTAAAGGACAATGATTTGCTGCACCATAGATACGAAACGAAGCCGAAAACGGCAAGGAAAACGCCAAGAGAACTGGAAGCGACGGGTCCTAATCAGGTATGGAGTTGGGATATTACATATATATCCAGTCATATAAAAGGTAAGTATTTCTACCTCTATATGATCGAAGATGTCTGGAGCCGTAAGATAGTCGGCTGGAAAATGCACGAGGAGGAAAGCTCTGATCATGCCGCAAGAATGGTGGCAGAGATCGGAGAAACCATTGATTTGAAAGGCTTGTATTTACATTCTGATAATGGTTCTCCTATGAAAGGGGCTACGATGTTAGCGACCTTGCAGAGGTTACAGGTTATGCCGTCGTTTTCAAGGCCGAGTGTAAGTAACGATAACCCTTACTCAGAATCATTGTTTAAAACATTGAAATATAATGTGAAATACCCAGGCAATTTCGAGACAATGGAATCGGTAGAAATATGGATGCAAAATTTTGTAGACTGGTATAATAATAAACATCTTCATTCAGGGATCGGATATGTCACACCAGCACAGAGACATGAAGGTAAAGATAAGGCGATACTCCTGAAGAGAGCGGAAACTTATGCGGCTGCAAAAAGCAGACATCCTGAAAGATGGTCAGGAGAATCTAAAAAATGGGAACGGATAGAATCGGTATTTTTAAACCCGAGTAAGACTAACAAGGAATCGTTGGTTGCGGCGTAAAATAAAAGCGACAACTCCCTTGACAAAAACCGGTTTAAAGCACTAACTCGGATAAGCGGGGGAAGAAGATTATCTCCAATGCTATTTCATCCTTCCCGGAACTTCAAAACACCCTGTAATTTTTAAATTTATGGTGGTGGAAAGGCTACCCATTATAGAGTAAAATTATTTTATTTTTTTATCTTATCTATTTATTGATAATGTAAATCCATTTCCTATCTGAATCTTGTTGCCAGTGAGACATAGAAAATCCATTTGTCTTTTCCGTTATAACTCTTATCTTTGAAATACAGGTATCGTGAGGATATTTTGTTCCCATGTAGATATCCAGGATTGTAAATTTTAAATAACTGGCTAAAACAGGTTTCTTAAACTCGATATATTGCATTTCCATAATATCTTTAAGATCATAAACTTCAGAGACTTCTTTAGATTCAAAATACATAGTGTTCAAATATCCATTTACCTTGGGATAATTGTGTGTTATCTTTATTTTTTTTACTCTATTATTTTCATAGAACAAATTTGAATTTGCAGACAAACCATTAATTATTCCTATTTTATCAATCAATATTGGAGTAAATGTTTTCTGAAATGTTTTGTTAAATGCTATGTTTAATTGATTCCCTACAAACAATGTAATATTTTCGTTAATTCCATCTTTTCTCCCCCCAGCCACCCAAGTTGAATTAGGATCATCATTTATTACATTCGAAACAGAATAATTATATTTGTCATCTTTTAATTCTGAGCTTTCGGACAAATCAGAATAAAGATACCTGGGAAGAACTATTTTAATATCAAAATCGGGTTTTATATTTTCAAGATGAAGTTTGACAATATTATTCTCAATCTGGTAATTTGTTGGAAATACTTCTAAGGCATTTTTAAAATGGATTCCTTCAGACCCTTCTTTAAGATTAAAATATTCATATCTATCCTGAAAACCATCTAAGGTATTATCATCAAAATAAGCATTCACATCAATTGATTTAATATTGTCTTTCCAAAAACTGCCTGTATTTAAGATATAATTTGCAGAAATACGCAAGGGATTACCATATACATATTGGTATTTTTGCGAATAAGTATTCCTGATTAGTTTCTTTTCATTCTCTTTAAAAAATAACTTAGAGCATTCATAGGTATGGTCAATTTCGCCATTATATGCAGGATTTTTTGCGTTTTTAATAATTTCGTAAGCATTTGTATCACCTGATATATAGACTTTTACTTCCTTATCGTAATCATAGATATGGTAATTTGTTATCAGTTCATAGCTGGAGAAACCAGAACCATATGCTGCAGGAAAACCAACAATTATATTCTGTTCTTTCCCCGTATTAAAAAAATGATAAATAACTTCAACATCAAAATGGTCTTTGAACAAGTGTAAATTTATGACCTCATTTTCAAGAATAATATCTTTATTTGAGACCATAACAACATTACCGATATGAGCCTGGAGAGGACCAATATCCGAGAATACTTGATAAGGGAAAATGACAACCAGTAAAAGGAAATAGAAATACTTTATAGGCTTCCTCAATGAAAAAATTGTTTGTTGCATTTTTAACCCCATTTTTAAATTCAATAATCTTATCTGAATTTAACAATATTTGTCAAACAACCTGGTAATACTTCAAATCGAAAGGCAGACTTTAAGATAAAAGAATTGTCTAATGAAAATCCTATAACTATTATCTTATATATGAAAAACTTTGTGAGGCATAATTATGATGTGGATTAATTATTGGCAAAACGGCTGGCATGGGATGTGGGGATGGGGATGGGGCTTTGGTGGTCTGATTCATTTGCTTTTTTTAGCCATAGTAGTTTTTATCATTATCAGACTCTTTTCAGCCAAAGGATTTTACCATTTTCATCAGGATAATGCTATTGATATTCTGAAAAAACGATATGCGAAAGGAAACAGGTTTTATGTGATTTTCATAAGATGGATAAAAAAGTGTGAGCATATGAAGGTTATTTTAATCAGCAAAGATAAAATTCTAAAAACAATTTATATCAATCGATTTCTTCCAACCAAACATTGCTTATCCAGACATCGCCAATATCACCAAAACCAAAAATTAATTCAGATTCCTTGTCATTCGAATGCATTTTAAATATAAACGAGTAATTTTTCTCTTCTTTATTTAAAACTACTAAAAATGGATCAAAGCGATTTCGTCCCCCATTCAAAAACAAATAATTTTCCCAAGTCCACAATTTTTCAATTTTAGTAAAAAGTTTAAAAGGTTTTGTAGATTTTGCATCAAAAGAAAAACGATATTTTTTCCCATCTTCCAATTTAATTGGAGCATTATTGAGAGTTGCAGAATACCAATTTGGCCCAGTTTCCTTTATTTTAATATTACATTCATCATTTTCTATATTTGCCGTTTCTTTAGCTCCATCTCTACCCCCCGTAAAATGCCATTTACCTATATGTTCAATAGACAACATTTTATTATAATAATCATAATTAGATTTAAATTCCAAATGTATTAATTCATTTGTCTTATCAAATTCACCATTCTTGATAAGATTCACCCTGTAATTCGTTGCGCTGAAATTCATCGATTCACCCGGTTTTAAATTTGCAACAGATTCTGCAAGGAGTTTACCATCGAACATCCTTCTGACAGCAACCTTGTATTCTTTTCCCGACAATATTTTCATATTAAGGTTAAAATCATTTGAAATCGGCTCAGCCACAAGCTTATGATTGATAAAAATCCCAAGAGGCTCTTTACCAGTGTCAAAATTATTGAAATTGAGATATGCTATTTTCATTTCCTCGTTCAACATTGTCTTGACCATCTTCGCCATAAGAGAATCAATTGCATCGAAAATTTCAATATCAGTAGGTGTTGTTTTACTATTCGTTATTATAGCACCCGTTAATTTATTCCATATTTTCAAATTTATAGTTGCATCAGGTTTTGATTTATCGCCTTTAAGTCCATAATCACCAAAGACAATGAAATCACATTTGTATTGATCAGCCAGATTTGAAATAGTACCTTCCGAGGGACTCATCGTTAAAAGAACACCTTTATCCGGAAGGTCAATTGCCGGAAGCACTGAAAACAGGTTATAGAATGATGAGAAGAAAATCTTTTTATAAATTTCAGGATTCGCATATTTAGAGTTTGTCGATGTGTATTCAAAGGGCATAATTAGAATCTTATGTTTTACTGTAATGTCAGCCTCAGATTCCTGTTTTTCAAGAAAAACAGCATTAACATTTGTGTCAGTTGCCTGTTCCTGGCTTTCTTTTGTCAATGCGTTCTGCACCTGTGGAGCACAGGAAACAAGCATGAAGCTCAGGAGAATGAAAGATGCAAAAAGAAAGCATATGGATTTCATATTATGCCCCTAAAAAAATCACAAATTATTGCCATTACTTTATTATCGAACAAAATAAAAGTCCATTATTTATTGTTTTAAAATATCCCCTGAATTCTGTCATTCTGCCCTGGTCCCGGCATTCCGAATTGCTTTGATATATGAAATTTTGTTGTGTTAAGATGCGGAAAAATGGAAGCTATGGGGGGCTTATTTAATAACATCAATTTCTTTTATCTTTTTGAGTTGAACATCATTTGTTAAAAGAAGGGCATTTTCTGTATAAGCTGTCGAGCATATAATAGCATCTGGTAATTTCAAATTATATTTCTTCCTTAATGAAATGGCTTTTTCTTTGATTACATCATTCATCTCAACAATATCAATTGATTTTAAGAAATTACGAATTACTTTTTCATCCGAATCCTTTAACATCGGATATGATAATAACTCCATCTCTGTAATGAATGATATGCAATATTTGCCTTCAGGAACCTTTTCTAACTCAAATTTATTACCCAAAAGATAAAGAACGATATTTGTGTCAAGAAGAATCAAGCTACCATTCATTTCTTATTCTTTTTTGAAATTTAAGCGGATCTTCTGATAAATTGATTTTACCGATAAATTTCTTTAAATCATTTTTATTAAGATTTTTCTGAGTTTTGTTCAATTCACTTTCGATTTTCCGCCAGCTTTTTTTAGATATAGTAATGGATTTATCTGTTTCATTTTCAATAATGACTTCTGAAATTAGCATAATGCCATCTCCTTATTATCTATTTTACATCAACATAATGGCTTATGTCAAATTATAATTTAACCATTGATTATTCAAAGTCCCCTTAATCATTTCCCGCCATTTGAATTTCTGCTTGGATTGAAGGGAGGAATCCTGCTTGTGATTATCATTCAGCCATAAATTCACAATGCTTTTTATGGGTATTTTACACGATTTTTTTGAGTATGCTCTTTTGATCTTTCGGGGTATTTAAATTATACTACAAACACTGATATTTGGTGGCATTTTTCACTCGGAATACCTGGCATGTTTCGTCCGGATTTTCCATATTAGTTTTAGCTAAAAATTATCCTTATAATATTTAATTTTTTTTTGTATATCATTATTATATTTTTGATAAAAAATTTCAATATCGCATTTAAAATAATCATTACAAATTTTATTTGCTTTATCTATTTGATCATCATCGACTTTTAAAATAGAATAATCGTTAATATCATCAATAATGCTAATATATTTAAATTTTGCTATTAAATTAGAAAGATATAAAATTTTCGCTCTAGTTAAATTGTCGAGGACCGGGTAGATTCCCCAGTGGCAGGGCCATGAGATTCCCCACCTTTTCCTGAAAAATACCGTTCTTGATTTTAGAGAGAAATCATAAAACTTTCAAATAGTTTTCCCTTCCTTCCGGAAAGATTTTCCATCTTTGGATTTTACCAGGATTTTAATTGAGCCTGAAACAAGGCGGTCAAGCATAGCCCCTCCAATCACAGGATCAGGGAAGATTGCCAGCCAGTCCTCCGGAGGCCGGTTGCTTGTCAGAATAATGGACCTGTTTCCAAGCCTTTCATCGACAATCCGGTATAGGTATTCCGTTTCTTCATTGTCGAGTTTTTTAAATCCGAAATCGTCTATTATCAGGAGGTCTGTTTTAATACACTTTCTGAATAGAGTATTCTTAAACATAAGCTTTTCGCTTTTCAAGTCTTCAAGAAGAACCGCGGCTTTCTTGAAAAGAACTGTGTTTCCTCTTCTGCAGGCCTCATGGCCGACTGATTTTGCAATGCATGTTTTACCTATGCCGGGAGGCCCGGCGATGACAACAAACTGTCTCATATCCATGAAACGGCAGGACGCGATTTCACGAATAAGCCTTGAAGGGATAGCGCTTTCATTGAAATTAAAATCAAACCCCTCGAAAGTGTTTTCCTGGCCGAACTTCGCTTCTCTCAGCCTCTTTTTGAGCATGTTATTATCCCTCTGGCATAATTCATCCTGAACTAACAAAGAGAAAAATTCTCCATAGTCCAGGTTTGATTCTTGAGCCTCCCTGATCCGCATAGGAAGGTTGAATAGCATCCCAGGAAGCTTTAACCTCCTTAAGTTTGCCTCAAGCTGATTCTGATGTTCCATATTTCCTCCTCATTATCTCTATTGAAAGTAATAGCTGCCGTCCCTGGTCATTTCAGACCCTTCTTCTGAAATTTCAAACAGGGTGTCCTATTTATCCTTTCCTTCATTTTCCATCCAGCTTTTGAATAGTTTGGGATCGGTTATTTTTGCCGATATTGCTCTTTCACAGACTTTATTAAAGTATTCTTCTTTCGAGAATGTTTCCATTACACTTAAGAACCCCAGGGCCCTCCGGCAATTCAGATTAGCATGAACAGCAAGGATTTGAAAGATCAACTGGTATGCGGCTTCTCCGTATTTCCTCGACTGGTCTAATAAATACTTGGGGTATCCCCCGGATAGCATCTCCCTTGTATTCTCCGGAAAATCAGTCTTTTCATATGCTGCATGTCCTCTTGGTACGACAAATTCCCGGATAAGTTTGTACTGGAAGAAGATCTTCACTAAATTGCCGGTTCTCCTGACAAAGACTTCCTCTCCACGATACCTGGGAGGCAGGGAATACCTCTTTTTCTCGAACTGGACAAATTGGTCCGGGTGTACCTTGGCCTTTTTCCATACGGGAGTCTTAAACCTTTCTTCAGGAAGCTTCTTAAGCAGGGGCTTCTCTATCGTTTCAAATACCTCTATTGGTTTCAAACCTGTTGTTCCATGGTTCCTCATCCCGTATTCATACCTGCACCATTCCAGAGCTTTGATGTTTAATTCCTTTAACGAGGCTCCGGGATTAAGGGCTTTAAGTTTTCTGAAAAGCTCTCTGGCAACAGGGACCATTCTCTCTATCTTGGCTTTATCCTTTGGTTTCCTTACCCTGCAAGGATCAAGAAAAGTATTGTAATACTCCGCATAATCAGCATATGCCTGATTATATTTAGGATCGTAAAGGTCCGGTGATATGATGCCGGTTTTCAGATTGTCCAGGGATATTCTTACAGGCACACCGCCGTAAAACTCCAGCATATCCACATTGCTTTCAACGAATGATTCCTGGTTTTGTGAATAGACATATTGAACAAATGGCAGCCTTGAACTCGACATTATTCCGATAAAAGACTGCACGATCTTGTTGTGCCCCAGGTATTCCATTGTGCCGGCCCTGCCGTAGTCAAGCTGGATCTCCTGACCAGGGTTAGTTTCAATCCGGATGGTTTCCTTTAATTCTTTAGCTGTAAGGCCGCTCTTTATCGAGAATCTCTTGAAACTTGTATAGCTTATGTCCAGATTATGCCTTATACAGACAACTTCAAAGGCTGTCTTGGGTTTCATTCCGTTTTTCGGGTCATTTATGAGCCCGTACAGCTCATCTTTATATCGTTCAAGTATGCTTTGCCTTATTTTCATTTTTTGGAGGCCCTACAAAGGGGCGTTTCAGATGGAATTCTTCCCGGCTTATTGTTTCTCCCGCCTTTTCAAAGCCGTAATCGATAATTTTTTGAATCGCTAGTCGGACTGTTTTCCTATCCCTGTTTTCCTGTTCGGAAATTTCACTTATGCTTTGATCGGCTTTCCATCGTCTGTAAATGTCATAGTAATCCTGTTCGTTCATAAATCTGTACCCCATCCATTCCCCTCCGGTTTTTTCCGGAGAGTATGTTTGATTTTTTAGATTCTGAACAGGAAAAGGTGGGTGGGGAATCTCATGGCCCTATTTTGCCTTTTTACTGGGGAATCTGGGTGGCCCCGGACAGTTAAATCAATTTCTAAATGATTTATTTTATCTATTGATTTTGTAAGATCCGTATCAAGTAGCATAATTGGTTTATAGTAATAGTCAGGAAATTCCCAATTTAATAATTGAAAAGATGTAATAGTATTTAATGTTGAACCAAAAACTTCTATTTCAGAATCCTGTTTTTTATTTTCTAACATTTCAATATATTCATTATATTTATTATTAAAATTATCATGAATTAAAAGAATTCCAATATTAATAGATATACAAATCTCAAATAACAACAACCTATCATTTTTTTCAATTTCTATTTTTTCACAAATAAAATCACTAATACAAGCAAGTGCTACTCCATGAAAAAATATTGCACGGTGAAAACTCGATTTCTCTCCTTTTATAAGTTTTTGCATTTTATATAAATATATTAGTCTTGATAATTCTGAAAATCCAATTCTCATTATAGCAATTTTTATATCTAATACTTGATGCCCACGATAATAATAAGGAGAATTATTTATTTGAATAATCTTTAATTATCGGGAAATGGAGAGGGGAAAATGAAAGATGGGTAAGTATCGAATCATTTTTAATTGGGCTCAAAATAGTTGGTCCCTCTCATTTTATTATCCAATCTTTTCCGATCATCATAGGCCTTCCTCAGCTTTTCAATTTCTTTATCCAGTTGTTTGAAATTCATTTTAATATAGTTCACATTCTTAATTTCCAATTCAATACTAATGATATTATCTACCAATGTTTTGAAATCAAATGGTTTTCCAAAAAGAGCAACAGTATAATTGTTTATAGCTGAATTAACTGTTTCTAGATCCCAGTATGCAGTTACAATTATTACACGGACTTTGGGATTTAATTCATGCAGTTCTGACAGTAATTTGATTCCCCTCATATCTTGCACACTAACATCTAAAATAACCAGATCAAAGCCTTGTTTAATATATAAATCCAGGGCTATTTTCGGGTTATCGGTTTCAACAATCTCATAACCTGTTGGCTTCAGAGAAATTGAAAAATCTTCCTGTGTGTCCCTTTCATCATCCACAATTAAAATCCTCATAGATGTCTCCTTATTATAAAAAGCTTAAATTTCAGCAAAATGGTATTAATCCGGCAAAATCCACTCATTGCCAGGTATTACACTAAAAATGTTAAGGGTAGCTTGCCTATAGTTAAGCTTACTAAAATCCTTGAGTAATAATAATTTAAGGTTCATATCTCAATGCATCTATAGGAGTTAAGGCTGATGCCCGCCTGGCTGGATAAAAACCGAAAAAGATACCCACGAAGAATGAAAATGCGAAAGACAGAATCACTATATGTGCCTGGAGGACAACATTCCATCCTATATATACCCGGACCATCAATGAAATTATTATACCCAGCCCTATGCCTATAATACCGCCTGTCAGGCATAGTACCACCGCTTCCACAAGAAATTGCAGGAGAATATCTTTTTTTCTGGCCCCAACTGCAAGCCTTATCCCAATTTCCTTTGTACGTTCTTTTACCGAAACCAGCATAATATTCATGATGCCTATTCCGCCTACAAGTAGTGAGATTCCCGCGATGGAGGCAAGAAAAACTGCAAGAACCCCTGTAGTCCGGGTGGCCGTTGATATGACCTCTGTTTGGCTACGTATAGTGAAGCTGTCATCAGAACTTATGGGGATCTTAAGCGATTCGCGGAGAATAGACCTTATTTCAGCTTGCGCAGCTTCCATTTTATCGCCGGATATACTCGAACAGAGTATCATTTGGAGAAAAGGGAAACGGCTCAGACGGTACTGAACTGTTGTATAAGGTGCGACAACAAGATCATCCTGGTCCTGCCCGCTGCCGGAAAATCCCTTTGGCCTAAAAACTCCAATGACCCGGAACGGGACCTGGCCTATCCGAACCGTTTTTCCAACCGGACTTGTATTGCCGAATAAATTTGTCGCGACTGTTTGGCCGAGAATACAAACCTTTGCATTGACATTCAAATCGTTATCGGCCAACACACTTCCCATAGACACACTCATACTGCGAATAGCCAGATAATCCGGGGAAACCCCATAAATGACCGTACTCCAGTTAGCCTTGCCGCCAATCACCTGGACATCGGCCCGGATCAGCGGTGATACTCCCGAAAGAAGCCTGGCCTGTTTTTTTAATTTTTTTACATCGCTGTACTTCAGGCGCGAACCTGATCCTCCCCCCTGATTGACTCCGCCCTTCCTGAAGGCTTCAGGGAATACTGTTATCAGGTTTATACCCATGCTTGAAATTTGCTCCTTTATCTCCTGTTGTGCACCGGCACCTATAGAAACCATCACTATCACAGATGAGATGCCTATAATTATGCCTAACATTGTGAGAAAGCTGCGCATCTTATTCCTTAAAATCGACCGGACTGCTGTGCTAAAAAAATTTAATAATTCCATATTTTCCTTTCAATCTCGTTGTCAACAAGATTTCCCTTTACCTACATTCCTGGAGGAGGTCCGCCGCCCGGACCGCTGACTGAATTCAATATGCTCTTAGACCCGATTTTAGTATTATTAACAGCTACTGAAAGCCCCGTCAGGACTTTCATGCCTTCTTTTAATTCTTCAGAGTAGATCTCTGTCATCTGACCGTCGGTCAGACCGGTTTTTACAAAAACAGACCTGATTTTTCCTGTTTTTTCATTATAAGTCCAGACTAAATCACGATCTGCCATTCCCTGCCCGCCGGTTATTTGTGGCAATCTAAATATTTCTGTAGGCGGCTGGAACTTAAGAGCAGTATTAGGAACCATAAGGATGTTCTTGCGGCTATCCGTCTCAATGTTCAATGTTGCAGTCATACCGGGAATAAGCAAATTATCCTGATTATCAGCGTCCATAACAATGGTATATACAACAACATTATCCGAAACAATGGGCTTCAGGCGGATCTGGCTTACAATGCCTTTAAAAGTTTTATCCTGGTAACTCTGGACGGTAAAAACGACCTTCTGCCCTTTTTTGATTTTTGAAATATCGTTTTCGTCTACTGTAGCAAAAATCTGTATTTTACTTGTGTCGCTCGCAAGAAAAAAATTTGTCATAAGGACAGTGTTAAACTCGCTGCTTGCTACTGACTGTCCTGCCTCGATATTCCGTTCGATGACGATGCCGTCAATGGGCGAATAGATCACTGCAAACATAAGGTTCGCTTTCGCGCTATCCAGGCTGATCTGGCTTGTCTGCAAATTAATCTGTGCCGTATCAAGGTTTATCTTCGCTGTATCAAGGTCTGACTGTGATTTGAAATTTTTATCGAAAAGGAATTTCGTATCCTCATAGTTTTTTTTAGCCTGGACAATCTGGTTCTGTGCTGAATGAAGGCCCGCCTCCGCCGTCTGAACAGCCAGTTTCAGGAGGGTTTTATCCAGGGAAGCCAGTGGCTGTCCTTTCCTGATTTTTTGATTGAAATCGGCCATCACCTCAGCAACTGTACCGGATATCTTGAAATTAACAACCACGGAATTCCTCAGTTTAAGGTTTCCCGTGCAGGAAATATTTTCGGAGAGGTCTCCCCTTTCGATTTCCGCAATCTCATATGGATTTTTAGCCCTGCCTGAATTGAAAAGAATATACCCGCCGACAGAACCGGCCGCGATAATAATAAAAATTATTGATATTATTTTTTTCATAACGGCACTATAACGCATATTTGTGATAGTATCGTGAACGATTTGTGAATGATAAGTGAAATCTATGAAATTTTCAGCCTGAAATAAAACTCCACTCCGTCCGAAAGATTCCGGACTCCGAAAGGGGCATTGTGAAGCTCAAGGATAGCCCGGACGATAGCAAGGCCAAGTCCGGTACCGCCGAATGAACGGCTTCGGGAAGAATCCGTTTTATAAAATCGCAGCCAGATCTTCTCCAGGGCTTCTTCTGGGACAGGTTTTCCGGAATTAAACAGGGCGAATTCGGCGAAATCTCCGGATTTTTCAATCCGTATATGAATCCTTCTCTCCCCTTCACAATGATCTATTGCATTATTCAGGTAATTAACGATGACCTGTTCTATCCTCGAAGGATCCGCCTTTACTGCAGTGATTTGAGCAGCAAGCGTCAATTTTATTTTTTTATCGTTTATAAGCAGGGTATATTTCTGAAGAATTTCTTCAAGCTTTTCCTTAAGGTCGAATTGTTTTATCGATAGCCTGAAAACGCCAGACTCGAACTGGGAAAGGTCGAGCAAGTCCTTGAGCAGGAGGTCCAGTTTTTTAGATTCGTCCATGATCACGCTGCAATAATAATCGCGGTCTTTTCTCTTTGCAACTCCGTCTTTCAAACCCTCCGCGTATCCCATTATTAAGGCGATTGGGGTTTTTAATTCATGGGATACGCTTGAAACAAAGTCCCTCCTCATCTCCTCAAGCTTTCTTTCCCTGTCAATATCCTCACGAAGTTTCAGGTTGGCAATATTCAATTCGTTAATAGAAAGGTTAAGCTGTCTTGACAATGAATTGATGCTTTTACCTAACTCGGCTATTTCATCGTTGGAATGTACAATGAACTTATGGCTAAAATTCAGTCCTGCCATATCATGAGCCATATCCCTCAGCTCAATAATCGGCCTGGTAAACCTTCTGGATAATACATATACAGCCATAATCCCGATCAGGCATATAATAAATCCGGAAAGCATTAAAAAACGGTTCGCCACCCCGGCGCTTTCTTTTAACTCCGCAAGAGGCCGGCTTAAAATGAGTATATCTCCGTTATTTAATATATATCCGCAATCGATAAAGGAGATCAGCTTATCCGGCCCGGGATTATCCTGAAATGCATAATACCCCCTTTCATTATTCCTTAATTTATTTAAAAATTCCCTTCTGAAGGGAGGGATCGGCATATCGGGCCTTAGCTTCTGTTCCGGGTCCGGACCTATACCATGATCCTCACCATGAGTCATATATTTCAATTCAAGATACCTATCAATGATTTCTATATGGATTCCGGAATTCCATTCTATCGTACGTAAATCCGGTAAGGCATCCGTGATATTTCCATTGTATCGGGAATCAATGTTTTTCGCGTCTACGATGAGTTTCGTTTGGGTTTCACGGATATAGAATGATAATAAAAAAGTTTGATTGAAGAAAACAGCCAGTGATATAAAAAGCAGGACAAGTATCGAAATCCCAATGAACAGCTTGTTCCTGATTTTCATGCTTTATCCTGAAAACGGTATCCAAATCCTCGGATCGTTTCAATTCTACCGGCGGATTGTTTAAGTTTTTTCCGGAGGCATTTTATGTGGGTATCCACTGTCCTTCCGTCGCCGTAATAATCATTACCCCAAACGGAATATAAGATTCGTGCCCTACTTAAAGCCGCTCCCGCATTCTTTACCAGATAGAACAGTAAATCATATTCTTTCGGGGAGAGTTCAAGTACCTTCCCGTCTTCTAAAATCGAATGCCTTTCAGGATCGAGTATAAGCCCGCCGTATTCCAGAATTTTTTCCGACTCGTCCATTGATGCTCTGCGCAGTAATGCCCTTACGCGGGCTACCAGCACGCCAGGGCTAAACGGTTTTTTTACATATTCGTCAGCCCCAAGTTCAAAACCGAATAATTCGTCAGCTTCCTCACTCCTGGCCGTTAGCATAATAATCGGAACTTTCGTTAATTTCCTGATCTCGCGGCAGACGGACCAGCCGTCCATTTCCGGCATCATAACATCCAGTATGACCAGGTCTATATCCGTATTTTCCAGATACAGGTTCAAGGCAATCTTTCCGTTCTCTGCCGGAATAGGGAAAAATCCATCTTTTCTGAGATAATCGCAAATCAGCCTGAGCATTCTCTGTTCATCATCGGCTATTAGAATTTTATTCTTTGACATGCTCATTTTCACCTCGATAATTATATTATTTTATCAAACTCCCCAACAATATTCAAACAGGTGTATGTGATTTCCATTGCTACATATTAAAGTATAACATTCGATTGTAATAGAATTTTGAACATTATGTGAAAATTAAGCATTCACCAATTAGCCTACAAAACGCTAAGGGATGCTGGCAGGGGCGGCACATTCAAGCCTGAAGTGCACCACCCTGATCTATAACCATTTTCGGCGTTTTAAATTTATGACGTTTCCTAGGCCTTTCATTAACACCCCTGGAGCTATTCTGTCTTGAAACGGCCGTTAGTCACGGATACGTTTATAAATTCCATGTTGGATAACGAGGGAAATAAATCGAGTATCTCGAGTTTGTCATGCGCCAGCGTATTAGTAATATACATCGTATCCCAACTTGCCTGGGTGTTGTCCTGTTCAAGAACAAATCTGCCCAGATAATTTATCTTGTTCGATTCAAGTTTGAACTTGCATACAGGATCGAACCACTCCGAGGGGACCTGTGTCTCGAAAACGACTCCTGTCCTGCCTATCCCCGTACAGCCGAAGGGGACATCGAGAAGTATATAATTTACATCGTTGGGAATATACATTGAAAAGCTTGAAGTATCTGAAAACATAAGCATAAAGGTAGTCGCCGATGAGTACTTTTCCCTGTCAATCGATAAAACGACAAGGGCTCCTCTTGGTTCATAATGTTTGCTTTCCTCGGGCCTGACAACTTTGCCTATACCTAGAGTCGCTATGTTCATGCATCCGCTGAAAAGAGATGTAAAAGCCATAAGAACGAATATGGAACGGAACCGTACTAAAATACCCATCTGTTTCTCCTTGAAATAAATTTAATAAATATTTTATCTTTGCCTTTTAATAAAATCCCAATTTGGATTCTTTCTTCATAACTTAACTGTTTGTATGCCACTTTTTCCCTCCAATCCATTTTCGGATTAAGAGGGTGGAGCACTTCGTGTTTGAACTTTCACCACTGTACCGGATATCTTGAAATTAACAACCACGGAATTCCTCAGTTTAAGGTTTCCCGTGCAGGAAATATTTTCGGAGAGGTCTCCCCTTTCGATTTCCGCAATCTCGAAGGAACTTTTTGCCTTGCCTGAATTGAAAAGAATATACCCGCCGACAGAACCGGCCCCGATAATAATGAAAATTATTGATAATATTTTTTTCATAACGGCATTATAACGCATATTTGTGATAGTATCGTGAACGATTTGTGAATGATAAGTGAAATCTATGAAATTTTCAGCATGAAAAAAACTCCACTCCAAATGAACGGCTTCGGGATGAATCCGTTTTATAAAATCGCAGCCAGATCTTCTCCAGGGCTTCTTCTGGGACAGGTTTTCCGGAATTAAACAGGGTGAATTCGGCGAAATCTTCGGATTTTTCAATCCGTATATGAATCCTTCTCTCCCCTTCACAATGATCTATTGCATTATTCAGGTAATTAATGATGACCTGTTCTATCCTCGAAGGATCCGCCTTTACTGCTGAAAGACCATCAATAAGTTCCTTTTCAACTTTTCTCTCGGCCCTTACACTGATATGATGGACAATATGGATCAGCAGTTCAATCAGATTGTCCGTTATTTCTCTGCCTCTTATCCAGAAAAATCCGCCAGGATTGTGTATCTGCCCTGTTCGGGATGCCGACGGAGTTCCGGAAGCTTCTCGGATACGGCCCTGAATTTATACCTGTTCAATGAAGATAATTTTATCAGTTATTAATGATTTAGCTGAACTACCGAATAATGAAAGAATCATTTTAAGATTGAATATGTCTTTCAATTTAAGTGCCGGATGGGAGCCGTTCTTTTATCGATACGCTTGTATGAAATGCGCGTTAGGTGTATTGCTACCTTGAGCAGTTACGCCGAGGATTTTGGGGGGAAATAATTATTCTTTTAACTCTGATGCCGTCTTTTGAACCTGCGTGCATTTCACTGCTTTTGCATGTACTTTTTGGGCCTAAATAACCGAAATTAACCAATTTTAACGGTTACTTCGAGGTTTACCGGTGAAAATATCCTTAACTGCACGCACCATAAAAATGAAGATGCCGGGTATATCAAGGGTTTGATGGCTATAAATGCGTGCAAAAATGCACGCAGCACGCTAACCGGGGGTTTGCATCTTGTGTATTGATACATTGAGCAGGTTTCGTCCCCAAGGTCGCCGTATATCTCCATGTTCACCGCGTCCTTGAGATAATAGTTTTCCCCTGCCCGCACCTTATCCCTTACCCTCCACCACAGGGTACATCCGCCCCATTCGTACCATCTTCTCTCTCTCACCCCTGTGCGTTTTGTGCCCCAACATAAATTCGATCTTCGTCCTCGAATTTATGTGACAGCCGGGAGCCGTTTCTTCGATATCTAATAATGCTTTTGTTTCAAGGCATTGGAAATAATCCAATTCCGCCAACCAATGTCGGATGCAAATACTTATTGTCTATATTTAATTTTTTTGGGATTTTAATTATTAATTTATAATTTTTGTTTTTTTTAATTTTAATAACATCCATTTGAATATCTGGATAAGCAGTACCTACTGCGGGTAGATTATCAACACTAATGTAATTTGTATAGAGTAACTTATCTTTTTCATATAGTTCCCATGATAATCCTATTAAAGATTTATTGATTTTATCCAGATCATGTTTATCCACATAAAATGTTACGTAATTAAAATTTGTATAAAAAAGCTTTATAGCAAAAAAATCATCAGACCATTTTGAATTAAAATCAATCTCTTTTGTATATGGTACTTCTTTAAATTCGATTTTTTCATCAAAAACTACATGCAATAATCCGTATGTGCCTTGTGCTTTTAGCGATTCTTTCGTATGAGATTCAAAATAGTAGCTTATGGATGGAGATGATAGGAAAAAAAGTGGGAAAAAGGCTAAAATTATTATTAACATGATAGTTACAACAAAAATAGCACTAATTATTTTGATTATTTTCATGCAACAATCCTTTAATATTAGTCATTATGACCTGATGATTGACCCGATTCTTTAGGTTCTTTTGTTTTTTGTTGATGTGTATCTAAATCCCAAGGGCGAAACCCTTTCGGTTTAAAGTTTGAACCAAGGCCCCTTATTATGGTCCCTGTAGTAGAAATGCTATTTCTCCCTCCAAACCAGCCCATGGGGTTATAATTAGGATGCTCTTTAGATATAATTTTTGTTGCAAGATCTTTAGCAGCAGTATCAAATTCTTTTTGAGTTTCATAATTATCAGTTTTAGGTACAAGTTCCAAATTATATTTTTCAGGGCTTTTCTTTATTTCTTTAAATGAATCTACTGGGTATTCTCGCTTGGTAAGTGTAGCCATCGCCTCATCAGGCCCTGTTTCAAAGACAGTTCCTTGCCATCCTTTTTGATTTATTGGCCTGTCTGTCACTAATACAAATGTATGCGGATTAACCGTACTAATTATTCCACTTACATTACCAACTCTTGTTGATGGTAAATCCGGCATTGTACCCACATATACTTCTTTACCGTCAGGATCTGTATTTTTAACCGGATTATTGAAACAGAACTGATACCTGTTAATACTCTGCGGCTTGAAAATATCCCCCGCCTTCGGGTCTCGGGAAATCCAACGCCATGAACCCACATCACTATACCGGATAATAAAATATGCCTATAACCGAAAAAATATCCTCTTTTAGGGGTTACCCTCAAAAAGAGGATATATCTATGATACTCCCGTTTCAGTACTCATGCAAATTTATGCATCATTCGCTGTCGTCACCCGGAGGGTATCCCCTTTCCTCGTCTACCGTACAACGCTTTTTTAAGAATTACAGATCAAAAAAGAGACAAATAACAGTCTTTTGAACACACTTTGCCTGAAAATGGACAAACAAAATGATCAGGCTCTATAGTGAATAACAGCAGATTTTTGAGTTTCTGATGATAATTATCTTTTTTTAATGACCAACTGTCAGTTGAATACCTATTAAACATCTTAATGATATAAAAAATGTGATATTAATAATATTACAAATCCAATTATTATAGGTATATAAGCAATTAAAGATAGTTTAATCCAACTATACTTTTGTTGTTTACTTAATAATACAATCTTGGCATCTTCCTCTATGTCTTTTTTTTTGCCCCGTTTGATAGTATAGAATACTAGTGCAATAGTAAATAAAAACAAACATATTAGATCATAAAATATATCATAAAACGTTTTAACTTTTTCTTCTATATAAAAAAAAATAATATAGGAAATATTAATCACAATTGGAATACTTAAGAACAAAATTTTCCCCCCGTGCCCAATAAAAATAAAACTAATATTATAAAAAATGAAAATTAGTGATAAAATCATTAACTCAATAAAAATATTATTATCTCTAATTAAATTATTGAAAATAAAATCACCAAATCCATAACCTCCAATAAATATTACAGACAATAAAATTGGAGCAAATAAAAGCCATCTATTAGATCTATAGGGATTTGTCCAGATTTTTTGGCTATTAATTATCTTTTTCCCTGTTATTAGTTCTCCGGGACTAAGCTTTTTGTTGATTATATTTGGGTTACTATGATATATGATAAATATGGTAAAAATAAATATGTAAAGAAAAATATTAACATAGTCATTGACTTCAAACCCAAACAGCTTGCAAGATTGATTAATAAAAGAAATAACAATTGGAGCCAAAAAGTATATGTCAATAACTAACGAAATAATTGGATGCGGTCTTCCAGGGTAATAAATTAGTCTATCATTCATTAAAATAATACCTTATATTCATTCCTATTTCTTATTATTTCCAGAATCAGGATTGTAATAGCTCTTGGATTAGGATGATATTCATATCCTGTATGTTCAAAAGCTTCTTTATCGTTCCTGTTCCCCGCGTTGTCGTAGAAATAGCTCGCGTTTCCCGCGTTTTCAGAGTACAGCACCGATGTTAGCCTGTCGAGGTTGTCATAGGCATATCCCACGCTGTAGCCGCGTTCATCGGTGAAGTTCGTGCGGTTTCCCGAAGCGTCCATCATACTATCGACCTCTTCGAGAAAGTTATTAGTTCTTGTCTTTTTTCTCCTTTGCTGCTAGTAATCAGCAAAACTCATTTCAATCTTTTTCGTAGGCATATTCCACTCCAACTCTAATATCAGACTACAATTAGAGTAAAGGAGACCCGCTTTATTTTCAATATTTTCATGAATGATTTATACTATCACCGTGCAAAGGTCTTAAAGTCTGAAAATAAAGTAATCCAAGTCATTAATTCAAGTTGTCGAAAGATATATCTTTATTTTATGGCAGTATAGTTTTATTAGACCTATTATCCGGTTATTTTTTGTTTCCAATACCCCTAAATTTTATCATTTTAACCCCTCCTGGCATGAACTAAACATCCTTTATGTGATTTTCATAAGATGGATAAAAAGGAATATGTTATAGAGGTTGTTTTAAAATAAAAAGCTTTTATGCAGTGCAAAAAAGAGGGGATATAATCCCCCCACCTGCTAACATGCATTATAGAGACGGTCAATCCATCAATTAAAGTAAATCTATGGGTGAAAGCCTTTTATGGCCGTCAGGCTAAAAAAAATTTTTCATGAGTGGATTTTAATAGAAATTTAAGGCTTGAATTTCATGGGACTTCCATCACATCCAATGCAGGACTGCTTGCTAACAAGGAACTTGATAACACGCTAGGATTGACTGAAATAGCCTCTAGCATCTTGAGAGATATTCGAAGGGGTAAGAATAAACAACATAGCCTTGTGGCTCAATTACGGCAATCTATTTTTAGCAGGCTTGCAGGATATGAAGACACGAATGTATTAAAGAAGGCAAGAATGCTGTAAAGTGGACGAAATTATCATGCCATGATTTTATAGACAACCATGTTTGGCTTCAACTGTTTGTTCTTGCCTACAACCTTGGAAACTTTTTCAGACAGTCTGCTTTACACGGAGAAATGCAGCATTGGACAATGACGACTCTCCGGGAAAAACTTATCAAAATCGGTGCCAAGGTTATTAGCCATGCCCGTTATATAATCTTCCAGATGGCAGAGGTTGCGATACCGAAAGTATTGGTCGTCGCTATTCTTGAAAGAATAAATAGGCTTAAGCTCCTTTTTGGAGATGGTGTTTCCGGGTAATATTTGGAATAAAGACAGGGGTACCTGTCGCCTTTTTTAGAAAATGGGGGAATAATGCACAATAAGCAAAGTAATTATGAGAAGGAAGGATTTTATGAGAAAAATGTCAAAATGTACAATTGACAATGCGAATTCAATTAGATATAATTTTTTTGATATGGAGAAGTTCTCAAAAATGGGAATAAAATAGTGTTATCTGGGAAATCTCAGATAATATTATTTTTTGTATTTTCTCTAATTCATGATTCCCCGATCTTCTATATGCCATTTGCCTGCCAGCTATGGGAAATTTCTTCCGTCAGTCTGCGCTGTACAGGACAGTGTAGAGCCGGACGATGACGGAACTGATTTGACACGAAGTTTTGGTCATTTTATAATTGCTATTGCAGTGAAGGGAAACAATTTTCTTCAAGCTATTATAAAAAACCTATGGGAAAAATTATTATGCGGGATGGAATTTGTATTTCTGATCTCAAAAGAGGTGAAATAATAAAGATTGCGAAAAGTATTGAAGAAGAAAAAGCAAATAGTGAACAAAATACTCCTTTCAAAAGAATAAACGAGTGGAATCATTATTTTCCGATTTATGTTAATTATTTTATAAATATTTCATATAAAACCATTGGAACCATCATCAGTAACGAATCCTTTGATGACCATGATGAAGATGTCGGAGAAAGGATTTATTTTATTTATAAAGATTTTGAAAAAAAGGAAATTAAAGGGCAATACCAAATAATGACTCATTGGTCAAATTCTGATCGATTGATCTCTATAAAGAATAATCAGATGAAAATTGGTTCTTCGGTTATTGTTTTTTATGATCCTATAAATACAGAAAAATATTGGGTTTATTTAATTGATACTGTAAAAAGGCCAAGTAAAAGGTAGCGCTTCAGCCCAAATTCCTCGGGCAAGATGCATCGATTGTAAAACATCAAATAATTGTTATTTTATATGTTTTTCAGTATATCAATTTAAAGCGGGTGAGAGATGTGATAGATCTGAATTAATTCCGAACTTGATATTTTAGCCATGCTAATTTTCCCTCAGCCTTAATAAATTTGCTGCTTTGCCATATTCAGCCAGGATAAATTTCTAATATCTTATCTTGACTGAATTATATCAATCGATTTCTTCTATCCATATATTATTTATCCATACATCGCCGACAGTATCAGAAAAACCGATTTGAAAATATGATTTTTCCTCGGTTGAATTTGACATTTTGAATAAATAAGAATAATTATTCATTTTTTTATCGATAGTTAAATATACAGGTAAAAGTGAATGGATTCCTAATAAATAATTAATCCAGATATAATATTTAGCTATGTTCAAAGCAATTTTACGGGGCTCTGAAGCCCTTGCGTTAAATGATATACGATAGTTTTTACCCCTTTCAATTTTAATTGGAGCCAGGACAAGTGCTACTGAACACCAATGCCGCCCTGTATTTATTATTTTAATATGACATTCACCATTCTCAATATTTGCTACCCCTTTACCGGCATCGGATAAAGCTAAATTCCATTTACCCGCATGCTCATCATTATATAGTGAATAATCATTATTGCCCCAATCCCAACGCAGATATACAATTTTGTTTATTTTGTCAAAATCTCCATTCTTGATCAGATTCACTCTATAATTCGTTGCGCTGAAATTCATCGATTCTCCTGGCTTCAAATTGGCAACAGAACCAGCAAGAAGTTTACCGTCGAACTTCCTTCGAATAGCGACTTTATAATCTTTGCCCGATATTACTTTCATATTAAGATGGAAATCGTTTGATATCGGCTCAGCCACAAGCCTGTGATTGACAAAGACCCCGATCGGTTCTCTGCCCGTGTCAAAATTGTTGAAATTAAGATAAGCTATTTTCATTTCCTCATTCAGTATTGTTTTGACCATCTTTGACATAAGGGAATCGATTGCATCGAAAAGGTCAGCATCGGTAGGTGTAATGATTTTATTAGTTGAAATAGAGTCCGAGAATTTATTCCATATTTTAAGGCTTATTACCGCATCGGGTTTTGATTTATCACCTTTAAGTCCATAATCACCAAAAACAATGAAATCGCACTTGTATTGATCGGCAAGGTTTGAAATGGTTTCTTCCGATGGGTTCATAGTCAAAAGAACACTTTTATCGGGAAGGTCAATGGATGGTAGAACTGAAAACAAATTATAGAATGAGGAGAAAAATATTGTCCTATAGATTAAAGGATTCGGATAGTTTGCGTTTGTCGATGTGTATTCAAAGGGCATAATTAGAATCTTATGTTTTACTGTAATGTCAGCCTCAGATTCCTGTTTTTCAAGAAAAACAGCATTAACATTTGTGTCAGTTGCCTGTTCCTGGCTTTCTTTTGTCAATGCGTTCTGCACCTGTGGAGCACAGGAAACAAGCATGAAGCTCAGGAGAATGAAAGATGCGAAAAGAAAGCATATGGATTTCATATTAGGCCCCTAAATAAAATCACAAATTATTGCCATTACTTTATTATCGAACAAAATAAAAGTCCATTATTTATTGTTTTAAAATATCCCCTGAATTCTGTCATTCTGCCCTGGTCCTGGCATTCCGAATTGGTGTAATATGTGATTTATGATAAGATACGGGTAAAGAGATGGATTATAGAGGTTGTTTTGATAATATCAGCCAGGATAAATTTCATCAGCCTGGATAATTTTCCACACCATTATACAGCAGTTTATATTATCTCATTCCTAATACTTTTCTAAGAGCAGGCACAGAAAGACCAGACTTTTCAACCAAAACTTTAAGCTCACCAGCAATAAAGTTCATCTCATCAGGTGCTTGTGAAATATGGTAAACCCCGCCTACCTCTAATAATTTTGTTTTCAGTAAAATTCGTAAAATTGCAATTTGAATGAAACAAGGAATAATATTAACGATATTCGTTGCTTTAGGAATTATTCTATAACCTAGAGCCTTGATAACAGAGTATGATTCTCGTGTTGCGTCCACCATAAGCTTTAGGTCTACGGTTGATTTAGCTAATTCTTTTAGATTCAATTTATACTTCATAATCAAAAGGGCCATTACTGGAAGCCCTGCCGCATGTGTGATTAAAGCATCAATTATATTGGTCGAAACAGTTGATTTAAACCCGCCCTGGCGTAAGATGTTTTTTAACCTTATTGCTCTCGAAGTAATTTTTCCATCGATTTCACCGACGGTTCCTGCAATTGATTTGATAATAATAGCCTTAATAATATCATCTTCCTTTTTACCCCCAGCAAAGACAGAGCCCATCATCACACGGTCTTTACCTACTGCATTTGTATATTCATCGGGGCCCTCAAGTGTATTACCCATAAAAACTATATTAGGAGTTTTATTTTTAGCCAAAACAGGTAATAGTGCTGACACTTGATTTCTTCGGATTATCACAAGAATATAGTCATAAATTTCTTCGGGTTTAAGCTCATTGATAACTGGAACTTTTGTTATGATTCTTTTGTTGTTGAATGGATTTTCAATAATTATTCCCTCGTTTTTGATATCATCATATCGCTTTCCTCTTGCTAGAATCGTAACATCGACCCCGCCATTGTGTAATTCAGAAGCACATGCACAGCCATTAACACCTGCACCTATGACAAGTATTCTGGCGTTATCTTTTTCCATACAATAACCCCCTATAAATAAAATAACAGCTTTATTATACACCCATCCCCCATACTTTTCACTTATTGCCCTATTTCCCCATCAACTTTTTTGATTAAAATTATTACCTTGTCAGATGAATAGACATTTTGAATATTCAAAGTAATTTGGAATAATTCAGGAACCCTGGAAGACCTAAGAATGCTTTGAGAATAATTGAGGTATAATTTAGTAGCTTAAATCTGTTCATCTTTTAGAAGCTGTGGAAATTATTAGTATTGAATTTTTGAACAACCGGTATCAATTTGAATCATTGAATAGAAAAGTAATTTTTTGAAACGGCAGGAAGTGGATTTTTATTGAATGAATATAAATGGATATGATGGACAGGAATATATTGAAAATGAAGGAATTGGCATAGATTGTAGTGCAACACTATTAAATTATGAGGTTTTATGGTTTGATTAAATAGAGTTTTTCTAAAACTTTTACCATCACCAGTGTATCAAGGCTGTAATATTCTAATAACTGTTTTCTTAATGTCTCTCTTTCATTATCAGGCAATTGATTCATTAACATTTTAGAGGTGCCCCGACTATAACACCAATAAAAAATGGAATGCATTTATTTTCTATTTGCGACTTCTTTAAAAATTACTAAAATACTGCCAACAATTCCCCCTATTCCTGTACCTATCGCTGTTCCTAAAATAGGAACTGCTGACCCAATCGCCGCCCCAAGCCCTGCACAACCTAAAATAATACCCGTATCTGTCGCAACTATCCCACCAGTTGAATTTTCTGGCATAAATAACCTCCAATTTAAACAATTAATTTTACTAAGAAACCTAAAAATTCATCCATAATAAATTTCAATCTATTAAAAGGGGCTCAAGTGAGCCCCGTTTGTTTTGAGTTAAACAGAACTTATCTCTGTTTCTGTTAGTTTTGCCAAACAGCGGCAATTGTGAAATTAGCATTAACTGTTATTGTATATGGAGTTGGATTCCCGGATGCCGTAATAATCGAGCCACCATTAACCTGATATGCAGTAAAGGTTTTTCCGGTGTTAAGATTGTAAAAATTAATAGTAATGCTATCGCCGGAATTTACTGTGAGTGTAAAGCTACTTGTTCCACTTTGAGGATAATTGTAGGTGCTGGGTGCAACCAATGTTGTGCTTGAAGAGTTGTCAATTACTCCGAAATTTTGTGTGGTATTATTGGGAAAAGCAAAGGTTATCGTGTACTGTACTGGCTCACTCGAACTCGAAGAACTTGACGCTGAACTTGAACTCTTTGAAGGAGATGATGAACTTGAACTTATGGAAGTTGAACTTGAATTCCCTCCACCTCCACCACCACCGCTTCCGTCATCACCTGGATTCGTTGAACACCCCATGATTAAAACTATGGTTGATACAAACCATCATTGTTGATAAGACTTTCTTAAACATACTTTTCCTCCATAAATTAATATGGCTGATCATACCGGTAGAAAGTCAGCTAAACGAAAATAACTCAATTGAGCATGTTCGATGTTCGATCATTTGTCAAATTTTTATATAATGATGTTCTAATATCGAACAAGGATAATTTTATGAAATCTATTCACAATAGTGAATACAATTTATTTATAGATTTGTTGAAAGATTACAGGATTAAAAAGAACCTCACTCAAAACGAGCTTGCAGAAAAGCTGGGCTGGGCTAATCACTCTTATGTCTCAAAATATGAAAGCCTTGAAAGAAGATTAGATTTTATTGAATTTAGAAATGTTTGCATAGCGATTGGAATATCGCCATTAAAATTCATGAGAGAATTTGAAGATAAGCTGAAAGAAGGGGAAAAATAAAGATAGCTTATATCTTTAAAGACTCGCTGTACTGCCTGAAATTCTCAATAGTATTATTCACATAGTGTTTCATCACAATTTCTATAGAATCACCCGGCTGGCGGGCAACATAGTCAACGCCTTTTTGTCTCCTGATAAGTTCCTTAACAGGTGTGTCTTATTTATAGAGCAGGATAACTACTTTAAAATTGAACTTCTATCAAAATTAAAATATAATAATATTGAAGGTTTGGTAATGTTTGGGGGGGCAAAAGTGTTTATACCATTTTTATACCACCTCAAATTTCAATAATAAATCTCATAATTCTATATTGGAGAGATGCCAGAGCGGTTGATCGGGTCTGACTCGAAATCAGATGTGCGCGTGAGCGTACCGGGGGTTCGAATCCCCCTCTCTCCGAATCCTTCTCATACCCCATTTCATTGCAATTAAAGTACTTACACCTCGACAGGTTCCCTAAACGGGAGCCTATCACTAAATTAGCTACAAAGTTCATTTATTGCTTTGGGGGTGTTTTCTATGCTACAATTAATCATTGAGGTGCTAAATATGGCTTTATCTCCAGAAGAAAAAATTAAACTCCTGAAAATTATCCTTTCAGAATATGACTCAATTTCCGATGAAATTCAAGGTTCATATGATGACCCGATAACTTTTGCTGACAATAAAAACCTTATACTAAGAAGTATTGCTGACCCAGAATCAAAAAACCAGCGGAAATTATTTAAGTTTTTAGATGATTATTCTGAATTGAACAAACCCTTTATCGATGAATCAATAAGTAAAGAACAGCTTCAATCAGTTTTAAAAAACAAAGTCGGCAAGTTTTTTATGCAATTGCACGACAATGAATCGAAAAATATTTCCAATATAGTAAAAAAATCTAACGGCGTTTATTATTATAAACGGATGATAGACGGTAATAATATTGAATTTTCATTACACACAAAGAACTATATCGAAGCTAATCAAAAGGCTATTGATTATAATAAAAAGCTTGAAGCTAAAATGTTTGATGAGAAATTCCTGGGCATAAACAATGATAAGAAAGAGCTCTCTCGAGTGCCTAAAAATACCGGTGCTATATCAATCCCAACAAAAAGAGAAGAAACAGATCCAAAAAGAACTTCTATGCCACATTTATTTGATATGTGGTTAGAAAAAGAAAAAGCATTAGGCAAGGCAAAAACATCTCTCGGGATAAAAAGAAATGTATGTAATCATGTGATTGATAAAATGAAAATATTTTCAATCAACAATATTGACCAGACTTTTATCAACAATTACATTAAATTCCTTTCAAAGTATGAAGTTAATTCCCGGAATAAATTTCTTACTCAATTAAAAGCATTTCTCAACTTTCTGATTAAGAACGGCTTGTTTGATAGGAATAAATTGGAAGTTTTAGATATTCCAGTTCCCAAGAATACTGTGAAAGATACTTATATAGCAGAAGAAGATTTTGAAACAATAAAAAATTATATTAGAGAAAAAGACCCTGATTTTTATCTGTATATTATGACGCTATTTTATACTCTTTCAAGACCTTCCGAGGCTTTATACCTTAGAAAGCAAGACATAATTTATTCTGAGTCAATAATCAATATTACCATTTCTAAAACAGCCAGGGCAGGTAAAGACCATAAAACCATACCGATTTTAGATGAATATAAACCTTTGTTATTGGGTTATATTGAGAGTAATCATATTGAAGGATATATATTTAAGGGAGCTATGAAAGATGGTTTACCAGTTGATATTTCAAGACAAGACTTGATTAAATATATGCAAGATAATTCTTGTGAATATTATTCAAAGAAATTCAGGGATGTCAGGGAAAAATTGAAATTGAATCCAGAATATAATTTGAGGGAATTTAGGAAAACATCTGAAATGCTGTTATCAAGAAGCGGAATACCTATTGAATTATACACACTATTAGCTGGTAATAGTCCTAAAGTGGCATTAGAAAATTATACTCAATACAGAAAACAACATGATCTCCAAAAATTAAAAACAGTTGAAATAAAGTATTGATTTTGAGTCTAAATAAATCCCTTCCCTAAAATATTGAGTTT
Organism: uncultured Spirochaetota bacterium; assembly: GCA_963768055.1. Taxonomy (GTDB): domain Bacteria; phylum Spirochaetota; class Brevinematia; order Brevinematales; family JAOACQ01; genus CAVYGN01. The sequence continues at coordinate 637,089 of CAVYGN010000001.1, read as the reverse complement.
TACCACAGGTTGGCAATCTGACGCTCAACTGGAATGTAAAAAATTTAGGTAATACAGGTAAAATTTTCCCTTAACTGAATATTTTGTTTTTAAATTAAATTTCAATAATTTTATATTTATTGGGGTACTTATCCCCTGTAAGCTACATTTTTACATTAGTTTTGTATCGCCCTGTATTTACAAGGGATTAAGAGTATATTTTGTACCATTATTTTTACATTATAGGAATAATTGTTGATAAGGCTTGCTTTGATAGTTGTTTTATAAAACATAAAAAAAGGGGGGCTTTCCCCCCTACATTGAGAATGGTCAGTCCATCGGCTCTTGGGTGTTCTTTCCAGATAAACCAGCGATTATAATTCCTGCCAATATGCCTATTGCTCCACTTATATAGGGAATCGGCGTCTTTAGATTCGAAATTACCATATCACTCGCCTGTTGAAGCCCTTCAAGGACTGTCTGCCCGATATCGGTGATTACATCAAAGCTCATGATACCCTCCAAGATCTCTTCAGCAAGACTGATATGACGGCGACAACCGCACTGATACCGATACTCTTTATCACTTCCACTATCAAGTTCTCCCCATTCTTTGGTTCTTCTGCTATTTTTTCTTTAGTCATATTTTTATCCCTCCTTACCTTATTTGAATGAAGTTGCTCTTTTTCAGTTGAGCCCCAGGTATCTTGTTTCCCTTTTTCATATCATCCTTGATGTTTGACTTGCTGACCTTGATCTCGACTGTTTTGTATTTGGAAGGGATAAGGCTTTCGTTGGTGATTTCAACACTATCTGAAGACCTTAAGCTGACTTTATATGTCCCGGCAGCGAGTTTATCCAGCTTTTTAAGAATCATGTAATCCTTGAGCCCGTTTTTGATTCTGGAAATGAGATTTTCTGCAGACGATTTCCTTTGTTCAATTCGGGCTATTTCCTTCTTGCAAGTTTCGGCGAAGCCTTCGGTATGGGTGAGGAATTTCAACATGTTGTTGACCTTATCAATGGAAGCTGTCTGCCGAACAATCAGTTCCTTTACTAAATTATTTCTGTCCTCATCTGTCAGATCCTCTTTGTCCCAGTTCCTGGTCAACCAGTTGTCCAGCTCAATTTCGTTATAAAGCGTTAAGTTCATACAGGTACCTCCTCTTTTTTCTGTTCTCTCAGGTAATTCAGAATCTTGAATGCCTGGGGCAATGTGAGTTGCATGAAGTTCCCTAAACCTTCCTGCATCACAAGGTCGTTGACATATCCTTTATTGTTTCCGCAGAGTTCAAGAACTTGGTCGTAAAGGTGTTTGAGGTTCTTAGCTTCAGTTTCATGATTAATTTCCTCTTTAGTTTTAGCGGTTCGTTTACCAGGGGTTTTTTCTTCGGATTTAGTCGGATTTGATTTCACTACACCTGTTCCTGTACCTTCATTTTCCACCAGTTCCTCAGCAAGAAACGGAAGGGTGGAAATTTCATTGGGGAAGGCAAGTCGAAAGCCTTGAGCTATGCAGACCTTGCGAAGCATAAAATCCTGCATCGATTTCCAGTTTCCTGTGCCCTTGTCGAAGTCTGCCCTTTTGATTGACCATTCGATGGGGTGCTGAAAGTCTTTCCTGTAAATAGTGATTGTCGCCGTTTCGCCATCCGATTCAACTTTCCAGCCATCAAGCTTCCCGGATGCTTCTGCTCGCTTGATGTAAACGGTATACCCAGTAACCAATTTAAAAGAATTGCCATAGGTTATCGGGTAAATTTCACGAAAAAAAGGGTTCAAACTGTTCAACACTGCAACTTGAATGAACATTTTCTTCTGCTGGTCTGTGAGATAAAGGTTGGATGCTTTAAGATAATCCAGAATAACCTTTTCTGTGACTGCCACTTGAGCGCCTTTCAAAATACTCTTTGTTTGTTCGTCCATAAATATTACCTCCTTTTATGGAATGTGTCTTGATATTTTTCTTTTGAATTATCTTTGAATAAGATCCATGGCAAGACTTTCAAGATTAATGGCTTTGTCCTGATTCTTTTCAGATTTTGAAAGAAGGCTGATGACATTAGCCATTCTCCAGATCGATTTTCCAGATGGGAGAAGCTTAGTGTCATATCCTATCGAAAGCCCTCAACTTTTACTTTTTATCTTTTTAGTTCCTTTATCGATTCAAGAAAGGTTTTGTGTCCCTTATTTCCCGTTCTGAGAATCTTTGATTTTGTCGCTTATGAGCTTCACAGTATTATCATTCCGATGATGTCTTTGATCTTGGACTGGAAGGACTTGTTTTCAAGCAAGTGTTTTATCTCTATATATTGAATAATCCTCATCATCAAGCTCTGCCCTCCTCCCTATGCGTTTTCTCCTCATATATCCATCCCCATAGCCCATTCTGCAGATTAACTTACAAAACTTCTATAGCAAAACTCTGCTCCATAATCTGATGTTCTAATTGAAAAACCTATAGAATTTCTTCTCTACCTATCTATTTATATCTTATTTTAAAATCTGATCTGAAATTAATATCTGACTTAATTCCCTTAAGGAAATAACCTTCCTCAGCATCTCCTCACAAAAACTTTCCCTGGTCTACATCCATCCTTTCGTATTAAGCACTTAAATCCCTTTAGCTATGTCTCCCACCTCCCTTATGAAAATTAATCCTACAACATATAATCCTCCCTCAATATATCCTAACAACAAACTATATACCTCATTACCGTATCCGTATCGAAAAGCACCTCAACTTTTACTTTTTGATCTTTTGTAAGCTCCTTTATCGATTCAAGAAAGGTTTTGGTGTCCCTTATTTCCCGGTTCTGAGAATCTTTGATTTTGTCGCTTATGAGCTTCACGGTATTATCATTCCGGATGATGTCTTTGATCTTGGACTGGAAGGACTTGTTTTCAAGCAACAAAGTCCGGTTGCTGTAAATTGAATAATCCTCATCATCAAGCTCTGCCCTCCTGCCTATGTGCTTTCTCCGCATGATATCCATCCCTATGAGCCCGTTCTGGCAGATAAGGCGAATTACAAAGACTTCTATAGCAAAACTTCTTGCTCCATAATCTGATGTTGAAATTGAAAAGCCTATGAGAATTTCATCACTGCCGATCCTTATGATGTCAGGTGAAAGAAATCTGACCTGATATTGAGAATCAGTATTGAATGCCTTATAAGGAAAATAGCCGTTTTTCAGCATAGCCTCAATGAATGTTTCAAACATAGGTGAGGCATCCATCCTTTTGTATTGGGCGCTCAGAATCCCTTTAGCTGTGTCTCCCACTTCCCTTATGAGAATTGAATCCTGCAGGGTGTGTATCATTACCCTTAGATTTGTTAAAGCAAGCTGGTTTTGATTCGCTTTGAGCATTGAAGCATAATAATTAGCCGGTAAACTTGCCTTATTGAGCATCTGCCCGAGACTCCAATCAGTAAGGGAAAGTTTTCTGCCGGCGACATAAAGCTTCAGCTTGTTTTCATCTCCAAATGAGAAGGCAATCTTGTCTGACTTGGCTAAAATGTCCTGCCTCAACTTAAATTCTTGAAATATGCCCTCCATTGTCTTGTTGACTTGCGTCTGTCCATTGGTGATAATTGTTTGTAATGCCTTGTTCATATCGAACCTCCTTCTTCTTTAAAATATCCTTCTTGCTTAAGCTCTTTCAGCCACAGAGACAAAAAGTCATTCAGCTGGCAATGGATCTGAAAATGAGAAAAGTTTGTAGGTGCATCACGGTTTATTTTTTCCATAAAGCTCAATACTTCCACCATATGCACCCCTGGATAGAGTTTTACAGTCATTTCCAGAATTTTACCGTTTCCTCCTTGTAAAAGTGAAAGCTCAGTATTGCTGATTTTTTTAATGGTAAGCTTTGTATCCGTACCATTGTCAAAGCCGATAATCCGCTTTTCACTTGCCATAAAACTTTCAATGCCTCCTTCATTTTTCAGCAGTAGATCCAGTGCCTCATAGATTGTCTGGATAGTCATTTTGCTCATTGGCTTATTCCTCCTTTTCATTTTTCTTAACCTCCTTTTTATCAGATTCTTTAGGAATCCAGTTTTCAATGATATTGCCCTTTGGAACTTCCATTTCACTGAATTTATTCATAAGTTCCCAATCTTCCTCAGAAATGCCACAATACTGGAAGTATTCAGCTTTTGTTGGCTCATTGGTCCGATATTCATTGACAGCGAAGGCTTTTGCATTGAGATAGTTTTGAACGATATGTTTGGCGGACTTGAGAAAGAGCTTGAGATATTCAGGCTTAATATCAATCAGAGTTGAAGGGATTATTATTTCAAAGCCATAACCTGTATAATCATAAGATGATTCACCTAATGCCTTGCTGACCCCTTTTCCAATGAAATAATCGAGCAGATTAAGCAGTTCATCATCCGGCTCATATTGAAAGCCCAGGTGAAACTGTATATGGATAGAATAGGCTTCATTTATTGCCAGCCCGCAATGAAGAATATCCCGGCAGAAAAGGATCAACTTCCTCAATCGCTCAATCAAGGTATCCACACTATCCGAATGCTCGGGTCTGAAAACCAGGTGTTCAAAATTATTATCAAGCCCGATTTCAAGATAATTTGCCGTATAGGGGTAATCCATAAATTTGGCTCCCAGGAACTCATCATAATCATCTTTATCGTGGACAGGAATTTCTTTCAGATGCTCTTGAAGCGAATCATAGGGATAGATAACTTTGCCTTTGACCCCTAAGCAATCGAATTCAACATTAACCCCTATTTGGACATTGATATCCTCCAACTTCCTGTCAGGCATATGCTCAATGATTCTTTTGAGCAGGTCTTTGCCCTCCTCACTTTCAATCAGATTGGCTGTGTAAAGGGTGTTTGAATTGGGAAAATAAATCGCCGCGGTGCCATATCTTGACCGGTTATATGCCAAGTATGAGAAATATGGCTTGTTCGGATGATGAATTAATCGGGGCTTCCATTTAATGATTGTGGAATACAGCCCCCTCGAAATGTTTATTGGCATTGCAATGTGGCTTAGACATTTGCCCCCAATCTCTTCAATAGTGTCAATGATTATTGAATTATTGAGGTCTTCAACAACATCGATAAATAATACTTTTACTATGCCCTTATGCCGTAGTAGAACGAAATTCTCAATACAGAACTGGTCAAGCAGTTTCTTGTTGTTGTTTGGTATGCTGTTAATTTGATAGAGCATATAGATATCCTCCATAATTTTGTTTGGAGGATGATACCGAGTTGGAAGGAGGGATACGAAAAAGAGATGGACAAGTGAAGGGTAGAGTGGTATAATGAATATATTAAAATAATTGGAGGGGGGAATGAATAAGATAAGATTCTCAGGAAAACATATACTATTATTGCTTTTATATTCACCTGGAATTGAAAATAATATAAATGAACCGATTAAAGGACGAACCAGATTAATAAAAATGATGTTTTTATTTAATGAAGAGGTTAAGAAATCTTTTCTTTCAAATACAGAAGTTGAAATTGAAAATTTTCAAGAATTTTATCCTTGGCATTATGGACCTTTTTCAAAGGAAATTTATAACGATATTGAATTTTTTATAAATAATGGTTTTATAAAGAGTACATTTTTAGCTGACAGTATGGTTGATTTTGAAGTAGAAGAACTAGAAAATTGGGCTGATAGTGTATATTTAGAAGTTGATAAAGATGATTTATTAATTGATCAGAATGAAGAAGCATTTTCATTGACTTCAAAAGGCATTAAATTTGTTGAAGATAAAATTATTCCCATTCTTTCTAATTATCAAAAAGATGTTTTAAAAAAATTCAAAAATAATATTAATGAGTCTAGTCTTGTATCTATAATTAGATATATATACATGAAATATGGTAATTATGCGGAAAAATCAAAAATCAAAGATAAAATTTTAAATCATCAATATTAAGGTACTATGAATATTATTATTAAGGTTTTACCATCAATATTAGCACTTGTTGGTCTTATCTTAGAAATAAGTTCGAGAAATAAAAGCTCACATATTATTAGAAATTATGATTCTCTTAATTCAATTCTAGTAGAAAAATTTAAAAATTTTATCAATGCTCTTACTCATCATTGTTCATCAGAAATATTACAACTAAATATTGACCTATCAAGTAATTTCAAACCCTTTGATTATGATTACATGGATTTTTATAAAATTTGCGAAAAAATAATTGAAAAGAAATATTGTCTTAATCGTGCATTGTTTAGAATTAAAATGTTCAGAATTATTTTCATATTAACATTCTCAGTTTTTTTAGTTTTACTTATTATTTATTACTTAACAAAACTTAATATTCCTGAATTTTTAAATATTATTAATATTATTATTATATCAATTTTACTAATCTATTATTTAATAGATTCTGTTATTATTAACAATAAAATAGATGATATTGAGAGAGAATATGGTTATTCAAAGTGAAAAACATTTAGAAGAAATAGCAATACCATTTTTGATTAGTATAGGTTTAATATATGAGAGGCAAGTTCCTTTGTCTAATCGTGTTATCGATTTTGTAGCTCTCGATGATAAAGAAAATATTATTGGTATAGAATTTAAATTAAAAAATTGGAAAAGAGCACTTTATCAAGTTAAATCGAATATTAATGCTTTCGATTTTGGTTATATTTTTATCCCCTTAATTGATAATATCGATAATGTTATTAAGGAAGCTAATTCTTATGGAATTGGAGTATTTTGTTATGACCGAAAAGCTGAAATTATCAAAAAGTATTTAGAGCCAAAAAAAAATCAATTCAAATGGTTGCCTAATAATGAATATTTAAAAACGTATCTATTAGGAGTAAAGTAATGGAAATAAAAAATGGAGATTGTCTCCATGTTATGCTCTATGGCACTTTCAAAGAGAACCCATATTTCTTAGGTGATTACAAAAATTGTTTTGATTTAATTGGATTTAATAGTAATATTATAGCTCATGCTCCTGCCGGTATCGCATCTTTTGTTTCTCAATTAACCAAAAAAGATTACTTTATTGATCCTCAAACCTATGCTTTTACTCAAAATGTTAGACATATTAGTTATAAAGATAAAAATGATAAATGGGTATTAAAAAAATCAATTGAAAAATTAGCTGTAATATACGGTTCTATTATTAAAGAAAAAGCAGGTAAAATGCCTATTATACTAGATGATTTCAATAATAATATAAGTTATGAAATTTGTAAAAATGTTTTAAACTTTGAATTAAATATATTGAATGATGCCGTACAAGAGTCAACTTATAAAGATTTCCTTGATTATAGTGGTGAAAAGCTAAAGCCTTCCTTTTTAATACCACCTTACTTTTTATTAGAACCTGATTATTTAGATAATGAAATAAACCAAAACATAACTTTTATAAAGTATGCAAAAGAAATAAATAAAGATAATCCGATTTTTGCAGAATTAGTCATCCATAAAGATATAATAATTAATGAAAAGTTTGTTGAAAAAATAAAAAATGGCTACAAAGATTGCAATGCAGATGGCATTATTTTGTGGATCGATAGTTTAGAAGAATCATCAGAAACTATAACAAATAGCTATTTAATAAAATACATTGATTTTTTAAATTCTATGACTGAATGTAAAAAGCCAATAATATTATTGCATGGAAGTTATTTATCTATAATTCTATCAAGTAATGGATATAAACTTTTAGCAGGTGTAGGCCATGGTATTGAATATGGTGAAAGTAGACCTGTTATACCTGTTGGCGGTGGTGTTCCAACCGCAAAATATTACTTCCCAAATTTTCATAAAAGAGTTGATTACCATCCAGATGCTGAGGATATTTTATTGGAAAAAAAATGGAATAAAAAGCCAGAAGATTATTTTAAAAATGTATGTAATTGTTCAATTTGCAAAGAAATAATAAATGACCCTGTTGATAAAAGTTTTAGCTTATTTGGTTTAACTAAAACCAGTGTTAAAAACAATAAATTATATCCAACATCAGAAGCCTTAGATAAAAGTAGAAGACATTATTTAAACAATAAAAACAATGAATATGAATTTTGTAGGAAATCGGATAAATCTGAAATATTAATTGATTTAGAAAATAATTATAAAATTGCTGATACTATTGTATCATATTCATTTGATCATTTAAAAAAATGGTTTGATGTACTAACAAAGTTCGTTTTCTAAAATTTATTATTCTACCACTCTTCTCCTCCAAAATCCGCTTCAACAACTCTTCAGCAGGTTCATCTATTAATCCAATTACCTTCTTGATTAAAATTATTAGATTGTGGATATCCAAAAGCATTCCATATTTTGTCAAACCATATTTTTAATTTCTTTGAAACATCAAATGAATAATCTTCTATAAACATTTCGCCAAGAGATAAATAATTAAGTGATAATGGTTCAGAATAATCTATATTATTTCCATATGGCAATATATATCCTTTAATTTTAAATAAATTCATAAATAATAAAAATGGAAACAATATGTTTTTATTTTTAAATAATTCAATAATTGATTTTATTATATCTAATATACTCTTTTCAAGCTCAATACTTTTATAAATCAACTTACCATTATTAAAGGGAAATAAAATTCCTTCATCAAATATTTCAATTATCCCTTTTTGAAAAAATTGAATATAACTACAGAAATAAATATTTAGATCGTTTTTTTTTGGCGCAGAATATGTCATATAACCATTAAAATTTATTTTGGAATTAATTCCAAATCCAAAACCAGATAAAGGACGGATTTCATTTTGTTTAAAAAGGTTTATATCATTATTATTATCATTTAACTCGAATGAAGATAGAGGAATAATATGTAATAAGATTTTCCCAAAAGAATTCATTTGAAATTCATTTTCATCTGAAAAAATAAAAGCAATCCTCTCTTCTCTAAATCTACGAATTTTATCATATAAAGTTTCGTTTAATAAAAAAGCATTTTTAATTTCTCCAATATCAAGCTGATACTTCCCTGAAGAATGTCTCGAAAAAAATTGTTTATTTGTTTTTATTCTATGGGGACTATTCCAGCTTCTCCTTATTCTAATAATGATAATATATTTTGAATTTGATAATTGGATTGGTCTAATATTAGGGATTGGGCTTAATCTTGGCTCCAAGGAATCCCTGATGATATTTTCCATTTTTAATATTAAATTATCAATTTCATTATTATTAAGCTCAATTCCCTTTATAATAAAAGTTCCTTCTTGTTTATTTTGTTGAATTCCAATTATTAAGTCTCCACCTGAGCTATTTGAAAAAGAAGACACATCCGCCAGAAATTCATTTTTTTCTTCTACTGTATTTAGATTAACTATTTCTTTATATTCTAATGTTTTATTTTCAATTATATTATTATCAACAAAGTATTGAATATCACTTTCTTGAATTTCTTCTAAATTTTTAGGAATCATTCCCCCTCCACCACCTTAATTTCCTCATCCGTCAGACCATAAAGTTCATAGACCATTCGGTCAATATCATAATCTGTCTTTTCAATTTCCGCCTTCAATTTCAAAAGTTCTTTTTGATAACCCTTAAAATAATCTCCCCATTCATCTTGGTCTTTCAATCCCAAATAAATTTTCTGTTTTTTCAATTCATCGAGAAAAGCCGAGAAATCTGAATCATAGAAGTCTTCAAGTTTCTCTGTTATTTTTATGGAATGAAAATTGTCTTTCAAACGATTAAGAAATTTTGATTGTTTATCATGATGAGTTCTGTTAAAGTAAAGCATACAATCAGCTTTTTCAATAAATGGTTTTTGTTCTTCTGGTAGTAGTACAGCAATAGTTAATTCATTAACATAATCAATTTTAACTTGCGCAAATACTCTTCCTGCTTCAGGATTTAATTTCTGATATTGCCGATTCAATAATTTAGAATTTAATAAGCATAAACAATATTTTAAATTTAAAATTTGGCTGATTGGATAAAGAATGAATAATGAATCTATTGCATAATATTGTTCATCATCAAATGATAAAATTAATTCATCAGAAGTTTGTCGCATAAAAAGCTTTTCTTTAAGAATGAAAATACTTTCATCTCTAGCTCGGAGTAATGCTTTCCGGTCATAATTTACATATTTACCATCATAAATCAAAGAGTATCTATTTATATCTTTGCCTTGAATCAACTTTTTTGAATTAGGAAATATTGAATTATCAGAAATGTGTTTATCATTAGCACCAGTGCATATACCTATTTTTATTTGGATTACATCTTTGAGTTTAAAAAAAGTTTTGTTATCAATTAAATTATTAAGTTTTATTGATATTTTATCAACATGTAAATTATAAGAATATTTTGGTGTATGATAATAGTAATCCTGATTAATTTCCGAATATATATTTTTCTCAAAAACTCTTTTTCCAAAACCAATTTTCATTACATTATTTTTTGTTTTATTATTCATAATTATGATTATTGAAGGGACAACTGCATCGTCAAATATTCCATCGCCAAGTTCAATGATTGTTTTTAAAGAATGAGAATCTAATAGAAATTTTCTTAAATCGGTGTAATAATCAATTAAGCAGAGTGAATCAGGTATTATTAGCCCAATTTTATAATTGTTTTTATTTATAAGGTTTTTACTAATCCTTTCCAAAAAAAGAGCAAAAGTATTTAATCTCCCATAAGAAGTTGAATATTTATTTTGTAAATAGGAAAATTCTTTATTTTTAAATGAACTTAATACTACATATGGAGGATTTCCAATAATAACATCAAAACCACCATTTGAAAATATTTCTGAGAAGTGTTCTTCCCAATTAAAAGCTTTTTCTCCCGCAATAGTAGGATCATCAATTAAAGAGTTTCCACATTTTATGGTATTATCCAAATTGTTCAGTTTTTTCCCTCTATGAGCAGTTTTTAACCATAAAGAAAGTTTTGTTATCTCAACAGATTCTGAATTTAAGTCAACGCCATATAGATTATTTTCGAGAATACTACGGTCAACCTCATCTAAGTCCAATAAAAGAAGTTTTTTATCTTCCTTTAAACTTTTTAATTCATTATAAATTCGTAGGTGTTCGTTCCATAGGTAATTAAAAGAGGCTATAAGAAATGCTCCGGAACCACAAGCAGGATCAAGTATTTTAATTTTTTTTAAATAGTTATCACGATAATTAATCCTAACCAATTCTTCCCTGTTTTTGAATTTATTGGAATACTTTTTTTCACAACCCTGGTATTTTTCTTTCAACCATGCTCCAACAGTATTTTCAACAATATAATGAGTTATATATTCTGGGGTATAATATACTCCTTCTTTTTTTCTTTTTGAAACCTCTTTTTCTTTTAAACCCTCTTCCATGACCATAAAAGTAGAGCGCATATCCTCAAGATCAGTTATTGATTGTTCAAAAATATGCCCCAATATGTTTACATTTAACTCATTTTCATTCCCAAAATCATATTGTTTGCCAATCGCTGAAATATCATCAAAGATATGATTCCGAATTTTTAAATTATCCAATTCCTTATCTTCTTTAAATAAACCCCCATTATAGCCAACTTTAATATTGAAACCTTCCCCTTTGTCAATTGCTCTAAATAAAGCCTTGACCTTTTCCCATGTGGTAAATTCTGTTCTTTTATAAAATTTTCCTTTACTTTCTTCTGATATAACTTCTGAAAGAATATTTGTAGGTAATAAATTTTCTCGTGAATCCTCACAAAACCAACAAAATATGATACGATCTAAAAATTTCTGAACAAGTAATAATAACCTATTTTTTTCACTTTCATATTGTTTATTTATGTATAGTATTTCCTGAAACACTTCTTTTCTAAGGTATTTATATTTAATATAAAATTCTTTCCGAACCATTTCTTCAGCTGAACCTTGCTTTAAAAGCAAATCTTCTGTAAAAGATTTTCCAAAATTTGTTAATATATGATCTTTACTTAACAAAGTTATGAATTTCATTAATTCAGTATCAACTGATAAAGGATTATGGAATAAATCAGGTGGAATGAAATAAAATATTTCGCATTTATTTTTACCGCTAGCTTTATTATATAAACGAATTTCATTAAAGTTTGATACTATGCCCCATTTAGCTTCAGGATAATAGTTCAAGTAATTCCAACATTGATTTACAGGGGATAATTTATCTTTTCTGGATGAAGGTTTGTCCAAATCATTAGATTTCTGATCTTTGAATTCTATAAGAACTTGAGCAACAAGATTATCTTGCCCAAAATAACCAAGAGCTCTATCTGCAAATCCACTTTTACCTGATGATCCACTTCCCTCTATAGTAAAATTACTTGTATAATTATAATTATTATAAATCAAGGCTTTCCCATTATAACCCAAAATTTTTTCAAAAACAGCATTCATAAATTGATCTTCATCTGCTGTTTCATGATCAGTCTTTGAATTAAAATTTTCGCAACGTTTTTGCCAATTTATTACAATCTCTTTTATCTCTCTTAATTTATCATTAGTTAAATTACTTTCTTTTCTGAAATAATCATTTTTCTTAAAAAAAGATTCTGTAAATAATCTTTCACTCATTTTATAAAAACCACCTTGATTCCATTGTTCATTATACACCCGCCCCATATTTCAGGCAAAAGATTATGGATTTGTCTGACCATGCCAGGATTTGATCTTCCCCCTTATCTCAAAATAAATTTATCCGATATTTTTTTATAAGGAGGGTAATATGCCACATTACATTGAATTTAATGGAAAATTATATTGGATTCAGACAAAGCAATTTGATGAAACTTTTATAACAGAAATTCTGGATAATGGTGAAACTATCGCTTCCCTTTCTTTAGAAGTACCGGCATCTGATGAATTGGTAAGGGAAACCCTTATATCAAAGCTCCATGGTGAAAAGGTGCTGGAATTGGTGGAAGATTAGAAATTATAATCTATTGCTTTGAATACTTAATTTCCCAAATAATGCTATTATCTATTTCTTCTCCTTCAAATAATTCATTATTTATTATTTTTAAATTATTTACTAATTTCCTATTATCTCCTTCTTTAATACCAATTTTATTAAAACTTAAAGTTTTCCCCTTTTCATCAAATTTAAAATCTATAATATTAAACCAATGCTGATCCCCTGTGAAATATTTATTCTGATCCTTAATAAAGAATATTTCTGAACCATTTTGTGAACCTTGAGAACATTCATTCTTCCACTTACCAATAAAAACATCTGAAGGATTTATCGCTTTATTTTCTGCTGTTAAATGTAATATTAAACCATCAATACATCTACTATAATTTTTATTTTCAACCCCTTTATTGGAATGAGTATTAAATAAGAAAGGCAAATCGAATTCCTTATGGACAAACCCTTTTAGTTTTGTTAATAATTTTTTTTCAATAATAGGATAAATTTTGATTTGATTGTTTTCATTATAAGAAATAGTATAACCTATTTCTTGATTAATCCATTGTTCATTAATTGATCTAATCGTTAATATGGGAATAAAATATTTTGAACTTTTTATTCCAGTTATAACTTTTGAAATTAATGATTTCATAGGCTCTTTTCTGTCGGCGATTATTATAGGTTCAAAATAATTAGTATCTATTAATTTCTTTCTTAATATTTCAAGCTTCCTTTTATCCTTATCAAAATAACTAATAAAAACTGGAATTTTCATATACAACTCCTATATCCATAATAATTATTCTCACTTTATTACCCAAAAGAAAGCTTTAAGAAAAACACCTAAATAATTTATACAATATTTATTTTCAAATTTATTCTATCACATCCCCACCCAAAAAACAAGCCTTTTATCATTTACATTTTGGCAAAAACAAAGTAAAATAATGGAAAATCAATAAGGAGCCCCTTTATGCCTATTAATCTGCCAAACTATGCGGATGATGAAGAAGAAAGAGAACTTGAAGCACAATACAAAGTATTACGAAAAATACTCATCAGAGACTATGAACCTCAAACCCTGGATAAGCTGATTATGAAAAAAGTGATCCCGGTATTTAAAGCGGTAGTTAAAGAAAATGCTTCAAAAATGGGTAAGAATATCACCACTGAAAAGATTGATTTTAGCACCTTTACTGTTTCAAAGATTGTTTATAACAGGTATTTTGAGATTGAGAAAAAGTATGTAGAGAAGTTATTTGCCGGCAAAGCACGATATTTTAATGAGTTTATAATTAAGAATGGCTGCGAATATTTGCTTAAATTAAAGGGCAAAATAGCAGGGCAACCGATCAAAAATAAAATTCACCTCAAGCTATGGTTTTATGATTTCATTAGCGACAAGCTCAAAGAAGCCAGGGAGAAAATCATAGATGGGAATATGCTTCAAAAAACAGCCAGGATAAATGAGAAGAAGATTATGTTCAATGATCTCTTAATAAATGCTGGGCTGGATTGTGTTGAAGAGATGGGGAAGAAGGGGTGATAATCTTAAAAGTAATAATAATCATGTTTTGAAATATTTTCTATATTGACAAAATACTAATAATTGAATTTCATAATAATATTATTATCTTTGCATATTAAAGCGATTTTATCATATAAATTCTTATAATCTTGATAGGAACTCATTGATGAAAAATTTGATTCTAAAATATTTTTTTCTTGCTCAGTTATATATGGATGCAATATTTTTATAACCTGGCTAAATTTACTTATTTCTTGGTCTTTATAATAACCAATCGAGATTATATAAATAATATTAATAATAATTATTGATAAAAGAATAATTGAAATTATTTTATCTGTTTTTAATATTTTTCCAGATGTTTTTAAAATATTTTCAGCTTTCCTTTTAGATTCTTCTATTTCTTCATTAGTAGGTTCTTTTTTTCCTAGCATTGCTTCTTTTAGATTTTTTATTGATTCTCTTAATTTATCATATAAAAAATGAACTCTATAAATCAACACTGCCATTACTAACACCAATAATAATGAAAATATTATAAAGCTATAATTAGTTGAACCAGAGGCTATGTCTATATAAATGCTATTTATTATTTTTGGAAAAACTTTATTTCCAACATTTATAAGCAAATTAGCTAATAATACTAATAGAGGTTGAATAATATTTGTTACAACCAAACAGCCAATAGCACCAATTATAAGACTTTCAATTTTATTTTTATTTAGTCTCATTTTACTATTTCCCTTTTCAATAAAAATTATTATATCAAAATAATTTTAAAAAATCAACACATCTTTGATTTTGATTTATTGATCCTGCACCTTCATGACCCACCTCCCCGGCATTTTTAGTGGACCACCCTGCTTCCATCAAAAGCGAAAAATCAGATCGGTGTTATTAGGAAAGTGAAACCGGTGAAAGTGGAGAATTATATAGCCCCGAGTTTCATTTCTTGTCTATAAGCTCCCTTGATTCAAGTCAGATAACAATCCACAAAGGCAATGAGCTTATCATCGATTCATTATAAACATCGACATTCAGTTTTACAATAGCTTGTGATAATAAGTCCATTACGCTTATTGAAAAAAATACACCTGTGCATTTGTCCTTATCCTCAGCTGACAGGTATTTCCTGCATTGATACGGTCTGGCATCATAAACAGAGCACTCATTATTGATTAAAAATATGCAGGGAATGTTTTTATTAAAATAATCCACTTTAGAAATTTTAACAGTCTTAACATCCATATTTTCCTTCATGGACAGCCGAGCCTTATTTATAATATTTTCCCTTTCTTCTTTATTAAATTTTCCCAGGAAATACTGTTTTAAAATCAGATATTCTAAAGCTGTTGTTTCAACAAAAAATTTACAGCAGGCTACACATCCCTTTGTGCAGGAGGATTTTGATTCAAAATATGGCAGTATCTCATTGAATTTTTCATATATGTTTGAAACTAAAACTATTCCTTCTTCAATGGTTCTATTTAAATATCTGCTTTTTACATTCTTTTCCACCCATTTTAGAGATTCACTGTGAAATCTGTCAGTCAGTTTCTGGTCAAAAATGTCTGTGGGTATTCCTGTTAATCCATTTTCCAATGATTTACCCCTTTGTAATATTATTCTGCCTTGATTTTAAGGTTGATTTTGAAAAAGTTAAAATCGATGTTATGGAGGAAAATTGTTTGTGATGAAAGAGTAAATATGAAGAATTCATTCAATAATATTCATCATCCCCATCAGTAGGAAGTTCCCCATCATTTGTATCTTCTTCATAAGGAGAGTCATAATAACCAGCTTCTTCATATTCTTCTTCATGGTCCGATTCATCAACTAAATCTAAGCCTTCATCTTCATCATAACCCGAATTATCTTCTGAGTCATCAACTGAGTCAATTTCATCATCCTCTGCCATAGTCTCTCTCCTTATTCTACTATTTTCTCAATTATAATTTTATGGAAAAAATTTTTCAAATAAATTAAATAAAGGCTATAAGTCTGGCAATGCCAGACTGGAGTTACAGGGGGAATTCTATTTGTAGTCTGGGGTGGAATTCTGCTTAGAATTAAGAGGGGAATCCTGATTGTGATTACCATTTGACCCTTGAAGGCACAAATAATGTCTTTTTGCCGGTGCTTACTTTAAGCACCTTTTATAACTTCGCCCAAATTTAGATAAAGTAAGGGGTATTTTACTCTGAATTCCTATAAACTCTTCTAAAATTTAAAAGAAGTTCCTCATAAACCTTTATTCGGAAATAAAACGCCTCGGAACTAGCCGAATAAAATAATTAGCAGTCCTAAAAGTATTAATATTATTGAATGATACCAGACACCAAAAATTATGTGGATAGTTCCGATTAACCTAACTCCTTGCTTAAGATACTTTTTAAAAAGGATTAAACTTATTCACTATTTTTTATTTTTTTAAATAGTTTATTTAAAACTCCTTTTTTTATTCGAATAGCCATATCTAAATTACTACGAAAGGAAGGAACATAACAATTCCCATTGAAATTCTTAATAAATGTATATTCATCTATGTCACCATCTAATAATTTTTCAATTGCACCCTTACTCTCAATATCACACATACACCCTCCAAATTTACTCACAATATTAGCACTGAATTGATATTATTCTGATCTCCTCTTTTAATATCGGCGGAAGCATTAAATATCCAATAATCCTGGTTATTTATTTTTACAATATAACAATACTCATAATATCCATCTTTCTTTTTTTCTGCATCTTCGCTTCCTCCTTTTGGAAGATGAATAATTACTTCCCACTCATTTGCTTCTTTATTATATCTCATTTTTAAATGGTCTTTTCTCCAACCATTAAAAGAACCTGTTATATAGACTTCATCAATTTTAGAATTTTTAATCATATTAATTCTTTCTTTATAATAGCCCTTTAAATGTTCAAATTCTGGTCTATTTAGTTTCTCATCAACTTCTTCATCTGAATATTGGTTTTTTGAAAAAGTAAACTTATAGTCTATTATAGGAATTAATGTATTAATCTGTCTCCACCCCCTTCTATGCCATGGGCATAAGTTTTCCATATGTATAAGCCATTGGATGATATTAGAGGATATTTGTTGAATATATGCACACTCATCAAGCCATATTCCATAATATTCTGTAGCCCCAACACCTAATATTCCTATATTGTTTCCTTGATACTCAAGTAATATTGAAAAACCACTTTTAATTGATATATATTTATTATTTCCTATACCAGTCTGAATAAACTTAGGATTCCAGGCCATTTTACTTCCCAACTTTTCAGCTTTTCGCATAATATTATGTTCTTTTGTTTTTTCTTGGTCAAGTACCCATCCAAATATTGTATCAGTGGCATTCTTCTTTGTATCATCTGATAAACCCTTAATATGATCTGCGCTAATTAATGATTCTCCCTCAATACCAAATTCTTTTAATCCATAATTTTCAAAAGTAATATTTCCTTTTACATTATTATAAAAATATAAAGCAGCAAAAAATTGGGATTTCTTTGAAGTTGATTTAGCTGTGGTTTTATATTTTAAGGCTAATAATCCTGGAATTGCATTTAAATACATTAATATTCCTTTTGAAATCCAGTCATGGAATTCTTTTCTTGTTGAACATTCATAAGATAACGATAATATTCTTTTATTTACCTCATTTAAAAAATCTGTAACGTCCTCCTTATATTTGGTAATCCTTTTTCTAATAACTATATATGTGATTAATAATCCTAAAATTATAAATGATAAAAAAATAGAATAAAGATATATTGCTATTTGGGAGATTTTTAAGTTCAAATATTGAAGTATAATTGAAGAGATTATTGATGAAATTATTCCTGTAATTAAACTTAATACGATTTCATATTTGTTATTTTTCAAATCACCTCCATAAATATTTACTTTGGCTCTGTAACTCGTCATTTCTCTTCTTAAAGCTATCTACTAAGCGATTCTAAATCTATAATAAAGAATTAATCATAAACGACAAACAAATGATGAAAATAGGAATGTAATTCTTTTTCAGTAAAGAATAAATCGTTTAAAACTATTAAAAATATTATTTTCAACTATTTTATTATTTTTATTTAACTTTTTCTGTTATTTTAATCTTATTCATTATCAAATCCTAAAATTTAAAACCTTTCTCCATATTATACCCCCGCTTCAAAAATCTTTCAATAGCTTATCGCAATGAATTTATGGATGTGTGTAAAATGCAGATATATAATCTTGATTGGTAAATAAAATAAAAGGGGCTAGGGAGAAGATGGATCAAAATGTACTATTATTTTGATTCTTTTAACCCTAAAAATACTCTAAACATAGGGTGAATATGAAAATTATTTATATTATTTAAGTTCAAATTAGAAAGTTGATACGAACCAAGATATGAACTTCCACTTCTCCTTTTTGCCTTAATTCCTCCAACAGCTTGTGCTCTAATAAAACCCACATTCCATAACACAGTGATTAATAAATCAGGCTCTTGATTTTGTATCCATGAAGCTTCATTACTAATATTTATTTCACCGCATATTAAAGAAAGACAATGTAATTCAAGCTCATCTCTACTAAAATTATAACTTTTACCTCTAAATGTTTCAAAAACACTTAACAGACCAGGATATTGAAAACGATATTCAGAAGCAATATCTTTTGTCATGTTTCCTGAATATAAATTTTCTGCTAAAGATATTGTTTCATAATCAATAGGATATGATCTATTCTCAATTGCTTTTTCTTTTATATTTGTACAAAACTGAATCATTTCACGTGGTCTATATAAAGTTCTATCAATTAAATAATTAAAAGATTTTGTTTGTCTATACTCTAATGTTTCCGAAAATATTGATACCCACTTTTCAATATCTGTTTTACTTTTCAATTCTGGAAAAGAGTATTCAATACGTTTAACAATCATTTTCAAAAGGCTATCTTCATCCCATTCAATTATTTCAAACAAATCTAAGACTTTTTGAGCATCCTCATATAGTGCAGGAATATTATCATACAATTCTTTTCTTAGTGATATATAAACTTTAAGTTTTGATGTTAATTGATTTACTGAAAGAGCGGCTTGGAAAAGACCAGCCACAAAAGCCTTTGCATCTTCAGAAGAATCCCATCCACGGTCTAGTTCATCAATAAAAATTGATATAGGAAACTTATTACAAGCTATTTTCAACTCAAGAAGAAGACCATTAATTTCCTCTAATTTATAGAGATGTTGAAGTTCTCTTGTTTTAGCAGATGCTTCATATGGTCCAATTTTAATACCTTCAATACGTTTAAGATAAGATATCAGAGCATCAAATTTAGTGTGTTGTTCACCTATATAATTTTCAGATAAATAGTTATGAATTTTTTTAGCATTTCTTTTTAACCATGTATTGTCTTTCTCTGCCAACATTTTCATTGAAATAACATAAATCATAAATTTCCAAGAAGCCGCAAAAGCTCCTTGTTTAGCCCATGATCCCTCTCTTTCTTTTACCAATACCTGACTCAAAATTTCATATGAATAGTCTTCAGGAGCCAATTCAATAACAATATGACCCTTAGATTTTTCTTCTTCAGCTAACATTTTAAATAATGCACTTTTACCAGAACCTCTATTCCCAAGAATAACTGTTTTTAATCCATCTCTAAGCTTCTTATATGATTCTGATTCGTAAAAATAAGTTTTTAATCCTTGATTGATATCACGTTCAGCAGCAGGAGCGCCAAAATTAAGTTTATTCAGATTAATAGGAGAATTCATAAATTACCCCCCATCATCATTATTCCCAAATATAACATGGGTAATAGATTACTAGAATCATAAATAGAGAGAAGATTTTAATCAATAAAACACATCCAATCTTGTCATTTCAAACAATAATTATTTATTTTTTTCCACACGTGTCCAAATTAAATTATGAAAAAGCCTAATCATGCCTTATAATAATTTGGGTCGGCAAACCTAAATCATTATATAATAAGGAGATTAGGCTTTATGAACAATTCTACCATAATCGGACAGTTATTGCAAATGATCCCGAGATTTGAATTTCAAAATGCCGTTCAAGAGGCAGGCACCGAGTATTATGCCCGAGGCTTCACTTCTTGGAATCATTTTACGGCTATGCTTTTCGGCCAATTGGCAGGTCAAGACAGCCTGCGAGGAATCGAGGCAGGATTGGCGACTCAGGCTTCCTGCCTTTATCATCTTGGAATTAAGCCAATCCATCGATCAACCCTTGCATATGCTAATGAGCATAGAACCCACGAACTGTTTCAGTCTATATTCAACCTGATGCTGTCCAAATGTCAGGAAATTGCACCCCGCCATAACTTTCGTTTTAAAAATCCTCTCTATAGTCTGGATGCTACGACAATTAACTTGTGCCTATCTCTCTATAATTGGGCGACTTTTCGAAAGAAAAAAGGAGCGGTTAAATTACATGTTAAACTTAATCATTCGGGGTATCTGCCTTCTTTTGTCATTATGACTGAGGGGAATGTTCATGAGCAAAAAGCGGCTCTTTCCATACCTTTTGAAAAAGACGATGTCGTTGTTTTTGACAGAGGCTACAATAAATTTGAATGGCTGAAAGCCCTTGATAATGCTGGTGTATTCTTTGTTACCCGTTTAAAAACTAATTCTCAATACAGGGTTTTAGAACGCTTTGACGTTTCCAGTCATCCGAATATAACTTCCGATCAGAATATCGAATGGACTGGCTTTAATTCCACCAAGAAATATCCAGGCATGTTGAGGCGAATAAGGTCGGTCGATTCTGAAACAGGAAAAAGCATCATACTCATAACTAATAACTTCGATTGGTCTGCATTGACTATCGCCAAAATATATAAAGACAGGTGGCAGATAGAATTATTCTTCAAAACGATCAAGCAGCAGTTAATTGTTAAGAGCTTCGTGGGGACGTCTAGGAATGCGTTGCTGTCCCAATTATGGGTCGCTTTGATCGCTTATTTGATGCTGAGTTATTTGAAATTCAAATCAAGCTTCCAATGGTCGGTTTATACCCTCTGCTCGGTGCTCCCGACAAACCTGTTTGCCCGTAGAAATTTGTGGGATTGGCTGAATGCTCCATTTCATCAAAAATCTTCTAAGCCGATAAATCCGCAATTGTTTTTAAACTTTTCCTGAATTTGATTTGGACAGCAATGATTTTTTTCACTATTTTTGAAAGCGTTATTTCATCATCGTTACCATCAATGCAATCGATGGAATAATTTTTAATGATACCTGTACTATTTATGGATTGGATTGATTTCTCAATATATTTAGTTTGTTCTTTTTTTGAAGTATTCTGTTTGTTTAATTTACTTATATCAATTATTTGAAAAAATGCTGTGTCTTTTGAAAGAGAATACTTTACTCCATTATGAATATAGAATTTTGATAATGCCGCCGCTAAATATTTTCCACAAATTTTTGTAGGATTAAGACCAGATTCCTCAATTTCAATGATCGCTAAAATATTTGTGTCTTTTACAATCATTGCATCTACTTTACACATAGCGTTTTCTCTATTCATTTTATTGATAAATAGGGAAATATATTGATGACCACCACAAGCAGGATCAATAAGAAGAATATAATGTGGTAGATTAAATAAAGATTCTAACTTTTCACCGATTTTTAAATGTAGTGGATGGTTCTTCATTTTTATATAGCCTGCTTATTAAATTCCCCTTATTCCGCCTTCTGTGTCTGTTCAGCTTCCCCTTCCGCTTTCTTCACTTTAGGCTTTCTTCTCCTTACTTGGTCCCCTCTTTTTCGGTGTCATCATCTTCTTTATTTCAACTTTCAGATTATCGACTGTAATTCCTTCAAAATTCTTCATTGCAAGTTCACGTACATAAGCGCCAATTTTAGGGTCAATTTTAACCCACTTCTTATCTTCCTTTTTGGCTTCTAAAGTCTGCTTCTGTTTCAGTGCTTTAATTTTCTCATTGTAGATCTTAATCATTTCTTCAGCAGTTCTTCTTTTTCCTGGCATATCACATCTCCTCAAATAATTTATGTGAATTAATTATCGTAAAAATTGAGGGGGAAATGAAAGATGAGGTTAGAAAAGGAATTAAGACGGTCATTGTTCAGTCTTTAAATCATTCTTTTCAGAGCTATTACAATCTTCAATTTTTTTTTCATTTAAATTTTTAATAATAATAATTATTACAGCAAATATAATAAACTCTATTACATATATATAAAAACCGATATGTTCTTCATTTCTTATATCAGAAATTATTAAACTATCTAATAACTTTGAAAACTTTATATAAAATAGTAGTCCAAAAAGACCCAAGAGACATGACACTATAAATGAATTTATTTTACTAAATTTTTCCCTCATTCTGTTATTTTTACAACTTAATGAGTACTCCCATATAAATTCTACTTTAGAAAAATATATATAATTTTCTCTAATAAATTTTCCAATTCTTTTTACCTTATAATCTTCTGCAAGAATATATATATCTGTAGAAAAACATAACACAGGTACAAGCAATAAGATAAAAAATAGTTGTCCTATCGTTCCACAAATTGGGATTGAACTAATTCCAAATAAAGAGGCTACAAATATCATTTTCATAGAGATAAGATTAAAACGATGATCTTTATGTTTTAATTTTTCTTCATAAAGATATTTATGGAATATTTCATTTTTACCTTTTCGAATTTGATTTTGCATTTTATTTACCTCAAATATAATTGTTTGAATAAATATATTATCCCAATACTTTACCTGCCAATACTTTTTGCAGCCGTTTTTAAATCGATCATATCTGATTCTAAAATTTTACCTTCATCCATTTTGGAAACTCCTATTATTGTTGTGAATTAATTATCGAAAGAAGTGTGGGCGAAATGAAAGATGGGGAAAGGAAGGTATTAATCATCTTTACAGCAATCACACTTTTTACCCTTCGCTTTATTCATCGATTCTTTCCCCTCTCTAAAAGCATAATAAGCTATCCCTACCGCACCTATAGTATCAATATAACCGATCTTAAAAATCTGGAATAAAACGCTTGTTACCAGGAGTATCACTGACAAGTATAGGCAAGTCCTGGAACATTTAGCATCCGCGATAACAGCATCTGATTTTAATTTTCTTCCAACATTCAATTTAAATAACATTAGAAAGATCATAGCAACCATTGAAATCAGTGAAATAACTATTCCCCAAAAAGTTGTTTGAGGCTTATGTCCTGTATAAATGTTATAGGCAATGGTGAGTAATAATCCGACTGTCAAAATATAAAATGATATGCCTGTTATTTTTAGCGCTGTTTTTTCAAAATTATCACTGCTTTCATTATTATTCATTTTTATGCGGATAATCATATGCCACACACCAATGCCAGACATTACTTCAATAAAGGAATCCAGACCGAAACCGAACAGCGATAATGTTTCATCGGCGACACCGAAATATACTGATACTAATTCCTTCAAGAAGGTTATAGAATACTGTAATTACAGAAAGTAATAATGCAAAATTCCACAACTTTTTATTATCCATAAAAAATTACCCTATTAAAAATATATGCTTCTTTAAAATGTAATAGTTTTATCTGCCCATTCAACCATACTGACACAATCGACCATTGTCGACATAGGACAAGAATCAGAACCTTCCATATTTCTTGATTTTAAGCATGTTCCGCAAGCGAGAATTTCGCCGCCTTCCTTGACAAAGTTTTTCAATTGCTCATCGACATTATATTTTTCATGGGTCAAACCTTCGCATTCAACAGCATCACCCATGAGGAATACCTTTACTTCATGCCCGTTCTTTTTTGAGGAGATAGCAAAACGGAAAGCATTCCAGGCTTTTTCATATTCCTTTGTTTCAAGTATTATTCCAAATTTCATGATCAACTCCTAACATGCAGGGATAATAATAATCTTTTGACTTCCCTGTTGTGTATATTACTTTGTCGCTTGTATTATTATAGTGTTTTTTTCGACAGTAATATTGATATCCGTAAAATTATGTTTTGCCATTGCTTCCCGATATTCACTATCATTTTTAAATTTTACAAAATCCCACCATTTTGTCCCTTCTTTTGGATAAGCGTTTACTATAATGAAAGCCCCGCCTTTTTTCAATACTCTTATTATTTCAGAAATAGCTTTATTAAAATCATTCCAGAAATTTATAGTATCAAAAGCCGTTATAGTATCAAAATATCCATTGGTGAATGGAAGAGAGGTTATATCACTTTGAGATATTTCTACAGAACCTTCTTGAATTATTTTTCTATTGACTTTGTTCGAAAGATTCACCATATCTGATGAATGGCGGATTTTGTCAAGGGAGTTGTCGCTTTTATTTTACGCTGCAATCAACGATTCCTTGTTAGTCTTACTCGGGTTTAAAAATACCGATTCTATTCGTTCCCATTTTCTTGATTCTCCCGACCATCTTTCAGGATGCCTGCTTTTAGCCGCTTCATAAGTTTCCGCTCTCTTCAGGAGTATCGCTTTATCTTTACCGTCATGTCTTTGTGCAGGTGTAACATATCCAATCCCTGAATGAAGATGCTTATTGTTATACCAGTCTACAAAATTTTGCATCCATATTTCTGCCGCTTCCATAGTCTCAAAATAGCCGGGGTATTTCACATTATATTTCAAAGTTTTAAACAATGATTCTGAGTAAGGGTTATCGTTACTTACGCTCGGTCTTGAAAAAGACGGCATAACCTGAAGCCTCTGCAAGGTCGATAACATCGTAGCGCCTTTCATAGGAGAGCCATTATCAGAATGTAAATACAATCCTTTCAAATCAATAGTTTCTCCGATCTCTGCCATCATCCTTGCGGCATGATCAGAACTTTCCTCCTCTTGCATTTTCCAGCCGACTATCTTACGGCTCCAGACATCCTCAAACAGATATAGATAGAAGTATTTACCCTTGATATGACTGGATATATAAGTAATATCCCAGCTCCATACCTGATTAGGGCCTGTCGCTTCTAATTCTCTTGGCGTTTTTCTTGCCGTCCTGGGCTTGGTCTCGGATCTATGGTGAAGCATATCTCTTGCTTTAAGTTCACGGTAAAAAGATGATTCTGATGCTATATATCGCCCTTCCTCTGCCAATAGTGGCACTATTTCATTCGGCGTCATATCTCTAAATCTCTCACTACAGCAGCAGGAGATGATCTCTTCCCGTTCTTCTGCCGACAGGGCATTCGTAGGCATTGCTGTCCGGTTTTTTCTCCCGTCTTCTCCCAGTTTTTTATCCCATCGCTGTATGGTCCTTATGTCATAGCCTGATTCTTCACAAGCCTTATCCCTGCTAGACCCTGATGAAACAGCCTCATTAATCAAGTCACAAATATTTATTCTTATATCCACAGGAGTTAATCTTCCTCTTTGCCGAATAGCTTGTTCAGTTTTTTTTTAAGAACCAGCAGGGCAGTAACCTCGGCAAGGGCCTTATCCTTACGATCAATTTCCTTTTCTAATTCCATGTTCCTTAATTTCAATTGTCTGTTTTCCTCTTTGTATGAGTCATTTGATAGCACTGATAAACACTCCTTTTTCCAGATGTCAATATGTGTTGTCTGGAGGCCGTTCTTCCGCAGCCATTGCCCTAATTCTTCTCCCGATTGGCCTGCCGTGTCCAATATTGCCTGATATTTATCAGAAATTTTCCATCCTCGCGGGCTTCGTTCCTGATGTCTGGATAAATTATTCTGAATCATTTTCCTCCAATTGTAAAGGGTCTGTTCACACACTCCTATTTCCCGGCTCAGTTCTATGACCGTTTTACCGCCAGGCACACACATCTTTTGAACAATAGCTTTTCTGAATTCCTCTGAATGAATTTGACTATTCATTTTTTATCCCCTAATATTTTAGGCGACAACTATCCTAACACACGGGGATGGTCAATGCCATATACTTTTGAATTCATAAATAATGTAGAAAGAATATATATCGCTTTCCCTCCCCCGCAACCAACATCTAATATTTTAATCTTCTCTATTGAATTAACTCTTTTCAGTATGTGTTTTTTAATGATTTTTTTATATTGCCTGCCATGAATAATATTCATTAAAATACCAGCAAATTTTCCTTTTAAACCAGTAGGATTAGATCCAAGAGATTGTATTTCATTACTCATCATGCCTCCAGTATAATCGAACCATTAATACTCTAAAAATCTTTTAATCAGCTTTTTGAGGAGCTATTTTTTCGCTTTCAATTGTCCCGAAGCATAAATATTCAAGTTTATCATCCCCAATGTTTCTAATACCATGTTTTTCATTATTTTTAATAAAAAGAAATTGCCCTGGCTCTACTCTATGTTCAATACCATCATTATCAGTTAATAAGCCAATGCCTTTTTCAATTTTCCAGATATGGGGAAAATTATGTATATGGACAGGAATAAATTTGTTTACATCAAGGCTTATTATTCTTAATACAATCTGGTTTGAATCATCATATTCCCCAATCACAAGCTCTTTATTGACACCATAACGCTCAACAATTGCTTCAGATGGAATTTGTTCTCGTGTTTTTATTTTCATATCTTCCCCTTAAAATTTATTTGCTTACATTCCCTTATTCTATCCCCTTCCCACACTTTTATCAAAGGAAGGCAAAGCAAAGGGGGGAGCTTTTAATCAACAATAAATGCTTTCGCTCCATTCGTTGAAAAAGCTTTATGAGCATCTACATTGTCTGCCACTTGAAAACTCATTCCCTTAGATAATTTAAACTTTCTACCATCGTCTATTTTAATAGCTACTTCACCTTCAAGAATAAAAACAATATGCCCTTTTTTACACCAATGGTCTGCTTTGTAATCAGGAGAATATTCAACTAATCTAACCCTGATATTGCCTTGCTCAAATGTTTTCATATCAGCAAAACCGCTTTCTCCATTTATTCTCTGACTATTTTCTTTATTCCAATCAGATATTATAAATGGAATATTTTCAATTTTCATAAAGGCTCCTTTGATTTTATATACGATTCACTTATTCTATCCCCTCCTGGCACTTTTATCAAAAATCAATGGAGAATAAGAATCTGAATATAGTAGGGTAAGTAAAGCTGTAATGAGCCCGAAACCAATATATTTTAATGAAAATGTGATCCATCAAATATTTGCCATTTTTGTTTTTTTTTATAAACCAGTTCTTTCATGCTTATCCTTATTCAATTATATTTTCAATTAAGATTTCTATCTCACCCAATTCAAGCATAGCATTAATAATCGAAGCTTTTTTAAACCTTTTCAAATCCGCTATCATAATTTCTTCTTTTTTTATTTTTCCTTCGTTTAATAATTGCTCCCTTTTTGTGCCTTTTAACAAAGGATGAGCTGGAGTAATCCATTTATTGCCGTTGAAAAATACAATGTTTGAAAAAGAAGTATCAGTAATCAAATTTCTTTTTACTATCAAAATATCACTGCAATGTTCCCGCAGATTGAACAAATTGTTGAATTGGTTTCTTTCTTCAAATTTGTGGTTATATTCTATATCATCATCATAAACAATCTTAAGACTATTAATTTCTCTCTTTACATATGGAATAAATTCATAATGTTCGATGTTTTTTCCGTAAATGATTCGGCATTTATAAATATCCTCTGTTAAATTTTCTGGGAATTCAATGGATTGACTGATATTTATACAATCTGTGCTTTTAAAAATATCCTTCCTGGATATATTCAGTCTTTTTTCATGAAGTTTAAGATTCAAATAACAACACTGGCATATTTTAATTGTCTCTATTAATCGGCACATACACCTTATCCACCATTTCCTGATATTCACTATTAAGATCGCTGTAAATTGTTAATCCTCCACCGCTTTTATATATCAGCTTGTTTTGTTCTTTTTCAATAAAACGGATCATTACTCCACTATCCAACTGATGTCCATCAAAATAGCCAAATACTCCGGTATAATAACCCCTCTTATAATTTTCTACTTCTTTTATAATTTCAATCGTTTTTATCTTCGGAGCGCCACTGATAGACCCTGCAGGAAGTAGAAAAAATATAATATTACCTATTATTTCGTTATAATTGTTATCCAATTCACCCATTATTTCCGAACTGACTTGATATAAGTCCTTGCTATTTGTTGATATTTTCTCTACATATCTAAACCTCAGTACATTAACATTTCTTGATACCATATTCAAATCATTTCTTATTAAATCAACAATTGTAATATGTTCTGCCATTTCTTTATCATCTTTCAGAATTTTATTATATGCATCGGGTATTGATGCATCAATGGTTCCTTTCATAGGATAACTGAATATTTTACCGTTATTTATTTTAATGAATGTTTCAGGAGAAAAAACAATGAATTTATCTTTATAATATAATCGATATTTAGCGAAGCTATTTGAATATATTTCTTTTAGAGAAAGATTCGATTTTATTTCTGTCGGAAATGTCAGATTCAGCAAATAAGTATTACCTTGAAAAAAATGCTCCCGAACTTTTAAAAAAGATTTTCGGTATGTATTATAAGAAACTGGTTGTTTTTGAAAATAGACAGGCTGTCCTGATTGTTTACTGAAATTGCAATTCGTTATACCATTTATATCAAACATAACTGTTTCAGAATCAATCGCCGACATTGGTAAAATGATTGGGTTATTCATCTCAAAATCGATAATGAATAGAAATGGCACCCTTTTTTTTCCCAATTCATTCATGGTTTCCAGCATAATCCACCACAATATCAACTTAAAAATTAAATTCTATTTTTTATACAGTTTGATAGTTCTTGTTCGTCTGTCCTAATTAAGGCTCTTTCCATAGTATAAAAAACCATAAATCAATCGCGGAATCTCATTTATTTATAGTTCCGTCAAAATCATATATTTATAATTTTAAATCCATTTAAAAACTCAGATCCCAATTATTCTAATCCCGTCCATATTTGTCTGGCAAATTTTCCAAAATGGTTAGCATAAAAGCTGGAAATGGAAGAATAAACCTATTACTAATTGAAGATTTCAATGTTCTTCTAAATTATTTCCCTTGGAAAATACTTTTTAACATCTTTATCCAAATAACCTGTATATCCACATTCTCCAGATCTTGGAGAATTTACAATAGGTAAAAGGATATCTTCTCCTTCATTTTTTATACATTTATGCTCTTTAATACAGGATTTACATAAGAAACCTTTATCTTCATATAAACAAAAAGGACAAATTTCTACAGCCTTATTATTACAATATGAACATTTATAATCAATTTCTTTATTTCGCATAAGTATCTGAATATCTTTTTCATCTTTATCCCCTGATTCTTCTAATAATGATAATGAAATTTCTGTCGATGAACCAAAATCATATATATAATCAACTTTATACCCTTTCTCAAATACCTCATCTAATTTCCATGTCATGCCAATTTTAGAATGTTTATCGGAAAACAAACTCATATGATCACAACATTCAACCCAAATGTCTCTTAAAAACTTATCAACTTTTTTCATTGTTATTTCAGGCTTGGCTTTTATAACAATCCAGTAATCAGGATTATATTTTCCTTCAAGCAATAAAATCATGTAATTAATATGACTTTCATTTTTTGATATGGCTTTGCTTTTACAGTTAGAAATGTGGCTTAATATAGCATGAGCGTTTTTAGGAATCTCGGTTTTGCAATATGCACATATTCCATTTGTTTTTATTTTTCCTTGCATATCCAATCTCCTACTTTATTATTTTCTTGCTAGCTTTTTACTAAACTCAATATAAGGCTTGCCCATTATTATTCTATCCTCTCTTGGCACTTTTATCAAAATTTCATTTGTCTGGCAATGCTGAAAAAGGGGGAAGGCAGGCAAAGCAAAGGAGCGAAAGAAACGAACTATCATAAATAACAATATTATCTCTTATAATCAATAATTACTTCTTCTGGAATAGTTCCAATAGGACAAGAACGCAAGCAAATTTCACATTCAAAAACAAATGGTTTTTTACCAAGTTCTTCGGATCTTTTATGCATACTTTCTCTGCATTTTATGCCATCGAATGAGTTTGACTTTATCGCATCAGCCGGGCATACTTTACGGCAATTACCGCAATGATTGCAAGCCTTTATTAATTCAATGCGCTCAAATGAAAATTCAGCATTTGTTAATAGTACCCGAAGATGAATCCAAGGCCCCCATTCATTATTCATAAATAAAAAGTTCTCTCCCAATTCTCCTAAACATGTTTTTGTTGCAATTGTCTTGAACATTACACCGCATATATCAGGATAAGGTAATACTGAAATATTATACCCTTCTTTTTGTAAATAATTCTTCAGTTTATTGAGAACAATCTGACTATGTTGGTCCGCACCGCATGTTTTTTCACCCCTTTCATTCTCAAAGGGATACCATAACCATTCCAATGAGTTTTGAATATGATGGAAAAGGACAATAATAGTTTTAGTTCCAGGCAAAAAACTTGTTAATGAGCTTATCTCAATTTCATTATAATCATTAATACTTGCAAATCCAATCTTGCAACATGACGGAATTAAATTTTTAAGATATTTTTCAGATAAATATTTTTCCATTCATATACCTTCATTTTTTTTATTGATTGAAGGGATTTTACTCAATAAATTCACTATACCTTAACTACCCCTTATTCTATCCCCTCACCACAGATTTATCAAAAATTCAATGGAGAATGGCAGGCTGGAAAAGGGAGGGGAAATATTAAATGAAATTATGCCTTGATAATTTTTAATATCTCATTAAAATTTTTAGGTAATTCCGTTTTTAAATATTGTTCCATCCCTTTTGGCATATATTTAGAGGTTCGTAAGTCTATATAATACATATTCTTAATACTATTTTGTAAAAAATATTTTTCTGCTGTATCACACTCTATAGCCATCCAAGTTGATGATGACCATGAATCTGTAATTATTGAGATGAAAACATCTATATTTTGTAAAGCCTCATCAATACCAAAGTTATACCAATTATTCCATCTGATATCCTCACCATCAATGGGATTTTTTGGCGATGTTGATACCATAAATCCTTCTAATTTTAAATTATTTATTAGTCTTTCGACAAACAAATCATCTATTCTTTCACAATTAATAAAAGCATTCATTATAAATAACCTCATCCGGAAATCTTATTCCCCATCCCTCATAGGCAAAGCAGAGGGGGAAGAGCTTTAAAACAAATTATTCTCCTTCCCTTTCAGCCCTTTTCGCACCAAATGCATGAATAGTCCTTGTTCCTTTAATACATACCCCGCTCTGTAATGTTCCTTTTGGGATAAATAATTCATCACCAGGATTCAAGGTTATAATTTCACCATTCATTTTCACTTTATATTGCCCATAAATACATACCATATATTCATCGAAATTATGACAGTGCTCTTTCGATTCTCTATCTTCATAGGAAGTCCAGAATGCCATTTGAGAACCATCTTTGCCATCAAAAACAAAGCCTTCAATGTCTTTTGTAAATTGAGAGCTTTGTTTAATCTTATTTTTCGGATTCTTCATAAAATCAGGAAAATCTTTCATTTTATCCTTCTTACAGTAATTCCCTTATTCTATCCCCTCCCGGCGCTTTTATTAAAAAATTCATTTGTCTGGCAATGCTGAACAATGGGAGGGCAGGCTGGAAAAGGAAGGCAGATAAAGAAGAAGCTTACTTTTTCTTTTTATATCTATCATTCTGATTGAATAATGTAATATCTTTATATCCTGCTTTTATCCTTGCACTATGCAATTTACCTTTTGGAATATAATATTCATCACTTTTTTTTAAAAGTAATTTTTTGTCTTCAAATTCTAATATTGTTTCACCTTCTAAGACAATGCCCCATTGAGCCTCATGTTTATGCTCTGGAACAAAAGCATCCTTTTCAAATTTCATAAAGACAATTTGCTTGTTTTCACCTTGAAATAAATAGGAGTATAAGCCGTCTATCGGGATATCGGCATTGGGTAGTTCTTTAATGATATCTGGAAATTCAGACATGGTATTCCCTCCATAAAATAACTCTATATTTCAATAATCTCTTTTCTTCTCCATCCCTCATAGCAGGCAAAGTAGAGGGTGAAGAGCTATGCCACAAGAAAATTAATTTGTAAGTGGCTCATTCTCAGGTAAAATTCCTTTAATTGTTTTGTTTAATATTTCACCATTTTTAAAATCAATTATATTATAATTATTTAAGGATGGTGATCCAAAAGAATAATAGACCTTGTTATCAGTCAAATCAAATACAGCAGACCAAAGAGTGCCAAGATAATCTTTATAATAATTTTGACATACTCCTTTAGGAATAGGACTTGATAAAAATATTTTTAAATCATCCAGATTAATTACCTTGTTTAGTTTTGATATCGCAAGTTTATATCTATTCTGTGAATTGGGCATCAACCATTTTTGCTCTGTTTTCATTTCATCTTTGATATAATGATTTACAACAACGATTAGACTATTTTCAGGATATCTGATTGCAATTTTAGGGGGGCTTACCTCAACCGCAACTGCATTATTTTTATCTGCAATTAGATAATTATAGGCACAGGAATGAGGAATCTTTTTAATGAGCACAAGAGCTTCTTTAGTATCTTTGCATTTATCAAGAATCATTCTAATAATAATTGGAAAGAAAAATCCATTCTCATTTCTGCCTATGCCATGAGCAAATGACATTCCTGCATATAAGCCATCCTTATTCATTCCCTCAATTCGCCCAAAAATAAATTGAGAAGTTCCGATGGAAGACTTAAAGGTATCTGGGTATAGTAAAACCAGGCTAAAATCTGTTAAATTTTTATCGGCTGAATAATCATAATTTCTTCCAACTAATAAATGATGGTTAAACGTCTTATTTGGTAAAATAGCTATTTGTGTGCACCCATGAGGTATTGCAGGCTTAGTAATACCCCATCCGCTTAATTTAACCACAATATCCTCAAAAGGAATATCAGAAGCATCAGAAAATCCTTTCATTTCAGCTAAAATATCTTCATCGAATTCTTTCAGCAGTCTGGAAACCTCATTAAAATTGCTTTCTGTTGCTTTTGTAAATACGCTGGCTTTTAAAACTTGTTTAAAGAATGGTTCATTTTTTATAACTTCTTTACCCTCTTTAAATCCTATGTCGTATGCGCTTCCTTTAAATGAATTCGCTTTAATTAAAATGAAATCTTCGGACATCAATTGCTCGAAAGTTATTAAACTCAAAACCCCTGAAATAAACAAAATCATTATTCTTTTCATATAACCTCTTTTTTCTAAATCCTCGCCCCCATCCCTCATAGCAGGCAAAGCAGAGGGAGGAAGAGCCCTAGTGAAGGAGCAGTTCTTTTTCCATCATAACGATTGATCCCATTTGCTGCCCAAAGGATTGTGGACAGATCTTTCAATGATATTTCCTTATCGGTAAACCCCCGTGTCGATTTACGGTTTTGAAGAACAGTTATCAAATCCACATTAAGGCTTGATTGATGATCTTCAAGTTTAATGTCTTTGTCTTCTGAATAAACCGGCTTAGTAAAAAGCGGATTAATTGTAAACATCGCGATTAAAATTAAAACATAATTCCTCATTTCTCCTTCTCCTATTCGTTAATTTCTTTGTCTGTAAGGCTGATAAAACTAATAAAATCTTCATGACAAAGCAATATATATTCTTTTATCAGATGCTTGATCGATTTAATAAAAGCGCCGAACCGGCCGCGTCTTTCTATCCCGATAACCGTATTGTCATCCAGTTCATCCAAAAAACTATTAATACCATTTTTATTATCGGGGTATGTCATTATTTTATGAATGCCATCCGATTCAATATAGGCGATAAAGTAACTTTTACTAATACTTACTCCGATCGTTTTCCTCGAACTCATTTGTCAACTCCTTCATTATTATTAAGCATTATCGAATAGCTTATCCGGTTTTTCCCGCTTTAATTCATGCAGTTCAGACAGTAATTTGATTCCCCTCATATCTTGCACACTAATGTCTAAAATAACCAGCTCAAAGCCTTATTTAATATATAAAGCCAGGGCTATTTTCGGGTTATCGGTTTCAACAATCTCATAACCTGTTGGCTTCAGGGAAATTGAAAAATCTTCCTGTGTGTCCCTTTCATCTTCCACAATTAAAATCCTCATAGATGTCTCCTTATTATAAAAGGCTTAAATTTCAGCAAGGCATAATCCACTCATTGCCAGGTATTACACTAAAAATGTTAAGGGTAGCTTGCATATAGTTAAGCTTACTAAAATCTTGGAGTAATAATAATTTAAGGTTCATATCTCAATGCATCTATAGGATTTAAGGCTGATGCCCGCCTGGCTGGATAAAATCCGAAAAAGATACCCACGAAGAATGAAAATGCGAAAGACAGAATCACTATATGTGCCTGGAGGACAACATTCCATCCTATATATACCCGGACCATCAATGAAATTATTATACCCAGCCCTATGCCTATAATACCGCCTGTCAGGCATAGTACCACCGCTTCCACAAGAAACTGCAGGAGAATATCTTTTTTTCTGGCCCCAACTGCAAGCCTTATCCCAATTTCCTTTGTACGTTCTGTTACCGAAACCAGCATAATATTCATGATGCCTATTCCGCCTACAAGTAGTGAGATTCCCGCGATGGAGGCAAGAAAAACTGCAAGAACCCCTGTAGTCCGGGTGGCCGTTGATATGACCTCTGTTTGGCTACGTATAGTGAAGCTGTCATCAGAACTTATGGGGATCTTAAGCGATTCGCGGAGAATAGACCTTATTTCAGCCTGCGCAGCTTCCATTTTATCGCCGGATATACTCGAACAGAGTATCATTTGGAGAAAAGGGAAACGGCTCAGACGGTACTGAACTGTTGTATAAGGTGCGACAACAAGATCATCCTGGTCCTGCCCGCTGCCGG
Organism: uncultured Spirochaetota bacterium; assembly: GCA_963768055.1. Lineage (GTDB taxonomy): Bacteria > Spirochaetota > Brevinematia > Brevinematales > JAOACQ01 > CAVYGN01. The sequence continues at coordinate 601,737 of CAVYGN010000001.1, read as the reverse complement.
AAAATCCCTTTGGCCTAAAAACTCCAATGACCCGGAACGGGACCTGCCCTATCCGAACCGTTTTTCCAACCGGACTTGTATTGCCGAATAAATTTGTCGCGACTGTTTGGCCGAGAATACAAACCTTTGCATTGACATTCAAATCGTTATCGGCCAACACACTTCCCATAGACACACTCATACTGCGAATAGCCAGATAATCCGGGGAAACCCCATAAATGACCGTACTCCAGTTAGCCTTGCCGCCAATCACTTGGACATCGGCCCGGATCAGCGGTGATACTCCCGAAAGAAGCCTGGCCTGTTTTTTTAATTTTTTTACATCGCTGTACTTCAGGTGTGAACCTGATCCTCCCCCCTGATTGACTCCGCCCTTCCTGAAGGCTTCAGGGAATACTGTTATCAGGTTTATACCCATGCTTGAAATTTGCTCCTTTATCTCCTGTTGTGCACCGGCACCTATAGAAACCATCACTATCACAGATGAGATGCCTATAATTATGCCTAACATTGTGAGAAAGCTGCGCATCTTATTCCTTAAAATCGACCGGACTGCTGTGCTAAAAAAATTTAATAATTCCATATTTTCCTTTCAATCTCATTGTCAACAAGATTTCCCTTTACCTACATTCCTGGAGGAGGTCCGCCGCCCGGACCGCTGACTGAATTCAATATGCTCTTAGACCCGATTTTAGTATTATTAACAACTACTGAAAGCCCCGTCAGGACTTTCATGCCATCTTTTAATTCTTCAGAGTAGATCTCTGTCATCTGACCGTCGGTCAGACCGGTTTTTACAAAAACAGACCTGATTTTTCCTGTTTTTTCATTATAAGTCCAGACTAAATCACGATCTGCCATTCCCTGCCCGCCGGTTATTTGTGGCAATCTAAATATTTCTATAGGCGGCTGGAACTTAAGAGCTGTATTAGGAACCATAAGGATGTTCTTGCGGCTATCCGTCTCAATGTTCAATGTTGCAGTCATACCGGGAATAAGCAAATTATCCTGATTATCAGCGTCCATAACAATGGTATATACAACAACATTATCCGAAACAATGGGCTTCATGCGGATCTGGCTTACAATGCCTTTAAAAGTTTTATCCTGGTAACTCTGGACGGTAAAAACGACCTTCTGCCCTTTTTTGATTTTTGAAATATCGTTTTCGTCTACTGTAGCAAAAATCTGTATTTTACTTGTGTCGCTCGCAAGAAAAAAATTTGTCATAAGGACAGTGTTAAACTCGCTGCTTGCTACTGACTGTCCTGCCTCGATATTCCGTTCGATGACGATGCCGTCAATGGGCGAATAGATCACCGCAAACATAAGGTTCGCTTTCGCGCTATCCAGGCTGATCTGGCTTGTCTGCAAATTAATCTGTGCCGTATCAAGGTTTATCTTCGCTGTATCAAGGTCTGACTGTGATTTGAAATTTTTATCGAAAAGGAATTTCGTATCCTCATAGTTTTTTTTAGCCTGGACAATCTGGTTCTGTGCTGAATGAAGGCCCGCCTCCGCCGTCTGAACAGCCAGTTTCAGGAGGGTTTTATCCAGGGAAGCCAGCGGCTGTCCTTTCCTGATTCTTTGATTGAAATCGGCCATCACCTCAGCAACTGTACCGGATATCTTGAAATTAACAACCACGGAATTCCTCAGTTTAAGGTTTCCCGTGCAGGAAATATTTTCGGAGAGGTCTCCCCTTTCGATTTCCGCAATCTCATATGGATTTTTAGCCCTGCCTGAATTGAAAAGAATATACCCGCCGACAGAACCGGCCGCGATAATAATAAAAATTATTGATATTATTTTTTTCATAACGGCACTATAACGCATATTTGTGATAGTATCGTGAACGATTTGTGAATGATAAGTGAAATCTATGAAATTTTCAGCCTGAAATAAAACTCCACTCCGTCCGAAAGATTCCGGACTCCGAAAGGGGGGATTGTCTTCTTCGATGAAAAAATAAAAAAATTCAGGCTCGAATGGTATGATAATTTTGCCTGCTATATAACCGGCGAGGGGAATTTTACCGACGACGATACTTTTATAATGATTGAAAAGTTCAGCATTAACTGGACGGCCCGCCTCGAGAGGCATACTAAAAAGATCGCTCCTGGGGGCCGGAAGAAAATCCTTACTGTCGAAGACTTTACAAACGGGGAATTCGAAAAAATCAGCGAAGAGTCTTTCGAATTGCAAGCCTGAATCAATTTCGATATATCGGGATTGATTTTTGATCTATTCCAGATGGAATTTCAGAGTCAGAAGCATGCATACCGCTCTGGCTGCTCCCCCAATTTTTGCCGGTCTGAACCTTGTCGACGATACAGCTTCTAAAGCAGATTTCGACAGTAAATCGCTGGGGGATTTCTGGATTTCGACTTTTTTTACATTTCCAAGCTCATCGATATACAGCATTACAAGTACTTTGCCTTCGATGCCGGTCCTTCGAGCCTCTTCGGGATATTTCGGACTGATCGGAGATAGCGGTATAGGGAGTTCTTCGACCTGATAACTTGGGACATAACCGCTTAAATCCAATGGGCCGCCGCCGCCGGCATCTTCATTATCCTCTTTTTGAAGCTCCTGAAAGTTCGTGTTGATAACCGGCTTCATCTTTTTATTAGCCGCCTCGCCCATGACAAAAGGTTTGGGAGTCTTCATATCTATCGAGTGTTTTTCATCGTTAAGCTGGACATAGGTATCGTTAGTCATTATGAAACCTGCCTGGAATTTTAACATTAACACAAACAGAACAAGCAAGTGAAGAACGGCGGATATACCTACGAAACGCAGCATTTTCATAATTCTCCCCCGGCTATCTTTTAATTTCAGTCCCGAGCAGGATCTTCTTTATACCTATTTCCTTTATGGCATCTATTATGCCGATGATTGTACTGTACCTGCAGTTTTTATCGCCGTTTATGACAACTGCGGAATTTTCGCTGTTTCCCACTGTATTCAGGATCTTCGTTTTAATCTTTTCAGCATCGGCCGGCATGCTGTATTCCACGTCGTCAATAAATATAGATCCCTGTTCTGTCACCTGGACAGTCATCCTCATTGGCTTGTCCTCGGTCTTCGTGCTCTTTGTCTCCGGCAGGTTGATCTTTATCTTCCCCTGGTATATCAGGGGCGTGGCGATAATAAATATGATCAAAAGAACCAGCACTACGTCGGTAAAAGGCGTAATATTTATATCGGTCATCAATTTCCTTTTTTCCGATCTCTTTTTTATCATAGTTTATTTCCTTAATAAATCCAGGGTCTCGGAAGCGCAGATCTCCATATCTGTAGCGATATTGCCTATATTGTTCATCAAAGTGTTATAGGCGATGACTGTCGGAACCGCTACAAGAATACCTGTGGCTGTTGTAATGAGGGCTTCTGCAATACCGGCCACAACCCCGGCTATGCCTGTCCCGCTGCCTGCTGAAAGAGCAATGTCCTGGAATGCCCTTATAATGCCGATAACCGTACCGAACAGGCCGATATATACTACAGTGCTTCCAATTGAACCGAGGATGCCGGTAAATCTTTCAAGCTCTTTAATTTCAATGCTTATCTGCCTGTCCATCGCGTTTGTTATTTTCTCATCGCCTTTTCCGTTGAGAAGGAGCCCGGCCTGAACAACCCTGGCCAGAGGCGATATCAAGGTTCCCGCGTATGCAGACGTGCCCTGGAGGCTGTTGCCTTCGAGATAACTTTTGATTTTAGCCATAAAGGGAGGCCTTTTAACCCTTGTTTTGCTCCTGAGATGAAATACCCTTTCAAGTATGAATGAAAGAGATATTATCGAGCAGATCAGAAGAACGGTCATTGTAAATCCGCCCATCTGAAGGATATCCCAGATTGATTTTCCGACGAACATTTTTTCCTCCTAACATTTTATAAACATATTTGAAATATTTACCATTTCATCCATAAGCCGCAAGTTCCGTAAATGCCTAATGCGGAATAGACAGGATTTTCAGATGAATAATCCGCTGAATAAGAATATCCGGTAATAGCGCGGTAATTATAAACATTATAACATTCCGCATAAATCCCGAAAGGCAGGTCAAACAAAATTGTCCTGTATTCCACCTTAATGTTAAGCGATTGCTGGTCCGGGTATCTTGCAGAATTATACGTCCCATAGAGGGGTTCATAGTAAGAGCCTATTTTTTCGGCATTGGTAATCGGTGTATAGTATGAACCAGCCTGATAATCGAACTCAGTTGTCAGCGTCCAGTTTTTATTAATATCCCAGATAGCAGTTATATCTAATCTGTAAGGCATTGATGCATCGTCATTATACCATTGATCGACCGGCGGCTGTGCGGATTGCCCGGCGACAGTGAGTGAACCCATCCCGCCGAAACCCCCGCCGGCAGTATCGTAGGGCATATTCGGATCAATCCCAACATAACGGTAACTGGAAGAAAGAAACCCGCTGATACTGATCCAACCATAAATCGGAAATGAATCCGGTTTTTTTTCAAGAAGGAAATCAATCCCATACACATGCTTGTTCTGTCCTGAAGTATCATAACTAACGACAGCATTGGATTCATAACTGATATAGTAATTGTATTCTTTATAATATCCTTCAAGTGTAATATCTATTGAACCGAGAAAATTTAACTCGGTTCCGATTACATAATGCCAGCATCCCGGGATTTTCAGATTGGCATTAGTATCAAGATATTCCAGCGTTCCTGGATCAGTTGGGAATTCCGATAAATATCCGGCGGAAATATATACCTTGTCATTTTCTGCCAATTTATATCCCAAAGTTCCTCTGGGGTCAAATGAATATTTCCCGATATAATCAGCGTAATTCAATCTCAGGCCATCCAGTATATAAAACCCGCTATCAAAAATTGAAGTTTCATTATCAATAAATACGGAATATACTCCTAACTCACCGGAATAACCGTTCTGGGAAAAATTACTCCATTCCTGCTGACCATTAATTTGATTGGTGTAACTGGCATAAAGATAATTTGTTATATACTCCTTCGGGTAATATTGAATTTCAGTGCCGATTTTAAAATTAATCAAATCGTTTGGCGAATAGTCCGCTGCTAATTTGTATCGTAACCCAAATTCATCATTTTCATTGTAATTTGTTGAATTCGGCGATTGCATATTCTGCAGCTGATAAGCCCAGGTTGTTCCAATTGATTGTTCCATGAAAAATTCTTTATTAAAAATATGTTTCCAATCCAGATTTAAAACTGTTTCATAATAATTCATGACTCCAGAAGCGTTATTATTACCACCCTGACCAGAAAGATTCGAGAAAGAGGATGGTTCTTCTGAATAAAGCCAGACAAATGATAAAATATCATCCGCTGTCTTATATAATACCCTTCCATGCGAGTCCAGATAATAGGGAATCTGTATGGTAGAGTTTCTGTCTTGGGAAAATAATGGAAGAATCAAATCCCATTGAGTTCTTCTGATTCCTCCTATCCAGCTCAGCTTTTGATCTGCAGTGGCTCCATTTAGCGATATGGAACTGTTTAAAAGGCCTAAATCGACTTTTCCATGAAAGCCGGGCGCCCCTTCATCGGAATTAACCTGCAATAAAGAAGACATTTCCTGACCATATTCGGCAGGGACAACACCTTTATAAATCGATAAAGTATTTACCACATCATCGATGAATACTGAATCGTTCATATAATGATGATAAGGATATTTAATTAGCGCTTCGTCAAGCATTGCGATATTCTCGTTGCCGTTACCGCCTCTTACTGAAAATTTAGTTGTGTCTTCAGAACCTGGGTTGTTAAGAGTTTCAACCCCTGGCATTGAAGTTATTACAGAAAGCGGATCAGAAGTGCTGGAAACAGAAGCTTTTTGACGCATATTTTTATCGATAGTGTTTTCCGATACCACTCCTTCCATTTTCTGACCTTTTACATCTACTTCTCCAAGCGAGAGATCATTTGGAACCAGAAATAAATTTATCACAATATCTCTGTCAGCAAAAAGAGATCTGGTTTCTGAATAAAAACCAGCCGCTTTAATTTCTAATAAATAGATTCCTTTTTCAAGGTTCATCAAGTCATAAGAACCATCGCTATCACTTAGTGAATTTAATAATATGTTTGTACCTGTTTTTAAAATTATTATAGCCCCTGCTATTCCCTCGCGGTTATCACTTCTATATACCCTGCCTTTTATCTGATATGGAAACAAGAATGCGGGTATAAATAAAAATGTAATAAAAAACCTAAAATTTATCATAAAAATTCCTCTGTTTAATAAAATGTTTTCTTTTGTATTCCCGTTCATGAAGGTTTCAGGAAACACTGTTATCAAGTTTACTCCTAAGTCATAAATCTGCTCCTGTATCTGCATTCTATATCTGCCTTTTTGTAATCTGTAACTTCCTGCCTACCAGTCATCAATCGCAAGCTGTAATTCTAATATTAATGTAAGGCAGTCAATATCATTCTCATAAATATATGATAATTTACCTGTTTGAGCGCAAGTACCATATATAAGTATCCAATCAGTTACATTCCCCTCCAAAAGTATCCCTGTATCGATATAAGTCTCTTTCACGGACATTCCATAACATGTGCCGGCAAGAAAGAATACAGATGTCATTAATATTTCGAATAGAACTTTCACCTTTTCCCCCCATTTTATATTACTCTGCTCCATTAAATCTGTTAGACTCTAACAAATTCGACAGCACAATGCTGTTTATAAGGAGTATGAATATTACTTTTTTCATGCTTGTATTATGACTTTTCCTTGTGTCTTTGACGTGAGCGATTAGTGAATGATAAGTGAAATCTATGAAATTTTCAGCCTAAAATAAAATTCCACTCCATCCGGAAGATTCCGGACTCCGAAAGGGGCTTTGTGAAGTTCGAGGATAGCCTTGACGATAGCAAGACCAAGCCCGGTACCGCCGAATGAACGGTTTCGGGACGAATCCGTTTTATAAAATCGCAGCCAGATCTTCTCCAGGGCTTCTTCCGGGACAGATTTTCCGGAATTAAACAGGGCAAATTCGGCGAAATCTCCGGATTTTTCAATCCGTATATGGATCCTTCTCTCTCCATCACAATGATCTATTGCATTATTCAAGTAATTAACGATGACCTGTTCTATCCTTGAAGGATCCGCCTTTACCATAGTGGTTTGAGCAGCAAGCGTCAATCTGATTTTTTTATCGTTTATAAGGGGAGTATATTTTTGCAGAATTTCTTCAATTTTTTCCTTAAGGTCGAATTGTTTTATCGATAACCGGAAAACGCCAGACTCAAACTGGGAAAGGTCGAGCAAGTCCTTGAGCAGGAGGTCCAGTTTTTTAGATTCGTCCATGATCACGCTGCAATAATAATCGCGGTCTTTTCTCTTTGCTACTCCGTCTTTCAAACCCTCCGCATATCCCATTATTAAGGCGATTGGAGTTTTCAATTCATGAGATACGCTTGAAACAAAATCCCTCCTCATCACTTCAAGCTTTCTTTCCCTGTCAATATCCTCACGAAGTTTCATGTTGGCAAGATTCAGTTCGTTAATAGAATGGTCGAGCTGTCTTGACAATGAATTGATGCTTATACCAAGTTCGGCTATTTCATCGTTTGAATGGACAATGAACTTATGGCTGAAATTCAGTTCAGCCATATCATGGGCCATATCCCGCAGTTCAATAATCGGCCTGGTAAACCTTCTGGATACTACATATACGGCTATAATCCCGATAAGACATATAACAAATCCTGAAAATATTAAAAAACGGTTCGCCACCTCAGCGCTTTCTTTTAACTCCGCAAGAGGACGGCTTAATATGAGTATATCTCCGTTATTTAATATATATCCGCAATTAATAAAGGAAATAAACTTATCAGTCTCTGGATTATTCTGGAATGCATAATGTCCCTTTGCATTATTCCTTAATTTATTTAAAAATTCCATTCTAAATGGATGGATTGGCATATCGGGCCCTGAATTCCTTAATTGAGGTAAATAATCCTTTCTAAATGGAGGGAATGGCATACCGGGCCTTAAACTCTGTTTAGGATCCAGATTTATATTATGTTTCTGGAATTGCGACATATATTTTAATTCAAGCTTCTTATCAATGATTTCTATATGGATTCCGGAATTCAATTCCATCGTCCGTAAATCCGGTAAGGCATCCTTGATATTTCCATGGTATCGGGAATCAATGTTTTTCGCGTCTACGATGAGTTTCGTTTGGGTTTCACGGATATAGAATGATAATAAAAAGGTTTGATTGAAGAAAACAGCCAGTGATATAAAAAGCAGGACAAGTATCGAAATCCCAATGAACAGCTTGTTCCTGATTTTCATGCTTTATCCTGAAAACGGTATCCAAATCCACGGATCGTTTCTATTCTACTGCCGGATTGTTTTAATTTTTTTCTAAGGCATTTTATATGGGTGTCGACTGTCCTCCCGTCGCCGTAATAATCATTACCCCAAACGGAATATAAGATTCGTGCCCTACTTAAAGCCGCTCCCGCATTCTTTACCAGATAGAACAGTAAATCATATTCTTTCGGGGAGAGTTCAAGTACCTTCCCGTCTTCTAAAATCGAATGCCTTTCAGGATCGAGTATAAGCCCGCCGTATTCCAGAATTTTTTCCGACTCGTCCATTGATGCTCTGCGCAGTAATGCCCTTACGCGGGCTACCAGCACGCCAGGGCTAAACGGTTTTTTTACATATTCATCAGCCCCAAGTTCAAAACCGAATAATTCGTCAGCTTCCTCACTCCTGGCCGTTAGCATAATAATCGGAACTTTCGTTAATTTCCTGATCTCGCGGCAGACGGACCAGCCGTCCATTTCCGGCATCATAACATCCAGTATGACCAGGTCTATATCTGTATTTTCCAGATACAGGTTCAGGGCAATCTTTCCGTTCTCTGCCGGAATAGGGAAAAATCCATCTTTTCTGAGATAATCGCAAATCAGCCTGAGCATTCTCTGTTCATCATCGGCTATGAGAATTTTATTCTTTGACATGCTCATTTTCGCCTCGATAATTATATTATTTTATCAAACTCTCCAACAATATTTAAACAGGTGTATGCGATTTCCATTGCTACGTATTAAAGTATAACATTCGATTGTGATAGAATTTTGAACGTTATGTGAAGGTTTGAATCAGGAAGTATTCCCCAATTAGCTGCCGGGCACTACTTGTATAAAATGTCGAGTCGATTGAAATCTTCGGTAAGCAATGGTTCATCATTGAGGATGTTGCCCTACGCACCCTTACGCATTTAGTACGCACCCTTGACGTAGCCGGAAGCTATATAAAATAAGGGCTACGCAACTACGCACCCTTTTCAAAGTGTGCCCCCCTATATTTTAAAAAATATTTTTCAAAAAAAATTTTTTCTTAAGGGGCATTTCCAGCCTACGTACCTGCGTATCTATTAAAATATTGATATAAATGTATATATAATATAGATATAGTTGGCGCAACTCAGGTGCGTAGCGCCTGCGCACCCTGCGTACCTCAACGTTTACAAGCCTTCCGGCAATTTTGACCTATCTATTTTTCATATATTTTTTGATTAAGATGATTAAATTTATCCTTCTTATTAATAAAACGGGTGTAAATCCGGGGTGCGGTCTCAAGCAAAAATGGGACCGCATTTTTATTTTCATTCCAAATATTCAATATTTTTTAGATTACAAATACAGGCACAATTCATTTATCTCACCACAATCTATATAAATATCAAAATTAGTTCTAAAAAATTTAGATTATTTTCCTTTAATTCGGGAATGAAAATTTCATTCTCCATTTAATTCAAATTCACAAAACTTCACTAAGTGAATTTTGAATATTAAGTCAGATTACTTTTCGCGGTGAAGCTCTTTAGGGCTACAAAATAGCTTTAAGAGGCGAGAGGCAATCTGACTTTTTTTTTGCCCTGAAATTAATAAGGAGGATATATATGTTATCTTATCAAGTTAAGAACCATTATTGGGAAGGATGGAAGAACGGTGAAAAACCCATAGCAGACTTCATCAGGCAATGCACTGTGGAGAATATTCGTAATGAAAATCTTGCGAATGCCAAGCAAAACAGTCCATGCATAGGTTTTGGGCAAACACCGGGGGTCAAGACTAATACGGCTAATCAGGATGAGCTCGATGTAATAGCAATTGACCTGGATCATTTGCCGTCAGATTGGTTTGAAAAATACTGGACTAAATTATGTGGACTTGACTGGATTCTGCTTGCTTACAAGTCCTGGTCTGGCGGTGTTCGTGTGCTTGTTCATACTGATGGCAATTTGAAAAACAAGGAAAATTATCATGCTACTTTACTGTCCGCTTTATACCGGTTAAAAGACGAACTTAATTTTGATTTTTTCAGCCGGTCTAATGAAACGGATGGTCCATATTTAGATATGGGCAAGACGTATGGCAATTCAATTTTCTTTTTAGGAAGGGATTTGGAACATATCTATTATAACCCTGATGCAAAATTTATTCCCCTCAAAGCAGTGGAAAAGAAAGCGCCCAAGACAGCAGAAATAATTGACCTTGAAAAATTCATGGATTCCAGAGAACTGAAAGCCAAAGACAGGAAAGAACTGCAGGCTCTCCTGGATAAGTTATCCAAGAAAAGGTATTTCAATGAATATGATGAATGGCTGAAGTTGGGAATGGGTTTAAAAAACAGTGGCTTTGCCGTCTCAGACTGGCAGAAATTAAGCTTCAATGATGATGAAACTCAAGCCCTATGCGACAAAAAGTGGAACACATTTCAAGATGAATACACAGGTAAACCTATTACTTTAGGGTCTCTTATTCATTATGCAAGAGAAGAAGACCCTGATTTTCTAAGGGATAAAATCATTGATACAGATTTCGACTCTTCCGACGAAAAGTATTCAAACGATGACGGTTCTATGATAGCCCTTTCACCTAAAGGCATGTTTTATAAAACAGAAAATGAATGGATAAAGATTCAGACATCACATCTTTTAAAGCCTCTGTATTGCTATGATAATGACTGCGAGAAAGACAGGATCTTTATTTATGAGTGTGAAAACCTTGCCACAGGGATTAAAACTCTTCTTAAATTGAAAAGGACCAATTTTGAAAAAGCGGATAAATTACAAGTGGCTTTTCAAAGCCAAAACATTTCAATCCTGATTGATAAATATAATGCCAATACCCTGTTTTCTTACTCATTGACCCATTGCCAAAACATTGACAGATTGGAAGTCGGCATGAATAATAACGATATTTTTGTGGATGCTAAATTTGCTGTTTATAAGGGCAATGTTTTCAAATTTACAGAAGCAAATCCTATTATTGAGATCGAAGGCAAAAAATACTATGTTGAATCGATGCCTAATGACAGATGGATAAAAACAGATAGAATCCCTAAAGAAAATGCTGATTATAAGGGCATATTCACGGAATATTCCAATACGCTCATAAAAGCCTACAAAGACCCTCTCTTTGTGAAGCTCTTTATAGGCTGGCAATTGATGGGATTGTTAAGGAACAGGTTATTAAACGATTTTAATGCTTTCCCAATATTCGCCCTGGAAGGAGAGAGATATTCAGGGAAAACAGTTCTATTAGACCTTTGCGAAAAGATATTCAATATTAAGCGCATATGCCAGCCGACAATTTATCAGATTTTCAACCAACAGAAATATATGCAGAACTCGTTTGTCCTCATGGACGAATTTTCTAATTATGAGGACAAGGATAATATGAAGGTTTTTCTTAAAGAAGCTATCACAAATATCGATAGAATGAGGAACCGCAACGGTGTTGAAATTGATACCATCTTTAGAAACTCATTGCTCTTTACCACAAATTCTACCACTATCGATGAAGCTCTTTCAAGCAGATTCATTCAAATAAAGATGAATACTTCAAATGGGATCAGAACTGAATATGCCGGTGAACTTCAGGATTATGTCCAACAGAATGCGGATGAAATTCTAATGTATTTCTTATACCTTTATGATTCTATTATAAACGATTATGAAAAAGTGATTACGCTTATAAAATCACTCAAAGAAGGGATTGATAAATATTCACCATACTTAGGCAGAATCTCTTTATTATGGTCTATTATTCTCGTCGGAGTCAATTATCTCGGATTTAGTATTGATAGTAATCTTACTTATGAATATATCCTGAGCCTTTATAAAAAATCCCCCTCAGAACGGAATAATGTCGCCGATTTCATTTTTGCGATAATCGATTGGGGTGAAAATTGTTGTGAGAAGCCCGATTATATATCGGATTTTAAAGCTGGGGTAAAGACATTATATATCCCCCAAATTGAATTTTTAAGGCTTCTAAAGGATCTTAATTTCATTCAAAATCCCACAATCGCTTCCGCCAGCATGATGTTGGAAAAGAATTCAACAATCTTGAAAAAAAGAAGAACAACTCATACCTATAAAAACGGGCAGCGTGAAAAAACCAATTTTATCATCATTGATTTATCAGGGGAATTATTCACAGAATTATTCGATAATAAAACAGAGGTCCCTAAAGCTGAACCTGCCCCAAAACCACAAAATAATTCTACCCTGAAGGAAGGAACTGTTGAAGAACCAGAATTTTAAAAAGGGGGGCATAAGCCCCCTATGATTAGAGGTCTTATTATGATTGATGATTCATTTGATGTAGAAATAGAATGTATGGATGGGTTCGTTCAATTTTTAGAACATTTCACTTATAAGGGTGTTTTTGGTCCTTACATTTATGATCCTTGCCCTCATTCAAATGCGCTTTGTCCTTATTTTAATATACCCTGCAATTATAAGGATGAACAATACTCTTATTGTGGATATGCACCTTACAGTTTTGAAATAGAAGTCCAAAATGATGGTACCGGGAGTGAAAGCAGAAACAGAGTTAAAGAGTTAGCCCTTTTAAAAGATGGTCGTATGATTTTCATGAAAAGAGATTTTATTAAACCTGATGAAGAATTTGATGAGACCGCCAAAGAATATATAGATAAATTAGAGCTAGATGATAAAGAAGCACTTAATTTTATAATAGATTATTTTGCCGGATCACCTAATGATAATGATTAAAGTAGAAGTTATAGTGTTAGTCTATAAATTGCGATAATCTTTTAAACTTTATTAATATCAAATAAATACTTGAATTTTCTGGGTAAATGTTCAGAAACTCTTGCTCCTTCACGTATTCTCTCTAAAACTTCTGATGATAGAGACGGATGTTCTATGCACATACATCGATCAATAGCATTCTCAATATCATCAATATTTGCTTCCCTTGCGGCAGCATAATTTATACAAGTTGGACGAGTTATAAACGGATGATCACCTTTATTTAAAATGCATGAACAGTCTTGATCCGGATTATCTTCTTTAAATGAAATCATATGAACATAAAGGCATTTCCCTTTTTCTTTATGTTCGGATGGATCTGTAATTATACAATGTAGATGCCATTGAGGGGCTTCTTCAGGATTACCATAAAAGGTCCCCCCTTTTTCCATCTTATGATCCTAAGACATTAATTAAATAGTTTTCTTCTTTATTTGATACTTCAATTTCTTTGATTTCTTCATCTGTTTTAGCTAAAGCTTCTAAAATATTTTCAACTGATAAAGATTTTCTTCCCCGAGGTTTTGGATCAACCCATTCAGGTAGATTATGAACCACTTTAATCATTTGTTGAAACGTTTTGTTTTTATACTTTTCAGATATTTCACTAAGTATCCTGATTTCAGCATTGCTTAATTCATCATCGTCGGGGTCAATTTTTAATTCTAAATCATATTCAGATTTTGAACCAATAAATTCATTAGTCCCATTTTTTATTGTTTTAATTAAATCATAGGTTTCGCTTACAATTGGACCAGCCGGAAGATTTGCATAAACGTCTTTTGTTATTGTCCTTCCCCACCTTTTTAAAGCTTCTCTGTCTGCCAAATATAAAAGTTTAATAATTTTTGTATAATTTGCATTATCAATAGTTGATTGCTTGAGGAAAAATGCAATTAACTGAATAGCTTTTTTTTCATTAAATTTATAGCTTATCATTACATATTCCTCCATTAATTAAAAATACTCCATTATATTGTAAAGCATAAATTAGAAAGTCAACAATTATTATATAATTATTTTACGGAATAAAATCAAGATAAAATAACTTTTTATTCTATCTCAGCTTTAATCTCCTCATCCGTCTTTATCTTACGAGAGAATGCCCACTTTTCCAGCTCATTCAAATTGAAATAAATGAATTTACCACCTGGAGCCCGATAAAATGGGATTTTTCTGGTAGAAGTGAGCTTGTACAAATGGCTTTTTGACATATGCAAATATCGACTGGCTTGCTCAAGAGTGAGCGGTCGTTTTCTTTCTTCCAGAATATTCTCTCTTCCTTCCAGAAGCAGTTTTTCAATCCGGTCAAGTTGAGCTTTTAATTCTTTTTTCATGCTTATCTCCTTTATCTTTTATTTGTCCTTAATTTTATATCAAGTAAGACAGGATGACAGAACTATTTCCCGTTTTTTTATTCTAATACCCCCTAAATAATGCTGTTCTGCCCCCTCTATGCATGATGAATTGCTGTAATATGTGATTTAGGATAAGATACAGATAAAGAGATGGATTATAGAGGTTGTTTTGAAATAAATTTATGAGATGCAAAAAAGAGGGGGACAAAATCCCCCAACAGATTAACTTTATCTTATGGCAGAGACTTTTTAATACATTAGTTAAAATATATCCCATACTCCCTGCAGGCTAAAAGATTCTGCTTCAGGATCGGCACTAATAGTTCCACATATTTGCAATAGCCAAATTTCTTGTAAAAGCTTTTCTTATCATAGTCGATGATCTCCTGGGGAGTAATACCCATATTGCGGAATTTCGCTTTAATGCTTTCAATCAGTTCAACCTTGCTGTATCCTGATTCATTGATGCTCAGTTCAGGGGTATCATCAAGCGATTTTTCTTTGCACCGTATGCTTGCCCCCTTGTAATGGAATCCATTAGCCTTAACAAATTGGCTGAACTCAGTTTTCAGGATGCGCATATAAGATTTCTTGTCCTTTTCATCCTCAGACAAAGAATCCCATATTACTTTTGCGACTTTGATTATCTGCTGAAGCTCATCAAAAAAATCTTTCTTAATTCGCTCGCTCTTGCTACAAAAATAGCGGTATGGGAAACCAAACCACAGCTTGAACTTGGTATAGCCTATTCCTTTGTAATAACTGTTAACCTGGTCTTTGCTATCCTCAAATACCTCATATTCCATAAAAAGCCTCTTTATGGAGGCTTTATACCAAATTGAAGTTTAAGATACGAAAAGGATGAGGGGGAATGGGAGGCAAAATTGATATTATCAGCAAGGCTAATTTTCCCTCAGCCTTAATAAATTTCCTGCTTTGTCATATTCAGCCTGGATAAATTTTTTGATTAAAGAATTTTATACTATCAGATGAATAGACATGTTGAATATTCAAAGTAATATGGAATAATTCAGGAGCTCCGGTAGACCTAAGAATATTTTGAGAATTAATGAAGTATAATTTAGTAGCATAAATCTGTTCATCTTTTAGAAGCCACGGTAATTATAAGAATTTGAATTTTGAACAACTGGAATCAATTTGAATCATTGAATGGAAATGTAATTTTTTAAAGCAGTATGAATTTGAATTTTTTGAATGAAATTTATTGAATATGATGAAAGGAATATATTGATATTGAAGGGATTGAAATAAATTGTAGTGGAACACTATTAAATTATGAGGTTTTATGGTTTGATTAAATAGAGCTTTTCTAATACTTTTACCATCGCCAATCTATCAAGGCTGTAATATTCTAATAATGTTTTCTTAATGTCTCTCTTTCATTATCAAGCAATTGATGCATCAGCATTTTAGTGTTGCCCCGATTATAACATGTATTTAGCAAATGTATTTATTGTCTATTGGCGACTTCTTTTACAATTACTAAAATTCCACCAACAATTCCACCAATTCCTGTACCTATAGCTGTTCCTAAAATAGGAACTGTTGATCCAATCGCCGCCCCAAGCCCTGCACAACCTAAAATTATACCCGTATCTGTCGCTACTATCCCACCAGGTGAATTTTCTGACATATATAACCTCCTATTCAAAGTTAAAATTATATCAAATTAAAAGGGGCATCCAGAGCCCCCCTTTCACAATCAAGTAAAGCATACTTCCAAATTTATTTCAAACCTATATGGAAATAGACTTCACCCGTTTGGGGCATTTTTAAAATTATTAATTAAATAAAATCTCAAGCGCCCCAGAATCTAATAGGATTTTCGTATTTATTTCTTTATTAATTATTGAGCTGGTAAACAGTTTAGATAGTAGAGATCGCATCTTGAAGGAGTTCCACTAATAATATAAAATGGAACGTAGAATCGGAATTGACTGTTTGCAGCTAAAGGTCCCTTCCAACTATCGCTCGCCATCTGTAGCAACCCGCCACTTGCATCATAAATGCAGAATTCTACGCTGACATTTTTAACAGGATAATTGTTATTATTTGCAATTTCCCCAGTTACATATCCTGTGTAATTTTGTCCTGAAGCATTAACAATGTTGGCACTCAATAAGGTTAGTCCCCCATTGTCGGCATAAGCAGAGATTGACATCGCAAAAAACATTAGCAATGAAATAACCAATACCTTAACTTTCATATAATTCCTCCTATTTTATATCCTATTAGATTTATTCTTTATTTTTATTGTGGTGTAATATTGGTGGATGATACCGGTAAAAAGTCGGCTTAACGAAAATAATTTATATCTAAATTTTCTTAATAGCCTAATAATAATATCCATGAAGGACATAACCGTCCCTTGATATAAAATATATGGGAATATTTTTTTTGTCTTTGAGAAATAATCATAAAACTTAATTAATAAAGCATTAGTTTTAATTCAATTAATCATGTTCGATGTTCGATCATTTGTCAATTTTTTATATAATAATGTTCAAATATCGAACAAGGAATAATTTATGAAATCTATTCATAATAATGAATACAATTTATTTATAGATTTGTTGAAAGATCACAGAATTAAAAAGAACCTCACTCAAAACGAGCTTGCAGAAAAGCTGGGCTGGGCTAATCACTCTTATGTTTCGAAATATGAAAGCCTTGAAAGAAGATTAGATTTTATTGAATTTAGAAATATATGCCTTGCCATTGGAATATCACCATTAAAATTTATGAAGGAATTTGAAAACCGGCTGAAGGAAGGGGAAAAATAAAGACCCTGCTGGGTTGATCATAAAGAATTAGCGTCTGCAAAGGGCGCTTTTTTTATTTAATTTACCTCAAAAATTGACTTAAAAGTAGACCATTTTTAATATATTTTAACACTATTTCAGGGCAGTTTTGATACCGTATCGAAACCGTTTTGATACGATATATATTTGGTAATATTTTGAATTGGTGAGTCCGAAATCTATATTTTAGAATGAGTTAGTGGTATCTCTCAATAATTTGTTGTTTCCCCCTCTCTCCGAATAGTAAATAAAGCACTTACACACTCTTTATTTTAAATATGGAATAACAAGTAAATATACAATAATCATTGTAATTACATCATTGATACCATGTGCTATCATTGAGGAAATAATAGAATTAGTCTTTTGTGTTAACCAGCCATATATTATTCCTGCCAATAATACCCAAATAAACAATGGAATTATCAACAAGTAATTTATTTTTATTGTCCAAAAATATGCTATATGTACTAATGCGAATAGGACAGCCTGAATAATATTAGCAGCATGATTTTTCCTTTTCGAAATATTTTCAAATGCTGTTAATATTAAACCCCTGAAAAACAGATCTTCAGATAATGGTATGATTGAAAAGCCGATCACAGTAAGAGGAAAATATAACCATTTGTTTTCATTGTTTATTACCCCATATTTCAATTGCTGATTAGCCAATGCAACAAAAAAATTTGATTCGTCAAATTTTAAAGCAATATACTGGATATAATAAAAAAATAATATCAAAAATATTAAAATTGGGAGACACATTAAAATATATTTTAAATTATTTGGTTTTTGAATCCGAATTTCTTTCCAATATACTTTTTTTACAAAAAGAAATGTTATGACGGCATATAAAAGCACGCTTATTATAGTCATTATTGTTGAATGAAAATAAACAGATGAAAAGCAAACTATCAAACAAAATAAATAAATCAATAAAACTGATTTCCAGTTTTCAAATGCTTTTCTCTGAATTAATGATTTTAGCAAAATATTCCCCAAAATAGTTTTCTTACAAATATGTCATATTCGTCATTACCACACTCTCACAGCAGGCAGAGCAGAGGTGGGAAGAGCTCAAAGATTGGATCTATAACACTTTCTCATAAAAATAACATAAACCACCTTTTCTGCTTGCGCCAGATCCAACTTTACTGTATCCAATATGTTCATAAAGACTTATTGCTACGGGATTCAGGGAAAAAGCATCTAATCTGATTGCTTTATATCCATTTCCCCTAATAAATTCCTCGGCAAAACTCATAAGCTGCTTTGCAATTCCCTTTCCCTGTTTATCAGGCTTTATCATTAATCTGTGAACAACTAAAAATTCACCATTATTTACTTTCCATTTGAATTTATCGTATGGTGGCGGATATGTTTTGTTTATAGCCACATAACCCGATAATTCATCGTTATCAAAATATCCATAGGCGCACTTTTCTTTTAAATCCTGGGTGATAATTTCAATATTCGGATAAACCTCATCCCATTGATCAATGCCTTGTTCATTCATATGAATAATGACTTCTTTAATGATTGTCATTACATCTGTTAAATAATCTTCATTCAATACCTTTATCATATCGAATTTCTCTTTATAAAAATGCCTTTAATATATTCCGTTTCATATATTTTTGAAATCTCTTTTATTTCATCATCATTACAATCTATTGCTATTTTAATTTCAGAATCTTTTTTTATCAAATCGAAAGTACAGAATATTCCAATTATTTCATTCTTTTCAAGGGTGCCTTTCCATATGTCAATGCAATTTCCATCCATTGACTTTGTTCCTTTAATATAGCCATAATCAATCGGATATTTTAAATCAGGATATTTTGGATGAACAGAGCCCTTTGGACGGTCAATGACAATTCTATTTGATTTTATCAATGAATCGAGGGAATTCCAGAAATGACTGTCATTCATCATTAAAACCCTTTTTTGCAAGTCACAAAATAATGAGCGTACTTCCTGTTTTCCCAATAATCGAATATCTGTTGAATTTTTATTAAATTGAAATCCTTTAATAATAACAATACATCATCATAATTCAGATAAGTATGTGGAACATCGATCTCAAGCCCCTCGGTTTTTATCAAAGTATAATTATCAATGCGCCTTTCTGAATATAAGTCCCAGGCTTCACTATTTTTTGAATTTAATGTGATAAATATTTCCCCGCCGTTTTTTAAGACTCTATTTATTTCACTTATAACTTTTTTAAGGCCTTCTAAATCGGTATGATAAATCGAATGAAATGCCAGTAAACAATCAAAATAATTATCTTTATAAGGCAATTGTAGCATGTCGCCGTTTTTTATTTTTATATTTAAATTTTCTTCTTTTGCACTTTTAATTAATTGTGCTAACCCGTTTAATGACAAATCAAAGGCATCGACATCAAAATTCATTTTTGCAAGGAAAAGAGCATTACGACCAATACCGCATCCTAAATCTAATACTGATGAAAAGTTCTTGGATTTCCATTTTAATGCTACTGGCAAAAATTCATCTGCAACATTCCAATACTTATAGATATCTTCATTCCAGTTCCATGCTTTTGATTCAATCATCTTATGCCCATCATTATAATAATCCCCTTAAAATCTCCTTATTTTATCCCCTCTTGGCACTTTTATCAAAATTTCAATGGAGTGGCTTTGAAGATATTCTTCTACGATGGCTCTTGACTGCCTGTCTGGGTCTCCCAAGTTCCGCTGGTAACTTTTAGAATGCGCCATCCACTTTCAACCCGAAGAGCCCTGTAGCTGCATTTGACTGTTCCTTCGCTACAAGTTTTAGGCTTCATCCAAACTGAAGGACTGGCCGCTCTCGCTTTTGTGTAACGAGACTGATATTCATTATATTATTAGCGCATTTTGTGCTTCGGAACATCACATAGATTTTTTGCTGTTTTGCCTGTCTCGAGGTAGGATATTTAACAGCAGGAATTTTAATTTAAATGAAAAATAATCATAGCAAATATTGTAGTCCGCTTCCTGTAAGGAATCCCGGTAACTTGGGGGGGAAAGCGAACAATCTCTCCACATTATTGGAGCATGATTTACCGGTACCGCCGACTCTTGTCATTACACAGGAAGTGTTCTCCCGATTCATACAATCATTATCACAAACAACGCATGAATTTATGACAAAATTTAGTAATATTCTTTCATCTATAATGGAAGCATCGCGAAATATAGAGAATAATATCAGAAATCATGGTATTCCGGATACGATTTTTATTCCTGTGTACCGGAAAATCATTGAACATTTCGGTGAATGCCGGCTTATCTTCCGAAGCTCTGCGGCAGGAGAAGATTCATCACAAGCGTCATTCGCCGGCCAGCTTGATTCTATTGTAATCGATACCCTGGCACTCGCGCATAAAGAAGCATGCAGACAAGCATTGCTTGAATCCTATGTATCTTTCTACAATTCCCGATGCATAACATACCAGATTAATAAGGAGTCTTTACTCTACGGATTTTCAGTTATAGTACAGCCATATATTGAAGCTGAATTAGCCGGTGTACTATTTACTAAAACAAATATTTTAAATGACAGTAATCCCGGATCATCTCCAATGCTTCTTGAATCAGTTCAAGGCGCATGTGAAGGGCTTGTTTCCGGAAAAGTAACTCCAATGCGATATTATATTTATGTTAATGGAATGGATTGCAAAATATTACCTGTAAATAAAAATACTGATAAACAATTATCCGACAATAATATGTTTTGCATTAAACAGCTGACTCAATACGCAATTCAATGCAGATCTTTTTTTAATGATACTCATCAGGATATCGAGTGGTTGATTGACAAAGCAGGAAAGCTTTGGATTGTTCAGTCTCGCCCGATAACAACAATAAAAGACAAATCATCATCTATTATGCATATCTGGACAAATACAAATGTAAATGAGAATTTTCCCGAGCCGCTGACCCCGTTTCTTATTTCATTTACACAAAAAGGCTATTATCACTATTTTAAAAATCTGGCTATCGCTTTTGGAGTATCGAGGCAATCTATTAAAAATCTGGAGATTGCTTTTTCCC
Organism: uncultured Spirochaetota bacterium; assembly: GCA_963768055.1. Classification (GTDB taxonomy): domain Bacteria; phylum Spirochaetota; class Brevinematia; order Brevinematales; family JAOACQ01; genus CAVYGN01. The sequence continues at coordinate 580,373 of CAVYGN010000001.1, read as the reverse complement.
AAATTATCGATTTTCATTGCGGAAGAATGTATTATAATCTGAGTCATATCTATGAATGCTTAAACGCGCTTCCATTTCCCGCTCTCATCAGGAAGTATTGGGATTCGTTTATTGGTATTTTTAAAGGGCAACACACCCAAGAGGATAATATCCTGCCTATGAGCCCGCTTTCAAAGATATTGTATATTATTAAAATCCTTATCTATGCCTTAAAAAATATAATTATGCTGCCGTTTTATATTCGCCGTTTTGAAAGCAGGGCAAATTCATTCGTTAAAAAAAATAGCGGTCAAAAATCCCTGCAAGATTTACAAACCGCGTTACGAGGTTTTATCAATATTCGCATGAATAAATGGAAGGACGCGTCTCTTGCAGACGCATTGGCGCTTTTCGGATACGGATTTCTTTGCAGTGTAATAAATGAATTTGCTCCTGCTTATTCCGGTTCTTTAAATACATTTCTCACAGGATTACCGGATGTCGTAAGTACGGATTCCCAAACGGCATTATTTAGATTACGGAATATGATACTGAGAGAGCCTGAACTCCGTGTTATATTCATGGAAAAACCAGCGAATGAAATATTACATGAAATTATGAATAATGCGCGTTATGAAACCATACTCGATTATTTTAACCGATATTGCCATGAATGGGGATTCCGTATATCCGGCGAATTGCTCATGGTTCGTAAAGATTATTCAGAAGAGCCGGAAAAATTGATAGAATTACTTTCATTTTATCTGAATGATGGGATTTTTACAACCAATGAGCAGATCGATGTTCAAATGAAAAAGCGAAAATCATTAGAAAATGAGCTTTTCTCGTCAATCAAAAATTCAAAAAATATTATTAGAGCGAACATAGAGATTAAAATAATAAAAATCGTCCTGTACTTTTCACATTCAGGAATCCGTTATCGTGAGCGTGCCCGCCTGAAACAAGCCCAACTCTATAATCGCTGCCGGCATATTCTCATCGATATTGGTTATCATCTAGCCAATAAAAGATGCATCGATAAGCAGGAGGATATTTTCTTTTTAAGATATGATGAAATTATTAACATAAATCATTTAGTCGCACCGTCGCTTATACAAAGTATAGTTGCAAAACGAAAAGCAGAATATCTGAAAAACTTTGAAATTACTCCGCCTGATGATTTCATTCTTCCGGAAAACACATATTTTGATCCGGATGATCTTGAAAATAAAACAGGATCGAATATTGAAACGTTCAATGGAGAAGCATTAAGAGGAATTATAGCCTGTGAAGGAAAAGTAGACGGTATCGTTAGAATTCTTAAAGATATTTCGGAAATACAATATCTTCAAAAAGGCGATATACTTGTAGTAAGACAAACTGATCCCGGCTGGTCGCCTGCATTTCCTTTAATCGGAGGACTTGTCCTTGAAAGAGGCGGTATGCTTTCTCATGGTGCAATCATTGCCAGGGAATATGGAATACCTGCACTCATAGGCGTCGATAATGCGACAAATATACTGAAGAACGGAGAGCATATATTACTCAATGCAAATGATGGTTTTATAAAACGGATGGCAATTCAATGAAAATACTGATCCTTTATATTAAAGAACGATTTTATCCGGTTCTTTACATTCCACTAGCGTTTTTACTCGGCGTCGGATTACAGCCGTCAATTTTTCAATTACCGGATTTTAAGATTTTCGCGATACGTTTTGCAGTTATAATAATATGGCTTTTTGCTTTTCGATTATTAGACGATCTCTTATCCCGAAGGAATGACCGTGTCAGCCATCCGGAAAGAATTTATATTCCAGCCAATAATGCCCGCATTCTTATCGTATGGCTTATTTTTATTTTGATTTTCCTTCATTTTTTAATCCTTGTATTATTTTCGGCCGGTATTTTATCAGCCGCGATTTCTCTTTTACTCTACTATATTATTGCCCTTTTAGCCGGTAAATATATTGGTAATATTGCTCGTTCATTTCTAGTTATGATAAAATATCCGGCAATCAGTTTTCTCGCTTTCGGTATGCCTTGCAATCTTCGCGTTTTTATTCAACTTGGCATTATTTATTGCATCGCTCTCATATATGAAGTGTTTCATGATAACGAACACATGAATAACAGGGTATTCCGCTATTTCGGATATGCAGCTTTCGCAACAACGTATATTTTATTTGCCATACTTTCCATTATTTTCACAATGCATTTTGTCCCAACAATATTCAAATTATCAATCATTGTAATTTCATGTTTTCTACAATTATTTGTTCTAAAGGAGCGAAGAACGGACGGTAATAAGATTTTTAGTGTAATCAGTGGTATAATATATTTAATTTTGCTTTCAATTCCCGGGGAATTTTAAAGGAGGCTCTATGAGCTATCCAACCGAAATTGTTTCCTGTTATAATTGCTATAGTACGGAATATTCTCACCAATTCTATGGACAGGATGATCTAACAGGCATCTCCGGAGATTTTCCTTATGTTAAATGCAATTCCTGCGGACTGATTTATCAGAATCCCCGATTAACCATAGATGATGTAAAATTATTTTATACAGATGCTTATATTGCCCACCGGAAAGCGCAATCTTACGGAATATTAACACCTTTGTTTAATTGGGCTATGAGTAAACATGACAGGAGCAAGGTAAATATCGTTAAAAAATACGTTAATTTGAATTCCTCAAGTGAAGTTTTAGATGTCGGATGTGCCGTTGGAACATTCCTTCATATGATAAATAAGCGGTTCAATTCGAAAATCGCGGGTGTAGATTTTAAAGATATGTCCTATTACCCGGGTTTTAATGATATCGATTTTCATCTGGGCCTCTTTTATGAACAGCAGCTGCCTGAAGATCACTACAACCTCATAACCATGTGGCATTTTTTAGAACATGATTATGACCCGCGAAAATCTTTACAAAAGGCAAAAAATATTCTTGCGCAAAACGGGCGGATTATTATAGAAGTACCGCGGCTGGATTCGCTGACATATAAACTCTATGGTAAACGCTGGCCCGGAGTGCAAGCCCCACAGCATACTATGCTGCTCTCAAAGAAACTTTTTATTGATATGGTTAAAAGCGAAGGTTTCGAAATTATAGACTATCTTCCGTACGGCGCATTTCCGGCATATTTCTATCTTTTTACAGGATTTGTATTTCAATTTCTTAAAGGGAAAGGGTTTGATATCAAAAAGTTTATTGCACCGTATTTTGTCGGACAGGTTTTATTAATGCCGTTATTGCTATTTGAAAAACAATTAAATCTTTCCATGCAAACTATCATTGCCGGGAAAAAACAGGAGTAAAAAATGAATTTCGGTAAATATTTCAGAGCGGCTCTCGCTCTTATACTTATTACTTTTGTTTCATTATTGTCTCCATTTGTTTTTCTATTACGTCCATTTATAAATATTGGGACGGTTTACAGCAGATATTTCCTTCGCCCGGTTTTCCTTGCCTGCCTTAAAATCTATGGAATTCGATATAGAATACACGGCACTGAAAATATGACGGATAAACAATGTATCTATATTGCGAATCATCGTTCGGTTGTTGATTTTTTTGTAATTGGAGCTCTCGCACTTGAAAATACCACTTATTTTATATCGGCGACAAACAGGCGTTATTGGCCGCTTCATCTAATAGGACTATGCGTAAAACCATTTTTTATACCGCAACAAGATAATCCGGCCGGCCGTAAAGAAACCTTTCAGTATGCCGAAGAGTATTTACGAACGACAGGAAAATCGGTATTTTTAACTCCGGAAGGCGACCTTATACCCCGCTTTAAATTGGAACATTTTAACAGGGGAGCCTTTCACATGGCAACAAATCTTCATATTCCCATATCGCCATTTTATATTCATGTCCCCGAATCGGTAAATATCGGCAGAGGATTCGAGGCCAGAAGAGGTTTTATCGATATCTATTTTTTCCCTGCAATAGACACCGGGAATTGGCGTATCGAGGATATTGAGAAAAATCGTTCCTCCATTGAAAACCAGTTTCTCGCATTTGAAAAAAAAGTATAATCAAATGAAAACATTATGTCTATTTAATCCTAATGCACATTGCGGGCAATGCCTTGACCCCCGTCCATTTTTTCGAAACAATACTTATTGGGGCGACATCAGTTTTCATTCGCTAACTAAAGAGGATAAGCTTACTCCTTCATGGATAAAATATTCCGATGGATTTAGTAAAATTCTTATTGTCGGGGGAGACGGCACTATCCATCATTCCATTCAGCATATAATCGGAAAAAATATTGAAGTTAATATACTCCCATCCGGAACTGCAAATGATTTTGCATCTTTTGTCGGTATTCCGGCCAGACATGCGGATGCTCTTCATGTACTTCAACATGGCAAGACTATCGGTTATGATACAGTTAGCGCAAACGGCAGGCACATTCTTACCGGCGGCGGATTCGGCATCGGATACAATATTGCCGATAGCGCTAATCGCATCAAATTATCGAAGATCGGGGAATTGTTATACAGGGCCACACAAGGCGCGCTATATTCCGTACTGCTTTGCTGGCATTCTATATTTAAATGTCCTATCCCTCTTCACGCATCGCTTATCATAGACAATGACAGGAAAGATATAAAACACCTCGCGATAATATTCACAAACCAGCCGAATCTCGGCAAGCAAATCGTACTCGCGCCGCAAACGATACCAAACGACGGGAAATTTCATGTTGTCGTATTTAGTAATCCTCACGGTCTGTCACTTCTCAAATCGCTGGTTAAACTTAAACTTGGCATACTATATAACAAAGATCAATGGCTTATTCGCAATGAAGTGGAAGAAATTACTATTACCTACAAAGATGCTGTGCCTGCGTTTGGAGACGGAGAGGACTTACCGCCTAATAATTTATGGAAAATTCGCTGCCATAAATCGTCATTACAATTACGTGTTCCGGCGGGTTTCAATGCATAGCATACATGACATTTTAACTTTTTATCTATACATCTCAGTCTGGTCTGTCAGTGCGCTCGTCATTGATACGATTCTCAAAAAAATATTTGGTTCAAATAAAACCGCTTTATTGCAGGATTCGAAAACAGGAGTTCGAAAGAAGTTTGTCGGATTTGTTCTGTTTCAGGCCGCGATTTTCTCTGCAATCATCTTTTGTGAATATTGTTTTTATATCCTGCTTATTCTCCTGACGCTCATTGCAGCGGTTGAATTCGCGGTGCAGATAAAAAAAAGCTCGCTTCCGCTCCATAGAAAAATATTATTATCAATAGTAATTTTAATTCTTCTCATTCTGCTGCCGTTATGTTTTATCCGGCTATCATATGTTATCGACGGGACAAAGTTATTATACATATTTTTAATACTCGCAATAGCCGATGCATATTCACAGGTTGTAGGAACGAATTTCGGCGGCCCCTTCCTTATTCCATCAATCAGCCCTCGAAAAACAATAAGCGGCCTGATCGGCGGTTTTTTCTTCGCTTTCATCGCCGCAACGACTTATTTCCTGCTTTTTCTATCTGGCGAAATGACATTACTAAATGCGGTAACGATCATGATCACCGTATTTATATGTGCAACTGCTGGCGACCTTCTTGTAAGTGCAATAAAACGTCAATTGAGGATAAAGGACTTTTCCAATATTCTCGGCCCGCAAGGCGGGATGCTTGATAGACTTGATAGCATGATTCTTCTCTCGCCGGTGATCTATATTATATTTACTTTCTTAATAGAAAATAGAGGTAACTTATGAAGCAGTATATCATTAAAATCCGTATCTTTTTCTATATCCTTCGATACAATTGTTTATCTTTTATTCTCGGTAAGTCGCCTTTTTCCGGATTATTATTCACACTTCGAAAACAATTTCTCATTGCCTCTAAATTAAACGATGCAAAATATATCTCCGTAGGAAATAAGTTTTTCTCAAACCCGTTTATGCCCTATTTTCCCGGATCATTTTTCAATAAGATGCTTGAAAATAACAGCGTTGACCGCTATCCGTTGAAACCGAATTACGCTCAAATATCCATAACAAACCAATGTCTATGCTGCTGCGATCACTGTCATGTCCAGAATACACAGATAAAAGAAAATGATTTATCGCTGGAAATACTAAAAAATACAATAGACGACATCATCGATAAGGAGTTTTTCATCGTTTTCTTCGTCGGCGGTGAGCCTTTGATGCGATTTGATGACCTGGCTGAGATGGTGCGTTATTCGAGCAAGCGCCTGGATACCCGTATATTTACCTCAGGTATCGGAGCAACATGTGAAAAACTGGCCGCTCTGCGGGAAGCGGGGCTGAATGGAATATGTGTAAGCCTGGATCATTATGATGCATCTGTACATAATAAACGAAGGCATAATGATAAAGCATATGAATCGGCCATTTTTACAATAAAGGAATCGGTTAAACTCGGATTTTATGTTTCTGTTGTCAGTTGCACTACAAGTGATATGGTTATAACGAAAGAAATATATAAGGTTGTTGATTTTGCAGAATCGCTTGGCGCTCACTCTATTCAGATCAATGAAATACGTCCGGTTGGAAATGCTATAAAAACTAATGATACAAATTTTTACCTTACTGAAAGCAATAAAAAAGAACTGATCGACTATTATAAGAAGCAAAACAGATCCGGTAGAAAAATATCGATTGTTATGCCATGGTATAATGAGGAAAGTTATAATTTCGGATGCATGGCAACGGCCGGACAAAATGTATATATAGATTCGGAAGGATTTGTGACGCCATGCGTTCTGTTAAAAGCCGGGATCGGGAATGTGAAAAATGAGAGATTCTCCGTAATCTGGGATTCGTTTACAAGGATGTGCCGTTTTCCGGTACGGGAGTGTATCGTGCATCATTTCAGGAATCATATTGAGAAAAGTAAAATTGTGCCTTTGCCAAAAGAAATGACATATAAAATCTGGCCGTCTCTTTTTGAAATCGGGGAGAGCGATATGTATAAAAAGATTAAAATGAAAGAATCGGGGAGAGAATAGTATGAACTCAAAATATAATCTTGATCTGCAGACCAATATAGATTTTAAGGTAAAGGAAAATCATTGGTTGCCCAAATTATTCGGTCCTAAGTATATTGCTTTTGGAAAAACGCTCTATTGTTCAGAACAATGCCAAATAGTGCCGAAACACGAGTATCTGCATATCGCTCAATTTAAGGCCTACGGCACATTTATTGTTGTCATGAAATACCTTTTCCATTTTTTCAGGAATTTCATCCGTTTTAAAGATGCCAGGAAAGCATATGCTGAAATTCCATTTGAGATTGAAGCACGTGAATATGAATCAGGAAAGAGTTAAAGGTATGGCAAATATAATAACTTTAGCAGGATTGGGATTTTCAATTTCAGGTATCGCTTTGTTAAAAATGAATTGGGTTCTTTCTATTATTTGCTTAATACTCGCCGGAATAGCCGATCTGTTTGATGGTGTAGTCGCCAGGCGAATGAAATCGTCAGAAAACAATATTGGGAAGGAACTGGATAGTCTGGTTGATGTCGTCAGTTTTGGCGTTTTCCCGATTGTGATACTTATTTCTTTGACTGATACGCTTATTTTCAGTATTCTCATCTCAATAATTTATACTTTTTGCGCCATTTGGCGATTAGCGGTTTTCCAGTCAAGACCTTATAACCCCAAAGAATTTATCGGTCTTCCTGTAACATATGCCGCACTCATCCTGCCCATTCTGTTCCTTGCAAAGTATTTTTTAGCAAAATCCGTATTTGATTGGCTTTTTTATGGAATAATGCTGGCATTATCCGTCTTATTTATCTTACCCGTAAGAATCCCGAAGCCAAGGGGTAAAGCATATATTGTACTTTCAGTTATTGCGGTCATTCTCATAACAGCCTGGGGTTACCATTTATTAAAAGGATGAAATAATATTCCTGACCGGCCGCGCCGTTTAAACCTGAATGCCGATCAGCCTTTTATAGAGCCCGTTTTTTTCTACCAGGGAACGGTGATCACCGATTTCCTTAATTTTACCCTCTTCCATAACCACAATTTTATCGGCATAAGCGATGGTCGAAAGTTTATGTGTAACAATAATGGTGGTTTGTTTTCCTAAAATATTGTTCATCGCGGTTCGGATGAGTTTTTCCGATTCAACGTCGAGCGAGCTTGTCGCTTCATCCAGTATCAGTATCCTTGGTTTTCTTAAAATCGCACGGGCCAGGGCTATTCTCTGTTTTTCTCCTCCTGAAATCGTTACTCCTCTATCACCCAGGATGGTTTGATAACCATCTTTCAGCCTGGAAATAAACTGATGAGCGTTTGCCAGGGCTGCCGCAGATAACACATCGGTTTCCGAAGCGTTGATATTGGAAAATTTGATATTATCAAAAATGGTTCCGGAAAACAGGATGTTCTCCTGCGTAACCAGGCCTATCTGTTTTCTAATGGAAAGCGGACTGTAACCGCAGACGTCTTTTCCATCAATAAAAATTGATCCTGGAGCGGGCATATAAAAACCCGGTATAAGCGAAATGAGGGATGATTTTCCGGCGCCGCTCGGGCCGATAATCGCTACAGTTTCGCCTTCTTCAATAACCAGGTCGATATTTGTCAGGGTAGAAAATCCGGGATCGTATTCAAAGTTCAGACTTTTAAACTCAATCCTCCCTTTTACCATTCCAATATCCGGCTTCGAAAAATCTTCATGCTCTTTTGAGTCAATAATCTCAAAGACCCTCTGGGCGGCGGAATAGAGTTTTCTTGGAATCATCACCAGCTCATTCATCCTGCTGAGCGGTTCGGCAAGAACAGCCACTAGAAATAGAAAATTCACAATTTGACTGCTGGTTGCTAGACCATTTTTCACGCTTAAAGCTCCCATTACTAGAATAATAATGACCTCAATCACTCCGATAAGCATGGATACGGGAGTCCCCAGCAAGCGAACCCTCAGCTCTCTTTTCCCGGATTTCAAATGCCTGTCATTGGCTGTCAGGAATTTTTCACGGATATCGCTTTCTACGCCAAAACCTTTTATTACTTCAATACCGTAAACGGTTTCCTGGATATTCGAAGTAATACTGGAAATGTTTTTCTGAAGGTTCGCACTGAGTTTTTGTACCAGGGATCCCAGCCCGGCCAGAATCAGTGCCAGTATCGGGACGATAGAAAAAAAGTATATTGAAATCCTGGTATTCATATAAAACATCAAACAGATAATCAGGACAAATGTCAAAGGCTGCAGAAGCAAGTCCACCATAATATTCATAAAAAAGATTTCGATGGTCCCAATATCGTTTAAAATCCTCGATAAAATATCCCCTGTTCTATTTTTTTTATAGTAAGATAGAGGAAGATCGATCAGCTTGGAGAAGACATCCTTGCGGATATCATGCATCACGCTGACCGCCAGTGAATTGGATGAAAGAAAGATAAGGTATTGCAATCCTGCGTAAGCAATACCGAGCAGGACTAAAATTAAAACACTGATGATATTGATTTTTTCAAAATTCGCTCCGATAAAATTTTCAGAAAAAAAGTTTCCTACCTGCAGAGCGCCCAATACTTTCACAAAAGCGAGAAAAAAAGCGAAAAAGAAGCTGACAAAAAAAAGGAAACGGTAATGAAGCGCATAGGATATAACCCTTTTAAATATTTTCATTGAAACTCCAATTTACTTAAAACAAGCTGCCGTGTTGCGTTTATTTGTCATTTGTCAATTCTTCAGCAATCAGCTCGGCCTGTTTTAATACCGTTTCTGTTGCAAGCATCTGCATATCGGGCGGATAACCGTACTGGCGCAGAATACGTTTGACTATCACTTTCAGTTTCGCCTTAACACTTTCCTTGATGGTCCAATCGATTGAAGCGTTTTCTTTAACTTTTTGATAAAGAACAACTGCGAGCTCCCTTAATTTATCCTTTTGCATGACCTCCCTTGCGCTTTCGTTATCGGCAATCGCCGTATAAAAAGCATATTCATATTCGGACAAACCCATTTCCTTCGGCTCTTTATCCATTTCATGAATTTCCTTTGAAAGTTTTATGAGCTCATCAATAACTTCGGCTGCGGTCAGTATTTTATCTGGTATTTTTTGATGGAACTTTCAAGCATTTCCATCAGGGTTCTTCCCTGCACCAGGTTCTTCCTGACCCTCGTATTAATTTCATCGCTTAGCAGTTTATTCAAGACTTCAAGGGCTAGATTTTTATGGGCCATATTCTTCACTTCGAGAAGAAAATCTTCGGATAAAACGGAAATATCCGGCTTTCCGATCCCTGCCGCCTCATAAACATCTATAACTTTCTCGGTAACCAGGGCTCTGTCAATTACCTGGCGGATCGCCGTTTCAATATCTTCGTTTGTTGTTCCGCTGCCGGTATTATCAAACTTGACAAGCCTGGATTTAACAGCCTGGAAGAAGCCTACTTCATCCTTTGCATTCATAGCCTGTTTATGCGGTACGGCCAGCGCAAAAGCTTTTGACAGGGCCGTCACTTCGTCGATAAACCGTTTCTTCCCGTTATCCAGGCCGAGAATATGCTCTTCAGCGGCCAGAATAAGCGATAGTTTCTGCCTTGTGTCCGCTGCAAAATAATCCTCATATTGGAACCCGTTAAACATCTGGGAAACTATTTCAAGCTTTTCAAGCATCATCCGGACGGCCTCCTCCTGGTCCAGCGCCGGATCGCCCTTGCCGCCGCTATCGGAATAAAAGGCCAACGCTTCCTTAAGATCGGAAGCTATTCCCAGGTAATCGACTATCAGGCCGCCTTCAACCTGGCCGTATACCCGGTTAACACGGGCGATAGCCTGCATCAGGGTATGGCCTTTCATCGGTTTATCGATATAGAGCGTTTTCAAGCACGGAGCATCGAATCCCGTTAGCCACATATCCCGCACAATAACCAGTTCCAGGGAATCTTCAGGGTTTTTCATGCGTTCGGCGAGCATACGGCGCTGCTCTTTGGATGTATAATGTCTCGATATTTCCGGTCCGTCCGAGGAAGCGGAAGTCATGACAACTTTTATCAAGCCTTTTTTCAAATCGTCGCTGTGCCAATCCGGCCTTAGCTTTACAATCTCGCTGTAGAGTTCCGCAGCAATCCTCCGTGACATTGTAACGATCATTCCCTTACCGTTAAACGCTGTCCTTCGGGCTTCAAAATGCATTACTATATCTTCCGCAAGGTGTTTAACCCGGTCTTTACTTCCGATCAGAGCTTCAAGCCTGGTCCATTTTGACTTGGCTTTCTGAGATTCGTTCATTTCTTCTTCAGGGAGATCCGCATCCAGTTCGTTAACCAGCTTTTTCCCCTCTTCGCTCAAACCGATTTTAGCAAGGCGGCTTTCATAGTAAATACGGACAGTCGCTCCGTCCAGCACCGCCTGGGCGATATCGTAAATATCCACGTAATCCCCGAAAACCGCCGGTGTATTTACATCGGCTTTTTCAATAGGCGTACCTGTAAAGCCAAGGTAGGTGGCATTAGGCAGGGCATCCCGCATATATTTTGCAAAACCATAAACGGTCTTTTTCCCGATCACTTCGCCGTTTTCGTCTTTATCGTCAATCGTTTTAGCCTTAAACCCGTACTGCGTCCTGTGAGCTTCATCCGCAATTACAATAATATTATTTCTGTTTGAAAGCGTTTCATAGACATTGCCTTCGGCCGGCTGGAATTTCTGAATGGTTGTAAATACCACGCCGCCCGACCGGGTTTTCAGAAGGTCCTTGAGCTGTTCCCGGCTTTCCGCCTGCACCGGGTCCTGGCGCAGCAGCTGGCGGCAGGCGGCAAAAGTGTCAAACAGCTGGTCGTCCAGGTCGTTCCGGTCGGTTATTACAACGATAGTCGGGTTGTCCATCGCGAGAACGATCTTCCCTGTGTAAAATACCATCGATAATGATTTCCCGGAACCCTGGGTATGCCAGACAACACCGCCCTTGCGGTCGCCGGTTGAAGCCCGGAGGGTCGATTCAACCGCTCGGTTTACGGCATAGTACTGGTGGTAAGCAGCAAGCTTCTTAATGTTTTCTACAACAATCAGGCCGGATTTCGGATCTTCCTTCTTCGATTTCTCAAACACTATAAAATGCCGGATCAAATCGAGCAATGTTTGTTTATTCAACATTCCCATAATCATTATTTCCAGCTGGCTGACAAGCCCCGAAGATTCCGTCTTGCCATCCGCCGTTTTCCAGGCCATGAAACGGTTAAAATCTGATGATACTGTCCCGGCCCTCGCTTCCAGGCCATCGGAAATTATCATAAATGCGTTATACGTAAATAGATTTGAAATAAACAGTTTATAGGTTTGGAGCTGCCGGAAAGCAGCATGTATAGTCGCATTTTCGTCCGCCGGGTTTTTAAGTTCTATGACAACCAGTGGCAGGCCGTTGACAAACAGGACGATATCGGGGCGTTTATTAACATTGCTTTCAATAACGGTGAACTGGTTTACAGCCATAAAATCATTGTTCTCCGGTTTAGTGAAATCTATAAGCCAGACCAGGTCGCCCCTGCCATTGCCGTCTTTCTGATAGGATACTTTTACACCTTCGCTGAGCATTCTATGAAAAGTTTCATTATTGGTTATGAGATCGGGGGAATTGAGGCGCTGTATTTGTTTTACGGCGTCTTCACGGGCATCAGGCGGAATTTCAGGATTGATACGGGCAACAGCTTTTTCAATCCGGTCAATAAGGATCACATCCGAAAAAGAGAGGCGTTTTGCCAATTCAAAAGGCAACTTTCCAGCGTAATCGTCGTCAGGAGCGATATGTGGGCCGAAGACAAACCGGTAATCCTGTTTTTCGAGAAGGTCGATAGCATGCTGTTCGATCTCGGATTCGGTGATTATATTTAGCATCTTTTTCCCTTAATCATCATAATCAAGTTCGTTATCAAGGGTATCATGAACCATGCTTTGATAACTGATCGTAAACCAGGACTTAAACTGTTTAAAAGTAACTTTTTCAGCCCATTCCAGAGGCAAATTATACCAGCTTTCAATTTCACACTTTAATATCGGCATGTAGTTGTTTTCCAGATATTCCCATACCGCTTCATCGTCGAATAAATCAACTGGTATCAAATAAACCGTTGATTCATCAAACGATTCGGGTTTTTCCTCTTTCATGGCTTCTTCGCCAGAAATCTCAGCAAGTTTGTTAAAAAAGCCCTGTTTTGCTGTAATAATCAGAGCGGAACGGTTAATAGAAGGCAGCATCGGTAAAACTCCTTTTTAATGAAATAACTAATCAACCATATTACAAATCAGGCTTTCACTCTTACTTCTCCGCTCATCAGCTTAGGCAGCAGAGTATCTCGTAGTTTTTCCAGGGTGTGGATTTGATTGCAGTTATTCTTTCTTTTATCAAATAAATTTTCAACAATTGAATTAAATTTATCTAAGAAATTATGAGGTGGTATTCTAAACACAATACTTCTTAGGCCACAAAGAGAAATATACTCTTGTGTACTTCCACTCCTTTGTTCATATATAAAATCTTGTCCAAAAGGTGATTTTAACCATAAAAAGGTATAGTATAACCATTTTGGATTTTGTGATGTTTTAAATAACCCAATGTTTTTTATTGCATAATTTATTTCTGTCGATTGTTCAAGATAAAGCAGCCCCAAAGTTCCAATCATTGAAAATAAAATATCATTTGTATCCACTTTACTTCTTCGATTAACATCATGAAAATCTTCATCAGATATTAAGTAAGCGTTTTCAAAATCAAGCCTATTTTCTAGAATATGCCTTGATGTTATTAATGGTTTTCCTGTTTCTTTCTGCTTTGGTGAATCATGTGTACCATCTCTTATTTCAAATAATTCAGTAATTACTTTCTCCTCCCACCCTTCATCCGCTTCCTCCACAAACCACTGCCGGAAGAGCGCTTCGGCCATAGCTTCCAGCGTTTTGTTCTGCCGGTTTAGCAGGTCGATTTTATCATCGAGACTGGAAAGTACCAAGGCGATGGCACGCTGTTCGGGGAGAGGAGGAAGGAGGATGTCGAGTTGTTCTATATCTGATGGCTTTAAAGACGGATATGCAGAAGTTGAACCTTCAGCGATAGTGTCAAGAAACCCCACAATTTCTTTTGAAGATATCAAATAATAAATAAACAAAGAATCAGCAATGTCTCTCTTTGTTTCAATAACAGAGAATCCAGTTGAAACAACTAGGTTTTCAGGAGGATTTTTTATATAACCATAATGTTGTTGAATCGGACGTACTGTAGAATAAATAATATCACCATCTTTGACGAGTCGTTTTGCTCTACTCGGAGCTTGCTCTATTGGAATTATTTGATACGAGTCCAATTTACCACAAGTAATTGATCCAGTGTCTAAATATTTAATTAACCTGTGGGGATAGGCTGTTGTAATACTTACTACATTTGAGTTAACCACATCCCCCAGTTTACATTCCTTCCACTCATTCATACCGGCACCCTCGATAGTGCAAAACGGGGTAAAAACTGCTGTTATTTACCAATTTGCCGCCGGGTATGTGTAAAAATTCCGATATTTTACCCATTTCAATCCTTCCTCTCTCGCATTAAAGCTTCCCAATCAAAACATTTTTACATAATTGTCAAATATAAAAATCCTGTTTCTATGATAACCGGTCGATTCGATAAGGATTTTATTTTCTATGAATGCCTTGACCAGATCGTTTGCAGCTTTGGATGAGAGGCCTGTCATGATCTGAACATCTTTAATTGAAACTATGGGTTTTTTAAACAATTGATGCAGAAATTCCAGACCCTGTTTCGAACGTTTGCCCATATTGAGAATGCTGTCTTTTTCAATCGATGATTTCAAATCCATGATTTTCTTTAATGTTGTTACTGAATTTTCAGCTGTCTGGATAATACCGGTCAGGAAAAATTTAATCCACTGGCCAAGATTATTATTCGTACGGACGATTGTCAAATTTTCATAATACAACGGTTTATTTTTTTCAAAAAAATCGGAAAGGTATAAAAGAGGTTTTTCCAGGACGCCGTTTGAAACAAGATAAAGGGTGATCATTAATCTGCCGATTCTTCCATTCCCATCAAGGAAAGGGTGAATTGTTTCAAACTGGTAATGTGTTATTGCGATACGGACAAGATGGGGTAGCTGGATTTCTTTATTATTAAGAAATTTTTCAAGGTCGGTAAGCAATTCCGGCAATTCGTTTTGAGCGGGCGGAATAAAAACCGCATCCTCTATGCTTGCTCCCCCGATCCAGTTTTGGGAACGCCTGAATTCTCCCGGATTTTTATGTTCCCCCCTGACGCTTGACAAGAGAATTTTATGGGTATTCCTGATCAATCTGTTTGAAAGCGGTATGTTTTTAAGTTCATCTATCGCCTGATTCATCGCCAGAACATAATTATTAACTTCTTGCCAATCGTCCCTCTTTTCAGGATCAATTTCCTTTTCTTCAATCAACGCTTCTTCAATATTGGTCCTTGTCCCTTCAATCCTGCTGGAATATACGGCTTCCTTGAAAATATGCATTTTGATAAACATGTCCGTATCCGGAATAAATCTTGAAAAAGAGTTTAATTCTCCTATTTTTAAAGAAGCCTTTTCAAGTAGCGTGTTTATTGTTTCATCAGTCCAGGAATATGAATGGTTTATTTTTTCAGGCAGGAAATATTGATACTCATAACCTTTTTTGTAAGAACCGGCATTATAATCCTTGATTTCCACAAACCGCTCCCGAGTAAATTAAGACATTTCATATTTTACTTTATCTGCCCAAAGTAAAATAAGAAAAATTATATATTACTTTACTGAATAACCATACTATTTAATGATTATCTTTGCCAGGTTTTCTTTAATCGCCTTGTTAAGTCTTTCTTCTTCCGTCAACTGCGCTTCAAATTCCGCTTTCAGGCCGGTAAATCGTTCGTTAAAGTCGAAATCATCCTCATCATCGGGAAGTCCGACATACCGTCCCGGCGTCAGGACATAATCCAGTTCCTTTACCCTCTCGATCGAGGCGGAATTGCAGAAGCCTTTTATATCTTGATATTTTCCGCTCATACTTCTCCATGAATGATACGTACCGGAGATTTTTTGAATATCTTCATTTGAAAGTTCCTTTGTCCTTCGATTGATCAGGTGCCCAACATTACGTGCGTCGATAAACAGTATTTCATCAGTCCGGTTACGGTATCCGCCATTAGCTTTATTACGGCTTAAAAACCAGAGACACGCTGGTATCTGGGTATTCAGAAAAAGCTTTGCCGGAAGGTTCACAATGCAGTCAACAAAACGCGCTTCAATTAAGGCTTTGCGTATATCGCCTTCACCGGAACTTTTGGAAGTCAGGGAACCTTTTGCCAGGACGAATCCGGCAATGCCGCCCGGACTTAAATGATATAAGAAGTGCTGTATCCATGCATAGTTTGCATTACCGGCGGGAGGCACACCGTATTTCCATCTGCCGTCTTTTCGCAAGAGATCCCCGCTCCAATCGCTATCGTTAAAAGGCGGATTGGCTATGACAAAATCTGCTTTCAGATCCTTGTGAGCGTCGTTCAGAAAAGAGCCTTCGTTATTCCATTTTACCTGGGAACTGTCGATCCCGCGAATCGCAAGGTTCATTTTTGCAAGACGCCAGGTAGTCTGGTTGCTTTCCTGCCCGTAAATCGAAATGTCGTTAACTTTGCCCCGGTGTTCCTGCACCAGTTTTTCCGACTGTACAAACATCCCGCCCGAACCGCAGCATGGGTCAAAAACCCGCCCCTTATAAGGTTCAAGCATGTTCACAAGCAATTCGACAATACTTCCGGGGGTATAGAATTGTCCGCCCTGCTTACCTTCCGCCAGGGCAAATTCACCAAGGAAGTATTCAAACACATGCCCGAGAACATCAGCGCTCCGGGCTTTAGCATCGCCTAGAGCAATATTCCCGACCAGATCGATCAAACCGCCGAGGCTGGTCGGGTCAAGATTCCCGCGGGCATACACCTTTGGAAGAACATTTTTCAAAGAGGCATTTTCTTTTTCAATTGCATCCATCGCATCATCTACATTTTTCCCGATTGCAGGCAGTTTTGCCTTCCCCTGTATATAAGGCCAGCGGGCGATTTCGGGAACAAAGAAAACATTTTCAGCCTTGTATTCGTCTTTATCTTCCAGATCGGCTCCGGCATATTCTCCCTTGCCGCTTTTTAATTTTGAGTGCAGCTCCTCAAAAGCATCCGAGATATATTTCAGGAAAATCAATCCCAGAACAATATGTTTGTATTCCGCAGCATCGATGTTTTTCCTGAGTTTATCAGCAGCTTTCCAGAGCTGTTTTTCAAGAGGTTCTTCTCTTAAATAATTTTCGTTGGACTTTGCCATTTATATCTCCGGTTTAACTTTTCATTGCATGTATGCCAAATGAATTTTACCGGATTAATTATATTTTCCCCATGCAAAAAAGACAATAGAGAATAAAAATCATTAATTTCACAGATTAACTTAATTACCGCATCTTCATCGCGCCGGTATGAGTGTTTCCGTAAACCGACATGATCGCACGCGCCTGCTGTCTCTTTAACCCGCTTACCGGATTGAAAAACTATATTCCTTCTGAATATAAGACGTTACGTTATCAACGTTCTGAATATTTACTGGAAAGATATGTTTTCTTGATCTCTCAAGATTTTGAAAATAATTTTGAAGAAAATGATTTATGAGTAGCCTTATTCTCAAAATATTTTTCATCTCTAATAAATTTATAAAAAGCGCCGGTTTTGCTTCTTTTTCAAATTCTTTCAATCTAAGCTATTGGTGCTCATTAATTTATATTTTCCAAAAGGTCGAGATCGTTATGAATATCATCAATGGTTAAATTTGAAATTGGCAGGCGATTATTACCCAGAAACTGCTCAAATTCAATCCGGGACATTCCCGCTAATTCTGCTGCTTTCCCGATGGTTAATTTGCCCTTCTGGAATAGAAATGCGGCTGTATAATGTTTCATATCCAGAATAAAATCGGATTCGGTTTCATCCAGCAATATTAAAATATCATTCGGTATATCGATTTTCAAATGAGCTTTTTGCATAATGATTCACCAGATTCACGGATAACGGCTGCTGCTAGTGCAACCAGCGGACCTGTATTTATGACAATAGAAGTTTCAGGCATTTTTAATATCTTCTGATAATTCAAGGGTTGTTAAATCGATCATGGATACTCCGAAACGGGATAAATTGGCTAAAAAACCGGCACGGTTTATTCCTAAGTATTGTGCAGCCATACCGGATGATATTTTTTTCATCTCGAACAATTTGATAAAAAGCGCCAGTTTTGCTTCTTTTTCAAATTCTTCCCTGGATTCCTGAAGTATGTCGGGTAAATTTTCAGGGTAATCCACTGTCAATTGATAAGACATATTATTCTCCTTGATTATTTTATCATTTAAAAAGGATAAATGTCAAACAAGGAAAATAGACATTGGCATGAATTATAGGAAAACGGGCAAGTTAGATTATAATATCTCAATATTCAAAGGAGTGAAAGAAGCAAAACTCTTGAAACCCTTATCAAAAGTAATTAATTTATCACAAAACAATTCGGCGAGAACTACATGGAGAGCATCATTAAAACTGCGGTAAGAGTCTGTTTTATATGCCAGGTCTTTAGCTGCCAGAATTGACCTGGCTTCGATGGGTATTAGGCAAAATTCAGAGTACAAATCAATGTTTTGGGATATCAGCTCTTTATTTACTCCCAATCTTGACATTACATAAGCGCTTTCCTGAATTACTAAAGGAGAAATCAGCAATTCATTCTGCTGCATCAGGTCTTTAATAAGCTTTATGGATTTGGCCTGTTTATTTTCATCTTCATGGACAAAACTATATATCAGTATATTTGAATCAAGGTAAACCATTAAAAGCCTCATCCGCAATCCTGTCGATATCCTGTCCCTTTTTTAAGGTGATATTAAGCTTCAGCATTTCCCTGTTCAATTCATCAAATTGTTTTATTACAAGATGTTTTTTCTTTTCAGGATTTTGCTTGATAATCAGGTCTACCGGGCCCTTTAAACCTTCCGGGACAGGTTCTGTAATTTCAACTTTTCCTTTATTATATACTCCATGTAAAACAAGCATAGCTGTCCTCCGTATGAATTTAATATACCTTATATGATATGTATTGTCAATAATGGCTTATAGAGTAAAAGTGCGACATTGGCATTAAATGTGAATTAAATTGTGCTTGCGTTTTTCAAACAGGCTGTTCAGCGGCTGGCGAATGAAGTATTTCAATATGATTAAATACCAAGCTGCTTCCTTATCAGCCTGCATAAACTTTCTTTTATTTCAGCATGTCTTGGAATTGGAGCTATTTTCCGTTTGAAATATTTTGAAATAAGTCGTGACGGCCGCCATGCCTTTTAAGAATGCAACCGGCATCTTCAAGTTCTTTGATGAAACGGTTTCGTTTCAAATGGAAACCTCTAGCTCTATTTCATGAATATTCTCATGAAAATCATCATCCTTATTATCTTCAAGAATTAATTTATAAGCATCGATAATGTTTTCTTCCAGCTCTTTCAGAGTTTTCCCCTGGCTGAAAACTCCTGGAATTTCTTTCAGTCTTCCGACATACCAGCCGCCATCAATCCAGTAATCCAAAATTAAATTTCTAATCATAATGAATACCTCGATTTTATCATAAAAATTTTATAGATTATTGTCAAGTAAGGTATTAATATTTATAAGATCATTGATACAATTTATGGATAGATAAACTTGTAATGGGCTGCCAAAGGTTATATTTCTAAAAGAATTTGTTCCGGAAAATATCGTCAATATATGTGCATTTTAATTCGATATTATTTATAATAATTTAAGATGAAATCTTATATAAAAGTTATCTTTTTTATAAGAAATTAGTATAAATTTAGTGGTTATAAATTGGGTACGTTTTGGTTACGCCATGAGTGACCCTCGAAAATTGTATGAATTTATAATTCTTTACCGAAGTTGAAGTTACAACAAAGTAAATTCGGGTTCGTATCCCCGGCAGTCCCCCTCTCTCCGGATCTTTTATTTTTTGATATTAATTTTAAAAGCGACCTTCCGGTTTAGCAAGAGACATCATCCAGCCGAATTTGCCAAGTTCATAGTCGCTTATCAGGTGCTTTGAAGTATCATATTCAGGTTCGATCAAATGCAGGACTGCCGTCAGCATCAGGAATAAAGCAGACGAGAAAAAGCCGATTTTACCAATATTGGCTTGTTTCACAATAACCTCCATGATAATGAACTCCCACTTGAGTATACCGCGACATCGAAAAGTTGGCTATCCGGGCCGCGGGCGGCAACCGGCCCGCCGTTTTTTGGCAGAATTTTCCAGAAGAACTTGATTACATTATGATGGCTATCGATCAGGCTCCTCCCGCCATACTTGAAATCACCGCGAAAATCCTCATCGGGTCGGGCCGGTGACTGTATGACGCCGTCCAGCGAAATACCATTGATCACGACAAAGCGCTATTTATGCCATTCATGACGCTTCAGGTAACTATCGAAAGAGGTTAGTTGCGGATAGATTTTCTTTAACGCCGCTATATCGGCATTGTAACTGTTATTCATATGCCATTTTTGCATTTTGTAAAATGCTTCACCCATCTGTTTCCTTATATCTTCAAGGGGTATATTTTCATACTTGACTGTTTGCCCGAGAACCTTCGAAAACGAATCCGCAATCTGATTCGCGGTCAATTCGTCACTGGCCAGTTCTATCTCTTTTCCGATATATGTATCCGGGTTTTCAAAAGCAATATTGACAAACGCCCCGAGGTCTTCAAGAGCCAGATACTGTTCTTTTTTATTTTCAGGGTAGGATGACCTTAGTTTTCCTGCAAGAATGGAATCCCGCATATTCGGCTGCTCAAAATTAATCATAAAAGATACAGGCCTGAAAATGGTATATGGAATCCCTTTACTTTTTATATAAAGCTCGATTTCCCTCTTGGTTTCAAAAAAAGGAACTCCTGTATTTCTATCTGCCGAACCGACCGAAGAAAATATAAGATGCTTAACACCCGCTCTTACGGACGAATCGGTAACCGTCTTTCCCCTCTTAATCTCGCCGTCAGCACCTCCTTCCATAGGGGTAGTGATTAAAAATACGCCGTAAACTCCTTTCATAGCCTCATCCAGCGAGGCCTCATTTTCCATGTCGCCTATAACAATCCTTGCACCCAGGTCTTTCAAAGCGCCGATCTTCCCGGATCGTCCCCTGGTAAGGGCGTCGACCTTCCATCCGTTCCTTAAAAGGCTGCGAACAACTTCACCGCCCTGGTGGCCCGTAGCGCCTGTAACTAAAATAATTTTATCTTCTTTGTTGATCATAAACCCCTCCTTTTTTACTCTTTTTTATAACAAAAAATAGTAGTTTATTTTAAATAAGTCAAGGGGCGCCGGATACCTGCCTGGTTCGTTCCAGGTTTTCCTTTACTCTTAACTTCACTATTATGTCGATCAGATCAAATGGAATTGGTTTATCCAGTGGAAACTTCAGCGAGCCTTTCGCACCTTCATAAACTGATAATTTCTCCTTGAACTTCGAATTTCCTGATGAAACAGGAGGATAAAACCCGATATGCTTTTTGAAAGCTGCAAAATAAACCAGGTTACCATTCAGCATGAAAGTCGGCATTCCATATTTGATTGTTTCTTCCGCACCTGGAGCTGCCTCCCTGATCGTCTGTCTTATTTTTTGGAGAATTTTTCTAACATCCTCCGGGTAACCGGCAATATAGTCATCTATATTTTTAGGCATTTTCTGTTTCGTTCTCATAATTCTCCTCCTATTACAATAACCGGCAATTTCTACGAAGATTTTTGGTTTCGTATTCTGATCGCCTGCCGGGCGATTGTTGCTACCCACACGCAATAAATTACTACCAGGAGCCTGTTTGCCCACCCGTCCAATCCAAGTACTCCGGCAGGTAATACTTTAGGCGCTTGTTTGGGCAGCTGCCCGCCGTTGACCTGAGTGAAAACGACTTTTCCCATGAAATCCTCCTGAATATTTCAGCGGTAAAAATTTTTGATAATGCCGCTTACCCAGCCGGCTTATATTGAAATTTATTGCCGGCTTATTTTTTTGTCAAGGTATTTTTTTGCAATTATATTTAGGGCGTTTCTAATAACCTCCTTACAGGACATAGCCTTTTCATCGGGCAAGCCGATACAGGCAAGGCGGATAGGTAACACACCTGTCCTGGAGACTGGCACCAGTCCAGGCACCAGGGCCCATTGGGCGGATTATAAACAATTAGAATGCTAATTGTTAACAATATTGTTAGTTATTAGAACCGCCCTTTATTGACTATTAATTTTCTTTTTATTATTTTGAAAAAAGAGGGTATTTATGAAAAAAGATTTAATTGCAAAAGCATCAGCAAGAATCAATGCTCCGATCGCTGTTGTTTGGGGATCATTGATCAAACCGAAAATCATAAAGCAATATATGTTTGGAACTGATGTAGTAACCGGTTGGAAAATCGGCAGTCCCATTTTCTGGAGAGGTGAATGGCAAGGTAAGCCATATGAAGACAAAGGGTTTATTCTCAAATTGGAAAAAGAACGGATATTGCAGTACAGTCATTTTAGTCCTCTTTCTGGCGACCCTGATATAAAAGAGAATTACCATATTGTTACAATAGAACTTGAACAGAGTGGAAATCAAACCAAAGTTACTCTTTCACAAGATAAAAACCCGACAGAAGCAGATCGCGAACATTCAGAGAAAAACTGGCAGATGATGCTTGATGGGTTGAAAAAACTTTTGGAGAAATATCTATCGGAAAATCCTTCTTGTAGTATTGAGGAGATAGTTAAAAAAGTTTAAAGCGAGTGACCTTGGTTAAATTGTTATGGGGCTGCCTTTTCTCCAGAGCCTGCTTTAGGCGGTAAATCCTTTACCTCCTGATTGCCTTGACTCCATAGTGATAGCACGAGGCCAACAACCCACAAAATAAAAAATATGAAGTTTACGACGGGTCCTGGCGGTGTTCCCGTGCGGACAAGTGGAACGAAGTGGAAAATCATTTGTCCGGTCAGATATTCGAAAACCAGCAATGCAAACATAAAACTAATCATACTGCGATATCTGACCAATACGAGCACACATAACAGAGAGATGATCAGGAGACGAAGACCCGAGAGCGCGAACAGTGCAATAACTGTCTGTGCGGCAGCGGGTGGAAATGTTTTAAGGGGAAATCCGTCGGCATAAATCGCGGTAGAATTACCGTTGAATATAACCATCAGGCACTGAAAGATTTTCACGGACACACTCAATGCAAAGAGCCACAGTGCGAGTTTATGACCGCGATATGTATTATCGATTCGTCGAGGAAGAAACTTATTGATCATGGCAGTTCCTTTATTGAATAATTACTGATCATTTAATCCCTTTCCATTGAGGATTTGCTGCATAGATTTTTCAATCCTTGTCTCCCGTGTTTTGGATTGTTTGGGTTGAGAAAAATAAAATATGTACGCTCTTTGCCGCCCCGGCGTCAGTGCATCAAAAGCGGTTTTCAAGGCGGGGATTTCATCCAATTTATTTTGAAATTCTCCAGGAATGGTGAATTCTGCAGTCTTTTTAAAATTCACTTCCAAACCGGCTTTTTCAACTTCAATGGCTTCAAAAATATAGGCTTTCAAGATGGTTTCCATCTCAACTATTTCACGAACGCTTGTGAACCGAATCTGGCGCGCTGCCCGCACATTCTCCGTTTGCCGGATTAGAATGCCGTTGGCATCTTTTAACAAGGCGCCTTTGAAAAACAAAACCGCGCAGTATTCTTTAAATGCATGTATTAAAACTATGTTGCTGTTCTGAAAAGAGTAACAGGGAACGCCCCACTTCAATTCTTCGTACAGCCGGCAGTCAAGAACGATCATTCTCAATTTCTCCAATTCTTCCTGCCACTTTTTGGCTTTACTAAAATAAAAATCAACCTTGGGATTCATTCTATTTGATGGTGATTGTTCAGTGGATTTTTCTTCTTCCATAATGAAACCTCCTGATGAATTTTTCGAAACTTCCTATAATTAATATACTATTTCCGATCCTGATATTCAACATTTAACAGATGAATGCATAGGTGAATGATAGCCATTACAAAATAGCAATAGGATTGGATGGAAAATACCGGGAGAATAGATTTGTCCCGCAGTAAAATCCTTTGTACATTAACATCTGATCAGGAAAAGCTTTCACTAACATGGTCATCAACTATCGGTGAATGGCAGCAGCATTTTACCGGGAAAATGGCACAATTACATCACCTTCATCTGGAATATTAATTTTCATTGTCAGGTTTTCCTTAATTATGAATTTATTTAATTCATCCTTAGATAATATACAATGGTTAATCGCATTCATATGAACCGCTATTATTCTGGCATCAGGCAGCAATTGATTAATTTTTCTTAATGAGTCGGCTGTCAATGTTATCGGTTTACCCCAAAGAAACTGGGCAGAACCGGAATTTGCTATTATTAAATTCGGTTTTGTTTCTTCTAAACTATTGATCAATAATTTATCTAAAATCGCATCACCAGTTATAAATAATGATTCCGTCCCTTTTTGAATATAATATGAGGATGATTTTCCCATTAATTTATTAAGAAAATTACCTTCGGCATGATTAGCAGGAAATCTTTTAAATGAAATTGATTCCCATACTATTTTATCGTTAATGGTTTGAACATTTGTAAATCCTTTACCTTTTAGTTTTTTATCATCCCCCGGTTGGCAAAATATAAGAATATTTTTCGGCAGAATTTTTTCAGCCGCTTTATCGATGTGGTCAGAATGATAATGCGTAAGCAATATAGCATCAACATCTTTGATTAAATAATTTATTTCTACAGGTAATGGTATCAAAGGATTTCTCATTCTGTTAGCCCTGGATGGAATAGGCGGTAATGCTCCAACATCTGAGAGCATTGGGTCAACTAATATTTTTTTATTATTTAATATTAAGACAAATGTAGCGTGTCTAATAAATTGCATTTTATATCCTCAATCCCATTATTCTAATCCTGTCCAAAGGATTTATCAATAATTCAACGGTTCTGGCAGTTATTCCCAAGGTTGTCATCCATGCGCGGTATACAGGTTGCAGTGCCAAAGAACGAAGGGATGACTGTCGGCTTATGCTGTTCAGAGAAGAAAATATCAATGGTTTTCAGGATTTATTGACCAAAAATTCGGTACTGAGCGGATAAATATCATTGACGGGTAAAAACAGAGGGGTTATAATGGTACCAATTAGGATTTGGAAAACATTTTTCCGGGAGAACAAGATGTCAAATGGGAAATATTGGTTTAAACTTTTAATCTCAATAAAAAGGTTTCGAATTATGAAGGTATTCATTTTAAGTCTGCTCATTCTATTTGCACTAAGTACGGCCCGGCCTGCGGAAGAGTATAATACCGGAACCAATTTAGAGGCTGTAATATCGAATTTTGAAAAATTGATGAACGACAAGGACCTGAAGGCTTTTCACAAGAAGTACCAGGCTGAACAAAAGCTCAAGGCTTACAATAAAGAGCATCATATAATCACGGAAGCAGACAAGGAAGAGTCGCGTTACAAAACCGAAAGATTTTTTATAGCCGCGGGAATAGTCATATCTTTGCTGAGTATAATTGGCCATATCACAAGGAAGGAAACGGCGAGAGTAAAAACGAAGGCAAAAAGGCCAATTAAAATTGAAATTTCAATCGCTGAAACGACTCATGAAAAAACAGGAGATAAGACTCATGAATAAATCGATCGATCAGTACATGATACGTTCGCTCCAATAGGCCCTATTTAATGCATCAATGTCTTTTAGTTTTTTTCTTTTTGGGTAACCCCGGAATTCTGGTCCTGATTTCAAATTTTCCTTTTCCGTATCAAAATTTCAATGAACAGCGCGGCACTGGTCGATAACGACCCTCCGGGAAAAACTCTCAAAAATTGGTTTGACAAAATATTTCGGGCAAGGTAAAATCATTGCTTGTATGAAAAGACTTTCGGAATTAGCAAAATGATGAATCATTTGGAAAATCTCGGATAATTTCCCCTGCAGGAGGTTCTCATGACCCGGAAATCATGTTTTATTATCCTTTTGTTTTTGACGGCTTTGCCCCTTTATCCGAAAGATATTTTTTCAAAAGGGGTGAATCTGACCGAATGGTTCCAGGAAAATTCGCCTCGAACTGTCCAGTCCAGTAAATATACAAAAAAGGATTTTCAGGATTTGAAAAGCCTCGGATGCGACGTGATCCGCCTGCCGATCAACCTTCACGCGATGACAGGCGGCGCACCGGATTATAAAATAGATCCGCTTTTATTCCGGTTTCTCGATGAGGCGGTGAATATCTGCGAAGAGCTGAATATATCATTGATAATTGACAATCACAGCTTCGACCCGTCCAGAAACACCGACGCGTCCATAGAAAATATTTTAACGAAAGTCTGGGTTCAACTGGCCGGGCGTTATGAAAGCCGGGGGGATTTTCTTTATTACGAAATCCTTAACGAGCCGCATGGCATCAATCCGGCAGCCTGGGGTAAGATCGAGCTGAATGTCCTGAAGAAGATCAGGGAGATCGATAAAAAACATGCGGTTATCGTCGGGGGCTGCAACTGGGACGATATAGATTCCCTCTATCTTCTGCCGGATTTCGGGGACGATAATATAATTTATACATTTCATTTCTACGAACCGATGCTCTTTGCCCACCAGGGAGATGAATGGATGACGCCCTCCCTGGCGCCGCTTACTAATGTCCCCTATCCCTACCGCAAAGACAGGATGCCTCTCTGTCCCTCGGAATTGCTGAATACGTGGGTTGCGTCGGGCTTAAGGTATTATCCCGATAAAGCGAACGACGCGGCTTTAGAGACGCTGATCCTGAAGGCGGTAGAATTCCGGAACAAAACCGGAAAGCCCCTGTACTGCGGAGAATTCGGCGTCTACATGAAAAATTCCCCGGAAAGCGACCGTGTTTATTGGTATGAAGCCGTCCGGAAGATACTTATGAAATATTCCATCCCGCGTACATCATGGGATTACCGCAGCGGGTTCGGGCTGTTCAAAAAAGGGTCCAATGAAGTCTTCGAGACGGATTTGAACCTCCCTCTGCTGAAGGCGCTGGGCTTCAGCGAGCCGGCGCAAAAAAAGATCAGGATACTTCCGGAAACTTCCGAATTGACGATATTCAGACAATATCCCGCCCCGGGAATACTGCTTGACGATTTCTATAAGTATGGCGTAATAGACCTCTATTGCGACACTGTTTCCGAAAACGGGCAAACCGTTATAAAAATGGAAAACCTCGATCAATACGGCGTTCTCAGATTCTCTTTCAAGCCCATGAAGGACCTGTCGGCCCTTTTGAAAATGAAATACAATTTTGTAATGAAAATTAAACTAAAACCCGGCTTTAAGAATCTCGATGTACGGTTCATTTCAACAAGGAAGGACGACACTCTTTCACTTCCATGGCGCATCAGATTTACTCTTGACGAGAAATCGCTGAAAAACACTTCCGAGTGGCAGACCGTGGCCGTTCCGCTTGAAGACTTCAGGGAGCAGGGGACATGGAAGGACAAATGGTACTCTCCTGAAGGTCTTTTTGACTGGAGCAGGATTACAGCGTTTGAAGTCGTGGCTGAAAACGGAAATTGGCAGGATACTGGCATTTTCATCGCGGAGATGAAGGTATCCGCGGGGAATTGACCGGCCGCAGTATCTCCCGGTTCCGGCGGAGGATTATATGAATACTGATATCTTTCTGCATCCAGATTTTCAAAAAGGCAGGGTCGATCCGAGGATTTTCGGCGGATTCCTGGAACACATGGGAAGGGCCGTATACGAAGGCGTTTACGACCCCTCAAGCCCTCTTGCGGACAGCGAAGGCTGCCGCAAAGACGTGCTTGCAGCATTAAAGAAGCTCGATATGACCGTAATGCGCTACCCGGGCGGCAACTTCGCATCGGGCTATCACTGGCTGGACGGGGTGGGTCCTGCCGATAAAAGACGGGCCATGATCGACCTGGCATGGAGGAGCGTCGAGACCAACAAGTTCGGCACCGACGAATATATTAAGCTATGCAGAAAGATGAACTGGTCCCCCATGCTGACAGTCAATCTGGGGACTGGAACTCCCGAGGAAGCCCGGAACTGGCTGGAATACTGTAACAGTCCGGGGGGTACGCACTTTTCCGACATGAGAACGGAAAACGGTTTTTCAGAGCCGCACAACGTGAAATTATGGTGCCTGGGAAATGAAATGGACGGACACTGGCAGATCGGCCACACGCCGGCTGAACAATATGCCGTTCTCGCCGGCCAGGCCGCCGGGATGATGAAGGATCTCGACCCCTCCATCGAATTGACGGCCTGCGGGACCAGCGCTTTCGATCTCCCCACTTACCTGGATTGGGACTGCAAAGTTCTCGAATATCTCGGGGATAAAATAGATTATATCAGCATTCACCGATACGTGGGGAATAAAGAAAACGATACTATGGAATATCTAGCCGCGGCCGGTTCGATCGACAGGCAGATAGAGGAAACCGACGCCACTTGCCGTTTTGTCCAGGCCAGGAGGAGGAGTAAAAAGAGAATTTATCTTAGTTTCGACGAATGGAATGTCTGGTATAAAAATATGATATCCGACGGAAAGGGTGAAAGAGCCCCGCATCTTCTCGAGGAAATTTACAACCTTGAAGACGCCCTGGCGGCCGCCGGCTTTTTAAACAGCTTCATACGTCATGCCGATTGCGTGAGGATCGCCAATTTGTCCCAGGCCGTTAATGTTATAGCGCCCGTTATGACGCGCGGGAAAGAAATACTCCTGCAATCGACCTATTATGTTTTCGAAATGTTCTCAAAAAGGCGGGAGGGTTTATCCCTTATCCCGATTATAAAAAGTCAATCATATCAAACAAAGAGTAATATAGAAGCTTCATACGCGGATGCAAGCGCCGTGCTTTCCGGGGGCATCCTGCACAGCTTCGTCATAAACCGCAGCATGGCCGAAAAAATGACCGTCAAGATGGAAATATCGGGGGCCGGAATAAGCAGCCTTAAAAACGCCGAACTTTTAACAGGGAACGACCCTAAGGACTCCAATACCTTTGAAAATCCCGGCATGATCAAGCCGGTTATTTTTAGCGAAGCCCGTTTTGCAAACGGGAAAGCCTTTTTTGAAATGCCTCCCCTTTCCTTTCTCGCCGCAAGCTGGGAATTGAAAGGCTGATTTGTAAAAAATAATTTCAAAAAATATTTTACCATATTTATTTTTTGTGATAACATATCCATGCTGCGTTAACGTTAACATAACAGGTTTATTAAAGTTTAGGAGTATCCGATGGCGAATTTGGCGTCCGTTTTAAAAAGGGGGAATATCTTTGCCAGAAAGGGCTTCAGGGAAGGGATCGACGGTTATCTGTTCATTGCCCCATTTTTGATCGGGGTACTTTTGTTTCAGTTATATGTCTTTATTTCGGGATTTTACCTTTCTTTAACCGACGCTTCGGGTGTCAATCCCCCGGTTTTTATCGGTCTGGAAAATTACAGGCAAATCTGGTCGGAATTGATCGCCGGAGGAGAATTCTGGAAGTCGGTCGTGATAACCGTCGAATACGAAGCGGGATGTCTCGTTACCCAGGTCCCTGCAGCTTTCATTATGGCTTTTATCCTCAATAGCCTGCCTTATAAAAAATTGCAGGCGGTATTGAGGACGGCTTTTTTTGTACCCTGCGTGATAAGTTCGGTTATAGCGGCATGGCTTTTCAGCCAGATCTTTAATCCCGACCAGGGAACTATAAACTATTTTCTAGGTCTTCTCGGATTATTGAAAGTCAACCCCGATACCCACCTGTTGATACCGGTAGACTGGCTTCACAACAAGGAACTCTGCGTTCCCCTGCTGATCATAGTGTCTTTCTGGCAATGGACAGGTTATCATATGGTCTATTTTCTCTCGCAGCTGCAGACGATCGACCCCAACCTTTACGAAGCGGCAAGGATCGACGGAGCCTCGCCCGTGCAGATTGCTTCGAGGATCACACTGCCCCTGATGAGACCCGCCATAGCTTTCGTCATGATAACTTCGCTTGTCGGAGGCCTCCTGATATTCGACATAATTTACGTTATTTTCCCTCTGACCGGCCTTGGAATTTTCGGAGCCGGAAACGCCGCAAAATCCTTCATGCCGTATATTTATTTTTACGCTTTCGACGCTTCCCCTGCCAGGGTCGGGTTCGCCTCTGCGGCCGGCTGGTTCGTTTTCGCAATTATAGTGGTTATAAACATAATACAGGTAAGAGTGCTCGGACTCGGTTCCAGCCGTGAGGAGGATTAATTTATGGCCGATGTAAGTTACGAATACTCCCTTGAAAGGGTTATAAGGAACTCGAAAAAAAAGCGGATAAGGTTCAGCTTCTTCCAGACCCTGGGATTGATCGCATTTTCCGCCTTTTCTCTTATATTTCTCTATCCCCTTATCTGGCTCGCCGACGCGTCATTCCGTCCGAAAATCGAGATGTTCAACATACCCCCGAAATTCCTGGATTTCAGCAACGGCTGGCCTCATTTCGGCAGTTATTCTCTTACTAATTTCATCAACGCTTTATTGGCCCCCCATGGAATAAACCTTGGAGGCGCTTTCATCAATTCGATCATAGTGACGGCCGGCACGACCGTGCTCACCCTCCTGCTCTGTTCTCTTTGCGCCTATGCATTCGCTTTCCTGCGCTTTCCCCTGAAAAATTTATTTTTTTATTTCATATTGCTGAGCTTCATGCTCCCTACCATCACAATGCTTTCGCCCTATTACAAATTGATGATCGCACTTCGCCTCAGGAATAACCTTCTGGGACTGATTCTGCCGGGGTCTGTTTCGGCCATAGGAGTGTTCCTCATGAGGCAGTTCTATATAAAACTGCCGTATTCCTTTATCGAATCGGCCAAGATCGACGGGGCAAGCCATTTAAAGATCTGGTGGAATATAATACTTCCCCTTTCCACACCCGCTCTGGCGGCCCTTTCTATTTTCACTTTCAGAAGCGTCTGGAACGATTTCCTCATTCCGATCATCATGCTGGACAGCTCCAATCTTTATACGATACCGATAGCGATAGCCGCTTTGAATTCCAACAGCGTAGGAAGGGTTCCCGAGCTTATAATGGCGACCGGTTTCATGTTCTCCCTCATACCTATCTTTATTTTCCTGGTCTTCCAGAGATATTTCATCGAGGGCCTTTCCGGCGGCATAAAAAAGTAAGCCCCTCTTCCCGGTTTTAATCCGAAAATATCGGATGCAGGATAAAAATGCGGATAATCCATTTATCCCTGATCGGCACTTTTATCAAAATAGAAATAAATTTTTCCTTTACCTCTTGACAAAAAAAATTTTTTTTATTAAAATATATCTAATAGATATATGGAGAAATTTATGGAAAGAAAAACAAAATATGTCATCCTCGGACTCTTGACTGAGAAACCGCTTTCCGGATATGATATTAAAAAATGTATCGGGATCCGGTTTAATTATTTCTGGAGCGAGAGCTTCGGACAAATTTACCCGGAACTGGAAAGCCTTGTAAAAGAAGGGTTGATTGTTAAGGAAATGGCTCCGGCCAGCGGGAAAAGAAAAAGATATTCATATAGAATAACTGAAAATGGAAATACAACTCTTCGGGATTGGCTGAAGAAGCCGGTTGAAACTGAAATAAACCGTTATGAAATTCTATTAAAAACATATTTTGGAAATCTGTCGGACAGGGCAATTCTGATCCGGCATATCCGGGAATTCCAATCCAGGCATAAACAGGATTTAACAATGTTAAACCTTTTCAATGAAGAGATCAGCGGTATTCCTGACCGGGATGGAAACCACGACTATGTATTATTGACAATCCGTTTCGGCCAGAAAGTTTATGAGGCATATCTGGATTGGTGTGAGCTGGCGCTGTCTTACTTGAAAAAAAAATAACAGGAGGTGTTATGAAGCCTGATATTAATAAATTGATTTGTGATCCTTTTACACAAGAACCTTTAGAGCTATTCCGGGATAAGTATTTTATTAATTTAGAGTCCGGCAAGAGATATCCGATTATTAAAAAAATACCTATTTTTACAAATAAGGATGATTTGACCGGAGATAACAGGATCT
The DNA here is from genome assembly GCA_963768055.1 of uncultured Spirochaetota bacterium. Lineage (GTDB taxonomy): Bacteria > Spirochaetota > Brevinematia > Brevinematales > JAOACQ01 > CAVYGN01. The sequence continues at coordinate 548,176 of CAVYGN010000001.1, read as the reverse complement.
ATGAGAAAATGTATCACTGGATCGCATTTGCATATGATTTTATGGAACTCATTATAGCGCCGATTTTCATCAAAGACTCGCTTTTAAAAATGCGCAGGGATCTGATGGATAAGCTTGAGATAAAAGAGGGAAATAAGGTGTTGATTGTTTCTATCGGAACGGGGATGGATTTAAAATACCTCCCAAAGAATGCAGAGTATTATGGCCTTGACATCACCCTATCCATGCTTAAAAGATGTCGGAAAAATAATAAAAAATGGGGTTACAATCTATCCCTCTTTAACGGCAGCGCTGAAAATCTTCCTTTTTATGATGAATGTTTTGATGTGGTTTTACACAATGGGGGCATCAATTTTTTTAATGATAAGGAAAAGGCCGTAAGAGAAATGATCCGTGTGGCTAAACCCGGTACTAAAATACTCATTGCAGATGAAACGGAGAAACTCGTTAGAGAATTATATGATAAATATCCGTTAGCGGAAAAGAACTACAAGACCAGAAAGAAAGCGGTAACTATACCGGTGAATTTAATACCTGAAAAAATGAAGGATTTAGAATGGGACGGATCGCTCTGGGGTGGAAAATATTATAGTATTACATTCAGGAAGCCGTAGACGGGGATAATACATCCTTTGTTCATAAGACGGAATATTGCATTCCCGGCTATCCGTCACCGACTGATCTGCATTTATTTCTTCACTGGTATTATTTAAATAGATGATCTGACCCGGATGCATTCGGATAACCAAGAGGCATTATGTAGAGCGGGATTTCATCCTCGCCAAGCCTCAATTCTTCAATAATTTCTTTGAAATTGATATTTGCGGCAATTCGTGTTCCGATTCCAAGGGCAGCAGCAGTAATATATACATTTTCCGCTATGCAGCCGGCTGTAGAGTGTGCATAATTTATCCTGCTGACTTTATCAATACCGTAAGGTTCCGATATAGGCGCCATATAAAGTCTGGCCGTCAAAATCAGAACATAGCTTGCTTTTGGAATGTCATACATACCGCCGACACTATGACGGCCAAGAATCCCTCTTAAGTCCTTATCTGAAAAGAATTTCAGTGTTGAGCTTGGCGGATCATAGTGATAGGTTCCATTGGAAGATGTTACATAGATCTGGATAAAATATATGCCCATAAGTGAAGGAGCAGTTCTTTTTCCATCATAACGATTGATCCCATTTGCTGCCCATAGGATTGTGGACAGATCTTTCAATGATATTTCCCTATCGGTAAACCCCCGTGTCGATTTACGATTTTGAAGAACAGTTATCAAATCCACATTAAGGCTTGATTGATGATCTTCAAGTTTAATGTCTTTGTCTTCTGAATAAACCGGCTTAGTAAAAAGCGGATTAATTGTAAACATCGCGATTAAAATTAAAACATAATTCTTCATTTCTCCTTCTCCTATTCGTTAATTTCTTTGTCTGTAAGGCTGATAAAAGTAATAAAATCTTCATGACAAAGCAATATATATTCTTTTATCAGATGCTTGATCGATTTAATAAAAGCGCCGGACCGGCCGCGTCTTTCTATCCCGATAACCGTATTGTCATCCAGTTCATCCAAAAAACTATTAATACCATTTTTATTATCGGGGTACCTCGTTATTTTATGAATGCCGTCCGATTCAATATAGGCGATAAAGTAACTTTTACTAATACTTACTCCGATCGTTTTCCTCGAACTCATTTGTTAACTCCTTCATTATTATTAAGCATTATCGAATAGCTTATCCGGTTTTTCCCGCAGAATGATTTTGCCTTTTCCAGCCTTTCTTCAATTGTTTTCTTATCACATTTCGGGGTTATTTTATAGGATTCGATATACTCATTTTCGTAATATGGATAAATATAAGAAAAACTGAATTGCGCAAGCTTTAAAAACTTCAAAGTTTCTTCAAAATCATGGCTGGTTTCTGTCGGAAACCCGATAATGATCTCGGTTGCTAACAGGATATCCGGATCGGCTTTTTTTATTGATTTTAATAATTTTATAAGCTTGTCAACATCATGCCATCTCCGCATTTTCTCCAGTATTCTCAAGCTTCCGGACTGTGTGGGGAGCTGGATCATTTTAATTCTTTTCCTCTCTATTATCGGCAATAGTTCTTTCTCATATTTTAACAGCCAGACAGGATTAATATCTTCCAGAACGAATATGGTGTCTTCCGCCTCCGATAACATCCGGTTCAATAAAAACGGAAACGTCAGGTTAATATCAGTTCCATAACTCCCGATATCCATTGATGTGATCCTGAAAAGCCTGTACTCGAGCCGGTAGCCGAGTTTAAATTCCCTGATACATTCATCCATGCTTTTACTATGCAGCCTTCCTATAGCCTTTATATGGGAACAATATGTGCAGTTGAAATTACAGCCTTCCCCTATCCGGATAAGGAAATTATGTTCCCAATCCTCGAATTTGTTCCTGTCGTAAAAAAACTCTTCTGTCATTTCTTTCTTATTGCCGATCAGCTTGTTAATCTCTTCATAATTATGCATAGAGTTCGCGTCGGGAATATCTTTCCACTTATAAACAAAATCAGGGAATAATTCATCTATCTTCTCCATATGTTTGGTAGTCAGTATGCTGCCGTCAAATTGATCCGTAACTTTTTCCCTGATAATATCATAGAGGCAGCCGGCTACAATTAATTTGCCGGGATATTTTCTCAATATATTGATCAGTTCAAAAGATTCCCGGATATTTCTGTCTATAAAACCGCATGTAACAAGGATAATATGAGTGGCATCTTCCGGTTTCTCTGTAACATAACAGCCGTTCATACGGAAGTATATTTCCAATTTTTTGTAATCGATCGACCGTCTCGGGCAAACCAGCCCGGCGTAAATCTTGATTTTGATATTATTATCCTGCTTTTTCCAGGATGCCAGCATTAAATCACTTTCAGAACCGCTTGGCCTGTCGGAAAGAGTTCCGTCGTCATGCAGAAAAACAATATGAAAGCCCTTCAGATCGGTTTCTTCAATGCCATGAATAAGATGGTAACAGCCCCAGTATCCCTCCTTTTCTTTGTAAGGCATACTTATCAGCAGCCTGCCGCAGAATTTCTTTAATTTTTGGGCTAATTCCAACCCGTCAGCAATATGTTCCAATATCTCCAGGGCTATTATCGTGTCGTATCTTATTTTGTTCGCTTCCATGTATGACAGGTATTCATGAATATCATGGTTTTCAAAGCGGATTTTACCCTCTTCCCCGAATTCCTTCACTGCTAACCCTATAACAGCCCTGTCATAGTCAATGCCCAAATAATCAAGCCCGCCAATGTATTTTAAATATTTCGTGCCGTAACCAGACGAGCATCCTATTTCCAGTATTTTCTTACCAAATACATTTGTTTTTACCCAGGAATAGCGGGAATTTTCACGGCCTGGTATCGGATCGGCCTTGCCGATCACTCTCCTCTCCCATCCATTCCCGTACATTTTCTGCAGGAGGGTATCCTCGGTTTTTAAAACCTCGGCTTTCCTCTGCCTTTCCTTTTCATTTTTCAAGTATTCCACTGCGGTTTCTATATCGATCCTTTTGGACATCGGAAAATATCTGGCGGCAGAATTTACATTTCCTTCTAAATGCTGAAGCCAGATATCCAGATCTGTATCCTCGACATAATCGTTAACGACTACAATCTCATTCTTTTTTTTCATGGAATTCAAAATCAGTTTTTTCAGGCTTTTCAGGCTCTTTTTTTCCCTGAAATCTATACCGATATACTTCAATCCCGGGATTTCAGGCGCCGCGTCTTCCGATTCCTCCCCTCTTAAAAATTTATATGCCTTTTCTTTGGACATCCCGAGCGCTTCCGGATATTTTGTCAGGAAATATTTGATATTCTCATTATATCTCCCGATGTTTTCATTGCTTATAATAAGGTCATTCCTGACCCCATGAAATTGATGCAATACCTCCAGCTTCGAACTGATAATAATTTTAACATTTTGCCTGAACATTGAATATCCGAAGTCGATATCCTCGACTCCCCAGCCCTTAAAATTCTCGTCGAATCCGCCTGTCTTTTCAAGCCATTTTTTAGGAAGCGCCATGTTGCAGCTGTAAACCTGCGTCCAGGGCCGGTTGATTGAACCGGCGTTAAAAGACATGAATTGAAAAATCAGGTATCTGAACTCTAGAATATCAAGATTACCATCGAAACGGTATTTTTTGAAAATATCACCGCTAGCTACATCCAGGTAAGCTGTCTGATCGTTGAGTAAAAGCCTGTTGCCGATGACGATAATATCCCTGCCCATTGAAAAACACCTGTCCAGCTCAGAGAGATAATCCGGTTTTACAATGATATCGGAATCGATGAAAGCGATGATTTCGCCTTCGGCGTTTTTCCATCCATGATTTCTTGTCCTGGCCCTGCAGGAATCCCTGCAGCGTTCAAGATAATAATATTTTAGATTATAATTCCGGGCCGTTCCTTTGATGTATTTATATGTGTCATCCGATGATCCGTCGTCAACGACTATCACTTCATAATGGCCGTAACCCGGCTGATAATTCAGCGCTTCAAGCGTGTTCTTTAACAATATTTTATTATTGAAGGTTGGAATCACAAAACTGTATTTCATATCTTTTCCTTATAATTTAATTGGTAAATATTATCTTCGGGCCCTGGCCGGTCATTTTATTTATCATATCTTTAACTGTTTGAAAAGACTTATAGCCGGGGTGCTCCGGATTGCCTATATCGCGCCGCCGGTATGACGCGGGTTTGTAGGCCCCCCAATTCCTCAGTCTTTCAAAGAAGACAAGATCGAATGAGAACCGTTTTGCCAATTCTATCATTTCCGGCATCTCTCCGTAATTGTTCAGCTGATACGTATAGTACGCCTTGAGACGCCCTATGCTTCCGCTGTCGCGCAATTCCTTGAAAAAGGCCAGATTTTCCAGAAGCGTTTTGAAAGATCCCCCCGGCCTGTTTTTCTCGTATGTCGCCGCTGTCGCCCCGTCAATCGATACTGTGAACCAGTTGACAATGCTTCTCAAATCGGCGGGTAATTTCTCCCATAGGGCCGGGATCAGTTTCAGGCCGTTTGTTTTGATTTCTATTTCTTTAAGGGCTGGAAAATCCTCCCTGCGGAAATTCATCATCCAGTCAAGATATACGGGACTGAAAAAAGGCTCGCCCATTCCGGCTATAAAGATTATTTTCAAATCTTTATTAATGGTTTTGAGTGAATTAATAATACCTGATTTGGCCCTGAAGGGTATTTTCGGAAGAAGAAGCCGGTTGCACGAAGGGCACTTGAGGTTGCACGCGGTGTCTAAGGAGATATTGACAAAACTCGGCATTTTTAGATACTGAAGAACTTTGCCTTCAATGAAATCCGCGATTTCAGGATAATGGTTACGCATTTCATTAAGCGTCAATAAGTTTGTCCTCTCCCCCCTGACAAAGGGGCAGCAGTCCAGCCGGCAATGCTTATATGAACCGTCCCTGATCGATTCACGGACCCTTTGACATGCCTCGCTCTTCCATGCTTTTGCGAGATCATTCCCCTCTTCCAGTGAAACATTGTTAAATCCTTCCACTCCCAGTAACCAGCTGCAGCAATAAATTCCATTAGAGGTGATGTGAAGATTTGTAAAGGGAAAAGTGCAGTAGAGCTTTTCTTCCCCTTTTCTTACAAGACTGAGCAGTTCCGCCGTTATCGGGTTTAAATCTTTCAAAAACGCTTCTCTGCCTTTAATATTTTTATTTTCTTCATTTCGTATAATGTAAAACAATTCCAAATCCTCAAATGATATCAATGCCGGGTATGAACCGGCGGGTGTAACGTTTATCAGCCTGATTTTACCGGCGGCAGCGTATTTCCATGATCCGAGATGAGCCGCCGCTTTTGACAGCTCGCAAAGTAATTTATATTTGGGTATGCCGCCGCTGAAAATCCGGATTATTCTCCGAATCATACCCCTCTTTTCCCCGGGAAGTTTTGATATTTCATTACTCAAGTAAGACGGGACGGCCAATCTGTCACGGACCAGCGACGATGAGAAATCCAGCAAGCATTGTATTTCCTGCCCGGTCAGTATCCCGTCGAAGGCTGAAGAAGAGTAAAGATCGGGAGCGATTACTGTGAAGCCCTGTCTAGCGAATTGATCGGCCAGGTCCTTGACATGCCCGTTAAGCCCCCATATTTCATGGGCGATTACAAGGGCAGGTTTGAAAGTTTCCCCGGCCCGTCTTGAAACATATGCCTTTACATCATTTTCTTTACCAAAATATGTGATCATTCCGCCTGATATCTCAGCCATGCTTACCTCCATAAACAGCAAAGACAATAAATCAGCTCATAAAAACGATCTGGGGGATTGAATGGATCTTATTATAATCATTTATTCTTTTTTTGACCGCTTGAAAATCTTGATGTCCGGGGTGCTCTGGATTGCCTATATCGCGCCGCCGGTATGACGCGGGTTCGTACGCCCCCCAATTCTTAAGTCTTTCAAAAAAGACCAGATCGAATGAGAAAGAGCGCGCCAATTCTATCATTTCCAGTGTCTCCCTGTAATTGTTCTTCTGATAGGCAAAATACGCCCCGAGATGCCCGATATTTCCGCCGTCGCGCAATTCCTTGAAAAAGGCCAGGTTTTCCAGAAGCGTTTTGAAAGATCCCCCCGGCCTGTTTTTCTCGTATGTCGCCGCTGTCGCCCCGTCAATCGATACGGTGAGAGAGTTGATAAGGCTTTTCAAATCGGCGGGTAATTTCTTCCACAGGGCCGGGGTCAGCTTCAGGCCGTTTGTATTGATGCCTATTTCTTTGAGGGCTGGAAAATCCTCTCTGCGGAAATTCATCATCCAGTCCATATATACGGGGCTGAAAAAAGGCTCGCCCATACCGGCAAGAAATATTTTTTTTAAATTTATATTGACGGTTTTAAGTGAATTGATAATTACAGTCTTGGTTCCGCAAGGTATTTTCGGAAGAAGAAGCCGGTTGCACGAGGGGCACTTGAGGTTGCACGCGGTGTCTAAGGAGATATTGATGAAACTCGGCATACCGGAATACTCAAGAACTTTGCCTTCAATAAAATCAGCGATTTCAGGATGAGAGTTCCGCATTTCATTAAGGGTCGATAGGTTTGTCCTCTCCCCCCTGACAAAGGGGCAGCAGTCCAGCCGGCAATGCTTATATGAACCGTCCCGGATCGATTCACGGACCCTCTGAAAGGCCTCGCTCTTCCATGCTTTTGCGAGATCATTCCCCTCTTCCGGTGAAATATTGTTATATCCTTCGATATCCCAAATCCAGCAGCAGCAATTTATTCCAATCGATGTGAGGTGAAGATTTGTAAAGGGAAAAGCGCAGTAGAGCTTTTCTTCCCCTTTTCTTACAAGACTGAGCAGTTCCGCCGTTATCGGGTTTAAATCTTTCAATAATTCCTCCTGATCATTTTTATGCCTGTCTTCATAGCGGATACTATAAAACATTTCAATATCCCCGGGCGATATCAAGGCCGGGTATGAACCGGCGGGTGTAACATTTATCAGCCTGATTTTACCGGCGGCAGCGTATTTCAGTGCACTGAGATGAGTTGCCGCTTTTGACAGCTCGCAAAGTAATTTATGTTTGGGTATGCCGCCGCTGCTGAAAATCCGGATTATTCTCCGAATTATATCCCTCTTTTCCCCGGGAAGTTTTGATATTTCATTACTCAAGTAAGACGGGACGGCCAATCTGTCACGGACCAGCGACGATGAGAAATCCAGCAAGCATTGTATTTCCTGCCCGGTCAGTATCCCGTCGAAGGCTGAAGAAGAGTAAAGATCGGGAACTATTGCTGTGAAGCCCTGCCTCGCGAATTGATCGGCCAGGTCCTTGACATGCCCGTTAAGCCCCCATATTTCATGGGCGATTACAAGGGCAGGTTTGAAAGTTTCCCCGGCCTGTCTTGAAACATATGCCTTTACATCATTTTCTTTACCGGAATATGTTATCATTGCACGGGATATCTTTGCCATAATTACCGCCTATATAAACAACTCAAATTGTGAAAATGACCCTCGGGCCCTGACCGGTCATTTTATTTATCATATCTTTAACTGTTTGAAAAGACTTATAGCCGGGGTGCTCCGGATTGCCTATATCGCGCCGCCGGTATGACGCGGGTTTATAGGTCCCCCAATTCCTCAGTCTTTCAAAGAAGACCAGATCGAATGAGAAAGAGCGCGCCAATTCTATCATTTCCGGCATCTCCCCGTAATTATTCTCCTGATAGGCAAAGTACGCCCTGAGATACCCGATATTTCCGCCGTCGCGCAATTCCTTGAAAAAGGCCAGATTTTCCAGAAGCGTTTTGAAAGATCCCCCCGGCCTGTTTTTCTCGTATGTCGCCGCCGTTGCCCCGTCAATCGATACGGTAAAAGTGTTGATAAGGCTTTTCAAATCGGCGGGTAATTTCTCCCATAGGGCCGGGGTCAGCTTCAGGCCGTTTGTGTTGATTTCTATTTTTTTGAGGGCCGGAAAATCTTCCTTGCGGAAATTCATCATCCAGTCAAGATATACGGGACTGAAAAAAGGCTCGCCCATGCCGGCAAGATAAATTATTTCTAAATCTTTATTGACAGTCTTGAGTGAATTAATAATACCGGATCTAATCCCGCCTGGAATTTTCGGAAGAAGAAACCAGTTGCACGAGGGGCACTTGAGGTTGCATGTAGTATCTACGGCAATATGGACAAAACTCGGCATACCGGAATACTCAAGATCTTTGCCTTCAATAAAATCAGCGATTTCAGGATGAGAGTTCCGCATTTCATTAAGGGTCAATAGGTTTGTCCTCTCCCCCCTTGCAAGGGGGCAGCAGTCCAGCCGGCAATGCTTATATGAACCGTCCCGGATCGATTCGCGGACCCTTTGAAAGGCCTCGCTCTTCCATGCTTTTGCGAGATCATTCCCCTCTTCCAGTGAAACATTGTTGAATTCTTCCAGATCTAATATCCAGCAGCAGCAATTTATTCCGTCAGCATTTAGGTCCAGATTCTTGAAGGGGATAGTGCAGTAGAGCCTTTCTCCTCCCTTTCTTACAAGCCCAAGAAGCTCGGGTGTTATCGGATTTCGCGCGTTTAAATAATCCACCTGTGCGTTTTTTTCTTCATAACGGATATTATAAAACAATTCCAAATCCTCAAATGATATCAATGCCGGGTATGAACCGGCGGGTGTAACGTTTATCAGCCTGATTTTACCGGCGGCAGCGTATTTCCATGATCCGAGATGAGCCGCCGCTTTTGACAGCTCGCAAAGTAATTTATATTTGGGTATGCCGCCGCTGAAAATCCGGATTATTCTCCGAATCATACCCCTCTTTTCCCCGGGAAGTTTTGATATTTCATTACTCAAGTAAGACGGGACGGCCAATCTGTCACGGACCAGCGACGATGAGAAATCCAGCAAGCATTGTATTTCCTGCCCGGTCAGTATCCCGTCGAAGGCTGAAGAAGAGTAAAGATCGGGAGCGATTACTGTGAAGCCCTGTCTAGCGAATTGATCGGCCAGGTCCTTGACATGCCCGTTAAGCCCCCATATTTCATGGGCGATTACAAGGGCAGGTTTGAAAGTTTCCCCGGCCCGTCTTGAAACATATGCCTTTACATCATTTTCTTTACCAAAATATGTGATCATTCCGCCTGATATCTCAGCCATGCTTACCTCCATATATTTTCAATCCCCCGCCCAATAAAATGACTGGGCCTTCCAGACCAGGCAGTTATAATTATAAATCGCGCGAAGATTGCTGACCTCGGATTCTATTTTCTGTATTTTTGCATCCAGCAGCTCTTTGGCGGTCTTACCGTTATTCGAATATTGTATCTCAACGTTTTCATAATTCATTAATGATAATTCCATGTTATTTGAAGAAGCGAAAATGTCCAGTTTTAATTCCTGGAGCTTATCCTGAGTCTGATTTCTTTTGGATTCCAGATCCCTGATTTCGTAATCCAAGTCCACCTCTTGCTTTTTTGAATTCCAATAACCTTTCCGACTGTCAAGGAAGGAGTTGTTTTCATCCATAAGATGAAGGGACCCTTTCGCCGAAAAACCGTTATAGAATAATTCGGGAGAATAAGCCGATCCCGGCTTGACCGATAGAGACATGTCATCAGAAATCGGGAAATATGCCTTTATTCCTAATTCAAGCATAAGCTGATTCTGAAATCCCGAATTATACGGATAGTTGCCCAGCGAATCAGATTGGAGAGAATCCCAGTAAAGGCTCGAATAGAGATCGATTTTCCAGCCCCGCGAGGCAATTGTTTTTTTATAATATAGATTGATCATTTCTTTTTGAATCTGAAGATAGGCGATCCGGTAGTCCACTAGCAGCTTGTTAGAAAGGTCAAAACTTTCATCCTGCTGTAAATTGCCCTCCAGCTTATCAAAATTGGAATAAAGGATGTAATTCTTAAGGAAATCCTTTTTTTCTTCAAGCTCGTTAAGTGCCTGTTTAAGCTGGAATTCAGAAACTGCGGAATAATATCCGGCTGACTTATATGCAAGCGGATCAATAAGCTTTTGCTTAAATAAAATCTCTGCATTTTTTTTTTCAAGGAGAGACTGCTCCAGGTTTTTTTTACGCAATTCAAGCAAGGTTTGATAGAGAATAATATCGTAAAAATAACTTTTCACCCTGCATATAACATCAGAATTTCTCATCCTGTATTCCAGTTCCATGAGCTTCAGACGGTCATTTTCCTCCTCCACTTCAATATTTTTTAATCCGCCGTCATAAATGGGGTAGTTCATTGAAACTCCGGAGTTCAGATCGTTAGAGTAAATTTGACTATTCGAATAATACGCCTGGCTGTAGCCGAGATCGAGTGAAAAGGCTGGCGATAAGGCATGAAATTTGCTTTCTATTGTTTTTTTCTGCAGAATTATTTGATTGGAAATAATAGACAGATCCTCCCTGTTCGTTAAGGCCATTAAAACAGCTGATTCTAGATCTAATGCGAAGAAAGCACAGGGAAAGAAAATGATCATGATGATAATACTTAATTTCAACCTTCTCATAAAATCCTTTTAATATAAAAAATCAAGGAAGCCGCATTTCCCGGTATATATGCGTGCGTTAAGTTTTAACCCGAAAAACAATTTTTTAGTCTGCACATCGTTAATATTTCTTATTTTAAAAAACGGGTCATCAATTAAAACTTTACCAATATAACCTTCAGTCCGGTTCCTTGTTTTTGTTTCTTTCAGGCTCACAAGCCTCCCTTCAAATGTTCTATATTTACTGTAAGGTATAGCATCTACAAATAATTTCACCTTCTGGTTGATCTCGACCTTAATCACCTTCCTGTCCGGAATATAGACTTCCGCGTAGACTGAGTTGTTGCCAAATATCTTTTGAATTATTTCACCGGAATTATAGTATATCCCCTCCTTGATCCTGCTGTCTTCGTCTACAATGATGCCGTCAATTTGAGATTCGACCCTGCATTTGTCAATTTTGTCTTTAATAGTGTCAATATCCGCTGAAATAGAATCCATCTCCCTGGCCGATTGCTTCAGATCATTTTCAAACGTCAATAATCTTTCACGTCCCGAAAGTTCCTCTACCTCGAGTTTGTAAATTTCATTGTCATATTCTTTTTGTGAGATCATCTCATTGTTTTTTTTAATATTCAGATCATTCAGATCCTTTTTTAATTTATTTAAAAAAAGCGACCTCTCCATCAAAAATAATTCCATGTCGGATTTCAGAAAATTGTTCCTGGAAAGCAGTAATTCTCTTTTGCTGCTGAGAGAAGCCAGCGAAAGCTTGTATTCTTTAGAATCCATTTCCAGGACTAAGTTTCCGGCATTGACAGGATCGCCGTCCTTAAAATAACATTTCTTAATAATACCCGATATTTTAGGCGTGATGTCCTGGAATTCCAGGGGTTTGATCTCTCCCCGTACTTCAACATAATCAATACTGTTGATCAGAATAAAAGTTGTTAAAACCGTGATGAAAAGCAGAATAACGGTTATGAAAATCACTTTAAGGTATTTTAATGGTTCTCTCTTCATAATAATTTCCCTCTTAAATTGAGAGATAACTGGTATACATTTTTTTATAATATGAATCTTTTTCTATTAAATCATCATGCGTACCCGTTTCAACTATTCTTCCTTCTTCAAGCACCGCTATAATATTAGCATTTTTAATCGTGGATAATCGATGGGCAATAATAATGGATGTACTTTTTTGAATTAAATAATGAAACGCCTCCTGGACTTTCTGTTCGGTCTCGATGTCGAGATGACTGGTCGCCTCGTCTAAAATAAGGATTTTCGGCTTTTTTAATATCGCCTGGGCCAGCGCCACTCTCTGTTTCTGGCCTCCCGAGAGTTTCGTCCCGCGCTCGCCTACCTCGGTATTATACCCCTTCGGAAGATCGATTATAAATTCATGAGCGTATGCTATCCTGCAGGCTTCTTCAATCTCGCTGTAATCTTTTGACGCCGAGCAGAGTTTGAGATTATCCATTATTGTCCCTGAAAACAGGTAGGTGTCCTGCAGGACCATGGAAATATCATCCCGGAGGTTTCTTACATTATATTCCCTAATATTCACATCATCTATCAGGATTTCCCCTGAAGTCGGCAGGTAAAAGTTAAGGATAAGATTTGCCAGTGTGGATTTTCCCACACCGCTTCTGCCCACCAGCGCCAGGGACTTCCCTTTATCAATTTTAAAGTTTATTCCGCTTAATATATTGCTGTTATTAGCGTAGCTGAAACTTACATCTTTAAATACAATAGTCCCCTTTGTCAATCTGAGGTCTTTATTCATCAGATGCTTTTCTTCCTGCTCCTGGATCAGGTCGTCCAGACGTTTTAAGGTAACTATATTTGTCTGCAGTTTGACATTGACGTCTATGAGCTGTTTCAGGGGCGTAGTGACCCTTGAAATGATTATCTGGTAAGCCATCCAGTCGCCTATTGTCAATTTCCCTCCGATGACTAAAAAACCCGCGGTTATCATAATGAGGAAATTTTCAAGGCTTCCAAAAAAATTATTCACAATATTCAGGCCGACATATTTTCTTTTGAATTTAAACTCTATCTGCCTGTATTTAAGCCTTAAAAGCATATACTTCCTGTAAACTTTTAACTCTATTCCGAATGCCTTGATAGTCCTGATGCCTACCAGGGCTTCCGTTTGCTCCGAGTTTAAAGCCCTGTCGACATCCCACCTTTCCTCTTCATTTTTCCTTGAAACCTTTCCCTGGAAATGATTGTTTGTCAGAGAAATAGGGATAAAGATCAAGCTGATTAAAACGAGAATAGGGCTTATCAATAATCCGGCTGATATACCTATGATAATGACAAAAAAATTATTGAGTATATCAAAGAGAAAAATATTGATTATATTCAGGAGCGATAAAGAATCCAGCACCCTTTTCAGAAGCTCTCCCGCCCTGTGACTGTCAAAATACGACATGGGCAGTTTGAGGATATGAAAATACAGATCTTTTTCGACATTATAACAAAGCCTGCCCGAAAGAAAGTTGTAGAGATATTCCCACATGGTAAATATTGTTGCGGTTAAAAGCTGAGTTAACATCATAGCGATAACGATTTTAAGCAGAAGATCAAAATTCTTACCTATCAGACCGTCATCTATAAAATGCTTTTGGAAAAAAGGAAGCATCAGCCAGAGCATGTTTAAAATAAAAAGACAAAATACGGCCTGCAATAAAAGACCAATGTGAGGTTTAATATATTTCCTGAACTGGGGAAGGAATATTCCGAACATTTCTTTTATCGAATATTTTTTTCCCTTAACAGCTTCTTCGGAATAATCAGAATTCTTCATATAAACCTTTCCTATCTTTCAATTGTCTTTGAGACTGCCTGTTTCTGCCTTTCCTTTTCGATTTTAAGGAATCGCATCATCTTGTCCCTGTCAAGGCGCTTTGACATCGGGTAATATTTTGCCCGCCGTAAATCATCGCCGGACTGATGTTGAAGCCAGATATCAAGGTCTGTCTTTTCATTGTAGTCGTTTATGACCGGTATGTACTTCTTCCCGGTTGACATTTTAATTACAATGTCTTTTATGAATTCGAGCTCGTATTTATTTTTGAAATCCACCTTGATATAATTTACAGACTTATCCATGAACATTTTGTCGTCCGAGATTTCCCCCTTCAGGAACTTGAACGCGAATTTCTTCCTCATCTTTACAGCGTCCGGATGCTTGTCAAAGAAGTATTCAAGGTTCCTGTCGTAACCCGCGATTTTATCCTCGCTGATGATCAGGTCGTTGCGGTCGCCATGATTCTGGTGAAGGACTTCCAGTTTCGAGTTGATCACGATCCCGACTTTTTTCTCGTATAACGCGTACCCCAGCTCGATATCCTCCACTCCCCAGCTTTTAAAATTCTCATCGAATCCCCCGGCTGATTCCAGCCATTTCTTTGAGACAGCCATGTTGCAGCTGTACACCTGCGTCCATGGCAGCATGATCATATTGGCGTTGTAGGATGTCGTTTCATATAAAAAATACCTGTATTCAAGCAGGCTCAGTTTGTTTTTGTCGAAATTGAATTTTTTGAACACTTCCCCCGACGAGACTTCCGACGGGGTTACAGGCTTATCCAGCATCAGCCTGTTACCCAGCACCAGAATATCCCGGTTTATTGAAAAGCACCTGTTCAGTTCATATAGATAGTCGGGTTTGACTAAAATATCCGAATCTATAAATGCGATGATTTCCCCGGACGCGTTTTTCCACCCTTTATTTCTTGTCTTCGCACGGCATGAATTTTTGTCCCTCTCAAGGTAATAATATTTCAGGCTGTAATTTTTATTAACCCCTTCTATATAATCATGCGTGTCATCTGTCGAGCCGTCATCCACTACGACAGCCTCATACTCGCCCGACCCAGGATAGATCTGGCTATTCAGGGCTTCAAGAGTATTGTTCAGAAGATACTTATTATTGTAAGTCGGAATTACGAAACTGAACTTCATATCATATCTCCTCTTAGACTCCATGCAGGTATAAAAGGACGCATTTCGAGCAGACCGGCATCAGACCCCGGCTGATGATACCTCTTGCTTTTTTAAAATCGGGACTGTTCCAGATTCCGGTTACGCTGTTTTTATTCAGGTTTCCTATCTCGAATTCCGGAAAGAGCTTGCATACCGTAACCCTTCCGTCCGGCATTACATTCATCCGGTTTGTAATGCCGACGCATCGCGACCTTCCCTGGGCCGGTTTTTCTTTGCCGTTGATAAACCCTTTTATCTCGCAGGTTTCCAGTGCCGGCTGGTATCGGAGCCTCATCTTCCATACCCGCCCACCGATCCTATCAAGATCTTGCGTCAGCTCATCAAGAACCCCGGCGTCAAGATTGTACCTGTAGGAATGCCAGCTCGGGGGATGAGTTTTATCCAGGCTGCGGAGCCAGCTGAAATTTTCCCTGAAGAACCTGTTCATCCTGAGCGATGTGCTGCCGGAAATATACCATGGAAAACAGAAATACAATGAGTTGATCCCTATTTCCTCGAGCATCACGGCGAAATCATAGAGCTTTCCGGCCATGGCGACGCTTATCACGCAATTAACGGAAAGTTCACCCTTATAGACATTTTTCTTTTTAAGCCCGATCAGCAGACTGATATTGTCAATGACTTTCCTGTATGTCCCCTTTCCCCTGACAGAGTCGTTTTCCTCGCTGAAACCGTCCAGGCTGATAAGCATCGCCAGGTCCGGGGATATTTTTATGATTGGATCAAGCCTCTTTTCAATATCTATCCCGTTGGTGCATAAAACCGTCCAGCGCGGGTCCTTTTCAAGGGTGTTAGAAAGCCTGTCCCATTCGCTGTAGCACAACGGCTCGCCCCCCCAGAGGTAAAGGTTCGATTTTACTTCCGATGTTTCGGCCAGTATCTTTTTAAAGATATCTATATCCAGTTCACCGCTCCTGGCGCTTTCATCAAAGAGGTTATGGAAGCCTGTGTCATTCCACTGGAAGCAGTGTTTGCACCTGAGATTGCAGCGGTTTGTCAGCTGTATCCCTACTTCATCGGGAAGGCGCAAAGCAAACTCGGGGTCCCTCTTTAGATTGTTTTTTCCTATGGACATATTCCGGATCGTCCTTTTGATCCTCATAAATGTCGCGCGGTCGAACTTTACTTCTGTTTCAGGCTGCATCGGGTTCTCCTGTCTTCATTTAAAATTCCTCTCGAAATAATCCCGGGGATAATTAACCAGCTTCCCCCCGGCTTTCATAAGATTTTTATGCAGTTTCTCCAGCACCACGGATGAAAATCCCGAACTCTTCCATTTTTCGTACGGGATCCCGTATCCCAGGCCTTCCCACAACTCGGAGTTTTTCCTCTCATAATCACCGAACGGCTCAAGCATGACCAAGGGCGTGGCCGAAGCCAGAGAATCCATCAGGGTCGCCCCCCCGGGCTTGCTAATTACCGCCCTGCTCTTCCTTATCACATCAAAGAGTTCATGGTATTCCGTCTTGTTTTTATATGATATATTTATATTTACCCCGATCTCCCCGAACGGCGGGAATTCATAGCGGCCCTCACTGTTTTCCGTCCATGGCTGCCATTCCGGGTCCACCATATAATACCTTCTGCCCTTTACCCTTTCCAGCGCCTCTTCTATGTAATATGCGACAATATCAAGATTAAATCCCATGTCTGTAAGTTCGGGGATCCTGCCCTGGTAAGTGCCCATCCCCCAGCCCCCGCCATGTATAACATACCGGTCAGGCCTCTCCCCGTATGCCTCGGGCTTTTTTCCCCCGACCGGTATTTCATAGGCCAGATTGTTACCCTTCCGGCCGAATATCCATATATTATTAAAGGCTTTGCTCTCTTCCATGAAGAGTTTCCATGATGCCGAAACGGCGGCGTCCATATGGACTATCTCGATACATAAGCCTTCCTGACCGGCCGTTCCACAGTACTCCTTTAACACTGAAAGCCAGAAACCCGAAAAGACAATGAAGCGCCTCCGGTTTTCTTTATCCCAGAGCTTGAATAAATCATAAACGGCCCTGGAATCAAAATTAGGTTTTAAGTCCCTGGCCATCTTCTGCCCCGCCAGAGCTACCCTGAAACTGCCGTGGAAAGCCTTTTTGCTTTCCCTTATTATTTTCCTTTTATCCTCTTTTAATAAGTTCTCCAATACCAGGAGTTCGGTTTTCACGCCGAGCTCCCGCAATTGATAATCAGTCAGAAGCGCGGGTATATACACACCGAGCGCGACTCCGGAGCATAGTATCGATACTGTATTATCCGTCATTTCAATCCACTCTCCCTTGAATCAAAAAACGCATAGTATTAATATTTTTTCTCAGAAAACTATCAGCCTCTTTTTGGTCAATCCTTTTCGACATAGGGTAGTATCTTGCTTTTATAATTCCATTATCTTTGGGCAACTGTAACCAGATATCCAGATCAGTCTTTTCAACATAATCCTGGATAATTAATAGTGTATTTTTTTTTGTCAATGACTTCAGAATCATGGTTTTAAAATCGCCCAATAGTTTTTTTTCCTTGAAATCCAATACAATATTCCTCACGCCATCATCCGATAGCGTTTCTTTATAGGAGATTTTCCCCTTCGATAAAATATATGCCGCTTCACTGAGCAGCTTGAGAGCATCAGGATGCTTGGCTAAAAAAAGTCCCATGTTTCTGTCATATTCCTCCATGTTCTCATTATTTATTACAAAATTATTGCTTTTGCCATGATATTGGCGGATCACTTCCAATTTCGGATCGATGACGATTTGCAGTTTCATATCTGATAAAACATAACCCAGATCAATATCCTCAAATCCGCGTCCGATAAAAGATTCATCAAAACCGCCGATTATTTCGAGCCATTTTTTGGGGATTGCGGCATTGCAGCTGTTAAACTTCATCCATGGATCGATAATGGCGTTGATGTTATATGAAGTTTTCTCAAATAAATAATGTCTGAACTCAAGATTATTAGTCTTTTTACTGTCAAAATGATTTTTTTTAAAAATGCGGCAGCTTGTAACATCACTGTATTTAATCCTGGTTTTAGGAAGAAGCATGTTCCCTATCACGGCGATATCGCCGCTCATACCGAAACACCTGTCCAGTTCATCGAGGTAATCCGGCCTGACTATTATGTCCGAATCGATAAAGACAATTATATCCCCGTCTGCCTGCTTCCAGCCGTAGTTCCTGGCCCGTGCCCCGAATGAATCTCTGCAGCGTTCAATGTGAAAATATTTCAATTCATAGTTGCGGTTTGTTCCCCTGACGTTAGCATAGTCAGAAGAACCTTCATCAACCAATATGACATTATAATGTCCGAAACCATGCTGATAATTTAAAGCCTCAAGGGTGTTTTTTAGAAACTCGTTATTATTGCGGGTTGATATCACAAAGCTGTATTTCATGTCATGTTCCTTTGTTTATATTTTTGAAACAATAAAAAATCCATAACGTGTAAGGGTCTGCTTTTTACCGCTGTAATATCGTTTAGATGTCCCCGGCAGCCGGTTTACCCAATTCCGTATTTTTTTTTCATTAAAAGTTACATGATGATCCCATAGCGGATTGGGTGTGTCTTCAATCGGGACATGGGCTATCATAAGCTTTCCTGTTTTTTCCCAGAGCCCTGATAATACCGAAAAAGAGGCCTCTTCATCAGGCAGGTGTTCCAAAACATCATTCGCTATGACTACATCAGCTACGGGAGAATTTTGAATTTCGTTCATCAAATCAAGTTTGATAAAACTGATCGGTCTATACCGTTCATTATCCTTTAAGATATTTTTAATATACCCTTCTCCTGTCCAGGCGATATCTGAAGCGATAATTCGAGAAATTTCCAGCCCGAATAACTCTTCACAGGAAAGGGCGCTCAATAAAAGAGGGAACTGGGCGACATTCGTACCGACATCATGCATGGAAACAGATTGTCCTTTCAGGATTTCCGATATTAGTTCGATTTCCAGGTAATAAACGGCACTGAAGAAATTGATATTCTCCTCCAGTGTCTTATTGCTTTTATGGCTAATATCATGACGGGGATCTTTTCTTTTGTTTTTGTAATCCAGATAATTTCTTATGTATTCAAGATGGCTGTTTTTATACGTGATGACCCTGATTTCATCCAGAGGGATTCCCAGGATTTCCGCAATATTCTGTTCCAGGCACCGCTTAATCAGGGAGCTCGATAAAAAATCCAGGTTAAACAGATTTTCAAGGCGATGCTTCCTGCCTGCATTTCTTAGTTCTGACAGGATTGTAAACTCAAGGTCTGAATCGATAATACGCAGGTCCATATCCGCCGCTTCATCTTTAAAGGATAAAAATAGACCGGATAAATCACTGTCAGATTCAAAATAGAGGATCGAATAATTTAAGGTCTTAATAACGTTTGTTTCAAATTTAAATTCCTCCAGTCGATTTCTTAAAAGTTCAATATCGCTTGTTTTTATCGATCCGACGACGGGTAATTTTCGCTTTTTAAAAGTCTGCCAGTCAAAATCCAAATAAACCGAATATTTGTTCCGCTTAATCAAAGAATAGATGTCACACCAGAAAGCCGTTTTTAAGGGATTGAAACAGGCATTTCCCGATTGTATTTCAATAAAATCCTTATGACTGATCCCGGCCATACTATTTAACATATACTCAATATTATTCAATAAAATTTCTTCAGATAACTCATCCATCAGATACAAACTCTCTATATTATTCTCCATTCCAAAAGCCCTGAGTTCACCGAGATTTTGTTTAAATGTATCTGTCTCCTTTATAGGTGCTATAAACAACCCGGCGCATTCCGGGGAGGATTCAAAATAGATTCCCCTATAATGACGGGTCCGGAGGTCGCTTACAAGCAGGTGATTGTCAGACAGGCTTTTTTTTAAAACTTTCAAATCATCTATATGTACAGTACCTATGACCGGGAATTTTCTATCTTGAAAAGTTTTCCAATAGGGGTCAATTATGACCTTGAAATTATTTACAGAAGTTTCCGCTGTTTTTATAACGCCGCAGATTTTGTACCAGAAAAATATCTTCGAAGGATCTATATCGTTAACAGATTGTATCTCCCGGAAGTCCTGATTATAGATACCGGCCATATCATATAATAGAAAGCCGATATTAGTCAGAAGAAGTGATTTGGATAATTCATCGATTAAAGCCAGTCCATCGATATTATGCTCCCTTCCAAAATCCCTGAGTTCACCGAAATCTTGTTTAAATGTGTCCGTCTCTTTTGTCAGGGCTATAAACAACCCGGCGCATTCCGGGGAGGATTCAAAATAAACCCCCCTGTAATGAGGTGTCAGGATATTCGTTATAAAGATTTGGTTATCCAAAAGGCTCTTTTTTAGCATGGCCAGATTGTCTATATGCACGGCGCCTATGACGGGGAATTTTCTATCCTTGAATGTTGCCCAATCGAAATTGACATATACTTTGTAACTTAAATGCTTAATAAGATTATAAGTATTATTCCAGAAATTAATCCTCTGCGAATCGAAATCGCATCTGTTTTCCATCTCTCATACTTCCTTTTTATTCAAGGGTGGTTTGTTCATCCTCTCTGGAAACGACTAAAAAGCCTCCTCCGATAAAATACCGCATTTCATCCTCATATAAGTGTTGCGGAAGGGACTTGCCGCCCGGCAGCCGGTTTGCCCAATTTTTTATTTTTTCTTCATTAAAAGTGATGCAATGCCCCCATTGAGGGTTGGGTATGTTTTCAAAAGGCACATGGACAATCAGAAGCTTTCCGGTTTTATTCCAGAGCCCCTTTAATACCTTAAAAGATGTTTCATCGTCAGGGAGGTGTTCTAAAACATCATTGGCAATTATTACATCTGTTCCGGGAGAGTTTTGAATTTCTTTGATTAAATCAAGTTTTATAAAATGTATCTGTTTATACCCCGGATTGTCCTTTAAAATATCATAAATAGGCATTTCACCCGTCCATATGTTATCCGATGCTATAATTTGAGATATATTCAGCCCGAACAATTCTTCCCCGGACAAGGCGCTTAATAACAGTGGAAAGTGAGCGACATTGGTACCGGCATCATGTATGGAAATGTCAGGGTCTTCCAGTAATTCCGAAATTATTTTTATTTCGAGGTAATACAGACCGCTGAACTTCTTAATATGGTAATCCTGTATTTCATGATCGAGAATATTTCTATTTTTATAATCCAGATAATTTTTTATGTATTCCATATGGCTGTTTTTATATGAAATGAGCCTCATTTTATTGGCAGTGATTTCATGAATTTCCCGCATCATCAATTCATATAATCCTTTTATCAGTGTACATGATAGCAAATCGACAGATGCCAGATTTTCAATACCGTTTTTTCTGCCGGCTTCTTTTAATTCCGAGAGTGTGATAAATTCAAGGTCTGAATTGATAATACTCTGATCCATAGCCATCATTTCATTCTTGGGGGTAATAAATATTCCGAATAAATCCGCGGTAAACTCGAAATAAAGGATAATATAATGAAAAGTCTCGATACGCTCAGTTTTAAATTTTTGATCAGTCAAACTATTTTTTACATGTTCGAAATTTTCATTTTTTACTGCTCCAATAATTATAAACTTCCTGTTTTCAAATGTCTTCCAGTCAAAATCTATATATGCTGCAAGTGATTTTTGCTTCATCAAAGAATAGATGTCGCACCAGAAAGCGGTTTTAAAAGGTTTGAAAGAGGTATTTGCTGTCTGCAATTCAATAAAATCCTTATGGTAAAATCCGGCCATACTGATTACTATGTACTCGATATTTTTCAATAGAAGCCCGCCTGATAAATCATCCATAAAATTCAAATTTACAATATTATGCTCTTTTCCAAAAAACCTGAGTTCTCGGAGATCCTGTTTAAATGTGTCCGTCTCCTTCATAGGGGCGATAATCAACCCGGGACATTCCGGGGAGGGTTCAAAATAAATCCCCCTATAATGAGGTGTCTGGATATTCGTTATAATGATTTGGTTATCCAAAAGGCTCTTTTTCAGCATAGCCAGATTGTCTATATGCACGGCGCCTATGAAGGGGAATTTTCTATCCTTGAATGTCGACCAATCGAAATTGACATATACTTTATAATTTAAATGCTTAATAAGATTATAAGTATCATTCCAGAAATTAATCCTGCGCGGATCGAAATCACATCTGTTTTCCATCGGTTTCCTCATCAATTATATATTGAAAGATTCAGCGATTTTAAAATCTTATCAGCATCGCCGGTTATGTTTTGTCTTTCTGCGGGCAGGTTCGCCGCAGCTGAAAAATAAAATTTTCCCATATACAACGAACCTCTGCCTGATGTTTGCCCTCTATTCCGGTTAATAAACAAAGTATTACAGGATAATGGTATAAGGCCGGATCCTTTTTCAGGGCAAAATAATAAACCGCTTACCCTGAACTTACTCAGGATTTCATCAAATTTAATATCGTTTTTATAACCGGCAGAGAAGAATGATAAATAACTTTTTGCTGAAAAAGGGGCGAGGAACTTGTCAAGGTAATAATTAATCAATCCCATTGATTTCCTGGCATTAATTTCAACTATTGGCACAATCTCGCCGTTCTGTAAAATCATGGAATCAATACAAACATTTCCTATATAGCCTTCTCCGGCTAATTCTCCGGCTGTCTTTCTTATAATATTGAAATAATTATTATCATCCAGGAAATCTATAAATTCCCGATCAGCGCTCATTGAACCGGAATAGGAAAAATACTGATTATAAATGTCCTGTACCGATAAAACCTCATGTTTCCCATTTTGGCCGATTATTATCTGGCAGGAAAAGTCATGAACCTTATCATGATACGGTTCAACCAGGAACCGGGTTGATAACCCTTTTCCTTCCTGGAAGGCCAAATATTTTTCTATAATTCCGAGCATCTTTCGCGAGCTTATTAATAAGTTTCCTTTTCCGGAGACACCATATGGGTCTTTTATCAAAAATCCCCGTCCGTTTCCATATCTTACAGCTGCCTTTTCGAGTTCATTGCTTTTATTTATGATCATTCCATAATTTTTTATACCGATACGTTCACAAACCTCATGCGAGTAAATTTTTGAGTTTACTTTTTTAACAATTTCATACGCCGGCTTAATTTCACCCAAACCCCAATTTTTGTATGCTGACGCGGTATTTGGGAGAATGGCATAGGTGTTTATTGTGGAAAAACCTTTAAGTAAATTCTTGAAATAACAATTTTGCCTCTGACTGTTTAAAAGCTCAAAAACGCATTTATCTTTAGAATCGGCCGCCTCTTTATTCACATCCAGAAGATCCTTTTCATTGCTGTTAAATGAAATACCAATACTGTCCAGATAACTTTTTAATTCAGGTTGAAACCTGTACCTGGTTAAGAGAAGGTCCTCTTTTCCGCATAGTGGAAATAACAATTCATCCATTGTTGATACGATATTATTTGATGAGTTGTCAATGATTTCAGGCAGCTTGGTTGATTTCTCATCTCTCCAGAATTTTTCAGAGTCAAACATACCCATGACAACTGTTTTTCCATTCATAAAATACCTGATCCAGAAGACATATTACTTTTAGTGCAGAGTACGTCAAAACCGCATGAACATGTGTCTTTTTTGCAGATTACGGGGTTTCCCGGGAATATCAGGTCGGCATCCCTGATTTTACCGATTTTATCCTGCTCGCACCATGCTCTGAAAACCTCTTCCTTCTTGTTTATTACAATCTGTTCCAGCCCGCCCCAGCATTTCCATGACTTCCAGTGGTTTTCTTCATTAATTATTATGTCGGGCTGCGTTATTGTGTCAGACGTATGATCGATATATGTCTTTTTCATTCTTCCCCTGTATGTAAAGGGCTCCTTATCCCAAAATATTCTGGTTTCTTTGTTCAGTTTTTTGAGACTCGATAATTGATCATTTGAGTAACTCATTAAAGACGGGACGCCGAGCAATATATACAGAGCCTGAAAGCTGATCGACGCGTTGCGGATTGAATTCGATATTTTCAGCCCCAATTCTTCACATTCATCGAAATAATCAGGGTGCATCATAATATTAATGTGGCAGGAAACCTTATCTTGAAGATATTGAACAACCCGGAAAAATAAATCTTTATACTTGAATCCGGGATGATAGCTGAGATTTATGTGATCCAGGTAAGGGGCTGTTTTTTCCCAATAGTCGATGCTTCTTTTACCATTTGTGCAAATACCCGAATAACATCCCCTCGCTTTTATATAATTTACCAATTCGATCAATTCCTGATACAGGGTGATTTCACCGCCTGAAAAATCAAAATAGATGTCTTTACCCAGGCGGTCTTTATAATAGGATATAATTTTATCGATAAATTTCTTTGAAACCGACAGCTCCAGCCATTTGGTTGATCCGCTGTGCAAACATAACGGACAATAGGAGCATTTAAGGTTGCAATTGTCGCCGTATTGCCAGCCCACCACCAGCATATTCGCATGCTTGATATTCTCATGAGCATAATGTAATGGTAACTTGCCTTTATTCATTATTCATTCCTTAACACCGATCAACACCGGTGAGATATGATTATTGTTCCTTGGCGGTACTGTTACCTATGAATTCGCATAAAGTGTCGATGCTTTCAAATATTGAGTAATCCAGTTTTTCAAAATTTATTTCAAACGCGAATTCATCTTCCAGTACAAGGACAAAGTTTATCATTTGAACTGAATTCAGCCCTATATCCGCTATAATATCCGTCAAGCCGGTTAATGTAGCGGGAAGTGAGGGTTTACCGACGACTTCACCTAATAACTTTTTAACTTTTTCCATGATCGCAAAACTTCTTTCCATAACATTCCTCCATAAAGTAAAATTTGAATAAATAAACTTTTTTACACACAATGATTTTTTATACCTAAGTTTATCTTTTCCAAATATTTCCGTCGACCGCACCGACAGGATTACACCTTTCCTGATATTTGAATAAAAAAAGGAAGTCCGCGCCTATCGGCAAAGACTTCCTGTCGTTTTTATTATTATTCCCGAAATGAAAGTTCGGTTTCATTAATACAATAGATAGATCTCCTTTATCTCAATATCAATTTCATTTTTATAATACTCATTAATAAATTGGATCTCTTTTATTCCGGTTGCATTCCATTCGGTCCTGACACCAAAGCCTTGCTGGCGGAGGTTATTAAAATCGATTACATATTCCTGTTCACCCTCACCGATTATCTGTGTCTGATAATGATCGTAATCATTAACCGAATAAATCGGACATTGAATAGTTAAAATTTTAGCTTTGGTCAGATTCATTTTTATCAGCAGCCCTTTAACGATAAAATCAATTTGGAAATTCCATGGGAAGGATATGATAGAATAATAATATCCTAGCTGACTTAACCGGACTATCAATTTCCCTTTCAATCCTTTTCCAGATACTTCTGTTATTTTTGCAATGCTTTTCCCGCCTTCAACACTATCGGAAGCGGCCGTCCAATCCAATTCCAGGAAATTCAATTTGAATTTTCTCATTTCTTCATTCTCGAAATAATAGATGTTTTTTAAATTTATTCTTTTTGTCGTTGTAAAGTCTGTACAATTATTAGTCCTGCAAACGACGGGACCGCATGGGAATGATATATTTTCATCTCTTATGTTCCCGATTTCATCCTGCCTGCAGCAGACAGACCTGTAAATTATTTCTTGTTTAATTCCAATGCTTTCTAAACCGGCCCAGCAATTCCATCCAATCCAATTGTTTTTCCCGGCAGCCAGTAATTCCGGCTGGTTGATTTCATTTTCAAATCCATCATTATAAATTTCTTTCATTGTTCCACGAATAGTCTTCATTTTCCTGGAACATGCAATATGCTTTTGTTTTTCCAATCTCATAATTTCATCCAGTTGTTCCCTTGTGTAGTCAAATAATGTATAATCACTTCCAAGGGCTTTAACCAGAGGCTGATAAGACATTGAAATATTATTTATTCTTTCGCTGATTTCCCTGCCGACATCTTTACATATTTCAAATGAATTCGACTCCATCATTATATTCACATGCGTCGTTACTTCATTATGAAGCAGCTCGACGACATTAATAAAATGTTCTTTCTTCATAAATTGCGGATGGAAGGAAAGATAAATAAAATCGAGCCCGTCTTTTAACTTTTCCCAGTATTCTTTACTCTGGCTGCCATTTGAAATTAAACCGACCCAGCATCCCTTTTGATGTAAATAATCGGCTATTTTAAACAAGTCCCGGTTAAGAGTGATTTCACCGCCGGTTAATTGGAAATAGATCGTTTTCTTTTCACGCATATAATAGGCGCAAATCTTATCAATAAAACTGATAACCGTTTTATAATCCGGCCATTTTCTTGAGCCATCATGAATATTGCAATAGGGGCATGAAAAGTTGCAGATATTTGTCATATTCCAATTAACCATAAATATTTTGTTATGAAAAGACCCGCTATGTTCTAATCGAATTAAATTCTTATCCATTTTTTTTATCCATAAGTTCTTTTAATCTCGGGGCTATTTTAAGAATATCCTGGTTCCTCAATTTATCAAATCTATCATTCAAATCAATGAAAACCGGCAATAAATCTTCTCTTTGTTCCAGATACATATTATCAATAATGTAATCGAAATAATTTAAATTTTGCAGATATTGTCCGGGTATTTTATTTCGATATTTTTCCCTTGTCTGAATCAGGTAATTTTTTACTTCTTCTTTCATTTTCAGGGGTAAAATTTTACAGCTAAGATATTCGGGATTATCCACCGCGGAAAGCATCGGAGCCGGACTGATAAAATCAAATTCGCATGAAGTTAAATATTCATAAAGTTCACTAAGATAAAAAACATTAATAACATGAACGCATGTATTTATTTGCACAAGTTCCAGGTTATATTCTTTATGATAACGTTCATATTTCTTCAAGTTGGAATTTATCGCCTCCCAATTAGACGGATAACGGACATAATTATTCATTTCATTATATCCATCTATACTGCATACCAGCCTTATCTTTGAAAATTCCCGCCACAACTTTTCTATGCCCTCACGTATCACTGTAACATTGGTGGAATATCTTACAACAATATTATGGGAATAGCCCATTGTAATACATTTTTCAAGAAAATTTGCCGCTTCAGGAATAATCATGGGTTCCCCTCCGGCAAGGGAAACATACTTTAAATGCGGTATTAATCCATAAATCTTCTTCCAGATAACAGGGTCTTTTAACCACTTTATTTCTTTAAAACGGCTTATATATCCTTTTTTTTCAGGGTATATCTTCTCAATATCCTTTAAAACATTCTTACTGGTATAGGGAAAACACATCTTGCAGCTTAAATTACAAGTGTTTCCCAATCTGATATCCAGAAATAATATCTTAGGGTCGATCGATCCATCTTCCCTTGTATTGTTTAAAAGACGAAGAATATCATTTTTAAAAAAATTATTAAACCAGATCCTTTCCATGCACCCGCCGGCTTTTTCGGGTTCCATGCATCTGTTGCATGTATTATTCCATATTCCTTTGAGCATATTGAGCCTGATTTTTTTAAGGATTTTCGAATTCATAATAGCGTTCAGGTCATCGATATCGGATACATTAAATTCCCTTGAATTATCATCCTTAACTAAAGATAGTTGTGAAACCAGGCAGGCTTTCAGTTCTCCGGTATTGTGGATAAATAAATGCACCCATGGCAGGACGCAAAAAGTATCTTTAATCTTTATAAAGTTAACCGTTTTCTTACCTCCGAGTTTATTATGGAATGATATTATTTTGATCCCATCATCTTATCTTTTCCCGGGATTTCCGTCGACCGCACCGACAGGATTATACTATCCCGGATATTTGATAAAAAAAGAAAGTGCGCGCCTATAGGCAAAGACTTCCGGTTGTTTTCATTTTGATTTTGAAATATTGTTTTTCCTCTTAATTTATAATATAATAATATCGATTCCTCACAAGGTTCGATTCGCATATGCTTGTTGACTTTATCCCGGCTTATAGGTAATAAAATGACGCTTAAATTTGATTTAATTTCCATAATAAATCTGGATGGAATATTTAACAGCTTGATCCTGGCGGTAATACTTATCATAAAAAGCAGCGGGAACCGGAAAGCCAACTTTATTTTATCGTTATTTATTTTCGATTGTATACTGGGCTCTCAGTTTGTAGTTTTGTTTAATACGAATTTATATTTTTACTTACCGCATCTTATTTATTTAGACAGGGTTTTTATTTTCCTTTTAGGGCCTCTGGTCTATTTCTATGTAAAAGTATTAACACAGCCTTCCAGCATTAAATTAAAACCAAAAGAGTTAATCCATCTGGTTCCATTTGTTTTCATGTGTTTCTATCTTCTTCCTCTATTTCTTCAAAGCGGGAAAGCGAAAATACAGGATGTTTATGGTTACCTCAATTACAACACAAAGCAGTCGTTTACTAGTTATTTTTTACCAATTGTTATGGTGCAGGTTACTTTCTATTTAATCAAAGTCCTCATATTAATAAAACATCATGAAAAAAAGATTAAAGAGACATTTTCTTCAATTGATAAGATCAGTTTATCCTGGATCAAGCATTTTGTTATTGTTTTCGGATTAATCTGTTTCACAATGTTCCCTGTCTTTATCCTGATCCCTACCGGTTTAAATTTTCATATAATTGGCAACCTTCTTCCCCTATCCGTTTATTTCGCTATATTTCTTATCGGATTTAACGCATGGGCCCAGCCGGAAATATTTTTTGTGGCAAATACAATTAATCCGAAAATAATGAAAAAAAACAATGATAAGGAAGTTAATGACGAGGGAACGCTTGTCAAACTGCTTGGTTACCTGGCCAGGAAAAAACCTTTCCTTGATCCGAATCTCTCATTCCTTGATCTTTCAAAACAATTGAATATTCCTCTTATGGAACTGACAAATGTCCTCAATAAATATATCAATAAAAATTTTTATGATTTTATAAACGGGTACAGAATTGATGCGGCAAAAAAAATGCTTTTCGAATCAATCAGTGACGAATTCGGAAGCAGTCTCTCGATTTACTCGAAAGTGGGTTTTGAATCCAAGTCCGCATTCATTAAAACATTCAAGAATTATACGAATATGTCTCCCCAGCAGTACAGATTAAAATATTTGTCCCGGAGAAATCAAGGCTCCCGTTTTACTATCGGGATCTTCATAGATAGTTTTTACTCCGGCTATGAATCAGTTATTTTCACGGGAATTCAGAAATTAGCCGTCGAAAATGGCATCAGGTTGATTATTTTCAGCGGGGGGGCGATTAACGCACCGCAATATTCTCAGACCAAAAAAAATGCAGTATTTGATCTGGCGGATCCGGAATCAATTGACGGGATGATTATAATATCATCAACTCTGGGAAGTTATATTACTAATGAAGAATTAACGCGTTTCTATGATTCATATCATGATATCCCGATAGTAAGCATCGGTACCAAAGGTGAAAGGATATCCCAGCGTTATTGTCGATAATTATTGCGGGATGCAGGATCTTATTACGCACCTTATCGAAATCCACAAGTATAAAAAAATAGCCTTCATACGGGGACCGGAAAATAATACTGAGGCGGGAATCAGATTTAATGCCTACAGGGATACCCTCGACAAATTTCAAATACCTCTCGATGATAATCTGATCGTTCCCGGCGAGTTTTTCGGTGAAGTGGGTAAAAAGGCCGTCATTACACTAATTGAGGAAAGAAAAGTCGAATTTGAAGCTGTGGTAGCTTCGAACGATTTTGTCGCGATGCAGATTATTCAGGAACTGGATTATAAGGGGATCAAGGTTCCTGAGGATATCGCTGTCGTAGGATTCGACAATATCCGGGAAGGCCAATACCTCGCCAGACCCCTGACAACTGTCAACCAGCCTTTATTTGACCTGGGCTATCAGTCATTAAAGACCCTGCTGGCGGTTTTGTCCGACCGGAAATCCGAGGAAAAAACGGAACTGCCTTCAAGGCTTATTGTCCGCCGCTCCTGCGGATGCCCTGATTCCTTACACAGCGAGGGGCTTTTTGTTAATATTATCAGAAATTCCGCCGGATTAAGCGATGATCTGGATTCATATAAAGAGTTTCTAATTCCGGAGGTTGAAAACCTGCTCTATAAGCAGTTTTCCAACATTATCGATGAGAAATTACGGTCGGAATGGGCTTCAAAGCTTATTGATTCATTAGTAGAGGATATTGTAAAATTAAAAGACAATAATTTTATAATTGCCCTTGAGAACATTGTTTTTGAGGTTATTACGAACAGAAGGGATTCCGATATCTGGAATGAAGTTATATTATATATTTTTAACAATATCCTTTCTGTTCTTAAAGATGAGAAAAGAATACGTTTTGTCCGCGAACTTAAAATAAAAGCAAAAAACATTATAGACAATGTGGGCCAGATGCTTGACGGCTATCCAATGATGAGAAATAAAGATAAGGAATTTGAATTTTACGTCATCACCCAATCCCTTACCGCATATTTTGAAATTGAAAAACTATCTAATATCATCCTGCAGAATTTTCCCAAACTGGGCATCAAGAGCTGTTATATATGCCTGTTCCAGGATAATGAACAGAACAAAGCGACCCGGTATTCAAAAGCGGTCATAGCCTATAAGAATTATGCCAAAATCAGCTATAAAGCTGATGAGGCGGTGTTCTTAACCTCTCAAATAGTACCGGGAGGCATTAAAAATCTTACTTATGAAAACCCTTTCATCATCATGAGCCTGGAATTTAAAAAGGATATTCTGGGATTTGTGCTTTTTGAAATCAGCAACTCTGACAGGGAAGTATTCGAAATGCTGACCATCCAGATCAGCAACGCAATAAAAAGTGTGCTTGAGTATGAACGTATAAAAAAACAAGCCGAGACGATTAATACCGATTCCAAAAGTAAGGGCAAGACCGATAAATACCAGAAATCGAAACTTCCTAAAGATTTGTCGGAATTGTATTTTAAAAAGTTGCTCGAGCATATTGAAAAAAATGAAGTGTTTAAGGAGCCAAACCTGACGCTGCCCGAATTATCCGATGAATTGAATATTCCCCGTAATCATCTTTCATATGTTATTAATGAATACGCGGGACTGAATTTTTATGATTTCATTAATACTTACAGGGTTGAGGAAGCGAAAAAGCTTTTATTGGAGGCCGCGAAGGATAATATTAATATTCTTAAAATCGCTTTTGAATCCGGATTCAATTCAAAATCGACTTTCAACAAAGTATTTAAAAAATACACGCATCTGACACCATCCGAATTCAGGAAGAAAGAACTGCAGAGCGAATGACGGATGGATAAATTAACGCCAATATTGTTATTGTTTGGATTTCAGCCGCTCTTTTCTTTTCCTTTTTTGATTGCATAGGATTTTGTCCGCTTCTTTCAACAAGTCTTCGATAGCGGTGTTTTCATCAGCCTGGAATGGAATTGAACCAATGCTGATAGATAGATTAAACGGCTTTCTTGAATTACTGTTACTTTCTACAAGAAGTTTTTCGATTCTTTTCTGATAAATGCCAATCTGGGCCATGGTAGAACCGACCATAAATACCGAAAACTCATCGCCTCCCAATCGCGCGATTATATCGGTCTCCCGGAATGTTTTAATAAGAATCATACTGATTTGCTTAATAGCCCAGTCGCCGGCTTCATATCCATATGTGTCATTTATGGTTTTAAGCCCGTTCAGATCTGCAAATACGATGATTCCCTGCTTGCCGATCCGCCTCGCAAGCGCAAGATTATTCCCGGCCAGACTTAGAAACCCCCTGCGGTTATACAGACCGGTAAGTTCGTCGGTTATAGAGAGTTCTTTGAGCTGAATATTGTATTGTTCAAGGTCCGACAGGGCTATTTTCAGGTTATTTTCATCAATTTCACGTTTCTTGAACAACAGAATGCTTTTATATATTACGGAAATTTGCGAGACAAGGGATTCATAGATGAACCCCTCCCTGGGGCCGATTTCAAAAAAGATATTTCCAAAATGAGTTTGCCTTGAAATAAGGGGCATTACGATAAATGAATAACGTTTTTTATCATCAAATATTCTGTCAGGTAAAAGCCTTGAGGTTGAAAAAGGCCTGGAAATAAGGCCGCGTATCTCTCTTTTTCCTTTTTTATCAAAATAAAGCCTGACATAATGCCAGCAGGGCATTTCCCATACATCGCCGCTGCCATGCTGCCATTCCCTTTCATATATTGTCAGGATGCAAGTGTTAATACCCAGCCGGGGAAGCTGGGATACCAGATAATTCAGCAGTTCCTCCATGTCCTGGTTAGAAAGCATCCCATATGTTATATCCCTGAGCGTCATAAACTGCCAGAAATATCTTATCCTGATATACCCCTGGTTTAATTTGTGCATTTCACCGATCATCACGGATATCTGTAGCATAAGGGCTGAAGGCTTTAATTCAGGCTTATTTGCCGTCAAAATCACTGAAATACGCATAACAATTAAGTACCAGATTGAAACATCCCTGCCGTTTTGAATTTCATTGAACAGGATCTGGCTGAGAATTTTAAGATATTGTATGGAACATTCACTATTATCCCCATTTGCCAGGCATTTATCGGCGTAATCTAAAAATCCGGAATAAGCCTTCCTGATATTCTGAAAAAACGATTCGGGCATGTCGGGACCAATATCAGGCAGGCTTTTTATCTCCATAACAACAGAATCGTTAGACGGCCATCCGGAATTTCCGGCGGATATTTCTTCTTTATTAGGCGTCTGATCATTGATGAGCCTGATCTGATTAACAGTTTTTGAAAGGCATCCGCATGAAGCTCTGATTATAGTGCTTGTAGGAAAAATTATTAATTCCGGAACTGTCTTGCCCTCAATTATTTCAATTGCCAATTCCACAGCTTTTTTAGTCAGTTCATAGAGGGGCTGCCTGATTGTCGTAAGCGGAGGCGTTTCAAACTCAATCTCCTCAATATTATCAAATCCGGTTATGGCAAAATCTCCGGGGATATAATAACCCTGATCCTTTAAATATCTCATGGATGATATGGCCATTTCATCATTGGAAAACATGATCGCATCTATCTTTCCATGTTTTTTCCCGAAAAGCTCCTGAATTGAATCTTGAGCGCATGCCCTTGTAAAATTTCCAGAGGCGACAAGACTCGGATCAAAGGGTAAATGATTTTCATCCAGGGCCTCTCTGTAAGCCTGGAACCGCTCACTGGAATCAAAATTTCCTTCAAGCCCTTTTACAAAAGCGATTCTCCTGAACCGGTGAACATTGCTCAAATGCCCCACCAAATCCCTGATTCCTGTTTTATTATCGATTATTATGCTGGGAATACCTTGAATGCGCTCGCCGATATTAATCACCGGCAGGGATCCGAAAATCTTATAAAACTTTTTAAAATCATCTTTCTGAATAAAATTGGCGAGAAGCGTGGAAATCATTATGAAAGCATCTACATTATTATTGTTGATAAACTGGTAAATTATATTATTCTGCCGTTCAAATTTTCTCGGTGTATTCAATGCATGACCGGGAAAAAGTATAAGATTGACATCGCGCTTCTCGGCGGCGTCGGCGGCGCCCTGCCATAGCATGGAACCGTAGCCGTAATCCATCTGGATCACCTGGAGGGCTATTGTATACCTTTTTTTTCCGGATATGAAATTTCTCATATCACTCCCTTGTACTTATGATAAAATATTATATATTACATCCAATTCAAAATACAAATAATAATAAATTTTCAGACCGCTCATAAATTTTCCCAATACCAGGCCGCCGATTCTTCTATTGCTTTATCGAACTCCAATTTTGGCGGTATACCGAGGATATCGACTGTTTGCTTTATGTCTCCGAGCATATTCCTGCCCAATCCGTCGATAATAAATCTATCAAAAGCAGGAATAAAATCCGGATCGAACAGCCTGACAATTCTCGCCGCGGACTCTAAAATTACTGCGGCAAAATACCCCAAGTGATAAGGAATTAATAAGTGCGGTCTGCCGAAGTTTAACGCCCTGATCATTTTTTCAATATAATCCTGCATTGTCATATTGTCTTCATCCAGAATGTGAAAGACTTTACCGATAGATGCATCAGCCATTAATGCCTGGTGTATATAATGTACAACCGTGTCGATATGACTGGACGGATATATCATATTTTTCCCGTTGATCAGCATGAACGGCATTTTTCGGGTAAGTCCGGTCAGAATGATATTTAAATCAGTATTCCCTTTCCCCCAGATCATATGCGGTCTTAAAATCGTAACACCGAAATTATGATCATTCAATGCAAGCAGTGAATTCTCGGCAAGCATTTTTGAAAGCCCGTAATAGAATCTCCCGAAATTTTTTTTATCCGGATAAGGAGTACCGGGGCTCAATGTCTTTATATCATTTACAATTTTAAACTTAATCGGACGGACAGCGGCCTCACTGCTGAGATAAATAAATCGCTTAATGCCGATATTCTTTGATATTTGAGCTAATCTCATAGTGGATATGACATTCGTGGTGATAAATTCCTCCCGCCGCCCCCAATAACCCGCTTTTTCGCCGGTATGAACCACAGCGTCGCAATTTTCCAGTGATGACATATAACTGGCCGGTATGTGCAGATCTCCTCTGATAAATTCAATGTTTTTATCAAAGCCTTCGAATATCTGCCCGATATTGTCCATGCTGCTTACCAGCGCTTTTATTTTTAACCCCTTTTTCAGGCTGTCAATAATGAATCTTGAACCTACAAATCCTTTAGCTCCTGAGACAAAATATATTTTAGTCTTCATAATTGACTCCATTAATCAGAAAACATTCATTTTAAAATTACCATCCTTAAAATTTTCAACCCTTCATAATAAAACAAAGAAGATAATCCTGTCGACCGAGCCTATACGTTAATACCGATCGATCAATGCTTTGTGTTTTTTGAGGAAAATATTAAAAAGTCCGCGCCGATAGGTGCGGACTTCCTATCCATATTTTTATTCCCGACAAACAGTATAGTCCTGTCGGCTCGGTCGACAGCCGGATTAATAAAATGTTAAATTAGTGCTCAATAAAAATAAAATATTATTTAATTTTTTTAAGGAGTTCGATATGGACAAGAATTTCAAAAAACACCGTCCGATCCCTCTGACTGGGATCATTGTCTTGTGTCTTGCCTTGCTGAGCTGCCAGTTTCAACCGTCGTCCGGAAACACCGGAAACAAAGGCATGCCGGGAAATCAGCCGATGAAAACTCGGTCCGGCGATCTGACCGCGGGTGCGCAGATAAATAATCCGGCAAATAACACGGTCCTTCTGTATCCTAACGGTCTGACTAACGCCGCGTCATCGGATCAAACACAGTTCCTGAACGGGGAGTACGCCGATTGGAAGCAGCACTATGTTACGGCAAGCGGGGCCGGCGGATACCTGAGGGTTCAAAGGGACCTGGCTACAGCGTATGATACGGTATCGGAAGGGATGGGCTACGGAATGCTTCTGGCGGTTTATTTTGACGACCAGGCAACGTTCGACAGGCTTTATGGATATGTCAGGCTTCATCAATGTGGCAATGGTTTAATGCATTGGATGGTCAGCAGCAACGGCGTTAATATCAGCGAATTTGGACTTCCCATACCTCATGGGGCGGTTTACAGCAATTTATCTACCGGAGCTATCGTAACCGCGGACAAGCAGCCTGGCGTTACAAAAGATCCGAATTATATTCAGCTGTGCAAATATGGAAGAGGCCTCAGCGATGCTTCGGACGCCAACCAGGATATAGCCGCGGCTTTGATCCTTGCCAGCGCAAGGTGGCGTAACGGATATGTCAATTACACTCTCAACGCTTATAGTAATATCACTGCCATTCTGGTTAATGATATAGATAGTTACAATTATATTAAGGCAGGCGCTTTATGGGGAGGCCATTTGGGCTTTAATGCGAGTTATTTTAACCCGGCTTTTATGAAATTATTCGCAAGATTTATTAATAATAATTCTGTCAATTTTCCAGACCTGGTTCCCGGCGTCGCCATGATATCTAAATTAATCGCTAATATGTACAGCCAGATGGATATTATCGGCTTGTCCGGTCCTCTGTTCCCGGATTGGTGCCTGACATCAAGCGGCAAAGTTCAGACCTGCTCGGGAACGGGACTTAGCGACAGGTTATACTATCTGCGCTATAATACGAACCTGCCTGTGGAAGATGGAGTAGATGACAGGGATGGTGATGGAATTTTAACGGCAAAGGATGCTTATGATTTGTTGAGCTTTAACTACTATTATGACGCTGTAAGGGTTCCATGGAGATTGTCCATGGATTACAGTTGGTACAACGATGCTAACGCCAAGCCCATTGTCACGCGCGTAGGCAGCTTCTTTATTGACAAAGTAACAACCCTGGTAGACGGATACTCAATTGCCGGAGGGGTCTGGAACCCGTTAGATAGAGACGGATTTAATTATAGCACGGGAGGATTATGGCATTCCGCGACCTTCGTAGCCATGAACGCGACGCCTGTATTGACATACGGAGATCAGGGGTATGCTCAAACATTCTATCAGGAGACGGTAAATAATAAGGAATCTTACGCAAATACTAACAATTATTACGGGAATACTTTGAGACTGATGTCGCTGCTGTACCTGTCCGGAAATTTCATTAATTTTTATGACGGGACAGCCGTTAAAATAGTAAGAAACCCCTCTCAATATGTAACCCTGGGACCTCTTACAATCGACCTTTCATATATCAATTACGGAGTATACGGATTGCAACACTGCGAATTCCATGACAGGGCGTACCTGTTTAACACCGACGGCACTTCCTGGGGAAATATAGGAGCCGGCACATTGAATAGTAAGGCCGGGGATGAACTTGACGTGGGTGTCGGCTGCTATGTATTCAACATCAATTGCGGTTTGAGCTTACTGAAAATGAGAGACGCGCATGTTTATGGGACGATTCTTGCTGAATATAATGTAGATGCTTTAGGAAATCAGTACTCTTGTTTAAACGGCGATGCATATTTCTTATCAAATATCAATTACGACGTGGGCTGCATGGATTTCAGCATCGGCAATATTACAGCAGGTACCTCAAATATTAACCTCGAGCCTGGCCAGTCAATGGCGGTTCTAACCCCCGGCAGTTATGGGGATATAACGCTGAAAGGCAGGAATAATATCACATTCACAAACGGAATATACTATTTCAATTCATATGACGCAGAACCCAATGTCACAAATTATATGGATACGACCGGCGGACCGATAATAATTTTTGTCAAGGGTGATTTCAACATGAAGAGTTTTACAAAAATGCTCAAACACGCCGATAACACGGGCGCCGACCCGAAAAAAATTCTGGTGGTTACCGGTTCTCCCAATCAGGTATATATAGCCCCCGGCGTTTCCTGGCGCGGAACATTGATCGCTCCTAATTCGGGCTACGTGGACGTGGACATATTAGCGCAAGTGGGGGGCATTCCGACCGGTGAAGTTTACGGGTGCGTGTGGGGCAAATTTGTTGTGATTCACCAGGGAGACAAGGTATATCAAGTTCCATTCGACTGGAACTCCGCTATCTCTAAAGGACTGGCAAAAAAGAAATAATAATCCTGCCATATTTTCAACCCCGTTCTTTAAAGGGACGGGGGTTTTTGTCATCGCATAATTAAGTAAGAAAATGGTTCACTAATTTATTATAAGATAATAAGCTTGATTGTTAGAAATAAGTAAGATAATTTTGGAAAATGGAAGTAAAATAAAATTACGAATAATCAATCCCTGCTTCCCGATGGCAGGGGGCTCTCGTGCAGCGGCTGATAAATCTTCAAGTCCCCTCCCCCTGGAAGTTTCACTTTTACCAATAAGCCCCAGGAGTGTTTTTGCACTTCGCTGCACTGAACTTTTAAATCCTTCATTTGGGTTACAAATTCATCAATGTTATCGCACAGCAGATAGAATTCTTCTATGTTGTTTTTTTCCGAAGGGTGAATTGCCATTTCCGACTGAGGTAATCCAAAGATAAGCCACCCGTCACCTATATCGATTGAGTAAAATTTTAATATGTCACGGAAAAATTCACGGTCTTTTTCAGGGTCGGTACTATAAATGATTGTATGAGCGCCTGTAATCATAATAATCCTCCTCCCAATATTTCAAACAGTCCGGGCATTCCGCCCGGCCTGAGGGGAAATGAAAGATGTTTCCCCCGGTTCCCATTAATGATACAATTTCAATTTAATCGCCATGCAATGAAATATTTCATCACGGACCAACTCAAAGCACCTTTTGGCTATCTCTAATTCATCCGCTGAATTCGATGCTAATTCTTTGGCTTTATTAAAAACAGAGGGAGTTTCCCAATCAATTATTTCTGATGATTGCAAGTATAGATTTTTATCCATTATATGCTCGATCTTTGAAAATAAGCATTATTCATTATTCTATCTTCTCCTTATTCTTTTATCAAGGTTTCATTCTTTGTCCGGCCTGACATAGGAGGGCAGGCAAAACAAAGGGAGCATCTACTTTTTTATCTGTATTAATTCAATTGGAACGCCGTCCTCTTCGACAAAAGCGACTATATTTCCCTCTGAAGGGCTATTCGGTTCGATTATAACCTTTTTACCTTTGATTGCTTCATAAACATCATCTACTTCAAAGGCAACATGCGGGAGAGTTTTTACAATCTCAGGCAGCGGGCAATCTTTTTCATATCTCATCCGTTCGATACCGAATTCACTTTTATCATATCCATAATGGTAACATTTATAATCTTTTAAATAAACCTCACCCTTAATAGGCTTGCTGGTGGGTATTCCTATATGATGATATTTTAATTCTTTATACATTCACATTATCCCCTAAAATAAGCGTCAATTATTCTATCCCCGATTGACACCGGTGGATTTTCTCGGTTTCATGAACTGGCCCCAACCCAGGTCCCTTTTTATCAATTCCTTGATATAAATTGATGTGCTGATCCCCCTATCCAGGCAATGTTTTTCTATATTATTATAAAATTGTGTTTCTTCTGGACCGAACAGGATCCGGATTGATATACCTTCTTCCATAATTCCCTCCCTTATTTAATATTAGTCAGTTTAGATGAAAGTTCCCAGAGGTCAAATGCAAGCTTTGAATCCCGGGCTTGTTTGCTGGATTTGATAATTTTCCTTTTTTCGAAATATTCCCCGGATCGCCAGTCTTTACCCGGTTCAGAGGTAGCCAGCCAAACCAGGGTATCGGCTCCCTGTGCCGGGGAAAGCAGCAAACGATTTATAAATGAAGAATATACAAATTTCCAGATCCCGCCGAATTCGGCGGAAAAACTGGTTCTGACAGCCCCGGGGTGGAAGGAGGCCGCCGAAATACCCTGGAGATTGTACCGCCTGTGCAGCTCCCGTGTGAACAGAATATTCATAAGCTTGCCTTTACCATAGGCGCTTTGCTGTGAATAATTATGTTCAAGATTGATATCTCCCAGATCAAGTTTCCCTGCCGTATAATGGCCGAGACTTGATGTCGCGATAACGGCTGCTTTTGAAGCGATCAGCGTATC
Source organism: uncultured Spirochaetota bacterium (assembly GCA_963768055.1). Taxonomy (GTDB): domain Bacteria; phylum Spirochaetota; class Brevinematia; order Brevinematales; family JAOACQ01; genus CAVYGN01. The sequence goes on along the minus strand of CAVYGN010000001.1, from coordinate 508,534 downwards.
GAGCAATAGATTTGTCAAAAGGAACGGTGCAAGATGATTGACCTGGATCGTCATTTCGTAACCGTCGACCGTCAGGATTCGTTTGCTGCTCATTATTCCGCCTGCATTATTAGCCAGAACATCAATTCTTGGAAAATCCTTTTTTAATTGTCCGGCTAATTTTCTTACATCGTCCAACTTTGTAAAATCTGCAATATAATAGGGAGATTTAAGATCATCGGCGACTTTTTTAGTCTTAACCGTGGATCTTCCGACTATAATGACATTTGCACCTAGAGCTTTCAGAAGCCTTGCTGCCGCTTCTCCTATGCCGTCACTTGCGCCGGTTATTACGATAATTTTATCTTTCATTCAAGCAGCCTCCATATTTATTTATATAATTCGGAAAATGGGTCATGTTCAGGGTCTTCATTCCAATTATATTCCATTTCATTGCTCTGCTGTTTTGCTATAGGATATCCCAATAAATCGGAAATAAATCCTAATGTCATATCAATTCCGGCGCTAATGCCTGAGCTGGTGTAAATATTCCCATCTTTAATCCATCGAGCTTTTTTTATCCAAACGACATCGGGAGATTCATTTGTTATTTCAAAAAACCGTTTGTTTGAAGTCGCTCTTTTGCCATTTAATAAACCCGTTTTTGAGAATAGAATTGCCCCTGTACAGACGGCAAATATAAACTCAGCATTTTTCGATAATGACTTAAGCTTATCAATAAATACCTCATCCTTAAACAATTCCCTTGTTCCGATTCCACCGGGAATAAACAATATGTAATTATTCGAATTTATTTCCGCTATCGGTTTGGTCATTGTTGGAACCTTTTGACTGCTCACAATAATCCCGCCATTCAGGGAATAGAATTGCGGATTAAATTTATCCTTTAATCTTCCAAATACCTCTATTGGTCCAAAAACATCCAGGGTTTCAAAGTTATTGAATAATATTGTAACTATTTCTCTCATTTTAGTTTCCACCTTTTAATTTCTGAACGAACCATTCAAACTCGGCCTGTAGAGTCATATTGTCGTTTGCGTCAAATACTTCAACGTTGCCCTCGGTTTCAAAATCCATATATACAGGAGATTGTTGAAGAAATTTTATCTTTCATTGAAAAATCCTCGGCTATTTTTTATCCTGTCTTCCTGCAAAATAAATGCAGACGAGAGAGATCAATACAAGAGGAAGGGAGATCAGGGCGACTTTGATCAGCTCAACAATGGACGCATAGAAAGATTCGGCTACGGTAAAGCTTTTCGGATAAAATGTTTTCAAATAATGGATCTCCCATACTGAATGGAAGGATACCAATGTGATAATTATAAGGCTTATAATTATCACCCAGGTTTCCAATCTTTTCCCGATTTTCATAAATTTTTCCTCCGCGATAAAAATAACGCAGGGGTTTCATTTTATCCATTTTTCAATGGCCGGCGCTTTATAATTTTTAAATAATTCAATCAAAGTTTCAATATCCTTTTCTTTCATTATCATTTCTCTGTGCTGTTTTTTTATAAATTGGTCTTCTTCCGCTTTGTCTAGGAATTCAAACAATTTATCATAATAATTTCCGGGATTCAGAAAACCGCATGGTTTATTATGAAATCCTAATTGCGCCCAGGTCAATAATTCAAAAATCTCTTCCAGTGTTCCAATTCCGCCCGGAAATGCAATAAAACCGTCCGATAGATCAAACATCAGTTTTTTTCTTTCATGCATGGTACTTACGATATATAATTTTGACAAGCCTTTATGGCCGACTTTTTCAGATATCGATTCAGGAATAACCCCGATAACTTCGCCGTTTTCCGAAAGGGCCGCATTTGCCATCTCGCCCATCAGGCCGGCATCGGCTCCGCCGTAAACCAGACCGATTTTATTTTTCGCAAGATATTTTCCAAGTTTCCCGGCTTCCGTTTTGTATAATTCTTTCGAGCCGAAGTTTGAACCGCAATTTACACATATTCTGTTTATTAAATTCACATATCCTCGTTATTCAACAGTTTATCCCCATCGGCTTTCCTCCTCCGAGAACGGCCGGGTGTATATACAGACGGTATTCATCGATCAGTCCGTGCTGGATCGATATATTCCAGGATAAGATCCTTAAGTTTTTTTAAATCATCGATTTGATTATCAATATCTTTAATTTTATTTCTCAATAAAAACTCGATTTCCCCGTCATTAATTTCCGTTTTTTCCGATTTATCTATCACAGCCTTGATTTCTTTTAAAGAAAATCCGAATTTTTTTGCTCCTAAAATATGCTTGACTTTAAAAGCGTCTTCTTCGGTATAAACCCTGTAGCCATTGCCCGTTCTCACAGGAGGCTTAATTAATTCCATCTTTTCATAGTATCTTAATGTCTCAATCCCGACGCCCAATTCCCTTGCCAGGCCCTTTCTGGAATAATTAATCATAATATCCCTCTCCATCGCTGTTATCTATTCGGTTTACTTGTCCAGGATGGTATCAAAATATTCGTTTGACCTTTTACCCCCCTGTCCAAGCAAAATTGCCATATAATTGTCAATCCTTTCAACATCCTCATGGGAAATTTCTTCATATTTCAAACCAATGATATTGTTTTTAACATTTTTAACGATGCCCCAAAAATCAATTTCCTCTTTTTTGCCTGATGGAATCCGGAAAATGACATGTATCAAATCGCCGGGAACAAAAGTCTGCCTGGCCGATATACCGACACCGCCTGACGATATATCAATAATATTGCATTCTCCCTGATTTCCTTTCAACTCATAATTTGCCTTAATATTGACCTGAACCCGGGTAAGTCTCGATTCCAGCAAAATATCCTCCCTAAGGAAAAGCAGCACCAATACTCCTCTATTATTCTAACCCTGACAGGCGTTTTTATCAAAATTCCGTTATGAGGCCCGGCTTTCAGAATATTCATAGCCGGCAAGGAGAAGTTTTGACTTTAGATGCAATATTGTTTAACTTTAAAAAATAATAAGCGGGAGGTTATTTATGCCGGATAATGCGAGATTAAACCAATTGATCAAAACAAGGAAAATGATGACAAAGCATGCCTGCCTCATTTCTAAAGATAAGCAGAGGACAAAAGAATTATTACTTCTCCTTTTCAAAATTGAGATACTTGATGAACTCATGGAGAAGATTGAATTACATCAAAAGGTTCGAGCTATTCTGAAGCCCCTGTTCTTCAAGAATACTGATAAGAAGGCGGCCTGATAAATCTTTATTTTTCGAACATAGTACAGATTAAATATTGAGGTAATTATTATGAATAAAGCAAAGACCGTCCTGATAACGGGGGCTAATAAGGGGATCGGCTTTGAAACGGCAAGGCAGCTGGGCCAGAGGGGTTTTGAAGTGCTTCTTGGCTCAAGGAATGACCAGAGGGGCAGGAAAGCGGAATCGGTTTTAAAAATTGAAGGCATTGCCGCACGCTTTATATTACTTGATGTTACGAAGCAGGATACCATTGACGCCGCAAAGGGACTTATTGAAAAAGAATACGGATCGCTTGACGTGCTTATTAATAATGCGGGCATTTCCCTGGAAAAGGGCGCTTTGCCGAGCCGGCTGGAACCGGCTGTTTTAAAAGAAACTTTTGAAACCAACTTTTTCGGCTTGTTTGCAGTAACCAGGGCAATGATTCCGCTGCTGAAAAAATCGCCGGCAGGAAGGATTGTGAATATCTCCAGCAGCCTTGGTTCGCTCGAATTGAACAGCAGGCCGGAATCCTCAAGTTTACTTGCCCTTGCTTATAACAGTTCTAAAACAGCCGTCAACGCTTTGACAGTGCAATTTGCAAGGGAATTTAAAAACACCCCCCTCAAGTTCAATGCGGCGGCTCCGGGTTATACCGCTACGGATTTAAACGCCTTCAGAGGCACCCGGACTGTTCAGCAGGCGGCCGCGGTTATTCTCAGATTAGCTACTTTAGATGAAAATGGTCCGACAGGCGGATTTTTCGATGATACCGGAAAAGTTCCATGGTAAAATGATCTGATTTCTTTCTCTGTCAGAATTTTCCTGTTGCAATTAAGCAATAATAGAATTATAATTAATATCCGGGGTTATAGAGAGGGTTTTTTATGGCTTTTACAGGAAGGAAAGACGGCATTTACCTGAAAAAACTCCCTTCGTTCCGGAGAATATTCCCCTACCTTATGAAAACACGCATGGAATCTGTGATTTATTTCAATCAGAAAATTTATGCGGACAGGATGCTTGCACATCTTGAGAAGATTAACAAGGGCAAAAACCGTGAAGACAGGATCACAATTTTCCATGTCTTCCTGGCCGCCATTACTCGGACTATCAAGCTAAGGCCGGAGCTTAACCGTTTTGTGGCCGGCCGCAGAATTTACGAACATACGGATATCAGCATAACGTTTATAGTGAAAAAAGATTTTACCGAGGAATCGGCCGAGACAAACTCGAGGATCGTATTCACGGGCAAGGAAACTCTTGCGGAAGCCAGGGAGCTTGTCAACCGGCATTTAAACATCGCCAGGAGCGATTCGAAGGGCGACGACGATAAGCTTGTCGATATCGTGGCTTCATTACCGAGGCCGGTGATAAATTTCATAGCCTGGCTGATCCGCTTTCTCGATTATCATAACATCCTGCCGGGTTTTCTTATGAACGCCATACCTCTTTACACGACAGTCTATCTTGCAAACTTAGGCAGCATAGGGCTTGAAGCGCCTTTTCATCATCTTTTCGAATATGGAAGCGCGAGCATCTTCATGGTAATAGGTAAACTTCATAAAGAAGCTGTGGTCGATGAAAATGACCGTATTGCCGCCCTGGAATGCATAGACGTTTCCTTTACTTTTGATGAAAGAATAACCGAAGGTTTTTATAACGCCAGATCTCTTGTTCTTTTCCGGAATTTGATCGAAAATCCCGAATTGCTGGAAAAAACCGAAATATCCGCCGAGGAGATTTTATCATTTAAAAGCTCCCGGTAAAATTCATCCAGGAGCAGCGCCATGTATGAAAAAAAACCCTGGCTAAAATTCTACGGTGATATTCCCCATTCCATAAACTATCCTGATAAAAACATGTATCAAATGGTCAGCGACGCCGCAAACAATTTCGGCGGTAAAATTGCGTATGAATTCATGGGAAGAAGGTCTTCATACAGGGAACTTTTAGCGGATATCGATACCGCAGCCGGCGCTTTAATCAGCCGGGGTCTTTGCAGGGGTGACGTCGTGACTTTGTGCCTGCCTAACTGCCCTCAAGCCCTCATCCTTTTTTACGCTCTGAATAAAATAGGTGCGGTCGCCAGCATGATCCATCCCCTCAGCACACCGGCTGAAATAGAGTTTTATTTGAAGAACAGCAGCAGTGTATGGGCCGCCGTCCTCGATGCGTTTTATCACAAATTTGAACAGGTTATCGATAAGACGGAAGTAAAAAAAATCATCATCGCAAAGATAACGGATTATCTGGACCCTTTGAAAGGTTTAGCGTTTTACTTTGTCAGCGGCCGTAAAATCAGGAAACCGCCTAAAGATGACAGCCGCATTCTCAGCTGGAGAGTGTTCCTGAAAAATACGGGCTTAAGGGGTAAAAACGGACAGACGCCCGGTCCGGATGAATGCGCAGTGATACTTTACAGCGGCGGCACTACCGGAGTTCCTAAGGGCATAATGCTGTCAAATCGGAATTTTAACGCCCTTGGCCTGCAGACGGCGACACAGGGGCCTATACTTCCCGGAGACACTATCCTGTCGATTCTCCCTATGTTCCACGGTTTCGGCCTGGGCGTTTGCATCCATACCTTTTTAATAGGCGGCGGCAGGTGCGTACTTATCCCCCGTTTTACTCCGGAATCCGTCGCCGTGCTCATAAAAAAGAACAAACCTCAATATATAGCCGGAGTGCCTACCCTTTTCGAAGCCCTGCTGCGCAATAAAATCATGAACCGCATTAGCCTTGAATGCCTGAAAACCGCTTACGCGGGCGGAGACAAGCTGCCCTCAAGCATCAAGGAAAGGTTCGACGCTTTGATAAAAAAACAGGGGGGGAAAGCCGAATTGCTGGAGGGTTACGGGCTTACTGAATCAGTGACAGCCTGCATCGTAACCCCAAGTAAAAGATACAGGGCGGGAAGCATGGGGATCCCGCTGCCCGACATGCTCGCAAAAATCACGGTACCGGGAACCTGCATCGAAGCCGAAACAGGTACCGATGGGGAATTGTGCATCAGCGGCCCGACCGTTATGCTCGGCTACCTGAACAGCGCGGACGATACGGCCCTGACTCTTAAAAAACATGACGACGGCAGGCTCTGGCTTCATACCGGGGACTTATGTTCGATGGACGGCGACGGTTATGTTTATTTCAAGCTGAGAATGAAAAGGATTGTAAAGGTTTCCGGGATAAGCGTCTCCCCGGTACAGGTCGAAGAAGTCCTCGACAGCCACCCCGATATATCGTTGTCCTGCGTCATAGGAATTCCCGATGAATATAAAATGCAGGTCCTTAAGGCATATGTCGTTTTAAGGGACCCGTCAAAGGCTTCAAAGGGCAAGGAAGAGGAAATTATCGAGTACTGCAGGAAGAATCTCAATAAATGGAGCGTCCCCGCCGGGATCGAGTTCAGGACGTCCCTCCCGCAGACAATGATCGGCAAGGTTTCATTCAGGGACCTCGAAAGGGAATATGAATCGGGAAAATCGTGATCGGAAAATAGTCGTTAATCGGATAAATCCTCTACCACATCGGCTACCCATATGTCGCCGGTTGATCCTGCAAGATCGAAAGCCAGCCTGGCTGTCCGTTATCGACAGCGGCCTGTCCGTCGGCATACCTGGGGGGCCTGCCGGCAAGCAGCAAGCAGGGACCGAAGGGACGTTCTCCCGTCAGGCTTCAGGGCAGAGCATTTTCAATCGCATTTATCAAATCGTTCACATTTTCAATTCCGACAGAAATTCTGATAAAATCGTCCGATATTCCGGCGGATTTCCTGTCTTCAGGCGAAAGGCCCCGGTGGGTTGAACTTGCAGGATGGATTATCAGGGTCTTGGTATCGCCGATATTTGTAGAATGCGATATAAGTTTGATATTATCGATGAACTTCCTGCATGCGTCGTACCCGCCCTTTAACCCGAAACCGATCATAGCCCCGAAGCCGTTTTTCAGGTATTTTTTAGCATTCCTGTGGGAAGAATGGCTCTCCAGCCCCGGATAACAAACCCAGGAAACGGATTTATTCTTATTTAAATACTGCGCTAAATGGTAAGCGTTAGAGCAATGCCTTTCCATTCTGACATGAAGGGATTCTAAGCCATGAATCAATAGAAATGCGTTAAAAGGCGCCATGCAGCCGCCTAAATTCATCAAAACCTTTCCCCTGAGCCGCATGAGAAAAGCCGATTTTCCGTATTTTTTCACAAAGGATTGTCCGTCCGGCGCAGGATCGAATAATAAAGGATACCTTTCCCGGTCCCACTCGAATTTGCCCGAATCTACAACCATGCCCCCGATAATACTGCCATGGCCTTCCATATATTTTGTGCATGAATGGATTACCAGATCGGCCCCGTATTCGATCGGCCTGCATAAATACGGGGTAGCTATTGTATTATCGACGATAAGGGGAATATTGTTTTTCCCCGCAATTTGAGAGAGCATTTTGAAATCCGGGACGGATAATACCGGATTGGCCAGATTTTCAATAAAAACCATCCTTGTTTTTGCTGTGATTTTTTTTTCCAGGTCTTCGGGCGTCCCGGGATCGAAAAAATTCATCAGAATACCGAAATTATTCAGGGTGTCTTTCAATAATCCTATGGAAGCTCCGTACAGGCAATTGGCGGCAATAATTTCATCACCCGATTTTAAAAAATTAAATATTAAACCGGAAATTGCGGCCATTCCGGAGCTGAAGGCAACGGCGCCGATCCCGCCTTCCAGAAGCGCAATCCTCTTTTCGGCTTCATCGACTGTAGGATTATTCAATCTTGAATATATAAACCCGGACTGATTCAGCGCAAATAATTCCGCCGCATGTTCGGAATTATCATAGCAAAAAGCGGATGTCTGATATATAGGGACCATTCTCGAATGATTGTTTTCATAAGGGTCATAATCCCCATGAACCATGATTGTCTCGATCGAATATTTGTTTTCCATACTTTCAATCTACCTCCATTTCCGGTATTTAACAACAGGATGGTTATGATCGTCGAGAACTAATTCATGCCCTAAACACCATAAAATATGTTCCACATTTTCTCCTGGAAGATTTTATGGGAAGTATTATGAGGGATCCGATTAAAAAATGCGCTTTTATCAAAAATCTTTCAGCTTCAGAAGATAGTCAAGGTGAGTGTCGGATAATTGAGAGAATTTGACGCCTATAATATTTCCATCGACATTCATCACCACCGATGGAAAGATCTGATTATCCATTTTAATATTAACCTGGTCGTCCTTATAAAGAAGCCCCTTTACCCTCATTTTTAGTCCTGTCGATGAAATATCTAAAATTTCGCAAGCCGCTTTTATTCCCTTCAGCTCGTAATTAGCGTCTATGCAGACCGGCCTTCTTTCAGCTTTTCGCGCTTCAAAATAATCGCTGGCCATAATAAACCTCGCTGTTGCATGACTTGGTTATTATATTATAAAAATACTCAGAGTTCAAGAAAAATCAAGGGCCTATGCCGGTTTTTTTAAAACAGGAAAGGAATAAGCGCTTTCCTGCCTGCCGGATATTCCCTGAATTCCTGTTTATACCACAAATGGTTAGCCCTTGCCCTGGGCACCAGGTTCGCCGCAGTCCATACGGCGAAAGCCAGGCCTGGCAGAGACCATGTCGCTATCGCCCACCCCGACCACTCTATTATCTCGCCCAGATAATTCGGGCACGACACCATTTTGAACAAACCCTTTTGAGGGATTTTATAAACGTCGCCGTTTTGTTTTTTTAAATCGATGAGTATGGAATCGGAAGAAATATTCACAGCCATGCCGGCCGCAAATATGATAAAGCCGGCTATAAAGCGGGGATCGAGAAGCCAGGCGGGAGAATATTCCGGGGCGAGATGAAATAGATATCCGCCGTTGAAATAGGCATTCACAAAATTAAAAATTATTCCGAATGCAAGGATCGATAAAGGGAAGTTTGCGACCGAACTGCGCCTCCGGAACGGAAAAATAAACGCCCTGTGAACATAATGCGTTTCCCACATCAAAAGAAAAATCAAGGCGGTAATATTCCATGCACTAGTCAGGAACAGCATAAGCATTATTACTGGAGAGGGCGTTTCCATAATAAGCCAGGCCAGCCTGGAACTTAACATAATGCCCCATCCCTGCTTTTTGTGCCTTCCGTAAGGCGCCGTCACAAAAAAAAGCGCAACAAAAATTAAAGCGGCAATGCAGGTCCAGATAAGCAGTATTGTGTTGAAGAAGAGGTTCATTTCTTTAGCCGGGGGAAAAACATCGGTACTCTTTTTTTATACTCGATATAGCCGTTGCCCAGGCGTTTTATTAATTCGGGTTCTTCTACCGTTTTTAATTCCCAGAGATTAATAATAATAAAAAGAGGCGTAAAAATAAAAAACAGCGATATTGATTTTAGTAATACGGCTATGCCGAATAATAGAATAAATATCCCTGTCTGCATGGGATTGCGCACATATTTATACGGGCCTGAAAAAACAAGCTTGGGAGGCGGGCTTAAGGGCACAGGCGTACCCCTTACTTTTATAAAAAGAAACATACAATAAGCCATAAGGAAAAAACCCGCTGCAATTACCGGTATGCCGATATAGTAATTGAACTGCCGGTTGAATATTTTCGGCAGATTTAAAATAGTATCGATTTCAACAGATAAAAATATAAAAAAAACGATGGAACTGAAATATAACAATCCGACAATCGGAGCAAAAATTAATTTATATTTTATATTGCCTGTGGCGACCCTGTTGATCAATTCGATCAATTTTCCGGTAAACGGCATTTGTTTATCCTCCGGAGGTCGCACAGATATTTCTCTTCAAAAACAGCGGACAGCCCGCCCTTAATTCGTTTTTTCAGCAGGCAGCACAACGAGGTGCCCCCCCATAACGAAGTGGCCCATCCCGCAGAATATCGTGCAGTGGATAGCGTATTTGCCTTCCGCATCGGGCTTGAAGGTAATTGTCTCTGGCTTCCCGGGCAGCAAAGAGCTGTTGATTTTAAATTCCGGAATGCTGAACCCATGCGATACATCCAGCGTTGAAACATTCAACTGTACCTGCTCCCCGCTTATTACCACGATCGGGTCGGGATTATATTCATATTGTTTAGCCGTTACATCGATAACACGCACCCCGTTGGTGATCACGCCTGAAGGTTTGAGAGTAGTAAGTTCAGCCTTTGTAAGCTTCACAGGCCCGGCGGAGCAGCTTGATAATACAAAAACCAAAAAACATGAACTGAGTATCATGGCCCGGAAAATCATTCCATATTTCCCTGAAATACTCATAATAAGAATCCTCCTGTTTTTAATAACAAAAACTTAACTCTCAAATAATAATAACTTTTTTATCCTGCGGCAAATTATTCTAAAGAATCTTCCCGGGATAATATACGCGAATGTTATCGTTACCAGCACCGTATTCAGCAAGCTTATGTAGAGATTATCTTTAAAACCTTTAAAATGACTTATTCTCTCTTCAGCAGGGGCGTAATAGACCCCGATTGAAACAATTTCCACAGTGTAATCGCGCCATAGCCATCTGACCAGCGATTCAAGTTCAAAATCATATTTAACTGTAAAAAAATGGAATTTATTAATTTTTGAAACCGTGTATAATCTGTATCCTGATTGAGAGTCTTGAATATCCCTGTTAGTTTCCAGACGTACCCAGAAGTTTGAAAATTTTCTTCCGAAAATACTTTTTTTTGGTATTTCCCGGCCGGTCATATCGCGGTTTCCGATGACCAGGATATCCAGTCCGGGAGCCGCTTTCTCCAGAAATTTCGGAATGTCCGAGGGATAATGCTGTCCGTCCGCATCAAGAGTGATGGCGAATTCGAATCCCGATTCTTCCGCCCTTTTCAATCCCTTTCTTAAAGCAGCCCCTTTCCCACGATTTTTTGGCAAAGAAACTATATCGATTTTATTTTGAAGGTTATTCAGGATGATCCCCGTTTTATCGGTACTTCCATCGTTTACCACGATTATATCCGTGCAGTATTCCAGTGTCGATAGAATAACTTTTTCCAGGGTCTTTTCATTATTATATGTAGGTATGATAACACAGAAGTTTAATTTGTAATCTTTATTGTTTTTTACCATTCAGAGTCAGCCTTTTATTAAAATTATACTGTGAACTTATTATCAAATCAAGGAAAGCCGGCGATTATAAACTTACAATTTGCTTGCTATATTTCCGGCCGGCTGATATAATTTTTTAAATTAAAGCATTAATTTTCCTTCCAATCAAATTATTTTAGTATCTGTTATGACTGATTAAAACCAGTCATTCCGGGAATGAAAAGGGCAATCAATAATTATTTACCTGTATTATTTTGAAATTGATGAGGATGTTCAAAGCTTAAAATGAAATTTCTTCTAATGCCCGAGAATAATTCTTTATCACATATATCAAAATGCCTATCTATAAGAGAAATCCTTATAAATAACAGGCATGAAGTTCATATAGCAATAGGGATAAAGCATTCCGATTTTCTAAATAGATTGGGAATAAAATACCATGTATTATCAGATATTCAGGAAACGGATAACGGGGGCTTCCCTTCTTTCAAATGGTTTACAAATATTGAAACTATAACAAATTGTATTGATGAAGAAGTCGCTTTATTAAACAAAATTAAACCGGATAGAGTTCTCGGTGTTTTTCGTTTTACGGTTTTTGCTTCATCTCAAATAACAAATGTTCCGTATGACTCTCTTATATGCGGCTGTATTATCCCCGATTCAAATGATGTCCTGGGTTTTGATCATAATGACGAAGGGATCGGTTTGCAGGAAAAATTCCTTGATAATTTTTTCCGCTTCGCGGGAAATAAAACAAGTCTGGCTCTCTCGAAATTCGGTTTAAGGAAAATAGAGGATATCAGGTATGCCTTAAAAGGCGAACGCACATTTTTATGGGATTTCCCGGAATTTATGCCTATAAATAAAAATTCGAATATCATCCATGTCGGGCCTTTTTCATTAAATCATTGGCCTTACGATCCCTTCAATTTAGAAGATATAATCGATTCAAAATATCCTATTGCCATAGTGTCGTTCGGAACCTGTATTTCGGATAAATTAATTGTACAAAAAATAGTGGATATTTTATTCGAATTGGGTTATAAAGTCATAGTTGCGGCCGGAGGGCAAAAAGAAATGCTTGATATCAGGCATTCTGATTCACGCGTAATAGTTTTAAATTTTGCCCCGCTTATTAAAATATTTCCCTATGCGTCCCTGCTGGTAACGCATGGCGGCCAGATGACCATATTCGAAGCGCTTAAAAACGAAATCCCTGTTATTGTCATGCCTTTACAACCTGAACAATCGCATAACGGAGTTTGTCTTGAAAGGATAGGCTGCGGAAAACGGCTTATTCCCTCAACTCAATTTACCGGGATCCCGGAGGATTATACGAATGTTTTTAATAGAATGACGGACGATGAAATTAAATTTAAAATCGACAGCCTTGTCAATAACAGTAAAACAAGGGATAATTTAACTGCGATAAAGGGAGCGATCTCCCGTTATGACGGAGCAAACTCTTTAGCAAGGTATCTCGAGGTTTAATATTGAAGTCTATAGGCATTATTCTAATTCATGGCTATACCGGTTCTGACCAGGATTTAAAACCCCTGGCCTCCGAACTTTCTTTGAATTTTGGCAACGATTCTGTAAAAAACATTTCCCTTCCGGGTCATGGACCCGATATACCGGTCTTTAATGATGATTTATTTGTTGAAACTATTACTAATTCAATAAATATATTCAAAATTGAAAACCGTAAAATTATTATTATAGGGCACTCGACCGGGGGAAATTTTGCGATCCGGGCACTATACAAATTTTCAATTATTCCCGACCTTCTTATTCTAATATCAGTCCCCAAAAAAATCGATTCCGGATATTTATCAAGATGGAATTCTCACAGGTCCGGTAAGCATGAAGTCCCGTTTATCGATATAGCAATGATGATAAAATTTATCAATTCAACGGGATTGATTAAATTCAGCGCGGGATTTCCGGTATTAATTATTCATGGCGATAATGACAAACTTGTTCCGGTCAAAGATTCCTGCTCATGGAAAAAAGAAAATTTCACAAAATCCGCCCGTATTGTTATTATTCCCGATGCCGGCCATGACGATATTTGCAGTAAAAGAGGTATTTTACTTGCAGATATTATTACAAGGGCTATTACCGATATTTTAAATAAAAGCAATAAAGACAAACGAATTGTTAATTCTTTGATTGAAATAGAACCTGAAATTAAAGATTTTGTTACTGAAACCCCTTCCGGTGAAAGTCATCTGGCATTATGCCCCGGAGCGGGGAGGGCGATAGGTGAAAAGCCTGAACTGTCGCCTGCCGTAATAAACGATCCTGTCATCGCGAATATAGAAATTACGACTTATTGCAATCTAAAATGTAAATACTGCGCGCGTTCGCAATTCAAAAGAAAGAACAAGCATATGCCTTTCGGTTTTTTTCGCAATATCCTTGCATTAATGCCGGATATCTACCGGATAACACTTGTCGGCCTCGGCGAACCGCTGATGCATCCTCAAATTGCCGATTTCATCCGGTACGCCAAGTCATTAAAAAAGAAAACGGCGGTCGTAACCAATGCGATGCTTTTAGATACTGAAATTTCCCGTAAACTTTTAGATGCAGGACTTGATTCGATAACATTCAGCATCGATTGGTTCGACAGGCGTTCGGCATCTTTAGTAAGGAAGGGTACTGATTTCAACCGGGTGATCAATAATATAAAGGAATTCGTTAATATTTCAAAATCCATTAAAAATATTTCCAAATCCGTTTTTTCCGCAGTATCGGTAAAGAATGTCCCTTTTCTGAAAAATCTTATCGATCTGGTTTCCGGGCTTGGAATGGATGTGATAATGCTATCGGACATTAACTTTAAGTCGAATCTCGATCATTCTGTCTGGAAAAATATCGATGATAATATTGAAATGACTGTCAGGAGCGCTGTCTCCCGCGCTTTTTCAAAGAAATTTCCCGTTTTATCTGTCCACGGCCTTGAAGAATTCGGCCTTGAAAAGAGATACCAGGAATTTTTACTTATTCCTCCGGGGCAATTGTACCGGCGTTCTGTTGAGCATACATGGTGCCTTTCGCCCTGGCAGACAATTCCGGTCGATGTCGACGGCAATATTACCATATGTGACTGCCAGCCGGATCCGGTAATCGGCAATTTATTCAGGGATCCTTTCACCGGGATCTGGAACGGTAATATTATGAAAAAATACCGGGCTCTTATGCTGAGCGGAAACCCGCCAGATGCCTGCAGGATATGCCCGCGCTTTTAACATCCCGAATAAACGTCATAATAAAATATTCCGCCGGTTTCAGCCGGATTATAACAGCTTATCTTCTCATTTTTATCTAATGATATGATATTATAATTTGAAGAATTATTAACAGGGAATCTTTTGTTTTTACTGCAGATTAAGGCGAGAGCTAAATCGAACGCTGAAGCGCTAGGGTATGAACCCCGTAAAAAATTAAGAAAACAAAACCTGTTATCATACGGAATAACATCCGTTTTTATTTGATCATTCCAGACTGAAAAGATATTCTTTTGATTTTCAGTTCCCGGGGGCAACTCTCTCAATAAACCGTATTCGATTTTACCGTACTTATCCTTTTCATTCTTGCTTAAGATAAATGTCGTCCAGCCCTCCGATGTAGGCAGAAGTCCCGGTTTATCACCGCAGGGATCGGGATTCTCAATAAAGGATAAGTACTCGTCCCCGATTCCCATAATAACATAATCCGCAGCTCCGCCTTCAAGCCACAGTCCGGCGGTAAGAAGGGAATTATAAAGGGTATCCTGGCCTCCGGTATGCGATAAAGTGCAGCCGCGGATGCCTAACGCGAGAGAAATATAGGATGTCGAGGTATTGAATACCGATCCTGAAAAATTAACCGGGGAAAGCTGGTTATCGCCGAAATCTATCAAATCGTCAAAAGCCTTTATTCCTGAAATAACAGGCCCGTAAACCGAACCCTGAATAATGCCGATTGACTTTCCTGCGACATTAAGCCCTGAATCTCTTATAGCATGATAAGCGGAAAGCAGTGCAAGTTTGGCAAAATGGCTCATTCTCCTTGTCAGTTTCTCGGGTACTCCGTAATCGTCGGGAAAAACGACAGGTAAAAGCCTGCCGTTATGTAATAAAACAGTATTGATTTCTTCAAGAGCGAGATATTGCTCTATTTCCCGGGTCCCGCCTATTTTTGAGACAATTCCCAATCCCGCTATGGAAATATTCATACATTACCCTTAATAACAATCACCGAGTTCACCCCCCCGAAAGCCAGAGAAGAGGAGCATGCGTAATTACCGGAAATTTCTTTATTATCCGTATGGGGTTTTACCCTGCAGTCCGGATCAAAATCGTTATAATCAGGAGCTCCCGGTATTTTTTTATCTATAAGGGACCTTATTGAAAAAACGGTTTCAAGGGCTCCGGCCGCCCCCAAGGCGTGCCCTGTATAAGCCTTTGTAGCTGTAATAGGAATATCCGGGCCGAAAATATCTGAAATTACCTGCCCTTCGACCCTGTCGTTATCTACCGTTCCGGTCCCATGAGTATTTATAAAAGCTATATCTTCAGGTTTGACGCCGGCCTGGCCCAACGCGTTTTCAAACGCCTTTCGGAGCCCCCTTCCGGACGGTTCAGGAGCGGTAATATGATATGAATCCGATACTGTAGAATAACCCTCGATGGAACCCAGCGGTTTTGCCCCTCTTTCTTTTGCCGCGGCTTGACTTTCCAGAACGCATATGCCTGCGCCCTCGCCAAGATTCAGCCCCTTTCTTTTTATTGAAAACGGGGTGCAGGGCTCGTCGGATGTATTCATCAGGGAAATAAAACCGAGATAAACCATTCTGACTATTTCATCGGCTCCGCCGGCCAGGGCAATATCGCAAACACCGCTTTCGATCATTTTAGAGGCGAGCCCTATGGCGTCGGTACCGGATGAACAGGCGTTCGACAATGTAATGGAAGGGCCGCTCAGGTTGAATTTTCTGCTTATTTGATGGGCGATACTCCCGTTTAATAATAACCCGGCTAAAAACGATTTGTCGAAATTTATTTGATTGCGAAAATCCCTGTAGTAACCCTCTTTAAATAAAAAACATCCGGCGGTCGAACCTAAAACCACTCCGACCCTGTATTTTTGCAATGATTTTTCATCTAATCCGGCTTCTGAAATCGCTTCATGAATTGCAGTTTCAGCAAAATAATAACTTATCCCATTCGGCTGGTTTTCAAAATCCAATACTTCAAAGATCGGATATTGTTTGTCCAATTTATAAGAAAACCGCCGTGGGGGTTTCGGGTTTCGTTTGCCGGAATAAAGGAGCTTCATAAATTCATGCAAATTCCTGCCGGAGCTGCCGATACACCCTATGCCGGTAACAACGCTTCGGTTCCGCACTTATTTTTTGCCTAATTCTTGGTCGATAAAATCGGTTAAAGTCTTAATGGAAACAAAAACCTTCTGGGCCTGTTCGGTATCGGTAATAACCACTCCCATGTGTTTTTTAAGGATCACCACAATTTCCACGGCATCTAAAGAATCCAGACCCAATCCTTCACCGAATAAGGGCATATCGTCAGTTATGTCCTCAGGTTTCATTTTCAGATTTAATTCTTTGCATAGAAGTTCTTTGAGTTTATCAGCTGTGTTCATTTATAATTCTCCCGTAATAAGTTATAGTTTATGATGCCTTATATAATAAGATTACTGCCCCCAAAAATCAAAGAAATTAAACCATAGATAGGGATTGTCATGGACATGTTTTTCCAATTCCTTAACGTAAAGTTCCAGCATCCTTTGTATTTTTTCTTCTTTATCAAGTTTTTCATTTGATAATATATCAGTCGAAATATCCTTCCATTTATAAACGATATGATTTTTCCTTTTTTTTGAAGTTAAGATCACGATCAGTGAAGCTCCCGTGGCTATAGCCAGCTGCTCCGCGATAATGGGAAATTTAGCCGGAGAACCGAGAAAGTTAACCTTCTTTGAACGCCATTGAAAGGCCCTGTCGCCCATAACTCCAACGACCTCTCCCCTCAGCAATGCGTTTGTAGCTTCTATCATACCCCCGTAATTCCCGGTCACATTAATAAAACGGAATAAACCCTTTTTATGATGGATATCGTAATAGCTCTTCCTTTTGTCCTTATCGATATCTTTGTCGGCCATAACATTCATTATCTTATTAAATCGTGAAGATCCGGCCATGGACACTTCCCAGAACCCGAGATGGGACATGATAAAAATCATGGGCCTTTTTTCCATAATATCCAGCAGTTCATCCTGACGGTCAAAATCCAGCCTTATTTTCGACTCGCCGACTATACCGAAATAAAACTGGTCGATGAGTGTCTGCCCGAAGATAAAAATATACTTGAACAGGCGGAGATACCGCCTTAAAAACGAATCATGCGGAAAACGCCGCAGGAGATACGGCTTAGACCGCATGTAAACGCCGGGCCTCAGGATCACATAATAGGGAATCAGAAAAATAAGAATCCCGTAAGCCAGGTTCAGGCCCAGGTACTTTAAAATAAATTCGAAAATCGAATAACCAAGTTTGCTGCCGTAACTCCCTGTTATGTTTTTTTTTGCATTTTTTTCAGGGTTCATCTTGTCTTCTTTTTCAGAAGGTTTTCCCATAAAGGGCCTCTGATGCCCGAGTTATGCATATATTGATTTCTGATCGCCTGATCCGTCCAGGGATAAATCCAATGCCTCTTCCCGGAGAAAGCTTCTAAAAGAAAATTGTTAAGCCATTCGATATCGATTTCAGGGGAATGATAAAACACCTCTTTTTCAAACAATTCATTATCACTAACGATCAGCCCCTCGCTTTTCGCCAGTTTGCTTATGCCCGTATCCGGAAAAACCCGGACCCCTGTCCCTCCAAAAACAACGCAGAAATCAAGCTCCGATAAATTCTTTATCCCTTCGCGAACGGTTTCCTGATTTTCGCCCGGACCGCCGAAAATAATAAAATGCGAGCCTGGAATATTATGTTTTGCAAAAAGATTATTTGCCGATTGTACTTCATCCCAGCGAAAATTCTTCTTCATTCCGGCGAGAGTGCGGTCGCTTGAACAGTCAGTCCCCCATTCTACGGAATGCAGGCCGGTCCTCTTCATTAGTTCCACTTCTTCATTTTGAAATTTTGCAGGCCTCATGTAGCAAGTCCATAAAATAGATATCCCGCGCCGGGCCATTTCTTCCATGATTAATAAATACTGATTGTCTTTGTCGTTGAACACCGAATCTGTAAAAAATATATAATCCGCCGCATGCTCGGCCATTAAATAATCGATTTCATCGACAACGCTTTCCGGCTGGCGAAAAATATATTTATTACCCTCCAGGTTAGGATAGGAACAGTATAAACATTTATGGGGACAGCCTCTTTTCGAACTAATATTAAGCATCCCTCCCTGATTCAGGTAGAATTCAGCCAGCCTGTTCTCCCGGCCAAGATAATAGCAGTTTTCCCCCGAATAGTCGGTCTTGCCCCGGATAACCCGGCTATCAGGCTGATTTTTATGCTCCAGGTCCTCGATAAGCTTCGGAAGGCTGATCTCTCCGGGTCCGGTGATGCCGTAATCGGCTCCCAGATATTCAATAAATTTATCCGGAAAAATAGTAAAAGCGGTCCCTCCCAATATTATTGGAACGCCGGTACTGTTTTTTATCCTGGAAATAACCGATTTATACTGGAGTATAAATGTATGTGTTTCTTTAAAATTAACATTATCGACATTTCGCATAGCTAAAGCGATATAGTCGGGTTTGAATTCCGATATAACGCCATCCATGCAGTTATCGCCGTCCACTAATAAGTCCAGAATTTTAACTTCATGGCCTGATTTCTTAACGGAATTTGCGACCAGGTTAGCCCCGAGGGGATATACAGGATAAGGATCATCCATCAGGTTAGCGGATATCACCAGTAATTTAGCCATAATTTAACACCCGAATAATTCTAAAAAGTTTATGTTATTTTCAAATTCAAGTTCTTCTTTTAAGCGATCGGTTTTTTCTGTAGATAAAACGGCAAAAGCCGCCCCTTTATAAAATCTTTCTTCGTTTTTAATTCTCTTTGCCGTTTCAGCCCATCCGATTAATATTTTTCTGTTTCTGCCTGTTCCAAGTAAACAAAGCGATGATTGAAGAACATCCCTGCCCGGATGGGCCGGATCATTCCCGACGCAGAAAGAGGGACCGGTAAAGTTAAAAAATACTGCAATTTCCCCCAGAGCGACATTAGGAAGCGTATATGAAAAGAGATTGGGGCTTGAAAATGATCCTTTTTCTTCCAGTGTAGACTCAAAAAAAGATATATCGTTATCATAAACCCCTGACCGGCTTCCCACAATAATACCGGTATTCTCCTTCTTTCCTGTATGAAGCAGGCCCGCGTCATTTAAGGCGAGGACAGCTGCGGAAAAACAAGTTCTCGTATAAACATCGAAACGGCCGTATCTGGACGGCAATTCAGCCAGGTAATCCTGTAATTCGGGATATTTTAAATCCGCTGAATCGTAGGAAAAAACAGGCTTAGAACCGAACAAACCGTATCCGGAGGAAGAAATCCAGCCGCTGCCCAGCACATAAATTTTTTTACCGTTATTCATGACATATTTTCCATTATAACGGCTGCGTTGATCCCGCCGAAACCCGAGTTGCTGGTCAGTATGTTCTTTCCCTGAAAACCGGTTTTTTCCATTACAACATTGGAAATCTCGGGCTTTGCACACCCTACGGTAGGAGGCAATATCCCTTCCGACAGGCATCTCCCGCATAGAGCGATCTCGATCCCCCCCGCCGCTCCAAGAGTGTGGCCTATCGCTCCCTTTACGCCGAAAACCGGAGGAATGTCATCCCCGAATAATGACTTTGCGGCTGATAATTCCATTGCATCGTTATATTGAGTCCCGGTCCCATGAGCGCAAAACGCCTGAACATCTTCAGGCTCCATGCATGACATTTCCAGAGCGCCGCGCAAGGCTTTTTCCAATCCGGCGCCGTCCCTTGAAGGGCCGGTAATATGATTGGCGTCGTTTGTAATGCAGTATCCGGATAAACATATATCCGATTGCCTTTCCGCCGAAAAAAATAATGCGGCCGCACCGTCACCCAGCGTTAATCCTTTTCTATTCACATCAAATGGCTTACAGACGTCTTCGCTCATTGCTTTTAAAGCGGCGAAACCGAAGAAAACAAACCGGCTGACGATATCTGCTCCCGCTACCAGAATATGATCGTACTTACCGTCTTTAATAAATTGAACTGCGAGGCCCGCTCCAACCGTGGAAGAGGCGCATGCGGCATTTATTTCCATGCCGCCCTTTTTTAAACCTAATTTGCCGCTTAGCCAGCAGCGCAAATCGTACTCGGAAGAATATAGCGGCATTTCGGCCTTATTATATTGATTTTCAATGCTTTCGGCATTATTTTTAATTCCCGTCCATATAATAAAAGTATCTTCGGGTAAATCGGGAAAGCCCGCCAGGCATTCATCCATCAAAAACCGGGTAAAATTTTGAGTAAATCCGGATAAATCTCTATTAAATAAAGATAAGCCTGTTTTTCCCAGCAAAGAATTATTAAAATGATCTTTTTTTACAATACCGGATCGATTATCAAGAATCGATTTCCAGGTGCTATCCAGAGTCCCCAGGCCGGTTATTACTGCAGAATGATTTAAAAATACATCTCTCTTCATTTCAAACGCCAATCATCCCATTTCTGAATAAATCTTTCAGCAAAATCCGGTTTCAAAATCAAGGGTTTACCGGTAAAATCCGTGTAAAGCTGAACGGTATATCCCTTAACGGCAAGAATGCCTTTTTCCGAAAAAATCTCGTAACTCATATTCATTTTTGAAGCTTCCGTCCAGTGGCAGCTTGTCCTGATCCTGAACAATTCGTCGTATAAAAGGGGATAGAAATAATCGACATAAATCTTTACAACAGGCATAGCAAAACCGTTCTCCGCCATATCGTTATAGGTGAATCCGAATTTCCGGCCCCATTCGTTCCGACCCTGCTCGAAATAACTGATATATCTTCCATGCCAGACAATCCTTAGCGAGTCCACTTCGTCAAATTGAACTCTTCGAAGGCATTCTGCAACAAGGGGGGGTTTTTCATCGGCTGAAAAATAATTATCATTTCTTCTATTAGCCATAAACCTTACCGAATCCGGAATAATGGGAGATCTCCCTGCCGTCCTCCCCCTTTAATAAGGCGGAAAATGCAAGTTTAGACTCATCTCTCGAGTCGATCTTAATATTGCAGGAAACCGCCTGGCCGGGAAAGACAATACCGGCAATTTTCATTTTTTTAATATAATTTATAACAAAAGGGCTGTTTATAAAGATTTCCAGCGCTAAATTGCCGATCTCCAGGAGCATAATTCCGGGCAATAGGGGGTTTCCCGGAAAATGCCCGTCAAACGCCTCAAAATCCTCCGGGCAGGAAATCTTAAAAGAAATATAATCGTTTCCAATTTCCGTTCCCTGCATATAGGAATAAAGTTTTCTGCGCATGTCCGAGGAAAGACAGGCAGGCGGCTCATTTTTATTTAATAAAACAACCTTCTTTTCCAGTTCGTGACGCTCCCGGCTCATCAATGATTCAAACTCGGATAAGCCGCTGACTTCATATAATTTTGTTATAAGACGGGTGATTCTTTCCCCGTCCCTCTCTATAATACCCTCTAAAAAGGTTACCTGGGCGACTTCTTCAGTTACAGACCCTGTTAAAGTAAGTAAATCGCCTGATTTAACAGTTTGGAAAAATTCAGCCTCCTGAACGCCTACGAATAAACCTTTTACGGGCTTTTTATTATTTGATTTTTCATTGTATCCCTGGACAGCCGCGGCAAGCTGATTGACAAACTCTATGAGGGCAATATTTGATAATTCTTTATTAAAATTTAAAAAAATATTATCCTCTTTGATAAGGGCCGATCCCTCGCCGTTTTTCGATTCCACTTTTATAAGGTTTTCATCGAAACCCATTTTTCCTTTCTGGGGTATCAAATCACGGATCGGGCATGGCAGGCTCATCATAAAATTCCCCTTATATTTTAAAGATATCCCTATGGCTGAGTATGTCTTTCTCGAATATCAGTTCCAGGAATTCCGTCAGCAAATTATGAAAAACAATCTTGCCGTCGTAAACTGTAAAATGAGGGGATAGTTTTTTATAATATTCGGTTATCCCTTTACCCATTTTAGAAGGATCTTTAAAGGACAATGCCTGCAGATCGGCTAATATTTCAAGGGTAAGGATATACTTCAGATTGCAGACCTGGGTATACACTTTACGCGCAGCTACCGTTCCCATGCTTACCACGTCCTGGTTGGATGAATTGCATGAAATGTTATTTGTGCTGACCGGATTGGACAACTGCCGGTTTTCAGCGGTAGTGGAAGTTGCAAGATACTGCGCTCCCATAAATCCCATATCGAGCCCCCTTATTCCGCTGATCAGGTACTCGGGCAGCTCTCCGTTTAACTTGCTGTCCAATAATGTATTCAGCCTTCTTTCAGAGATATTCGACATTGTAGAGAGGGCGATGGCCAGGCTGTCCATATAAAACCCGATGCTCTGGCCATGAAAATTCCCCCCATGGAGGATCTTATTTTCTTCGGGAATCAGTATCGGATTGTCATTTGTTGAATTGGCTTCCAGAACGACAATATTTTCAGCTGTTTCCACCGCCTCATAAACCGGGGCCAGGACCTGCGGAGTGCATCTTATGGAATAAACATTCTGGATAAATATGCTGGTTTCAAAAACACAGGAACCGTCTTTGGACTCTTCCCTGATAATCTCATGAAGATCGGATCTGTTGACGACATTCTTCGATCCTGCGACCAGTTCCCTTAAGATCCGGGCTATCTTTATCTGTCCGCGATGAGGCTTAAGATTATGAAGAGTTTCATCCAGGAAATCGCTGATACTGTTGAATATTTCAATTGAAAAAGCGGCGGCGATGCATTCAACCGCCAAAGCCTGCTTTGCCTGATAAACAGCGAATGCGGCAATTGCCGTCATTACAGACGTCCCGTTTATAAGGGCTATACCCTCTTTTAAACCAAGTTTAAAAGGCTTTAAATTTGCCAGCCTGTAAGCTTCTTCCGCCTCCATTAATTGACCTTTATAGAAAACCCGCCCCTCCCCGATTATCATTAAAGCCAGGTGGGCAAGATGGATTAAATCTCCGGAAGCGCCGACGCTTCCCCTCGAAGGAATATATGGGGCAATTCGATGATTTATCAACTCGGTCATAAAATCCAATAATTCCACGCGGACGCCTGAATAACCCTTGATTAAAGAGTTAAGCCTTACGGCAACAGCGGCCATGGCGATGGTATGATCTATAGGTTCCCCCAACCCTGCTGCATGGCTTTTGATAAGATTTTCCTGAAGAAGCTCGATAGAATCTTCATGTATAATTTTATTGCACATTGAACCGAATGAAGTATTTACACCGTAAATAATGTTTCCCTCTTTAATTTTTTTAAGCAGAAATTCCCAGCTTGCCCTGCATTTCTCCAGCGAGCTTTTATTCAAAGCGACAAGTTTTTCGCCCGATCCGATAGCTACAATATCGTCTATCGTAAGATTGCTGCCGTCAAGAACAACAGTTTGATACCGCTCGTCCATATTATTCTTCCTTTCTCATATCAAAATATATTTGTCTTTTCCTTTTCCCGGATGGCTGTGTTTTTTTTAATAGTTCGTCTTTGCCTGTAATTTTCAGCTCCGGTACTACCCTAAGCCCGGCCCTGAATTGTTCTTTAAGTTTTTCAAGGTCGTAATTATTATCGGCGGGCGAAATAACAGCTACTACACGGTCTTCCCCGAATTCCGCCGAATAAGCCTCTACATAACACCCCGAAAAATCCGGGTTCGCTTCGACAATAGAAACAATAGAATTAGGAAAAACGACCGTGCCTTTGTATTTCAGCATCTGCGATTTTCTGCCCAGAACCGGGGCAATTCTCCGTGTAGTCCTGCCGCAGGAGCAGTTTTCACTGATGATATATGATATATCCCCGGTTTTGAATCTCATTAAGGGCATCCCCTGAACGCCTAAAGGAGTAACGACCACTTCCCCGATTTCCCCGTCGGCCGTCCTGTTTCCATCGTCATCGACAAGCTCGATATAAATTAGTTCCGGCCGAAAATGTCCGCCCTGTCTCTCGCTGCATTCACAGAAAGAGGTCGACATTTCCGTTGAGGCATAGGTTGAATACAGTGGCGTGTTCCATAATTGTTCGATGCGCCTTCCCGAGGGAAGGAGTTTTAAATCTTTATCCCTTACAGGTTCTCCGATAGCAAGGATCCTTTTCACTTTTAAGGCTGCCGGATCCTCGCCCTCATCGATGGCGTAAATCGCGACGTTAGCCAGAACGGAAGGTACTCCTATCAGCACTGTCGGGTATTGCGTTTTAATGATGTTCCAGATATGCTGAGAACCCGACGAACCGACCCTGATCATATGGGTGCCTAACCTGACCCCGCCCAGAAAATAAGCCAGGCCCGCCATGAATCCCCGTTCAAGGGCTACGCAGACAGCCATTTTATCCTCTCTTCCGACCCCGGCTATCTGAAAAGCTATTTGCTCATTATATGCCAAACGGTCAAGATCATTTTTAGTCAAAAGAAAATTAACGGGAGTGGTGCCTTCCGTCGCCGAAGTAAAACAGGTATCGACAATATCGGCTTCTTTAACCGCTAAGAATTCATAATTATATTTCAATAAATCACCTTTATAAGTGAAGCCGATTTTTGAAAAATCCTTTATAGACGAAATTTCTCCGATAGAATTCATGAATCGTTTATTATAGAATGGGCTTTCCTTCAAGCAGTAATTCACATGCTCGATCAAATGATTCTCCTGCAGCAGGTCGGATTTCTCCCTGCTTTCATATTGAAAATCAAAATCGGATTGCCATAGCATTTTATTCATAGATCGCCTCGGAACCTGGTTTGCCGCCTTAATTATGATCTTTTGGTTTCTATATAATTCAGAATGTCCTGAATACTTCTGATCTGATTGATGACCGGACCGTCGTTAGCCCTGTCTATTTTAAAATTAAACGCCTTTTCAAGTGCTACTATCAAATCCACGCTATCCAGGCTGTCCAATCCCAGTTCGTCAAAAATCAAAGATTCCCTGGTTATCAATTTCCCGTCAATTTCAAATTCATCAACAAAAACATTTTTTACTTTCTCAAAAATCTCATTTGTTTCCATTATCATAACTCCTCAACATTATTATGGAATTTATTCCCCCGAAAGCGAAACTGTCTTTCATTATCAAATTAGGTTTGAAGTCTATGAACTCTCTTAAATAATTTATTTTCCCGCAATTCTCATCGGGGTTTTTCAAATTTTTAGTGGGTACAAGACGCCCTTTTTCAATCATCAGGAGACAGACAATTAATTCAAGAGCGCCGCTTGCCCCCAAAGTATGTCCAATATGCCCCTTTAGACTGCTCACATATGGATTATATCCCTTTGAATTAAAAACAGTTTCCAGGGCTTTCGATTCCTCGCTGTCGCCAAGAATAGTTCCCGTGCCATGGGCGTTTATATAGTCGACTTCAGAAAGTTTGATCCCCGATTCGGCTATAAGCCTCTCGATTCCTGCAATAAGATCTTTTTCTATCACGCGGGTCATATGTTCCCCGCTTGAAAAAGTGCAGAAACCCGCGATCTCCCCGAGAATTTTTGCCCCTCTCTTTTTTGCGCTCTCTTCGCTTTCAAGAATGAGTGCGCCGCCGCCCTCTCCGCAAACAGTGCCGTCCCTGTCCCTATCGAAGGGTTTCGGAGTCTCGTCGGGTTTATCGTTATAATGAAAAGAAGCCGCCTGGAGCAAATCAAAGGTCGCGCTTGTAGTTACGTGAAGTTCTTCCGCTCCGCCGCAAACCATGCCTTTCTGCAGGCCGTACTTTACAGCTTCATATGCCAGCCCGATCGACTGCGCAGCCGATGAACATGCGCTGCAGGGCGAAATAACCCTTCCTTTAACATTAAAATAACAAGCGATATTTGCGGCGGTGGTGTGGGACATGATCTGGAAAAATTGCCCTGATTTAATGGAGGAAAGGCTCTTTTCCTGTTTTAATCTATAGGCAAAATCATAAATCGATTTGCTGCTCCCTGTTGTCGAGGAAAAAGCTACCCCGTAATCGCCCGACATGAAATGTTCTTCAGTCAGTCCTGCCATTCCGGCAGCTTCTTCCGAGGATAAACAGGCAAGGATTGAGGTTCTCCCCATATTCCTGCGTAAATCGCGGGGAATTCGCTTTTCTTTTAAATCTTCTTTAATGACGCCGCCGACTTCGCATAGCATATCGGATATACTTTCTTTCCACTCGGCGCCTATATTGACAATACCCGAACGGTTTGAAAAAATCCCTTCAGAGAGGACGGAAACCCCGTTTCCGAAGGGAGAAACGGCGCCGATCCCTGTTATTACAACCCTATTTTCCTTCATTGATTCTTTACCTTTGACCAGAATTCACCGGTTTCGCATAACACGAAAGCCAGGCTGAACGCTGAAATCATGGATCCAAGGAAACCCGGATAGATCGCCTGGCCTGCTAAATACAATCCCCTGATAGGAACTTTATGCTGGAACCCTATCGAGTTCAGTGTTTGCTTTAAACCGTATGCCGATCCGTTGACTGTTTTGGTATAACGTTCGAACGACCAGGGTTTTAAATAATCCAATAGCACGGCTTTGCCTTTCAAACCGGGAATCATATTGAATAATACCTTTTCCATCAAGGAGAATTTCTCTTCGGCCAGGACCTTTTTCTCATCGGCTCCGGCAGGAGCGATCCTGTCGTCGGATGCCATAAAGACGCTGAAAATCGTCTGCTCATTTTTTTCACCCGAATGATTTTTAGTCGTGCCGACTACGACATCCAGGTCTTTATCGTAACAGACAAAATTCTCAAAGTCTTTATTATTTTCAATCTTAAAAAATGCGACATACAAGCCTATGGTATTTTCCGCCTCTTCCAGCCGCCGGATAAAGATCTGGCGGAAAGCGCTTGTGTCGATTTTATCTTTTAACAGCTTGGGATTAAAAGAAGCGACTACTGTAGAAGAAAAATACTCCGCTCCCGAATCCGTTATTACACCCGTGACATTTCTATCACTTCCTACTTTTATCTCGGCTATTTCCGTTTTGGTGAAGAGATCGACGCCCAGCCTTTCAAATTCCCTCTTATAATTCGATAATAATTTATTTATTCCATTGATAGTAAAGAAACCCGGCGACTTGTATAATCCGCCCAGCACAAATGCATGCATAACAAAAGGTACTTCATCCGCTTTACTTCCGATGAGAATATAACTCAACAAACCGAGCATATCGATCAATTCCGGGGAAGCGTTATAATGTATAAGGCAATCTTTAAGGGTATAATTAGCCGTCTCGGCAAAACCGCTGTAATTATCGTTTTTCCCCGGGATCAGCGAATGATTGAAATAGAATGACTGCTCGTTCACTTCTTTAACCAACCGTATATAATTATGAACGGCTTCGGCGCAATCGGGAAAATAGGATAAAAACGCATTCTCGACTTTTTCAAATCCTCTCGGAAAATGATATTTGTTCCGGCCGACGACAATGTCGCCATAGCCGTTTTCATTTAATTGTTTTTCAACGCCGTCCGAAACATTCAAGAATTTCAGGAAAGAAGATATCGCTTCTCCGTCTCCCATCCAGCCGCTGATATGCAGGCCGGGACTGAATTCACAACCCTTTTTTTTATAAGGCCTTATTAAGGGAGCGATATCGGAGTCTCTCTCGAATACGGCGACTTTTTTACCTTCTTTCGCTAAGATTAATGCTGAAGTTAAGCCTCCGATGCCCGCTCCGATCACTATAACATCGTATTTATTTAAAAAGCTTTGATCATCAAACAGCAATTCGTTCCCCCAAATCCTGCCGAATTCAACAACATAATCTCAGGCTTCAGATCAATTGTTTCAGCCGCTATTTTTAATTGAGGAGTTCCCCCTTCCTGTTCCCTGAAGTTTATATTCGCCGCTATGAAACCCCCGATAGACATGAGAAGGCAATATATTACCTGCGAAGCGCCGGCCATCCACATCTCATGCCCGGCTATCGATTTAATTGATGATATCCAGGGCATATCCTGTCCGAACACGTTATGTATAGCCTCGGCTTCTTTAATATCTCCTATTAAGGTGGATGTGGCATGCGCAGAAATATAATCGATATCTCCGGCTCTAACCGCCGAACGGGAAATAACGTCTTTTATACAGCGTTCCAACCCGATACCGGAAGGAACGGATAATTTATACCCGTCTGAAGAAAACGAATACCCTAAAATTTCACCAAGTATATTCGCCCCTCTTTTCTCGGCAAGGTCGAACCTTTCAAGGGCTACAATAGCCGAACCTCCGCTGGGCACCAAACCGTCCCTGTCTTTATCAAAAGGCCGGGATGCTCCCGAAGGATCGTCCACCCTGATTGAAAATGCTTCCGTAGCGTCAAAACTGCATACGGACTGCCAATTTATCTCCTGGACACCGCCGCAAAGTATCCTCTCCTGCCTGCCGTTTGCTATAAGATCCGCAGACTGGCCTATAGAATGCCCGCCGCTGGCGCAGGCGCCGCTGATTGTCCAGCTCGCCCCCTGTGTCTGCAAAAGAGCGTTTAAATTCATTGTAACATGCGAATTCAGGGACATGAAAACGCGAGTAGCCCCGATGGAAAGGGTCCTTTTTTCGTTTTTCGTTATCTCTATCGATTCTGTTATCGGGATCGTCGTGCTGTCGTTTCCCAGTATCAATCCGGTTTGGGGATTGATAATATCTTCATCTTTCCATCCCGCCTGAGCGATCGCCTGAATTGCAGAAGAGTATGATTGCAGAGCTTCCTCGGTAAGTGTCCTGAGCTGCTTATTCTTTAAATCCGGC
Organism: uncultured Spirochaetota bacterium; assembly: GCA_963768055.1. Lineage (GTDB taxonomy): Bacteria > Spirochaetota > Brevinematia > Brevinematales > JAOACQ01 > CAVYGN01. Next base: position 479,281 of record CAVYGN010000001.1, on the reverse strand, counting down.
CTGATAAATCCTTTGATCTTCCCGGTAAGCGGGCTTCTAAAGCCAAGCTCGATCCTCTCCGGATCTATTATAATTCCGGAAACACCCCGGAGTAGCGAATCGGTTACAGTTTGATAATCGGAACCAAGGGACGAGACGATACCCATTCCGACAATTGCCACTCTATACATAAATTCCGCCGTTTACCGAGATAACCTGCCCTGTGATATATGATGCGCCCGGCGAGCACAAAAAAGAAACAACCGAGGCCACTTCTTCCGGATCGCCCATTCTTTTCATGGGCACTCTTTTGATTATTTCATCTACAGGCAGTTTTTCAGTCATCTCCGTTTTAATGAAACCAGGAGCTACCACATTAACCCTGATGCCGCGGCCTGCCACTTCCAGGGCCAAAGATTTGCTGGCGCCGATAATCCCCGCTTTTGCCGCCGAATAATTACCCTGCCCGGGCAATCCGCTTTGTCCGGCGGTTGAGGATATATTGACAATAATCCCTTCCCGTTTCTGAAGCATGTGAAATATGACTTTTCTCGTAACATTAAAATAACCTTTAAGAGTTACATCTATCACGTCCTGCCAATCCTCGTCCTTCATCCAGACCAGAAGGGAATCTCTCGTAAACCCCGCATTATTGACCAATACATCCGGAACTTCCTTTTCCAGCAGGGGTTGAAGACATTTATCCGTTTCCGCACCGGAAGACACATCGAAAGGCAGAAGGATGCAATCCATGCCGGTCGCCTCGACTTTTTTCTTCAGCTCGTTTGCGGCGGAATGATTATTCTTATAATTAGCCCATATAGAATATCCGTCTTCAGCTAATTTCAGGGCAATACAAGAACCTATCCCGCGGCTTGCACCTGTAATCAATGCAATTTTTTTTCCCATTATAAACCGCTTGCTCAAGATTTTTTTAAATCCCCGTAACAATTAAAATTAATTAAATTTTTATTTTTTAATGTCGAAATGTGAAAAAATACAAAAATATAACTATTTACTGATAAAAACAACATGCTATTTCAAATTTCTTTTAATAATATTAGAATCTTTTTTTTTGTTAAACTTTTGCATCTTTTTTCCAAATATTAACCCTTATTTAAGGGGCTATAATACGTTATTCATTATAAACCTTTGACTAAAATATAGCAAATTATGAATTTTAAGCGTTATTAATTTGTAAGGGATCCTTCATTTTGTAAATTTTCCGAATCGTTCGAAAGAACGGTTTCTTTCATATCCAGATATTCCATGGATGAGTATTTCGATGTTATGATCCGGTCAAACAGGAATATTTTAGTGATTACGGTTTTACCATCCCATTCTTTCGGGTCGGTATAATATGCGGTAGCCATTTTTTTTCCGCTCAGCGCGAAAAAATCGGCCTTGACAGGAAGCAGCATATCCTCGTCCACCCACATATCGATTTTATTATAATTCGCCCCCGTGTCCTTCGCCGACAGTTCAAGGGCATAACATTGTTTCGCGTCCGACTTACTCCCGTCAGGCTCCATCCCTTCGGCCGGCTCCTCTCCCCGGAGCTTTGCATTGTAATCTTCCGCATAGCTTACCCTTGCCACGTCCCCGTAAGACACCCCCCCCATCAGCCTTTGAGAGGGCGTTATCCGTATGGGATTTTTCGTATTCGGAACTACGATCCGGATATCCTTATCATGGATCAGGATCTTCCTGCCTTTCATATTCGCCGGTTCCAGATAGGTGATCAGGACCATTTTCCCGTTCTTTACATAACCCTTCATTACCGTGGAATCCTCAAATACGCCGTTTTTATAGTTTTCTACCCGTATTGTCATTTCAAAATCGTTGGTGATCGAACTCCGGCTGTCTAATTGACTTACAATCTCGTCCGCCGTTATGGAATATCCCGCGGAGGATATCGAAAGAATAAAAATTATCGCTGTTAAAAATTTCATAATTAAACCTCTAGTTCGAAAACACAGATTTCACAGATTAAGACCTGCAAGGGAGGTACTGAAAGGTAATATATGATATGCAGATTTTCTGTGAAATCAGTATAAAATTATAACAGGGTTTGGGATTCACCGCAAAGTGCCATAGAGATGATTTTTTGAATGGAGATAAAAATAATACCATTTAGTTTATTCAAGGAAAAGTTTTAACTATCATAATAATCCCGCAAAGATATTTTTCAAGATACAATAAACATAATATCCAATTTAAAATTATAAAATGATTTCACAGATATTTCCGAAATCATTACTTGTGCCATCTATAGTATCTGTGTAATCAGTGTAATCTGTGGTTCCGGTTATATCCATCTTAGCGCGTCTGCGATCGAAATACTCGAAGCCCTTCCTGCCGGGCTGACGGAAGCTATCATAGCCACAAGCACGAACAGCAAAAGTGTCAAGGCTATCGCCGTCAAATCCGGATGGAAAAAGACATGTATAACCACCAGCTGCTCTCCTTCGGATATCGCCACCGGCAGGCCGCCGATTAATTCTGTAAACCCGATAAAGATATAACTTATTATAATCCCTATCAATCCGCCGATAACGCCGGTTAAAGAGCTTTCAGCTATGAAGATCCGGGCTACCTGACTTCTCCTGGTCCCGAGGGCGCGGATCGTCCCGATCTCCCTTACCCTGTCGTAAAGATTCATGTTGACGGTATTGGATATTGTAAATGTGACAATCCCCAGCACTATTAATATGATAATAATAAATACGGCATTGTACATTAATTTTACGCTCTGGTAAAATTCAGCCAGTGATTCCCATACCTTATATTCCAGTTTGTATTTTTTTGAAATTTCCTCGATTTCAGGAAGGATCTTTTGAGTATCCGAGGTGTTCTTTAAAAGGACAACGATCCTCTGGACGCTTCGATCGATATTCAGGAGGTTCTGGACCGTTCCAAGAGCAGCTGTTGCAGACAGGTCGTCAAGATCGGCAAAACCGCTATGAGTAATGCCTGTCACCTCAAAATCCGAAGCGTTTATCCCCCCCCCCTTCATGTTAGCCATTAATGTAAGAGTATCGCCGATCTTTGCCGAAAGCTTTTTAGCCAGACCGTCTCCGATGATCAAACCGTTGGGCTTCGAGGAACTTAAATTTGTGCCGGCGATCAGGCCCGAATATGAATTGAGCCTTGTCTCATACTCGGGATTACCGGCCAATCCCGTAGTCACTGCCGATCTTTCACCGGAAGAGAATATCCCGCTGAAGGCCATCCGGGTTGTAGCCAGTTCAACTCCGGGAATGTTCCTGATTTCTTTTAAGATCTGATCGGAGTCCCTGATGAGATAATTAAAGGGGTCGTCGCTGCCGTACTTTGAATAGCCTTTAGAATATAACTGGTAATGGCCTATCCCGTTATGTATCATTGATTCTTTAAGCTCGTTCGAGTTCCAGTTGAAGAAGCCATGAGTCAAAAGGCATGCAGTCATGCCGATGATAATCGAGATCATTGTCATCAAAGAGCGCCTGAAATTTTTTATTATATTCCTGAACCCGACTTTTAAATAAAACACTCAAAACCTCTCTTATATCCAGCGCAGGGCGTCGGCGATCTGAAGCCGTGCGGCCCTGAATGCCGGGTAAAATCCCCCCGCCGCCGCCGTTATAGAAAACAGCAGCCACAGCCATAGGGCTTGAACAAAATCCGGCTTAAAAAACGCAGTATAACCCCTGGCCTGTCCCGGAGGGGGCGGAATGTGGATGCCTCCGAGAGCGTTGAATATGAAAGACAATCCATAGCCGGCGATAATGCCGAAAAAACCTCCGATAAAGCCTATCAAAAAGCTTTCGGCAATGAATATTTTTCCAACCTGGAACCGCGTAGTCCCGAGCGAGCGGATAGTGCCGATTTCACGAACCCTCTCGTACATCGAGAGGTTTAAAGTATTGGTGATCGAAAAAACTACGACCAGGATAATGATCATCATCATGAGCATATATACCAGATCGTAAAATAACTTGGGCTGGGTGTACTGCAGTCCGGCAAGCCGGCGCCAGTCGCGATATTCCAGGCCCGTTTTATCGCAGAGCTTCCTGATGGACGGTTCTATTTTCCCCAGGTCCCCAGTATTGCTGAGGAGCACTATTATCCTGTCGGCCGAGCCCGGCAAGTTCAGCAGGCCCTGGATCGTTTTAAGGTTTGCAAGCATCAGGACGTCGTCGTAAGCCTTTACCTGAGCCCCCATGACCCCTATAATATTCAAATCCAGGGCATTAACCCCTCCGCCCTTCATGGCCGACATTACTGTTATCGAATTTCCGACCCGGGTATTTAATTTCCTGGCTACTCCGCTGCCGATTATAACCCCGTAGGGAATTTCATCTTTGAGGAAAGATCCTTCTTTCATCGTTGAAAAAGCATTGAGGCCCTGTTCTTTCCCGGGAAGTCCCGCAGTGCCTAAAACGATAGCGCTTTTTTCTCCTGATGAGGCGATCCCCTGGAAACTCAGGCGGGGGGCGTAAAGCTTTATCCCGGGAATGCGGGCAAGTTCCCTGAAAACATCTTCCGTATCGCTTATCAGATATTTATAGGGATCCTCGTAACTATGCTCAAGATAACCCTTCCGGTAAAGCTGAAAGTGGCCCATTCCACCGTTTATCAGGGATTCCCGCAGGCCCCAGAGCGTATGGGACATAAACCCCTGCGCAAGAAGACAGGCGCTCATGCCGATCACAATTGTAAAAATCGTTTTAACCGAGCACCTGAGATTCTTCGACAGATTTCGAAGACCGAGTTTTATATAAAACAGCATAATTCCTCTTGTTTTGCCGGACCGATTGTCATTTCGACCGAAGGGTTTATCCTGTAAGGGTTTATCCCGCCCCGGCGGGAAGAAATCTTCCCCTGACAGCCTAAAAGCTATACGATACCAGGTTCACGAAAAAAAGTTCCCGGTTATTCATATCAACCGAAGCAGTTATATCAACTGGCTTAAAGGAATCGTTATAGGAGATTCCCAGGCCGGCTTTAAGGTTATCATTAAAGTAATCTGCATAAGATAAGGCGCTTACAGTACCGTAAATTTCTGAAGCAATTGAAATAATAATACCGGCTGCCATTAGAGAAATACCTGTGTAAAAAAAAGTATCTATATTTTGTTGTTCAAAAGCGCTTATAAACAAAATATATCCCCCTAAATAAAGAGTCTCTCCTCCCGCATAACCTATAACGGTAATAGTTCCGCCATTATAGTCGCCGACGAGCCAGTTGCCTAATGAAGGTAAAGCCAGGTTTAACCACCCGAGCGCACGGTGCTTGGCGTTATCGTCATATAATAACTTTCTCGACCCTTCGTTCAAGTTAGTGGAGTATTCCTGCATCTTTTCCGCACCGCCTTCCTGCAGGAAAACATGGGAATCGATCATCGATTGGGTTTTCTGGAAATAATCATTCGTTCTGAAGGATAAGTCATCAGCAATTACTTTTAACGGCAGAATGAAACTAAAAAAAACCATAAAACAAAGAATTTTTATCATTTCCATCCTCCATAAAAAACCTTTATTTAATTTTAATTGTAAAAGCCGGCTGAAAATCTCGCAAAATATTTGACAAAGGCACATATCTTTCCCCGCCGGATTTAAAAAAGGGAAGATTTCTCGTCGCCCTGCCAGGGCTCATCGAAATGACATTGCCATTTTGAAAATAACATCCTATTCTTCCGAATTAAAGACAATATGAAATTCTATATGAAGTTAATTTTTTTATGCGCATTTATGAAGAGCGCCTGTTCGATAAAAATTGAATTTATCCGTAAGATATTGTTTGAACGGCCCCTATCAAGGGATTGCTTTAAAAGCTATATGACACAAGGTCCACATGAAAAAGGTCTCCCCATCGATTATTCATATTTTCGGAGTTATCAAATGTTATTCCAAGTCCGGATTTGAGGTTTTCATTGTACCGGTCGGCGTAATGCAAGCCTATGAAAGTGCCGATGCCGTCAAAGGCATATATACCAATTAGGCCAATTATCATGATTATAACATCATCCCCTGCAGCTTGAATAGTTCGGGCGCTGTTAGCCCGGATATCTCCCTCAATAAAAACAATAAAACCCGCACCTGAACCGATAAGGTTTATAACCCCTCCTGTAGCGTCGCCGACAATCCAGTTGCCCAAGGATGGCACTGCAAAATCCCACCAGGCTAATCCGCGGATCTTTCTGTTCTCATTGAACAGATGGTTTCTGATATCTTCGTTCAGGTTCGTTGAAAATTCCAGCATTTCATCCACGCCTCCTGTTCTCATGAAACTTTCCGATTTGATCATGGCTTTTGTCTGGGTCATGGATTCATCCAGTGTCGGAATATTTTTGACGTCAGCAATAGCTGACACAGGCCCGATAACGCAGAAAAAAATAAGCATGTAAAGGATTCTTTTCATTTAAGCCCTCCTTACACCACTATTAGAAACTGTACGACACAAGAGTAATATAAAAAAGTTCCTGCGCTTTGATGTTATTCATGTTATCCAAGGCCGTTAAGTTAACAGGCTTGAAGGAATCGTTATAGGAGATGCCCAGGCAGGCTTTAAGATTATCATTGTAGTAATCGGCGTAGGAAAAAGCGCTTATAGTGCCGTAAACATTAAAGCCGAAGTAAGTCACTAGACCGGCTATCATAACAATAGCACCGTCTAGGGCGGTTTGGTTGTTGTTATTAATCGCTCCGATGTTTAGTATAGTATCCCCTACAATATAAGCAGTTAAACCGGCAGCGGAGCCGACAATATTTATTACTCCCCCAACACTGTCGCCGACAATCCAGTTGCCCACAGAAGGAGCCGCCATGCTGAACCAGGCAAACGCACGGCGCTTTTTATTATCTTCATATAAGGACTGCCTTGACTGAAAATCCAGGTTAGTGGAGTATTCCTGCATCTTTTCCGCACCGCCTTCCTGCAGGAAAACATGGGAATTGATCATGGACTGGGTTTTTTGAAAGTAATCGTTCGTTCTTGATGATACATCGTCAGCGATTACCGATAGCGGCAATATGAAACTTGAAAATACAATAAAACAAAGAATTTTTTTCATTTCAATGCCTCTCAAAATTTTTTCATTTTTATTTTCATTTTAACAGCCGGCTGAAAATCTCGCAAAATATTTGACAAAGATGCACCTGTCTTTCCCCACCGAATTCAAAACAGGGAAGATTTCTCGTCGCCCTGCCAGGGCTCCTCGAAATGACATTGCCGTTTTGAGCCTTAGCGGTACAAGCCGTCGAATAATGTGCAAAAAAAATTAACTTCATAACAGATCTGCATATTGATCTGGTCGGCCCTGTTCACTTTGAAATGAAAAGCCTTTTTGCAGTATCGGATTTTATAAAGTCTGAAAATGCCGGAATCCAGGCATCCCAGTCGTGGTCCCCCTGCGACCAGAAAACCATATCAGCCGGAAGAGCCTGGGCCGCGAGATCCTGTATTTTATGATACCGGTCATTTTTACCTGCAATAAAAACGATCCTGGGGTATTTCCCTTCGGTATCCTGAATGCAGTTTTTGAGATAAACCCAGATATCCCGGATATAATCCGATCCCGCCGGGACTTTCGATTCCCACCTGAGCAGGCCACCTGACCTTTCTATTTCATCGGGAACCTGCCCTTCGCCCAGGAACGGGCCGAGCAGAATAATCCCTTTTATCTTGCCCGGATGCTTTTGAACGTAAAGAAAAGCCCCGAGAGCGCCCATTGAGTTACCGATAAACCAATAATTTTTATAGTTTGAAAGCTCTGCTTTGCTGAAAACATCGGCATCGAGACGCGTCGAAAGTGATCTATCCATATAATAGAATATGTTGGCATCGGCCGAGATGCAGTCGACAGGAAGGCCGCCGGACTTTATTGTTTCGAGAAGTCCGTACTTTTTAAAATCATTCATATCGCTGCCGCGGCCAGGAAGAAATACAAGGAGGTTATCCCGGGTTTTTGAAGGCGATAGAAGATAAGTCCTGGAGGGGAGGTATTTGGTAGAAAAACAGGATAACAGGAGCAGGAAAGCCGGGAATAACACAGCCAAAAAGAAAGGCTTCATATACAATTTTCCTTAAGTGTATTTTGAATAGCCAGCCGGGCTTTATCGCGCATTGAAATTATTTCCCGCTGAGGGTCGCCATGCCTGTCCGGATATATCGGGTCCAGAAGGATCATTTTTATCCGGCTTGGGGTAAAACTCCTCTTGCCCGGCGCCATAAAATTACCGGCTCCGATAATGCAGACCGGCACAACAGGTCTTCCTGTTTCCATGGCAATTGCAAAAGCGCCTTTTTTAAAACGGCCCAGTCTGCCGTCGCGGGAACGGTGGCCTTCAGGCCATAAAATCAATGAAATGCCCGAATTAAGAAATTCCGCTCCCCTCCTGCTGATCCGGTCCCATCCGTCTTTAGCCCCGATATACCCGGCGAGCCGCATAAAAGGGCCGTAAAATGGGATTTTAAACGGCCATGACGTAACAAAACAGGCATTTATTAAAAGGGCCCCGAACAAATACGGATCTATCGCGGAAGTATGATTGGCTATCAAAATGGAAGGCTTGGGAAGTTTTCCGGCGCTGTATAAAACCCTTACCGGGGCAAAAAAAGGCACGATCCTGACAAGCGTCCACCCGTAAATGGAGATCGCCCACCTGACCGAATAATCGATCGTACGGCCTGAGAAAACGATAATTGCCAGAAGAATCAAGGGAAGAATAATGAAGCCGGCAAGAGTAACAAATATAAACATCGGCCAGTAATACAGGTTTAAAAGAATTTTCTTAACGATTCCCGCCGTTATACGCATTGATTTCAAACCCTTCTCCTTTCAGAAACCGAATAGTTTCCTTCAAAGCTTGAACAGTATATTCCCTGTCCTTTCTGCTCCATGGCAATATTCCGTCATGAAACATTATTATTGAAGGGGGTTTTAATTTTCTCTTTATTTTATTTAATATTTTTTCGGAACTGACATGCGTATCAACCGTTCTGATATCCCACATAACAGGAATTAGATCAAGCTTTTTTATTGCAATGCCTATAACAGGGTTTTTATGGCCGAGCGGCGGGCAAAAATATTTCGGTTTTATGCCTGTAATTCCTTGAATGATGGTATTCGTAAAGGCTATTTCTTCGAGGATCCTTTTATAGCCCAATAACAGGATATTATAAGGATGTGAATATGTATGGTTGCAGATTATATGATTTTCTCCATGCATCCTTTCGATAATTTCCGGGTATAGTTCCGCATGACGACCCATAACGGCAAAAAGGGCCTGGATTCCCTCTGATTTTAAAATATCAAGAATTTTAGGGGTGTACACCGGATCCGGGCCGTCGTCGAATCTAAATAAAATAGAGCGCCTGTTATGAAAATATTCCTTCCCTTTTATTGTTTTAAAGAAAAAATTCGACCTTGTCGAGAACATGCCGTAAATATAAAGAACCTGCTGCATGAATACAATAAGTACTATCCCTAACAATAAATAAACGGATGGAAAATAGAATAAATATATGAGAATTATAACTAATATTCCGCAGATGAACGCTATCGAAGAAAGATAAAATTTAGAAATCAACTCCCGCTCCTTTTTCTAAAATAATCCGGGAACAGCTTTTTAACAAATTTCGCAAATAAGATCACCGGATATTTTATGCAATCTTTTCCTGCCATGGCGAGCCCAATAGCTCCAAGAATCCAGCTGAAAATATAAACAATGGAACCGCTTATGAAGCCTGCTAATAGTTTTTTATTGATCCCTGAAATTATCAGAATAAAAACCGGAACCCCATAGCCTATAATAAAAGAAGAAACGAGCATTATAATCCCTATCCGCGTCCTGGCGGGCAGGGCGTTAAATTTTTCAATCTTTTTCCCGGATTCCAGGTTTACCCAATCTGAAAATTTACTTCGTGGCATAGACAAATAATAGAATACCCTTGACAAACAGGTTTTTAAAACATAAATCTTTTATATCTTTAACCACAAAACCATTGCCTGTAAGAAGCGTTTCCATTTCCTTTTTGCTGAATGCGTTCATAAAAATTCCCTGCCTGAAATAATTACCCCATATTCCCCATGATCGTAAAAAGGTATCATGGGGGGTCGTTAAAATAAGATGCCCTCCAGGAGCGAGAAGCCCTGAAATTTTGGCGAATAGTGCATTTGCATCATTTATATACTCTATTGCCGAAAAACCGGTTATGATATCGAACTGTTCATTAAAATTTATTTCCATAAAGTTGCCGTTTATTTGTTTTATATTGTTTATTCCCATTTTGTTTGCTTTTTTCGACATAATATCAAGCATATTTTCGGAAATATCTACAACAGTTGCCTGCCTTACCAACGGAGCGGCCTCCAGGGTAAATCTGCCGGTTCCAGCCCCGATCTCCAATAAAGAATGATTTTTCCCGGCGATCTTTTTTATAGCGCTTATTGCAATTTCCCATTCCGGCGCTCTGATAAAACCGAATCTGTCCTGTTCATTATCATAAACAGCCGCGTTTCTATTATAAAAATCCCTGACCTTATTATTCATAGACTTGATAACCTCACCGCAAAGACGCCAAGGCCGCAAAGAAGGAAAGGACCTCAGAAATATTATTATAAATTTTTGATCCTCTTTGCGTCCTTTGCTGCCTCTTTCCGTCCTTTGCGGTAAAACCCCTTATAAAGAAATGTTAAGAACGCAAAGATTAGGAAAAATTATCAACAGAATATATCAGTTCATAGACAATTCTAACTTATTGTCCTTTCCATCTGTGTACCCCTTCAGGGCTTAATCTGTGGTTCCGTATTGTTTATTATTATACAACAGGGACAGTAATAACGCAAAAATTCATGCGCCGGCTGGGTCAAAATCCGAACCTTATGCCCGCATCTGCATACATCCCCGGTGAAAGCAGGTCCTTGCCGGCTTCTACATTCAGCTTGAGCAAACCTATGCCTATTTCCATCCCGGCGGAAATTACGAGGCCCTGGATTATTGAATTATCTGTCAGGGAGTTACCGGCATTCTGATTTACCGAACTGCTTCCTGTAAATCCGGACTCTGTCCGGCCGAATAAACAATAATAATCCAGTCTTCCGTAAAAATTAATAATAAACAGCTGATTATTTGCGAATAACTCAAGGTTTATCCCGTTGTAATTCCAATCAGAATTGAAATTACCGTTAAATGTAACATCCGTTCCGCCGATTATTGCCGATGGATTCATCTGCCTGTCGATCGATCCGTAAGTATAACTGTATCCCGCACCGGCATAAAGGCCTGTAACAAAAAGGGCGTCTTTAAGAAGGTGATAATAGAGGTTGGCGCCGATCTTGAAATTGTTCTCGCTTGCATTTTCATAATACGCGGTTGGGAGCCAGGAAACATCTATAGTTCCAAGCAGGTCTGAAGGAAATGACGCGGCAAGGGAAAGGTTAATTGTCTGTATGTCCTCACCGCTGCCGAAAATATTGTCAATGGGTCCGAATAAGGGGTATTTCGAGTTATCGATATTATAATAAAATAGCGGGGCAACGGCGTCACAATAGGACAGGTCCGCCGATAAAGTTATCTGCCCGGGAACTCCTAAAACAGGTTCGGCTTTTTTCATATTGAGGTAACTGCAGATAGTATCCTTAATAAGCTGGTTCTGAAAAGCCATCAGAAGAGACTGTTCTTTCGACAGATCGGTGCCGTTATAAGCCATGCCGGCGGAAAATGAAAGAGTTTCAAGTATAAGTATTATAATTCCGGTTTTATTGAAAAATTTCATATGCCCCCTCGGATGAAGATCATAGCCCTAATATCCCTTTCTCCATATATTGGCCGGAGCGGAACCAATGGAGCCTATATTTAAACTCAATATATAGTTTAAGTTCGGGCCGTTTGCAGCGGCAATATCGAACCGTAAAACAGTTAATAAAGATCCTTCTATTCTAATCGCAAGCATTGGGGAAATGTAAACCGAGTTAATGAAATTTCCCGAACCCGGCTGTGAACCATAGTTGAAATATCCGATATAAGCGGCATTATATCCTATGAGTATGCCGGGAGAAAATTTAACATTATAACTGCTGAAATACCAAAAGGAGGGTGTGTCCCAAAACATCCCTCCCGGAAATAAAAATCTCATTTCAAGGCTTCCATTGACAAAATAATCGCCGGGCATATTATAGGACCCTATTACGTTAGTCTCGGGAGAGAAGGCCCAGTATGGATTATGCTGCAATAGTGATTGCCCGGATAAATCCATGGCTATGACCAGTATCTTGAAAGGGTGTATTAAAAGTTCTCCCTTGCCGAAGACCGAATTAAGAGAGTCCTGTAAATTCCCTCCCGCATTGCTGAAAATGCTGTAGCTGTCGCCAAGGGATAAAAGATATCCCTCTTCCGGGTAGATAAATACCTCCCCCAGGGTCCACTGCTGCAGAGAAGAATATCTCCTGTCATATATAAAACTCAGGTTAAAGTTTAACTTATTGTAATTATATAAATTGTAAATATCGCTCTGATTTATCAGCCTGTTCATAGCATAGTTTACATCCGCATTGAGCTGGCAGAAATACAGGAAAGAGTAATTGGCATTGACATCTAATAAATCCTGGCTTTGCCATGCGTAATCAGGATTGTTCAAAACAAGCGTGCCGTTGGATATTACGGTATTGTTCTGGATAAAGTGCTGAAAACCGTAACCGAAATTCAGGTTAGGCCCCGTAACGAAAATATTCTCTATATATCCTGAAAAACCGAAATTATCGAAGAATTGATATGGCGAAGAAGAGTTTAGCGATGGGAAATAATATCCGTTGATCGAACTTACAGGGGTTCTCGGAAGGTCAAGTGGAAGGTTTTCCCCGTCATCGGCATAACTTGAAACGGAAGCGAGGGCCAGCAGCAAGTAAAATCCAATGAACCCTATATTCGGTAAGTTTGCGGCCATTAACCCCCCAACTTACTTCCAGATATCGTATTTTTCCAGCAGCCATGACTGGTCCCCAACGTCAAGGTGCATTTTTATCCATCTTCTTTTCGGCCCTTTTTCATACCAGAATTTCATAGAATCTGTAGCTTGTTTTAAAATGCCGGCAAGAACCGGATCATGAATAACCGGGACAACTTCGGTAGTTTTTATCTTTCCGAGAGGGGTATCGATTATTATTTCTTCCCCGGTAATTTTAAAATCCGCTAAAAAGGGATCTTTTACGTATTCCTGCCATATGTTTATCAAGCCGGGTTTATACCAATTATAGATTCTTGCCCCGATCAAAAAAAACGGCATATAATGCCAGAAAGGGTAATTCGTATCTATATCTTTGAATTCGAATTTTTTTTCTATTATATCGTCTCCGTCCCAAAATTTCATGATCGAAGTCATCGTATGATTTGTAAAACTATAGTCCTCAAAATATGCCCCTTTGTTTTTATTTCTTTTGACAAAATAATCCGTATCGTCATGATAATATTTAAGCATCTGGCCTGTGCTTAAATCGATAGTAAAAATATAATCGTAATTCGTATAATGAGCCGGCAGAGGCAGGTCCTTATTATTATAGATCCACTGGAAAGTATAAACCTTAATGATATTTTTCGATATATATGTAGTCACTGTATGAATCTCGCCTGTTTTCTGTTTGCCGGTATATTGCCCGACAACGAGATGTTCTTTATCCGGAATTTCCACATTTGTAAGAAGCTCCATAGGAGGCAGGTTTGGAAGGAGGGCAGTTAATCCGGCTGGAAATGACGTCATAAGAACAATCATGATCGAAAATAATAATATGCCTGCTTCCCTTGAATCCATTGCTGCCTCCTAAAGTTCTATTTTACCGTTTTGGGTTCGAATTGCTGCTTGGCTACTAAAAAATCAGGCAGGTTTTTGATAATATGCCAGATAGAATGCCTATGATGCCAGATGCGTTTCCTGAATTTGCGGAGCCAGTCTTTACTGGTATAAAACCGTTTGATATGCTCATTATAAAGCTGGTCGAGACGTTCCTTTGAGCTTATGCTCTTCGGAATAAATACGAAATTGAGGCAGTTCATCTGTTCCCAGTCTTCCTCGAATGACCCTTCTTCCCGGATAGTCTTCCATAATGGCGCACCGGGAAAGGGGGTAAACTTGGCCATATTCATATCATCGAGACCGAGTGAAATGACAAAGTCGCTTGTCCGCCGGATCGATTCCTCGGTTTCTCCCGGAAGGCCCATCATAAAGAGGCCTTTTGCCCGCAAGCCGGCCGCCTGTATTCGGGCAACCGTATCCCTGATCGTTTCCACTGTTACACCCGCCTTGTGTTTGTTCAACATATCAGGGTCCGCAGATTCGATCCCGAGCGATACCATAAGACAGCCGGCTTCTTTAAGCATCCTTAGAAGCTTATCGGGAGCGAATCCGGCGCGTACCGCGCAATTAAACTGCATATCGATGGGTTTATTGACCAGCATTTCGCAAAGCTCGACGATGCGTTTCTCATCGGTAGTGAAGAGATCGTCATAAATGTTGACATGTCGGACACCGAACCTTTTATTAAGATATTTTAAATGATCATATATGTATCCGGCCGAATTATAGCGGAATCCCTTTTTGAAAACCGAACGATCGCAGTAGGAGCATGCAAACAAGCATCCCCGGCTGGTTACCATTGACGAGCAGGGAATTTTTGCGTAGCTGAAGAGCGGCAGGTTGTAGCCCCCGGGAAATCCTTTCAGTTTTTCATATGACGGGAAAGGCAGAATGTCCAGGTCGTCAATCATCGGGCGGGGTTTGTTCTCTACGATCTCTCTGCCGTTGCGCCAGACTATCCCTTTCACATCGCCGGGACCGCAGCCAAGGGCCAGTTCAGCTAATGTAATTTCCCCCTCTCCCATTACGAGGAAATCGAAGGCGGGGTAATCTTTTAAAAGGGTCGCGCCAAGCGAGGAACAATGAACTCCGCCGCATACCGTTATAATGCCGGGATCGGCCAGCTTAAGAGCGGCCGCCATTTTTGCCGCATCTGGAAATGAGGATGTAGTGGCAGTAAAACCGATTATATCCGCATTGAGATTAAGTATTTCATTAATATTTATTCCGAAATCGAAAGACGCCTTGGGACCAAGGCAGTCATGGACGAATACTTCGCAGCCTTCCCTTTCCAGCCAGGCCGCGATAGAGAGGATTCCATAAGGGATCATTCGGTTAGCGGAAGCGACGACGTCCCTGCTGCCCTTGATCCAGTTTGAACCGCGCGGATGCACTAGGACAATACGGCGCTTCCTGCCCGCTCTTTGAATATCAATCATATAATATTAAAATGTCCTATTCCCGTTTCTTCAAGTTTTCCAGGGTGCCAATTAATTCATTTATGGTATAAGGTTTCTGCAATATGCCCAGGATCCCGGCTTTAAGAAGGTTTTCCACCCTCTTATCATTTATAATTCCGGATGTCAGCAGAACATTGACATCAGGCTGGATTTTTTTCATTTCAAAAAAGGTTTCATCCCCGGACATGCCGGGCATGATCATATCCAGCATTACGAGGCTTATATCGGCGTATCTTTCCTTGAATATTTCCAGGGCCCGGGCCCCGGAAAGGGACGATATCACCCTATAGCCGATTTTATCAAGAATGGCGGATGTCGTCGTTAAAATCGACTCTTCATCATCCACTAATAATATCAATCCCCCGGAAGTTAATACCTTCGTATTTATAACCTCGTAATATCCGCAGGACCCAAGGGCCCGCGGGTATGATTTTTTAGAAGTTATATGTTAATCCCGATATTTTAAAAGTCAAGTTTATGAGTTAATCCACTGGATTAGAACCACAGATTTCACAGATGAACACAGATACCATAAAAACATGAATAATAATTTTACAATCCGTGAAATCATTATTTAATTGTGATAGAAAAACAATAAATATAGGACATAACCCCGAATATTTTTATTTTCTCACTACTATTCTTTAATTACAAACCAATAACCCGACCATATAATAAGCAGCATTACAATAGCAAACACCCCTTCTACATTAAAATAATCCCAAAATAATTTACTTTTTATTACTTTGTTGTTTTCAATTTTTTGTTGCTCAACCAAATTGAGATAATAATTAAGAGTATTATGAAGTACAAAAAAAGTAAATATGAAAGCCACATATATGGAAACCTTGCTTGTTAATATTCCAGTGTTTAAGGATGATTTCATAAAAGCATACACTGAAAATATTCCGGCAATAATTTTATACCGATTATTAACACATGATTTAATGGCAGGATAAATTCTTCCTTCTAATTTTTCTTTGCCAGACATATTTACACCTTCAAATAATAATTACTCAATACCTACCTTATTTATTATATACCAAAAAACCTGAAAGCTCATTAAATTCAAAGATCTAATTAATTTTAAAAGATTTCACAGAAATAATCCGTGAAATCTGTGTTATCTGTGGTTTCAATACTCTGAATCAAACGCCTTGAAAATAATTTTCTTATCTATTGACAAAATATATCAAAACAGTTATAATCATTTCATAGTATTCATATGGGAATTAATTATGAAATTGACTACAAGAACCCGCTACGGAGTAAGGCTGTTATTTCAGCTTGCTTTAAATTACGATAAGGGCACTGTACAGCTAAACGAGATAGCTAAAAAAGAAAATATTTCGGAAAAATATCTCGAACAAATAGCCGGCTTTCTAAAATCCGCCGGTTTTATTACCGCGCAAAGGGGAGCCCAGGGAGGATACCAGTTGTCTGGAGATCCGTCTTCAATAAATCTTGCCGATGTAGTAAGCCGGCTGGAAGGCTCTCTATCAATAATCGATTGCCTGGAAGGCGGAGACTGTTCTAAAAACGGGAACTGCCCCGCACAGAATGTATGGAGAAATCTGAATGACGCCATTAAAAACTCATTGATAAAGATAAATTTATCGGACATGGTAGACGATTACCATAAAATATGTTTCGAACCAAGTTTTGATATTTGAGGTAAAAAAATTTTTCAGTTATACCCTACTATTCCCATAGGATATATTTAATTTATGGAGGCCCGGATGCTCAAATCCGAAGCATTCGCCGATATCTATCATATTTAACTATTATATATCATACAATAATACCTATAAAAAATATCAAAGGAGGATATATATGAAAGTGGCGAACAGTATTACAGAACTCATCGGAAATACCCCGTTGCTAAGGCTTAACAAAATCGCCGTAGGTCTGGGCGCGGATATTCTTTTAAAGCTCGAATCTTTCAATCCTCTTTCAAGCGTCAAAGACAGGATAGGCCTGGCTATGATAGAAGACGCTGAAAGAAAAGGGCTTCTGACAAAAGAATCGGTGATTGTTGAACCGACAAGCGGCAACACGGGGATCGCCCTTGCATTTGCCGCCGCCGCGAAAGGTTACAAGCTGATTCTTACAATGCCTGAAACTTTCAGCATCGAACGCCGCAAGCTTCTAAAGTTTTTCGGCGCCGAACTTGTCCTTACAGAAGGATCAAAAGGCATGCAGGGGGCGGTGGATAAAGCGGAGGAAATCGCCGGATCTACACCTAACGCCTTTATGCCACAGCAGTTTAACAACCCGGCCAATCCTGAAATACACAAAAAAACCACAGCCGAAGAAATATGGAGGGACTCGGAAGGCAAGGTTGATATCCTGGTTTCCGGAACAGGAACAGGCGGGTCTTTAACCGGAATTACAGAAGTTATGAAAGCAAGGGTTCCCGGCTTTAAAACTATAGCGGTTGAACCGGTCGATTCGCCGGTATTGTCGGGAGGTAAAGCCGGCCCTCATAAAATACAGGGTATCGGCCCTAATTTCATCCCGAAAATTCTCAGGGTAGATCTGATTGACGAGATCATCCAGGTAAAACATGAAGATGCCGGGGCAATGTCCAGGAAGCTTGCCAGGGTAGAAGGGATTCTGGTCGGCATATCTTCAGGGGCTAACGTATGGGCTGCAATCGAAGCCGCAAAAAGGCCTGAGAACAAAGGAAAAACGATCGTGACCATAGCCTGCGATACCGGGGAAAGGTATCTTTCAACATGGTTATTTGAGGATTAATTTTATTTGATTTGCTGTAATAAAAAATAATTAAGGAGGCTATATATGGCAGATTTTTCATGGGAAAAGGCAGGGTTTAACACCCAGGCTCTGCATAGCGGTCAGAAGATCGATGAAACCACATCGAGGGGAGTGCCGCTTTACCGCACAAGCTCTTATGTATTCAAAAGCACAGAGCATGCGGCCAATCTTTTCGCGCTTAAGGAATTCGGCAATATTTACACCCGGATTATGAACCCCACGACCGACGTCCTCGAGCAGAGGATCACAACCCTGGAAGGGGGAGCGGCTTCTGTAGCCGTCGCTTCGGGTACGAGCGCGATATTCTACTCCATAATCAATGTCGCTAAAGCCGGCAATGAGATAGTTTCGGCGCCCAATCTTTACGGCGGCACTTACACAATGTTCGACGCGATCCTTCCCGATCTTGGCATCAATGTCAAGTTCGCTAACCATAAGGACCCGTCCAGCTTTAAAAAACTTATCAACGACCGGACCCGCGGGATTTTCATCGAGACGATCGGCAATCCCGTTCTTGATTTTACGGACATTGAGGCGATATCCGGGATCGCGAAGGAATATAATATTCCGCTGATCGTCGACGCTACCTTTACAACCCCCTATTTATTAAAATCAATCGAACATGGCGCCAACATTGTGATTAACTCGCTAACAAAATGGATTGGCGGGCATGGAACCGCCATCGGCGGTATAGCTACTGACGCCGGCAATTTCGACTGGTCGGACAAAAAGTTTTCACTTTACACTGAGCCTGACAAAAACTATCATGGCCTTCGCTGGGCTATAGACCTTCCCGACCCTTTAAAAAAGATCGCTTTCGCGCTCCGCTTCAGGACAGTCCCTTTAAGGAACCTCGGCGCCGCCATCTCTCCCGATAATTCCTGGATCTTTCTTCAGGGGACCGAGACACTGCATGTAAGAATGCCCCGGCATAGCGAAAACGCTCTTGCCGTAGCCGAATTTTTAAAAACACATCCGAAAGTGGCATGGGTCAGGTACCCGGGCTTGAAGGACGACCCGACATATCCTATTGCATCAAAGTACCTTAAAAAGGGGTTCGGAGGCATGGTGGTATTCGGGGTTAAAGGAGGAAAAGTCTGCGGCGAAAATTTGATCGAAAATTTAAAGCTCTTTTCCCACCTTGCCAATGTCGGCGACGCAAAATCGCTTGTACTCCACCCGGCAAGCACATCACACTCGCAGCTTACCGAAGAACAGCAGAGGGAAGGCGGATTAACGCCGGAACTTGTAAGGCTTTCCATCGGACTTGAAGAAATCGAAGACATTAAAGCCGACCTGGACCAGGCACTATATAAAATTTAAAACCGTGGTAGGGACGTTTTATCAAAAACGTCTCTACCGCACATTTATTATCTCCGCGGCCTTAGAAACGATTTTACCGTTCTTGTCAAATTTGAAATAAAGGTGTATAATTCCTTTATAAATTGCGGGTTTGATATGAAACATGACCGTTTTACGATCGGCTTTCTTTTCGGAGATTTTTACGGGGCATATACTGCAAATTTATTTTATAATATAATAAAA
Source organism: uncultured Spirochaetota bacterium (assembly GCA_963768055.1). Taxonomy (GTDB): domain Bacteria; phylum Spirochaetota; class Brevinematia; order Brevinematales; family JAOACQ01; genus CAVYGN01. The sequence continues at coordinate 459,689 of CAVYGN010000001.1, read as the reverse complement.
ACATGCAGGGATTATAACCAGAATTTTATAGGTTTCGGCGGGGGGTTTTTGAAAAGCCCCTCCGGCGGCGCAGTTCTGGGCGAAAATTGCAATTTTATCTTCGATCTTCCTGGGATTGAAAATGTCGATGGAATTATTGTTGAAGGATCAATCGGCAATTTCATACCAAAAAAAGACATGACGGCTTTCCTGTCAAAATACACCGGCATCCCTATTGTCAACATCGGATCGAATATAGATGGAGTGCACAATGTCCTTATAGATAATAAGAAAGGAATGGAAGATCTAGTCACCCATCTGATTGAGTATCATAAATATAAGAAAATAGCGTTTATGGCAGGAACCGAAGGTAATTTCGACGCCATCCAGAGGTTTGAAGCCTATAAAAATGTTCTGGCCAGGCACAATATCGATCTCGATCAGGAATTGATAACCAATGGAAATTTCAGTTATTTCGGTGGGGCAAAGGCCTTCGAAACCCTGTATGAAAAAAGAAAAACGAATTTCGACTCGGTCGTTTGCTCGAATGATTATATGGCTATCAGCGTCATGAGGGAAATGGAAAAACACGGATTAAAAATACCCGATGACGCAGCGGTTACCGGATTTGACGATACGCAGGAATGCTGGACGGCGCAGCCTACTCTTACCACTGTAAAACAGCCTTTTTTCGACATCGGACAGGAAAGCGTAAAATTACTTCTGTCAATTATGGAGGGAAAAAAGGTCCCTGAAAATGTCGTTATTCCGACAGAATTCATAATCAGGGAATCATGCGGCTGCAGGGCCGTGGATAAATTGAACCATATAATGAACGACAGGATAACTAACAGCAACCAGAATAAAAAAAGCTTTTTTTTCATCGATAAAAGCGAATTCAACGATGAGATCGGCGCTATTATGGCAAAGGAGCTTCCATATTTAAAAAGTAAAATAGATTTAAAGAAGCGGTTAAAGGTACTGGTCGACAGATATTTCGAAACAAGAGACGGCGGCAATAAAAATCGATTATTTGAAGAATTCCTCGATCTGTTCCGCATTCTGCTGGACAGCAATGAAGAAATAATCTCAATAAATCAATTCATGTCAATTTTTTACGGAAATTTAATAAACCGTTTTTTAAGTTCGGATGAACGGGAGAGCGGCCTGCAGTTATGGAACGAAACTCTTGCGTTATTCGGATTAATGATCAAAGAAGAACAATCCGAAAAAAGGGCCAGGATAACGCTTGAATCGCATGTAGTATTCGATGTTACGGAGAGTTTCATCAATACTTTCGACATTGAAAAACTAAAAGAAGCGGTTCTCTCCAATTTGCCCCCGCAATTCCAATTCAAAAGTTTTTATACCTGCCTTTTCGAAGATCAGACCAGGGAATTTGCAAGAGTTTTATTCGCCTATGACAAAAATAATAAAAAGATAGGCAATGAACCTTTTCCTTCAAAAAAATTACTTCCATCAGATATTAATAAAAATAAAACCGGATTCCAGGAATATGTCGTAATGGCGTTGAATTTTAAGGATGAATATTTCGGTTATATACTTTACGATATTCAGACCCTCACAAGTTTTATTTATGAAACCCTGTCGGTTCAGATCAGCGGCGCTATAAAAGGAGCGCGGCTGACTAACGAATTATACGTATACACAAACCAGCTTGAACACAGAGTCAAAGAAAGGACCATTGAACTGGAAAAGGCCAATACTAAATTGAAAGAACTCGACGCGCTGAAAAACGATTTCATAGCGAATATTACACATGATTTCCGGTCGCCCCTCACCGTTATCCTTAACGCCGCCGACCTCGCCATCCGTTTTGACGACAATATAGACGATGAGGAGAAAGAAAAATTCCGCATGATATACAAATCGTCCCTGCGGCTGAAAGACACGATCGACAAGCTTCTTGAACTCGCAAAAATAGACGCCAGGGGCATTAAATTGAAGATTGAAAAAGTCGACCTGGCGGCAAACATCAATTCCCTGCTGGATTATTACGAGTCTTCGGTAAGTTCGAGCGGAATAAAAATAAAAAGGATATTGCCCGCCAAAAAAATTGAAGATTTTTACACGGATACTGAAAAGCTCGAGGAGATACTCGATAACATTCTATCGAACGCGATCAAATTCGTCAATCCCGATACCGGGGTTATCATAACCGAGCTTGAAGAAAAGGCCGATCATATTTTAATCAGCATCTCGGATAACGGCATCGGAATACCCAAGGAGAAATTGAAGATTATTTTCAACAGGTTTGAACAGCTCCATGACGGGAGAAACAGCCAGTACCATGGGACCGGCATCGGGCTTGCCTTCTCGAAGCAGCTTACCGACTTTTTAAAGGGGGAAATCTGGGCGGAATCCGAGGGGCCGGGAAAGGGATCGAGATTCCTCATAAAGATGAAAAAAGGGAGGGCGCATTTTAACGAAAAGGATATAAGTTCGGATGAGAACACGTTCAGAAGGAGAAAGGATTTAAAGACGCTGATAGAGGCCGAGCTTGACGAAAAACAGCGTATTGAAAACATTCGTACCATTTTTATGGATTTGAACAGGGAAAACGAGTCGGACTACAAAAAGGGCATAATATTGATAATAGACGACGATAAGAGCATCTGTGAAATTATTTACACATATTTGAACAAAAACGGCTTCAAGAATTTCATCATCGCTTCGGACGGCAAGCAGGGGCTCGAAGCCGTTTATGAATATTCGCCCGACATAGTCATCTGCGATTTCAATATGCCCAATATGAAAGGAGACGACCTGCATAACCGCCTTGTGGGAAACCCGGTTCACAAGGAAATACCCTTTATATTTTTATCCGCCGTAGCTGACGAAGGGCTGATGCTTGAGAGAAGGGAATTGGGTGCGGCGGCCTATTTAAAAAAACCTATCGAGGAAAAACTGCTCATCATTACTGTGGACGAACAATTGATGAAATATTACGAACTAAAAAAGATCAGGCAATTGGCCTCGAAGGACGAATTGACAGGTTTGAATAACCGGAGGGCTGCCCTTGAAAACCTTAAGCGGGAGTTATCCGTGAGGCAATACCGGGATATATCGATAATATTTATGGACCTGGATTTTTTCAAGCGAATAAACGACTCGCATGGTCATCAGGCCGGGGATTTGTTCCTCGCGATGACAGGTAAAATAATTAAATCCGCGATCAGGAAATACGACATAGCCGGAAGGTACGGCGGGGACGAGTTTATTGTAATCCTTCCGGAGACCAATCTGAAAAATGCCGCGCATGTTGCAGAGGGTCTCCGGAACTCGATCGGCAATACGATAATAAATTACGGGGACAAGGCCCTGTCGATCACTTCAAGTTTCGGAGTTGTGTCTCTCCGGGACAATTCGGATTATATAAATAAGACACTCGGAATCGGCGATTTGAAGGATCTTTACGAAGTCAGGGACAGGGAAGGGGCCGATTGGGAAAAGATCGATAAAATCAAGGAAGAGATCGCCGAATTACTTTTGAAAATGGCGGATGAGGCGCTGTATAAGGCGAAAAAAATCGGGCGCAACAGGATCGTCATGCACGGGAGAAATGCACTATGAAACAAATCGATCTCCTGTTCAATATTATAGAATTGAATAATATTTACAAAGACAGCGCTGATCTGCAGACGATACTCGACAGGACTGTACATGCAATAGCCGATTTCATGAAATCGACTATCTGTTCAATTTATTGTTTTGATGAACGATCGGGGGACCTGACGATGCTTGCAAATGTCGGCTTCGACCCCGGCGCGGTAGAAAGTGTGAAAATAAAGATGACAGAGGGCCTGGCGGGGCTTGCTCTCAGGGAATCAAGGGCCATATATGAAAAGAAGGGCTCAATGAACCCGAACTATAAAAGAGTTCCCGGCCTCGACGAGGAGAAATACGACACTTATCTTGTACTACCTATTGAAAAGGGGATCACTAAAATCGGGGTCCTGATGCTGCAGCGGGAAATCGGAAAAACTTTTTCTGCAAGCGAGATCAAAGTATCAAAAATAATAGCTTCCCATCTTGCCATTATGATCGATAACGACAGGCTAATGAGCTATATAGGCGGCCGGTATAAGGCCGGAAGCCATAAGGCCGTCAAAAACGGTGTTGATATTTCCTACAATTTTATCAAGGGCAAAACCGCGTCAGAGGGGTATCATTACTCGGAGATTTATAAAATCAGCCAGACGGACCCTTTTGAGTTTTTCACTAAAAGCAGGTTTAATAAAAAATATACAAAGGAAGAATTCATCTCATCTCTGAAACTCACGGAAAGCGAAATAGCCGAACTGCAGAAGATAATAGAGAAAGACTTTTCGGAGGCTGCTTCATTGATTTTCGGAGCTCATCTTTTAATACTCCGTGACAGGAACTTCAGCGGAGAGATATTGAAACTTATAGATAATGGTGAAAATCCTCCGACAGCCCTTATCAAAATAGCCACCAACTATATCAAACTTCTCTTGAACAGCCCCAGCGATTATATAAAAGAAAAGGCGAAAGATATAGAAGATATTGCTAAAAGGATTTTGAATAATCTTGTGAAAAATGATTCCCGGATGCCGGGGGTCATGAACAAAATCATCGTAGCAAATGAGCTTCTTCTTTCGGATCTTATCCGCCTTTATTCGGAAAAAGCGGGGGGCATCATTCTTCTTACCGGCGGGGCGACTTCTCATTTCTCAATCCTCGCGCGAACCCTGAATATCCCGGTTATGATAGTGGAAGATCCGAGGATTCTGGAACTTCCGGATTCGACAATGATCTTGATGGACGCCGAGGCGGGCAATATATATATTAATCCGCATAAAGAAATAGTAGACCAGTTCAATATAAGGAACAAGGCGAGGATGGATCTCAGGCGGGAAAATCTGAAGCCTAGGCAGAAAACGGTCACAAAGGACGGGGTCGCTGTAAGACTGATGATCAATATCAACCTGTTGAGCGACCTGAAGACAGCAGAAAAGATGCCTTACGAAGGCGTGGGGCTTTACAGGACTGAAATGCCCTTCCTGGTAAGAAAGGATTTTCCGGACGAGGAAGAACAGTATAAGATCTACAAAATACTCCTTGACAGGGCCAAGGGAAGGGAAGTGACATTCAGAACTCTCGACATAGGAGGCGACAAGGTACTCCCGTACAATAATTCCCCGAAAGAACAGAACCCCTTTCTCGGTCTGCGCTCGATCCGGTTTTCATTGAAGCAAACCGACATTTTCAAACAGCAGTTAAGGGCCATACTCCGTGCCGGGCATATGATGAACATTAAGATCATGTTCCCGATGATCTCTTCGATCGAGGAATTTATCACTGCAAAAAATATCGTCCTGGAATGTTCGGATTTTCTTGAAAGTAAAAAAATTCCATATAATAAAAACCCCGAAATAGGCATGATGATTGAACTTCCTTCGGTGGTAGAAATGATGGATGATTTCTGTTCGATATCCGATTTTTTTTCGATCGGGACAAACGATCTTATTCAATACATTCTGGCTGTCGACAGGACAAATGACGATGTGGCGGATATGTATATAGCCCATCATCCTGCCGTTTTAAGGGCTCTTAAGAAAATTATCAAAACAAGTATAAGCCGGGGCATTGACATCTCGATTTGCGGCGACATGGCGAATAAAAAAGAGTACCTTGCATTCCTGATAGGTTCGGGTATAAGGAAAATAAGCGTCGAACCTGCAAACTTCCCCAGGGTCCAGGATTTTATATCCAGGATAGACACAAAAAAAGCCGCCAGGCAGGTTAATGAGGTCTTAAAAAAGAGCACTATAAAAGATATAGAAGAGATATTGAAGATAACATAATAATCCGGGAGGAAATATAATGAAAACAACTTTTTTTCATTTTGACAGATTCGGCCGGAACCGCACTGTCATCTTCGGGTCTGTTATCCTGCTCGTTATTGTCTCATGTTTTGCAGTTTTCTGGTTTTTCCATTCGGCCCCGCCTACCACGCTTATAATTACCGCCGGGCCGGAAGGCAGTTCATTATGGCATTACGCTGAAGAATACCAGAAGATTCTTAAAAGCGACGGCGTAAAGCTGGTCATCCTTCCCTCCGAAGGTTCCATTGAGAATTTCAAACGCCTGTCGGTTTTATCTAACAAGGTCGACATCGGATTCGTCCAGGGGGGGATACAGAGTTCCAATACTCAAAAATTGGTATCTCTGGGCAGCATCTCTTATGAACCGATATATCTTTTTTACAGAAGCCCGGTCCCTCTCGAACTGATCTCCGATTTCAAGGGCAAGCGGCTGGCTGTAGGGGAGTCCGGAAGCGGGACCAGGAAGTTTTCCCATCTCCTGCTCTCAAATAACGGCATCCTTCCAGGCGGCCCGACAACCCTGCTCGAGATCGATTCGGATGAGGCGGTGAAGGACCTGCTGAAAGGGAGCGTTAACGCTGTCTTCCTTATGGGAGATTCTGTTACTACAACCAACATGCGCGAGCTTCTCAGGGATCCTTTTATCCGTCTTTATAATTTCACTCAGGCGGATGCTTACGCAAGGCATATTACATACCTGCATAAAATCGTTATTCCCATGGGAGGGATAGACTTTGGTAAAAATTTACCGCCCCATGACCTTAATCTGGTCGGACCGGTTGTCGAAATAATAGCCAGAAAAAATCTGCACCCCGCGCTTTCCGACCTTATCCTTGAAGCCGCAATAAAAGTGCATTCGAAACCCGGCCTGATCAAAGACCGGAATGAATTCCCCGCTCCGCTGGAAAACGATATAGCCATCAGCTCAGACGCAAAACGGTTTTATAAGTCGGGGGAGGGCATTCTTTACAAGATCCTGCCTTTCTGGATCGCGAGCCTGGCCGACAGGATCCTTGTTTTGATACTTCCGCTCATAGTAATATTCCCCTCGGTAATCCGGGGCGTTCCGGCTTTTTTCCAATGGAGGATCAGGTCGCGCATCTACCGCTGGTACCGTGAACTTCTCAATATCGAGCAGAAGGTCATGAAAAAGGGGGGCGGCGACCTGACTGAAGTCTATTCCGAACTCGACCGGATAGAAAACCAGGTGAATAAAAACGTCCCGGTGTCATTCGCTGAATCGTTCTATATCCTTCGCGAACATATAGATTTTGTGCGGGAAAGGATCAGGCGAAATAAAGGGCAGGAATAACGGGTCAAATCCCCGAACGTTTTATAAATTCACTACCTGGTTCCTTCCATCACGCTTTGCGGTGTACAGCGCCATATCGACCCTTTTGTACAGGTCGCTGATCTTCTCATTATTCAGGTATCCCGTTACCCCGAAACTGCAGGTCAGGTGCTTGACCGTTTCGAACTTATAGTTTTCAATGCCGACCCTGATCCTTTCAGCTATTGCCGACGATTCTTTGCGACCGGTTTCCGGAAGAAGGATCATGAATTCCTCGCCGCCCCAGCGCGCGAAAGTATCCCTTTTCCGGATGATCCTGTTGACTATCTGGGCGATTTTAATAAGTACATTATCCCCGGCGATATGCCCGTAATTGTCGTTAATCTTCTTGAAATGATCTATATCGAACATAATAAGTTCAGGAACGCTCCCTTTTTTCTTAACCTTTTCAATTTCCAGGAGGAGGGTCTGGTTGAACTTCAATCTGTTATATATTCCGGTAAGATTATCGGTCATGGCTAAACGGTTCGCTTCGTCGTATTTTTCAGTGAGATCGTTTTCCAGAATGGTAGAATGCTCAAGGGCATTTATATGAATAATACGGAGAGATTCACTTTCCTCCTTGAGGTGCAGGTTTTCTTCCTGAAGTTTTTCGTTAATAGCTATCTGGAACGCGAGTTTTTCTTTTATCTCGGATATATCCTGGCAATCATCTTCATGTACTTTATCCGTCCTGTTCGTTATTTGCTCAATCCTTTTTTCCATATCGTTTTCGATGCTTGAGGCGTACTCTACAGCCCCGACATACAGGGCCCTGAACCGTACTATCTGATCGTTCACCCATTTATTCAGTTCCTGGAGATGTTCTTTCTCGGAAATTTCAATAGTCAATTTTTTCTTTAATTCCCTGATAAGTTCTTCGTTTTTAAGCATCGCGCCCGCCTTTTTTTTATATTATAGATTGCCGTTAAAAGTTGAACAAGAAAAATAATAATAAAAATTATTTTTGACAAATTTATTCGCCTCAGTAAGAGCCGCCGGTGCCTCAGTCCTGTCATTCACCCCGTCCGGGGGTAGGCGGATCATTGCGAGCACCGACAGAATATTCTTGCAAACATAATATAAGCTTGTTAAAATAACATTATAACTTTTAATTTGACTAGGGGGGTAATCTATGAAGCAGGACAAATCCCCGATCGTTTTACAGATCTTAAATATCGCCGGCTTTATCTGCATGGTCGCCGTCAATGCGCTTGCAAACATCCTGCGTTTCAACGGCAAGAATACCGGCGAGCTTTCGGATAAATACCCCAACCTTTTCGTACCCGCCGGCATAACCTTCGCGATATGGGGAGTGATCTATCTTTTACTCCTCATTTATACAATTTATCAGGCAAGGGACCTGTTTAAAAGGGAAAAGTCCACACAGTCAGTTCAAAATAAGATCGGCCTTTTTTTCTTCCTGTCATGCGCGGTTAACAGCTTATGGATCGTGGCCTGGCATTATGAAATGGTTTTAGTGTCGCTGCTGATCATTATAATCCTGCTATCGGTTTTGATAACCATATATATAAGGCTCGGGATCGGTTTTAAGGAGGCTCCATGGAGTGAAAAACTCTGCATCCATATGCCTTTCAGCATCTATTTAGGCTGGATCTCCATAGCCGTCATCGCCAATGCAACCGCCTTTTTAGTTAAAATAGGATTGAACAGCTACAGCTTATTCGAGGTTTTCTGGACTATAGCCGCAATCATGGCCGGCACCATTCTCACCCTCTTCATGATTTACCGGCGGAACGATATATTTTACGGATTCGTCGTTCTTTGGGCTTTTACAGGCATAATAATCAAACGTTCAGCGGATCTCACCGGTGATTCGCATACAGTAATCGTTGCCGCAGCTTTCTGCATAGCCGTCATTGCTTTAGGAATTTTAACCCGCTTCAGGAAATGGCTGAAAAATTAATTTTTCCGGAATACAAAATATTTAAGGCCGAAGAAATTGACTGCAGCGCAGACTGCCGTTGCCGCTAAAAACCCGGCCAGTTTTTCTTTTGAAAGGGAAAAAACGGCCTTGTTTACGATGTTATTGATAAATATCGAAAGAGCGTAAAGAGTAATGAAGCGGACTATCTCGGACCTGGAATAGGCCTTTGCACCGAATGTCCAGAGCTTGTTCATGACAAATGTAAAGAAAGTGGCAAGCACATATGAAACGGCTTTTGAGATTATAATCCCTGTAATCGGGAAAAGCATGTAATAAACGCCGTAATCGATCACCGCCGCCGCTGCACCTATAATACCGAACCTGAAAACCTGGCCGAAATACCGCCATGAAAAAAACCTAGCGGTCATGCGTCGCCGAATATGTTAAGAGGGAATATTCGTAATCGAACTTATGCTGCCTTGAAACAGTGTCTAGTATAAGTCCGATTGAAAACAGCAAAAGCCCTATTATGATGAAACCTGTCGCGAGGATCGCCGAAGGAATTTTATAAATATACTTGTAGCTTATATATTCGGAAATAACGGGCAGGCCTATGACAAAACCTGCTAAAAGACTGATCAGGGCCGCGAGACCGAAAAATTGAAGGGGCTTATAATCCCTGAAAATCCGGAATATTGTCCTGACGACCCTGAATCCGTCTTTCATCGTATTCAGCTTCGACTGGCTTCCCTCCGGCCTGTCCCTGTATTCTATCGGGATCTCCATGATCCTGAATCTCTTGTCAAGGGCATGCAGTGTCATTTCAGTCTCTACCTCAAAACCCTCGGATAGGATCGGAAAATTTTTCACAAACCTTCTGCTGAAAACCCTGTAACCGCTCATAATATCCCTGAGGGAACTCTTGAAAATGAAATTTATTATCAATTTGACCAGATGATTTCCGAAATTATGAAATATCCTCTTATTCTGCTTGCCGTATCCCCCGCCCGAAAGCCGGTCTCCGACAACCATATCCGCACTTTCGTTCTCAACCGGAAATATGAGCCGCGCTGCGTCCCCGGCACTGTAAGTGCAATCGGCGTCTACCAGGATATATATTTCCGAATCTATCTCGGTGAATGCCTTTCTCACCGCGTTGGCTTTCCCCTTTCGCGCTTCGAAGATCACTTTGCCCGCCAGCTTAAGTTCGCTGAATTTGGCCGATGCCGTTTTTCCGGTTAAGTCGGTGGAATTATTATCGATTACACAAAAAAATGCATCGGGCAATGCTTTGTAGAACTCATCGACTACCTGCGATACGGTGGCCTCTTCGTTATATGCGGGTATGATTACACTGATTCGAGCCAAAAATCACCCCCTGAGAGAATAATCACATAAGTGTAATTTGACAAAGGATTAAAGTCAAAAACTCGAACTGCAGATTAAGCCCTGGGGTACACAGATGGTACAGATGTCATTTCGAGGACTTGGAACGAGAAATCTTGCTCCGGGGAAGATTTCTCCGGATAAACACTTCGCTCGAAATGACAATAGGACATATATATTTGGAAATATCAGTGAAATCCTCTTATAATTATGCTTAATCAGTGAACCCTTACAGGGCTTAATCTGTGGTTTCAGGGAGTTATGATGAGGATCGTTCTTGATGCGAGAATGGTAAAAATGTCGGGAATAGGCAGATATATCGACTCGCTTATACCTTTTTTGGCCCGTAGTTTTAAACTGACACTTCTCGGAAATCCTCTGGAACTTGAAAAATACGGCACAGACATTATCGGGACCTTTTCAAGGACCTATTCTCCGTTCGAGCAGGCGGAACTGCCTCTTAAGATACCCCGGACAGACCTTTTCTGGACCCCTCATTTTAACGCGCCTATTTTACCCGTCAGGGCCGCAAAAAAGGCCGTAACTATCCATGATGTATTCCACCTTGCAGGCATATTGAAAGACAGATTTTTTAGAAGCAGATACACTAACATCCTTTACTCTAATGCCATCCGTAGCTCCGATGCGATTTTTACAGTCTCGGAATTTACCAAAACCGAGATCCTGAGGTTTTTCCCTGAAATGGCGAAAAAAAGTTCGAGGATAATGGTCATACCCCGGTACCCTGATCCGAAATTCAGGAACCTGGAAATGAGTATGGAAAAGAAAAACGAATTTCTTGATAAAAAAAAACTGCCGGCGAGGTTCGCCCTTTATGTCGGCAATATTAAGCCGCATAAAAATATAGAGGGCCTGTTAAATACCTTCGGGATAATCCGGAAAGGGGGAAGCGGGCTTTCCCTGGTTTGCGTGGGGCAGAAGGAAAAATTTATAACGGGTTTTGAAGGCGCAGAAAAGGTTTCTCGGTCTATGGGCCTTGGAAATACTGTTTTTTTTACAGGAATTCTGGAGGACGAGGAACTTGTCAAATTATATAATTGCGCGGAAGTCCTCGTTCTGCCTTCTTTTTATGAGGGTTTCGGCCTGCCGCCGCTCGAAGCCATGGCATGCGGATGTCCGGTTGCGGTTTCAGATATAAACCCCCTGAAGGAGATTTGCTCCGGAGCAGCGGTATACTTCAATCCCGCATCGGCGGATAATATAGCCGGGGCCATTCTGAATGTGACAGGCTCACACGAATTACGGGAACGCATGATCTCGGAGGGTTTTTTACAGGCCGCGAAGTTCACCCGCGAAAAGGTCGAACAGGAATACCTTCGGGAGCTTGATATTATATTCAGGGAGATTTAAATGCGCGCTCTTATTCTTGCGGGAGGCCTGGGAACAAGGCTGTCCCCTGTCCTCAAAGAAAAACCAAAAGCTATGGCCCCGGTCGGAAAAAGGCCGTTTCTTGAATTCATCATAGGGCTGCTTAAAAAGCATGGGATTGAGGATATATCTCTCCTCACCGGCTATAAAAGCAGTTTCATTGAAGACCATTTCAGGGACGGGAGGAGATTCGGAGTTAATATAGGATATTCCGTCGAAAGCGAACCCATCGGCACCGGCGGAGCGGTCAAACTTGCCGCCGGATCTTTTCCTGACGACAAGGATTTTTTAGTGCTTAACGGCGACACTTACTTCGATGTCGATTACAGCGCCCTTATCGATTTTCATAAAGGGAAAAAGGCCCTGCTTACTATGGCCCTCAAATACATGGATGATTTAAGCCGCTACGGTTCGGTTGAAATAAGGGACTACCGGGTTTCAGGTTTCTCGGAAAAAAGAAAGTTGCGGGGCAACGGCTATATCAACGGAGGCGTCTTCATCCTTTCCTCCGATGCACTTTCCTATTTTCAGGGGAGCGGTTTCCTTTCACTCGAGAGGGAGGTAATGCCGAAACTGCTCGGTACCGGCAGGGTTTTCGGGGTTCCATTCGGAGGAAAATTCATCGATATCGGGATACCGGAGGATTACGGTGCTGCTCAAAATCAGCTGCCGTTATGGAGCAGGAAACAGGGCATTAAGGCGGCCTTTCTTGACCGCGACGGAATACTTAACGAAGACAAAGGATATATGCATGAAATCAGCGGCCTCCGCTTAATTGAAGGCGCTATTCCTTTTCTAAAGAGCTTGAAAAAAATGGGTTTCAGCTTTATCATTGTAACAAACCAGTCGGGGATCGGTAAGGGTATTTTCGGAACGGAAGATTATCTCCGTTTCCAGGATACACTTATTAAAAAGCTCTCTTCGAAAGGGATCGATATTTTAGATAGTTTTTACTCCCCCTATCATCCCGAAGCGGCCGTCAGCGCTTACAGGAAGGATAGCCTTCTCAGGAAACCGGAACCCGGCATGATCCTCGCCGCCGCGGATAAGCATCATATTGATGTCGGGAAAAGCGTTATGATAGGGGACAAGGACAGCGACCGTATACGCCTGCCGTATCTGCGGAACTATATTCTGAAGGGCGGGTATATCATAGATGAATCTCTAAAGGTTTATTCGAATTTCAATGAAATACTGGAGGACATAAAAAATGACCGGCGTGATAGTTAGAAGCAAGGCGCCCCTGAGGCTCGGGCTTGCCGGAGGAGGAACCGACGTTTCTCCTTATTCGGAACTTTACGGCGGGGTAGTTCTCAACGCGACGATAGACAAAAGCACTTATACGACAATTGAAGTGCTTGACAGGCCCATGATCATCCTTGAAGCTCTGGATAGGAATGAAATCTTTGAATATCCCCTTTCTCCCCGCCTTGAAATCGATGGGAATCTTGATATGCATAAAGGCGTTTACAACCGAATCATAAAAGACTTCAACAGCGGTACGGCAATTCCGGTAAAGATAACCACACACAGCGACGCACCTGCCGGATCCGGCCTCGGCACTTCATCCTCCCTTGCCGTTTCGATCATCGCAGCCTTCCAGGAACTGCTCAGCCTGCCCCTGGGCGAATATGAAATGGCTCATCTTGCATATGAAATTGAAAGGATAGACCTTTCTATGGAAGGGGGCAAGCAGGACCAATACGCGGCAACCTTCGGGGGTTTTAATTTCATTGAATTCAACAACGGCGATAAGGTTATTGTGAACCCTCTCAGGATAAAAAAGAAATATATCAACGAATTGCAATACAATCTTTTCCTCTATTATACCGGTACAAGCCGATTATCCGCTGAAATAATCAGGAACCAGGTGAAAAACGTCACAAACGGCGATCACAAATCGATAGAAGCGATGCACAAACTTAAAGAGCAGGCAGTAATGATGAAAGAGGCCCTCCTGAAGGGCGAGATAAACAGGATAGGAGAAATACTTAATTACGGCTGGCTGTATAAAAAAGAGATGGCGGGCAGCATTTCGAACCCGGTCATAGACTCGATCTATGACAGCGCAATGAAACACGGGGCAATCGGGGGTAAAGTGACGGGAGCAGGCGGGGGCGGGTTCATGATGATTTATTGCGACGGCCTGAAGAGATACGAGATATTTAAAGGGCTGGAAGAATTCGGAGGCCGGTTCGTCGAATTTCATTTCTGCGAGCATGGGGTAGAAACCTGGCGGCTATGAGAGCCGGGATCACATAGATTCGTAGATCAGCTTCATCATCAAAGTATCGCCTTCGATATTAGGGCTTTCGACGGTCAGCGCACCCATAACATTAAAGTCTTTTAAAGCCTTAGCAAATTCCCTGGAGCGGATATCGCTATGCCTTAAATTAACATGCTTTTGTTCGCCTCTATGCGAATAAACTATGCCCGAAAAATGCATATGCATATTTTCAAGCGCAGATTCGCCCAATTCTTCGCCGATGAATTCAAAAACGCTTGCAAACTCTTCATATGTATTGTACCTGCCTGTCCTCGCATGAAGGTGGGCAAAATCTACGCATGGTCCTATCCTGCCGCCGACATCTTTTGAAAGCCGGATAATTTCATCCAGTGTGCCGAATTGAGAATTTTTACCCATCAATTCAGGGCGAAGCCAGACCCTTAAGGCCTCTTTGCGGGCTATAGCGGCTAAATGCTCTATGTGGTCCTTGACATAAGCGTATACTTCATGGGGTTTTGTCCCGAGATAATAAGCGGCATGAAATACCATGCCGAATCCATCGGCGGCGTCAAGAGCTCTTGCAGTATCAAGAATATATTGATAGCTTTTATCGATCTTTTCTTTTTCCCGCGCATAAAGATTTATATAATAAGGCGCATGAGCGGTTAATATCAGTCCCAGCTCTTTCGCCAATTTACCGATTTTCTGCATCTTCGGAAAATCTATAATAATGCCGCGCACATATTCAAGCTCCATACCGTCAAGGCTTAATTCTTTTATACGCCTCAGGCCGTTTTCAAGCGTTTTTTTAGGTTTTGATGAATGCGGAATTCCTGGAGTCAGAAAGTGGAGTTTATTCATTCTTGATTCCAAAAGCTTAATAAAAAGCCTATTGTTGCAATTTGTCATTTCGAGCGCAGGGAGAAATCTTCCCCGATGCAAGATTTCTCGTCATACGGCCCCTCTAAGGGCTGTTATCCTCGAAATGTCATGTAAGTATAACTTCACAAGATAACCAGGTCAATAAATCCAAAGTCTAAAATGAATAAAATTTTTTTTACAAACTTTTATTCCTGTATTAGGTTTTTTATAGACCGCTTTGCGGGACTTCTCGGGAAGCTCTGCCGGGAGCAGGCTGCCGATAAAACGCTTGTGTTACCTTCGGGAGTTAAAGGTCAAGATCAGAAAGATTCCTTCATTCTATCCCTTAATTTGATGGCTGTTTTCATTTTCTCCTGTTTAATTTCAGGTTCTTCGGCTTTTCCCTCATAAATTTCTCTCATAGTGCCGGTTACTTCCCTGTTCAAAAATCGCGACAGCTGGCCGTAGATATGATTGTCGGAGTGCGTTTTCGGTTTGGTATAATGCCTTTTCGGATATAAAACGGTAAGGTAGTCTTTAGCACGGGTCATTGCGACATATAAAAGCCTCAATTCCTCTTCGATTTCTTCCCTGCTGCCGGTTGCCATATCGGAGGGGATCCATCCGTCCGCAGCATGAATAATATATACGCTATCCCATTCAAGCCCCTTGGCGGAATGGATCGTCGATAAAATCAGATACTCTTCGTCAGGGACCGGCTTTCCTGCCAGGTCGCCTGTAAACATAGGGGGATCGAGAGTCAGATCGGAAAGGAACTTCGATAAGTTTTGATATCCGGATGATAAACCGGCCAGCTGCTGAATATCGGCGAACCTTTGATCCGGATTGTCGTAATTTTCTTTAAGCAGAGGCCGGTAAAAAATTATCGCTCTTTCGATTATAACCATGGGACTCAGAGCCTTGCCTGAAACATCCATGAAATAAGAGTGCAATAAATCCAGCCCTGTTTTTGATTCCGGCGGACTTTTAAACGCCGTAAGAGATAACGGGTTAAACCCCGCTTGTTTGATATGCCCGATGATATCTGCCGCGGTTTGCGGCCCGACACCCTTTATCATTTGAAGCACGCGGAACCAGCCCCGATCGTCCCTGGGATTTTCAGTAATTCTTAGCATGGCTGTCAAATCTTTAATATGGGAGGCTTCCAGGAATTTAAGGCCTCCGTATTTTATAAACGGGATTTTGTGCCCTGTCAGGGCTATTTCAAGGGATGCGGAATGGGAAGCGGCGCGGAATAAAACCGCCTGCCGGTTCAGGGCGATACCTTCCTCGCGCCTCTTCAGCACCCTTTCAATAACCGCTTTATCCTGAAAGGATTCATCCATGCAGATTACAAGCTCGGGGCTCCCGCCGGTCTGACGGCTGGAGAACAGCTTTTTGCTGTAATGTTCTTCGGACTGGGATATTAAAACATTTGTCGTATCGAGTATGGCTTGACTGGACCTGTAATTTTCTTCAAGCATGATTACGGCGGCGCCGGGAAAATGCTTTGGAAAATCCATCATATTCCGTATCGTTGCCGACCGAAAGCTGTAGATAGCCTGAGCGTCATCGCCGACTACCGTGATATTTTTATTTTTTTGTCTCATTTTACGCAGAATGTTAGACTGGATTATATTGGTATCCTGGTATTCGTCGACCAGAATATGATCGAATCGGGATTCGATCGATCCGGATATGCCGGGATCCTCCAGAAGATGGTCCCAGAATATAAGAAGGTCGTCGTAATCAAGGACGTTTTGTTCAAACTTCCGGTCTATATAGGATTTATATAAAGCCGATAATTGATCTTTCCATTCGGTGCACCATGGAAATTGTTCTTTTAAAACGTTTTCCAGGCTGTCGTTCGAATTTATTTTCCTCGAATAGATAGCAAGGCAGGTGCCCTTTCTCGGGAAACGGGCATCGGTTTTATCCAGGTTTAATCCGTTCCGGAGAATATCCATCAAGTCTTCGGAATCGGATTGATCCATGATCGTGAATTCTTTCGGCAATCCGGCCCGGTCGGCATAAATCCTCAAAATCCTGTTAGCTATGGAATGGAAAGTCCCGCCCCAAACGCTTAAGGTATTCAGCCCCATCCTGCTTACTATGCTATCGGCCCTTTTCAGCATTTCTTCGGCGGCCCGCCGTGTAAAGGTCAGCAGCAATATCTTTTGAGGATCGACTCCCGATAGAACAAGATTGGCTACCCTGGAAGCCAGGGTTTTAGTCTTGCCCGTGCCCGCGCCCGCAACGATTATCAGCGGGCCTTCGCCAAAGTCCGCGGCTTTATACTGCGCCGGGTTGAGATCGGCCAGCAGTTTATCCTTCAAGCCCCCGTTTTTTGACATAATATTCCCTCTTATAATAAAAACAATCTTAGAGGCAAATCATGAAAAGATCAAGTTCGTTCCGATTGAAATCATTTTCGAAAAAAAATCAGGATGCCGATAAACGCGGCAAGGCAAATAAATCCGAAACCGCACCTTTCCGTTTTCAGCCTTATATTCGATAACGGGCGACGGATTGAAATCGATAATAACTCCGGCTGTTTTTATCCCATGCGCTTTGAGATAAATGCCAATCGAGGCATTCTTTACTCATTCCTGAAGTTTACTGAATTTGACAATAAGCATTAATTAAAATAAAATTTTCTGGAAAAAAATTTTATGAACGATCATGAGTTAATTTAATAGCTGTTGTTAAAGGATTTGTCAAGAGAAGGGGGATTTTTTATGGTGAAAAAGCCATGTTTTATTCAATTTGAAGGCGTGGATCTTTATTATCTTGAATTCAAGGGCCTCTCGAACGAGGAGGTCAGGGAATATATGGAAGAATCCAAGGCGATAGTATCGAAATGCCTCCCTGACAGCGTTTTATTCCTGGTCAATGCCTCGGGAGTTAATTATACCGTCAAAACAATAAGGGATTTTACCAATTTTTCCCGCTATAACGGCCATTTTGCCAGGGCTACGGCTATTATGGGCTTATCCCCTGAAATGCGGATGCTCTACAATGTCGCGCTGGCAATGGCCAACAGGGATAAGAGCAGATTTAAGTTTTTTTCAGCGCAGGAAGAGAGCGCGGCGAAGATCTGGCTCAAAAGCATTGCCGGTAAAGAAAAAGAAGACGAAGAGAAAAAGCAAAGGCTGCCGTCAGACGGCGATTGACCTTGCGCGCCGCCAGGCCGCTTACGGGCAAATTATATTTTTTCTGATTATTTCCTGCCGGGCAGATTATTTGCGTATTATTATTAGATATGTGTAAAACGCAAATTATGAAGATCAAACATTAAAAAGGGGTGTTAAAATGCACAGGAAGTTGATATTTTCCGGATTGTTTATAGCCTTGATGGTTTTGACAGCTTGCTCTCAAAACCCGGGCGGGAATAACAGTTCGTCGTCGTCCGGCTCCAGTTCGCCGTCGGCCGTCACAATAATAGGACCATGGACGCTTAATTATTATTTCCCCAGCGTACCCTCTTCCGGAACAACTACAATAACATTCAGCAATGACAACACTTTCGGCCAGCATGACGGCAATACAGGGACCTGGAGCACTAATGGAACCTCATTCATCGGGACCTCGGTCAATATCAATATATCCACCGGTCCTGTATGGTCCGGAGCGATCCAGGGCACTAATTATATAACCGGCACGATGACCCTGCCGTTTGCGGGCACCTGGGAAGCTATAAGGGATTGACCGGCGATCACTCTCTCGTTACTTCCATTAAAGCTTCGGCTATCATATTGCGGCTGCGCTCGATTATCAGATCGCGGGCGTCGCCATGTTCAAGCCGTTCAACCTTGGGTTTGACATAATTCCTGACCGGGTCTGAGAGATTGCGGTAAACCGCCTCCTTGACGCCATCTTCCGCGCCGACCAGCGCGGTGATCATGTCGGTACCGGTTATCTTAAGAAGCACCCGCTGTATTGAAGCATCGTCCATGCCGGAAAGGGTCGAAAAATCCTGGACCTGGTTCTGGCCGGTCTTGCGGCGTAAAGTGATCTTTCCTTCGGAAACGAGCATTTCGACCTCTTCCCCGAAACTTACCTGCTTTAAAACAGCCTGCGGGATCCTGATCCCCTTGGAATTCCCGATCTCGATGATAGGGATGATCATAATAATCTCCTTTAAATACGTAATTACATAAAGTATCCCATATAATTACATAGATTGCAAAAGATGTAGAGGAGATTGATCAATTGAATAGGCTGCGGAACATTATAAACGGGAATCGATACTATCCTTATAGGAATTTTTGCTCATGCGGCTTACAGGTTTACCGGCTCCGGAAGACAGATCCGGATCAGGGAAATAGAAAATCGCCAATTTTAAAATATTTGTTAAAAACCTATTGATTTAACATTAAAAAAGATATAAAATGATTAAATATTGTTGAAGGCTTATTCAAAAAATTCGAAGAGGGAGGATAAATTATGGCGTTGGTAAATTTAGACGCTAAAGGCGTCGGGGATGTGGTCAGCGCAGTCGGAAATTTTGCCGGCCAGCTGAGATCGGCGATTACCGGGGAAGCTTCCCCCGAACTGAAGCTGAAACAGCTCGAGGATGCGCTTAACGCCGTCCAGGCTGGAGATAAAGAGCAGGCAGACGTCAACCTTGAGGAAGCGAAATCGACCAACTGGTTTGTCGCGGGATGGCGACCGTTCATAGGCTGGATCTGCGGTCTGGGTTTCGCATGGTGCGTGATTCTTTATCCCCTTATGCAGTGGGGGCTCACGATATTCGGCTCGGCTATAAAAATCGCTCCGCCCGACTCAAGCCTTATTATTACCACTCTCGGGGGCATGCTCGGACTCGGGACAATGAGGACGGTCGAGAAACTCCAATCCGTCCAGGATAACCATTAATACGGGAGGTTATAATGAACGAAAAGATCATAAATATTTTAAGGGGCGGAAGCAGGGATGCTATCAAGCTTGTAAACGGGGACGCTTACGATAGCACTATAGATGTATTCGATGATGAGAAAAAACAACTTCTGCATTTAAATCATGTATCGACCATTCCCTCACGGTTATTATTCGGAATAGATCAATACAATATCCATGGTATTCTGGCGCCCGGGACTTTTTGCGGCATCTGGAATCAGAACAGCAAATTAGGATGGCATTTCACGCTTTTCAGGCGGGAATTTTTAGATAAAATAAATTCGGAGAATGAGTTATCCGAAAATATGATGACTTTCCCCAGCGTTAAGATCAATCCGTCCATGAAAAACCAGATGCTGATCTCTGAAGTCTGCATCCACACAGGCGGGCTGGTTTCGAACTATAGCGAGGGCTGCCAGACTATCTACAAACCGGATTTTACTAATTTTATGAAACTGTTCAAAGATAATGAAAAGGTCATTGTCAATTTGAATGCCGAACCGGGTTACATGTATCCGCCTATTAATTCCACAGGAGTGGATAATTTAAACAGCGCGATAGGAAATCTCGCCGGGCAGATCAAATCTAACATAACAGGAGATATTCCCGCCGATCAAAAGATTAAACAACTGGGAGACTTTCTTTACGCGTTCCAGATCGAGGCAAATGAACAGACGTCCGGCTTATCGCTGGGAGGGGGACATTCGTAAGCTTCCGCAAAAGTTGATAAAGGAGATATAATAGTGAAAAAAATATTTATTGCCATTATTTTCCCGGGGGTCTTTGTATTTTCGGCATATTCCATTGAGACCAATGCTATAATCACTGAAATCAAAGTAAGCGGAACCCCGGCAAAAGAGCTGAACCCTTTGTTTTTCGGTTTTAATTACTGGTGCTGGGTAAAAAAATGGGGGAATTATGTGGCCGGTACCGAGCCCCTCGTTAAAGCGCTTGATATCAAGTTACTAAGGGCTGGCGGGATCAACAACGACGCGGAAATCCCCGAAGAATTATCGGATAGGTTCCTTACGCAGTTCGGCGATTATTGCCGCGCCGTAGGCGCCCAGCCCCTGCTGCAGGTTCCGGTAATAAGCCGGGGTACGATCCCGGAAAGGATAAGCCGCGCCACTAACCTGATCAGAGACTTTATTGCCAAGGGGTTCATATTGCGTTATGTAAGCATCGGCAACGAACCCGATGGGTATCCGACCCTCAAACAGGCCAACGATGTAGATGTTACGGCAGCGAACCTGAATAATTTTACAGTTTATAATTATATCGATAATTTTACGAATATTTCAGCCGCCATAAAAAAAGAGTTCCCGGGGATCAAGATAATAGGCCTCGAACTTGGATGGAAATACGACGAATGGATACCTCCCTTCATTTCGGCATGCAGGCCTTATATTGATATCCTGTCAATCCACAGGTACGGCTATTGGCCAATGACTAATGCTACGTACGAAAACGCTATTGGAGAATACGACAATCTTACTGAATTTTATAAAGATATCAGGACGATGACAGACCCGTCCGCCCCGGGCATCCCGCTCATCATCGGCGAGATGAATTCCTCGGCGGACGGTGACCCTTCCAAACCCGCAACTTTCGCCATGCCGGGCTCTTTCGGAGCGGGACTGTGGATAGCCGACAACCTGGGTATTTCAAGTTCCGAATCTGACCTGATGTCGGTAATGCCATGGAGCATTTCCGAATTCTGGAGAGAAGGCTTCATCATGCCGGTTTCCCTCAAGCCTACACCCATGTATTACGCTTACATGCTTTTTTCAAACCACGTGAAAAAGTACAACATATTTGCATCCAAAATCAATAATGATACCCGGGTTTACGCCTACAGGGACGGCCAGGGCAATGTCAGCGTTTTCTGCATCAACTGGAGCAAAAATTCGTTTCAGGACATAAAGATCGATTTCAATGGTTTGTTTGGGGAAACAACTCTCGAATATAAATTCGCGCCCTTATCCATCACATGCCTCGAGATCTCGAAGGACATGGCTGTGAAAAAAGCTTACGCTTATACCTCGGAAATGGCCGACGCTGACAAACCCGCCAGCGAGGAAGACTTTTAGAAATCATTCGCACATTTGCCCCAATCTGCATATTGAGCGGTTTAAGCTGGACCATTCCGTACATTGCCGGCGTCCTGGCCATGGGAAGCCCGGCGCGGTTGCGCCCCTTTGATTATTAATTGGTGTTTAAAATGTCATCCGAATATCAAATTTACATTAAAACCAATATGATCGTCAAGCCGGTTGTTTTGTCTCATACCGGGCAGGGCAGAAAGCCGGTTTCGGATAGTCCTGTTCAATTATTGTTATTCAGCTTATTCAAAATCATCCCGCTGCCATAAAGAATATAGTTCGAACCGCTTCTTTCAATCCGGAGAGTCTCGCCCAGGTGTCTGCCGTAACCCATAAAAACGGCTTCATGGTCGTTCAATATTTCCAGGGGGTAATCGATTGCATTCGCAGGACCGTCGAACACCCATACTTTGCAAAAGTAAAAGCCGGTTTTTTTATCGTAGACAAGATTTATTCTGTTTTCCGATTCCGACGCATACGGCATCGCTTCGGTTGAGATGTATGTCCCGGCCGCTTTTACCCAGCTTTCCGGTACAGGTGCCGGCTTGACTTTAATATCGGTCGCAAAGGGAATCCCGTATAATTTTACCATGAAACATGGATTTCCTTCGAATTCGAAAGGCTCGAGACTCATCAGATCGAGAAACTCAATTTTCAAAGGAATAAACCCGAATAATTTATACTGCTCACTGATTGTTCCATCCTGGTGGGCCGATAGATCAAGGTCGGTTCCGGATATTTCAGCCTGAAGCCCGGAACCGTTTATCTTAATCCTTGAAAATCCAAGCCAGCCCGCGTAATATCCAGGCAAGTTTGAGATTTCGCCTGCCGTAAAATCCCGCCGGGGAGATTCAGCTGGAATCGTATCATAAGGTTTTCCGGTTTTCATCTCTATCAGCGCGGAGAGGGTTTTAATCGCTATCGGAAAGAGATCCAAAGACGAGCCCATCGCACCGTGAATCGAGTTGATCATTACGACCAGCCCTATCTTTCTTTCAGGCATGAAAAGGATCAGAGAATGGAACGGCGGCAAGTCGCCGTCATGTCCGTAAACGACTTCGTCATGCATTTGCGGAAAACTATAATTCCAGTAGCCCAGTCCTATTTTAAAGCTCCCGTCCAGGGGTACGTTTCGGTTCTGGATTTTAAGCATTTCATGCATGGTTTCGGTTTTCAAAAGCGTTTCCCCATCCAGGCTTCCCCCCGCGATAACCATTTTCAGGAATCTGGCCATATCGGCGATGGGTGCTTTCAATCCTCCGGCGGGGATATCCCGGATTACGGGAATGATGGTCTCCTTCCCTTCCAGGTACCCCTTTATATAACGGGTTTTGAAATCATCCCTGAAAACGAACGACGAATCTTTCATTCCAAGCGGGATCAATATATTCTTCTGAACATACTTTTCAAAATCCATGCCGCTCGTCCTTTCCACGATATCGCCCAGTAGGCTGTAGCCCAGATTGCCGTATGAAAACACCTTATTCGGCGGATAAGCCATAGTTTCATTGCTGAATAAGCTGGCTATTTTTTTGAATTCGCCGGTGTACTCGACGTTATAATTAGTTCCGATGAAAGCCCCTCCGGCCCTATCCGAGGGGATGCCCGAATGATGGCAAAGAAGCATCCTTACGGTAGGGACGGATTCGCTCGCTGTACGCATGCGTATTGAAAATTCTCTAAGATAAGTTGTAATGGGTTTATCGAGATCGATCAGCCCTTTTTCATAGAGCTGCATTACGGCCGTAGCGGTAAAAAGCTTGGATATAGAACATAGTTCGAAAATGCTATCGGAAGTAACGGGTGCCTTTATTGCGGTGTCGGCATATCCGAATCCGGCCTGGTAAATGGTTTCCCTGTCATCTACAACAGCAACGGCAAGGCCTGTAATACTTTCTTTGGCCATTTCAAAAATAATAACATTGCTGATATAATTACAAAAGTTATCGGGATTTCCCTTGATAGCAGATAGGTCCGGTTTTGAAACTTCTTTCTGCGAGCAGCCTGAAATTAATAATGCAAAAAACAAAGCGGCAAATGATCCTGAAAATCCGATTTCTTTATTTAGCATAGTCACCTCCATTTAGATTTATAAATATTATCCTTTAGTAATTTCAATCGATAATACTCTAACACATTGCGATAGATTTTAATTTACATTATCGAAGTATTACTTTACATGATCTTTAATAAATTTACATAATCGAAGTTTTAATTTACATTTTCAGTTAAATTTGCTAAAATCTGGATTATGCTGAAATTCGCCGGGCAGAAAATACCGATACTCCCTCTTATTTTTTTAATAGCGGCACCCATCGCAGCAGGGATTTTTTATATTGCGGCTTCATATAAAAACAATATAAGCATCGTTCCAAATTTCCATAATTATTTGATACTTCCATTTAACGATTACATGTTTCATGGTAAATCGGAGATCCTTGGGTTTACCTCTGCAAAAAATATAATCGGATTAGAATACATGTTGAAAAAGCATAATAATACTTTTCCTTTTACCGGGTTAGCGGGGATTTGGATTCAGTTAGGGATAAAACTACCAACGAATTTAAGCGCCGGTCAATTAAACCGCCTCAGCCCTGATCAGGAAATCGATCTGGTATTCGACTACACCGGTTATAAATTCCCCGATTTAAACGGTTACGATTATCTCCGGGCGGAGGTTGAGGATTCCGGGAGCGGAGATATCCTTTTCGAATTGATAAATTATGACAAAAATATCACGCTAAAAAATAATCCGATGTCTTATGTATTTATGAGCTATGACTGCGTAATGAATCAAAAAAAAGGATCATATTTTATTCCTCTAAAAGATTTTCAGATCCAGGCCTGGTGGTTCGCTATTAATAATATTAAGAATAACTTTAAATCATACAATGACTATTCGCATATATTGAGCCTTTTAATCCAGACCGGATACCGGTCGCCCGTCGATAAAAAAGCCGGCTTTACAGTAAATGGACTCATGATAGGACAGGATCACACACTATTATTGCTCCGGGTATTTGCCGGCCTTGTTGTTTATTCAGCCGTTATATCAATTGCATTTCTATTGCTGGGAAGAAAAAATACCACGGCCATTGCTGTTCCCTATGAAAAAATCGCAGCGGGAAACAGGGCGGACAACGAAAGCGACAGGGTCGTGAGTTATTTCGCTGCTAATTACAAAAACCCGGAATTTTCATTGTTAAAAATAGCCGGAGATTTGGGTATTCATCAGGCCAGGATAGGAGATATATTGAACAAGAATTACAAAATGAGCTTCAGGCGGTATCTTAACTTTGTCAGGATGTCCGAAACAAAACGGCTCCTGACCTCCACCGATCTTTCTATAACCGAGATTGCTTTCGCAGTCGGATTTAACAATGTGACGCACTTTAACAGGACCTTTAAAATCATCGAGAAGACAACCCCGAAGGAATACAGAAAGAAATATCCTAACTACATTCACCCGCCGAGATAAGCCTTTCTAACCTTTTCGTTGTCGGCGAGATCCCCGGCTCTGCCCTCAAGGACTATCCTGCCCGTCTCCATGACGTAGGCTTTATGGGCGATGGAGAGGGCCATCCTGGCATTCTGTTCGATAAGGAGTATCGTAGTTCCGCCCAGGTTTATTTCCTTTATTAGGTTGAAAATATCCTTTACAAGCATCGGCGACAACCCCATTGAAGGCTCGTCAAGAAGCATCAGCTTCGGTTTCGACAGGAGACCCCTGGCTGTCGAGAGCATCTGCTGCTCGCCGCCCGACAGGGTACCGGCTTGCTGGTGCAGCCTTTCCCTCAACCTGGGAAACAGATCGAAAACCTTGTGCATATCCTTCCTTACCTGAAGCGGATCATGCCGGATGTATGCACCCATTTCAAGATTTTCGAGGACGCTCATGTTTGAAAAAATCCTGCGCCCCTCCGGAACGTGGGATATTCCGAGTTTTACTATGTTGTGGGCCTCCTCCTTCGCCAGGTTTACTCCATTGAACGTCATGCTCCCGCTCCCGGGTCTCATGAGCCCCGAAATCGTCTTGAGTACGGTACTTTTCCCGGCCCCATTCCCCCCGATCAGGGTAACAATGTCGCCTTCGTCAACCGAAAAAGACACTCCCTGGACTGCATGTATCGCCCCGTAGAACACATTGATATTATTTACTTCAAGCATCGGGCGCCTCTTCTCCGAGGTATGCCTCTATGACTTTCCTGTCGGCCATTATTTTGGCCGGGAGCCCCTCGGCTATCAATTCCCCGTAATCCAGCACGAATATGGATTCGCAGATACCCATGACGAGATTCATGTCGTGCTCAATAAGAAGGATTGTGAGATCGAACTTCTTTCTGATAAACCCGATGAGCTCCATCAGGTCTTTTTTTTCTCCGGGGTGCATGCCCGCCGCAGGTTCGTCCAGCAGGAGAAGCAGAGGCCCCGTGGCAAGAGCCCTTGCGATCTCAAGGCGTCTTTGAAGCCCGTAGGGCAGGCTGCCTGCCCTGTCGGAGGAATATTTAAGGAGCCCGAATATATCGAGAAATTCCCTCGACCTTTCAGTTATTTCCCTTTCTTCAACCCCGAACCGGCCGAAACGGAAAACCATCGATTCCAGCAGCCCGTATTTTATCCTGTGATGGCAGGCTATCCTGACGTTATCAAGGACAGGGAGATCCCTGAAAAGTCTTATGTTCTGGAAAGTACGCGCGATCCCCAGCCTTGTCACCCGGTAAGGCGGGAGTCCCGCTATATTTCTGCCGTTGAATATGATCTTCCCCGAATCGGGCTTTATTATACCCGTCAGGAGGTTGAACGTTGTGGTTTTACCGGCGCCGTTGGGCCCGATCAGTCCGGCAAGCCCTCCCTTCGCGATTTCAAAACCGAGGTTCGCCACAGCCCTGAGGCCGCCGAAAGACCTGTTTAAATTCTCAGTCTTCAGGATCGGCATTGTCGCCTCCGAAGGAGCCGTGTTTCAAAAAAGGGATCCTGAATTCACGCGAGCCCATAAGCCCCTCCGGCCTTAACAGCATCAGGATAATCATTATGATCGAAAATATTATCATCCTTTCGTACGGATAATCGGCTAAAAACGAGTTCGTGAGCGTAAAAAACACCGCCCCTATGATCACCCCCGTTGTGCTGCCGAGGCCTCCTATCACGACCATTACAAGGATCTCGACCGTTTTCATAAAGGTGAATGAGCCCGAATTGACTAATCTTATATTGTGTACATAAAGAGCCCCCGCAATCCCGGCGAAAAAGGCTCCGATCACGAAAGCGGCTACCTTGTACCGGGTTGAAGAGATCCCCATCGATTCGGCGGCGATCTCGTCCTCCCTGACCGCGAGAAGGGCTCTTCCGTGCGAAGAATTTATCAGGTTCGATACGACGATAACCGCAGCGGCAGCCATGAAAAAGACCCAGTTGCCGTTAGTATAGGCGGGCAGACCCTTGAGCCCTGCAGCTCCTCCCAGGTAATCGACGTTCAGGACTGAAAGCCTTATGATTTCGCCGAACCCGAGCGTGGCTATCGCGAGGTAATCTCCCTTTAGACGCAGTGCCGGCAGACCTATTATGAAGCCGAAAACAGCCGATGTTATTCCCCCTGCGATCACCGCAATCGAAAAGATCATAAAGCCCGGCATGCCGAGCTGCGACATTTCTCCCGAATGATATAAAGTTATTATTGCCGAAGCGTATCCGCCGACTGCCATGAATCCGGCATGGCCGAGCGAGAATTGTCCGGCAAAGCCGTTTATGAGGTTGAGGCTGACGGCAAGGATTATGTTTATTCCAAGGACAAGGAGGTTGAACTTCCAGAAATCGTTTACCGAATTGTAGATCAGGGACCACAGGACATAAAGGGCTACGGTTATCAATACGACCTTCACCCAATCCCGGTTTAATACCTTTGCAAGCGGGTCAAACCTTGTCATTTGTCCCCCTTCCTAGAAGCCCGCCGGGTTTGATCATCAGTATCGCTATCAATATTATAAAAGCCGTCACATCCCGGAACGAGGAATTTCCGAATCCCACCGACAGCTGTTCGGCGATACCCATTAGAATGCCTCCCAGCATCGCTCCGGGCAGACTCCCTATTCCCCCTAGAACTGCGGCAATAAAAGCCTTGAGGCCCGGCATGATCCCGAGCAGAGGATCGAAGGGATAAAAAGCCCCGAAGAGAACGCCGGCGGCGCCGGCGAGCGCCGAGCCTACCGCGAAAGTAAAGGAGATAGTGTTGTTTACATTCACCCCCATGAGCCTTGCCGCTTCGGCGTCGAAGGAAACGGCCCTCATTCCCCTGCCTATCCTTGTGAATTTTACGAGGACCCATAAAATGACGGATAAAACCGCGGCGGATGAAAAGAAAATAATGTGCTGGCTGAAAATGAAAATACTTTCACCCGGGTTCACCCTGATCTCAATGGGAATGTCCTTAAGAATCGGGGGAAAGTATTTCTGGTCAGGTGTCTGCCAGTACATCATCGCATATTCGAGGAAGAGAGATACCCCTATCGCGGTTATCAGGTAGGCTATACGTGGGGCTGCCTTGAAAGGGCGTTTATGGTATAAATAAACTGCCCAGGAAAAAAGCGGGAAGGAGAATAGCGTAATCTCCAGGGCCGGGAAAACAGGGGTGTGCCATATTACGGCAGGAAGAATACCCGCAATAAGACCTGTTGCGGAGGCTATTAAAATAACGATGGATATTTTAACATTATTTTCGATAAGCCGGCCCGTAAAACCGCATGCGGCGCAGGCCGCTGCCGCCGAGAGGAGCGCGTCCCATTTCAAAAAAACGGAGGCGAAGAATCCGAGACAGGCGCCTATGCCGGCTGAAAGGTAAGCTATCGACGGCTTCTGACGGAGCGGCTTATACGCCGCCTTTTCTATTAAAATTCCAAGAAAGGCGCAGAAAGCCATCGAAATCAGAAGTACGGGAATAAACGCCCAGCGCGGCATCGTATTGACGAAAAAATACGAGGCGGCAAAATACCCGGTGTAAGAACCGACCATGTATACATCGCCATGGGCGAAATTTATGAGTTTCAAGATTCCGTAAACCATCGTATAACCCAGAGCTAACAAAGCGTAAACACTTCCGGTGGAAATACCCTGGATCAGGTATTGAAGCAGGTTTACGAGGAATTCCTCCATGGCGTATCTCCCCTGCTCTAGGGCTCGATAGTGGTCTTATATACCTGGGAACCGTTTACAAGTTCAAGGACGACCGCTGATTTTACAGGGTTCCTGTTTTCATCGAACGATATCCTGCCCGTAACCCCGTTTACCTTCAGCCCGACAAGCGCTTTCCTGATCTTTTCAGTGTCGGTGCTTCCTGCGAGCTTTATCGCTTCATATAGTATAAGGGCCGAGTCATAGGACAGCGCCGCGAGAGCATCGGGCCTCGAACCGTATCTGTCCTTGTACGCTTTTATAAAATCGAGGGCTATCGGGTTGGCGCTTTCGGGAGAGTAATGGTTGCTGAAATATATTCCGTTAAGGCTGCCGGTTCCGGCTATTTTAACAAGCTGGTCGGAATCCCAGCCGTCTCCCCCCAGAATCGGGGTCATGATGCCGAGCTCCCGGGCCTGCTTCGCGATGAGCCCGTCTTCCTGATAATAAGCGGGAACGTATATTATATCAGGCTTTTTCATCCTCATTTTTGTAAGCTGGGTCCTGAAATCTTTGTCGCCGGCGATAAACGCCTCCTCAGAAACGATCTTTCCGCCGCCTTTCACGAAGCTAGCTTTGAAGAACTTTGCAAGACCCATGCTGTAATCATTTGCACTGTCAAGGAATATCGCCGCAGTTTTTGCCCCGAGGTTCTTGAGAGCGAAATTCGCCATTACTGTTCCCTGGAAATCGTCTATGAAGCAGGCCCGGAAAATATATTTTCCCGTTTTTGTAACATCAGGATTGGTCGCTGTCGGCGTTATCATAATATACCCGGCATCCTCGGCTATCGGAGCCGCGGAGAGCGAATTCCTGCTTATGACCGGTCCAAGGAGGGCCGCGACTTTATCCTGGGCGATCAGCATTTTAACCGCCGACGCCGATTCCGACGGATCGGATTTGTTGTCGGCTATGATCAGTTCGACTTTTTTGCCGAGAAGCCCTCCGGAGGCGTTGATCTTATCAAAAAAGAGCCTGGCGGCGTTGGCGCAGGAAGTTCCAAAAGTAGCTACGCTCCCGGTAATCTCGTAGTTTCCGCCTATTTTCAGGGTCTGACCCTGGTTGTCCGCGTAAAGGGCCGAAATTAATAACATGCTTAAAACCGTTAAAAGACATATTCCGTTTTTCATATGAGCCCCTAATTTATTTTTTAAACACACTTATCAGTATAAGCCCGGGCGGGATTTTCCGCAAAAATTTTTCTTTTGGCTGCTGGCATTAAATTCATATTACTATTTTATAGTGTTATAATTTATTATAATCTGTTGACATACATTATAATATGTGATATACTGTTATCAGGCGGTTGATTATGGATATAAAAGATATGGCGATGAATATCAAGGAGGTCGCCAAATTCCTCGGAATATCGAAACAGATGGTTTATAATATGGTCGGCGACGGGAGGCTGAAAGCATTCAAACTGGGAAGCGCCACCAGGATCATGTATTCAGACCTCATTGACTTCATAAACGAGCAAAAAAAGGAATTTGTTAAAGAAAACCTCAGCGCCGCCAACCCGGACGATTCATTGTTTGCGGTGCAGAATTTAAATCTGCTGAAAGGCGGTTTTCAATTAAAGGATATATCCTTCTCATTTCCAAGGGGTAAAATTTTAGCGGTTTTAGGCATTTCCGGTTCAGGAAAAACTCTCCTTCTCCGTTCAATAAACGGCCTGGAAAATTACCAGCCCGGTTCGGTTTTCCTGGGCAAAAAAAAACTGGATAACATACCGTTGCAAAAGAGAAATATAGGTTTTGTGTTCCAGGATTACGCGCTTTACCCGAACAGGAATGTTGAAGAAAATATCGATTTTCCTCAATTTATCAAAGGGTCCCCGAAAACAGAACGGAAAAAATCGGCTGCCGATAAAATCGATGAACTTCATATAGACGAGAGTTACCTTGGAAGCTACCCTTCGAAAATTCCCGAAGGGTTTAAGCAAATGATCGCTATAGCCAGGGAAACTAATAAGGTTTACGATCTGCTGCTTCTTGACGAGCCTATGAGTCATCTGGACCAGAAAAATCACATCGAAATGAGAGGTTTTATCAAGAAGATTCTTCAATCTTACAACACCACTATTATTATGAGCCTTAACGATCCCGACGACGCTTTAATTCTATGCGATTATACTGCTGTTCTGGATGAAGGCAAGCTGATCCAGTTCGGCAACACTCAGGACGTTTACAGGCATCCTGCAAATATCCGTGTAATGGAATTGACATCAAAGCTGGAAGTGAATCATATCGTTGTAGAAATCAGGGATGATAAAATACTGCCTTTCGGAATACCGGTTAAACAACCCGACGGGAGCTATCAGTTTGTTTTCAGAGCTGATGAAATTGAAATCGATAACGCCGGAATACAGGCTTTTATTACCAAATCCAGTTTCTATGACAGCCATAAACAGCTTGCACAGTGCAAACTGCAGGACGGCGCTGCGGTTACACTGGTTATCCCCTCAGGGTGCGAGGGCAAAATCGGTTTTAAGCCGGTGAATCCTTATTTCTTTAATATACCAGGGGATGAAGCCTGAAAATGTTTTCAGGAAAGCGGCTTATATTCTTTTAATCGTTTCCGGAATATCTTATTAGGAGGATTGAGCATGAAAAAGTTGTTTTTGTTGCTGATTATCGCACTCCCGGTGTTGACTTGCGCAAAGGAAAGCATATTCGACGCGGCGTCAAAAGGCGACTCTAATTTCATAGTTTCTTACATAGCAAACGGCGGAGATGTCAACGCGAAATGCATGTTAGAAGATTATTACTGGTGGACGCCTTTGATTTTCGCGGTGAACAGGGGCCATGCAGATATTGTCAAACTTCTTATCAGCGCTAAAGCGGACGTGAATCAGGGAGACGGCCTCTCTTCAGCAACCCCGTTAATGTTCGCAGCTGATAACGGATACGCTAATATCATCAAATTGCTGCTGGACGCGGGGGCTAATCCCAACTTCAAGGACTCTACAAGCTTGACTGCATTGATGCATGCGAGCGCCCTGGGGGATACCAATGAAATGAAAATATTGATCGATGCCGGAACTGATTTGAACTGGGAATACCTTGGCGTGTCAGCGCTGTCGATCGCATCCTTCAACAAGCATGAAGCGGCTGTAAAGATGCTAAAGGATGCAGGCGCCAGATAATACCTGTCCCCGGATTATGAGACAAGTTTGTTTACTTCAGTAATAAACTCTGATATTTTTTCTTTTATCCGATCCCTGACTACCCTTGTTTTTCCCAGTTTTTCTTCATAAGAACCCTGGAATGAGGCAGGGTCATCCAAGTCCCAGTGAAGATATTTAAGTGTTCCCGGGAAAAGAGGACATCTTTCCGCAGTTTTACTGTCGCAAACAGTTATTACATAATTGTATATTTTACCCTGTTTATAAAAATCGAAAACGCTTTTTGTTTTATTTCCGGATATATCGATACCCGCTTCCTTCATGACTTCGACAGCGATCGGGTTCAAAATCCCCGCCTCAATACCCGCGCTCTCTGCAATAAAATTTCCGCCGATCCGGTTTAAAAAAGCTTCGGCCATCTGGCTTCTTGCCGAGTTATGAGAACAAACAAATAGTACTTTAATCTTTTCCATAAACATCCTCCATTTTACTAGTATATAACCCATCCGTGAACTTTCAGTTTAAATTTTGTTTATTTTTGAAGAATTAATTTATGAGCACGGTTGTATTTTACTTTGAAATTTCTCTCTACTTGATCCGGCATTTTATCCTCCGATAAGTTTATGCTCTGAGTTTTTGATAAATAGCTTGCAGCCTGTTTTTATATGAATTTTTGAATAAGGCTTCATCTTCAATCAAAGGTTTGACCGGTAGAAGATCCATAATCCTATCAGGAGGAAGAGATGATTCGTTAATCGTTTTAACTGCACCAATCGCCATAACGCTTACCGCCTCCATTGCCTCTTTTTTACTAAGTCCGAATGATATTGCCAATTCAATGATCTGATATAATTGAAACCAGAGATAGGTCGGTCCCATGGCTGAGATAACCGCATAAGTCTCAATATTTTCTTCTTTTGTTTCCGGGCATTGGCCGAGAGATTCCATAAGTGCCAGGAAGCCATTTTTTTCATTAAGTGTTATTCCTCCGGAAAATACAACCGGATTATATCCGGAATTGACAATTGAAGGGGCGTTGGGGTTCATTCTGATGATTTTATTATGCCCATGAAGTAATTCCGATATTTTACTTATCTTAATTTTCGGAGCAAGTGAGCAAATGATAGTTGAAGGATTAATAACATTTGCCAGTTCGGATATTGCCTGCTCCATTACAGGCGGATGTAATGATAAAAATATAATTTCAGTATATTTTAAATCCCGAATACTTGCAACGATTTGTAATTCAGAGTATTCTTTCTTTAAATTATCGGACGGCTCATTTTTCACGTCCGTTACCGCAATTTTTTCAGGCATAACTCCTTTTTTTTTCCAGCCGCCTAAAATAATATTAACTACTCTACCTGCACCGATAAAACCGACATTCTTGTAAGTCATGACGATCTCCTTTAAATAAAATATTTTTTGAACCTTAATGAAATATTAACCAGTATAATCATTACAGGTACTTCGATCAACGGTCCTATGACTGCTGCGAAAGCCTGGTTTGAATCGATACCGAATATGGAAATAGCCACAGCTATAGCCAGCTCAAAATCATTGGATGCAGCTGAAAACGAAACAGTAGCGCTCTGTTCGTAACTCGCGCCCAATTTTTTTGATGCAAAAAAGGTTACGAACCACATTACAAAAAAGTAGATAATATAGGGTACAGCCACCCTGACCACGTCTAAAGGAACCTGGACAATAAATTTTCCTTTAAGTGAAAACATAACAATGATTGTGAATAATAATGCGATCAGGGTCATAGGGCTTATAATAGGTGCAAACACACCTTCATACCAATCCTTCCCTTTTAATTTTATAAGAAATATACGCGTTATGAGCCCGGCAAAGAATGGTATTCCGAGGTAAACCATAACGGTTTTTGCAGATTCCAGGATCGAGATGTTTATATTAAGGCCTTTTTCAATATTCAAAATATTTAGAAATAGAGTTATAAAAACAAAAATATAAAGCGCATAAAACAGGACCTGGAATATCGCGTTAAATGCGACTATCCCCACTCCAAGTTCCCTGTCGCCTTTTGCAAGGTCGTTCCATACAATTACCATTGCAATACAACGGGCAAGGCCCACAAGGATGACACCGATCATATATCCGGGATTATCCCTCAAGAATATTACGGCCAGTATAAACATGACCAGCGGTCCGATAAGCCAGTTTTGAATAAGCGATAAAAAGAGAAGCCTCTTATTTTTGAAAGTTACGGCCATCCCCTCGTATTTAACCTTTGCCAATGGAGGGTACATCATCAGGATCAAACCTACAGCGATCGGTATATTCGTTGTTCCAATCTGAAACTTGCTTATCCAGGCTGTAAAAGGCGGAAATAAATAACCCAGGGCGATCCCGGCAGCCATTGCCATAAATATCCATAGGGTCAGGAACTCATCTATAAAGTTCAATTTTTTTATAGGCGTATCATTCATAAATGCTTCCTTAATATATTTCCCGACGATTTCTTTAGCCTCAATTTGGGCACAATCAGAATATTCTTATATTCGCATACGTTCATATGCTAACTAAAAAAAATATTTCTGTCAACTATTTTACTGTTCTGCAGGTTAACCTGTTTTCATCAATCAAAATATTTAATGAACCGATATCCTTTTTGAATTTGCCGATATCGGAAGCCATCGATAACAGCTGCCTGAGAAAAGAGTAAAGGCCAAACTTTTCTTCATTGAGTCTGTGAAAAACAAACTGGCCCTGCTTTTCGGAAAGAATTAGATCGGCCTCTTTTAATTTGATCAGATGCCTTGAAACGTTCGACTGGTTCATCCCGAGTATTTCTTCTATCTCGCAAACACACAAATCTTTTATATTTAACAGACATAAAATCCTCATCCTGGTCTCGTCGGAAACAGCTTTTAAAATTTTAAGCAGATCTTTGGCCATCTTATTCTCCAATTTATTAACTATCATGTAGAAGTATAAAACACCTCGAAATAAAATTCAAAAACAATCTGCTTTGCTATCTCATGATATACTGAAAAAGAGATATGCTAAAGGTGAAAACCATTGACCGCCGACTAAAAGACCGAAAATTAATTTGGCATTCCCCTTGACAACAAAACTTTTTAGTGATATCATATAAATGATTATTTATATATATGTTTGTTTATATAAAAGGATGCTTATATGGATGAGGCGTTAAAACTGCAGATTTATTTTCAAATTCTCGGGGATTCCAATCGTTTAAGAATCATTAAATATATTGGAGACAAGGAATGTTCCGTTTCCGAGATCGTCGAAAACACAAAACTTTCCCAGCCGCTTGTATCGCATCATCTCCGAGTTTTAAGAGAGAACCAGGTCCTTGAAACAAACCGGAAAGGAGCGTTTATCTTTTATAAGCTTAAGGACAGCAGGCTTCTAAGCGCCCTTGGGATATTTCTGGAAATAGTCAGCTGTTTAAATGAAGAGAAAATGTCGATGCCGATGTTCTCCATACCAGGCTGGTGGAATATGTGTAAGTAACACTTTTGTTTATAATTATAAAGGAGGAGTATAATGGGATTCAGGGAAAAAATGATGGATGGAATGATGGGAAGAATGTCTTCACAGGAAAGAAAAGATATGATGGACAAGATGATGGAAAGCTTCTTCTCCAATATGACCAAAGAGGAAAAGCAGGATATGATGAAAGATATGATGCCGAAAATGATGGGTACGATGATGGGTGGAGGCGAAGGGCCTATGGATATGTGCCAAAAAATGATGGGATCTTTTCAGGAGACAGCCGAATCTGCCAAATTTGCAACGCCTGAAGTGAGAAATCTTTTCGAGGAATGGTCGGCACAGATCGAGGAAGAGATTTATGAATTTATAAAAACAGCGGGAGAAGTCAACCCCGAAAAAATAGCAGAACATTTTAAACTCTCAAAAGACAGCATTATGTATTTCCTGAAAAAGCTGGCTGAAAAAGGAAAAATTAAATTCCAGGCCAATTTATGATGCGGGGTGAAGAGTAAAAAATGTATAATGATATTCTTGTCGAACAATTCTGCGCTCCTCCCCGCCAGGATGATACCGATTTTGATATGAAGGCTTTTACGGATGCAAAAACCATGGATATCGAGTTTGAAAACCGAATCCTGAAAGGTTATTCTATGGGCTCCGGAAAGAATATTTTACTCATTCATGGATGGGGATCCCGCGCCAGCCATATGACGCTTCTTGCCAGATACCTTGCAAATAACGGATTTCATGTCCTGGTTTTTGACGGACCTGCTCATGGATGTTCCAGAAGAAAGGGGAAAAAAGATTTGTCGAGCATGTTCGAATTCGGCAGGGCCGTTTCATGTGCGGCAAAAAAAATGGGCGATCTTTATGCCGTTATCGGGCATTCACTCGGAGCGAGCGCCGCTGCATTTACCATGGCGGGAACCGGGCTTCTGAACAAATACCGATTCTCAGCGGAAAAACTTATTTTAATCAGCGCTCCGGAAAGCATATCGAGAATGATTGAAAATTTCAGCCGGAACAGGAATGAAACGGATAAGATGGAAGAACTGACGAAAAGCCTGGAACATGCATTTGACTTTAAAGCATCGGACTACAGTCTGTCTGCGGTATTAAAATATCTGGATGCCGGGATTCTGATCGTTCATGACGAGCAGGATGATGAAATCCCTGTTTCTGATGCGCTTATGCTGAAAGAAGCAAATAAAGGATCCGGACTGGTATTAACCAAAGGTTCCGGTCATCAGAAGATATTGATGAACCGGGATATGCTCCGTGCGGTAAAAGAATTTTTATTTGCTTAAACGATGAGTAAAATCCTTTATCAAAACGCTCTTATTAATTCAGCTCCGTTGTATTTCCTTTCCAGCTTGGACAAGGCTCTCCTGTCATGATTTTATCGATAATCATGTCAGGCTCCAGTTATTTGTTCTTGCCTATAATCTTGGAAACTTCTTCCGGCATTCAGCTTTACCCAGAGTAATGAAACACTGGACCATGACGACTCTCAGGGAAAAGCTAATCAAAATCGGAGCAAAGGTTGTCAGCCATGCTCGCTATGTGGTTTTCCAGATGGCGGAAGTAGCCGTACCGAAAGGGTTGTTTGCCGCTATCCTTGATAGATTACATAGATTAAGGTTACTGTTTGGCGTTGGTTAACACTATAATTCGATATCAGATTTTACAAGGTGTTACTGTCCCCTTTTTGTATAAAGGTTATCAGGAAATCGCCTGAAATCTGATTTTAAGTTAATATCGAAGGGATTTTATGGAAAGAAAACCTGATTTTGACATTGACAGGCATGTATTCCGGGATTATAATAAAATAATCTCTCAAACGGGAGAGTGTTGGGTGTCATTTGGGAAAAATCGGATAAAACAGTGATATCTGGGAAATCTCAGATTAAGTGAAACAAATGTTAAAAGCATGGAGGATTTTATATCCTGGTTATTAAAGAAGAAAATATTACTCTGGGAAACAGCGGTTATTTCATTTTTTATTATCATTAATCTGATTATCTGTCTCTATCCTTACCATTACGGTATTTTCCGTGATGAACTTCTGTATATATCCCTTTCCGACCGCCTAGGCTGGGCTTATCTCGAAGTGCCGCCTATCGCTCCTTTGATCCTGGCGGGAGTCCGGGCTTTATTGGGGACTTCTTACTTTTCCCTGCACCTGGTACCGGCATTGCTCAGTTCCGGTGTTATTATTGTTTCGGCTTTGATGGTAAAAAAAATGGGAGGGAGCATTTACGCCACGTTAATCTGCCTCGTCTGCGTAACCCTGGCCCCTTACTTTATATATAGCAATTTTGATTATAATGCGTTCGACAGGATCTTCTGGACGCTTTCCCTGTATATGATTTTGCTTCTGCTTGTATCGGGGGATAAAAAATACTGGCTGTATTTCGGGCTTTTTGCCGGTCTCGGTCTGATGTCCAAGGTCACTATGCTTTACCTGGGTTTTGCGTTATTCCTGTCGTTCCTGGCCCTTAAAGACAGGAAATT
Source organism: uncultured Spirochaetota bacterium (assembly GCA_963768055.1). Classification (GTDB taxonomy): domain Bacteria; phylum Spirochaetota; class Brevinematia; order Brevinematales; family JAOACQ01; genus CAVYGN01. The sequence goes on along the minus strand of CAVYGN010000001.1, from coordinate 421,467 downwards.
TCTTTTTGACAGGCGTTTTCTGCTCGGCGGTTTGATCGCAGCGTCTATTTTCCTTCCCTTCATTCTCTGGCAGGCTTATTACAATTTCCCCATTATCGAGTATTTTAAAGGTTATGCGGCCAAACTCAGATTTTCATCCCCGCTTCAATATCTTAACCAATATGCTTTTCCTGTTTGGATATCGGGAATAATATTTTTCCTGTTCAACAACGAAGGCAAAAAATACAGGGTTTTCGGGCTTTCTTTTTTTATCCTCTGGGCGATTTTTAGTCTGCAGCAGGCAAAGTCTTACCTTATTTACCCGTATTATACCGTCCTTTTTGCCGGGGGAGCGGTTTTCATAACCCGGCTTATCGAAAAAATTAAAATAATCTGGCTTAAAAGAGCGGCCGCAGCCATCACCGCGCTCGTCACTTTAATCATCTCAATACGCGCTGTAATATCCATACCAAACAACCGGCCCGTACTTTCGCCGGAAGCCTTTATTAAATATTCAGGCGGGAAAAAGTTTGACTCGGATGAAAAGTATGGCTCCGGATCCCTTCCGCAGGTTTTCGCCGACTGTTTCGGGTGGGAGGAAATGACGGAAGCTGTCGCCGGAGTCTATCAAAAATTGAGCGATTCCGATAAAAAGAAGGTATGTATTATGACTGCAAATTATGGAGAAGCCGGCGCCCTCCATTATTACGGTCCGAAATACGGCTTGCCCGAGCCTGTCTGCGGACATAATATCTGGTATTTCTGGGGGCCGGGCAATAATACCGGCGATGTGATGCTTTTTATAGCCCCCGACTATGCTGACAAAATCCTGCCCGATTATTTTACCGAGGTGGAAATCGAAGGGAAAATCGGGGCTAAATATGCGATGCCGGATGAAAAAAACTCAGAGATTTTTCTTTGCAGGGGGTTGCATAAACCATTAAGGGAAGCATGGAAAAGTTATCCTTTCAAGCATTTCGAATAAATATACCCGATAAGATACCATTTAATATTTATTTCAATATTTGTTTAGCTTTTGTATTATAACACTCAGACTTTTTAAAACAAACGGGAAGCCATCAAGTTTCTAAAGCCCATTAATATATTCGGGCATTAATAGCTTCAGGTTTTCCTAAAAACCTCGCATTGCTCCGTATTGAGCCCAATTTTTTTCTAAAGCTGCAGTTAATGATATGCTTCTGTTAGTTGCCTGGATACAATTGTTGGTTGATCTGGCAGGATACAAGATTTGAATGTGCAGGCGTCTTTTTCCCCTGCCTCCGATTGCTGTTTCAACACGGGTTTCGTCAGTGACATCATAGGCGGTAGTGCCGATCAAAATTCCATCTTTCATAAGCCTGAATTGGAATAGTGATAAACCTTTAGTGCTTTTATTGATTACTAAACGAATTTAAGGTGAACCATCGAACAGGCATTAAAAAAATAATCCCCGATGAAAAGCATTATTTTTTGGCCGATCGGAAGACCTGTTTTCATGCCTATAAAAATCGGATATTGTTCCAGGATTTTTATTCTTTTATCCCAGCCTTCGAGGATTTTAGCGTTTTTAACGCCCCATTTCATAACCGCGCTTTTATTCATGCCGGTGCTTTCAAGAACAAATTTATTCGCTAATATTACGCCAAAAGGGGAAGATATGTCTAAAATCATTTCACTGCCCGGGAATTTTTCCGCTATTTTTAAAAAGAAATCCCTTACCTCTTCTTCATCGAAATAATAAAGCAAGCCGGCAGCAATAAAGAGAGGCTTTTCCATGTTGTTTAATTTTTCCATCCACCGGTAATCAAGAAACGAGCAGCCGATGGAGGCGCTCCTTTCATTTTCTGAAATGAATTTCGACCGGAGGTTTATTACATCCGGAAGATCGAGATTATACCAGGTCATTTTTCCGTCATCGACGCGGTTAAATGTCGTGTCCAGGCCGCAGCCTATATTGACAATAACGGGATTTTTCCTGCCGCCGGCGAATTTCTTTATCGTCTGATCTATATGCAGGCTGCGGGCTATCCAGCCATAAAGACTGTAAAAAGTTATATTCCCGGCGATCGCAGAAAAGTCGTAATCGATCCTTTCGATGACTTCGAGGGCGGTTTTGTCGAAAAGTTTTCCATTTTTCTTACGCGATTCTACAGCCCGTCCCCATAAGGGGAGAAGCAGGGTTTCCTGGACAGGCCCGAGCAGAGCGGCGATCTTATCCGGCATTTCATCCTCCATCATCGATCCTTGCAGAAGTCACAAATCGGCTTTCCAATGCCACATGGGAAGGTCCGAAATCTCCTTTTCCGCATTTTCACTGACGGGCCATCCCCAGGCCCTGTAATATGAGGTTAAATTTTTCCCCACGGCCCTGGAGTAAAGAACGACCCATGTGTCTATTTTTTCATTATCGGTTGAAGGCTTTTTGGAGAGCCTGTCATAGCTTAAAAATGTTTTTGTTATCGCTTCCCACCCGAATTCCCTTATCGTATATATATAGGTAAAAAGGGCGACAAAAGGGTCTTCACTCCACCTGCTGAAATCCGGATTTGCGAGATATTTCCTGACTTTCGGAGGATAGGATCGCAAATACGGATCGTCTCCCGGCCTTATTCCTACGACCTTATCCATTACATAAAGAGTGAAGATATTTACCGTTACTTCGATTGCCTGGCTGAAAGTTTCCAGCCCCTGATGATTATGCCCGACCTCATGAAAATGTCCCCAAGATCCGTTTGTAAATAAATTATAATCCTTGAGCCCCGCCGCGTCGCATTCATTGCCCAGAACGTAATCGCAGACATCCATATACGTCATTACGGGATATCCCGCGTGCATGTAGCCTGCTGAAATCTGCCTGTCGCTGACATACCTGTCCGCATAATTTTTTATTTTTTTACCCAGCAGTTCAGGATAAGCTTCTGCAACTTTTTCCCAGAATGCCATCAGCCTCCCGGGATCATCCACCTTTAATGCGTTGTCCTTTGGCGATGTTATTACCATTCCTTTCGAGGCGAACTCAACCCATGGGCTCTTTGCCTCTTTCAAATTCAGCTTCCAACTTTCGGGATCGTCGCCCAGGGTGTACTGAGGAGAATACACTCCTCCCTTTACTCTGACAGTTTCAGTTTTCAGAGTTTCATTTGTATCCGCTCTGTCAGGCAGATCGAGGTAAACGATTCCCCCGTACAATGATCTGACTTCAGTGATTTCACCTGTAATGCTTATTCTCTGGGAGATAACCGGCCATCTCATCCACCCGTCTCCGGGAGCCCATAATAATGAATCGGTATGGGAGCCTATCTGCAGGCAGATGCCCCGCTTAACCAGATTTTCCGGGATTTTTATTTCAAGATTCTCGCCTGGCCTGGCCCAGACCCCGAGATTATGCCATCTTGGAATGTTCGGATTCACTTTTGCCTCGAACCTGTTCGTTCTGCCAGTTTCGAAATCATGGACGTTTAAACCGGGAAATTTATAAAATACCTCTCTCAGCGGGCTGAAATCTTCATAATCGCTTCTGTATAACAGATCGTATAGTAAAACCATCAGATATTTTTTCGGATTCGCGGGGGATATCGGGGCATTTTCATCAGGGCTTATTGAAGGGAGATTGGTTATAAGAAAGTCTTTTAATATTTCGAAGTTATCGCTTCCCAGGACTTCCCTCCAGTCTTTTCGCAGGAGGGAGCTTTCATAGAAGTTCGCGGCGAAATCAATCAGTCTCTGCCTGTCCAGAAATTTCTCCCCGTTTAAAATCTCGATGAACTGTGACAAATTAACTAAAAAATGATTCCATTCACCGATATTCCTCGATACTTTTTTGACCATCGATCCGCCGTAAATCGGGCTTATAAATAAACCCCGGGGAACGAACAGTTTATTGGCTATCCAGTCATTTTCAAGGCTTTTTCCGTTTTTGCCGTCCCCGTAAGAACAGTAAACCCAGCCCTCGCCTGCGCAGAGAACCGGCCCCCCGCCGTTATAATACCCGCTTAATATTTTTTCAGAGTCTTCAGTAAAATTCTGATCCAGACTATACGGAAGCCTTATTATTACAAGATCATAGCCGTCCAGATTATCCGGGAATTTAGACACGGCGTCGCATTTACTGCCGGTTTCCTCAAGCATTTTGACGAGATCGGATGCGTTAAACAGCAATACCCTAGCATTTTTTTTCCTGTCCAGGAGCCAGTTTACGGAATTCATCAAAAAGGCCTTTACCGGGGGCTGCTCAATACATTTTTCGCTGAGGAAGCAGTCATGCCCGAGCACAACGGCCCGCGAATTCGAACAAATGCCCGCTGCAATGACTCCGCCGTCCTTATCCTGAAGCAGCGGAAATGCATTGTTCCCCCATAATTCCAGTCTTGAAGGAACCGCACCCTCGAAATTCATTTCTCCCGTGACATTTTTTGTCATCTCATCGACGTATTTTTGATTCTGCAGGATCTCATTTTTAACGGGTTTCAGCCTGAAGGAATTTATACTGCGGTCATAGTCAACCGCATAGGCATTTAAGCAGAAGACGGATATGATGATAACGCCGTATATGATTTTGATTTTTAACCTCCAACGGTTCGTAATATATTTTATCCAATATTTCCCATTTGACGCCTTGTTCTTCCGAAAAAATGCCTCCAAATCCGCATTGGTATCATTATAAACCCTCTGTTATTAGCCGTCAATGATAATTTATCCTCTTCAATGAAACTGTCTGTTTTGTATATTATTGTATCAAGATCACCATTCAATCTAAAGCCAAGATATAATTCTACTTCTTCCTTATTTTTTAGATTTAGATAATCTGATAAAATAATTGGATAGGGAAGGAATAATGCCCTAAAAGCGTAGAGAGAATCAAGTAGGTTTTTAATGAGCCGACTGTCCAAAAATGGTTTGACACCATTTTTTTGTCATGATATAATCAATATGGGTATAAAAGATCTTTGAAAGTGGAAAAAATAATTAGTCATTTGGGTAATCTCGGCTTATTACTGCTATGTGAAAAGCATCATTTTTAAAAGCGAAGAAGGATCTTTGTTCCTTTTTTTTAATAAATCTCTCTGGGGAGGACACAATTATGATCGGAAAGTCGAATTCTATTCTAAAAACGTTCCTGGCAAACCTCTCTGATAGAAATAAGGTTCCACGTTGCTGGTGGTACCCACTGTCTCATAACCCGCTGCATCACAATGATATGGTTCTAAAATTACATCAGAATTGTTCGGAAACGACAAATAAAACGATGCTAACCCTTCTAGGTGTTGTGCTCTTCAATTTGCTGACCGCCCTTGGCGCATCCGATAAATTGCTTCTTGCACCTAATGGTTCGATTAAGATACCTTTTGTGGACTCATCAATCTCGTTTCTGGGTTTTTTGATCGTCGGTCCCATGCTTCTTATTATAATAACAGTCTACCTTCACATCTTCTTTGGTTTCTGGTTGCAGCTTGAAAATGAGCTCAGGCAAATTAATCAAAATAAAGCCAAGACAAACGCCCCTCCTATAGAGAGCATGACAACCATTTTCAATATTACAAATACTATGCCGCGTATCCTTTCATCCTTTATTTTCTATTGGATGGTATCGATAGCTTTGTGGATAATAGCCTGGAAGGCTTCGGCTCGCCCTGAATTAGGATATCCTCTGATCTATGTTGCATGTTTAATCACATTCTCTCTTATTTTCTTGCAAATACGTCGTTGCTCTGAGAATCAACGCCGTGAATGGAATAAACCTCGTTGGATGACCCTATGTCTGCTCGTCATCATAATGACATATTTACCTTTTAACCCGGAATCTTTTCGTCGGACATTAGATCTTCACCAGGAAGATCTCAAAGAATCATGGCTAGCGTTTATGGATCTGCATTCCGCATTCATGCATTCCGTGAATCTTCAAAAAGCACATCTTACGGGGACTATTTTCAATGGAGCTAACCTGAATAACGCCAATTTCCAGGGAGCTATCCTTGATAAAGCCCATTTCAAGGGGGCCAGCTTAAAAGGTGCCCAATTCCAGGGAAACAACCTGCGATTGATAGATTTAGAGATGACCGACTTCAGGGAAGGCAATCTTCAAGGAGCTAATCTCGAATATGCACGTTTTTATGGCGCCAACTTTAAGAAGGCCATTCTTCAAGGAGCTGACCTCAAATATGCTTCTATTCTTCCTAGGGGTAACGAAGGCTCGTATTTCTCGGACACAAATTTTATCCACGCTGACTTTGAGGGCGCCGATCTTCAAGAAGCTAGACTTGAACATGCCGAATTTATGAAGGTAAACTTTAAAAGCGCCAACTTTAAAAAGGCATTTTTTAATGAAGCCATACTCGAATATGCTGTTTTTTCTGCGGCTGACTTCGATGGGGCTCACCTCGATGGAGCCGATCTCAAATATGCGGATTTCAATGGAGCTATCCTCGAATATGCTGTTTTTTCTGGAGCCGACATCGAGGGGGCTCACCTCGATGGAGCCGATCTCAAATATGCAGATCTCAAAGGAATAAAAGTTAATCCTCTTCTAATCAAAATGATCAAGAGCGCTGAGAATTGGAATCAAGCATTTTACAGTAGTGATCTTCTAGTTCAACTTGGACTGCCGAAAGACCACAATGAAAAACTCGAAACAGAAATTACCAATAATCTAAATTCCCAAAGCAATAGTATCAAAAGTGGCTCCAATCTGTTATAATATATCGAATTAGCTTCACCACATTCTTTCCTCGAAAAAGAAGAACTATTCAAAAAAATTGCTAGTGGATTTCAAGAATTTTCGATGAAATCCAGACGATGTTGACCCTCACTTTAATTTTTTGAAGCTAATATAATATAAATATCATTTGTAACAAAGGACTTACTGCTATCATTATGATCATCTAGTTGGAATTAAGATCATCTAATTTCACATTATTTCTATTCATCCATGCCATTATGGTCTGGTCTTCCTCAATCAATTTTTGAAGTTCACTTTTGCTATAGACTTCCTTAAGATCAGCTATTATTTGATCATGATAGGGCGAAAGACCAGTTGTTCCTTTTAGTAATTCAAGGTTGATTCGGCAGATTGCACGATTGAACTCATAATACAGCCAGCCATGAGTCTTCGAATCCCCGCGGATCCGAATAGCAGTGTTTAATTCCTTTTCTGCATCCTCCCAATCAGGTTTTTTCTTGTCCTTTAATGCGAAACCTAATTGACCATGATTTTTATGATATAAATTCTCCTTATCGCTATCAACGAGGGCCTGGAAAACCGGAATGGTCCGCTCCATTTTCTCTTTATTGTTTTGCCAGTTCTGGTTTCTTATTTCCATTGCCTGATAGAATATTGTTGTTTTTTCTTCGGGAGAAGCCTTAGCGATAGCATCACTTAACTCTTCATACGATACTGCCCGAGTGTCGTTACGCGGGTTAAGGTGCTGCTGAACAAGCGTCAGCGCTCTTGCATCCTGGGACATCTGTTTTCCAATTTCATCATTTATCATTTCTCCTAAAGCCGCATCGTCAGCTTTTCTAAGCTGTTCTCCAACAAACAATCTTGTATAAAGGTAACCGAACAAAAAACCCGAAATAGAAAACAACAACACAATAGTTACAGCCATTATTTCCGATTGAGGCGTACCCCCGAATCCCGGTGAAAGGAATTTTGCCAGATCATTCAATTTTTCAGGCACCTTTGTTAATTGTGTCAGTCCGACTCCTACGAGAATCTTAGTAAGCCAGTCCGAGATCTGTTCGAGGTTGGTATTTGCTTTGTATGCCCCTTTATCCGTTTTATCCGCTTGCCCGCCTGTTAATTCACTGATTTGAAGCGATCGAGGAATACCGAACAGGAATCCCAGCAAGCCTCCTGCCATAATCGATGCACCGGCAACCAGGAGACCAATGCTGATTGATAACCATCCGGAATTCAAAGCGGACAGAAAAACTATAATAAGTCCTATGCCCATTGCAATCAATATGCCATAAATCCCCTTTGAATCATTATTGTTTGGCGATTTACCTTTTCCCATAATTTTTCCTCATTTTAATTAATAAGATTTTTTCATTAATATTAAGTAATAATTGTTATTATATAATATAACAAAAAATATAAAAGTCAATTTTATTTTGTAAAAAATTGAGAATAATACGCCAGATCCAAGTCTTTCTCAGAAGGTAATTCGGAAGAAGCTGAAAGCCAGCCTTTTTTATCGCCAATATTCTTTATCTTTCTCATTACTTCCCGGTGTGTTCCGGTTTCGTTAAAATCCAGATAATTAAGCGGGAAGCATTACAATGAATGGAACGGCCTGCAAGATCGTCACTACGCCTGAAGAGGATCAAAGAAAAATATTGGACGCTTTGGTGATAAAAATATAGCCTTTTTACGGAAAGCAAAAAATAATCTTATTTCTATGCTAGAACTATATATGAACGATAACATCCGTGGGGAAAATGCGTTTTATATTAATTCAATTCTTGAAGAACATAATTCTCAACTATATAGTTGAGAATAGTATCCGCCATCTGTATGGGAAGCGCAGCCGTAAAAACGGCAATTAAATCTTTATCAGGAAATATATACATGCTCTGTCCCATTTTCCCGAGGGTGGCAAATCCTCCAAAATCGGGTATCCAGCAGTGATAGCCGTATTTGCCGCCTGCCCATGGCGTAGCCGCATAAGCTTTTGTGGATGTCTCCACCCATGATGAAGGGACCAGTTCCCGGTCTTTCCAAAGTCCCTTTTTCAAGTAAAGACAGCCGAAACGGGCCAAGTCCCTCGGCTTGATGGAAAGGCCCCAGCCGCCGAAGTATGTCCCGTTTTTATCCCAGAGCCAGTTAAAATCAACTATTCCCATCGGCAAAAAAAGCTTTTCCGAGCAGTAATCCGAAAGCGTTTTAGCTGTAACTTTCCGCAGGATTTCCGCCAGGATCTGCGAGTTACCTGTGCTATAATTCCATAAGTATCCGGGAATGGATACCATAGGCCTGTCAAGAAAAAATTTACTGGAATTATATGTGCTTGAAAACAGAGAGCTGTCGCTATCCTCTGAATAATCCAGGCCGCTTTGCATAGTCAGAAGGTCTTCAATGGTCAATTTCTCTTTGGTTTCAGTTAAATTTATGATGCCGTCATCACGGAAATAATCCATTACCTTAGCCTTAACGCCGGGAATGAATCCTTCATCAATTGCAATCCCAATTAAAGCCGATGTGATAGTTTTAGTGGTCGACCACATTTTATGCAGGTCATTCGGGGTCAACTGAATGCCGCCGGCCTGTTTGTCCCGGCCGTAATATTCGAAAACCAGTTTTTCATGACGGATAACCAGGAAACTATGTATTTCATAATCCTGCTTGTCTATGTATTCAAGCGCTTTTAATAAATATTCCGAATCCAATCCCTCGGATTCCGGTGATGAATTTGCCCAGAAGCTGTCGGGGTAGGCTTTATTTCCCCTGAAATCGATTAATTGCATAATAGCCCTCATATAAAAGAATTTAATGGCGGTTCCAATATCTACTCTTTATAACCGTGATCCACAAACATCAATTTGATTAAAATTCTTATTCCAATTTATTTTCAAAATTTCTAATCAATACCTTTAGCATGGCATAAATATCCCCATTTTCAATGGGGTTTATGTAAAATATTGCGCCTTTTGCCTCATTATAAATGAATTGTATGCTCATCGGAAAGGTTATAATACTTCTGAATAATGAGGATTTTGAACATAAAAACATAATCATAATGTGAAGCGCCGCCTGGAGCCTTTTGTTCTTTGAGGGCGAGCAGTTCAGTTAGAATAGGTCGGAAGTCTTCCCATTCTATATTTTCGTTAAGCTTGTCTAATGGAGTTTTGCCAAGTTTTTCAATTCGTTCCTGGTATTCAAACAGTCCTTGATTCGTCTGCTTCTTGATTTTTGTCATTTTAACATTCCCCTCTACAATGTTAACCTTGACTATTATTTTATCTTAAATTAGTCTATTTGTACATGATAGGGCAGTTTTTAAACCGCCTTTAAGCTTATTGTATACGGCTTGGAATATATAAGAGGCCCTATAAATGGATGAAAATATTATAGATTGGCTGCTTGAAGGACCAAAATGGTTGAAATACGCAGTAGAATTACAGCTATTAGATAAAAAGTCGGATGTAAAACATGTTTTATCAGATATTTCAATAAAAAATATTGTAAATGAACTAAAAGATTCTCAAGGACTTACGGCATTAATAACAGGCGAACTTTCTTATAAAGGGAATGTTTATTGGGATCTGTATTTCCTTGCAGATATTGGATTAACTGTTAATGATATTAATCTTGAAAAAGAAGCGGAAACAATGTACGATCTTCAATCGGCTGATGGGACATTTATTACTTCGAAAGAGATGAAACCGAGCTATTTTTGTATTCCAACAATTCTTCTGTCTTCATTAGTAAAAATGAAATATAATAATGAACAAAAGAATAAAAAATTCATTCAGTTGATTTTTAAAACACAGAGATTAGACGGTGGCTGGCATTGCGCAAAACAGCGTGCCGTCGGTCAAAAGCTTCAAGACAGTGAATCATGTCCAATGGATAATCAGAATATTTTATTGCTGCTCGGCCAATTTGAAGAATATAGAAATGATCCAAAATTAAACGGAGCAATTGACTTATTATTGACCCATTGGGACAGAAGAAACGAAAAATGGCGGCCTTATGGTTTTGGGATAGGAAGTGATTTTACCAAATTAAAATATCCTGCTGTAACCTATGGTATCTTACGAGTCATTGATGTACTTTCACTGTTTCCGTATGCTATAAAGAGCAAAAGTTTCAATAGTATGATAAATTATGTTCGGGAGAAATCAAAAGATGGGAGGTTTTACGCTGAATCAATAGTTAAGCATTATTCGGATTTTGATTTCGGACAAAAAAATGAACCCTCCAGATGGATTACATTTTTAATAAATAGAATTGAAAAAAGAATTGCCGACTATTAAAACAATAAATCAAACGAAAATTAAAGTTGGTTTTTGGAACCGCCCTATATATAAATAAGTGAATAAAAAAGTTGCGTAATGGAAAAAATTTTATCATAGATAAAAATCTATACAAAAGCCGTGCCGAAGTTTATTTATAAAATGATGCCCGCCTTCCTTGGCGTTTCTAATAAATTTAAATAGGATAAAATACCTATTGATTAATAATAAATTCAAAAGTAAGATATAGTAAACAGTAAGAATTTGGAGTGATTTTTTATCAACAAAGAAATTTATTATAATTTTAACAATTGTTGTTGAAAAGGAGTATTATAATGTTAGATTTCAAAAAAGGGATTAACGCATCCAGGATCACCGCGTCTTCTTTCGGCGTGTTGGGCGGAATATTAGGGTTGGAACATGGGATTGGCGAAATCCTCCATGGCAATATCGCTATAACCACCACAGTTATCAACGCCTATACCGGCAAAGGGTTGCCTTTCCCCTTTGGCGTTGAACCGGCGATGACTATCATTCCGAACTATTTAATAACAGGAATCCTGGCCGTGATAACAGGACTAATCATCATGGCCTGGTCCGCTTTTTTTATCCATAAAAAGTTCGGCAGTATCATTCTTTATTTACTGTTGATTCTGCTCCTGCTTGTTGGAGGAGGATTTGCGCCGATTTTGTTCTTAATCCTAAGCGGTATTGCCGGTTTTAAAATAAAATCATCCTTCAAGTTATGGAACAAAACACCTTCTGTTTTCAGGGGATTTCTTGCTCTGCTTTGGCCCTGGTTTTTTACAGCGGAGCTTTTAATGGTCCCTGTGCCTATCATTTATGGTTATCTCTCCGGATTGAATGGACCAAACCCGGACCCGGATGTCTTTGTAACACTATCAATCGCCAGCGGTTTGACTGTGCTTGGTTTAATTATATTAACAGTGATTACCGCTATGGCGCATGATAGTTTAAAAAAGAAGCAAATATAAAACGGGATTTCCCAGATGAAACTTTGAATATCAATTTACACAATGATATAATTATTGATGAAAGAATGAATAAAGGCTATTGTTGAAAGATATAGAGATCATATTCCGGATCGCTACTTCCAAGGCGATGCTGCTTATCAGCCCAATTTAAGTTTGTGAAAGACGGAATTTATATTGACATGTCCTGATAAGGTTTATAAAGTATTGGTATAACGCATTAGGGCTCGGATTTTTGGAGTTTCAATATGCTAAATGGGAAATCTCGAATTAAATGCCTTTTATTTTCTTGTATGCTTGCAGTTATTGCCTGTTTAACATCCTGTATTGATTTAGAACCATTCTATACCGAACCTGATGAAACTATCACGACAAGCTTACAGGTCCGGCAGGAATATCTCCCTTTTACCAATAGCGGGGTACTGGGAATTTACCCTGAAGGATCGCCTGTTGCCAGGCACGGCAAATTGAAAATTGTAGGGACACAGCTTTGCGACGAATATGGCAATCCCGTACAGCTCAGGGGGCTGTACCTCCGCGGCCTGAATTATGAAGCAAAATTCATAAACTATAAAGCTATATCATATCTGTCAAAAAATTGGAAAATGGATGTGCTTAGAGTTCCACTCTGGCCGGCAGGCGGACACTGGGGCAGCGGTACGGGCTCTGTCATTGAACCCGGATATTTAGATAATCCGGCTCTTGAAAATTATATAAAGGATGCCGTAAGGATAACTGAAGAATGCGGAATTTACTGTATAATCGATTGGCAAATCCTATTTGACGGCGATCCGAATCTGCATAAAACCAATGCTTATGATTTCTTTAAAAGGATGGCATTTCTGTATGGGGCGAAAAAACAAGTTATTTATGAGATCTGCAATGAGCCTAATCATGTTAAGTGGAACAGCAGTATAAAACCTTATGCCGAGTATATTATACCCGCAATCCGCGCGGGGGATTCCAATGCGCTTATAATTGTCGGAACCGAGTTTTGGAGCATCGACCAGCACCATGCATCCGCCAATCCGCTGAAATATGAAAATATTATGTATACTTCCCATTTTTATACAGGAGAACCTCTCTCGATGACAAACCGTATTTCATCGGCGTTAACCAATATTGCCATTTTCTGTACGGAATGGGGAGCCTGTATTTCAGGATTAAATCCTTCAACACCGCTTGATTTAAATAATGCCAGGCTCTGGATAAATTTCCTGAACAGTAAAAATATCAGCTGGTGCAACTATTCTCTTTCAGACGTGCCCTGGGAAACGACATCTTTTTTAATTAATGGGACTAAAACTGACGGCGGCTGGGGAGAGGCGGATTTAACCCGGTCAGGGAAATTTGTGAGAGACTTAATGACAAACCGGTCAACCTATCCGGGTTATGCTTTTCCCTGATCTCGATCCCAAGGTTATTAATTTTCGAAACAAGATCTTCTATCTTCCACCAGGCTGGTTAAATCTTGTCTTAAATATTTTATCAAAGCCGATAAAGGGGAAGCCCCATTTGAGAAGGTTTGTGTTGAGCCGACAATCAAAAACTGATTTGACATGATGTTTTGGTCTTGTTATAATTTATTACTGGGATGAAGGTGTTTTCGAGATTGGCAAAAATGTTGAGGCATTTTGGAAATTTCGAATTAATATTATTAACCAGGAACAAAAACATTATAGAATATCGCCGGATAATTTTAATACAAAACAGAGGAAATCGTGTCAAAATTGATCGCAAAACAGTATAGAAAACCCTCGGGTTTATTAGGTAAAATAATATCCGGAAGGATGGAGAGGAAAAACGCGAAGCTGTACCAGTGGATCATGCCCCGCGTTAAAACCGTAGACGGTGATCATGTCCTGGAGATCGGCTACGGCGCCGGAACGGGGATAAATATCCTGGCCGGGCGGGATCAAAATATAACGGTTTCCGGGATCGATTTCTCGAAGGTCATGTATAAAAAAGCCTTAAGGAAAAATAAAGACCATATCGGCGCGGGAACTGTCTTTCTGTCGCATGACGATTTATTGACATATAATTCTGATAATTCCCAAAAGTGCTTCAGCAAAATAATCGGGATCAATGTCCTCTATTTCTGGAATGACCTTGGAACATATTTTAGCAAAATATACGGTTTATTAAAAGACGGCGGGCTATTATATTTATATATGGCCAGCCCCTCGACACTGGATAATCTCAGCAACGTGGACGATGAAATATTTAATAAATACACATTAGATGAAGTCGTCGGGAAATTATCGGCGTCAAATTTTAAAGATATTCATTATGAAATTCACGAGAGAGAAAATATCGAAAGAGCCTATCTGATCATGGCGGCAAGGAAAAGGCGGCCGATAACCCAGTGAACTATGCGGCCGTACATGATTATACTCCCTTCTCCATCTCCCGGTCAATACTTTTGCTTCAAGCAGGGTATCGAACAGCTCTCCATTAAGAAACTCATCCATTAATTTTCCATTAAAAGATTCAATATACCCATTTTCCCATGGGCTCCCGGGTTCAATATACAATGTTTTTACATTGACTCTTTTTAGCCATTTCCATAGTGCCTTTGCCGTAAATTCAGATCCATTATCGCTTCGTATATACTCCGGGGCTCCGCGTTCAACAAAAAGCTCCGACAATCTATCAATTATTTTGTTTGTTAATTGTTCGGTTGTCCGGGGCCACCCAGATTCCCTAGTAAAAAGGCAAATTAGGGATTAATGATAATACCTATTGTCAAATATGGTTTGATAATTTATAATTCTGTGAAGAATAAAAAGTATGGGAAAATTATTTTATGAATAGAGAAGTTTACTATTTTACCGGAACTGGCAATTCATTGGCTGTGGCAAGGGATATAGCTGATAAAATAAAGGGGACTTTGATATCCATTCCGTCGATTATTAATAAACAAATTATAAAAACTGAAGCTGATATTGTTGGGATTGTATTTCCATGTTATCTTTCCCAACTCTATGGTATACCATTAATAGTAGAGAAATTTATCAAAAAATTAGATAACATAGAGTTAAAAAACATTTTTGCAGTATGCACTTATGGATGTTATGGTCCTGTTAACGCCCTTCCGGCTCTAAAAAACTTATCTAAATTAATTCAGTCAATGGGCGGTAAACTTTCTGGAGAATTTTCAGTCAGACTTCCTTTGAACAACTTAGATTATGATCATATTCCTGTTCCTGTTGAGAGAAATCATGAAATAATATTTAAAAATAGTCATAAAAAAATAGAGGATATTTGCCAGCGAATTATCAAAAGAAAAAATACCAAATATAAAATTATAAAATCACTATTTAACGTACTTTTGGCCCCAATGTATTCTATAATGCATAAATATATTGAAAAATCCCTCAAGAAGACTGCAAAAGTACCGGAAGATTCAAATCTTAGCTTTCATGAATTAATACCATTGACTGATAAAAGTATTTATGTTAATGATAAATGTAATGGTTGTGGGACTTGCGCTAAGGTTTGTCCTGTCCAAAATATAAAAATAATTGAAAATAAGCCTGTTTGGCAGCACCATTGTGAGATGTGCCTTGCCTGTGACGAGTGGTGTCCGGCAAAGGCGATTCATCATTGGAGTAAATTTGAGGGGAAGGATTACCACCACCCAAATGTGAATATTGAAGATATGTTTAGACAAAGCATAATTTTAAACTGATTTTCGGCCTGGCAGCGTACAACAGCGAGTTCGAATTAACTGGATGGCGGGAATGACCTCAACAAGATGATTTGTACTCGGGAAATTGACGATTAAATATAATTGGCTTATTAGAGATCAGGAGTTATTGCTTTGTTTAAAATAACTTTATCACAGCTTGAAATTACGCAACTTTTTTTCCATTACCCATGTTTATTTTCCATTACGCAACTTTTTTATCTATCTACAGCAAGCAAGACCTCCCGAACCTCACCAGATACTCCACGTTCCCGCTCTTTAGGCCTCGTATCGGCGACTCGATCGCCTCCCCCGCTTCAAGGCCCAGGCCCTTCGCGAAATCGAGGACCCTTTTGACGGCCTCTTCCCTGAACTTTTCGCCGGCCAGGCCCCTTTTGCCTATTTTTTTCTTTTCCAGTTCGAACTGGGGCTTTATCAATGCAATTATGGAATAGTCCCCTGTCATAACGGCCTGCAATGCGGGAAGGATTTTTGTAATTGATATAAACGAAACGTCTATGACGCCGATTTCCGGCTTTTCCCCGAACATGTCCGGAGTGATATTCCTGGCATTGGTGTTTTCCATCACTACTACCCGGGGGTCGTTCCTGATCCTCCAGTCGAGCTGGTTGGTCCCCGAATCCACCGCATAGACCAGCATTGCCCCCCTTTCGAGAAGGACCTGGGTGAAGCCTCCTGTCGAAGAGCCGATATCGATGGCAATTTTCTTATCCGGGTCGATCTTGAAATAGTCGAGTGCGGAGATGAGTTTAAGCGCCCCCCTGCCTACATACGGGAACTTTTTTTTTACGGTTATTTCGGAATCTGCCGGCAGAGACATGCCGCTCTTGGTAACGACGGACCCGTTGACAGCGACTTCGCCTGCAAGGATAAGGGCCTTCGCCTTCTGTCTGGTTTCGCAGAAGCCCCTTGAAACAAGAAGCAGATCGAGCCTTTCTTTAGGAACTTTATTCACCCGAGGAAACCTGTCAGCGGGGAACTGGCGGACCCTGTTCTGCTCTCTTCCGCGTATCCCGACAGGTAGGAGATCCTTCCGGCCCTGACGGCAAGAGAAAACGCCCCGCTTATGGCGACAGGATCCGGGGCGGTAGCTATCGCGGTATTTATAAGGACAGCGTCGGCGCCCATTTCCATTGCTTCCGCCGCGTGGGAAGGCCTGCCTATTCCTGCGTCCACGATGACGGGGAGCATCGAATTCTCAATAATCATTTCGAGGAAGTCCCTGGCCAAGAGGCCCCTGTTCGAGCCTATAGGAGAACCGAGGGGCATGACCGCGGCCGCTCCTGCGTCATAAAGTTTTCTCGCTATTACAAGGTCCGGCTGAACGTAGGGAAGGACTATGAATCCTTCTCTGGCGAGGGTTTCGGTGGCTCTCACGGTCTCTTCGTTGTCCGGCATAAGGTATGTCATTTCATGAATTACTTCGACTTTTATAAAATTACCGCAGCCGAGCTCCCTTGCTATCCGGGCTATCCTCACGGCTTCTTCCGCATTCCTTGCCCCCGACGTATTGGGAAGGAGAGTGACGTTCCCGGGGATGAAGGATAAAATATTGTTTTTCCCGGCGTCGAAATCGACCCTCCGCAAGGCCACGGTTATCATTTCGCTTCCCGAGGCCTCCAGGATCCGGGGTATCAGTTCAGAAGAAGAGAGTTTGCCGGTCCCGATAAAAAGCCTGTTTGTAAAAGCTTTGCCTCCGATTTCGAACGTATCGCCGCTTTGATTTTTGTTTCCATTGACCATAATTAATCATACACCGGGCACCCTTCTTTGTCAATTTCTCCGGCACCGGTGCCGGTTTTTGATTTCAACTTGTGTTTTAAATTTCACTAAAGATTAACTAATTACAGTCGATAACAATATATAGTGGAATATTGTTAGGGGGGCCGATGAAAATTCTGGAAATGAAGGGCTCGAAGCTGTCCCTGAAAAACAGCGGAAAGCTGTCCCTTTTTTTTATAGGGATAGGAAGCGCTTTCACAAAGAGGTTATATCAAACCAACCTTCTGATCGTTAAAGGCGACGACCATCTCCTTGTCGATTGCGGCACAAAATGTTCGCAGGCCCTTTTCGAAATGGGTATTAATATGACGGACATCGATAATTATCTTATAACCCATTCCCATGCCGACCACATAGGAGGACTTGAAGAAGCGGCCCTGATGGGGAAATACTTCGCAAAAAGGAAACCCGTGATGGTCATAACTGAAAATTACCAGCATATCCTCTGGAACATGTCGCTCAGGGGGGGATGCGCCTTTAATGAAGAAAAAAAAGGTTTCGTCCTCGACTTCGGGGATTTCTGGAAAGTTATCCGCCCGGAATGGCTGAAGAATTATCCAAGGGAAACGTTCGAAACAAGTATCGGTTCCATTAATATAAAAATGTTCCGGACCAAACATATTCCGGATACTTCAAAAAGCTGGGAAACTTCATTCTGGAGCTGCGGTTTGATTATAGACGACAGGGTTATGTTCACAAGCGATACCAGGTACGACGACGAACTGATAGTCTCTTACGACAAGCTTTTCAAGCTTGAAAACATATTTCATGACTGCCAGCTCTTTACCGGCGGGGTCCATGCGTCTCTCGACGAACTCAACGGCCTGCCCCCGGAGATAAAGGCGAAAACAGTCCTCACCCATTACGGGGACAACTGGGAAACTTACGAGGAAAGGGTGAAGGATTACGGCTTTATAGGCCTGGGCCGCCAGCATGTCTATTACCAGTTCGACTAAAATCCTTTCCCGCCGGATTCAACCGGCGAAAAACGGCGATATGAAATCCCAATCCTTTCTCAACGAATTTAAGACACTATAAGACTCAATTTGAAGTAAATTTTTTCCGCGGCCTTATGAGACAGTGTAGAGACGCAAGGCGAAAAACAGCATAGCAGGCGCTTTCCAAGACTGTTTATTTAATTTAATCGATTATTGCAGATAATGAAAAATTCTTTTATTAAAAAAGAATTCAATCAGCGTTTGCTGATGTTTTGAGCCTTAGCGACTCAAGCTGTCGAATACTACGCGGAAAAAATTTACTTCAAGAAGAGATCTGTATATTGATCGATTCGACGCTATTCGTAGAGCTTCAGCGGCATCGATATGTAGATGTAATTTTCATCGCCGATGGTCTTGAAGAGCATCGGGCTTCCCTGTGAATTTATTACGAACTCGATCCTCTTTCCCTGGGTAACCTTGAGGAAATCGACGATTGCCTTGTAATTGCACATTATCGTTATCGGGGTGCCCTTGTAATCGATTTCCATTTCCTCTTTAGCGATGCCGTAAATGGGATGTGTGGTTATAATCGTTAATTTATTCTCCGAAAGCTCGAACTTGGTCTTGCCTGTTTCAGGGTCGCTCATAACCGATACGACGTCTATGGCCTGCAGAAAATCCGCGCTGTCGATAGTAGCAATATTTACCCTTTCGGCCGGGATCACGTCTTTATAATTCGGGAATTTGCCGTCGACCAGGTTGGAAAAGACATAGACCTGCCCGATCTTGAAAAAAGCCTGGTTATTATGCACAGAAAAAAGAACATCGCCGGTGGTCAGTATCGGCTGGAGGGTTTTGAATATCCTCTGGGGAACTATAACGCCGAGTTTAACCTCGCCCTTCTTTTCTTCGTACTCCCTTGTAATAACAGCAAGCCTTTTGCCGTCGCTGGTAACGAAAGATATATATCCGTCAACGGATTCTTCAATATACGTGCCTGTAAAAGCGGGTTTCGCGAAATCGGTCGAAATTGAAAATTCCGTGGAAGTTATCTGATCGAGAAGGGTTTCCTGGGCTGTTTTAATATATGTCTCCCAGTTGAATTCGTAGAAAATAGGATAAGCGTCCCCGGATACTCCGTTGATATTGAATATCGGGTTCTCCGAGGCTTCGGAATGGAGAATGATTTCATGTTCGTTGTCGGTTTTCGTTTTAAAAGAAATCCTTTCGCCGGGAAGCTTTTTAACCGCCTCAAGGAGTTTTTTCGAGAGGAGAGATATCTTCCCCCCCTCTTCCACGGTCCCGCTTGCTTCAACCTTTACTCCGTTTTCTCCATTATAAGAAAGGAGCATAATCGTTCCGTCGCTCTGGGCCTCAATATACACGTTAAGCAGCATCGCCAGCGGCGTTTTGATATTTATGATGGAATCGGCAATGCCTAAATTACGTATAAATTCTTCCTTATTTACGGTGAACTTCATTTGCCCTCCTCGCTGATTTTTCCGATCCTATCATTTCATATTAATTTATCGGTGAATTATAATTATTTTTCACAAATTTATCAAATTTAAATAACCAAAGTCAACAGTCGACAGCCGATAGTCGGCAGTCAAGATTGTTGACTGTAGACTGACGACTGCAGACTGACGACTGAAGCATCCCCGGTTATCTACTATTTGATTTTATCGGCTATATATTGTAAGATAAATCCATAAATTTCCGGAGAGTATTTCATGTCGGAAAGAGGAAAAACAAGCGCAGGAGGAAGGATCATCCTGCTTCTGTTCCTGGTCATGCTTGCCGGAGCGGCGATATACCTGTTCAATTTTTCCCTGAAGAACAGGAAGATAGACCTGGAAAAGGCGCTGGCGTATATTAAATCCGAATACTCTTTCGCTGAAATATCAGTCCTTTCGAAAACCGGGAATTCGTTTCTCTATAACCTGAAGCTTATTAATATCGGCGGGACTGCGGTTACTGACGAGACTTTCACGCTTGACGGCAGAGATATATTTCTCGAATGCAAGGTTGTAGCCGCCCGGAGCGGAAGCTTTAGCAACGCATTCGTATTTCCGTTCAACCTTTACACCGATACGATCCCCCCGGGTAGCGGCAAATCCGTTACGAACCTTTATTATATAAACGGTTTCCCGTCGATTTTCACCCTTGCGAACATGGACATTTCATATAAAAATACGGTCTCTTTCCTGTTTGAAAACGCCATGGAAGCCTCGGGAAACGAAACGAATATCATGGTCCGGGACAGCAAGGTAAGGATAATGGACGTATCTCTGCACCCCGGTTTTTCCAGGAGAATTGAAGAAGGCATGATATTCAGATGTTCGGTGCATCCCGGCGGCGGTCTTGAGCTGACGGAGGTAAATTAAATGGATAATCTTAAAATCGTGCAGAACCTTGAAAATGTCGTGAATTCCCTTTTGAATTTTATCGGCCCGATAGCGGCTGTGGCCAATTTCCTTTTCCTTACAGTCTGGGGATGGCTCATTATTGTTTTTTTTATCATTCTGATAATAATAGGAAAATCCAGGGATAAAAACGGCCATTTCTCACCGGGCAATCTTCTCGCTTCATTGCCGGAACTTCTCTTCGCTTTTTATTCGAACCTTACTAACATTGTAATCGGCCTGGTTGTGATCTTTTTTATGACCTTTGTTTATTCCACGCTTAAAGACCTGGCGTCGGGACTTTCGCTTTACCGGGATGTAAAAATAATGGAAGCCGCTCTCAAAAACCTTAAAGCCGAGAGAAAAGTCATGGAGGTTAAAACCGCGCCTTTGATAAACGGCGACAACAGGTCGATCCAGGTAAAAATCACATATTTCGCCTATTCCTCAGTAAAAGATGCCGACGTACCCAGCGGCGCTTCTGAATACACAATACAGGGTAGGAAGCTTTTCGTGGACTTCGGGGTGCTTAATTTCGATTACTCCATGATCGAAAAGGGCGAAGCTAAGAATATAGCTTTTCCGGACAGGCTGTTCAGCGAAACCGTAAGCCATGAAAACGGGGTCGATTTATTTAACGGAAAGGAAAATTTTCCCAATACTTTTAATGTCGAAGATAAAGACCTGTATATACTCGATAAAAACGATTACCAGGCTGAAGTTTTGAAATTCGTAGCCGCGGTAACTAATGCCAATGCTGCCAGGAAAATGGGCATAAGGACCTCGTACGGCGAGGCATTAGGGATAATCCCTGTGCCCGATAAAATTTACACATTTTATTCAACCGGAACAGGAGGGGTTATCGTCAGATAGCGGCGGCCCTGGCGATTGGATTGGGAGGGAATCATGGAAATATTTATCAGCGTAACAACGGCATTTCTATGCTTTTTTTTAATTCTATATTTCAGAAGGAAGGACAAGCGCAACACCCAGTTGAGCACCCTTAAAAATTTTATTTCGACCTCCGTTACCAATATGAAAATGATGTTCCGGGACCGGGAAAAGGATCTTCTCGATAAAACCATAAATCTGGACATTTCGCTTAAAAAATTGGATAAAGCCACTACCTATATAAATAACAAGCTTGTTGACATAAAAGACACCCTGGCCAGATTCCAGGAGATCAGGGAAGGGCTTTCCGGCGACCTCAAACAGGCGTCCAAGTTCGACAGCGAGATCTCATCGGTAAAGGAAAAGCTCTCCGATATAAACGAAATTTCCGGCAGATTCGAAACATTAAAACGGGAAATGTCCGAGATGAAAAAGACCTCGGCTCAAACCAGAAGCGAGATCGAACAGTCCAAGGAATGGGCGAGAAAAAACATCGAGGAATTCATGAATAACGCCCGGGAGGAAATTTCGGGGTACAAGGACAATTCAATCCAGGACATAAGGAACATAGAGGAAGGCCTTGAAAAAAAGTCGGAAGAAGTGCAGTCGCTTGTTTCCGAAATAGACCAGTCTGTAGATACCGCCAGGAAGAGCATGGATGAATTCCGTTCATCGGCGCTGGTGGAACTTGACGATAGGGAAAGGGAGATCGAGGAAACGATCGGCACTCAGTTCACGGAACTCTCGAAGCATTATGAGGGCATGGCTTCGGACTTACAGGCGGTTTTAAACGAGAAAATAGAATCGTTCAAAAAAGAAACCGAAACAGCCTCCAGGTCCCTCGAAGAACAGATAAGGGAATCGAAGGAGGAATTGCTTAACGGGGCCAAGGAATTAAAAACGAATGTATCCGGCACCCTTGGCGAGATAAACAGCCGGTGGAACGAAGCGGTCAAGCGTTTTAACGAAATGAACAGGGAAGTCCTTTCAAAGAGCTCGGATCTTGAAAAACGCCTGGACCAGAGCGACAAGATCGTGAATAAAAAACTCGAGGATACGGAAGCCCTGCTTTTAAAGAGCGTAGCGGGCTTCGAATCCTCGCTCGAAGATATAATCTCCCGCAAGAGCGAACAGTACGACAAGGAATTTTCAAAGATAGAATCCGGCGTGAAAGCCAGGACGAACAGTATCACGAAGGCCCTCGAGATAAACCTCTCCCAGACTGAAAAGGAATTGAGGGAGGCTATGGAGGACAAGGTCTCTTCGATCGATAACGACCTGCGCCAGGTCGCAAAGGAGCTGGAGGGAAGGAAGACCGAGATCGGCGGAAGGATGGAAGCACTCGCCTCAGGCCTCGACAAACAGTTCAAGGAGATCGAGTCCGGCTACAACTCGAGGATCGCCGGCATGGAGCAGAGATTCGGCAAGATTAATTCCGAGATCGCCGTCCTCGAGAAGAAATTGCAGGTTGAGGCGGAAAACCTCTTTACAAGGGCTAACACGGAGATAATGAAGGAGATAGATTCGCTTAAGAAATCCCTCGAGACGAGCGTCGAGGAAAGGCTTTCGGGAATCGACGGAAGATACGAACAGACCCGGGAAGAGATAGAGAAAAACCTCGTAGGGCTCACCTCCAAGTACCAGGAGGAGGCTTCCGACATCAGGGAAACATTCGAGAGCAGGATCGCGACTTTCAGGGCCGATACGGACAAAACGGCCAGGGATATCGCAGGCGAAATGAACGAAGCGAAGAAGGAGTTTTTAACGAACCTGCAGAACCTGAAAAACAGCACGGGTTCCACACTCTCCGAATACAACGGGAAACTCGCCGAGGCCGTCAAGCGCTTCAACGAGATGAACAGGGAGATACTCTCGAAGAGTTCTGAACTTGAAACAAGGCTCTCTCAGACCGAAAAGATCATGAATAAGAAACTCGAGGATACGGAAGCCCTGCTTTCAAAGAGCGTAACGGGCTTCGAATCCTCGCTCGAAGATATAATCTCCCGCAAGAGCGAACAGTACGACAAGGAATTTTCAAAGATAGAATCCGGCGTGAAAGCCAGGACGAACAGTATCACGAAGGCCCTCGAGATAAACCTCTCCCAGACTGAAAAGGAATTGAGGGAGGCTATGGAGGACAAGGTCTCTTCGATCGATAACGACCTGCGCCAGGTCGCAAAGGAGCTGGAGGGAAGGAAGACCGAGATCGGCGGAAGGATGGAAGCACTCGCCTCAGGCCTCGACAAACAGTTCAAGGAGATCGAGTCCGGCTACAACTCGAGGATCGCCGGCATGGAGCAGAGATTCGGCAAGATTAATTCCGAGATCGCCGTCCTCGAGAAGAAATTGCAGGTTGAGGCGGAAAACCTCTTTACAAGGGCTAACACGGAGATAATGAAGGAGATAGATTCGCTTAAGAAATCCCTCGAGACGAGCGTCGAGGAAAGGCTTTCGGGAATCGACGGAAGATACGAACAGACCCGGGAAGAGATAGAGAAAAACCTCGTAGGGCTCACCTCCAAGTACCAGGAGGAGGCTTCCGACATCAGGGAAACATTCGAGAGCAGGATCGCAGCTTTCAGGGCAGATACGGACAAGGCGGCTCATGATATAGCCGGCGAAGTGAACGAAGCTAAAAAGGAATTTTTAACGAACGCGCAGAACCTGAAAAACAGCACAGGCTCTACGCTCTCCGAATACAACGGGAAACTCGCCGAGGCCGTCAAGCGCTTCAACGAGATGAGCAGGGAGATACTCTCCAAGAGTTCGGAACTTGAAGCGAGGCTCGCTCAGAGCGAAAAGACAGTTAATAAAAAACTCGAGGATACCCAGGCCCTGCTTTCAAAGAGCGTAACGGGCTTCGAATCCTCGCTCGAAGATATAATCTCCCGTAAGAGCGAACAGTACGACAAGGAATTTTCAAAGATGGAATCGGGCGTGAAGGCAAGGACCGACAGCATCGCGAAGGCCCTCGAGATAAACCTCTCCCAGACTGAAAAGGAATTGAGGGAGGCTATGGAGGACAAGGTCTCTTCGATCGATAACGACCTGCGCCAGGTCGCAAAGGAGCTGGAGGGAAGGAAGAGCGAAATAGGCGGAAGGATGGAAGCCCTCGCCTCGGGCCTCGACAAACAGTTCAAGGAGATCGAGTCCGGCTACAACTCGAGGATCGCCGGCATGGAGCAGAAATTCGGCAAGATTAATTCCGAGATCGCGGTCCTCGAGAAGAAGATACAGAGCGAGGCTGAGACGCTTTTTTCAAAGGCCAACGCTGAGATAATGAAGGAAATAGATTCGCTTAAGAAATCCCTCGAGACGAGCGTCGAGGAAAGGCTTTCCGGCCTCGACGGAAGATACGAACAGACCCGGGAAGAGATAGAGAAGAACCTCGTAGGTCTCATTTCGAAGTACCAGGAGGAGGCTTCAGACATACGAGAGACCTTCGAGGAAAAAATAGCCTCTTACAGGGCGGACACGGATAAGGCGGCTCATGATGTAGCCGGCGAAGTGAACGAAGCTAAAAAGGAATTTTTAACGAACGCGCAGAACCTGAAAAACAGCACAGGCTCTACGCTCTCCGAATACAACGGGAAACTCGCCGAGGCCGTCAAGCGCTTCAACGAGATGAGCAGGGAGATACTCTCCAAGAGTTCGGAACTTGAAACGAGGCTCGCTCAGAGCGAAAAGACAGTTAATAAAAAACTTGAGGATACAGAGGCCCTTCTCAAAGCAAAATCCGACAGCCTTTCAAAGAACATCGAATCCGGTTTTATCCAGACTGAAAAGGAACTCAGGGAATCGATGGAGGACAGGGTTTCTTCGATTGAAATTGAACTCCGGCAAACCGTCAAGGAATTCGAGGGAAGGAAGAGCGAAATAGGCGGAAGGATGGAAGCCCTCGCCTCGGGCCTCGACAAACAGTTCAAGGAGATCGAGTCCGGCTACAACTCGAGGATCGCCGGCATGGAGCAGAAATTCGGCAAGATTAATTCCGAGATCGCGGTCCTCGAGAAGAAGATACAGAGCGAGGCTGAGACGCTTTTTTCAAAGGCCAACGCTGAAATAATGAAGGAAATAGATTCGCTTAAGAAATCCCTCGAGACGAGCGTCGAGGAAAGGCTTTCCGGCCTCGACGGAAGATACGAACAGACCCGGGAAGAGATAGAGAAGAACCTCGTAGGTCTCATTTCGAAGTACCAGGAGGAGGCTTCAGACATACGAGAGACCTTCGAGGAAAAAATAGCCTCTTACAGGGCGGACACGGATAAGGCGGCTCATGATGTAGCCGGCGAAGTGAACGAAGCTAAAAAGGAATTTTTAACGAACGCGCAGAACCTGAAAAACAGCACAGGCTCTACGCTCTCCGAATACAACGGGAAACTCGCCGAGGCCGTCAAGCGCTTCAACGAGATGAGCAGGGAGATACTCTCCAAGAGTTCGGAACTTGAAACGAGGCTCGCTCAGAGCGAAAAGACAGTTAATAAAAAACTCGAGGATACCCAGGCCCTGCTTTCAAAGAGCGTAACGGGCTTCGAATCCTCGCTCGAAGATATAATCTCACGAAAGAGCGAACAGTACGATAAGGAATTTTCAAAGATGGAATCGGGCGTGAAGGCCAGGACCGACAGCATCGCAAAGACCCTCGAGATAAACCTCTCCCAGACTGAAAAGGAACTCAGGGAATCGATGGAGGACAGGGTTTCTTCGATTGAAATTGAACTCCGGCAAACCGTCAAGGAATTCGAAGAAAGGAAGACCGAGATCGGCGGAAGGATGGAAGCCCTCGCCTCGGGCCTCGACAAACAGTTCAAGGAGATCGAGTCCGGCTACAACTCGAGGATCACCGGCATGGAGCAGAAATTCGGCAAGATTAATTCGGAGATCTCGGTCCTCGAGAAGAGAATACAGAGCGAGGCTGAGAACCTCTTTACAAGGGCCAACGCAGAGATAATGAAGGAAATAGATTCACTTAAGAAATCCCTCGAGACGAGCGTCGAGGAAAGGCTTTCCGGCCTCGACGGAAGATACGAAGTGACGCGCGAAGAGATTGAGAAGAACCTCGTAGGGCTCACCTCCAAATACCAGGAGGAGGCTTCAGACATCAGGGAAACTTTCGAGAGCAGGATCGCAGCTTACAGGGAAGAGTCGGACAAGGCGGCAAAGGAAGTCGCCGGCGAAGTGAACGAAGCTAAAAAGGAATTTTTAACTGCCGTGCAGAACCTGAAAAACAGCACAGGCTCTACGCTCTCCGAATACAGCGGGAAACTCGCCGAGGCCGTCAAACGCTTCAACGAGATGAGCAGGGAGATATTCTCAAAGAGTTCGGAACTTGAAACGAGGCTCGAACAGAGTGAAAAGATCGTAAATAAAAAACTTGAGGATACCGAGGCCCTGCTGAAGGCGAAATCCGACAGCCTTTCTAAGAACATCGAATCGACTTTAACCCAGAAGATCTCTTCCATTGAGAGCGGCGTAAAAGAAATCGAAACCCGCTACAACTCCAAGGTCGCCGGCATGGAAGAAAAATTCGGGTCTATGAATAACGAGATCGAAGCCCTTCAGGCTAAAATCTCCGGGGAAGCCGACGCCATGTTTAAACGGGCAGGAACCGAGATTACCAGAGAAATCGAAAACATGAAAAAATCGGCCATCGAAAAAACCGAAGAACGCCTTAACGCTCTTGACGAGCAGTATTCCAGGTCTGAAAAGAAGTTCGAAGAGGAATTCAACTTAAATATGAAGAATATAAACGTAAAACTCGCAGCGAATTCTGGAGCGGTAAATGAAATGGGCGGAAAACTTTCGAAGTTCGTGAAAGAAATTACAGATAAATTCAAGGACGACGTCGCCGAACTCCAGAAACAGGCCTCGATCGAGACAAACGCTTTGATAGGCGAAATTGCGGAAAAAGAGAAAGAGCTCGGATCGCTCCTGCAATCGGTGAAGACCGAATTGTCGGGCGTCGGGAACGAAATCAAGGGTCAGGGAAAGGAGGCGGCCGAATCCGCTCTGCAGAAGATCAGGGACAAGGAAAAAGAGATTTTTTCAGGGATCGACAAGTCGACTGTTTCGATCTCCGAGAAGCTCTCCCTTCTCGAACGGACAGTCACCCACTTTGAGACGGAATTCGGCAAGAAGCTGAAAAGCTCGCAGACGTCCCTTATGGGAGAACTCGAGGAATACAAGAATAACGTGGAAAGCCTTAAAACCGCAGGCTTGAAAGCGCAGACCGGGATACAGGATATCATCGCGGGGAAATCGAAGGAAATGGATAAGTTTGTCGACGATCTCAAAATAGGCTTCGTCGGGGACTATAAAGAACTGATCAGCAACACCAGGAACGAGATAAAAGAACTGAAAAACGAGATTGCCGCGGCCCACAAAGCCGCCGCAGACCGGAAGGATCATGTAATAAAAGAAATATCTTCTTCCCTTGAAGAAGCGAGAAGCTGGAGCCTGACGCAGATCGGGACCCTGAAAGACGAAATAGAAAGCGCGAAACTCAGGACCGGGGCTATGATCGAGGACTTAAGGGAAGAATCCGAATCAAAGCTGAATGAATATAACTCGGCCCTCGCTCAAAAGCTCGCCGAGGCCCTCAAGGGGTCCGACGGCGATTTCATAGCGAAGAGAACGGAGCTCAGGAACCTCACGAACGAAATGATCGTACAGGTCAACGAAAAAGACAAAGAAATGAACAAAAAAATCGAGCGCCTCAGTTCGATAATGGATGAAGCTGTCAGGAAGGCCGACATTCAGCTTAATTCCATCAACAAAAATATAGAACAGCGTTTCCAGAAATTTTATGAAGAACTGTCGGGAAAGGGCGAGAGCGGGCTGCAGAACTTCCGGCATGATATAGACGGCATCCTTGAAGAGGTAAAACTCGATACCATGAACAACATCGAATTTTATAAAAAGGAGCTTGCAGGCCTCAAAGGGGCCCTGTCGGACAATAAAAGCGAGATTATTAATTTGCAGAAAGAGCTGGATCAGTCTAGGAATGTCATCGATTCGGCCAGGATAAAAAGTGCGGAGGAATTGAACGCCATGCATCTTACCTACGAGGAAATGAGGCGTGAGATATCTACCCTTGAAAAGGCCATCGAAGAGAGAAAGGCGGGCTTTGAAGGACTTATTAAAGACAGGATAAAGGAAATATACGATAAGATCGACCTTGAAAAAACCGGGATGGATGAAGAACTCTCAAAATTAAGGCAGGTTCACACCAATTTCCTCGAGGGGCTCAGGGAACAGGACAGGAAATTCATCGCTAAAAACTCCGATGAAAACGTGAAAATGCTCCAGTCGGCGCTTAATGAATACAGGGTGAAAATGGAAGAAGAAATAGACAGTTTCAAGGATTCGTTCACCCCTCCCGCCGACGAAATCGTTAAAAAACTTAACGGCAGGGCGCTGGAGATACAGGACGATATGGAAAAAAAGGCCGGAGCCTTTGCCAGGGAGATCGGCGATTTCACCGCACGGGCTAAGCAAAGGGAGGACGAACTCTCCAAAAAAACCGAAGCCATTATTACAGGCTACGCCTCTAAAATAGAAGAGTATAAAAATACCTTTTCCGACGGCATCGGCGTATATCTGACCAAATCCAGCGAGGAATATAAAAAAGTATTCGACCGGATAGCCGGAATGGAGAAGGAGCTCAGGAATTTCGAGGAAAAGACAATAGTTTCCATCCGCAATAAGGCGATAACCGTCGAAGGCGAGATATCGAAAAAGATAAAAGAGATCGCTGCCGAATTCGATTCGTATGTGAAGAAAGGCGGTGAAGAGATAATGCAGGTTTATAACTCGGGTAAAAAGGATATTACTGCCCTGGCGGGACAGCTTAAAAATGAAAAAGAGGACTTCAAGGCCGAGATCCTCGAAGATATCAAGGAGCTGAACAAGAAGACAAGGGAAATTGAAGCCCGTTACGACGGCCTGCTGAAAAAGTCCTCGGTCCTCGAAAGAGCTGAAGGACTTGCGGCAAAGTCTAATTCCCAGATAGAGATAATAAGCCAGTTCCTGAAAGAACTGGACTCCCGGAGAAAAGACATTGAAGAGTCGCTGAAAACAATAGACCTGATAAGGATCGAAAACAGGGATTTGAGCGCGCTTTTCGTGAATATCGGCAATAATAAAAAAGAAACGGCGCTTATCTACCAGACCGTGACGGAAGCCCTTCAGAAAGCCAGGGAAACCGAAGGCATTCTCACCCTTATAGAAAAACAGCAGGGAAAAGCCGAGGAGGTCAGGAACGTCCTTCTCGAAACCCTGAAATCATACGAGGACATCAAGTTAAAAGCGGCCGATGTAGAAAAGAAAAAAGAAGTCATCAATAAAATAATGAATTCGATCGAAACGTCCAAGGAAGACCTTAAAGACGTTCATTCAAAGATCGCCGGCGCCGAAGAAAAACTCGGGGGGATAGTCAAAACTTCCAAAAAGATCGAGGACGACATCAAGAACGCCCAGGCCAACATAACAAAAATTTTCGGCGACCAGGATAAGGTGAGTTACGCCGTCGACAAGATCGTCGATATCGATAACCTCCTTGTGCTTATCGAGGAGGAATCGAAGAAGGTGCAGAAAATGAGGGACTGGGTAGCGAAGCTGGAAAACAGGCTCGAAAGGGTCAAGGATTCTCAGGAAACGTCACTCGGCTCGAGGCCGGGCTCGAGAAGGGCTCTTTCGGAAGAATCCGGCGCGGACGAGGATGTGATCAAGAACATATTGCGGCTCAAGGAGCAGGCATGGAGCATCGAGGATATATCTAAAAGCCTGAAAATATCGAGGGCTTACGTGGAACTGATATTTGAAAGACATGTTCAATAATTGTAAGGCGGAAGATTATGCTGGACATCAACCGGATAATGGAAGACGAACGGGGAGTAAAAGCAAAGCTTAAATTCAGGCTTAAAACCATGGAACTTATCGAAAAAATATCCGTATTGAATTATAAAAAAAAAGAAACCCAGAAGACCGCTGACGAGCTCAGGCACCGGAAGAAATCTCTCTCAAAAGAAGTCGGCCTTCTGAAATCGAAGGGAGGGGACGCCGAAGGGCAGATGAAAGAGGTCGCCGGCATCAATGCGGAACTCCTGACGGTCGAGGAAATGGAAAAATCGTTAAACGTCGAACTCGAAACCGCGCTCCTCATGGTCCCGAATATGCCTATGGACGGCGTGCCGGAAGGTCCCGACGAAACATTCAACATGGAAATAAAAAAATGGGGGAAGGTCCGCGAATTTACGTTCGAACCCCTGCCCCATTACGAATTAGCTCAAAAACTCGGCATCCTCGACTTTGAAAGGGGCGCAAAGATAGCCGGCAGCGGTTTTACCCTCTATAACGGGGGAGCGGCAAGGCTAGAGCGGGCCCTTATCAATTTCATGCTCGACACGCATTCGGGTGCGGGCTACGAGGAGAAATTCGTTCCTTTTTTAATCAATTCCTCTTCTCTCCGGGGAACTGGACAGCTTCCGAAATTCAAGGAGGACATTTACAGGATAGAATCCTCGGACCTTTACCTGAATCCCACGGCCGAGGTGCCGCTCACGAACATCTACAGCAATGAAGTGATCGGCGAACCGGACCTTCCTTTAAAGTTCACGGCTTACGCCCCCAGTTTCAGGCTCGAAGCCGGCAGCTGGGGCAGCCAGACAAGGGGCCTCATACGCCAGCACCAGTTTAACAAGGTCGAACTTGTCAATTTCTCCAGGCCCGAAGATTCTGAAATACTGCATCAGGATATGCTTAAAGAAGCCGAGAAGATCCTCCAGCTCCTGGAACTTCCTTACAGGGTCGTCCTGCTTTCGAGCGGAGATATGGGTTTCTCCGCGGCCAAGTGTTACGACCTTGAAGTCTGGCTGCCGGGACTTAATAATTACAAGGAAATTTCATCCGTGTCAAACTGCATGGATTTTCAGGCAAGAAGGGCAAATATAAAATTCAGAAGGGAATCGACGGGTAAACCTGAGTTCGTGCACACCCTCAACGGTTCAGGCCTTGCCGTGGGAAGGACTCTGGTGGCGGTCCTTGAGAATTACCAGCAGGAGGACGGAAGCGTCGCCATACCCGGGATATTGCAGAAATACCTTGACGGTGCGGTCGCGGTCACTGCCGGAAATTAACAAAAGTTTATTTTAAGTACTGTAAGTATAAAGAGCGGTTCCAAAAACCAGATTTTAAAAAACAATCGTAATAATGAATCAAATAATTCCGCCTAATGGGCCCTGGTGCCTGGACTGGTGCCAGTCCCCAGGACAGGTGCGCTACCTTGCTGCCCCAAAGGGCTTGTCCCCGTAAGGGGGGCAGTTATTAGAAGTGCCCTAAATTAAATATTGTAAAGTAACGGTAAAATACTTGTAAATTTCTGCTTTTATTTTATAATTTGAAAGTGAATAATAAGGAGGTCTTATGCAGTACTCGAGGAACAGCCTTGAAGGAGACGTTATCCAGTATACGATAAGCGGCGACTTCACAATCTTTTTTTTAAACAATATAAAGCTCGATATTGAAAAGGATATAGCCAGCGGTCATGTGTCGAGCCTGATTTTCGAGATGCGCAACGTCAATTATATCGATTCGGCGGCTATCAGCCTTCTTATTATGGCTGGCAAATATAACGACACCAAGGGAAAGAGGCTCATCATCAAGAACCCGACCGACGTCGTCAAGAGGATCATAGACAACGCCGAGCTTTCGTTTGTGGATTATCAGTATTCTTGATAGCTTGCGCTGAAAGCGAGAATACGCATCCGCAGTAATTCTGCCTGTAAATCCCCGACTTCGCGCATATTGCTGCCGATTTTGCGTAGCCTCCGTTTTTTTTAAAATCCGATTCAATATATTCAAGTCCGTATTTTTGGGATAATTCCCAGCCTATGCAGTTTATTTTTTCAGAATCCTTCCATGGCGAAAGCGTCAGGGTGGTCGCGACAGCGTCGAAAGAACCCTCCCGGGCCTTCCTGAATGTTTCCTCGAGCCTTAAAGAATAGCAGATACGGCACCTCAACCCCTTTTCCGGCTCTTCATGGTATAATTTTACCGATTCCCGCCATAGTCCGCGCCTTGATTCGGAAGAGTCCCCGGTCAGGGTAAGGCCAAGTCCGCTGCCTGAAAATAAGCTGAAAACCTTTTTCAACTCATTCCTTCTCCTGCCGAATTCTTCCTGCGGGTAGATGTTAGGGTTGTCGAAAAAGAGGGAAACCTTGAAATCGGGCCTCTTCCTGAGGATCCTTTCCCAGGAATCCGAACCCGAAAGGACATTGAGGCATTGGGAGAGGCAGGGAGCGCAGCATGTATGCAGGAGCATCCTTCTTTTATTCATGGAATTACCCGCCGTAAATAATCGGTTCTCCGCTCAGCTTTTCATAAATTATCTTTTTTTCGATTATCATTTTTATAACCTCGGGAAGGACCAGGTGTTCCTGTTCGAGCACCCTCGCGGCAAGTTTTTCCTCCGTGTCTCCCAGCATGACCGGGACCCTCGCCTGCATGATAAGTTTCCCCCCGTCAGTCACCTCGTTCACATAATGAACTGAACAGCCGGTGAACCGGTCGCCCGCTTCGAGTGCTTTTTTGTGAGTATGAAGGCCGGGATATTTCGGGAGCAGAGAGGGGTGGATGTTGATTATGCGGTCATGACCAAGGCTCCTGATGAAATTCTCTTTCAGGATCCTCATGAAACCCGCGAGGACAATAAGATCCGGTTTAGCTTTCTTAAGCCTTTCGATATACATGTATTCCGCGCTTCCCTCGAGTTTGGTTTTGTAATTCCCGGGATCGATATAAACGGCCTTTATCCTGTGACGGGAGCAAATGTCAAACGCCTTCGCGGCCTTGTTATCGCTTAACACAAGTACTATTCGTGCATTCTCCAGGTATCCGGATTCTATAGATTTTATTATAGCCTCAAGGTTCGAGCCGCGCCCGGAAACCAGGACCGCTATCCTGAACTTCATTTTCCGAAGAACATATTGATAATGTCGTTCTGCACAACGAATATTCCCAGCATTATTATGCATATAAGGCCTATCATTTCTATTACAGCCCGGGCCCTTTCCGGAAGCCTTCTCCTGGATACGAATTCGCCGAAGCTTATGATCGCATGTCCTCCGTCGAAACCGGGAAGGGGCAGTATGTTGGCTATACCCAGCGCGATGCTTATATAAGATATAAACCAGATTATATACCACAGGTCGGCCCGCGTCGCAATCGTCCCCGTGAACTGAAGTATCCTTAAAGGCCCCGCCACGCTCTTGCGCACGTCGATCTTTCCGGTGACCATCGCACGAAGACCCTTGAGTGTCATGATGATGAGATCGTCAGACTGTTTTATGCCTCCGATAAAGGCTCCGTATAAACTGCCGGCCCTGATTACTTTTGAAAATTTAGGGCTCTGGGAACCGTCGGGCTCGATGCCGAGATATCCCCTGCCGTTAAAACCCGCAAGCCTTACAACGTTAGTAATAGTGGTGGTCAGGTTGTTGGTTGCCCTCGAAATAACGAGAGATACCGCCTGCCCGTTAGTTTTATGCTCTATAAAATCTTCAATCTGATAAAAATAGGCTGTCTTCACCCCGTCGATGGATTTTATCTCGTCTCCGGGTTTAATGCCAGCTTCGAGGGCCGGGGTGTTCGAGCCGACGGAACCCACAAAGGAGTAAAAGAGGGGAAGCACGCCGATGTAAGCTGCGCCGTTCTGCTTGTTGAAAACAGGGGTCACATGAGAATGGTTTGTAGCGCCTTCATGCAGATAGGTGAACTCGAGTTCCCTTTTAGCGTTAAACATAACCGCCGGAAGTATTTGTTCGAAATTCTCTATCTTTTTATTATCGATGGACAAGATAGTATCGCCCGATCTGAGGCCTGATATCATGGCGGGAGCCGATTTATCCTGGAGCACGGTGACCTGGGAGGACAGGTATGTCGCCTTATACCCGGCGTAAAGAAGAGCCGCCATGAGAACTACGGCAAACAAATAATTGAAAACCGGGCCCGCTATTACTGTCGCGAACCTCGATAAAGGCGGTTTATTATACCAGGCCTTCGGGTCCTTTTCCGTATTATCGTTGCGGTCCTTCGCCTCCTCACCCCTCAGCTTACAGTAGCCCCCGAAGGGTATCAGCGACACCCGGTAGCGAGTGTCCCCCAAGGTAAAACCTATCAATTCTTTTCCAAAACCGAGCGAGAATACATCGACACCTATACCGTTAAGTTTCGCAACTACAAAATGGCCAAGTTCATGCACAAAAACAAGTATTCCCAGAATAGGGAGCGCTATTATATATATAAGTATATCCATCTATTATCCTCCGGATTATTTAACTAGGTTTTTCAAAAGGTCGTCGCTGGCTTTGATCAGGATCACATCGGCGTTGTCTTCGCCTATCTTTTTAGCCTTTGCCAGGTCCTCTCTGGCGCCCTTTTTATCGCCCAGGCTGAATTTCGCGACCCCCAGGTTCAGCAAGGCTTCGCCCATCATCGGGCTCAATTTAAGCGCCTCGCCGCAATCGTCCGCCGCGCCTTTAAAGTCTCCAAGATATAATTTAGACATGGCCCGGTTATTGAAAGCGACAGCGAGTTTCGGGTCTATCTGCACAGCCTTTGTAAAATCCTCTATTGCACCCTTAAAGTTCCTGTAATCGTTTTTCAACATGCCGCGGTTATTATAAGCCTTCGCAAAGTTGGTGTCGATCTCTAACGCAGTGGTATAATCCTGTGCCGCAAACATCAAGTCGCCGATAGAAAACCTTGCAAATCCCCGGTTATTATAGGCATCGGCCAGTTTCGGATTGATTTTAATGGCAAGGTTGCAGTCCTCGATTGACGACTGAAAATTCCTGAGGTTGTTTTCAGCAAGGGCCCGCTTGTTATAAGCGTCAGCGTTTCTCGAATCCAGATCAAGAGCCTTATTGAAACTATCTACTGCGCCGTTATTATCCGGGAGTTCGAGCTGGGAAAGGCCGAGGTAGTAATAGGCTTCAGCCATTTTAGGGTTCTGCTTCACGGCTTCGCTGAAATCTTTAACGGCGCCGGTATAATCCCCTTTTTTATATTTCTGAAGCCCGCTGTTATTGAACCATACCGAAGAGATCATGCCGCAGCCCATTGCGGTAAAAACGATAAAAGAACAGAATATAATAGTTCCTGATAAAGACAATTTTTTACAGGACATATGCGCCTCCTTATTCCATGATGTTTTTCAACCTGATATTATGGCACAGGACGGGATAATATTCAAAAAACAGGCCAGTAGCGTCAGATTATTACCCGGCTATTCCCGTTTTTTTCTGCAGCAAAATACTCTTATGCTCCGCTTCCTCCGTGGAAAGCTGATTGATCTCATCCGAAACTTTTTGATAGTAATCCGAAAGCCTGGAGAAGTGATTTGAAATTGTTTTGTATATTTTACCTATGCTGTCTTCAGTATTCGCCATGATATCGATGCTGCTGTTATAATCGTATGTTTTGCTCAGCGTATTGTAAAGGGAATCCTTAATGCGCCCGTATAAAACCTGAATCATTTCCGTTTGAAGAACCGGTTTATCGAATTTCGTTTTCAGGCCTTCGATCCTCTTCGAGTGAAATACGGTTTCTTCAATTAAATAATCCAGCACTTCTTTGACAGATTCAAGACGCGATACGTTTTTAATTTTAGTATACAGGGACGCAAGTTCGTCTTCAACGCCTATCATAATGTCGAGGACATCATTTTCCATAATTTTCCCCCTGGCCGACGTTTGGAATATAAAATTCTTTCTTTATTGTAAAGATAAAGGCCGCCGGATGTCAACGAAATAATTCATTACGGCACGTTCCTTGCGTTTTGACAAGGAAAGAAACGAAAGACCGGTCTTACATGCCTCTCGGCGGCTTCAGGATTGGAAGTATCCATAAAAACCGGTTATAGTAATAAAAAAATAATGCAGGCAGGAGTTTTAAATGGACGGAACGATCCGGGCCCGGATCAAACCGGGGATGAAGGTTTTCATTGTTTTAAAAAAAGACCAGCCGACGGGAGCATTAACGGAAGGGATAGTCAGGGACATACTGACTAGTTCCCCGACCCATCCGCATGGCATCAAGGTCCGCCTGGAAGACGGCCGGATAGGCAGGGTTAAAGAGATCCTCTGATATCCTTTTCAAAATAGATATATCATAAGTGATCGGGCGATTCAATCCCGCATCTAAAATCCGGGAAAAACAAAAAAAATAGTGACATTTTTTCTTTTTTCATGTGTTCTAATAGATTGTGTATTAAAGAAATTTTGATCGTCGGGCTTGCTGTTAGCATGAGTAATCTGTTATGGCACGGTATTTGCCAAAAGATTCTATAATATCGTTTAAGGATTATTTTTTATGAAAGTATCGGCAATTATCCTGGCCCTGTTCCTCGCGGCGAACGCCCGGATTTTCTCTTCAAACCTGACTATAAAAGTGACTGACGGCGCCATAACCCTGGAGGATGCAAGCGTCTCGATCGCGGAACTCAAAATAAGCCAATTGACTGACGACAGGGGCGTCTGCGTTTTTAAAAACCTGACTGACGGCGCATACACCATTTACGCAATCCTCCCGGGTTATGAAAAATACTCCAACACCATAGAAATAAAAGGCGCCGACCAGGATATCGGCATACGCCTTAAAAAGACGGTGTATTCCCTTGGCGAGATAAACGTCGAATCCAAACGGAACAAGGGCAAAGCGGACACTGAGACAACATTGAAGAAAGAGGAATTGAAAGAAAATTCCCAGACTTTAATGAACGACTCTTTCAAGACGCTGCAGCTTATGCCCGGGGTTTCATCGGGCGGGTCCGCCGACGACAGCAGGATGTATATCCAGGGCGGCGACAATTCCGAGTGGATAGCAAACATGGACGGAGTATTCATAGCGAACCCTACAAGATGGGGCGGCCCGGACACGGTATCCATGTTCAACCCTTATCTTGTTGACAGCATAGACCTTTATACCGCCGGTTACCCTCCCATGTACGGACAGGGTTTATCGGGCGTAATTGTCGTGGATACCATTAACGGAAGCAAGGACAGGTGGAAGGGCTTTTTCGACGTCTCTTTTATTTCAGCCGAAATGCTCGTCGAGGGGCCGATAGCATCGAACCTGACCGTAGTCTTCGATATGAGGAGGACTTATTACGATCTTATCATCCCTTTTTTCTATACAAACAACCAGAATGCCAATGTGCAGTGGCCTTATCTCTGGGACACTCTCCTCAAATTGAGCTGGGACATCACACCTAAAGACAATCTTTCGTTCGACGCCTACGGCTCACTGGAAGGGATGAATTATTATACCTATGGCGATACAAACTCTCCCCAAAACACGGCGAATTTTTCGGGAAATTTCGAATATCAGATACTTAATCTGATCGGCAGCGCGAGATATACCCACAATTTCGATTCGGAGGACTCTTTCGACGTCGTTGCGGGCGTCATGCCCGAATTCGGCTACGACCGGCTAAACCAGAGCGAATCTATATCCTGGGATGAAACCTTCACACAATACCTCTACCAGCTGAGCTCGGATTTTTATCTAAATTCCATAAAAGGCCATAAGATACAAATCGGCGGAATATTTATCGACGCCAACCCCATTTACGGAAGCGCAAATCTGAATGAATATGCGCTCACCCCCCAGGGCGTCTGGACGAATTACAGCGATATAAACACTACGATCAACCCTATGCAGTCAGCTTATTACGGCGCCTATCTTATGGACAACTGGGAGATCGTACCATCAATAATACTTGAATTAGGCGGGAGGGAGGAATATTACACGCTCAACAAGGGAAACGAATTCAGCCCACAGGGCGGGATCAAGTGGGAAAGCACAAAGGAGCTCGACTTTTATGTGAGGGGCGGCCTATATCACGAATTCCCATTTAATGTTTATGAAGTGAACAGCAATACGGGCAACCCGGATTTGAAAAGCCAGAAGGTTTATCATGCGATGGCCGGCGCAGATTACTCGGACGAAGATTATTCATTCAGGATGGAGGGCTTTTACAAGTATTATTACGACCTCAACGAATCGGATTCCATTAAGAATTATAATAATAACGGGATAAGGACAGTTTACGGCGGAGATATATATTTACAAAAAAAACAGAAAAAGGGCGACTGGCTTTCCGGATGGATCTCATACACTTATGTAAACGGACTCGAAGAAGTGACAAACCGCTCCCTGGAAGACCCCAACAATCCCTACACCACCCCGCTGGACCAGTGGTTCGTCCCGAGTTACCTGAGATCCCATACGATATCGGCACTTGCAGGAATGACTTATTATAAAAATCCGGACAATCCCTCATTTTTCGATTTTATGAACGAGTGGCAATTTTCCGTGGTATTGTCGGCCATGAGCGGAGCGCCTTATACACCGGCAACAAATTTCATTTCCGCGAATGTCAACGGCCTTACCCAGTATTACTTTAATTACGGTGATTACGATAGCGCATATACACCCTGGTATTTCAGGCTCGATCTTAAATTGACGATCCCGGTCGATGTCGGCTGGCTTAAAGGCCTGTTAGGACAGTATACCCGGGGGTTTGTTTACATAGAACTTATAAACGCGCTCGACTGGGACAATGTCACGTCATACACTTACACAGTTACTAACGGGCAGTTGACAAGGAAAGAAACGAAAGACTGGCCGATAATACCGCTTGCAGGCTTCAGGGTGGAATTTTAAACTGCCGCAGCGGCCCAAGGGCCTGACCTATTGTATCAAATTTACAAATTCCTCTATGCTTTTGTTCCATCCGGCCTGGTCGCTCTTTTCCATGGGCTGCCTGAAGCCTGAATAACCGGTAAGCTTGATATTCTTTTTGTTCAACATGTCCTCGACGCCTTTTTCCCCCTGAATTTTTTCACCCCCGTAGGTCACATAAACCAGGACCTGGAAAGTTGCGCCGGAAGGGATTTTATTTAAAAATCCCTGGCATTTCCAGGTGGGGTTTCCCGCATAGATCGGGCCGGTTACAATCAGCGCATATATATCGGATAAGTCCCCGGCTTTCAGGTCGGTTTTAATTACTTCAACCTCGTAACCCCTGGCCTTCAATAAACCCGCCATAAGATCCGCGGAGCGTTCTGGAAATCCGGAAAAACCGCGGTCCTCGCAGATAACGATCTTTCCTTTGGGCGCCGCTTCCTTTTTTTCCAGGCCGTATAAAAGGCAAGTCAGGCAGATTGAAGCCGCAGCAGTTAAAACAATTCCTCTAAGAATTTTCATTTTTCCTCCTTCGACGCAATTGATCCAATGAAATAATATAACAATTACATGATAGTAATTCAAATTTTTTAGCCTTACCAAAATTGATATATCATATATGATCTGAGGTAATCCAATGAGCCATTTTTACCATAGCTGTCATTTCGAACGAAGTGTTTATCCCGGGGGTTTATCCCGCTACAGCGGGGAGAAATCTTCCTCTGCCGGATATCAACATATGATATGGCACAATAATTGCAATTAAATCCGTAAAATTTCATTAAGGATTATTTTGATGAAGGTATTAACGGTTACACTTGCCCTGTTCTTTGCGGCAGCCGCCTGTATATTTTCCGCGAACCTGACCGTAAAAGTCACGGACGGCATCGAGACCCTCGAGGACGCAAGCATTTCTTTAGGAGAACTTAAACTGAACATGCTGACAGACGATAGGGGGGTCTGCGTGTTTAAAAATTTACCCGCCGGAACATACACTATTTACGCGATCCTTCCCGGATATGAAAAATATTCAAACGCTATAACGATAAGCGGCGCTGATCAGGATATGGGCATCCGGCTGAAGAAAGCCGTATATTCCCTGGGCGAGATCGACGTAGAATCGAAAAAAAACAAGGGGAAGACGGACACGGAGACGACAGTGAAGAAAGAGGAACTGGACGCAAATTCCCAGACTCTGATAAACGACTCGTTTAAAACCCTCCAGCTTATGCCGGGAGTTTCATCCAGCGGAAGCGTTATGGACAGCAGGATGTATATTCAGGGCGGGGACAGCAGCGAATTTATTGCAAGCATGGACGGAATATATATAACGAGACCGACGAGATGGGGCGGCGCGGACACGGTTTCCATGTTCAACCCGTATGTTGTTGACAGCATAGACCTTTATACAGCCGGATATCCGGCTATGTACGGACAGGGCCTTTCCGGCGTAATAGTGGTGGATACCGTTAAAGGCAGCAAGGACAGGTGGAAGGGCTTTATCGACCTTTCTCCCATATCGGCCGAAATGCTTGTGGAGGGCCTAGAGCGTCGAACCTGACTGTCGCCTTCGACATGAGAAGGACCTTTTACGATCTTTATGTACCTCTCATTTATACAAACGGCCAGAGCTCCAATACGCAGTATCCCTACCTCTGGGACAGTATCCTCAAAGTAAGCTGGGACTTATCCCCTGAAGACAACATTACCTTCGACGCTTATGCTTCTTTCGAGGGGGTGAATTATTCTTTTTCCGGAGACACCAATGCGCCTGAAAATTTCAATAACCTCGTAGGGAACTTTAATTATCAGATACTTAACCTTGTCGGCAGTGCGAAATACACCCACAATTTCGACAGCGGGGACTCTTTCGACATAATAGCCGGAACCATGCCGACAATCGGCTATGACAATTTCAGCC
Organism: uncultured Spirochaetota bacterium; assembly: GCA_963768055.1. Classification (GTDB taxonomy): domain Bacteria; phylum Spirochaetota; class Brevinematia; order Brevinematales; family JAOACQ01; genus CAVYGN01. The sequence continues at coordinate 380,149 of CAVYGN010000001.1, read as the reverse complement.
AGAATCCGGCGATGTCCTGGAGTGAAAATTTCGACCTGTACTATTATCAGCTTAGCTCGGATTATTACCTGAATTCCATAAAGGGCAATAAAATGCAGTTGGGCGGCATGATCATCTACAATAACCCCGATTACAGCACCGAACAATTTAACGAATACCTGCTTACGCCGCAGGGGACATGGACCAATTACCAGAACAGCAGTTATACTATCGGCCCTGAGCAGACGGCATATTACAGCGCTTACCTGATGGATAACTGGGAGTTCATCCCCTCCCTTATTCTTGAATTAGGGGCCAGGGACGAATATTTCACGCTTAACAGTGAAAATGAATTCACTCCGCAAGCCGGGATCAAGTGGGAGGCGACTAAAGAACTGGACTTTTATGCAAGGGGAGGCCTATACGACCAATTTCCAACTGTCTGGTCATTAAACAGCAACGGCGGCAATCCGAACCTGAAAAGCGAAAAGGTCTACCATGCCATCGCAGGAGCCGAGTGTTCGGATTCAGACTATATGTTCAGGGTTGAAGGCTTTTACAAGTACTATTACGATCTTGAGGAAACCGATTCCGTCCTCAATTATAACAATAACGGGATAAGGACGGTTTACGGCGGGGATATATATTTACAAAAAAAGCCGAAAAAAGGCGACTGGCTTTCCGGATGGATCTCCTACACTTACGTGAACGGATTCGAGGAAGTGACAAACCGCTCCATGGAAGACCCCAACAATCCATACACTGCGCCGCTTAACCAGTGGTTTACACCGAGCTACCTGAGGTCCCATACGATATCGGCACTTGTATCGATGACATACTATAAAAACCCAGATAAGGCTTCGTTTTTCGACTTCATGCAGGAGTGGGAATTTTCAGCCGAACTGTCCGCCATGAGCGGAATCCCTTATACTCCTGTAACAAATTTCACATCCATGAACGTCAGCGGAGGAACCCGGTATTACTTTTTTAACGGGGATTACGACGGCGCTTATACGCCCTGGTATTTCAGGCTCGATTTGAAATTGACTATTCCTGTCGATGTCGGCTGGCTTAAAGGCCTGCTAGGCCAGTATGCGAGCGGATTTGTTTATATAGAAGTTATAAACGCGCTCGATTGGGACAATATTTCGTCGTACTCATACACGGTTACCAACGGAAAATTGCAGCGTCAGGAAACGAAAGACTGGCCGATAATACCCCTTGCAGGATTCAGGGTGGAATTTTGAGTTTTTTAAAGCATTCAATTAATATAAATTACAACATCATCCGCGGTTTCATTGCAAACAGGTGACTTAATAGCAGGATTTTAAGGAAAATTTATGAAATTTGTGCCATTTGCAGGAGTTTTTGTCGCTGCCTTAATAGCAGTTTTTTTTACATCGTGTATAGATGTCGAGTCTTTCTTCATCGAACCTGATCATCCTGCGATAACCAATAATACTAAGGCGGCGGAAAGTCTGCCTGTTACAAATTCAGGAATACCCGGCATATACCCGCAGGATTCGATTGTCGCAAAATACGGCAAGCTGAAGGTTATAAGGACGCAGCTTTGCAACGAACATGGAAACCCGGTGCAATTGAGGGGTTTGTTTATAAGGGGGCTTAACTATGAAGCTAAATATATTAATTATGAAGCTGTTTCTTATCTTTCAAAAAAATGGAAAATGGATGTACTTAGGGTACCTCTCTGGGTCGTGGGAGGGAATTGGGGACAGGTATTCGAACCCGGCTATTTAAAAAACCCTGATCTTGAAAACTTTATAAGGAAAGCCGTGGATATCACCGAGAAATGCGGGATATACTGCATTATCGACTGGCATATTATGTATGACGGCGACCCTAACCTTCACAGGCAGGAGGCCCATGATTTCTTCAAGCGTATGGCATTTCTATACGGGGCGAAAAAGCATGTAATTTACGAGATCTGCAATGAACCAAATCATACTGGATGGGAAGCCAGTATAAAACCTTATGCTGAATATATAATACCTGTAATCAAAGCCGGCGATCCGGGAGCATTAATAATCGTAGGTACTGAATTCTGGAGTTTCGATCTTCACCGGGCTGCTGAGGATCCCTTGAAATATAACAATATTATGTATACTCTGCATTTTTATTCAGGCACGCATCCGTTATCCTTCACCAACAGGATAGACAGGGAATTATCCGATATCCCCATATTTTGCACGGAATGGGGGACTACAGGCAGCAACCCGACAGGTCCGTCGGATCTTGAAAGCTCCGGGACATGGGTAAGGTTCCTTAACAGCAGGAAGATAAGCTGGTGTAATTATTCCCTTTCCGACATCAATGAAACCACGTCCTTTTTAAGAAACGGGGCCGGAGCAGGCGGCCAATGGGCGGACGGGGATTTAACAGTATCGGGAAGATTTGTTAGGGATATGATGACAAACCGGGATTAGAAGCCATCGGTTTTTTTTATTTGAAAAAGGAAAGGCATATTTTAGAATTAACCGCTACTATTTCAATCTCCCTCATTGTGTTTGCTCTGGCTTATTTTATAATCAGGAGCAACGTTTTATTCGCCCTGAAAAAATATAAAACCGGTACAGTCGAACTCAACCTTAAAAAAACCCCCTGCCCTGTCTGCGGTTCCATGATAAAGGAAGGGGACAGGGTCAAAACCGCCGCTTATTCCCTCGGCAGGGAAAAACTTGTCCTTTTATACGGCTGCCCCTCCTGCTATCCGCCCGGAAAAGCCGTAAAAAGAATATGCCCCGTCTGTAAAAACGAACTTGGCGGGAAAGGCTACGTACTCGGGAAAATGTGGGAAGAGGGAAAAAAACTGCGCCTGCATATCATCGGCTGTTCAGTTTGCAAGCCGAATTATTTTACCGTAAAAAATTGATTTTGGTTATTCAGTAGTAGGTATGTGTACATACATAGACTGAAGTCCCAGCCTCCCGGGGCCTGTAAAGCGGTTGGTGATCATATTCACGCCTGCGATCAAACCCGAGGCTATTCTCTGCATGTTGGTATCCATTTTGACGCCTGGATCTTTATACAGCCAGCCGCCCGGTTCCACATCGATCTGCTCCCCCGCCGCCAGGACTTTTTCAAAAACATTCCCGTAGCCATGAAGCCATAAAATACCGTCCCCGCCTGCGCCTTTGAACTTATCGATAAAGAACCCCGTGCCTCCCATGAGCATATTCGTGATCCCTTTCACCCTCTCAAAGGTATAGTCGATATTTCCCGTCGCCGCGAGAAATTGATGCTCGCGCACCTGCAGTTCCTCGCCCTGTTTAAGATGGATGCTGACGATATGCCCGGGCCCGTCCCGGCTGAAAGATATCTGGCCGGGGCCTTTCGCCTCGGTAATGAATATCTGGATTCCAGCCATCATACGCTTCATCATGCCTTTCATAGCCCGAATGCTCATTGTGATGCTCGGATGTTTCCAGAACAATATATGATGCTCAAAATAAACCGATTGGCTTTCCGTTAATTCTACGGTTAACGCGGGAACCACCTCCCCGTCAAGATGATAGGAAACCCCGGCGAAGGTCTCGTCGTGCAGGCTTGTAGAAAGCAATTTCGGCCTTTCCATATGGCACCCTCCTCGAATTTTCTTTATATATAATCTTTTGTTATACAATTGTCAAGGACGCCGGATCGAAAATCCGGGCCTGTTTCAAAACCCCGAATAATAATGGCACACATAATGACATTCGCATTGACAATTAACTGACAGATAATTATAATTCTGATCATAAGCAGCCTTAGAAGAGGATAAATGCATAAAATATTTTTAATATTAACAGGCCTCGTCATTTTCAGTTACTGCGGAGTGGGACATACAGGCATAACCACAAAGGCTAATCCGGTTTATAACAATGAAAGAATCCATTCGGCGGTTATTATATGCAGTATACAACGCGGGATTTTAAATACCAATTTTTACAATGATTTTGAAAACGCTCTACAGGATGAATTCATAAAGATAAATATTTTCAACAAATGCATAGTAACTAACAAATATATTTTCGAAAAACTGGATTTCGATAAAATCATCTCCGATTTGAATCCTAAGGCTATAATTATTATCGATGAAGGGGATCGTATAATGAAAGGGGATTTAGTCGTAGAATCATTTTATGATATCGCAATCATAAATAGTAATTCAAAAGAAAAAATGTGGCAGGCTCAATTCGACGTGTATGGGACCGAATTAATATTTTATAATGAACTTAATAACGGCAAAACGCTGGCTTTAGTTTTGTTCGAAAATATCACCAACTCGACGAGAAAAGACAGGATGATGCTATTCAAGTAAATATATATTATAAAGCAGGACAATTATTAATTTGCCTGCGCATTACAGTTTTTTGACGATAAAATAATCGATATTTAAAATACGTATATATTGCTCTATAAGGAGTATAAATATGTATAAAAGATTATTGGTTTTAACCTTCCTTATTATTATCGGTTTTTACGAAACAGGAACGTGTCAACATACAAATACCTTTCCGTTATATTTTGGAATATGTAAAATCAAAAAGGCGAATCCGGAATACACAAATGTAACTATTTCATCTGTTGTCATAATAGGAAATTTTCATAAACGGCTGATAAATAAATTTTCCGAATATACCAATTTTTACAATGATTTTGAAGACACCATCCAGGATGAATTTACAAAGGTAGATATAAACAGCAAATGCGTCGTCATGAATAAATATGTATTTAAAAAACCGGATATCGATAAAATCATCTCCGATATGAATCCCACTGTGATAATTAATATAGATGAAGAGGAGAGCACCGTCGAAAAGAGGGATCCCTGGAATTTATATTCACTTTTTAAGACTGAAATTATCGATAGTAAATCGAAAGAACCGATGTGGCAGGCTCAGATTGAAATAAGAGGGTTGTATTTACTTTACGGGGGAATGCTCTCATCGGTTTTGTTCAGAACCATTTCCAATTCGACAAGAAATGACGGCATGATACTGTTCCAGTAAATGCGGTCAAAAGGAGGATATATGTACAGGATATTGATTGTTTTAACCTGCCTGATAATCATAAGTTCCTGCGGGCGGGATGTGATCTCAAAAGCAAACCCCGTTTACTCTAATGAAAAAATTTCATCGGTGGTAATGCTATGCAATTTTCATTTAAGAAAAAACCATGCGCTTTTTTCAACGGGGGAAGATACTACATTTTATGATGATTTTGAAGAGGCTATGCGGGACGAATTTACAAACAAATCTATCAATATTAAATGCGTGGTCATGAATAAATATAAATTCGATAAACCGGATACCGAAAAAATCATCTCGGATATGAATCCAACGGCGGTAATCACAATCGAAGAAGGGGACAGCATTATTTTTCAAGGGAGCGGCCTGATTAAAGAATCGTATTATAATGTTGAAATCATTAATAATAATTCTAAAGAAAAAATGTGGCAGGCTGAGCTTCATGTAGTAGGAAACCCTTATACTAGCTGGACTCAAAATAATAACGGCGCATATCTTGCAGCAATTTTATTCGAAGATATCGTCAACACGACAAAGGACGACAAAATGATGCTATTTCAGTAAAAGAACCCCGCCAGGGGATAGCATTAATTCCGTTTAATTAAATTTTCCCGGCTTTTTTGTAAGCGGCCTGGAATTCCTCGGATTTGACAACTTCCGCGATATCCTTTCCTATATCGTTCATTAGTGCTGAAAGTATAATCTACTTCATAAATATCCCAATGATAGGTTGAAAGTCTAGTAATCTCATCGACCTCCTTTTTATAAAGGACGGTCGATTTGCCGGAAGCGATCAGCCGGATTTCAACGGTGCCTTCAACCTTTGCGGCCATGAATCCGTCGCACCAGAAACAGTTGAAGTAAACTTCAAGAGACGGCGAGCCGTTTTCCACAACCGAAAAACCGCTTTGAGTAAGAACTTGTTCTATCGTTTTCTTTACTTCCCCGGTTATGGTCTTGCCTTTTTGCAGATATATTGGATCGGGTAAGCCTAAGCTGCCCTCTGCTCCTGATATTGCCCACCGGAGCCGGTTCGGATTTCCCGAAGTCGGTTTCCCGTGAATTGTAAACATTTCCGATCTCGATCGCCGCCTTTGGCCGCATAATCGGCGTGGTAAAAGCTGACTCCGTCAAAACAACCCGAGAAGCCCGGGCAGACAATACCGGCGACCAATAGAAATAAAATCTCTGATCCCGATACGCCTCATCATAGCCCTCCAATTTAAATAGATAATACTGTCATAACAAAATTCTACCATGAAATCCTTTTTTGTCAAGAATAAGAAAGGCTAAGAACAGAATTCAGGGGAATAATTCAGAGGATTGTAAATTCTGTAATCCTTCAGTTCGAGGAGGCCGTTTTCTCCTATCCTTGAGGCCAAAAAACACTCGGTTTTTACATCCCTGAAGAGATTTTTAATCTTATTGAAATTGAGTTTTGAACCGCTGACGATCTCCGCCGATTTCGCTTCGATCAGGAAAATTTTATTGTCCAGTTCAATAAGGAAATCTATCTCAACCATGTTCTGGTCGCGGTAAAAGAAAAGGTTTTTCGAAGGACGTATACCGGCTGTCTTCAAAATTTCAGTAAATACAAAATTTTCCCAGATCCGTCCTTCATAAATATGACCTCTCACATCATTGAGGCTGTGTATATTCAATAAGCTGCACAATAAACCCTGATCCGAAAAGAATATTTTCGGGGCTTTTACAAGGCGTTTACCGATATTCGAAGAATACGGCTGGAGAAGAAAAATAATCCCCGATGTTTCAAGGGAGTTTATCCAGGATTTTATAGTGTTTGAGCTTACGCCTATGTCCTTCGCAATATCGGTTAGATTCAGAAGCTGTCCTGTCCTCGCGGCGCATGCCCTTATAAATCTCTGAAAATCTCTGAGACTGGTCACCTGAAGGATGGCCCTGAGATCCTTTTCAAGATAAGTTTGAATATAATCCTCAAAAAAAAGGGCCGTATCAATATTCCGGCCGGCCCATGTTTCAGGAAATCCTCCCTTCCAGAGGATATCGTCCAGTTCCTGAAAATATCCGCTTTGTCTTAATTCATGAGTACTGAGAGTTTCCAATTCCAGTATGCTGATCCTGCCGGCAAGAGATTCGCTTGCGTTTTTCATCAAGGAGAATTTCTGGCTGCCTGTAAGCAGCCATTTTCCGTATATGGCCCTGTTTTCATCAATTCTTATTTTCAATTCCCTGAAAAGCGATGGGGCATATTGTATTTCATCAAGTACTACACAGGCCTCTTCTTTGAATTGTTCGAGAAAAGCATGGGGATTTTCTTCGGAGCTTGCGGCTGTCATCACCCTGTCAAGAGTAACATATAAAGCTTCCGGATACATTTTTTTCAACAGGGCGCTTTTGCCGGCCTGGCGAATCCCCGTCAGCAACATTGCCGGCCTTGATAATACCACTTCAGCGATCTTTTTTTCAAGATATCTTGGTATCCACATTAAGATAATCCTAAATATGATTTCATATTATCTTAATAATAATTTATCCGATTGTCAAGTTTCACCTTCCCCGCAGTTTTCTGGCTAAATATGCGTTTATATGCTATAAAATTCCCTAATAATTTTATCAGGAAGGTAAATAGTGATCGAAGTAAGCGGCCTTATGCTGTCGTACGGCAAGAAATTGCTTTTCAAGGACGTAAATATCAAATTCTCCCCCGGCAACTGCTACGGCCTGATCGGTGCGAACGGATCGGGAAAATCGACTTTTCTCAAGGTACTGTCCGGAGAGACAGAACCCAACGAGGGCTCCGTTACCCATGGAAAGCACGAACGCATAGCCATGTTGTCCCAGGACCAATTCGCTTTCGACGAATTTCAGGTGCTCGATACTGTCATTATGGGCCACCGGAAACTGCATGATGTCTTAATTGAAAGAAAGAAACTTTATTCAAAGGAAGACTTTTCAGAAGAGGACGGCCACAGGGCCGCCGATCTTGAAGAGCAGCTCGGCAGGATGAACGGCTACGAGGCTGAGTCCGACGCGGCGAGCCTGCTGTCCAATCTGGGCATATCGAACGAATTCCATAATTTGAAAATGAAGGAGCTTGAAAGCGGGGTCAAGGTGCGCGTGCTTCTCGCCCAGGCTTTATTCGGAAACCCGGATATACTCCTTCTAGACGAGCCGACCAACCACCTCGATATAGAATCCATTACATGGCTTGAGAATTTTCTTTACGACTTTAAAAATACAGTTATAGTCGTGTCGCATGACAGGCATTTCATCAACAGGGTCTGCACCCATATAGCCGATATCGATTTCGGCAAGATACAGGTCTATACGGGCAATTACGATTTCTGGGCCCAGGCGAGCCAGCTCGCTTTAAAGCAGAAGAAAGACGAGAACAGGAAAAAAGAGGAACAGGCTAAGGAACTGAAGTCTTTCATCGACAGGTTCAGCGCGAACGCCTCCAAGGCGAAACAGGCAACTTCGAGGAAAAAGCTCCTCGAAAAATTAACGCTTGAAGAAATCCCGGAATCCTCGCGGCGTTTTCCCTATATAGCTTTCAAGCCCGACAGGGAATGCGGGGCAAGAGTGCTCGATATCAAGAATCTCGATAAGGCGATCGAAGGCGCGCCGGTCCTTTCGGATTTCAACCTCTCGGTAAACCGGGGCGATAAGATCGCCTTTGTCGGGCATAACAACCTTGCCAAAACAATATTATTCCGGATAATAATGGAAGAGGAAAAGCCGGACTCGGGACTGGTAAAATGGGGCGAGACAATTACTAAAGCCTATTTTCCCAAAGATAACAGCCCCTACTTCAACGACGATATCAATCTCATAGCATGGCTCAGGCAGTATTCAAAGGACAAGGATGAAACCGCTGTCAGGGGTTTTTTGGGGAGGATGCTTTTTTCGGGAGAGGAATCGTTGAAAAGGGTCGGCGTGCTCTCCGGAGGCGAAAGGGTACGCTGCATGCTGTCAAGGATGATGCAGGCCGGCGCCAACGTTCTTGTGCTTGACGAACCTACGAACCACCTGGACCTGGAATCCATCACCGCTTTAAATAACGGGCTGATCAATTTTCCGGAGGCGGTGCTTTTTTCCTCTCATGACCGCCAGTTTATAGACTCGATAGCAAACAGGATCATAGAATTCACCCCCTCCGGCGTGATAGACAGGAAAATGCGTTTCGACGAATACCTGGAGGATGAAGAAGTCAGGAAACTGCGGGACAGGATGTACCACGGACACGAGAGGCTTAGCCTGGAATAAGCCATGCGCGCCCTTGCAATATTGCAGTATTTTTACTAAATTTAATTACTTGAAGTTATATTAACAGGGGGGTACGATGAATAAAGTACTTCAAACCATAGCCGGCAGGAGAAGCGTCCGGCAATACAGGAGCGAACAAATTAAAGAGGACGAACTGCTATCGATTCTCGAGGCCGGAATCCAGGCGCCCTCGGCGCACAACGAGCAGTCCTGTTATTTTACCGTAATACGCAACAGGGAATTGATCGATGCGTTCAACCGGGGCAGCAAAGTCGAAATGAGATACGCGGATATCGACTGGATTGAAAAGGCCGGCAAAAACGAAGACCTTCACATTTTCCACCATGCTCCTACAGTGATCATCGTTTCAGGAAAAACGGAAGCGGTCTCGCCGTTCGCGGACGTCTGCGCCGCCATAGCGAATATGATGATAGCGGCGGAGAGCCTTAATATCGGTTCATGCTGGATAGGCTTCGCGAAATACTTTTTCGACTCTAAGGAGAACGCTGCGAAGATACCGATACCCGAAGGCTACGAGCCCTGCTACGGCCTGGCCCTCGGATATAAAAAAGAAAACCTGCAGTTGAAGCCGCCTGCAAGGAAATACGAGAAATATTACACGATCATAGAATGAATTTCAGGATCAATTTGAATCGATAAATTCCCTTGCGGCGCCGGCGATTTCGAGCATGACAGACTTGAATTTGACGATATCGGGCTCAAGCAGAGTAATTCTGAACCCGAACAAATCGGAGTTAAATCCGGACGAGAGAGGTACTACGCAGATCCCCCTCGATGCCAGCAAATAATAAACGAAACATTTATCCAGGTAAGGCGTATCGGTAAAAGGCTTTATGATGCCGGCCGCCTCGTTATTCGCCGGTTTCAGGTATTGACCGGGGCGAAGAGAACCATCTTTAAAAAGAACCGTTATGTAAAATGCCCCGTACGCTTTATTCAGCTTGAGCCCCGGCACTTCCGAGAAAATATCGTAAGCCATCTGCGACTTTTCCCAATACCGGGCGTTGCGCTCGGAAAGATAGGGATAATACCTTTTATCCGACATGACAATAGGGAGGGCTTTCTGCGGCAAGGTAGTGGAGCATACTTCGAGCATTTTAGCGTCGATGATCGTTTTGGTATACCTGGCGAACGCGGCGTCCTTATCCCGGTTATAAAATTCAGCCCAGCCGCAGCGGGCACCCGGCCAGGGAAATTCCTTGGATATTCCCCTCAAGCCGATACCGGGAACCTTGTCGATTACAGAAGCCAGCTTGTTATGGACGGAACCTCCGTAATACAGGTTGGAATAGATTTCATCCGAAATAATAAAAAGATCGAATTCCCTTGCTATGTCTACGACCTTTTTGATAACGTCCTTCGAATATACCATGCCAGTCGGGTTGTCGGGGTTTACGATCAGGATCCCGCTTATTTCAGGGAACTTGATAATCTTTGCCCTTAAATCGTCGACATCCGGGTACCAGTTATTATCGGGATCGAGTTTGTATGTAATGTGGGGCGAACCGGCGTGAGCCCCTTCCGCGGATGAATGCGTCGAATAAGCCGGATTTGGGCCTATTACCCGGGCATTTTTATTGAGGTAAGTGTAAACATTCGAGATCGCGTCGCCTAAACCGTTGAAAAAGAGTATGTCGTCGGCGTCAATCTGAGCGCCGCCTTCCAGGTTTCTTTCATAAGCTATGTATTCCCGCGTCTTAAGCAGTCCTTTTGTCGGTGAATAGGAGTAGCTGAGATTTTCATTCCTGACAAGATCCGCTACTATTTCCTTGATCCATACAGGAACTTCTTCTCCCTTGGCAACCGGATCGCCGATATTCTCCCAGTATATATCAACCCCTGTTTTTTCGATCCTGTTCCCGATTTCAACGATTTCCCTTATTTCATAGGTCAATTCATCCGCGCCCGGATGGATGATATTGTTTCTCATTAAGTTATCTACCTGCCTTGCAACATTGTAATATTCTAATTTGGCCGGGCATGTTTGTCCAGTTAATGCGGCGTCGGTCCGGACGAAATTTTGATAAATCCCTGTGAAGGGATTAGAATAATGGAATCAAAGGAAACTATATATGAAAATGAATAAAAAACTTTTCAAATCAGTTGATAATTATATCAAAGAACGGACCGGAGAGGAAGACGAAGTCCTGAAAACTGTCAGGGCCTCCTGTAAAAGGTCGTCGATGCCGGAAGCCGCTATTACGCCTGTTCAGGGCAAATTTCTCCAGGTTCTGGCCAGGTCATGCGGAGCAAAAAAAATACTGGAGATCGGGACTCTCGTCGGATACAGCACCATATGGCTGGCAAGGGCTTTAAGCCATGACGGGATACTTATAACGATCGAGTATGATAAAGGTAATTGGGCTATTGCAAAAGAAAATATAAAATCAGCCGGTCTCGATAAAACAGTTTCCCTGAAAAACGGAAAAGCGCTGGAAATTTTGCCGGAAATACTGGAAAGCAATATTGCCCCTTTCGATTTCATCTTTATCGACGCTGATAAGCCTCCTTATGTAGAATATTTAAAATGGGCGATCAAACTCTCAAGAAAAGGAACTGTAATTGCATTGGACAATGTCATTCGTAAAGGGGAAATACTTAATAAAAAAACCGAAGACCCTAAAGTCCTGGGCGTTCAAAGGCTGAATGATTACCTTAAAAAATGCACCGCGGCGGATTTTGCCGTCATTCAGACGATCGGAGAAAAGGGATACGATGGTATGGCAATAGGAGTAGTTAAATAACATGGCAAACAGAAAAACCGTTCTTGTTTTGGGAGGGACCGGGCATTATGGGCGTTGTATTGTAAAAAGTCTTTTGTCAAAAGATGTTAACGTCCGGGTAATGACCCGCAATATCGAACAAGCCGGGGAAACCCTGGGTGATAAAGTCGAATTTGTTTCGGGAGATATTTTATCAAATTTTTCAGTAAAACAGGCCATATTCGGAGTTGATTGTATTATTATAGCAATTTCAGCATTTGTTCCAAAACAGATCAGACGTCTGAAGGAAATAGAACAGGATGCTGTAATCTCAATGCTAAAAACGGCTAAAAATGAAGGAATCAACAGGATCGTTTACATTTCAGTATTTGAAGCTAACCGGGAATTTGCCGGCAAACACAATTTAGCTGCAGCGAACGAAAAGGCCGAAGTTGAGCTATGGTTAAAAAGTTCAGATCTCAACTGGACGGTACTTGGAGCGCCCCCTTCTATGCAGATATTCTTTTCAATGATCCGGGGAAATAAAATGATGGTCCCGGGCGGCGGCCCTGCCGGCCTCCCGACAATATCCCCTTTAGATCTGGGAGAAATTGCCGCTCAAGCATCCTTAAGAGAAGATCTGTCAGGATTAAGAATCAAATTGGTTGGGCCGGAAGCTCTTTCTTTTCCGGATGCGGCAAAAAGGATATCGAAAGTCTGGGAAAAGAAAATAAAATTCCAAAAAATACCTCTTATTTTTCCGTTGATAGCTTATAATCTGACATCTCCTTTATCCTTATTTTCCGACAATATGCTTTTTATTCATAACCTGCTCGGTTATATTAAATTATTAAACAATTTCCCCCAATCTTATGTTTCGGAATTGCCTGAATTGCATCGGGAATTATTGTCGTTATTTCAATACAAACCGGCAACTCTTGAAATGGAAGCTGAAAGACGAAAATAGAATTAAGGAGTCAGACCATGAAATGGTACAATTACCTGGCTTGTTTCTTCGCGGGCTTTTCTTGTAAATACCGTCCCGCACTTTATCCATGGAGTATCGGGTGAATTATTTCCCACTCCGTTCGCAAATCCCCCGGGAAAGGGCCTTTCGCCCCCGGTCGTGAATACGCTATGGGCGCTCGGCAACCTCGCCGCAGGATATATCCTATTCAAGCTCGGCAAGGTTGCAGGCCCGGATAAGTGGGGGCGGGTCATATTTTTTGCCGCAATTGTTCTGATGAGCGTCCTATTAAGCTTCGGGTTCTCGCAGGCCGGCAGGTAGCTCCGACGATTCAATAATAGCCGTTTCAATAATATAGGAGATATAATTATGCCGAAGATATGCGAGGAAATAATTTTAAAATGCCCCAGGGAAAAAGCGTTTAATGAAATGGCGGCAGCGGAATTCATGAAAAAAATCGACCCTGTTGCCGCTAATACTGAAATATTATTCCGGAATGAAAGATCGCTCCGCACAATATCCAGGGGAACCCCGTCCGGAGATGTGGAGCTGGAGAGAATCATTATTCCCGAGAATTTCTCACTGGTTACAATCAGAATGCCGCCGCTGGCGCCTTTTGCATATCAGCTGACTGTTAAAATATTTTTAGAGCATAAAGACGGAACTTTGCTCAAACATATCAACGAATTCGAACTTGATGATAATTTCAAATCCAGGGAAGAAATGATTTTATCCGCTATAAAGAAAAACGATATTCTCAACCTGGAGAGGACCCGGAGTTATTTCGATAAAGGCGACTAATGGATTCAAATACAGGCCATGAAAAAGCCAACGAACAAAAGTGGAGCAGGCGTTCCCGGACTTACGACGAAAAGAGGTTCGATTATTTCAGGTACATGCAAAAACGCCTTATATCGCCGCTGGATTTGAAAAAGGGATCGAATTTTCTCGATATAGGCTGCGGAACCGGCTGGGCTGTCCGCTACGCCGCTGAAATCCTTGACGGAGAAGGCGATTTTACAGGTATCGATATTTCCGGCGGAATGATAGAAAAAGCAATTGAAAATTCCCGCGGTTTAAAGAACGTGCATTTTTATAAAGCAAGTGCCGAATCTTTACCATTAGAAAGCTATTACTTCGATAATATCATCTGTACAAATTCATTTCACCATTATCTCAATCCTGTAAAGGTCTTAATTGAAGTTAAAAGAGTATTAAAACAGGGAGGAAAAATTTATATCCTGGATGTAACGTCTGACGATTTTATAACAGCAAGGATCAATAAAATAGTACAGAAAAAAGAACAGGAGCATGTTAAATTTTACAGCACTAAAGAATACAAAAATATGTTTAAAGAAGCCGGCTTAACGCATATAAAAAGCGGATCGATAATGTATCCTTTAAAGGTGCATATCGCAGAAAAGCAGCATCGCGGGGAATCTAACGATAATATTTCCCGCCTTCCAGCTTTATTTTTTTCTCTTTGATAAATTTATCGAGGTGAATTTCAAGGTCCCGGGCGTCTTCAGGCATATATCCGAATCCCGTCAGGCTGAGGATTGCCGGAGGAGTCCGGCAAAATTCGTCCTTAAACCTCGATACCAGTTCGTTTGCCGTCAATCCTTCATCGGCAAGCTGTTGCATTATCCAGTTATAAAGGAAACGCCTTTTAAAAGACCTTGTTTTGCCTTTGAGATAATCAGCGACCTGCCCCTCGTTTTCACCTCCTTTCAGGAAAGAAAGAGTCAGCGATAACGCAGCCCTGAATATTAATAATGTAATGATAATTGAAACTGCTCCGTCGGAGTAAATCAGCCAGTCAAACTTCAAACTTTTCGAAACAATTGACAGCAGGATGCCCAGGCTTACCATGATCGAAATGTAAAAATGGTTTTTCGATTCAACCGACTGGCATATGACTGTAAAATTTCCGTTTTTCTTACCCGCCGCATCCTGGTAAAGGGAAAGCATCATCATTGTCAGACCGGCTATAAGCGATACTGCAATCGTGAGCATACCTTCGCTGATAGGCTTCGGATCAATTATCTTACCTATTCCCGTTATAACAAGGAATATTATAGAGATAAACATCATAGCAATTATGAATACTGAAGAGGCTTTTTCCTTTTTTAATTTTAAGCCGGCCCATACGATTAAGGAAGACAATATATCCATGGTATTGTCTATACCGTCCGCTATCAAACCGGCCGAACCGGAAACGAAGCCGAAGCCGAGCTTCAATATACCTAGAATTATCAATACAAAGACGGATATTTTTATAGAGGTTTCGATCGAAAAGAATCTTCTGAAGAATATAAATATATTCACATGCATAAATCCGGCTACTTTTTCGCCGTCGCCAGTGAGATAATACGATCCCTTATTTTCTTCAATAATACCGAGTTTTAAAGCTATTTCAATGCCGCTATCCGTCATTTCCTTAAATTTCGAACGCCCGGTCCTTTTATTTCCATTTAAAACAGTCATACTTACGATATGGCTCAAGCTTTCAGCTATTTCTTCACGCGATAATTTTTTATTTCGAAGCTCCATTATTACGGCTCTCATGTAACCGGGTAACGCATGAAGCATAATATTCAATCTTTTTTCTTCCACGGAACGTTTTAAGGGCATATTTTCTCCGACCTCCCCTGTCCCCGTCCGGTATAATTATTTGCCTCGGCTGCAAATAAAATCCCTGGGCGCTTCTGTAAGATAGTTGTTCCCATCCTTTGTTATAACTATCGTATCCTCGACACCAATAACCCCATACCCGGCAAGGCTAACCTTAGGTTCAACGGCAATGACCATGCCTTCCTCGATTATATAATCCATACCCTTTGAAAGGAATGGCGGTTCATCGAGTTCAAGCCCGACGCCATGCCCTATAAATTTAACCCTTTCTCTCCCCGATCCCATGAAAGAGCTTGCATAACCCTTTTCTTCTGCGAGTTTCAACGACCTTTCATATGGAGAATACCATGGCATTCCCGGCTTAATGAAGTCAATCAGATCGTTTTCGATCTCAAGCATTGCCGAATATGCCTCTATTACAAGGCTGCTTGGCTTGCCCCAGCAGAACATCCTTGTCTGGTCGGCATGATAACCTTCCATAGTTACGCCGAAATCTGCAATTACGGGGACTCCCTTTCCAATCATCGAATGTCCGGCCCCGAAAGGCATAGCCGGAGAAAGGCCTTTGCCTGAGCAGATCCCGTCAAACCTTGTCGGATTCATGGAATTAATGCCGGCACTGAAGACTCCGAAGCCGAAATTGATCCCATCCTGACGGCTGCAATTATAACCGAGGCCTTCCGACCTGAAATAATCCTCAATAATAACAGACATCTCAAGCTCGGTCATTCCGGAATGAAAACGCGAAAGAAGTATCTCAGGTATCCTTGCCATGATCTTTCCCGCATGCCTGATCAACTCGATTTCTTTTATGCTTTTTACGGTTCTTAGAAGCCTTACATCCCAGGAAATATCGGATATTAAAGAACCCGGGAAAATTTCGCTTATCCTGTTGTATGACTTATGGCTGATAGTTTCGAAGCATAATCCGATTCCGGGGTTCTTTTTTGATGTCCTGCTTCTGAGTATTTTCTCAAATTCATTCGTATTTGAAAACGGCGCTATTTCAACATTAACAGTTTCTTCTTCTATTCTGGGGATGCCTTTTCTGGCCGCGGCAAGCGGTTCATTCCCGGTAGATACTATGAAATACAGCGGCTGCAAGGAACCCGTATAATAATAGATATCCCTCGGGTAGCTGATAAGAACCAAATCAAGGCTCTTGGTTCGTATTATACCAGTCAGTTTACTTAACCTGCGTATTCATCAGGTTCAAAAACAGGCATCGCCAGCTCCATTATTGTAATTTAATCAGAAAAATAATTTGGCAAATTCTGAAAATTTATTCGGAACTATACCTTTGACAAACCATCTATCTTAACCTCAAAAATAGCCTTTATCAATTCTTCGGGTTTTAAGGGATAGGCCGATATTGGTTTATCATACTTTTTCCCTTCGTTTGTTCTCGTTTTTCTCTTTCTCATTTCATAACCCCATTTTTATATACTTGACATAATATATATAATTCCTTTATAATATTTTAGGTAAATCATTAAGGAGTATAAAATATGCCAAACCCCAATAATGTTGTATGGAAATCATTAGTCGGTCATCACGAACCTCTTGAAGGTGAGGATATAAGCACATTGTTTGATACCCCTCAAACAGAAACTACTACACAAGAAAATAATAATAACTCTAATAATAGTACATCAGATAATTAATTCTTAATTGTTTCATCTTTAAAAAATTCAATATAATCTATTTTCATTTCGGGTGTTATCAATATCCCATCAATTAATTTTTTTTTGCCTTTCTTCAAAAGAATAGGGTTATAATAAGGATGAGATAATATTTCTTCTTCATTCTTTTTAAGATAAGGATTCTCAACAAATATATATTGACTATCTGGACTATCAGAATATCCATAAATTTGACCTATAATAATTTGACCATTAGACATATGGATATTTGCCCAATTTTTCTTTCCCAAATTTGTTTCCATAATATCGTTCCATATAGACATTCTTGATGTTTTTTTTGTGATCTTAATTGTTCTGAAAAACCAATGGAAAGCGTCTCTGTATATTAATACGCCAAATAATATTCCATAAAATATACTTATTCCAACCAATTCTAAATATTGAGTAATACACATATAATCATAATTTTCCAGAAAGTTTATGATTTTTTTTCCGTTAATTAATTGATAAGTAATGTAAATAAATACTGAAAATATCAATGCTTCAACTATTAAAGTAAACTGATCCCGTCCTTTTCTTACAATTAATGATTCTACAAATATTGATGCTAATAATCCTGGCATTAGAAAAAACAAAATCTGTATAGTCTCTTTACTTATGCTATCCATTAAAAAGCCCCCTTATATTTTAATCTTTTTCCGACTATCCCCCTAATAGCGTTTTCTGTTCTTTCTCCATCGCTTTTTTTCCTGTTATTCCATCTGAAATTAAATTCCGCACAATACCTGAAAAGATGTTTTTTAGAAATATGATGGAAGGTTCCTACGATTCCCCTCTTTAAGAGTGAAAAATATGATTCGGCGGTATTTGTATTGATCCCATTCTCTGAATACTGGCCTATCCCGTGATTAATTACTTTATGGCCGCCTTTATACTCTTTTTCAATCCCGTTATAACTTCTCCATTCGTCAGTAATAATTGTTGATTCTTTATTAACTACTTCTTTAATGGCTGACTTTAATGTTTCCCCGGTTACATCGGGAACAGGATGAGATACGGCTTTACCGTTTCTTTCAACCAATACCATTACAGGGACTTTTTCAGTTCCTCGCCCTCTTTTGCTGTTGCTGTTATTTCCCTTTCTCGGCTTCCCGCCAACATAGGTTTCATCGACTTCAACTTGTCCATTGAGCATATTTGCTAAAGGCTCCTTTTTCATCGTCATCCTAATCCTATGGGATAAATGCCATGCGGATTTATAAGTATGTAATCCGAGGTTTCTTTGTAACTGGAGAGACGAAACACCCTTTTTATGAGAACACATTGAATAATAAGCCTGTACCCATTGCCTTAATGTAATATGTGACCCATGCATTATTGTCCCGGATGTAACTGTAAATTGCTTTCTGCAATCCTTACAGCGTATAAGACCATCTCTTATGGTTTTTGCTTTTCCGATGATTCTAACAATATTTTTACTTTCACAATGAGGACATATTATACCATCCTTCCAGCGAATATTTTCTAAAATTGTTCTCGCTTCATCTTCCGATAATCGGCAGACATCAATATAAGCCATTTCGCTCATATTCTTATATTCAGGAAGATTAAATTTCATATTTTTTCTCCTATTCATTTATTTCAAGAATAGTATAACTCATTTTCTTTGGTTTGTCAAGTATATAATTCCGAATTTATTTAGTCCGGTTACAATAGCAATACTTTGGAATCAGTCAGCATAATTGCTTTTATAAACTTAATAAGTGAAGATATTGTTCCTATGGAAGTCCCGACGATCCCGGCAATCAGAAGGCATCTTATAACGGTATTCAGCCAGGAACCGGCAATATGAGAAAAATCAAGAGGAAAAATACCAAGAAAGACTGAAACAGAGATCAGCGAAGTAACCGATATGAAAAATTCGATCAACTCCCGCAGCCGCTTCGGCGAGAACGCAATAAGCACCGCATTTCCAATAATAATTGTGATGACGGAGACATCCATAGCCAGAAGCACCTTTATATAATCGTTTGTAACACCCCCCCGGGTCTTTGAAATCCAGAGCGGATAAAGATTAATGAAAAAGAAAAAAATAATATTCCATAAAACGGCGCTGTAATATTTCCATAACCTTCTCTGCTTTTTACCCGCCGGCATTTCGCCTTTTACGGAAACATCACCGGTATCATTCACCTTCATTAGCGACTCCTTTTTGATCAAAGAATTATAATCAAACCATTTATAATTATTCCAATAAATATAGTTCCTTTTTTTATTATAATTAGAAATCAAATTACTAACAACATTGCAAGTTATTGGAACCGCCCTTAATGCTTTCCAAAAGAACAAAAGAAAAAAGCGCCGGAAATACAAGCGCCGGACAAATGTTAAATAATTCATTGGTAAGTCAAATCAGTTGAACTCATATTTTTACAGTTAAAGCCGAAAGAACATTATTTCCGGGATACGATTTTGTATAGATCATCGTTAGGGATATTCCTATAAGCCAGTCTGATATTTTACTTCCTAAGTTTCAAGGAAATATTTTCACTATCCCCGTATTCTTTTATTATCATCTCGAATGATTTCGCTTTGTTTTCATTAATGTTTTCAATTT
Organism: uncultured Spirochaetota bacterium; assembly: GCA_963768055.1. Lineage (GTDB taxonomy): Bacteria > Spirochaetota > Brevinematia > Brevinematales > JAOACQ01 > CAVYGN01. The sequence continues at coordinate 360,311 of CAVYGN010000001.1, read as the reverse complement.
TCTTTAAGGCTTTTTTTAATGATTCAATATTTAAAAGGGATGATGCAAGGCAATAAAAGCTCATAAGCCTTCCTGTATTATAATTCTCTAAAATAAATTCAAGAATATTTTTTCTTTCCGATTGTTCCTTCAAAAAATCAATAATTCCAATATTTTTAATCTTTTGAATATTTACAAGACAATTATTATGAGTAACAAAACTATCCGTATCAAACCATTTGTTGAATTTATTACATGGAAATTCATTACAGTCTGCACAAGTCTCAAAGGTTCGTTTCATTTGACAGCATCTAAAGATAGAGCAGAAGGAGCAATGCCCGTCCGGTCCGCATCCAAGGCATCCGGATTTTGCTTTGGAATGATATCGCGGGCATAACCCGCAGGATATTCCGCAGCATCCGATCAAATTTAATTTCTTTAAATTATCAGCGATATTATGCTCCTTACAATTAAACCGGTCTTAGAGTTTTTTTCAGGGATTGATGATTATTTTATAAATACAGCTTTTCCCATCCCTGAGAAATGATCTTATTACTTTTGCTTTTACCGTTTTTTTCAGTATATAAGAAAACATTTTTTCACCAAATCCTTCCGAACATAAACACAATTTTTTTGATTTTATCAGATTCATTTTTACTAAAGGGCAAACACAATAGTTTTTGTTTTCATCTGCAATGATTATCCCATTCTCTTTATTGAATGTAATTTTCCATTTCCATTCGTTTTGAATAAATTCTATGAATTCTTCAACCTTTCCGACATACTTTTCAAGCACCTCTTGCATATTTACTGCATTGAAATGTTCGATCGAACATGATTTTATTATTTCACTAATTTTGTAATTTTTATTTTCGCTAATAGTCATGTCAATGTATTTTTTTGTCCATTTGGTTATTATTTCTCTTTCAACGGGCTTTAACTTTTCCTCATTTGGAAAATCCGGAATTAAATCGATATTTCCCATAAGACCAACCCCTTTGCCATATTTGATCCCATTTCAGTACCATAACAATGATACCATGACAATAACATCTTTGTCAAAGGCATTATTGACAATTATCGATTGTCGGCACATTACCCGGTTCCGATTATCCGGATACACCAGGAAAAATGAGGATGTGAAAAAATATATTCACTTATCCGGCTTTGTCCGCAATATAGTATATCACTTCAAAAATATTTTTAATATATTACCAATCGCCTATTGACATCATTATTAAATTGTTTTATAATCGTTACTCGTTTATATGAATTTTTTAAAAAAGGCACGGATACTTTTTAATAGGTAGTACCAATTTATTATTGATTATAGAGGCTGAAAATGTTAAAACCGATTGCAATATTATTCATTGCGGCCCTTGCCTGTTCCTGCACGGAACTTCCGGATTATACCAAAAAAGGCAAATTAAGCGGCGATATCGTCATGATAAAAAAAGAAGAAGCCAGAAAAGACGGCTCCTTGTACATACTACCCCAAAACTGCTATGCCATCCTGAGAAACGATGACAATCATGAAGAAACCCTTGAAACCGCTTCCGCCCCTCTCCTCATAAAAGAAAAGGAGATAAGCCAATGGACCGTCAGGTATTGCATCGATAAGATCGGCGATTACTTCCCCCTAAAAAGAACCGTCGCAATATGCAGTTATTCGAACAAGACGCTTATAGAAAGCGTCCTGTCGAACATGGAGAAACCGGCAGCCCTCGAATTCAGGGAGAGCCCCGGCAGCGATATAGAATTTTATTTTCTAAAGTGAGGATTATATGAATTTAAAAAAAATGCGAAAACCTGCCGCCTCCATCTTATTGGCAGCATTATACGGGAATGTGTTCTCACAGACTTCCTCGAACGGCGACCTATCCAGCCAGAGCCTGAGTTTCTTGCAGTCTATCCAGACTTTTCTCAATAGCGCTAAAACTATCATCGGCGGTATACTTGGAGTGATAGCTATAATAATGTTCATCATTTTGCTGCTTTCGAAGGGAGCGACCGGCCAGGTTTCATGGATAAGAATAGGCGTTACGGCAATCTGCGCATTCCTGGCTGTAGCGTTATTATCGTAATGGATGATTATGTTATGAATGAAGAAAGGTTTAAAATCATAAGCATGTTATACCGGCGGGAAGAAATGTACGGATTTATCATACCCGATATTGCGATCGCTTTTGTTTCCGGGATAGCCGGGTGGATATTCATGAATATCCTTCCTTTTTTTATAGGAATAGCGGCAATTATGATATTCAGGCATTTCAGGATGAACAAACCGAAAGGGTATTTCATTCATTTATTATATCATTATGGATACTATAATCCCCTGAAAACTATACCGCCCGGAGAAAAAATAAATAGCGTTCTTTTTGAATAGAGGATATTAAAATGACAGGAAATGACCTTACGGTCAAACTCGTTGACGAAATAACAAAATACCGGATGCAAATAACAAAAGACAGGATTGTAATGGCTGTTCTCGTGATTTTAATTCTTACTGTATCCGCGATAAAAAAACAACCTATTATTATCCCGGGGATCAGCAATAAGGTACTGGAATTGTCGGACATTGACATGCCTGTAACAGTAATGAGGTATTACGCAACAATATATGCTTATCAGACTCAAAATTATAATGAAAAGAATTATTTATCTCATTTCGATATGATAAAATCGATGATCACCCCTGAAAGGACTGCAGATTACGACAAAGAATACAGGAATTTTTACGATACAAAAATTTTAAAGTATTCAATGCGAAGCGAATTCGAATTGAAGGGTGATACCGAAATCGATCCTTCAAAATATTCAGTTACACTTTTCGGAACAAGGGTTTCATACATGGGAGACAATCTGGCGGCGCAGTATGAAACAAAAATATCCATCCATTTTAAAAGAACAATAAGCGGTATTTATATCGACAGCACTGATATACAAGAATCTAAAAAGGGTTAATGGAGGGGAAATGAATAAGTTTCTTTTTTTAACATCAGTAGTATTTTTAATAAATATAAGAGTCCTATCCTATGGAAAATCCTTTGAAACCCAGGAGACTGTATCAATTAAAGCGGCAAAAGAAACTATCCTTGAAATACCTTATAACCAGAATACAACAATACAGTTTCCTGAGATTGTCAGGACGATCTGGACAAGTGTATCGACTAATGATATGAGGGCAGCCAAGGACAAGAACTTTCTCCAGGTGTCTGCAAAGGCGGAATCTCCTATTACCGTTATATTATCCGACGGCAGCGTCTATCCTATCCGGTTAATTCCATCGAAAAACGTTAAGACTTTTGCTTTCAATATAGAAGATACGATAACAAAAGAAAACTCATTACAAAAAGAAACATCGAAAGGAGAATATGTAGAAACCTATGAAAACGGAGATCTGATATTACTGTCCGAACAGGAAATATCCATGTTCCATGAAATTTATAACGCGTATTATCAAATACTTGAAGGGAAAGAAAACCTTATTGCCGGATTCCTTACAGAAAAAGTCGAAAAGCTGATATCACAAATCAAATCTGCGGATATAGTAGAATGCCTTGATATGACGACAGCCGGTTATTCGGGGAGGGTATTCGAAATAAGAAATAACGGACCTGATATGGAATTAAAAGACGACGACCTGATTCCTTTCATTACTTCAGTCGAAAGACTTGAGGGCTATTCAGAGTCAGAGGCCTTTTTTATCGATTCATATTTCATACCTGCAGGAAGAAAGACCGGCCTCTTTGTTATTTATCAAAAATAAAAAAGAATGGGTAAAGAAGATGATTGAAAAACCAAAAACCCCGCATAATGCATTATCACAAAAGCGAATACAAGTAATATTCTCTGCAACAGTTCTTATAATCGCATTATTATGGGGAATTGTCAAGGGCAGTCATCGCAAGGAAAATATAACAGGAAATACAATAAAATTCTCGAATTATAACACGGACCTGCTACTCGAAGAACAAAACGCCTATCATAACGATATAAAAAAGAGAATGGAAATAAATAATTCCAACCTCCAGAGTGAAATCGAATGCCAGGAAAAAACTAATGAAACATTATCCCGGCAGCTGCAAACCCTTGAAAAACTGCCGCCGAAAGTAACAATCATTAAAGATAAACGGGAGAATAAAAATGAAAAAAACGATACCCTTAATACTCCTTCTGCTTATTAACAAATATATATTCACAGATGAAAAAGCTGTCAAAACTACAATCCTCCCCGGAACTACAGCGAGTGGAATACTTCTCATATCAGCGACAGCGCCGATGGAAGGGGCGCCGTCAGGGACTCGTCCGATATTGATCCAATTAAAAGGTTATGCTGAGGCCCCCAACAAAAGAAAAATTAATGTCGACGGAGTAGTAGTAACCGGGTGGGCAGTTGGGGATTTTACAGGCCGCAAGATCATGATCAAATGTACTGGGATGTCCTATTATGATTATAACAATACACCCCGCTATATAGATATAAATGGATTCGTTAGTTATAAGGGTATGGAGGGTATTGTGGCCGATGCGATAATAAGCCATGAAGAAGAACAGGTGGCCATGGCCGCCATAGCATCGGCGATGGAATCATTAGCCGTATGGCTTCAAAAAGGGAATCTAACTATCGGCGGGACTGGTAATAATACTAATTACAATGCCGGCACAGTCATTGAGGAGGCAGGTTCAAGCAGTTTCGCGCAAATATCATCATTTTATCTCAAGATGGCCGCGGAAACGCTTCCCGAATTAGTTGTAATCAATTCGAAGCAAATTGAGGTTACATGGCTTTCGCCTGTAGAGTTCTTTACAAAAGATTTTGTTGAAAAATAAATGGGTTTAGGAAGGTAAATATGAAATATTTTCTATTACTGATGGTTGCAGCAATGCTGTCATCATGCATTTCAATGACCCAGAATAGGATACCGACATCGTACAATACAATGTCATTGTATCATGGAGTGTATTTGCGTTCCGGAGATCCTTTTACTGGAAAGGAATATGAAAATACCGATAAAAACCAGCAATATTTTACCGCAGGACAGGGGTATACAATACAGTATGACGATACCCTTATAGTTCCGCTGAGAAGAAATGAGATCATCAAAAGGATTGTTATCATGCCTAAGAAACAAGGCGACCTTATAAGAGTTCCCAGGACAGATATTATGATGGTATTAAAACGGGCCGATTGGATGGAGTAAAAAAATGAATCAATCAAAGGTCCATTATAATGGACCTGATTATACATTATGGGAACTGTTATGCGGCGGAGGAAGGATTAAAACTTCCGAATTCATCGACTATTTGTATTATGATGAAACCGACCGGATCTACCACATGAAAGACGGATCGATCGGATTTATACTTGAAATTTACCCTATTCTTGGAATTGACGAGGCCGGGCTAAAAGCTTTGAAAGATATATTCTCTATCGACCTTTTAAAAGAGAACGATTCGATCCAGGTAATAAATTTTGCTACTGATTTCATAGATCCTTACCTCAGCACATATATATCAAAGAAAAAGACGAATTTCGAACTTTTAAAAAAATACTGTATGGATAATGCTCATTCTATATTTAAAGCAAAAGATTCGGGATATAGGGGAGGATTCCCGGATACCTACACCCCGAAGGATTTCAGGGTCTTATTCACATTCCGAACCGGGGTTTCATATATTAAAAGCATTATAAGCCCTGAGGGATTTAAGAATTTATTTAATGCTATAGCAGGCCGTTTAGAAAAGTCCGAAATTGAGAATGATTTTAATTATGAAAGAATAAGAGTTTTAAGGATTTTGAAAGAATGTACCAATCTATTTATCCAAGCCGGGACGCCATGCACGGATTTCACACCCGATAACCTTAAATGGTATTTCGACAGATTATTCGGCCGGGACGGATATTCAAAGATCAATCCTGACGAATTCATAGCCGAGCAGCTGCTCGATTCCGAAATGTATATTGATTTAAGTAACCCTAAGTATATCAAAACAAATGGAACGGAAATATCGGTAACAACAATAAAAAATTATCCTTCTTCGATCTATCCATATGGAACGTCGAACCTTCTTGGGAGCCATATTTCCGACAGGAACCAGGTTCCCGCCAATACCGTATCATGCTTTAATCTCAGGGTATTGTCGCAGGAGACATTAAAGGAAACGATACAAAAAAAGAAGGCGACATACAATGTAATGAAAAGACTCAAGAACGCAAGGGAGAAGGTTAACGAACTTGAAAAAATGGAGAAAGATATCAATGATGGAAACCATATTCATGAGGGATATCTTTCATTTATGGCGGTAAGGAATAATTCAAAACACTATGATATTAACGACTCTTCAAGAAAGCTTACTTCGCAGATAGAGGGAGCGGGTTACCTTTCACAAAAGGAAACATTAATAAAATGCCCGATATTTCTTAACTCGCTTCCTCTTAATTTTAATATTCAAAACCTTGATTTTTTTGATAGGAAGCGTCATTTTTCAGCCTGGAATTGCGCATCGATCGCGCCCTATTACGGTGATATCAAGGGAAATACATATAAGCCGTCTTTATTTTTCATAACCCGCAGGTCCCAATTATATTTATTCGATATATTCGATGAGGATTCGCCCGATTACGCGATGTTAATATTCGGCCCTCCAGGAACAGGAAAATCCTTTTTGATCCAGACCATAGCGGCTAATTACCTGGCTGAAGACGCAATAATTGTTATTACCGAGGTAGGGCATTCATATGAGAACTCGACAAAGCTTCTTGGCGGCCGATATGTGGATTTCAATAACAAAGATAACGATATTTCATTTAACCCATTCTTAAACCTTGAAGGAAAGTTCATCAGCCCGGAGGAACTTCTCAATTTCACAAACATATTCCAGTTTATGGCCAGCCCGAAAGAGAAACTTGGCGAGGATTTGATTGGATATCTGTCAAGTTCGATAAGAATGGTGGCAGAAAAATATGGCTCTGAAGGAACAGTTGAGAAAGTAATGTCGGAGTTAAAGAAAGAAAAACATCCGAACCTTGCGGACAGGCTATTCAATTATTCAATGAAAGGGATATATGGCGCTCTTTGCAACCCCTCAAAAAAGCAGTTTTCCCTTGATAACAATCTTACCGCAATAGCACTCCCTCCAGTTAAAGAAATAGGTGAAACCCTGCTGACTTTTGAATACATGGTTATTTTTTCAAAGATATCAAGTATCGTATATTCGAAAAAGCATTATAACAGGAAAAAATTCATAGCTTACGACGAATACCATAATGTCAAGGACAACCCTTACCTTTCTCCAATGATATCAAAGGATTTCAGACAATACCGGAAATGCTACGCTTCGATAGTTATAGGAACTCAATCCCTGGAAGACGTTCATTGCAATGAACATTCAAAGGTCCTCGCTGACACTGCTTCTTACCAGGTAGTATTCCAGCAGAAACCCGCATCGATCGACAGGCTTAAAAACGAACACAAGCTGAACTTGTCCAATGAGGCTACAGAAAAATTATTCAGAAGCATAGGCGGAGTGAAAGGCTCATACTCGGAATTTATGCTTATGACTCCTCACGGGAATACGCTTTTAAGGCATATTGCCTCTCCGTTTGAAAAAGCTCTTTTCGGATCGGAAGCGAAAGAGGTTATGCGGGTGAAAGAACTTGAAAAGGACGGGCTTAGCCTGTCGGAAGCAATAGAAAAAATAGCCCTGGAAAAAGAAGAACGGAGATAATAATATGAAATTTTTATATATAATGATGGTTATAAACATTTCATCGATACAATTATCATTTGCTTATGACGCAGTTACAATGTTTGAAGGCGAATGGCAAAATTGGGCTAATGAATGGAAAAATTCAATAAGCACGAATAACGGCGGAATACAATTTTCAAAAAGGATAGACCAGCAGATAGGGCAGCCTTTTACAATGCCGCCCGCAGAATCCATTATACCGCAATTCGGACCATACGGCATAGACTGGCAGGGCGACCTGACAATAAACAGTTCCGGAGATATGTTTTATAAAGTTTATGACCATATTTCATGGTTATTCTCGCCTGATAATGTTGATATGGCAATATCCGCATTTCTGGCAGTAGTTATGGAATATTATCATTGCGACGAAATATTACAGCAAATCGACCAATACATGAATTTAGCTCAGGGGTACGATAACCTGTTCACAACTATACAAAACCACAGGTATGAGCTTGCAAAATACATGATGGATAACGGAAGTACCCCGTCAAATACAAACTTTGATTGGACGGGCAACATATTCTATTCAAGCTCGGAAGAAAATCTCAAGAATTGGGAATCCAATGTAAATAGTGCAATAAAAGGGAAGATAGTAAACAACTATTCCGATGACGCGATCAATTTAATAAATTTAATGAAAACGAACAATTCAACAAATATATTCATGGACCCTAATAATGAATATCAAGGTTTCAGATATATGATAGTGTCGAATCTTGTAACCATTTACCAGGTTACATTGGATAGAAATTATAATGTGAAAACAAAAGGCGGTTTGCTTGCTTCAATGTACGATACGAAAAGCATGTTCCAGCAATATTGCTATGATAAAGCCCTTGGGAAGACCCTGGAAACCCCGGTTAAGAACTTTATCAATACATATTCCGACGTAATAGTCCGCTACGGGATCGATGACAGGATAGAACAATGGAAAAAGAACTATTCAGGACATGGCAAAGAATTTGATGAAATAACACGGGATTTTATGTACGGTGTATATCATGACGTGATCATGAATACTATAGTGACCATAGACCTTGTTTCAAAAATATTGACACAGACGGGAGATAGAACAACTGCCGAAAACGTATGCAAGGAATTAAGAACAGCCATGCATGACTTTAATATTGACGTCATACCTATAAAATAAAATTTGAGAGGATATTTATGAAAAGAATAATTATGACCATCACCCCATTTATATTATCCATAGTGTATTCTTACGCAGGTTTCTATACAGTTAATTCAGGGACTGGTTTTTATCAAAAAGACCCGAGAATGGGATTCTACCTTACAGGGGCCAATAAAACTGTCGACCTGATAGAAGAAAAAACGAATACCGAACTGCCTAATGAAAGATCGAAGATTATTGACAAGATTAAAAGCATGTCAGCAATGGAACTAAGGGATGCTTACAAAAACCTTAAAGAATCATTAGCCGTAAATCCTACCTCGATTGAAGACGCCGAGAATTATTTATTGTACACCGCCGAAATAGCCCATAGAAGGCTTGCAGCGGAAGAAACACTTAAAGAAGCTTATAATAAAATTAAGGAAGAGTCCGGGTATATAGATCCGGCGAGGTTTAAAGACCTGGAAGAAATAAAAAGGAATGTAAGACTCGGTTTTTTCCTGTCTTATAGTGAGGCAGGAAGGTCGGAATTATCCAGGTTCGCGGAAGAACTCATCGGTTATTTTTCCTATAATGGATTCAAAATATTTGTTATTGTCCCTTCATTCTCGGAAAAGACAGACATCCGGGATGAGGTATTAAACAAGGTATCTGACATAATCATTGACAATGATGGAAGGATAGCCTCGGAATTCGGTATCGGTAAATGGCCCGCTTGCGTCGGATTTGTCATAAAGGATGGATCGGTACTCAATCTTTATGAGGGAAAAGATTACGCTGACAAGATAGAAAGTTCCTTGATGAAACTATACAAGATCTATGTAACCGGATCATTGGCATTCAGAAAAGTAAATTTTACCAGGTGAAGGTCTTAACATGGGAAATGGAGATATTTCCATATTCATGAATAACGGGGATCTGTCTACTTACCAGACGGTTTTACAGGCGGCTTCGAATATTATGACCGCTCTTACGAATAATGGCATGACAGATACTCTTGTTCTTATAACAATGGTGTTTTTTTTCGGTGAAATACTTCTTAATTATGGCGATTTCAAGCGTGTAAAGGTAGGAAATTATGCTGCTATAATCGGTTTATATATATTATTATTCTCGAAAACAGTCAACGTGCAGATAATTAAATATAATCCTATCGATCTGACTACCGAAGCAGGTGCTTCATCTATATATGTAAAAAATATGCCTTTCGCCCCTGCGCTTATGTTAAAAGTTATCTACGACCTTGATTATAACATGAAAATAGTGATCGATAAGGTGTTTTATACAGCGAGGAATATGAGCGACGACGGAGCGAGAGGCAAGTTCTTTGATAAAGTAGATGAATACAGCGACTTGCTCAGCGGAAATATCCATAACGGGGACCTGGCCCTGCGCTACACCTCGTTTTTAAAAAACATAGCGCTCCCCGATCTCCATTCCAATCTCGGAAATAACGATATCAGCTTCCTGGCTAACAACGATATGTCAAAAGCCCTGCAGGAAATGTACTATTTGAATGACAACGGAGTTCCGGGCCTGACTGACCATTCCCAGGAAAGCAACATTTTGGTTCAGGATTACGACCCGAAAAGAGGGATGCAATCTTATGTAATAAACATATCACAGTTTAATGACGACATCAGGCTTAATAAAATACATACATGGTTATCAAAGGGAGCTTTCTATAATCAATTAAAATCAGACCTTTCAACATATTATGACAGCCAGATATCCAATCTTTCTACAAGCTACCCGGACTTTTTAACCACTGAGGATTACAAAAACATTATCGCTGAGGCAATTAGTTACAGCAATTCGGATATAAACCAGATTTCTTCATTTAAAGATATGCTTACTTCCACAGTATTTAACCTTAACTCGGACAAAATATCCGGATTGTACGGCGCACGCAGCATGTTCGACTTTACTGAATCAAGTATCGAATCATCAACCGGGGCAGCCGTAAAAGCGGCGACTTTAAAATTGATAGTAGGCGGGATTATCAATGTCGTCATTTTATTATTCATATTCATATTCCCGGCAATATTCATAGCATCGTTTTTCCCGAATATGTTAGGAGTGGTAAAGTCTTATTTCGTGTCGTTTTTTGTATTGTCATTCGCGGGGCCTTTAAGTTACTTCCTGGAATGCGCGTCTGACGTATATACGGACGGTGTTTTTGCAATGAACCTCGCCGGTGCGGCAGCGGGCCTCAGCCAGAGGGCCCAGGCGGGAATATTAAATACTTACAATGTAATGCCCTGGGTTACGACGATAGTTTACGGCGGAGCAATGGCCGCTTTATTCGGCCTGGGTTCAAGGACTCTGAATGTGATCGGGGAACAGCTGTTCCAGGAATCCACAGGGTCTGTAACCGCTAACACCGCGTCTGTGTTGACTGATAATATGTCTTTCGGGAACAGAGCTTATGGGACTCTGGCCTCTATGACGCAATCGGGATTTTCAAAGAACTTTGGAGATATGTCATTAATGGGTTTCTCAATGAACAAAGCACATGATTTTTTAACAGCGCTGAATCATGATCAAAGAGGCTTGAAAAAAACCGAAAAGGATGAATTATCAGCAAACGGCTTCATGATGGATGAAAAAGGCCGCTGGATTATTAAAAATAATAATACGGAAAGGATACAAGCAGCTGATTATCTTCGAGGCATCGAAAACAGGCCGGAATACATGAGATTGATGCAAGAAGGTTCAATTCTGAACAGGGGTATTTTGAACGGTCAAACTGAGCTGAGTGGTTACAGAGGCAACACCGATGTTGTAAAAACGGTTAGCGAAGGATCTGTAGATAAAATGCTCAATGATAATGGTATGACAAAATTAGATGGCTGGCGGCGTCTGATAACCGATTTTGCTGCGCAAAAATATCAACCATATCAGGATTACACAGATGGTTTTACCTCGAATTTCGGTTTGAGCATTCAAAATAAATTGTTAAATTCCGGACTAAATGAAAGTTTTTCTTCCGGGGATCACTATTCGTATTCTCAGAACCTGGATAAGTTGTCAGGGGAATTATTCAATGTAGTAAAGAATATTGATTGGAATAAATCAGGAATAAACATGTCTTCAAGTGATAAGGAAATAATGAAAACCGTTGATTCGGCTATATATGGATCAAAAAATATTACAGAACAAGCAAAAAGAGAATGGCACGCAATAAGCTACAACTCTGAAGTAAGCTCATTTGATCTGATCCGATCAGGGCTCGATTCAACAGGACTTTTAAAATCGGGGTTCGATTCGAATAAAAGCAGAATAACCGGAAATGCAATTGCACAATATATAAGATCAAACAATTTTGATTTAAAATGATGAATCGGGAGGAAACATTATGAAGGTTCTGCTGATATTATTAATTCTATCATGTATTTGCGAAAAAATTTTCGGCAATATCGAAATAAGTTTAGGGACATCCCTGCAATTTGATATCACGACAACAAATTTTACATATTCGTATTGTATTGACGGAACATTGCTGTATGGTATCGGTTATCCGATATTCATTGGTTTAAAATATGATTATCAGGATAATTTTCAAAGACTCGCTGCAATTAGCGTCATAAGGATCCTCCCCGAACGATGGCGACTTAAGCTAGACTTATGCGCAGGTGGAGGGCTTGCAAGCGTGGATGGAAGTCCTCTACAATATGCATTTTTTACTGCAGGGTTAATGCCTAAATATTTTATAGGAGAAAGCATGCTGGATGGTCCGTTTATTTATGCTTCAGTATTTTTCATGGATATGACTACTGAAGTTGCCGCTTATTCCTTTTTAGATGGTACAGCCGGGGTTGGATATGAATTTTAATTAGTATTGATTTGGATTTTTTAGGAGTATTTTATGGATACAAGATTATTTGTACCATTCGATGAGAAAGATGTGGCAAAAAAATCAGGTGCTTTATGGGACAAGACAAATAATACATGGTATATAACCGAAAACCTTTCCAGAGCAAAATTCCAAAAATGGCTCGGCAAAGATGATTTGGATTCAATATACCTTTTTTCAAGAAAACTAGCACTTGCCTGGAGTTGGGAATCTTGCTGGAAATGTGATAATCCGAGCCCTGTATTGATGTTCGTTATAAAGGATAATGCTAAATCAATAATTTACAATGAAGATTCTGATACTTATAATAATTCTAACATTCATAAAAATGCCCTGATTTCACATACATTGTTAATAGATCCGTCAATCGTATTGATCATCAGAAAATATTTTTCATATTTTTACAAGGACCGCTCAAAAGAGGCTGGAAAATCATATTGGATGAACCATTGTATATGCTGCGGCGCTAAACTTGGTGATCAATATCTTATATCTGAGCCTGAAGACCCTTTTAATCCCATTCCTGATTCCGATCCCTTATTAATATTTATTAATCTGCCTGCTCCTGAGATTTATTATTATAACCTGACCGGTATTGAAAATTATACTGAAATAGATTATTACATAAATAAAAGATCTTTTGATTGGCCTGTTTTTGAAAATAAATGGAATACAAAATTCGGTACGGACAAAAAAGCCATCGATCCTTATACAGAAAACGGATTATGGATTGAATTGTTTTATAGCTTCGGAAAATTTGATTAATATACTTTTATGAGAAATATTACAATAATCTATTTCTTAATTATTTATTTTTTTCTTTCTTCAATATCTATTACATCCTGCGGTCTTTTCAATACCGATCCGGGCCCTCAGAACAATACAAATACGAATACAACATCACCTAATGTATACGCAATAACCTGGACAGGCCCGACAACCGATCCTTATTATCAAATATGTTCGATCAATTGCGATATTATAACTACTTCAACAGATTTATATTATCAGTTATCACCGACTGCGGCGAACGGAAGCTCGAACATTTCCTGGATTTCTAATTCAGACGAACTACCGTATATATTTTTTTATACGTATGACGGCATCACTACTGAAAAAAAGTTCCTGACAATAGCTTCGCCTGTTATGCAGTCTCAATCCATTACTGTAACACTAACAGCATTAGGAAACAGCGCAGTGTTTACTAACGACACTCAGCATATTACGGTAAAATGGAATTATTATGATGCGGACAATAACGTAATATTTATTATCAACGGATACGGGTCTGACGGCTTGACCATTATTGACACGCAGATAACTGGCACGGGAGGGTCAGGTATTATGATTAATTCCTTCGGACATTACGATATCTGGCTTTCGATAAAGGGCAGCAGATATCTCCTGAATACCGGAAATGCGACAGCACATTAAAACAATATATATCGGAGGGTCTTATGGTTACACCACAAGTGAAAAAGTTTTTGGTTTATTATTTCTCTTCTTTATTCGGCGTTCTTATGCTCCTTGTTTCATCATCCTGCCATATGAACGATCCGAGCATGAACAATTCGACAAACAGTATTACTACAACAAGCTCATCGGCAGCCCCGAATCCATCGAAAGGGCAGAATATAGCCCCGCCTACGATCACAACCGTACCATCCGCAGGCCAGGTGCAGATCACTTTCAACGGAAACGGCGTAAACTGGACCACGGGAACGGCAGTATTTACGGGGAATGGCCAATCTCTTCTTGTTTTCTCCGGAAGCGCTGGCGGCGCTGTCTCGACAAAGGGTTTTAATGTCGGGTATGGCGGGAAGGGCGGGGCGGGCGCAAACCAGATCGTAATCACAGGAACTAACGGCAGTTCGTATAATCAGTATTCGGAATTAAGCGTAACAGGTTTTATTGACCTGAACGGGACGGCGTACCAGGGTACGAACTATTACTTCGGCAATACTACCCTCACAAACAGTCCTACGGCATCGTATGATGTGGATAATTCAAGGATCGTCCTTTCAATGCCTAACCAGATGGTAAGTTCGCCGGCGTTGGTTTTATACATTTACTACACAAACGCCAGCGGTTCAATAGCAGGTTCGAAAACGAAAATAAACGGCTCCTGTACGATAATGTCCGCCGACAGGTATAGTCTATACATAACCAATCAACCATATCTGCCCGATTATCCGCTTATTGAAATTGACAACCTTTATTTTATAAGCAACAATTCCATCACATACCTGGTATTGCCGGTATCACAGCTTCCGGCTCCGGTCATTAACAATTTTGCACCGGAGGGATACATTACGTTAAACCTCTTAAGCAAGAACCCGGAAGACACATCGACGACTGCTTTGTTCTATTCGAACGCAGCGCCGATCTGGACAATGGCTTATTTAACGAATAATAATTATCTCGGTGCGGTCGACGGCTATGGAAGGCCTACTATTGACACCTGGACAAAATTAAACTCCCTGCAAAAGTGGGTCAACTGGAATCTTAAAATAAGCGTCGTAAACGCATCAAAGTTCGTTCTGATCGACAATACTTCGGGAAATACCATATTGACGGTTAAAACTCCTTTTACTGCAGGACTTACTACGAATATCACCTACGACCTTACAGTAAATACCAACGGTTATTATATCCCAGTAGGCGGATTTCCTTTTGCAAAATGGGGGGATATAACGATACAGGTATGGCCGGCAATAGGAAACAATTATGTTTCACAGGAATTCAGTTCAGTGATCGATATCTCTAATGTTAATAATATAGGTTTTTCATACCTGGGGATCGATAATCCTTCGCAGCAAATAACAGCTATATCGGGATCAATCAATGCCTTTCAGCTTATTTATCCCGGTACATGGTCCAGCCCGCAGGCTCTCAATTGCGACAGAATAAAAATATATGATAACGTATATATTTATGGTAGAAGTGTCAGCATGAATGCGGCATTAACTGTGAATAATAATGGTAGATTGATATTTATAGCCCCTGCAAATTGCCAATATACGGGCCCCTCGATATCAGAAGAAGCGATCGAATGGCCGTCTATCACTATGAACGACTCAGTCAGGGGTATAGTATGCGCCCAGATGAGGACTACTGTAAATCTTCAATCAAGTGGTTCATATGCAAGGTCTGCGAACAATAATTTATTTACTGACCGTTATACAGGGGTATGGAAAACTCTGTATAATTATAAGCCCGTATCATTCCCGGCTTTAAATCTGCCGCCTTATCCAAGCCAGTCGGGATCGCAGAGCACCTCGTCAACAAATATTCCCCAAAGTAATCCTCAACCTAATAATACATACAACACATATACCGGGAATTGGAGTATCATCACTCCACTCACTTCGGCCGCTAACGGTACTTACGGTGCTTTTAGCGGATACCAAGACCCAAACCATACCATATATTATGTACCTTTAGCACTTATAAAAGGAGATATATTTACAAATTATACCCAGACCGGGACCCAAAGAATTTATAACCAGGGCGGTGGGTTTACCGATTATAATGTTTATTCAGTAACATCGGGAAATGTAACTTATGATTATAGCGGTATGCAGTATTTCCCTAATGCATGCATACATATAACCGCAGTACCTATCGTACAGGGAAATTAAATAAAACCTGATACCCCGCCTCTTTTAAATAGGGGCGGGGCAATTATTTTATTTATCGACAAATTATTCGGAGGGTAATTTGATGAAAAGTATATCGATTGTTTTTATTTTAATGGGGATAATACTTTCAACGTATACGGCTTGCGGGGTAACCCCGGGAAATAACGGAAATAGCGGGGGAAGCAGCTCGTCCTCTTCGTCATCCACGCCTTCCGGTATTCAGCATCCAGCCATATGGAAGGATACATTTTTATACAGCCTGGACAGCTTCAAGAAATCAACCGGTAACCCAGTGAATAACATAATTCTGATTTATATGGGTTCGGGCTGTAATCTACAGTCTTACGCGATTCAGAATATAAACCAGACTTTTGTAGCCGATAGTCTTAATTATTCGCAGAATGTATGGGATTATAATTATTATAATGGCTGGAACACCAAGATATTCATATATATCGACGCTTCCGTTGATTACAACGTGTTTCCGGCCTGGGTCAAGCCCGGCGGACTATTTACCATAAATTACAATAACTCGAATAACAATAATACGGCTTCTGCAGCAGGCATAGAACGGTTCGACAGGGTGTATATGCCCCCCGATCCGGACGCATGCAACCCGGTTACATTATCAAACGTATTGAATTATCTCAAGACGAATTATAATTATCCGGGAAGCAGCATAACTCTTATTATGTGGGGACATGGGGACGGGATCTGGCCGCTTAACGGCGGAATATCTTTTAAAAAGAAATCGAAGATTGACATAGACTATGAGGAGATCGCCTTAGGCATTTTGTCGATCCCGTTAGGCGGAATGTTTACCTCGTGCAGTATCCAGCCCGGCCAGGAGTCGGCTTATTATACAGGAAATATAGGAAAACCGAGAAATTTCAACCCTTATTCCAGCCTTAAAAAGTTCGGATCAGTACTTTTTAACGATAATACAGGAATGACCCTCTTCGATTCACAGATAAACAAGGCGATATCGACTATATTCGGGCAGGTGGGAAAACTCGGGTTCGATACATGCTACAGCGGAAACCTGGAGGATATTTACGCTTATTATAATGTAACGCCTTTTCTTATAGGTTCTCCCGGACCTGAAGCCAATCAGGGATGGAACTATTCCAATTATTTAAACGGAGCGCAGGACGCGGCAAGCGCAACCCAGGTCAACGTAAACCTTATACAATGCGATATGGGTAACTATCAGCAGAATATTCCGTCCTCCATGCCGAACACTATAAAGGGATTTTATAATACATTCACATCGATACCGTCGGATATAGCGTTTTATATCACGAACATGCGAAAGTACATCCAGCCCTCGAACGATCCGGCGGCCCATTATGTAAGGCTTTACGATATCCTGAACGATCTCCAGAAATTCGACCCGACACTGGCGGGTTTATTCAGCCAGTATTTAAGCGACGCGAAGACTACTATCTGGCAGGAAACCGCCACGAACATGGGGGTATGGGTCCCGTTATTCCCTAAGCAGTACTACAACTCTTTCGTAAAGACCTGGCATAACGCTTCTAATATTCAGTTGTTCAAGGACTATCCTCAGGTCGCGGACATGTTCACTAACGCCGCCTGGGGGCAGACACAGAATTCGGTTTATCATTTTACTCCACAATTGGTCCAAGGAAATTTTTCAGCATATTACTTATGGAGTGCTTTAAGCATAGAATCAGGCGATACTGCAATTGTAACTGGAGGATACAAAGCTTGTATAATAGACCAAAGTTCCGAGGACCAGACCCCTGCGACGTCGATCTCCCTTTCATCGTCGATCATAGTCCGGACCAATGTCGCCTTCATCGCGGGCGAAGGCCAGGCGGATTATTATAAAATTACAGTGACTTCATCAGGTTATATACGTCTCAGGCTTACTTTCTGTACCCCTGTCGCCGGAAACCCTCCTGTGTCAAATGTGCAGCTGCTTGACGGTTCTCAGAACGTCCTGCAGAATTTCGATCAGGCAGGAGGGGCATTCCGGTCGGCAAGCAGCGGGGACAGCTCGGCGCTGTCTACAGTCCAGTATTCAGGCGAAGGCTCGATATCCGTATCGTCGACGACCAATGAGTATAACAACATGGCGTTTATCGAGATAAACACTAACCTGGCTGCGGGGACTTACTATATAAAAGTGTCGGCCCAGGATCTGATGAACTCGTACTACGGCCCGGCCGATGCGCCGTACCTGATCTATCCCCTGCCGCTCGGGAACGGCGAAAATGCGGCAGCGGTGCAGTAGCTTGACGGATATTAAATCTATCTGTACAATATTATGTACAGAATAATGAAGCTCTGAACCGGGCCCGCAGAGAAAGTAATTTAAAAAACGCCCATTACAAAGAAGGATCTGTCGGCATCATTTTTATTCGCCTATTTACGGTTATTTTCGTTATACAATGCCCCTACTTCACTTGCCGACAGCGCTCTATTATATATTCTTACATCGCTTATTACACCGTTAAAATAGTTCGAATCTGTTGAAAAAAGAATATTACAGTATTATAATTCTTTATAGAAAGGCAGGTGACACCGGCGGGAATTAATTAAGGAAATAATAAAATGGCAAAATATGAGGAAATTGATAATCTTAAAAAAGAACTTGATTCATACAGACCTTTTTCAATGGAAAGTCTGAAAAGTCTTAGAGAAAATATTTCGCTCAAATGGACTTATAATTCAAACGCTATTGAAGGAAACTCGTTAACGTTAAGAGAAACTCAAGTCGTCCTTGAAGGTATTACTGTAGGAGGAAAATCTTTAAGAGAGCATCTTGAGGCGGTCAATCATCTCGAGGCGATTAATTATGTTTATGATATAATAGAAAATAAAGAAGGTTTCTCGGAGTGGACAATTAAAAATATTCATCAGCTTGTTCTCAAAGGAATTGACAGAGATAATGCGGGTAAATATCGAAATGTTGATGTTTATATTAAGGGATCGGAATTTAAGCCGCCGAACCATTATTTGGTTAAAGGGCAAATCGAAAAAATGATGGAATGGCATAAAAATTCAGATCTTCACCCTATTGAAAAAGCAGCCAGACTTCATACCGATTTTGTACAGATCCATCCGTTCGTAGACGGAAACGGAAGGACAGCGAGGCTGTTATTAAACTTCGAACTAATGAAAAACGATTATGTCCCTATTATAATAAAAAATGAAAAACGCCTGGATTACTATCATGCAATAAGAGAAGCGGATTCAAAAGGGGATTATAAAGATATTTATAATCTGGTAGCCGGATTGGAAAAAGAAATGCTGATAAATTATTTGTCAATATTCAAATCCAATAAAAAAGATTTTTGAAGTCGTCAATATTGTTATCAAACAGCCTCTCGATTTTGATAAAGCAAAGGCAGGGGGCTTTGGCCTAGCGACCCATCTGCGCAATCCGCAAATCTTTTTCCGCAGCCTATTTATTTTTATCCTTGAATATATTCCCAATAGTTTCGAGAATATCCGCTGGAAATACCACGAACTTCGAGTTCTGCGACTCTCCGAGCCTGGTTAGGCCCTTTATGTATTCCTGCCCTAAAAGGTATGTTAGGGGGCTCCCCTCGGAAGGGGCCAGCGTTTCGGAGACGAATTTGATCGCGTTGCCCTCCGCCTGGGCGAGCCTTTCCCGCGCCTCCGCGTCCCTGAAAGCGGCTTCCTTGCGTCCTTCGGCCTGCAGGATCTGCGCCTGTTTCAAGCCTTCGGCCTCCGTCATTGCCGCCTGTTTTTTCGCTTCCGCGTTCAGGATGGTGGCCCTTTTTTCCTGCTCCGCCTTTTTCTGGAGGGCCATTGCGATGGCAAGGTCCTCCTGCGGGTTTACGTCCTTCATTTCGACGCGGGTGATCTTAGTTCCCCAGGAATCTGTAGCCTCGTCAAGGGCCTTTAAAAGTTCCTGGTTTATCGTGTCTCTCGAGGAAAACGACTCGTCAAGCGTTAGTTTGCCCATCAGGGAGCGGAGGGTCGTTATGGCGAGGTTGATTATCGCGTTCTCCAGGTTCTCTATTCCGTACGCCGCCTTGTAAGGGTCCATGACCTTGTAGAAAACCACGGCGTCCACCAGGACGGTCGCGTTGTCTTTTGTTATTATGCTCTGTTTCGGGAGCCCCAATACCTGTTCCCTGATATCGATCTTGTCGGCGATCCTCGAGAACAGGGGGTTTATAAGGTTCAGACCGGGTTTGAGGGTTGTCGCGTACTTGCCGAACCGCTCTACTATATGGTTCTGGGCCTGCGGGACTATCCTTACCCCTTTCAAAACCAGTACAAGTGCGATAAATGCAACTGCGGCGATAATTAAAATAATTCCCATAAGAAATACGCTCCTTTATTTATTTTCTTTAACGGTAAGGGAAATGCCCTTCGCCTCGGTGACTGTTATTTCCCTGCCCTCTTCTATTATATCCTCCGATTCGGCCTTCCATTCGGTGATGCTGTGATAGGATTTATGCAGGCTTATCCTGCCGGGTTTGCCCGGTTCTATTCTGCTTATTACGGTGCCTGTCAGGCCGTCGAGCGTAGGATCCCTGGAATCGTTATGTTTGTTGGTTTTAAACAGCTTTTTGAAGTAGAAAAACCATGCAAAAAGGAATGCAAGCGAGGAAATGAAGAAGAAAATTATCTGCAGCTCGAATGTGGGCAGCACGCCTATTAGTGTGAAGAATGCCGTTAACAGGCCCCCTACCCCGAACCAGAAAACTATAAATCCCGTGACTAATATTTCAAGGCCGCAGACGATAAGGCCGACAGCCAGCCAGATAAGTGGGGCGTAATCCATAAATATTTCCTTTTAAAAATATGCAATGGACTTTATTATATTACAAAACTTTGTATTAGCAAAAAAAATGCCGGTCGAATTTGCCGGGCTGACATTTATTTTATTGACATTGAACTCAAAATTCTTTAATCTTTTATTTAAGGATTCTCAAAGGATATTTTCAAATCTAACTGAGGTAGGAAGAGTTATCATGCCCGATAAAGAAATATTTATAGGAATCGGAAAAGCCGTCTTAAGATTTAAAGACAAAAAGACAATAGCAGGTTCATTCCCCCTTCGCCTGCATTATATTTATTCTATGTTAAAAGGCAGGATTATAGTAAAAAATATCGAATCCGGCGCTTTTATCAGTTTCGGTAAGGATGACTGTTCGCTGCTCAGTGCAGATGATAATGTAAACAGCCTCGTTTCCGGTTTATCGGCGGAAATCGCGATTGCCGCATCGGGCGTTATCCGCGCCGCTTTTAAAACCGCCGGATATTTATCGATCCCTGCCCCCGAATATTGGGACAGGTTCAGGAAAATTCATCCGTCATGGAAAAGTTATAAACTCGAAGCCGGTTTGAAAACATCGATAGTATATGTAGATGATATTGAAAATAAAATATACCGGCATTCGGGCATGAAGGTTTTGATCCTGGAAAACGCCCTCTCCGGTTTTTGATAACGCCGGAAGCCGGGTTTTCCGAAATTATTTCCTGCGGTAATCGGAAACAATTTTCAGCGAATCTTCAAACCGCTTTGTCTGCATATTCTTCAAAGCCTGTTCCATATGGACCCGGGCATACCGTATTCTATCTTCGTCTGAAAACAGGATGATTTCGCCTGCCCACATGCGGTCATGGTAGTCCCTGAAATCTATTTTTTCATTGCCCGGATCGACCGGTTTTCCTATAGAGGCCAGCATCATGATAAAACTGAAGTAGGCCATATGGACTGCCTGACGCATCAGAAAAAACCGGGCCCGTATGTATTCGTCGGCAGGTTTTCCGAAATAAGCCTGAAGATATTCCGCTTCATCCTGATCGTTCTTGACAACAAAATTCGCTACAACGGACAGGTCCATATAGCGGTCGTTTAAAAAAGCCGCTTCCCAGTCTACCAGCCAGGGTTTCTCCCCGTCAAAAATGTAATTTTCAGGCTTCAGGTCGTTATGAGAGGAAACCAGATCCTGGTCACGCGGGTAAACATCCATAAGCCGCTTGTAAAGCCGGAAGATTTCTCCAGTCGCAGACTCCGGAAGGATTTTTGCTTCCTGAATTCTCAGAACGGAACCATTGGCATAATCAAGCCAATTCACCACCCTGGGAAAAGGCGGCAGTTCATGCAGCCGGCGGATAGTATCGGCCATCAGGGTCTTTGCCTTATTGAGCGGAAACGGCCTGGCTTCTATAAAGTCCGTTATCAAAATTCTGTCCGGTACGCTCATGTACCGGATACGGGGAGCAATGCCGATCTCGGCGCCTGCCTTCATGCATGCGAAATGGCGCGGTTCGTAATCGGTTGCTGGGCGGGTGATGACGCGGAGCAGGTACGGCTTTCCATTCACGACTATTCGGAAAATCAGGTCGGGTGAGAGACCGGCGGTCAACTTCCTGATATCTTCGTATTCATCTACCCCAAAGGCTTCCTGCAAAGCTTTTTTAACGGCAATAACTTTTGTTTCAGGAATCATATTATCCCCTTTTCTATATAATATAACGACACATTTAATTATGGTTCGAAATCAAAAAAGCGAACATATTATAATGGATATTTTATCGTATGTCAATACGGTGCAACAAATTAGCGTTTATTGACAAATCCCGTAAATTGGTTTAAAATAAATTAAAGGCGAGAAAATCAGAGCTTAAACTAAAAAACTTTACTGAACTATTCACTTGACGAAGCATATTCATTTTTAATTATTTTGCGATCCAGCTAATTCTGCCAGTATAAGAGAGTTTGATCGAGAATGAATTTTATGGTCGTCGATGCTGAAGCAACCAGGCGTAGAACTTGGGATCCGAGTAAGTATCCGTCCAAACATCGTGGTCGTGATTCTCAAGAATGCTAAAGCGTACATTCACGCCGGCCTTCTTAAGTGCATCAACTGTGTTTCGATCGGCCTTTAAAGGTACAACCATATCGTCAGAACCGTGAATGGCCCATACCGGCAAATTTTTGAGTCGTTCCAGAGGCTCGGTCGATGGCACGAAGCCCGCGGCTGGATAATACCTGGCGTCGAAGCCTGCCAGAGGCGCAATCGCCGCGAATGTATCGGGCTGGTGTAGTGCAAATCGATAGGTTGCCTCGCCACCAATGCTCAAGCCGGTAAGGTAAATCCGTTTCTTATCGATCCGGTAATTCATCAGGATCTCTTTAAGCACTCCATCCATATATTCTTGGGGAAACGATCGATATGAGCCGGATACATTCAAGATCGGCGCTGCGATGATGCAAGGCAGCGGGCCTTTCTCGCGGATCATCATGAAGGGGCTGGCTTTTGCCAGCAGGAAAAGGTTATCGCCTCGATCGCCCCAGCCATGCAGAAAAATAATCAGCGGCCAGATCTGTGTGGAATTGGCTTCGTAGCCTTCAGGCAAATAAAGCAGATAACCGCTGCCATAGCGCTTCAGATTACTCGTGAGAAATTCCTTGGGATATATTCGTTTGCTTGCCAGATATTTGGCGTAGTCCCGGTAAACATAGAAGGACTTATTCCGGCTGAGTTCGAACGGCCCGTTGAGCGCGGCTCCGCTTGGAAGATTAATGCCGCCTTTGAGGACGTGCTTATCGCGGTCATAAGTAAACATGAAGGTTCCCATCCCACGCAGGCCATTCGGCCCACCGGCCAGATCGCCTTGCCATTGAATCAAGGGCGTTGTACCGGGCACAACTTTGAATTTAATCTCTTTAACCCAGAACGGGAACTGAAGATTGGCGCCTGCCCAGAGGAAGGCTGTGCCTCCCTGCGGTGTAATTTCCCGGATGACCAGTATGCCCTTGTTATCCTTTTTAACGGGCGGACTGTAATCATAGCCCTCCCATCTTCCAAGAAAGGCGGCTAACTCCGGTGAGAGGTTCTGTGCCGGCTGAGAAATGGGTATCGCCCCAAAGATCAGATGCTCATTCGCATCGCCATTAACGGACAAATGAACTGCGCTGAAATTTGTGTTGAGATAATCCTTCCAGGAAGTTTCGACGACACTTCTCCCACACCCGGTAAGACAAGCACTTATCAGTATCAGTCCCAATAACAGTTGCAACAGTTTTCGGCTCCTCATAATCCAATCCGCCCTCCCCTTTTGCAGGATGATTGACAGAATTTTACAATTCCAACCAGGGATAGAATATTGTTAAGTCATAAAAATTGCAAAATAATACCGATTTACTGATAATGCTGCTAAAGAAATCGCGATTGCTGCCGCGGGCGTTATCCTTGAAATGGATCGCCGGAGGCGGAGTTGCTGTATCATTGATAATATTAGCTGAAGAATTAGGGATAAATGAAATAATCACAATCCCTCCATTTGACAAAATAAATTCTTGATTTATCATAATAGGCGAAGTTTATATTTATTTTCTGCATGCCGGGCGCATGATCGTAAAACAGGAAAATATATGAAAATATTGAAAGTCGAAGGCTTGCTGATGACCAAGGAAAATACCCTGATGCTGGATCAGGTGAATTTCGAGGTCGGCAAGGGTCAGATCTGCGGCATCATATCGGACAACATCGATAAATTAAACCTTTTGATAAATATTCTCTGCGGAATAGAAAAAGAGGATATCGGAAAGATTTATTTTAAGTCGAAAAATATTCCGGCGGAAGAAAGGATAAGGATGATAGGAATCGCCAGGGGGAATTATAAATTAGTCGATAAATTGACAGTTCTCGATAATATCTTTTTAGGCGCTTTAAATAAATATTCCAGATTCGGATTTATAAGCAAAAAAACGATGCGTGAAAGGGCTGAACAAATCCTCCGGGAACTCCAGGTCCCTATTAATTTGAATATAAAAGTAAAAGACCTGAACCCGAATGAAAAGATGATTGTGGAATTATCGAGGGTCCTGGTCATGGACTGCGAATACTATATTTTCGATCATGTAACAAGATATTTGAGCCTTCGCCAGTACGATACCTTTATTTCAATTTTAAGGGAGCTTAAAAACAAAGGCAAGGGGATAATAGTCATACCCAGCACGGCCGACGATGTGAAAAATCTGATAGATAAGCTGTTTTATTTAAAGAATTCAAAGATCGTGGAACTTGAGAACAGCAGGGAACTAAGCAATGAGAGATTGAACGAGCTGCTGCTATCTTCTGAAAAATCGCAATTTGTCCAGGTTTACGATCCGATCTACAGGGCGAAGGCAATTATAGAGGAAAAGGTCAATTCCAGGGAGCTGGATTTCCAGAATGTCGCCGGCAGCGTTTATATGGGCTATGAAAATTTCAGGAGACGGTTTAAGATCCAGGTGGGGTTATCCCCCAACCAGTATTTTATCAAGACAAAAATAGAAAAGGCCAAGGAGATGCTCCTCTATACGAACCTTGAAATAAAAGAAATAGCTGAAAAACTGGGTTTCGAGGACCCGTATTACTTTTCCAGGATTTTCAAAGATAAGGTAAAGGTTTCGCCTGCGAATTATAGAGGAAGGCGGCTTGACTCCTTTCAGACCGGGTAAACAGCCGGAAAAGCGCCCGCTTTTCCTTTTTTTTCTCAAAACATCCATCATTTTACACATATCATATATGGGATTCCTCCCTTAAATTTTATTATAATGTTTCCTGAAACGATCTGAAGTTATTAACGGGCTTAAAATCGGACACTATACTTCGAAATAAAAAAAGGAGGAAGCCTATGAATTTAGGTAAGAAGTTGTGTTTGGCGCTTGTTGTTTTGTTTGTTATCGCCGGCCTCGGGTACCCGGATGAAAAGATCAAGCTCGGGTTCCTGGTGAAACAGCCGGAAGAACTCTGGTTCCAGAACGAATGGAAGTTCGCGCAGAAGTTTGCCGATGAAAATGGCGTGACTTTGATCAAGATCGGCGCGACTGACGGGGAAAAGGTCATGGCCGCTATCGACAACCTTGCGGCGCAGAAAGTTCAGGGTTTCGTTATCTGCACCCCTGACGTAAGGCTCGGGCCCGCTATCATGAAAAAGGCGAATTCCAAAAACATGAAGGTCATCACCGTGGATGACAGGTTCGTCGGAGCGGACGGCAAGCCAATGGAGGAAGTCGTTTATATGGGCATATCTTCGGCACAGATCGGCAGCGATATCGGCAAGGCCTGCTATAATGAAATGCTGAAACGCGGCTGGGACGTCAACGATACCGGCGCTTTGATAGTTACCCATGACGAACTGGAAACCATCAAGCAGAGGACCGACGCTGAAAAAGATGCTCTGATAAAATCCGGTTTCCCCGCAAATAAGATTTTCATCGCCGTAAACAAAACTCTCGATGTTCCCGGCGGAATGGAAGGGGCGAATGTCGCGCTAACCCAGAACCCTAAGATAAAAAAATGGATCGTCACCGGCGGCAATGAGGAATCGGTTATTGGCGCGGTGCGTGCGCTGGAGGGGAAGGGCTTCGATGGAAAGACAACGATAGGCATAGGCCTTGGCGCAGGAGCGGGCCTGCTCGAGTTTAAAAAAGAGGGAGTTAACGGTTTCTATGCGACTAGCGCAATAAGCCCTTACAGACATGGTTATGAAACTACAAAATTGCTTTACGAATGGGTAAAGGACGGGAAGCAGCCTCCTATGAAGACATTGACCTCGGGTTTTATCGTAACAAGGGAAACATATGTAAAGATTATGACTGATTTAGGGCTGGCGGACTCTCTTCCGAAATAGCGGGCTATGGAATCCGGCCGGGGATGTCCCGGCCGGATCTAAATAAGATTTTAGAGGCTGGAGATCATGCAGGAAAGCTATCTTCAATTCGAAGGAATAACCAAAAGGTTTCCGGGGGTTTTAGCCCTTAACGATATAACGTTCGGCGTTGAGGAAGGGACCGCTCATGCCCTGGTAGGGGAAAATGGAGCCGGTAAATCGACGCTGTTAAAAATATTAAGCGGGCTCTATCAGCCCGATAAAGGCGTTATCAGGCTTAACGGCCTGCCCCAGGTTTTCCAGTCCACAGCGGAAGCGATCAATGCGGGAATAACGGTTATTTATCAGGAATTGAACCTGGTCCCCGATTTGACGGTCGCTGAAAATCTTCTGCTCGGACATATGCCCGGAAAATTCGGTTTTATCGATAAAAAGGAGATGCGCGAAGACGCTTTAAAGCAGTTGGCGGCAATGGAGGAAAAAATCAATCCGTCCGCAAAGGTAGGCGCGCTTTCGATCGCCCAGAGACAGATGCTGGAGATTGCAAAAGCCCTAATCCGGAATGTCAAGGTCATAGCATTCGACGAACCGACGAGCAGCCTGTCCGACCGGGAGGTCCACAAGCTTTTCGAACTTATCAAAGAATTGAAGAGGCAGGGCAGGGTCATACTTTATGTTTCACACCGGTTGAAAGAGATATTCGGGATTTGCGAAAAGGTAACCGTTTTCCGCGACGGGGTCAGGATAGAAACCTATAACGATGTTTCAAAGATCAATGAGGATACGCTGATCAATAAAATGGTAGGCCGTTCCATTGAGGATATTTATAATTATTCGCCGCGCCCCGGGGGGGAACCAGTGCTTGAAGCCGAAGGCTTAATGGGAAAGGGGCTGGCGGAGCCGGCCAGTTTCTCGGTTTCCAGGGGAGAGGTATTGGGGATATTCGGACTTGTGGGTGCCGGAAGGACGGAACTCTTAAAGCTGATTTACGGAGCGATGAAATTAAAGGCTGGAAAAATAAAATTAAAAGGAAAAGAGGTCAAAATCAACAGCCCCGAGGAGGCTATAAAGAACGGCATTGTTTACTGCCCCGAGGACAGGAAAAAAGAGGGCGTCATACCGATCAGGTCCGTTAAAGAAAATATCAATATAAGCGTTAGGAGATTGATGACAAGGTTCGGGTTTATCAATGAAAAGAAAGATAATGAGAATGCGAGGCTTTTTGTCGAAAAGCTGAATATCAAAACTCCTTCGCTCGAACGGCTGGTCAGGGACCTTTCCGGCGGGAACCAGCAGAAGGTGATTTTAGCCCGCTGGCTTTCCGAAAGGGTCGAAGTGATCCTGTTTGACGAACCTACGAGGGGCATCGATATCGGAGCGAAATCGGAAATTTATTCGATCATATCGCAGCTGGCTTTACAGGGTATGGGTATTGTAGTCGTATCGAGCGAGCTTCCCGAGATATTAGGAATTTCCAACAGGATAATCGTAATGCGGGATGGAAAACTTCATGCCTCGCTGGATCATTCCGAGGCTACCGAAGAAAAATTGCTCAGGCTGGCCCTGCCCGTTGTTTAAAGAAAGGGAGATGATCTCATGAATACAATTGTAAATAAATCCGCGGCAGTTAAAAAAAAATCCCTTCAATTCAGCATCTGGGATAATGCGAGTATTTTAATAATTTACCTGATATTATGCGCTATCCTTTCTATAACCGTGCCTTATTTTTTCAGTTTTGAAAATATCGTAGGAATTCTTCTTGCCGTATCGACGATAGGGCTTGTCGCCTGTACTATGTTATTCAGCCTTGCTTCGGGCGATTTAGATCTTTCGGTAGGCGCGGTCGTCGCTTTTACCGGCGTTATGGCCGCGGTCATGATCAGGGCTACGAATAATGTTTTATTCGGGACTTTATGCGGCGTATTATCGGGCGGAGTCGTCGGGCTGGGGAACGGCGTTATCGTGGCGAAACTTAAGATCAACGCGCTGATTACTACGCTGGCGATGATGCAGATAGTTAGAGGTTTGTGCTTCATTTTATCCGGAGGCATCGCTGTAGGAATTACCAATACCGGTTTTTATGTCATAGGAAACACCGACTTCCTGAGTATTCCGATACCGGTATGGATCATGATAACCTGTTTTGTAACTTTTATTGTTCTTCTCAACAGGACCGTTTACGGCCGTAATACGCTGGCAGTCGGGGGCAACAAAGAAGCCGCAAGACTGGCCGGTATTAATGTCGATAAGATAAGGATAATTATTTTTATGGTACAGGGAATTGTCGCCGGCATAGCGGGCGTAGTTCTGGCCTCAAGGATGACAAGCGGTCAGCCGAATGCTTCCCAGGGTTTTGAGCTGGATGTTATTTCAGCCTGCGTGCTGGGAGGAGTATCCCTTTCCGGAGGCATAGGGACTATACTCGGCGTGATAGTCGGCGTATTGATAATGGGTACGATTCAAAATGCAATGAATCTTTTAAATATTCAAACATTTTATCAATATGTCGTAAGAGGGATAATCTTGCTAATCGCAGTCCTCCTGGACCAGCTAAAACAGAGAAGGACGGTTTAACCGGCTTTTGCGATAAGCCTTTAATCTGTAATATTTCCTGTAATAAATTTTTGTTGATTTTCTAACAGATATCTATTATAATTCTATGGGGTTTATTTTCAAGGTTTTTTTTCCGTAACCGGGGTTATGTTACGGATTATCGAAGCTATTAGTTTTGCGTTTTTTTGAGCTTTTTTTGTCAAGGGTTGAAAAGACAAAAATTTAATTGCCTTTTCATGTTTTAGTTTGTAAATTTAATTAACGGGTTTCAATCCCGGAAAAAGAGGTGGTTATGTCAATATTTTTATCTCTGACTTACAAGCATCCCGAAGACACCGAGGCCGTAAAGATCGAGAAGGAATACAAGGCCGTTATGAAGGACTTCCTGAAGTTCATGTCCTACAGGGATGCTAAAAAACTCTTCATAAAAACCGCCATCGAAGCGATGAAAGACATCCAGGTAAAGAATAAATCAAAAGCCGCTAAAACGGCTGTTAAAAAATAATATTAATTAAGGAGGATCTTATGCCCATCAATCTTCCCGACTATGCGGATAACGAAGAGGAAAGAAAATTAGAGTCCGAGTATAAGGCGATGCGCAGGATTCTGATCCGCGATTGCGATCCTTCCATACTGGACAAATTGATAATGAAAAAAGTTATACCCGCGCTCAAAGAAGCCACGAAAAAGAGAGTGGCAAGCCTGAATCTTTTTTAAGGCGGTTTGACTGATATGGATTTAAATTTCAGCACATTCACGGTTTCGAAGGACGTTTATAAAAGGTTTTTTTCGCTTCAAAAAAAGTACATGAAGGATTATTTTGCAGGGAAAAGGCGGCTTTTTAACGAGTTTGTCATCAAAAACGGCTGCGACACCCTTCTGAAGCAAAAAGGCGCTATTTATAAATACAGCGCAGAGGATAAGGTGCACCTCAAGCTGTGGTTTTACGATTTTATCGTCGATATCCTGAATAAGACAAGGGAAAAGCTCATAAAAAGCGCAAACCTTACCGCTCCCAGGATAAACAGCAAGAAAATACTTATAAACGACCTTATAATAGGCGCCGGCTGCGACAAGGTGCTCGATTTCGTAAATAAGTCCGAATAACGAAAATCGATTTAAGCTGCCGTACCCCTATTTCGATTGAGAAACCAATGATGTTTTGCCCTCGCCGACCACGACAAATGTTCCTTTGCCGTAAGCGATTGAATGCCACCAGCCGTCATCCGGAAAGTCCGTTTGCGTCCAGGTTATGCCGTCAATCGATACCGCACCGAAATTGGACGCATCGTCAACCGCGACAAACAAGCCGCTTCCGCAGGTTACTGATTGCCAGTTTTTATTACGCCCCCATATGGATGAAATGCCTGAAAGGTCGTTTTTCGACCAGGTAATCCCGTCCGGCGAGCATACCACCGATAAGCCGTCGGCAATAGCCGCAAAAACTCCTTTCCCGTATGCGACCGACTGCCATCCATCGGAAATCGGAAGGGTCCGGACCGTCCAGGTTATCCCGTCTGATGAAGTCGCCGCTATTTCGCTGCCGTAGCTAACTGCGACAAAAACTCCGTTTCCCCATGTTACCGACGACCACCATTGATTCTTAGGCATATTTCGCGAAGTCCAGTTTATTCCGTCAGGTGAAGTCGCGGCTTGTGCGCTAAAGCTAACTGCGACAAAAATTCCATTTCCCCATGTTACCGACGACCATTCTCCCTTGGGCATGGTTCGCGCAGTCCAGTTAATCCCGTCAGGTGAAGTCGCGGCTATTGTTCCGAAGGATTCGTCAAATTCTTTTCTGATTTTTCCGACGCCTGCTACTGCGACAAATATACCGTTACCCCAGGTTATAGATGACCAACGGCCCTCAGGTATGGTTTGGGACGACCAGGTTATCCCGTCGGGCGATGTCGCAGCCCTGTCGGATTTAAAAGCCACTGCGACAAAAACTCCGTTTCCATAGGCCGCAGAATTCCAGTTAGCCGAAGGTATGGCTCTTTGCGTCCAGGCTATTTTTAAATCTTCAGCCGGTGTAATATTGCAGGCAAGAGTGATAATAAATACAATATAAATCAATATTCCGGGAACGAAGATCTTTCTTTTCATAAAATACTCCTTTATTATCGAAATTAAATCCTATTTTTTGAAAATATACTAATTAAGCCGAAAAAAATAAGCAAACTGTCTTTCGATAGGGCCGATAGGAGTAGCTGCCGCCGCACTGATCCGCCGTGGTTGTTTAAACGGCCCCCTTCGAATACTTCCCGACAAACCAGTCTATCAGCTTCCTCGCTACGCTCATCTTGCCCGGCACGTCAGGAATCTCCTCCGGCGAATACCAGGAGGCGTCAAGTATCTCCTTTCCGTCGATGCTGATCTCGCCCGACTCATACTTCGCCGTATATGCCAGCATTAAGGAATCCGGAAAAGGCCAGGGTTGGCTCCCGAAATATTTTATATCTTTTATGCTTATGCCTGTCTCTTCCATAACTTCCCTCTTTAAGCACTCTTCGGCGGACTCGCCCGCTTCTATAAACCCCGCAAGAACGCTGTGGAAATTATTCCTGAACCTGGAAGCCTTTGCCAGGAGCAGCCTGCCGTCCCTCACTACAGCCACTATGACGGCCGGCGAAATTCTCGGATAAGCGACATATCCGCAGTTTTTACAATGCCTGGCCCTGTCGGGTTCGTAATCGTACATGGGGTGAGAGCATTTTCCGCAGTATTTATTGTTCCTCATCCAGTACACGAGATGATAAGCCAGGCAGGCGGCCTTGAAAATAGCGTCGCCTGTTTTGCCGTAAAGTTCAAAGAGCCTTAAAAGCGCTTGAGAGGCGGCCGGAAAATCGGCGGGAAGGTCGCCGGCTATGCATGGAATTCCATCTATCTCACCGATGAATTGAATGTCCGCCGCGTTCATTTTGGCGATCTCTTCTCCGTGAAGTTCAGGGACCGTATATAAACCCCTTATTCCGCTGAGGAGCATAAGTTCCCCTTTAAAAAGAAAGGCAAGGCAGTTTTCAGGCAGGCCTGAAAGTATCTTATATCCGGGTTTGAATTCCATTCGGCATCTCCCCTATATGACCAGGCAGATATGTCCTTTAAGATATTCCGATTCAGGATAAGAAAGCCGTACAGGATGGTCGGGGGCCTGTGTCAGCGTACGAACGGCCTGGACTTCCCTTCCCGCGTCTATACTCGCCCAGCCTAAGGCCATTTTAAAATCGGCTGAACTTATCCCTCCGGAACATGAAAATGTTGCGAGAAGGCCTCCGGGCCGGAGCGCCTTCATGGCGAGAAGGTTTATGTCTTTGTAGGCTCTCATGGCCTTATCCCTGTGCTTGCGGGAGGGCGCAAATTTAGGGGGATCGAGTACGATCATATCGAATAACCTCCCTTCGTCCCGGTATTTTCTGAGGAGGGTAAATGCGTCTTCCCGTAAAGCCTGGCAGCGCCCGGCGGGGATATTGTTATTCAGCAGGTTTTTTTTAAGGGCTTCAAGCGCCTCTTCAGAAGTATCGACGGATACTGCCGACGCCGCGCCGCCCTTTAACGCCGCAAGGGTGAACCCTCCCGTGTAGCAGAAACAATCCAGGACCTCTCTGCCGGAAGCGTAAGAAGACAGGATCATCCTGTTGTCCCTCTGATCGAGGTAAAACCCTGTTTTCTGGCCATGCACCGGATCGACGATGTAGCGTATGCCATTCTCCGTTATTACAATGTCACCGGAGGCGGGCACGCTGCCGCCGGAAAGGGGGCCCGACAAAGGCGGCAGGCCTTCAAGCGCCCGGATGTCCGGATCGCTTTTTTCATAAATAGCCCCGGGTTTTAAAATAGAATCGATGATTTCAGCGATCATATTTTTTACTTTATCGATGCCCGCGGTAAGCGCCTGGATCACTATTGTTTTACCGTACCGGTCGACTATAAGTCCCGGAAGGAAATCCGCCTCGGCATAGACAAGTCTCATTGCATCGGAATCCGCCGCAAGATAAGACCTTCTGCCTATGGAGGACTTTATCGAACTCTCCCACCAGGCGGAGTCAATGGCAACGTCCTCCCTGAATTCAAGGATCCTGGCGCAGATTTTTGAAGCGGGGTTGTAATATCCTTTCGCGAGGAAAGAGCCTTTATGGTCCCTGATCTGTACAATCTCTCCCGGTCCAGGCCCCGGCGCCATCGGTTCAGTCCGAAGTACGGCTCCGCTGAAAATCCAGGGATGGCGGCGGAGAATGGACTTTTCCTTTCCGGGTTTAATTATGATGGAATTCATATTAACATTTGATCAGCAGGTGAATTTAAAATTGTCCAGAAATTTTGTCGAATAGCTGCCCCTCTGAAAATCGGGATTTTCAAGCAGCTTTTCATAAAAGGGTATGGTCGTTTTAATACCTGAGGCAGTGAATTCCTGGAGCGCCCTCTTCATCCTCGCGAGAGCCTCATTCCTGTCCCTGCCCCACGCGATGACTTTCGCAAGCAGGGAATCGTAATACTTAGGGATTTCATAACCCGCATAGCCATGGGTATCCACCCTGATCCCAGGCCCTCCGGGCAGATGGAAATCTGTAATGACGCCCGGCATCGGCATAAAATTCATAGACGGATCCTCGGCGTTAACGCGGCATTCGATGGCGTTTCCGTTGATTCTTACGTCCTCCTGGGTAAAAGAAAGTTTTTCGCCCATCGCAATCCTTATCTGTTCTTTAACAATGTCAACGTTGGTTACCATTTCAGTGACCGGATGCTCTACCTGGATCCTCGTATTCACTTCCATAAAATAAAATTTACCATCGGTATCGAAGAGAAATTCCATTGTTCCCGCGCCGGAATAGCCGACTTTTTTAACCCCCTTCTTGACCGCCTCGCCCATTTCCTCGCGGATCCTTTGGGAAAGGCTGGGGCTCGGAGATTCTTCAACAAGCTTTTGATGTCTCCTCTGGATCGAGCAGTCACGTTCGCCAAGGTGCACCACGTTGCCGAAATTATCGGCCAGGAATTGAATTTCTATATGCCTCGGTTCCCTTAAATATTTTTCAACATAAACATCCGGGTTTCCGAATGCGGATTTCGCCTCGGCCTGGGCGATCGGGATGATATTGGTCAGTTCCTCGTCGGACCATGCGACCCTCATTCCCTTACCGCCCCCGCCGGCGACCGCTTTAACAATGACCGGGTAGCCGGATACACCGGCAAATTGAACAGCTTCAGCCGGGTTTGTGATTATATCCGTACCGGGGGTTATAGGGACCCCGATCTCATTCATTGTTTTTCTGGCGGCGGCCTTGTTCCCGAGCAGGTCGATCACCTCGGCCGAAGGGCCGATGAAGGTGATTTTATGGTCCTTGCAGATGCCTGAAAACTTCGAATTCTCGGCAAGGAATCCGTATCCCGGATGAATTGAGTCGGCTCCGGTTATCTCAGCCGCGCTGATTATGGCAAGAATATTCAGGTAACTTTCGCTGGAAAGAGCGGGGCCGATACAGACATCCTGGTCGGACAATTGAGTGTGAAGGCATTTTTCGTCTGCTTCGGAGTGGACTGAAACTGTCGGTATTCCCAGCTCCTTTGCCGCCCGAATGACCCTGACAGCGATTTCACCCCTGTTGGCAATAAGTATTTTTCTAAACATTATTATTCTCCTTGAATTTCAAAGCGCATAACAGGCTGGCCGTATTCTATGGGCTGGCCTTCCTCCACCAATACTTCCTTGACTTTGCCGTTAATTTCCGATTTGATGTCCTGCAGGACCCCGAGGACCCTTACATGGCCCACCAGGTCCCCCTTTTTTACAACGTCCCTGAGTTTTATATAGTTCTCTCCGGTTTTGGAATTAAGCCTTGTAAAAAAACCTATCCATTTTGAGCGGAGCTCGTAAATTCCGGAATCGGCCCTGGTTTCATCGGTATTAAGGGCCTTCTGAGCGTTTGTTAAAGGGCCCGAAGGGCCCTGGATAGGTACGGGCGCAGCTGCCGCCTTCACGATCCGGGCTTTTCCCTTAACCTGCCCGATCGTAAGTCTTACGGCGTCCCTGCCATGCCGCACCTCGATCTCGCCTATGCCGCTTTCCATAAATATGCTTTGAAGTTTTTTGATATCCTTTATATCTATCATCCCCCCTCCTACTTGACCCTTTCTATGTAGCGGTCGTCCCTTGTATCCACCCTGACCTTCTCTCCTATTCCGACGAAAAGGGGCACCTGTACCACCGCCCCTGTCTCAAGAGTCGCCGGTTTAGACCCTCCGCTTACAGTATCGCCTCGGAGCCCGGGGTCTGTTTCGGTAATGACAAGATCAACGAACATCGGCGGCTCTACGCCGATGATCTCTTCCTTGTAAATAGAAAGAGTGCATACCATTTCGTTTTTCAGGTATTTTGAGGCTTCTCCCACGATATCTTCGGGAACGGAATACTGTTCGTAGGATTCATTGTCCATGAAAAGAAAATGATCGTCTTCCCTGTAAAGTAGCTGGGCTTCCTTGCTTTCAACGAAAACATCCTCGAGAGTTTCGCCGGCACGGAATGTTTTTTCTATTACGGTATCTTTAATGATATTCCTCAGTTTTGTCCTTACTATAGCGCCCCCCTTGCCCGGCTTATGGTGCTGGTACCAGAGCACCGAGTAGAGATCGCCGTCTATTTTAAGCACAATCCCCTTTTTCAGGTCGTTAGATGAAACCATATATCCTCCAATTTATAGTTCATAGTCCGAAGTTGTCAAAACCTCGCACCCCTCTTTTTTCACGAGGACCATATCCTCGAGCCTTACGCCCCCTATCCCCGGAAGATAGATTCCCGGTTCGATCGTGATGATCATTCCTTCTGAAAGGACCGTTTCTTCGCCGGACGTCACCGAAGGGGCTTCATGCACCTGAAGGCCGACGCCATGCCCGGTGGAATGCGTGAAAAATTCCCCGTACCCGGCGTCCCGAATCAAATCGGAAACGGCTCCATGAACTTCGCCGGCTTTAACGCCGTCTTTAACCATCGCCTCGGCCTTTTTTAGGGCTTTAAGCACAATTTTATGGATGACAATGATTTTCGGGTCGATTATTTTACCTAAATTATAGCATCTTGTAAAGTCTGAGCAATATCCATCTTTTTTTATCCCGAAATCGAGGAGGATTATTTCGTTTTTTTGGATTTTTTTGCCTGTAGCAGTGCCATGGGGCATCGCGCTCCTGGGGCCGGAAGCCACTATCGTATCGAAGGCCTGGCCTTTAGCCCCCTTTTTTCTCAGGAAAAACTCCAGTTCGGCGGCTATTTCGTTTTCACTGCACCCTTCTTTTATCAGGGGGAGCACAATGTTATAGCCCAGCTCAGTTATCATGAGATTGTTCCTGATTATCTCGATTTCGTAGTCGTCCTTCCGGATGCGCATATCCTTGATTATTTTAGAGTCCCTGAGTTCGGGTTCGTCAGGGGCGAGAGCCTTTCTGAGTTCATCGGCGAATTCAAGGCTTATTTCCCTCCGGGACAGCAGAAGAGTTGAGATCTTCAGCCCGCATATCAGCGATTTAAGAATCGGAATAAGCCTTCTGCCCGGCTTTACCTCTTCGAGAGAGGCGTCTATTTTTCTTTCGATATTGAATTGTTCTACATAACGCCCGTCTGTAATAAAATAAGCCCCTCCCGGAATGATAAGGATGCTTGAATCTTCGCCCGTAAACCCCGACAGGTAGTAAACCTCTTCGGGAAGATTGACATAGAGGGCTTCCCCCTCTTTAAGTTTTTTGCAGGTTTTTAAAAGCCGGTCCTGAAAATAATTACGCATCGCATCATTCTCTCGGGTACGTCATATCATTAGTAAGGCTTTCTTCTTCTCCTTTAAGCCTTTCTTCAAAATATTTTATATCGTCGTCCAGGTCGCTTAAAAAGCTGCTGTTGGTTATGTAGGTATTCCTGTATATTCCTTTCAAAATCTCATATTTAATGCTTATTTTATCGATAAGGTTATCCAGGCCCTTGATCTCATTCAGGATGGTTTTTTCCTCCGCTGAAATTGCCGGGTTCGGGGTAACGTAAGTCGTGGCTGCATTTGTCAGGGGATTGGTGAGGTTAGTCTGAGGAATCTGTACCGCAGTGTTGGTATTGACCGCATTCGTGATTAAAGTCTGTGACGGCTGGTAGTAAGTGAAGAATTTTTCAGATTGTATGATAAGCGCGTTTGTAGCTTTGCTGTTAGTCAAAGCCGTAGCACGGACCAGGAGGGCATTGGCGTTAAAACTGCTTGTGCCCGACAGGTTCCAGGAAACCTTTCTCGATTCGTTCGTATCCACTTTGAGAAATTTTATAACGTTTGTTTCACCCTGGGCCAGTGTGAAATTACTTGGGGCTACAAGTTCCAGGGTAAGCCTTGCAAGCGGAAAATTTCCCGAATTTTTTAGTTCGGCGCCGACCGTCACAGGCAGGCTGTTAACTTCCTTTGGGACAGAAACCGACAATGTCATTCCCTTTTCATTGATAATTCCAGGCAAGTAGAGGCCGTACAGGAGGGTAATCTGGTTTGAAATATTTCCTGAAAGAGTAACCGGTTTGTAGAAAATCCCCACCGCACTGTCATACTGCACGGTTCCTTGCCTCCTGAAATCCATCGACGAATCGATCTGGAAATCCCACTTGTTTTCATAAAATTTTTCCCACGAAGAAAAAATTATCTTTTCCGGTTTTGTCGCGTTATCGAATGTTCCCTGGACCTTAATAACCGGATTGTCGTAATCATCGAAAGAATACCAGAATGACGGGATAGAATCGTCAAAAAGCAATGTCTCTTTAGTAATGTTGCCGTACCCGGGCGTGCTGAACCTCTTTGGAACAGAAGTCCCAAGGACAGGATCCAGGACCACCCTCATCTGAACAGTCACATCCATAGGGGTGTTGTTTAATAATGAGTAAGTCAGGCTCATAGTATCGGGAACGCCTGAAACGGGCCCCTCAACGATGCCCGCCGATTGGACCACGGTTACTCCCTTCATCACCCATTCTGAGACTATTTTATCCTTCAGGATATAGGGCTTTTTCTTGAAAAAGCCCGTGCCGCTCCCGAATATGCCGTACTGGTTATTAATGGATATGGTCGCAAAGGAAGCCAAGGGATTTGAATAATAAAGCAGGGGCTTATAGGCCGCTGTCTTCGCGTTGGTACCGGCTGTCGCGGCGTACATTGTAAGCCTCGCCGTATCGTAATCGGCCAGGATCCTTACATACCTGTTAGACAACTCGATCCATTCACCGAAAAGGCTTCCCGCGATAAATATAAATATTGCAATTAAAAAGGGTAATTTCATTTATTCCACCCCGTTTTGTTCTTTAAGCCTGGAAAGCGCCTCGACCTTAGCTGCCTTTATCTCAAGAAGCCTCTGCTTGATAACCAGGAGACGCGACATTTTTTCAAGTATCTCTTTTTCCATGTCAAGTTTCCCGCTATTCAAAAGAAGGGTGTTGACGCTGTTAGTGCTCTGCCTCTCCGTAATATCCTTAAGGATCGAAATTGAATTTCTGACCTCGAAAGTCATCGCGCTTGTCGCGTAATTCGAAAGAATGAACTGGTATGTCGAAAGAGCCTTGAAGTAATCGTTATTTTTAGCGTAACCCTTTGCCAGCCAGTAATAGCTATGGTCTGCGAGGGAATCTTTATCGCCGTAGCGGGAGATATAGTCTTCTAACATCGCTATGCCTTCGTTAGGACGGCCGGATAAAACCAGGGTCCTCCCTAGTTTGTACATATCCCGGGAATAAATGTCCTCGTTGTAATACACCCGGGCGACGGTTTTATAATTATCTATCGCACCCTGGTAATCCTGTTTGATAAATGCGATATCTCCCATAAAATAATACGATTTCGCCATGAACGGGTCGAAAAGGGTTCCCCTCGGAAGGGACATGCCGATTATGTTTTTAAAATTCGCTTCGGCCCTTTTAAGATCGTTATTCGCGAAATATGTCATACCGTCAAGGTATTTTTTTCTTACATCTCCGATGTCCTGGGCTCTCGACAGGGTAGCCGCGAAGAGGGCCAGTATTATTATTAATCCTCCAATTTTAAGCATTGCCGCCCCTTTTTAAATATTGCGCCATGGCCTCGACCGCCAGTTCATAAGAATAAGCACCGAAACCGGAAATAATTCCAACAGCTATTCCCGAGAGATAAGACAGCGACCTGAATTGTTCCCTGGAGAAGATGTTCGACATATGCACTTCGACAAAGGGCAATTGCACGGAAAGGATCGCGTCCCTTATCGCTATGGAGGTGTGGGTATAAGCGCCGGCGTTTATAATTAGCCCCTTCGCATTCCGTCCCTCGGCCTGTATGAAGCTTACAAGCTCTCCCTCGCCGTTGGATTGAAAAGTTTTAAGTATAAAACCCAGGGCATGCGCTTTGTCTTTCATGCCGCTTTCGATTTGCGCCAGGCTCATATGCCCGTACCTGTCCGGTTCCCTGATTCCGAGCATATTCAGGTTCGGCCCGTTGACAAAGAGAATAGTATCCATTATAAACCCCTGAGGTTAATTATTTAAGGCAAATTTGTTCTTTTGCTCCACTGTTATCCATTCGGAATTAAATTCGGAATCCCCATTGAAGGCGAAAATGGCCTTAACCCTTGAATGGTATTCCGCTTTCAATCTTAAAAGTGCAGCCTGGTCCGAAATAGAGGCAACAATATAGTTATTGTCGGAACTGCAATCGAGCGCCGTCCGCGCAAGGCGCCCCAGGTCCGAAAAATCCTTGTAAAGGAGGATGATGTTTGCGGTTTTATATTTAAGGATAAAAAATCCGCCCCTGGAAAGGGAATACGTTTCACCCCCGATATTTATATCGAATAACGGGACCAGGATAGTGGAAGATAATATTTTTTTATTTTTTGAATAATATTGTGAGAATTCATCTTCCCCTACCGAGGGCTTTTTGGATAAAAGGATAAGGAAATACGGGCTTTTGTCAAGCTCGAGGGGCGAATTTATGCTTACAACGGCAAAATCGAACTTGTAATTACTACCGTATGGAGGCGTTTTTATATATGACCTTTCCGAGAATGAGGCCGACAGGCTGTTGACCCTGAACTGGTAAACGGCGCTCTCCTCAAGGCCGCTGAAGACCATTCGGTGGTACGAGGCAAGCCTGGAATCGCAGCGAAGCCAGTCTATATCGCCCACCATGGAGAAGAAAACTGAAGTCGGCAGCTCCCGTTCGGTGAAATAATTGATCGAAATTGCATTGAGGCATTCATTCGCAGGAAGGAAATACGGCCCGAATTCATGAGTCATTACCGTGTTTTTAGGCCCCTGCGCACAGCCTGCCGCGATCAAAAGCATGAAAAGGGCTAAAATTTTTTTTTGCATTCCATCCCCTTCCTATACTTATCGGAAAGGGAAGGACTTTATTTAAATGCCCGCGGCTCCCTGCTGTACATCTCGCTTATAAGTTCGACTTTCCTTTTAATCCCGGTTTTCCTGTAAATGTTTTCAACATGCTTTTTTATAGTGCCCTCCGATATATTAAGGATCCTGCCGATTTCCCTGTACGTCAGGCCCTCGCAAAGCGGAGCCAATATCATTCTCTCCCGCTGGGACAATTTCCGGTAAAGCGGGTTGGATTCGATAAAAGCGGGGGTCTTTCCCATAAATCCGTACCTGACGATGGAATACCAGATCGATACGCTGAAAAACAGGAAAGAAATATGCGGCATCCCCGGTATCAGCACCCTTTTGAAAATAAACGGCTGGATAAATTGAATCAGCGTAACAAGGCTGAAACTTAATATAAAACCTGTCAGCATTGTCCTGGCCATCTTTTTTTCTTTTAAAATTTTCGCCTCTATCTTCAATTTTATCAACAACAATATTGAACCGAGGAAATACAAACAATATAACGATAGGTAAGCAATATCCCAGAAATTGAGAGGTTTAATGATCTCGAACCAGGTCCCGTCAATTTTTTCGAAGCCTTTAACTATTCCTCCTATGAAAATGTTTTTAAGGCATAATAAAATCCATGGCAGATACAATGCCATTACTAATGGTATCCGGAATGTGGACCTTTTTACATGGGTCAGCAGCATCAGGTAATGAACCAATACCGGTACCGTCAAATATAAAAAAATTATACTGAACCTGTGGCAATAAAGCGCGGCTTCCATGTCCGCGGCGGAATATCTAAATATTTGGAATAATGAAAAAACGGCAAGCAAGGTAAAAGAGCCTACTGCTAAAAGGTTTAGACGAGATTTAGGGCTTCTGAAGAGTACGAACAGGGACAATTCGATATAGATTGTAAACGCAACGGTCGAGAGTAAGGAATATATGCTCAAATCTGCCCTCCGGACTTAACTTTATGACACTATATAATATACTTCCGATATTTCAAAAAGGTGAACATATGTGTCAGCATAAAATTTTAATCGCTTATCGCAGGAAGTCCCTTTTTTTAAACTATTGCAATGCCGATGCCGATCATAAATGATAAGTAAAATTATAAGGAGGCTACTGTGAATAAGAAGTTCAGGTGGCGATATTTTATCGACAAGCCTTTCCAGATAAGGTTTATTTATAGGTTTTCTGTTCTTATCATTATCAGCCTTGGCATCTTTCTTGTCGCCCTGGGAGTAGTCAATTATTACAGATATAATAAAGGCCTGTATGTCCAGTATACGATGAACCCCGATAAATTAAAACAGATCGACACGGAATCGACAGCGGATAAGACCAGGGACGCGGAAGTCCTCAACAAGTATTTTGACATGGGCAAACAGTTGAATCTATTCGAGCTGTACTGGAAACCGCTTGTAGGGATGAGCGCCATATACGTCGTAATAATCATAGTTTTCGGCCTGTTCATTTCACACAAGATGGCCGGCCCTGTATACAGGATAAAGAGGACTCTCGAAGAAGCCTCGACAGGCAAGATAGATCTATGCACCCTGCGCTTCCGTTTGAGAAAACGTGACGAACTGCAGGACCTTGCCGATTCGCTCAACAATTTCCTGGATAAGACCTGTACTAAATAATGGGTGCTTCCGCCCTAAAGCCTTATTTAGCTTCAAGGTCCTTGAATGGAAAGGTATATATAAGTTCCCTGTACTTTTTCGGCGTGTTTATAAAGGAGAAATCTTTTTTAAGCAATTTATCCTTGAATGGAGCAACCGGGATCTTTTCATAAATAAGGCCCTTAACGATTCCGGACCTTGAAATATCGCCGACGAATACCGCCCCGGCGATAAGGCCGTCCTTTATGAAAATTTTCCTGTAAGTCTTTTTATCGTAAAATCTCTCCAGGATTTCATAGGACGAAGAGCCCGAAGGGGGGTTTGTTTCGCCGAAAGAGATCGTATAAAGATCGTCGAAATAAAGGGAATTCATCGGTATCGAACCGTCATATTCGCAATCGATCCCCATCATATTCAAGCCCGCGAAATAGCCCATTTTTCTGGCGACCGGCCAGATCGCTATTACCATGTTCTCCTTCGACACAAAATTATAACCCTTTGCGGCATCCCCCGCAGAATATATGTCCTCTATATTGGTTTTCATTTTCCTGTCGACTTCGATCCCCTTCGAGGCCTTGACTCCGCAATTCTCGGCCAGGAGGGTATCGGGAGTTACTCCTATAGATATAAAGACCAGGTCGGTATCTATAGTCAGGCCGCTTTTAAGTCTTACTTTCCTGACTTTTTTATCCCCGGTTATCTCGACAACCTCGTCTTTAGTGTAAATATCGACCCCGAATTCACAGAGCTTTTTTGTCATCAGGTCCGAGCCCACGGGGTCGAGTCCCCTTGAAAGTATAACCGGCGCAAGCTCGACTATAGATACCTTTACTCCTAAATGGGAAAGGGCTTCGGTGGCTTTCAGGCCGATCAGGCCTCCGCCGATAACTACCGCCCTTTTTGCCCTTTCTTCGATGACCATTTTCCTCATTTTCCTGGCGTCGTCAATACTGAAAAAATACATGACTCCGGGCAGGTTCTTTCCGGGGATCGGCGGGCTTATAGGCTTTCCGCCCATATTCAAAAGCAGTTTTTCATATTCTACGGTCTTTCCCCCGGAAATTTCGACGGTATGAAGGCCGGGATTTATCTTAAGGGCCTCCCTGCCGAGCATCGCTTCGACCCCCCTGTATTCAGAGTAATCTTTACCTTTATATGCTATGCCGTCATCGCCGATCTTTCCCATAGCGTAATCGACGATTGCGGGCCTTCCATAGGCCGTGAAATTCTCTTTCGTGAGGGCGAGAATTTTTGATTTTTTATCGTATTGCCTTATCGCTTCGATCATGCCTATGGCGCCGGCGGAATAGCCTATGCTGAGATACTTCGTTTTCATTGCCGCACTCCTCCGTTATTCCTGGATCGCCATATCGTCGCCTTCGATAAAGGCATGCATGGACCCCTTGAGAGTCCGCCTGTCCTTCGCCATCTCATCCCTGTCCTCGAAAACGAGTGCGTCGTTCGGGCAGGCTTCTACGCATGCCGGCCCGCTGTCCCTCCCGGCGCAGAGGTCGCATTTATCGGCAATGCGGAGATTTTCCTCCCGGTCCTCGCGGGTAGTAATGGAACCCTGAGGGCAGGCCATTACGCACATCCAGCATCCGATACAGCGTTTGTCCTCGACCCTGACAAGCCCGGTCGAATCGTCCCGCCACATCGCGGCGACCGGACAT
This sequence comes from uncultured Spirochaetota bacterium, assembly GCA_963768055.1. Lineage (GTDB taxonomy): Bacteria > Spirochaetota > Brevinematia > Brevinematales > JAOACQ01 > CAVYGN01. The sequence continues at coordinate 316,121 of CAVYGN010000001.1, read as the reverse complement.
GCCTCGACGCATTCGGCATGCTCGCAAATCCTGCAGTTAGCTGAAAACGAGAGCGGTCCTTCCATTTCTACTTCTATTTTAGAATTTACCTTGGGTTTTTCAGAAAAAGCGTAAAATAAATTCCTTGATTTCGAATGTTCGACTATGCAGGCAACTTCGCACAGATGGCAGGCGACGCAATAGTCCTCTATCGGATAAACTCTTTTCACTGTTCCTCCTACATTCCCAGTCCGGCCTGTTTGACGCCGAGGACCTGCATTTCGCTTTCGGTCATCCCGACGGCGCGGAGCCTTTCCTTGTTGCCCCTGAGGCTTTCTATAGCGTTCAAACCCATGCTGCCGAGGACTTCTTTCATTTCGATCTCCCATGCCCTTAAGAGGTTTGAGATCAGCTCCGCGGCAATTTCAGGGTTCTGCCTTTTCGAAAGGCATGAATCGTTAGTGGTAATCCCCCAGGCGCAGCGCCCTGTATGGCACTGCTGGCAGAGGGTGCAGCCCACGGCGATCAAAGCCGCGGTGGATATGTAAACCGCGTCTGCTCCCAGCCCGATTGCTTTCAGCGAATCGGCCGCGCTCCTGATGCCGCCTGCGGCTATAAGGCCCACGTTCTCCCTGATGCCCTCCTGCCTCAATCTCTCGTCGACAACCGCGATTGCAAGTTCGATAGGAATGCCGGTATGGTCCCGGACGATAAGGGGGGTCGCCCCCGTACCGCCGCGGTATCCGTCTATTACGATTATATCGGCCCCTGCACGGGCGATGCCCGAAGCTATGGCCGCGATATTATGAACTGCGGAAACCTTGACACCTACCGGTTTTTCATAACGCGTCGCTTCCTTTAAAGCGTATATAAGCTGCCTCAGGTCTTCGATCGAATATATATCATGATGGGGCGCCGGCGATATAGCGTCGCTGCCCAGCGGGATCATCCTTGTTTTTGAAACGTCCTCGACTACCTTTTCTCCGGGAAGATGGCCGCCTATCCCGGGTTTAGCCCCCTGGCCGATCTTTATCTCTATCGAAGCGCCTGCTTTCAGGTATTCTTCATGGACCCCGAACCTTCCCGAAGCGACCTGAACGATCGTGTTAGGGCCGTACTCGTAAAGGTCCCTGTGAAGACCTCCCTCTCCGGTGCTCCATAACGTCCCATGTCGCCTGGCGGACGCTGCAAGCGCTTTCTGTACGTTTAAATTGATCGAACCGTAAGACATGGGCCCGAATATAATAGGCACTTCAAGCCTTAGCAGCTTTCCCGATTTATTGCCAAGATGTGTTGTGAGTTCCATCGGTTCCCTCAGGGGATCGATGGAAGGATTCGTTACCTGGCAGGCGTCGAAGAGTATCCTGTCGAAATACACGGGCTGGGTGGCAAGATCGTTGCCCATTCCGGTTACCACTATAGCCCCCGATTCGGCGTTCAGGTATATGTTCTTTATGTCCCCTTTCGACCAGTATCCGTTTTCCCTGAATTCCGACGGATTTCGCTGAATAGAAATTGCGTCGGTCGGGCAGTACGCCTCGCAGCGGTGGCAGCCTACGCACTTGCTGTGTATCGAGTCTATTTTCTGCCTGTCTTTATCCCAGAAATTCGCATCATACGAGCATTGAGTCACGCAACCCTGGCATTTAAGGCATCTATCCTGATCTCTTACAACCTTAAAATCGTAATAATTGGAAACATTAGGCTGATAGAGCATCGTTTCCTCCTGAAATTTATCTGTCCCTTACATTCCTGACGGCGGGATAACCGTTATCTTCAAAAGAGCCGGGCACTATCGATTTCCTGTCGGTGATCGTGTGCCAGCTTGGCACATAGTGCTTTCCGTACGGCCTCTTGCTCACGGGAATGAGTTTTGTAAACCTGTCTTTCAGGATCTTCCCGCTGTCATACCCGAAAGCGGAGCAAAATTCCCCGATAAGAGGCTTTAATATTTTCAAATCTTCCTCATCGATATCGAACGACTTTGTCTCCTTTCCTGTCCTGGAGGGATCGACCTTCCCCCGGATATAAATCCGGCCGCCATGCATTCCGGTAGCCGCATAATTTCCGAGGACCGGGGCCTTCCCCGCATTGAGGCCGAGAATGACAAGATTCCCCCCGGCCATATATTCCCCGAAAAAGTCGCCGGCGCAGCCGCCGATCACGACCTTGGGTATGAAATTCATGTACTCCTTCATGTGTATCCCTACGCGGTAGCCCACATTGCCCTTGATATATACCTCGCCGCCCCTCATGCCGTAAAAAAGGACGTCCCCGGCGTCCCCATGAACGAATATCCTGCCTGAATTCATAGTATTTCCGATGCCGTCCTGGGCGTTTCCGTACACATTGATGACCGGGCCGTTCATGAAAGCGGCCAGGTCGTTTCCGGCCGTTCCGTAAATGTCTATTTTAATGCCGTTTCCTCGAAGTCCGTCCCCGATATACCTGTGGCCCATGACATTCCTGACCTCGATATGGTTTTCGCCGCCGTTTATCGAGTCGAATATCATCGTGTTCAGGACTTTATAATGCAATTTAGCCGCATCTATGGAATTCATTGTTTTCTCCTGAAAAAAGGTTCGATATTATATGGCAAAATATGAAAATTCTCAAGTAAAAGCGGCGGAACCGGTGATTTCAAAGTGAAATGAATAAGCGAAGAGGTAACTGTTATTGGTCTTAAGAAAATTATTGATATTGAAGAAGAACTATGAATACCAATGGCTTAATGAATCATAAATCATTGACAATGGAAAATTAGCTAATTAAAATAAAAAAATCAAGGACTTTGAACCATAATTTTGGAGTTCCAGGATGCTAAATGGGAAATTCCGATTTAGATATAAAATTATATTTTTGGGAGACAGATAATGAATAAATACAAAATGCTCAAAAATCTGTTATCAAATAAGGAAACACTGATAGTACCGGATGCCTATAATGGTATTTCTGCCAGGCTGATAGAACTTGCGGGGTTTAAAGCGGTTCAATGTTCCGGTTATAGTTTCTCGGTTTCAAAAAAATATAAGCATGAGGATCTTATATCAATTGATGAAAACATTTCAATCACCCGGGAAATTGTAAATGCCGTTAATATACCTGTAATGGCGGACGGTGAAGACGGATATGGAAGTAACGAGTTTTTCAAAAATAACTTAATTAAATTTATTAACACCGGTATTTCCGGAATTAATATTGAGGATCAAAATTTATGGAACACTGATAAAATTGAAAAAATTGTATCTATAAATACAATGACCGATAAAATCAATAAAATAATTGAAATTAAAAAAGAATTAAATATTCCTGATTTCATTCTAAATGCGAGGACTGACGCTTTAAAATCCACTGAAAACAGGAATGAGGCGCTAAAAATAGCCATTGACAGGGGAAATAAATATCTGGAATCAGGTTCAGATATTTGTTTTGTTACTAATATAAGAACGAAAGATGAAATCAGGCTTCTTAAAAAGGAAATCAAGGGACGTATCAGTATTGCGGCAGGGATGCCGTATAATATTACTGAATTCAGTATAAACGACTGTATTGAATACGGGGTTGAAAGGGTAAGCCTTCCTTCGATTTTAATTTCTTCATCATTAAAATCAATGTATACAATTCTTAATATAATTAAAAAAAACGGTTCTTTTGAAGAAATAATGAATAATGAATTATTAATAAATTCAGAAATTCTTTCGGAATTATTAAAATAGATAATTTCTACTAAATAGCTTATAAAAGTTTAAAAGTATTGAATCAAACGCTGCCGCCGTTTTGAGATGATGCAGTTCAAGTTTTCGAATACGCGAGATAAAAAATTGTCTTCGTACAAAGATTAGTATGATGATTGAGTTTAAATCTTATACCCTGCGCTCTTCGCGTCGTTATAAAACATTTTCACTGTATCGAGCGAATATTCATTAAGATCCTTGCCGACAAGCGCGAGCTTTTTCAAAACATCCGGCAATACCGTGATAATATGGCAGCCTGCTTCTTCCGCCTGGAATATGTTTAAAAGCTCCCTGGGGCTGGCCCATAACACTTCCAGGTTAGGGTTTTTTCTGCATATTTCAACCGCCTTCTTCATGATAAGCACCGGATCGCGGCCCGTATCGGCTATTCTACCGGCAAATATTGAAACAATATTCTTAACCCCGGGATTTACCGCTTTTGCAACGGCTTCAACCTGTTCTATAGGCATAACTGCCGTAATATTTAAAGATAACCCCTCGTCATTCAACTTTTTAATCAACTGTATCGAGGATTCGCCCTTCGTATTGGTTATAGGTATCTTGACGTAAACATTTTTTCCCCAGCCGGCGATCTTTTTCGCCTCCATTTCCATGGATTCGAAGTCGTCGGAGAAAACCTCGAAGGAAATCGGCAGGTCTTTTATCTCAGATAACGCTTCCCTGGCGAAAGCCTCGTAATCAAAGACCCCGGCCTGCTTCATAAGCGTCGGGTTTGTTGTAAAGCCGCTTACCGACCCTTCTTTATAGGCTTTCAGCATATCGTCGATCTTCGCTCCGTCCGAGAAGATTTTAATCTTTAAATTTAACATAATCTCATTCCTATAATTTCTTTTTATCGATAATCAGCCTTACCGCATCCAGGAGATTATCCGCGGTAAAATCGCTGACGCTGCCGGAAGAAAGAGTCTGTTCTTCGCTACTGACGAGGATCGTGCGCACGCCCGCATTTTTTCCGCAGATAATATCCGTTTCCCTGTCGCCTATCATCCAGGATAAACTCATATCGATTCCATATGACTTTTCGGCCTTTTTCAAAAAATAGGGCTCGGGTTTCCTGCAGCCGCATTGCCCCTTATATCCTGCCGTTATTCCTGCAGGATGGTGGTAGCAATAGTAATATTCCTTAAAGTTTATTCCGTTTTGCTTAAGTATTTCATCCAGCCTGTTATGGACTTCCGTCAAATCTTCAAGGCTGCATTTTCCTTTCGCATAATCCGGCTGGTTGGAGACCAAAAAAAGAGAAAAACCGTTTTCAAGGGCTAATTTTAAACTTTCCAGGGCCCATGGATACAAATTTAAATCCTTTACCCTGTGCGGCGGCTCAAATTCGCCGTTAGAAAGGTTCAATACCGGCTTGTTTATTACCCCGTCCCTGTCAAGAAAAATAGCTTTAATCATTTACTTTGTCGACTCCCATTTCGCGTCATTGTCCTTTAATGCGGGGTGGGAAACCAGCATGTGCCATACGACGGCATGATACGACTCCGTCAAAGGCGTAACCATGCACTCATCCGCAACCGGGATTAAAACAGACGCATCCGCCGCCTTAGCCGTAAAACCGCCGTCCCTGCCTACAAGTCCTATCACCTTTGAACCGGCCTCTTTGGCATATTTCAAGGCTTTAACTATATTTACGCTTATATTTTTTTCCTCGCTCCCGCCGCCCACTGAAATAACAAGAATTCCGTCGTTAGAATTGAGCCGGCTTCCCTTCAGCCAATTTACAAAAACAGTATCCCAGCCGTCGTCGTTTATACGCGCGGTCAGTTCGGAAACATTATCGGTCGGAGCATAAGATTCCAGGCCGGCCAGTTTTCTGAAATCATTAACGGCATGGCCGGCGTTTCCGGCGCTCCCCCCCACCCCGAGTATAAAAAGCCTTCCCTGTTTCTTTTTTATTTCAAGAAGAACATTAACCGCCTTTTCTATGGAGCTTTTATCGATTTTTTCAGCGATTTTAATTACATTCATCAAGAATGTTTCAATGTATGCTTTAATATCCATTCCGGTCTCCGTAATTTTAAATTCATGCTTTAATTTCAAGCTCGGTGTTTAAGCTGCTTAAATGCTTTTTTGTTTCTTCTATGCCCTTAAACGATCCTATTTCGTAAAACCTTTCTTCAACCTCGTATCCTATAAGTTCGTTTTCAGACGCCAGGCCCTTATAAACATCTGCAAGGTCCGCAATTTCATTTTCTTTAATCCCGTCAAAACATGCTCTCCTGAAAATGCCCAGTCCGTAATCAATATATTTCATTTCAGGTACCGTAACCTTCTTATTATACCCGGTAATTGCCCCGTTATTGAAAACAACGTTGCTTTTGTCCCATTTATTATCGTTTTTTATAATCGTCATCAGCGCTTTTTTATTATGCCTCAAAAAATAATCCGATACGGGTAGAAAGCCTGCCGGTAAATAAGAATCTCCGTACATCACAAAAAAGACTTCGTGCAGTTCCGGAAGGGCTTTTTTTATCGCCCCGCCTGTTCCAAGGAGGTTATCCCCGTCAAAAGAATATGTGACCTTTAAACCGAATCGCCTCCCGTCCTTAACGTAATCCTGTATCATCCCGCCCATATATCCGATGCACAATACTACATGCTCCAGACCGTTTTTCTTTAATAATTCCAGCTGATGATGCACAAAAGGCTTCCCGTTAATATCTATCATCGATTTAGGCATCTTTTGTGTTACAGGATAAAGGCGGGTCGCAAGGCCGCCTGCTAAAACGGCGATATCATTTATCATGATTCCGTAACAACCTTTGTTCCCTCGTAATCGAATCTGAAGCGGATTTCTTCAAGGCCTTCGTTCATTAATGCATGTCTTAACTTGATCTTATCTTTGGCATAAAACATCAGAAAACCTCCTCCGCCGGCGCCGATAAGTTTGCCTCCTGCAGCCCCGTTCTTTAAGGCAAGGTCGTACCATTCATTTATCTTCGGGTTCGAAATAGAACCCGATCTTTTTTTCTTATGTTCCCAATGAATATTCATCAATTCTCCGAAGTTAGTTAAATCGCCCTTTTCTAAAGCCTCCTTGCTTTTTAATCCCAGGTCTTTTACAAAATGAAGGTTTTCTATCATATCGATATTTTTTTCAATACTTTTATCGTTTTGTTCCTTTAATATCGAAGAAGCGCTTCTGGAAAAACCTGTAAAAAACAGCAGCAGATTATCCTCCAGGTCATATAATGTCTCTTTATCGATCCTTAAAGGATATGACCCTACACTTCCATCCCGGTTAAAGTCGAAGCAGGTTAAACCTCCGTACGTTGAAATGTACTGGTCCTGCTTTCCTATCGGTTCTCCGAGTTTATTAATTTCAATATCGCAGGCCTCTTCGGCAAGTTCTTTCGGATGAATAAAATCCCTTTTATAGACATGAAGGGCTTTCAATAGAGCGCTCGTGAAACTGCTCGATGAGCCAAGGCCTGTACCGGAAGGAATATCCGCCATACTTGTAAGTTCTATATAATTATCTTTCAAGTCTAATAATTTCAGCGATTCCCTGATTATCGGATGTTGTATATCCGAAATTTCCATGACTTTTTCCATCAGGGAGTATTTTATTATATATCCGGGCTGAAAAGTTTTATGCAGGGTTATATAAATATACTTATCGATCGCGGCAGCGATCACAAACCCGCCGAATTCATTATAATAAGAAGCGAGATCTGTTCCTCCGCCTCCTAATGTTATTCTCAGCGGACTTCTGGTAATTATCATTTAAATTCTCCCATAGATTTTATCGACAATTTTCAGAGCCTGGTACGCATCGTTTAAATCGCCGTTTACAGCCCTTTTTTTTTCTATCGCTTCGACAAAATCATTTAACTCCAGCGCCCAGGACCTGTCTTCCTGCGGATATTCCCATATAGTCGTTTCAGGCGGCCCCATTTCCGGAAGCATTTTATAAAATTTGAGCGTTTCAATCCCGTAGCTTCCTCCAAGTCCGTCGATCTGGAGTTTTCCATATTTCCCATAAATTTCAAGACAAAACATATTTTTCCATTCCGTACAGCTTACCTGCAGCCAAGAAGCCCTGCCCGACCCATTCCTTAAAGAAATAAAACCGTTATCGTCCGCTTTCATATCCCAGAAAAATGTAGACGCGAAACCTTCGATAATATCAAAATCCCCCATAAACCAGCGGGATAAATCGATCAGGTGAATGCCCTGGTCGATCAGTTCTCCACCCCCGGAAATTTCCGGGTTTGCCCTCCATTCTTTATCATACCCGGCCCTGCCGCCATGGCCGTACCGCCCTCGAATAAACATCAATCCGCCGATCCCCCCCGAATCGATTATGTTTTTAGCCTTTGAAAGCGCCGGATGATACCGTAAATTGAAACCTACTTTTACCCTCTTTTTTACACTGAGGCTTTGCCTATAAAAGGGTTCTATTTCTGCGGAATTCCTTGCCCCGGGTTTTTCTATCAAAACATGCTTATCATGGCCCAGGGCGTATGATCCGATCCTCGTTAAAGAATCGTTCGTTGTTGAAACAATGACAATATCAACCTCCGGATGAGCGGCCGCTTCTTCCCAATGCCTGGCGACAATAGCGTTCTGATTATTTATCCGGCTGACAATATCGGCTCTTTTCCCGTCTTTATCGGATACGATCACCAATTTATGGCCGCAGAGCGATCTCGCCCTCTTTTCCCCGATCAGTCCGCAGCCGATTATAGCGACATTCATCGGTACCTCTTTATATCAATTTTACTCTCCGGAGCTTCCCGGCATCATCATGGATTTTATCTTTTTGAATTTCTGCGAATTTTTTATAATCGTCCCTGAAATGTATCAATCTGCCGCTTAAACCCTTGTTTAAATCATTATTGCATAAAAAATCGACCAGTTCGATCACGTCTTTCAGACGGGTCCCGCCGTTTTCCATAGTTTTTTTTGCTTCTCCGAAGGCTTTATCCCCGGCTCTTTCTTTCGAGTTTAATACTTCTTCCGTCATCCTGGTTCTTACAGCGCCGGGCGAGACTGCATTAATTATTATACCTTTAAGGCCGTTTTGTTTCAGCTCTTCCGCTATTGTTTCAACAAGTCTGATCACCCCGGTTTTTGAAACCCCGTATGAAGAAAAATTCGGACGCGCGTAGCATGATCCTCCGCCTGAAAAAAGTATGATCGACCCGGATTTCTTTTCCCCGATTAAATTCTCGATCGCCGTTTTTGAAACATTAAAACTTCCGGTTAGATTTACTTTAATTACATTTTCAAAATCCGCCTGCGACAGCGACCAGGCCGGCCCCAGCGCCCCCTGGATCCCCGCGGTATTTATCACATAAGAAGGGAATGAGCCATAATTCTTTTTATGTTCTTTAAAAGCATTTTTCACATCATCGATATTTCCGACATCTCCCTGTTGAATGTTAGCATGCATCCCTTTATCTTCAGCTTCTCTGCGGAATAATTCCAGGTTGCTTTTTGCCCTTGCAAACACTGTAGCATTATATTTATTTTCTAAAAAATGAAAAGCTATCTTTTTGCCGATTCCCAGGCTTCCGCCGAAAACAATTACAGATTTCAATTATTTATCTCCTTTCCATAATCCATTTGTTTTCCTTTAAATATTCAAGAGTCTTTATAACCGCGCTTTTAATAGATAATCCGGGCTTCCAGCCAAGTTTATTTATTTTCGAGCAGTCTAAAAATATAAAAGGATTATCCCCTATCCAGCCGCGCTCTCCGCCGGTATAATCCAGTGCCGGCTTCAGGCCAAGATTGCCGGAAATCCAGCCGATCGAATCGTTTACTTCGCAGTATTCGTTTGTACCGAGATTGAAAATATTTACTTCATCGTCCGACTTTTCCAGGGCGAAAAAAATCGCGTCGATGCAGTCCTGGATGTATAAATAAGACTTCTTCTGATGTCCGTTCCCTAAAACCCTGAGTTTATCGGGATTTTCAAGGAGCATTTTATAAAAATCAAAAATATGCCCATGCGTGTACCGTTCCCCCAGGATTGATACAAACCTGAAAATCCACCCTTGAAACCCGAAACCCTCGCAATAAGCCTGGATCAAGCCTTCGCCGGCCAATTTTGAGGCTCCGTAAAGGGAGGTCTGAACCGGAAAGGGCGCATCCTCAGGGGTGGGAATAATTTTTGATTCTCCATAAATCGAGCCTGTCGATGAAAAAGCGATTTTTTTAATATTATTTTTCCGCATTGCTTCAAGAACATTATAAGTCGCGATGATATTCTGATTTAAATCTTTTTGCGGGTGTTCCATCCCGAACCTTACATCGGCATTTGCCGCAAAATGTATTACGAAGTCGCAGTCCCGCATTGCGGCTGCAAGCGTTTCCGGGTCTAACAAGTCTCCCCCGACTATTTTAAGGCCGGGAGATCTTTTCGCACTGTTTAAAAACTCTTCAAATCCGGTGGAAAAATTATCATAAACGGTTACTGAATTATTAGTGTCAAGGAGCCTGTCGGTTATATTGCTCCCGATAAATCCGGCGCCGCCGGTAACAAAATACTTCAATTTATTACTCCGTTTTCCTGGATAAATTTATAAAGCCGGCGGCTTTTTTGTTAAAAATCAATCTATTCATGATAAAATATGTCAACAGCATTGTTATTATTGTCGCGGCCGCAACCCCGATGTAAATATTGATCTTGAACAGGAGTAATAAGTTTACGACCCCCAGATTGATCAAATAATTTATAAATGATAAAATCAGGTATTGAATGATCTGGTACTTGAGCCTCGATAATTTTTTTTCCTGGAAAACAAACATTTTGTTCATCATGAAATGATAAATCATCGCAGAGAAAAAAGAAATTGAAATCGATAAATTATGATTAAGTTTTAAAATTCCGTTGGTCAGATAGATAAGAGAAAAATTCACCAGGGCGGTGGTCCCGCCTATGAACAGGAATTTAATTTTTTTATAAATTTCTATTTTATCGGATATTATATTTTGAAAAAGTGTAATAATGCTATTCCACATAATTTATACAAACTACTCTTTTTCCCAGATAATTTCAAACCCATGCGCTTCCTGGACAATAAAAATCGGTCTCCTTTTGACCTCGTCGAACATTCTCGCGAGGTATTGGCCGATGATTCCAAGGCTTAACAGCTGGATTCCGCTGTAAAAGGAAATTAAAATAACAAGAGTGGGATTTCCCCAGGGAATCTTAATATGCAGCAGGCTGAATATGATATATGCAATTCCCAATAAAAAACTGAATAAAGCGACTATTAAACCTGAAATCGATATCAAATCCAGCGGATACTTGGAAAAACTTAGAACGCCGTTCAAACCGATTTTAAGAGAACCGAAAAACCTGTTATATTTACCTTTACCGTTCAGCCTTGAATCCCTTTCATATAAAATACCTATCTGGTTGAACCCTATATAACCGACCAGCCCTCTTAAAAAGGCGTCGTTTTCTTTTAATACCTTTAAATTATCTATTACTTCCCTGCTTATAAGCCGAAAATCTCCGGTATTTCTCGGAATACTCACATCGGATATCCTGTTGATGATTTTATAGCCTAGAAAGGCCACGAGTTTTTTTATAATGGTTTCACCCTTCCTGCTCTTCCGCTGGGCATAGACAACATGGTAGCCTTCCTTCCATTTTGCAATCATTTCTTTAATCAATTCCGGCGGGTCCTGGAGATCGGCGTCAATCACAACGCAGATAACGCCCGTGCAGTAATGGATCCCCGCCAGCGTGCAGGCAGGCTGGCCGAAACGGCGCGACATTTTTATCAATTTAATATTGGCGTCTTTTTTCCTGTAATTCAGTATTAATTCTTCGGTTTTATCCCTGCAGGGGTCCATGCAGAATATTATTTCATATTCACATCCGATTTCGGATATGACTTTATTCAGTCTTTCAAGCAATGGGGGAATATTTTTTTCTTCATTGTAAACGGGAACGATGACTGAAAGTTTAAAGTTGTTAATCATTTTTTTCTTTCATCCTTATATCGGCTTCAACTGTATTTATAATACAATCATTAAAACCTAAGGAATATTTTATAATAGATATGCCGTTTTGACAAGGTTCAATGCAAAGGTTAAATTTTCATCTACTACTGATGGGGCCCTCGAACCACCTGCTGATTTCTGATGGCACAGATAATCCCTATGAGGAAATAATTTTTGAAATATCTGTGAAATTATCTCATAATAATATGGAAAGTTTATTCGCGTGGCTAGGGGATAAGAACCCCCGGAGGCTTCTACATGGATAAAACCGGCATCCTTCTTTACGGATACAGCGAAGCTGACGCCATGAGCCTTCGCAAGGCTGTCGAGGACTGCCTGAACAGGGACATCGTCCTGCTGAGTGCTTCCGGAATGGAGGAAAAGACCCTCCAGGAGGTGCTTGAACTGGCCGAATGTTCGAATTTCGAGGAAAACGGGACCCCCATTATGATGTTCCTCGCTTTCTCGGACGAAGATATTCAAAAAGCCCTGCAGGCTGTTTCTGTTGCAAAAGTAAAGCGTCCGATATTCTGCACTCCGACAAACGAGAATATCCATTGGCCCCTCAAGGCGCTTATAGAGCACTTGCGCGTAGAAGATAGTTACTGGAAGGGCAGGAAATCTTGACTTGCCGCTCAAAACAGGTCAGTATTATTCACATCAAATTTGGAGGGAATTAATGGAAAAAAGAAATTTCGATAAAAAAATTCATGAAATAAGTTCTTTTTATGAATGGAACGGCATCAGATGCCCCTGTTTAATCACAAATATAACCTCGACCGGCATCGAGATGCTGGTTAAAGGCTGTCTTGCCATCGGGGATTTGATCAATATAAAAGTGGGCAATGAAAATTTATCGGCCACCGTATCACGGGTTGACGGTGAAAAAATAGAGATCCATTACAAGGATGTTCCCCAGGAAAAGCTCGACTATATGTTCGCTTTTGTATTGGAAATGTCTAATCCCACAGCCTAATTATTGTCCGCGAATTTAAAAATTAAATCTCTTCTTCGATACCGCTGAATGGAATCCACATACTTTTTTCAGTACTGATTAAAGTGAGGTATGAATGCATCATTCCATAATTCGTACAGCTGACTTTATACCATTCAACTTCACTATTATGTGCAAATTCATCCTTTATTTCATCGGTCAGAATAACACTTGTTTTTTTCTCGGTATGTAATTTGTTAATGATGAAATTCTGGTCTTCTTTTGTCAGAAAAGAATAAACCGGGGCTATTGCATGCCTATCGACAATATCTACAATATCCTCCGGAAAGATCTGTTTTTTAGGCTCAATCTCAATATTTACAATGCTTAATTGTGCGAATAAACCCCCTTTCAGTTCTTCATTTGAAAGTGGATATGTAGTAAGGGCCGGAACCGATATTTTAAAAAGTATATCAGGTTTATCCATAGTGAGATAAGCTTTTACGCTGTAAGAGCACATGTATCTGACAAGGCATTTTTCTTTTGATACAGGGGTTGTTTTTTCAATAAAAAATGGATAACTAAAATCAATAACAACCATTGACGCATTCAATTCTTTAAGATAATCTAAAATATTCGTGGTTAGTGTGCTGGTTCCTATTTTTTCCCTATGAGAATGCAGAATCCTTATAAACTTATCTATCCATTCCGGTTCAAAATCCCGCATAATGCGCGCATTAATGGAAATATTCGCGATAGTAGGCTGTCCATCCGCGTTAAATTTCGAGATTACCTTCATTGGAAATGGAAGGTCTCTCATTCCCACATCTTCTAAAAATGCTTTTTCTTTAATCATTCCTTCACTCCTTAAATATATTTTTGATCAAGAATATTCCACTTTTTGTAATTAAAACAATATACTTTAATTTTCGAGCGTGTTTCTGATATTTTTAAAAAATCCTTATCCCCTTCTTCTTTTAATTTACATTTAACCCCTAAAAATTGAAGTTTGTTTATTATTTCCATAATAAAACTGCCGGCAGCCCGCAGATTTTCACTTGAAAAAACTATTGAATCAACACCCCCGAGCTCGGCAATAAAAGCCCCGATGTATTTTACTATACTATAGCAGAAAACTTCTTTTACATCCGCTGAAGTCCTCTTATTAATTCTATTTATAACATTAAAAAAATCGTTATTTTTGCCTGGAAAAGCTGAAAACCCGCTTTCCCGGCTGAGCAGCTTGTTAATTTCTTTAAATTCCAAACCTGCGGAATTAAGATTAAATATAATCGTAGGATCAATATCACCGCACCCTCCCGATGACATTATCCCCTCTATTCGGGTAAAACCCATGCTTGTATCCAGTGGCCTATTATTACTTATGGCGGCTAAGTTAGTATTATTTCCTAAATAAACACTTATCAATCTATGAATACCATTTTTATTCAAATGTTCGGTTTTTTTGTAAACCCACCGGTGGAGTAAGCCATATCCTCCATATCTTTTTACACCTATCCTGCTAAGCTCATATGGAATGGCATAAGAACTGGACTCTTGCGGAAGTTTTAAAAAGAATGCAGTGTCGCAAAACAAAAAATGCTCAGCACCGGGAATTCTTTTCATCCAGTATTTCGCAGTCTTGAAGGTTATATCATTAAGTTCGGGGTTGTATTTAACACACTTCTCAAAATCAATAATATTATTATCCGTTAAACGACTTACCGGTGATTTAATTTCTTCACCTCCATGATATAAAATATACCCTATTTTTTTCACATCTTCAATTCCGCCAAGTTTCTCACTCACTGCGTCCATGCATTTTCTATCAAAAATGAATTTGCCCTCTTCAATTTTTCCTTTATTTATCAAAAACCAATTCAAATAAGGAGCTTCAGGTTCAAAGAGCAGCATTTTTTTCTTCCTTTAACAATTTTAATCCTTCCCAGGCTATCACAACTTCCTCATCTGTCGGAACAGCAATAATACGGGCTTTTGAGTCCATTGAATTCAAAAGCTCCGGCTTTTTCATTCCGTATTTTTTATTTTTTTCTTTGTCCAGTACAATCCCGCACCATTCCATGTCTTCACATACTTTTTCCCTGACAAGCGGATTCTTAACGCCTATATCATCCGTAAAAATTAAAACATCAATCCCTCCTAATGCAGCAATAATATAACTTCCAATATATTTTTTTAAGCGTTGTATATACATTTTGAAAGCCAGTCCCGCCTGTTTTTCTACGGAAATCCTGCTTATAATATCTCTTATATCGCTTGAAAATCCGGAAACGCCAAGCAGACCGCTTTTTTTATTGAGAAAATTCAACAGATCGTCATTCCTATATCCATAAAATACCATCATATATATCATAATCATAGGGTCAATATCCCCGCTTCTTGTACTCATTACAAGACCTGATAAAGGAGAAAAACCCATAGAAGTGTCAACAGAATAACCATTTTTAATAGCCGCAACGCTTGAGCCGCCTGTTCCGAGGTGACATGCTACGATTTTCAGTTTTTCAGACGGTATTTCTAAAAAATCAGAAACAGTTTTAATAACGTATGAATATGAAAGCCCGTGAAAACCATATTTCCGATAATTGTATTTTTCCACTATACGTTTCGGCAAAGCGTAAGTATAGGCGTAATCAGGAATAGTTGAATGAAATGCAGAATCAAAAACCACATATTGACTTATATTAGTAAAAACTTTCCTTGATTCAAAAATAACCCTTAAGGCTATCGGATTATGAAGAGGCGCCAGCGGGAGACACAATTTAAGTTTTTTCAAGTTCTCCTCATTAACGAAAACTGATTTATTGAAATAAGTCCCGCCGTGAACAAATCTATTGCCTATACAATCAATTACTACATTATTTTCTTTAATGAATTTTAATATCAGCTTTGCGGCCTGCCCGTAACTGGTTATTGGTAAAACATCTTTATGAATTATTTCTTTATACTCATGCTCAATAAATGAAGGTTCGCTGCCTGTTACCCCTACTCTATGAGCTTTACCGGCGATGATAACATCAAATTTATCTAAATCTGTAACCTTAAAAACTTTGTAAGATACAGATGAACTCCCGCAATTAAAAACCAAAATGTTCATTTTAAATCCTTTTTTTAGGGATTCATCCATCTCCCTCCGGTCATTACTCCAACTCTCACTTATTATAAAGCACTTAAACTTTTTTTGTATTTAAAAACAGAGGTTATTTTAGCTTTGATTTTTACGATTACATATTCTGCTATGCGGTGTCGTCTTTCATACATGAAGGCATTTTTACAATTAGAGTGTACCCTTGATACAAAAAGAAAATTAATAATTACAACTATATATAACTATAATATAACGAATAGTCAAACTTAAATTTTATTATTGATTTTTCAATGATAATTATCAATATTGCGTTTTAAACAGCTATGAAACTGGCAGGGTTAACTATTTCAGATTATGCGTTTTATTGAGAATGGCCCTTTTGTTCTGATCCATTTCCATTTTACGCATCCGGAAACTGCCCGGCGTAACTTCGACCAGTTCATCCTCGGCGATGAACTCGATCGCCTCGTCAAGAGACAGCAGCCTGGGGGTTTTCAGAACGACTGTCTGATCCGACGTTGAACTTCGCATATTGGTGAGTTTTTTTTCTTTTGTAATATTGACATCCAGATCATGATCCCGGTTATTCTCTCCGACGATCATGCCCTCGTAAACTTCTGTTCCGACATTCAGGAAAAGCTCTCCGCGGTCTTCCATGGCCAGGTGTGCATAAGAATTTGATTTGCCGGCCCTGTCGGCGACCAGTACACCGTTAATCCTGTGCCGGATCGTTCCGGCCCAATCCCTGTAACCTTCAAATATCGAGTTTATTATGCCCAGGCCGCGGGTATCGGTTAAAAACTGGCTCCGAAGGCCGATGAGCCCGCGGGTCGGGCAGACGCATTCTATGATCACTCTGCCGGAGCCGCTGTGCTTCATGTTTTCCATTTTTCCTTTCTTCTGGGCCATTTTTTCCGACACCACCCCTATGTACTCTTCCGGGATATCGAAAAAGACCCTTTCAAACGGTTCCTGTATCTGTCCATTAATTGTTTTTGTAATTATAGTAGGTTTGGAGACCATCAGTTCATATCCCTCCCGGCGCATTGTTTCGATAAGGATCCCCAATTGCAGTTCTCCCCTGCCGGATACCTTGAAAGCATCGGCACGGTCGGTTATTTCAACACGGATGGAAACATTCCGTAATGACTCAATTTCAAGTCTCGCTTTAATATTCCGGGTAGTAAGGTACTTGCCTTCCCTTCCGGCGATAGGGCTCGAATTGACATAGAAGATCATGGATACCGTCGGCTCATCGACACGGATTCCGGGAAGCGGCATCGGATTATCTTCCGATGTAATTGTATCGCCGATGCTGACATTTTCCACGCCGGATACGGCGACAATATCACCGGCTTCAACTTCATTCACCTGTTTTTTTGTCAATCCGTGGTAGGTAAAAAGGTTGGAGAACCTTATGTTCTTTGTTAATTTATCGCCGCTGGAGAGGGCGTAAGTTTTTGCCAGTTCCAGTTTTCCGTTGAACATCCTTCCCAGGGCGACCTGCCCGACATAAAAATCATAATCCAGATTGGTTATAAGGAATTGGGGTTCCCGGATGCCGCTTTCCGGTGCCGGTATGTATCCGATAATAGTTTCAAACAGTGGTTTTAGATCTTTTGAATCGTCGCCAATATTTTTATACGCAACTCCATCAGTCGCTACAGTATAAAGGATCGGAAACTCTATTTGATCGTGATCTGCGCCCAGGTCGATAAAAAGGTCATAAACTTCGCTTACAACCTCTTCTATCCGGGCATCTTTCCTGTCGATCTTATTTATTACCAGAATTACAAGAAGCTTTTTCGCCAGGGCTTTCCTGAGTACAAACCTGGTCTGGGGAAGAGGGCCTTCGCTGGCGTCAACCAGCAAAAGCACCCCTTCAACCATATTCAAGCTTCTTTCAACTTCACCGCCGAAATCGGCATGCCCGGGAGTATCTATAATATTAATCTTGATCCCATTGTAATAAACGGCTGTATTCTTTGCAGCGATAGTGATGCCCCGTTCTTTTTCCAGGTCCATGGAATCCATTACACGTTCTTGAAGTTCCTGATGGCCGTTGAAAACACCGCTCTGCCGGAGCATTGCGTCGACCAGCGTGGTTTTACCATGGTCCACATGTGCAATAATGGCTATATTTCGGAATTTATTCTTTAACATTCATAATCTCCCGGCTGATAAGAAAATATATTGATTGGAATAATTCGGAAAGGAAAGATTAATAAATCCTATCAGTCCATATTATGGCATGGATATGGATTTTATTCAAAAAAACGTGCATGTAATGAAGGGTGAAATAAGTTCTGAACATCCATCCCGGAGTCCTCGGGGATAATACTGCACCGGATAAAATTGAAAAGATAGACGGTACCACAAAAAAGGCCAATGAATAATTATTTTTCAACAACAATTAATTGACTGAAGTATTGATATTTTATAAATATTATTTATAATAGAGTATATGTCTATATTATCTATACCGCCTCTCTTAATGGCTGCGGTCTGCTTCTATACCGCAATATACCATTTTTTCCTCTACCTGAAGCAACGGAAAGAAATGGAATATTTTGCGTTCGCTTTTTTGTCAGTAACTGTCTGTATATACGATATATTCTGTTCCGGTCTCTATAATTCAAATTCCCTTGAGCAGGGAATTATCTGGCAAAGGCTTCAGCTTTCCATTACGAATTTCATCAGCATCGCCCTGGGTTTGTTTATTTATTATTTATTGGGAAAAAAATATAAACCATTTCTTATTTGTTTTATAATAATAAACCTGGTTTTATTCTTATTAGGCATTTTTGTCCAGAACGACCTGACATTTTCAATAAACAACACGGCCATAAAGCATTTTTCAATATTTAACCGCAAATTCACATACTATGAAGCGACTCCCGGCATAATTTATATTATCGAATATGCATTTCAGATTTTATGTTATTTTCTATTTCTCTATGCCCTGATAAAAACAAATAAATCGGATTATAACAAATATACAAGGCCGATAATCGGCGCATTGGTTGTTTTTTTCTTCTTTATTATGAACGATGTCATGGTTTCAAATAAAATATATGTTTTCATTTATACTATGGAATATGCTTTTCTGATACTCATTTTATCCATGAACGGCTCACTGATCAATAAATTTGTTGATTTAAAAGAGTCGCTTTCCCGAAGGCTTTATACCGACTCACTGACCGGACAGCCTAACCGTGAAAAACTTATCTTGGATATTGAGAATATGAAAAATCCCCTGATACTCCTGATCAATATAGATTCTTTTAAAGAGATCAATGATTTTTTTGGGAACGAAGCGGGGGATTATATCCTGCTGGAAATGTCCGCCCGATTGAATAAGCTGTCTTTCGGCTATGATTATCATATCTATAAAATGCATGGGGATGAATTTGCCATATTAATGGATTTGCCGCTGGACTCGACCTATTCCAGCAGAAAATCGGTTGACTATATTGTTCAATACCTGTTTGAACTGATTAATGACAATGTTTTTATATTTGAAAATCATGAAATCAATATCCGCGTTACGATCGGTGTTGCCGATTATAGCTGCCTGGATAAATACTCTTCAGCTAATTCCCTGAAGAGCAAAATTATCAATAACGCCGATATGGTGCTCAAAGAGGCTAAAAAAATTAAAAAATCCTTCCTTGTTTATGAGGAATCAATGGAGATCAATAAGGAATATGAGAAAAATATCCTGTGGGCAGACAAATTGAAGAAAGCATTAAAAGATGACCGTATTACAGTCTACTACCAGCCGATTGTCAATAATAAAAACGGAAAAGTCAGTAATTATGAATGCCTTGTCAGAATGATTGATACCGATGGGGAAGTGATCGGTCCGTATAATTTTCTCGTTATAGCTCAGAAAATCAGGCTTTATAGCCAGATAACGAGCATCGTAATCAAAAAGGCTTTCAGAATTTTTAAAGATACCGCCGACGAGTTTTCGATCAATCTTACGGTAAAAGATATCCTAAACCAGGATACGAACCGTCTCATTAAACATATGCTCTACCGAAATGCCGGCATTGCCCGCCGCACGGTCTTTGAGATAACTGAATCGGAGGGCATTTTCAATTTTAAAGTTATGACCGATTTTATCAGTGAAGTTAAAGCTTTGGGGTGCAAGTTCGCCATAGATGATTTCGGCGCCGGTTATTCGAATTTTGAATATATCATCAAACTGAAAGTCGATTATATCAAGATCGACGCTTCCATAATAAAGAACATCGATAAAGATCGAGAAAGTTACATTATTGCGAAAATGATAGTCAACGCCGCGAAAGAACTCGGTATTTTGACCATAGCGGAATTCGTCCATTCCAAAGAAGTGTATGAAAAATGCCTGGAACTGGGTATTGATTATTCCCAGGGGTTTTATTTCAGCGAGCCGAAAGAGTGTATTAAGGGCAGTATTAATAACTCAAGAATTTTACCTTAAATAAATAATTTATTGCTTAATTCTATAAATTTGCCTATGGGGCGCCCTGTCCCCGTTAGTGGATTCCTATCCGAAGGGCTTGTGCCCGCAGGGTATTTTAGAGGCGCCCTTAAGTCATAAATTTTTAAAAAACTTGTTTCATAATAAACAAATGATTTGTCAGCTTTAATGAACATCATGACAAAAATATAATAATTTTCATCTTGACTTACCGGGAAATAAGGATCAGTATTATATATGTTAAATGTTTTTAAAATTTAGCGTGTCTGTTTAGTTCCGTAAATCCGGAGTAATAGAATATGATCAGAGAAGCTGCTGCAGACGATATTAATTCAATGACTTCAATAATTACTAAAGTTTGGAAAAAAGAAGTATTTACCAGTAAAAATTATCCTGACATTTTGATGGAATTAAAATATAATGAAAATAAATATACAAAAAATCTTACTAAAGAAATCAATTTTAATTTAATTAAAGCATTCGTTTATGAACAAAATAATAAAATAGCAGGTTTTATTTCCGGCAAACTGAGGCTGTCGGAATATGATTCGGAAATAATCGAATTTTATGTCGATCCTGATTGCCAGAATAAAGGAATAGGTTCAAAGTTATTTAATAAAATGGTTTCTTACTTTAAAAAGAATAACCGAAAAAAATTAATCGTATGGACATTAAGTACGACAAAATTTAATAACTTTTATAAAAAACATGGCGGAATCGAAAAAAAATATAAAGAAATAATACTTGGGAATAAAAAATATACAGAGGCGGGATATTGTTTTAATATTGGGTGACCCAATCAATAAGAAGGGACATATGACCTGAAGGGGTTGGGCTGCCTCTCTTCATTACTTTACCGGCGGGGTAGTACTAAGCATTGAAAAATATTACTGCGCCGATTCGCTCCCCTTTTTTATCAAAAGTGTCTTTAAGGAAATATGATATGCTTTTTTTTTCTCCGTTTTTATGAATAAGCGATGCTTCATTGCTCGAGTCGCTTATCTTCATCTTCAGGATATCTCCCAGTTCTTTTCCGGCCGCTTCTTCAGGGCTGTATCCGCAGAGTGAAGCGGCCTGTATATTGATGAACTTTATTTTGTCGTCGGTATCCACTGCTATCAGGCCGTCCTTGATGCTGTCAATGATTGTATGGAGCCATTCCTTTTCTTTTTTTATAAGAGCGTTTGCCTGATGCTTATAAAATGCCATTTCAATCGCTATCTGCAGTTCCTTCTTCTGAACAGGTTTTATGATATACCCGAAGGGTTCCGTTAGTTTAGCCCGTTCCCGTGTATTATCGTCGAAATATGCGGTCAAAAAAATGACCGGGATATCAAATTGTTCCTGTATAGTCTGGGCTGTCTGTATGCCGTCCTGCTCTCCCTTAATGACTATATCCATAAGGATCAGATCGACATCTCCTTTTTTAACCTCTTCAATTACTTCTTCTCCCGATCCGGCAATTTCAGCTGTTTCGTAACCCAGGTTTTCAAGCAGTCGTTCTATTTCTCTTGCTATCATGATCTCGTCTTCCACAATGAGTATTTTCCTTTTCAGCATATAATATTTCCTCCCCTTTTCATTCTTTTACTGACAGTCTAATCTTTATTAAAAACATGCAGAAAACCATCCTCGGAAATTTCCTTGATTTTTTTATAAAAAAGGCTCTTTGTCTTTCCGTCAACTTCCACCCCGAAAAGGGTGTAAAGATCGATGGAGATATTGGAATAACCGGTACTGTTGAAGAAGTCCTCAATCCTCTCCAGCGAGAGCAGGCTTATGATTTCCGGCGGCCTGTATAGTACTGAGCAGTTATTCCCATTTTTAAAAATCCAGAATATTTGCTGTTTTTCTATCAGATTATCCTGCATGAAAATTTCAAGTTTCCTGCGAACGTATTTCTCAAAAGTAAAGTCGTTTGAAGTAAAATAGCTTTCAAGCCATGGATTGTTTACCAATTTACTATAGCGTGAAAATATATTGTTCAGATCAAGATAATTCGGGTTAAGGCTGTAAGCAGCCTTCCAGACTAAAATCGCTTTATAAATTTCCCCGATATCTTTGTATGCTGATCCGATCGTATAAAGGATTCCGCATCTTTCCAGGACCGGTATACGGAGCAGGTAGTCCTCAGTCAGCGCTATCGCCTCTTCGGATTTATTGTCTTTGATAAGGCATGTTACTACTTTTAATAATATAGTCCCTGAAGCATTTTTATCATTCAATAGCGGCTTTAATGTTTTGATAGCATCACCGTACCGCTTTGAAGCGATATAATTATCTGCCAGCAGAAGGGAGGTTTCACTGCCAACAGTCAGGGATACCTCATCATTCACTGCAAAGAATTTCTTAAGCTCAACAATAGATTTCTGATATTCGCCAAGCTGGAAATAAATTTTTGCAAGTAATAACTTTGCCTTGCCGAATTTAGGCTGAAGGACTGTGATTTTTTCCAGGCACTGCTTGGCCGGGACATATTTCTTCTGTTCAAAATAAAGCCCGGCTATATTCCAGAGGGCGTCCTTATTATTAGATTGTTTTGTCAGAACCATTTTATAATATCCGAAGGCCGAATCGAATTTTTTAATAATGCGGAATAGATTAGCCAGTTTCAATTGTATTTCAACACCTCTACTCTGCGCGGATGTTTTACCAACCTGAACCAGCGACTTCTCATAGGATTCGATCGCCATATGGTATTGAAAAAGGCCCTCGTATGCCTTGCCCATGTAATAATAAATAAAATAGTTGGATGATTTTGACTTTAAATATTTGAAAGCCGATTCGAGAGCCTGCTTATAGTTTTTTTCATTGACCGCTTTTTCAATTACAGAAATCGATAGATTTTTATTGATCATCTTTAGAATGATAAAGAAAACAATCGCGGCTCCTATTATAAAAAGCAGTAAGATAAATACGAACTGAGAGTCTGGATTACTCAGAAAATCAAAAAAATTGTTCATTCGCAGTCTCCATAAACATTTTTTAAATTCTTTTATGATATAGTTTGTCATTGAACCGGATTACAGCGGTCAATCCATCGCCAGATTCAAAGCTCACTTTTCCGGCAAGCTGTTTTTCGGCTATATCATAAATAATATTCAGGCCCATTCCCCGGTTTGTTTTAGCGTCAAAATCCCTATTGACTCCGATTCCATTATCGGATACCCGCAATTCCAGATTTTCATTATCCATCCTATGGAGCGAGATTTTTATCATGCCCTTCCTGCCGGCCGGAAAAGCGTATTTTAGGGCGTTCGTCATCAGTTCATTTATGATAAGGCCGCAAGGGACGGCTGTGTCCATAAGTACTTTCTCATCATCAAGATCCATGCTGACGCCGATCTTATTTTCCTGTCCGGAATAGCTCTGCACCAGAAGGCCGGATATTTCAATGATATATTCCCTGAGGTTTATGCTTGACAGGTCCTTCGATTGATAGAGTTTCTGATGAACCTTAGCCATAGAGTTGATCCTGTCCGACATTTCATGGAACACGGTTATTACTTTTTCATCTTTAAAATAATAAGCCTGGGCATTCAGCATAGAACTTATGACCTGCATATTGTTGTAAGTCCGGTGGTAGAGTTCCTTGATCAGAGCTTCCTTTTCCATTAAAGAATCCTTGCTGATTTTTTCATCCTTAATATGCTCCGTGATATCGCGGAAATACCAGACTCGTCCGTAATAAGTCCCGTTAAGGCCGACCATCGGGGCCGAATAACGGTCAAAATATGAGCCGTCGTTAAGGATTATTATATCCCGGCTTGTCTCGTTATGATGCTCATACAGAAAACGTACTTTATTCAGAAATTGCTCCTGGTCGGCTAGCTTGGTTATAATCGAATTAAGGGCTTTTTCATCGGATTTCGATGCCACAACTTCAGGCGGAATGCCCCACATCTTTATAAAACGTGAGTTCATTGATATCATTTTTCCATTTCCGTCAACGATAAGGATGCCGTCGATCGAAGCTTCCTCCTGTGTCGTTAAAATTACATTCCTGAATTTTAATTCCTCTTCCGTACGCCTCCTTTCGTCTATTTCTAAAAGGAGGTCTTTATTGGTCTTTATCAGTTCTGCAGTGCGCTCACTTACAATATGTTCAAGCCTTTCCTGATGGTACTTCAGCTGGAGGTGCGTATTGACGCGGGCCTTTACTACCTCGCTATTGAACGGCTTTGTGATATAATCCACCGCGCCTAATTTCAAACCCTTTTCTTCATCCTCCCGGCGGTCCAGGGCTGTAAGAAATATTATGGGGATATCTTTTGTTTTCCTGTTGCTTTTAAGGACACGGCAGACCTCGAATCCGTCCATATCTGGCATCACTATGTCCAGAAGGATCAGGTCGGGAAGGTCCGAATTTATGGCCGCCAGGGCCAGCTTTCCACCGGGCGCAGGGCGGGCATGATACCCGCATTCCTTAAGAATGGCAGATAGCAGGTTCAGGTTGTCCGGCGTATCGTCGACAATCATCACGGAAGGCTGTTTTGATCTATTATTTTCATCATTCATAATTCCAACCTTTATATTAGATCGCCGGAAATTTTATCGAAACGATCATTTATTTCACTGAACGCTTCTACAATCCCGGGATCAAACTGCATTCCGCTTTCTTTCACTATGATGCCGCAGCTTTCTTCATGATAAACAGGTTCTTTATAACAGCGCCTGGACCGGAGTGCGTCGTAAACATCCACAACAGCCATGATTCTGGCGCAGAGCGGAATTTTTTCCCCGGATAGCCCTTCGGGATAGCCCTTTCCATCCCACCGCTCATGGTGAAAATGCGCTATTTCAACACCCATATTGATGAATGAGTTATGGGGGTATTTCATCCGGACCTGTCTGAGCGTCTCAGCTCCCAATGTCGCATGGGTTTTCATGATTTTAAACTCTTCCTGGGTGTGCCTGCCGGGTTTAAGCAGGATGCTATCGGGAATGGCCACCTTTCCTATATCATGGAGAGGGCTGGCATGTATCATATCCTTGATAAAGGATTCGTCAATCCATATTTTGAATTCCTTTTTTTCCGACATCTGACCGCAAAGTATCCCGCAGAGAGCCTGTACGCGCTCCTGATGTTTGCCCGTGTCGTCGTCGCGCGACTCGGCCAGTTTAGCAAGGGCGAAAATGGTCGCCATTTGCGATTCCGAGATCTCTTTTACCTGAGACAGTACGAGCTCTTCAAGTTTTTTATTGTGTTTTTCCAGTTCCATCTGCAGGAAGTGGAGCTTCAGGTGTGTTTCCACCCTGGCCTGGACTTCCTCGTAATGAAAAGGCTTTGTCACATAGTCGACTCCGCCGGCAGCAAAGGCTTTAACCTTATCTATGGTTTCGCTCATTCCGCTGATGAATATCACGGGAATTTCGCATAATTTTGCATCCTTTTTAAGCAATGTGCACATATCGTAGCCGCTCATGTCCGGCATATTAATATCCAGAAGGATAAGGTCCGGCGGTTCTAATCCTGCGCCCTGGAGCGCCGGTTTTCCGCTAGCCGCCGGGCGGACTTTATATCCTTTCATCTTCAGGATTTCAGCCAGGATCTGCAGGTTCGCCGGTTCGTCGTCCACAATCATAATATCAGGTGTTTTATTCCTTAAAATATCCGAACTCATATTTTTCCCCTGCTTTTCAGAATTTTTTTTAATTCATCATACCTATAGCTTTTTGCCATTGCCCGGAGTTTCGGGGAGAGCCCCGGAGACTCTTTACCGGCTTCATCTATCAATTCAAGCAGCTGGTCCAGATCGACCCTTTCCGTCGCACCAAGCATCCGAACGGCAAGGTTTTCCGGCAGGTTTTTCAGTTCTTCCTCAGTGATAATCCCGGCTTTATACGCTCTGCTCGAGGAGACTTTCTCATAAGTGTACTCGACTCCCAGTTTTGATTCCAGGACATAATAAATTTCTTGTAGTTTATACGGTTTCCTTATATACCCGTCGAAACCGGCGTCCATCATTTTTTTTCTGTTATCATCAAAAGCGGAAGCTGAAACTGCGATGACAGGGATATTCTTTTGCAGGAATTTCATTTTTTTTATCGCTTCATAACCGTCCATCGCCGGCATTCTTATATCGAGGAAAACGAGGTCCGGCGTTCTTTCTTTAAATTTCTTTACCGCGTCCATACCGTCGGATGCTTCATTGACCTCGAATCCGGTTTCGCTCAATAATTCCTTTAAAAGCATCCGGTTCGCGGGCTCGTCGTCAGCGATCAATATCCTGTAAGTAGCCTGATTTTCCTTCAGACCGGTTATAGGCCTTTCCCCTGATTTTACTTTCAACACGTTTTCTTTTCTTTCCTTGCAGTCCAGCTCAAGATGGAAAATACTTCCCTTACTTTTGCCGCTTGTAACAGTAATATCCCCTCCCATCATGCGGACGAACTGCCGGCTGATGGATAGTCCGAGGCCGGTACCGCCTTTTCTGATGCTGATGGCTGTCCTTTCGAATTTTTCAAAAATCTTTTCCATATCTTCCAGTGGTATGCCGGGACCGGTATCTTCCACTTCTGCAAAAAGGCGCATTTTTTTGTTCTTTATCTTTTTTGTAAACACCCGGACTGTTATTTTCCCCTCATCGGTAAATTTGACTGCATTCCCTACTAGATTGATAAATATCTGCCGCAGTTTATTTCCGTCCAGCTCGATAAATCGGGGTAGATCAGGGGCGATTTCCATGAACAATAACAAATTTTTCTCAATTATCTGGGAATGGAACATTTTTTCAAGGTCATCCAGTAATTCTCTTAAATTAAAAATGTCCGGATTGAGCGACGCTCTTCCGGTTTCAATCCTCGATATTTCCAGGATATCGTTTATCAGGTACAACAGGTGCTCGCCCGAGCGATTGATGGTCTGGAGCCATTCTTTATATTGGTCTGTCAAAGATTCATTTCTCAGCATCAATTGTGAAAAGCCGAGTATCGCATTCAGAGGGGTACGGATTTCATGGGACATGCTGGAGAGAAAGGTTGTCTTTGCTTTATTTGCTGCCTCAGCTTGTTCACTGGCTTGTTTTAATTCTTTTCCCCTTATTGTAAGTTCGGCCGTACGCTTCTTTACAATTTCTTCCAGATGATCCCGGTACTCGATTAGTTTTTTTTCAGTGCGCTTGCGTTCGGTGATGTCCCTGAATATAATAATTAAACATCTTACCCCGGAAATTGTAATCATTGCGGGGTTGAGGTCGGCGAAAATAATACTACCGTCTTTCCTCTTAAAACTTATATCGCTGCGAATTCCCATTTCACCCCGGAAGAATTTCCAGATTTGTTCATTGATATAAGATAATTCCTCTGCCGGATGAATAGCATCGATATTTAAATTGATAAACTCCTCTTTCGTATAGCCCAGCATTCCGGCGCAAGCATTATTGCACAGTATAAATTTATTGTTATCAAGATTGATAAGGAAAATCCCGTCGCTTGCGTTATCAAAAATAGTCCTGAATTTTTCTTCCGATTCCTTAGCCGATTCGAAAAGACGGTGGTATCGAAGTTCGGAAGCCTTTATCTCTTCTTCTGCCTGTTTGCGTTTTGTTATATCGCGTATACTGCCTATAATCGTTTCCGGATTTCCGGGAGTTTTAAAACGCATCTTAGCCGACACAGAGCAGAAAATCAATGAACCGTCGCGGTTCTTCAGGGTAACTTGATAATCCACAACACTTCCGCGCTCCAGTAATGCCGAACGAAATACCTGCCGGTCACCGTCATCAGCCCATACTTTGTACAGCAAGTTTCCAATAAAATCATTGCGGTGATACTGCCCTTTCGTTAAAATCTCTATGGAAGGGCTGATCTCGATGACCTTACCGTCGTAAGATACTTCAAAGTACACTTCCTGTATATTTTCAAAGATGCGCCGGAATTTTTCCTCGCTTTCTTTTAGCACGCTTTCAACCAGCTTGCGCTGTGCCTCGTTTACTGCGAACTCCATGGCAAAGGAAATGTCCGAAGACAGTTCATCCAGAAGCTTGAGTTCCTCTTCATCAAAAAAGTCAGGTTCTAAGGCTATCAATATAAACACCCCGCGAATCTGGCCGGACACCTTCAGAGGAAATGCCGCCAATGATTGGAAGTCCGGGGTTGACGGACTCAGGCACCAGGACGCCATACACGGGTCTTTTTCCATATTATTACATACGAAATGTTCCCCGGATTTCAATACGAGTCCGATGGGACCGATTCTATGTACATCATTACCCTTCACTATAGGGACTTTCTCCAGATAGCCGGCTGTAATACCGGCGCTTGCGGCCGGGTTTGCATTTCCGGTAACCGGATCAACCAATCCTATCCAGGCCATTTTAAAACCGCCCTCATCTATCGCAATTCGACATGCTTCCTCAAATAGTGCTTGCGGTTCACGGACACGTACAATAGCCTGGTTAATATTGCTCAATGTGGCATAAATGCGGTTCAACTTGCGGATGCGTTCATCGGCTTTTTTTCGTAATTGGTTTTCAGAAGTAAGCGCCGCCGTTCTTTTTTCCACCATGTCTTCCAGATTTTCGTTTATCGACCGAATTTCTTCCTGGGTCTTCGCCAGTTCTTTATTTTTTTGGACTGCCGCTTCATACGTTGAAATAAGCAGTGTGAGCATCTGCTGATGGTCTGCGGTGATGAAGCGCTTCTTCCCTGCAAAAATAAATTCCACACCGATACGTATGCGTTCATCTTTATGCAGTCTTTTGTTGGCAAGGATTTGCCGGATACTTGCAAGGAGGTAATCTTCATTGTAGGGCTTGGTGATAAAATTATCTGCTCCGCAGGCCAGCCCTTCAAGCACGTCATCTGCACTAGAAAGGGAAGTCAGCAGTATCACCGGGATTTCATCCTTGCCCGTGTCCGATTTTATCTGTCTGCATATTTCGTAGCCGTTCATATCCGGCATAATGATGTCGCTGATGACCAATGACGGCTTCCGTTTGTCAAAGAGCAGCAGGGCCTGTTTGCCGTTGTTTGCTACCGATACCTTATAATGTTCCTGTTCCAGCAGGTATTTCAATTTTTCGGCCTGGGTAAGGCTGTCCTCGACGATGAGAAGTTCAACCGTCTCTTTAGGGACGTTCTTTTTAACATTCATAACGGCCTCTCATTTTACTTTTTTTGTCAGATCGGTCAATATGGTGGCAATGTCTTCCAGCGGAAGAATGTATGTTACCGCACCGAGTTTGACCGCTTCGCCCGGCATACCGTACACAATGGAACTAGACTCATCCTGTGCTATAGTGATGGCGCCCTTTTCTTTCATTGTCTTCAATCCCGAAGCCCCGTCTCTGCCCATACCGGTCAGGAGAACACCGACAGCATTCCGGCCAAATCCCTGTGAGGCAGAGCAGAAGAGATAGTCGGCGGAAGGCCGCATGCCATTCTCCGGATCGCCGCCGCTGAGTTCAATATGCAGGCCGTTTCCCACGCCGATGTGGAAACCATCCGGGGCGATGTAACCGTGCTCCGGTGCTGCGATTTCGCCCTGGGACGCGATGCTTACCGGGAATCCGGACGTGTTGGAAAGCCAGCTTGCAAAGCCTTCTGAAAATCCTTGCGCAATATGCTGAACGATAAACACCGGAACTGCAAAACCTTTCGGCAAATCCGAGAGGATCTTTTGCAGCGCAGGCGGCCCGCCGGTGGACGCGCCGATGACAACGGCCTGGATCCCGCCTGTTTCCATTAAATGTTTTTCTGCTTTCGGAAGAGATGCTGATTGGGCTTTTGCGGTCCTGGGGATGCGCCTGACGACCTTTATCTCGGACATCAATTTTACCGTTGTTATCAGTTCTCTGGATGCCGTTTCAAACCCATCATGATTAATGCCGGGTGGACGGCGGACAACTGTTAAGGCGCCCGCTTCTAATGCGCGAAATGAGGATGCGACCTCTTTTCCATATGAACTTCCGCTTACGATAACAATAGGCGTCGGAAATGTTTCCATAATCCTTCTGGTGGCCTCAATCCCGTCCATTACGGGCATATTGATGTCCATCGTAATGATGTCCGGTTTGTATTGCATGAGGGTTTTTAGGGCTTCCAGGCCATTATTTGCCGTACCGACAACCCGGATCGCGGTATCGGAATTGAGAATATACGTCAGAAATTCCCGGGAAACAACCGAATCTTCAACCACCAGGACCTTTATCACACCTTTCTCCTTTTTGCCGATTTACTAAAGAAACTTGCGGACTACCTCCAGCAGGTTGCTTTGATCAAAACTGCTTTTGACAATATATGCATTGGCGCCGGACTCGACGCCCCGCTCCTTATCTTCGCGCGATTCGAGCGCGGTCACAAGAACTACGGGCAGTTCGGAAAGTTTCTTATCCGAACGAATTCTGGCTGTCAGTTCAAAGCCGTTCAGCCGCGGCATATCCACATCAGACACCACCAGATCAAATTCATTGCTGAGCGCCTGTGTTAAAGCGTCTGCACCGTCAACAGCCGTAGAAACCAGATAGCCCGCGGCTTCAAGAATGTTTTTAAGAAGCGTGCGCGAAGTGATCGAATCTTCCGCGACAAGGATCCTTCCCTTCATCGCCGCGGTTTTCTCCGCCGCCGGTTCTTTCAGGGCAATCGCTGCCGATCTAATAGCCGATTTCATCAAGTCCTGGACGTTAAGCACAGGCGCGACCATGCCTGTGCTTAGAATTGTAGCGCCGGCTATGTTGCGAACGCGTTTCAGCTGTTCGCCCAATCCTTTCACAAGTACTTCCTGCTCCTGCAGGATCTCATCTACCAGAAAGGCCATGCGTTTTTCAGCGGATGTAACGATAATTATGGGAACGAAACCTGCCTCTTGCCGACTGATTGCTTTTAACGCTGCGGCCCCCTTTTTTCTGCCGGGCAATTCCAATGTATCGGAAAGACGGGACATCGGGAGTATTTGTCCATCAAGCATGATTGTTTCATGGTTTTCGACTGTCTTGATGTCATCTTCCCGTACTCTAAATACACGTTCGACATTCATTACAGGCAGCACGAAAAGATATTCGCTCGACCGAACCACAACGCCCTTGAATGTCGAGAGCGTCATGGGCAGGAGAAGCCGGAAGCTTGTGCCAATCCCGGTCTGGCTTTCCACGGACACGGTTCCTCCGAGTTTTTCCACTTTCTCGCGCACAATCGCAAGACCCAGGCCGCGGCCTGAAATGTCCGTGATTATAGGGCTGGTGGAGATTCCGGAATGGAAAATAAGCTGTAATGTCTCCCGGGGATCGGAACTTTTTATGGAGTCAGCCGGTATGAGACCCATTTTTTTTGAAGCCGCACGGACTTTGTCCAGATCAACTCCCGTACCGTCGTCCGACAGGGAAATCTCCATCCGGCGGCTGTCATTCACGGCGAATTTAAGCAGGATTTTACCGCAGGGCGGTTTGCTCTCAAGGGATCGTTCCGACGGCTTTTTTATGCCATGGTCAACGCAATTGCGGATAAGATGAATAAGCGGATCTTTAAGTTCCTCCAGGATACGCTTGTCAATTTCAATTTCTGAGCCCTGGATGATCATTTCCACTTCTTTGCCCTGGTTGCAGGCCAGGTCCCGGACCAGCTTGGGAAAAACCTCTACCAATAAGCTGACCGGCAGCATCAAAACATTTTTTATCGCCTCCAGGTGTTCATCCACAAGGAGCCGGATCGCGCGCTGGTCCTGTTCCGCCGACCGGGCCGCAGCTGCCGCCCGGCTTTGAAGATCAATAAGGCGTTCTTCACACAGGACGGACAGATCATTCCATTCCGGTCCGGGGGATTGACGATTTTTATATTTATCTAATTCTGTTTTCCATAAAGCCAGATTACGGCTAATCTCCCGCAACTCGGCCATGCGCCGGCCTGAAGCGATTTTAAACGAGATCATTTCCTCGGCCTGGAGCAGGAGAGGGTCCAGCTTTGAAGTTGGGATCCTTACGGTCTCAGCCATAACGACCGATTTCTCCGCCGTCATGCGCGGCCTGGTATGGCCTTCACTCGAGACGGATGTGGCGCCGGGGACGGGTTCTTCATGAAGCTGGCGGGTAAGTTCCCGGATCAACGACTGCACCGCCGGGGAACCCTCTTCCTCCGCTCCTGCGACAAGTTGTGTGATGGTATTCATTGCCGAGTGGAGCGTATCATATAACGCTGAAGTCAGAACTAACTCATGACGTTTCAAAGCGGCGAAAATACTTTCTATGAGCTGGCAGATAGACTCTATCGTCTGCAGGCTGACAGAACGGGCTGCACCCTTGAGACTGTGAGCATCCCGGAAGATGGTTTCGATCACCTGTGCACATCTTTCCGGTGCCTGGGTCTTTTCTAATTCCATCAGACCCTTGGAAATCGCGCGAATATGCTCTTCCGCCTCTATCCGGAATGTCGCCCTCAGTTTTTTTAAAAATTCGTCTTTTTGCTTATCCATAGCATTCAGCCTCTTTTAAATCTTGAATTGGTCCACCATGCCTTTGAGTTTTTGCCCCAGCTCATGCAGGTTCCTGGCCGCGGTTTCCGCCTGATTCATGCTTGAAGCGGTCTGGACCCCTGCCTGATTAATGTTCTCCATAGCCGTCTTGATCTGGTCCATACCGATTTGCTGCTGCTGGCTGGACACTACAATCTGGGTGGCTGTTTGCGCCGCCTCACTGCTGCTCTCCGCCAGCTGCCGGATGGCCTCCCCGGCCTGGGCGGACTGTTTAAGTCCCGCCTCCACTGCTTTGCTTCCCTGTTCCGTGGCCATTACAGCCGCGCCGGTGGCTTTCTGTACATCGTTCAAAATGGTGCGTACCTGCATGGTTGCTTGCCTGGACTGCTCGGCAAGGCTCTTTATCTCCTGCGCCACCACGCCAAAGCCTTTGCCCTGTTCTCCGGCGCGCGCCGCTTCGATTGCCGCATTTACAGCCAGCAGATTTGATTGATCGGCAATGTCGGTGACAGAAGCGATGATTCCGCCGATGGACTGGCTCTGCTCGCTCAGGCGGACAATGGTCTGGGCGATAGATTCCATTTGAACGCTGATATGGCGCATTCCGGCCGCCGTTTCTTCCGTAGCTTTCTGCCCTGTGACAGCGACCTGGGCCACGCGCTGGGCGTTGTCCAGTACGTTTTTCGACTTCTGGGCTGAAAGCTGGGATGCCTGCCGTACCTCTTCTACTGTGGCGGTGGTTTCGCTGATGGCCGTGGCTGCTTCGGCGGTCCCGGAGGCCACCTGCGTGGTTGAGGCCAGTATTTCGTTGGATGACGAACTGAGCAGGACTATACCTTCGGTAATGCCTGTTATCGTGGAATGGAGATATTCTACCATCTGATGGAAAGACTGCGCCAGCACACCGACCTCGTCTGATCGATTATCGATAGGAATGTTGCCAGACAGGTCCCCTTTGGCGGCCTGAGAAGCCATTTTAGAGATTGCTAAAATGGGCTTGGCGATGTTACGGCTAATCAGAAAGCCTAACAACACCAGCAACATGATCGCTATGAGTATACTTAGGACAATAAAGTTTTTAGCAAAAAACGTGGCGGCATTCACTTGGTTAGTACGCTGCTGTAACAGCGCATTTTCTTCATTTTCCATTTCGTCAATGAGAGCCCGTATTTCATCCATGACTTTCTTGCCTTTGTCGATCTGGATAACTTGCCGGGCGCTTTCAAAACCCTTCTCCTTACGCAAGGAAATCGTCTCGTGCAATTCGCTGAACTTCTCGGCCACAATTACCTTCAGGCTAGAAATCCTTCGCTGCTGTGCCGGGTTGTCCACGGTCAGTTTCTTAATGTCTTCAATGCAGGAATCTACCTTTGGTATTGCATTGTCATAAGGTTCGAGGTAACTTATTTCGCCTGTAATAACAAAGCCGCGCTGTCCTGTTTCTGAATCCTTTATTAAAGAAAGCATTGATTCTAATACATTCATCACTTTATAGGTGTGTGTTTGCCAATTGTTGGCATCAATCAGCCTGTTCAGTGCAGAATACGAACTTATCCCGATGACCAGCAGGATTACCACCACTGCCAGCATATAACCCGCTATGATTTTAATTCCAACAGACAATTTCATGGTATGTTTCTCCTTATGTTAAGATTTTGACAATTTGCTTTACCTTTATCAGGTTTCAATTTAAGAAACCAAGTCTATAACGATATTCTCCTTGTCATTTAAAATCTTTCCCGCATCGAGCACTATCAAGCCCTCTCCCGTCACCCCTTTTAAATATTCCGCCCCAATCCCAGTGACCGTTACAGGCGGAGTTTGTACCGATTCAATCGGCAATGACCGGGTACCGATGATTGCATCGGCCAGGACCCCGAATTCCATCCGGCCGCTGTGAAGGATAATCAGTTTGTTGAGTTCGCCCAGTCCATTGTCCGGCAGATTGAAAAACTTCTTAAGATCAACGATCGAAAGTATCTGTCCGCGCACATTGGTTATGCCCAGGACAAAGGCAGGTACTCCCGGCAGGGGTGTATAATCTTTCAACGGATGGATTTCACGGATAAACAAGGATTCGATCCCATACGTCTCTGACGCCAGGCGGAACTCAACGATTTCGATGAACCTTTCCTCCTTAGAGGCCTTCTTCGGCTCCTCCGCCAGGATGCTCGCCCGCGATTTAAGTATAGCGGCCTGGTTCAGGTTTATCGGTTCATATTTCATGCCAATGCCCCTGTTTCCATGGTTGCTTGAATAATTTCCCTGAATCTGCCGGCTGTCAGGCCCTCGGATTCGGGGAAGATTTCATCGGCTTTATAATCTTTTAAAAGCGTCAGCACATTCTCAAAATGTTTTTTTGCAGCTGTTGCTTTACCTTGCCGCATTACAATGTTGCCCAGTGCAAAGTGCGCCAGGAGAAAATTCTGATCAAGGTAAAGCGTCTGTTTCAGGGAAACGCCCGCCTCATCCAGCCTGTTCAGTTCAAGAAGGATGATCGCGCGCAGATAATACAGCCCGGGATCGAGTTTATCGTAAGCAATGGCTTCTTCGCATAAAAACAATGCTTCCGGGAGCTTGCCCCGGTCGGCAAACGACCGGATTGATTCTTCCGCGATTTTCCCGGCCATTCTTGGGCTGGCTGCTTGCGGGGGCTGTTCAATAACAGTGGAATATTCTTTCCCGTGCGGCGATTTTTGATCAAGCTCATCATTGGCCTTTAATATCGGCTGAATTGTTTCTGTTTTGAGAAGACTTTCATCAGTTGTGAAAACATCGGAGGTTTGAGATTCCATGTTTCCCTTGCGATAGACAATAGCGCCATTAAAATTAATTGGTTTGAAGGATGGAAAAATCTGCTGAGAGAGTTCACTGGCCCCGACCATCAGCCATCCTCCATCCACCAGGGAACGGAAAAGGCCCTGGCCCACTTGCCGCGCCCGCTCAGGTGCAAAATACATAAGAACGTTACGGCAGAAGATGATGTCCATAGCGTTGGTATTGTTCAGCGGGGCGGGATAAACATCATCCGCCAGATTCAGGTAGGCGAACGCAACCATTTTCCGGATTTCAGGTATGATCTCAAAAACTCCCTCCTTTTTACGATGAAAGTAACCCTCAATAAGCCATTGCGGCGCGTTCCGGAGCGACCATTTACTGTAGACGCCTGCCATCGCTTTGCGCAGAATCCGGGGATTGATGTCCGTAGCAAGAATTGTGATGTTCCAATCTTCCATTACAGGTATGGTCCTGCTGAGCGCTATTGCAATGGAATATGGTTCCTCGCCGGTGGCGCAGCCCGCGCTCCAGATTCTCAGCCTTTTGCCTTCATACTTTCGCGAACAGACGATTTCCGGCAGAATCCGGGTTGCAATGGCCTCAAAGACCTGTGGTTCCCGCCAGAAATAGGTTTCATGAATGGTAAGATGGCTTACCAGGATATCCATCTGATCAGCGGTCAATGGCGAAGATAAAAGCCATTGTATAAACTCTTCCATACCGGTAAAACCGAATTCTTTAGCTGCGGAAATTATTTTATATTCCAGATCATTCCAGCGCTCTTTGGGGAAATGAAGCGCTGTCTTAGCTGCTATCATTTCGCTCAGTTGCGACAATTGTCTGTCAGGAAGAGTGTGATTCATACTCGGCCCCCGGACAGTGCTGCATTCAGTTTTTTTTCTTCGCCCAGTGAGAGGAATTGCCCGAGGTCGTGAATGAGCACCAGGCCGTCCTCCAGTTTGGCAACTCCTTTAAGGTATTTCGCAAAAGGAAGCGTCTTCCCGGCATTCACTATCTGGTTCTCCGTCAACTCGCGAATGCCTGTCACTGAATCAACCACCAATGCAACTTGCCTCTTAGATGCAAGCGCAATGATGAACCGGTCGTCAACGCTTATTTCATGGGGCGGCAGGCGAAAGCGTTTGCGAATGTCCAATACGGTAAGAATCCTCCCTTGCATATTGATCACTCCCAAAACTATTTCAGGCGCTTTCGGTAAAGGCGTTATTTCCACGGCCCTGATTATCCGCTCCACTGTGGATAAATCGAGTGCGTAAAATGATCCATCCAGTGTAAACAAAACTATTGTTCCGCCTGGTATCAAAGAATTTCTCATACAGGACCCTCCTGGAATAGGCAGGTCAATCTCGCGTTGTTATTCAAAAACACGGCGGGCATCCGGAGTATTCCGGCATTACTTACGTTTTCCTGGTTCAAATAAGGATAATCGGGCCCTATTTTCAATATTGTCGTATAAACCGGAATTACATAGAGTGATTTCACATCGTGAAAATAAAAAAGAGAGGCATTGATTGATAATATTAAAGCTATTAAAGAGAACCAAAAGGAAAGGCCTGATCCGCCGATCATTGCCATTAAAATGTGGACATTTAAAACCGGACCGGCCATAGCAAAATAACCGGCTATTATGCAGGCTATGCCCGCTGTTCTGCCAAAAACCGGATAAAAACCGCTTTTTACATATTGCGGAACATTGTTATCAGGCACTTTAACCACCCCCTGGTTAACTGCCCAATCCCCGAAAATACCCCCACTTTATAAACTTTAGCAATAAATTTCATAAAAAGCAAATTTATTATGCTTGATTATTGTTTAAAGTCACTTGAAGTAAATTTTTTTCGCGCATTTATGAAGACGCGACTCTGCCCGAAGGGCCGAAGGAGAGACGCAAGGCGAAAAACAGCATAACAAGCGCTTGTACTCATTTTCCTGCTGCTTCAAAACAATATGCGGTTTTTTATGGAGT
Source organism: uncultured Spirochaetota bacterium (assembly GCA_963768055.1). Taxonomy (GTDB): domain Bacteria; phylum Spirochaetota; class Brevinematia; order Brevinematales; family JAOACQ01; genus CAVYGN01. Next base: position 278,737 of record CAVYGN010000001.1, on the reverse strand, counting down.
CAATTTTTGCTCGCATTATGAGAAAAAGTAAGAACTGTCATCGAAAAACGGTGGCAGTAAGCGCTTATCCCAGGCAGTTCAGAGTATTCATCTATTCATATAGATAAATAAAAATATTTCTAATTTAAAAAAGAATTCCATCAGCGCTTGCTGCCGTTTTGAGATGATGCAGTTCAAGTTTTCGAATCCCGGCTAGCTAAAAATTGACTCCATAAAAGCCTGAAGTTGTTTGAACGGCCCCCTTCACTCCCTCCCGCTGAATGGGTTGGCCTGCCCATCTTCATTCTTTACAGGCGGGGTCGCCTTTATAAGCCTGTGCCCGAGATAGCTCCCTGAGGCGTTGAACAGCATTATGAGCAATACCGACATAACCGGCATCATTATCCCGGGGGCCTTGAAACAGGCATGGAGAAAATTGTCTAAGGGCGCGGATATCTGCATGAAAAGGTTTTTGCCTGACATCAGCAATAACATTGCTGCCGGAATAATGTAAAAACATGCCGCGCAGCCGAAATCGATCCTTTTCAGGAGTCTGACGCTCCTGTCGGGCAGGACCAGCCTCGGCGATAATACGGCCCCGGACACGGCCCCGGAAACTATCGCCAGAAGCGCCGGATATTTAACAAGGGGCAGCGACGGCAGAATGCGGTAATAAAGACAGCCGAGCGATAACAATGAAAAGATTGCCGATACAGCGAACAGGGCCAATACCGGCCTCGATATCATCAGGTTCCTGGCGACCGGAAACGGCTTGCTGTTGTAGAACCATGAAAGGACAAGATGAAGTTCGAGGGCGCAAGCCGTAAGAGCGACAAAAGGCGCAGCGATAAAAGCCCCCGCAATGCTCAAATGCCTGAAAAGAGAGAAGCTTATCAGGCAATCCGCCGCGACGGCGGCGATCAGATACTGCCTCAATTTCCCACGCTCGTTTTTATTCTCTATTTCGTCCCAGACCGCCTTAAAGGCAAGGAGGCCCGAATAACGGTAGCTGTCGAGGGTGCTCCTCATGAGCCTTCGAATGAGGGACTCTAAATTCTGCAGCAGGAGCAGGAGGAGAACCGAAAGGGCGGACAGTGCGGCCCTGCAAAGCAAATCTTCGCCTGGAACAGCGAGGGGATAATAAGGCATGAATTTTGATGCGATATGACCAAAAAAATGTGTAAAAGCAAGGCTTAAATGATCTGCCATCTTTTTCTCCCGGCCTTATAAAGGCCAGCCTGTTTTCAGGCGTGATTTAACAAACGAATAGGGATAAGACCTGAATATGAACTCGAATTTCTGCATGTTCATTATGTTCGAAGGAAGCACCACGTTTTTTGTCACAAGCATCCGGTTGTAATTCCGGCTGAGTCCGTCAGTGTCGGATATCCCCCCTCCCTGCTGTGCGGTGCCGGAATCCTGCACAGTTTCCAGTAAATATTCCGCTTCCTGTCGAGGACCGGGTAGATTCCCCAGTGGCAGGGGCATGAGATTCCCCACCTTTTCCTGAAAAATACCGTTCTTGATTTTAGAGAGAAATCATAAAACTTTCAAATAGTTTTCCCTTCCTTCCGGAAAGATTTTCCATCTTTGGATTTTACCAGGATTTTAATTGAGCCTGAAACAAGGCGGTCAAGCATAGCCCCTCCAATCACAGGATCAGGGAAGATTGCCAGCCAGTCCTCCGGAGGCCGGTTGCTTGTCAGAATAATGGACCTGTTTCCAAGCCTTTCATCGACAATCCGGTATAGGTATTCCGTTTCTTCATTGTCGAGTTTTTTAAATCCGAAATCGTCTATTATCAGGAGGTCTGTTTTAATACACTTTCTGAATAGAGTATTCTTAAACATAAGCTTTTCGCTTTTCAAGTCTTCAAGAAGAACCGCGGCTTTCTTGAAAAGAACTGTGTTTCCTCTTCTGCAGGCCTCATGGCCGACTGATTTTGCAATGCATGTTTTACCTATGCCGGGAGGCCCGGCGATGACAACAAACTGTCTCATATCCATGAAACGGCAGGACGCGATTTCACGAATAAGCCTTGAAGGGATAGCGCTCTCATTGAAATTAAAATCAAACCCCTCGAAAGTGTTTTCCTGGCCGAACTTCGCTTCTCTCAGCCTCTTTTTGAGCATGTTATTATCCCTCTGGCATAATTCATCCTGAACTAACAAAGAGAAAAATTCTCCATAGTCCAGGTTTGATTCTTGAGCCTCCCTGATCCGCATAGGAAGGTTGAATAGCATCCCAGGAAGCTTTAACCTCCTTAAGTTTGCCTCAAGCTGATTCTGATGTTCCATATTTCCTCCTCATTATCTCTATTGAAAGTAATAGCTGCCGTCCCTGGTCATTTCAGACCCTTCTTCTGAAATTTCAAACAGGGTGTCCTATTTATCCTTTCCTTCATTTTCCATCCAGCTTTTGAATAGTTTGGGATCGGTTATTTTTGCCGATATTGCTCTTTCACAGACTTTATTAAAGTATTCTTCTTTCGAGAATGTTTCCATTACACTTAAGAACCCCAGGGCCCTCCGGCAATTCAGATTAGCATGAACAGCAAGGATTTGAAAGATCAACTGGTATGCGGCTTCTCCGTATTTCCTCGACTGGTCTAATAAATACTTGGGGTATCCCCCGGATAGCATCTCCCTTGTATTCTCCGGAAAATCAGTCTTTTCATATGCTGCATGTCCTCTTGGTACGACAAATTCCCGGATAAGTTTGTACTGGAAGAAGATCTTCACTAAATTGCCGGTTCTCCTGACAAAGACTTCCTCTCCACGATACCTGGGAGGCAGGGAATACCTCTTTTTCTCGAACTGGACAAATTGGTCCGGGTGTACCTTGGCCTTTTTCCATACGGGAGTCTTAAACCTTTCTTCAGGAAGCTTCTTAAGCAGGGGCTTCTCTATCGTTTCAAATACCTCTATTGGTTTCAAACCTGTTGTTCCATGGTTCCTCATCCCGTATTCATACCTGCACCATTCCAGAGCTTTGATGTTTAATTCCTTTAACGAGGCTCCGGGATTAAGGGCTTTAAGTTTTCTGAAAAGCTCTCTGGCAACAGGGACCATTCTCTCTATCTTGGCTTTATCCTTTGGTTTCCTTACCCTGCAAGGATCAAGAAAAGTATTGTAATACTCCGCATAATCAGCATATGCCTGATTATATTTAGGATCGTAAAGGTCCGGTGATATGATGCCGGTTTTCAGATTGTCCAGGGATATTCTTACAGGCACACCGCCGTAAAACTCCAGCATATCCACATTGCTTTCAACGAATGATTCCTGGTTTTGTGAATAGACATATTGAACAAATGGCAGCCTTGAACTCGACATTATTCCGATAAAAGACTGCACGATCTTGTTGTGCCCCAGGTATTCCATTGTGCCGGCCCTGCCGTAGTCAAGCTGGATCTCCTGACCAGGGTTAGTTTCAATCCGGATGGTTTCCTTTAATTCTTTAGCTGTAAGGCCGCTCTTTATCGAGAATCTCTTGAAACTTGTATAGCTTATGTCCAGATTATGCCTTATACAGACAACTTCAAAGGCTGTCTTGGGTTTCATTCCGTTTTTCGGGTCATTTATGAGCCCGTACAGCTCATCTTTATATCGTTCAAGTATGCTTGCCTTATTTTCATTTTTTGGAGGCCCTACAAAGGGGCGTTTCAGATGGAATTCTTCCCGGCTTATTGTTTCTCCCGCCTTTTCAAAGCCGTAATCGATAATTTTTTGAATCGCTAGTCGGACTGTTTTCCTATCCCTGTTTTCCTGTTCGGAAATTTCACTTATGCTTTGATCGGCTTTCCATCGTCTGTAAATGTCATAGTAATCCTGTTCGTTCATAAATCTGTACCCCATCCATTCCCCTCCGGTTTTTTCCGGAGAGTATGTTTGATTTTTTAGATTCTGAACAGGAAAAGGTGGGTGGGGAATCTCATGGCCCTGGATGCTAAAAAGTGGGGAATGTGGTGGCCCTGACCCTGGGGAATCTCATGGCCCTATTTTGCCTTTTTACTGGGGAATCTGGGTGGCCCCGGACATCTGAATCGATACATATTTTTAACCATAATTATATATCATCCTTAAAAATATTATAGAATTAAAGATAAAATGACTCAATTACATATTTTCAACACTCTTTCTTTCATGTAAACTGTAACCATTAAATAATATTATTTCAAATACTTCAACTAGACTCTTTTTGTAAATCAATTAGAATTATAATTGGGGAGATATTAGTCTAGTTAGAGTATACACTAACTGAATAATTAAACAGCAATATATAAATATCAAACAATTAAATTTTATTCTCAGCTTCTTTAGTTAATTCACTTATGATAAAATCAATCCAATTCTGATACCAACACCAAGTTTTAATTACAATAACTCCAAATCCCTTTTCCGGATTTTTTCCGTCACAATTTTGCCAAAACTTAGTATGTTGCCTAATGTCAAATGATTTAAATCCTTGATTTTGTATTTTTTCACATACCTGTGTAGGAGAAAATTTTGGTTTTTCCCTATCTATATTTAACCATTTTTCGCTTGGGATTTCTTTTGCTAAAGGATCATTAGGGGATAAGAATTCTATTACCCGATCCGCCTGACCACTTCTTTTAGCTGTTACTTTTTTAAACTGTAGTCGATATGAAAATCTTTCACTATTAAATTCTTCATCAGTGAGATTTTGATCAAAACCTGCAATATAACTTTGAATATTTTTAGGAATTAATTGCTCCTTATCTTTTATAATTGTGGCTTGAGAATAATCTAATTCTGCAAATTGTATACTTAAAGCTAATTTTTTATCAAGAGAATATTTTTCTCCATGTAAAAGTTTAATATAATAGTTATAATTTAAAGCGCATGCTTGATATCGTGCGGATAAAAAAGAATCTAATCCGATAGCTTTTTTATGCTCAATTTTATTTCTAAGTTCAATGAGAAACTTTAGATTATTAACAGTATTTTTATCAAGCGGGCAATCTTTTACAGTAATACATTCTGTTAGCTCCCAATATCTTTTTTCACCATTTAAATATTTATATTTCTTTCGACCGTTTACAATATCATAATAACGATAATCAACATTTTTTAATCGATAATAAGCATGTAAAAGATAAACCCAGGCAATTATAAAAAGGACTATAAAAGATTCTGTTTTAAATGAAGTGTTCGGATTATTAAAAATTTGGACAGCTGATAAAGCGGCTTCTTGAGATTTTTGAATTAACTCAATTCTTTCCGAATATAGCCTTCTCATCTTTTTTGTTCCTTATATCAAATAAATTTTAAAATTTCTAGCAATTATTTGCAATCTTCTTTCCATTTACATTTTGGCAGAAATAAATTAAAATTATTAAAAAGAGGTCATTATGTCTATTTTCCTTTCGCTTACTTACAAAAATTCAGGTGATAAAGAAGCTGCCAAAATTGAGAAAGATTATCGGATTGCAATGAAAGATTTCCTTAAATTCAGCCCCTATAGGGATGCAAAAGTCCTTTTCATTAATACAGCTATTGATGTGATGAAAAAAATAAACCTAAACAAGGTGTCAAATGGTAAATTTTGAATTATATACTAATTCTAAAACAAAGAACGATTGCTTTCGTCATGAGTTTTATAATCATAAAGATTATAATGTTGATATAGCTGTAGCATTTTTTTCTTCTTCTGATTTAGTTAATGAGCTTCTAAAAAATCAATGCCGTATTAGACTTATTATAAGATTAGCTCCAGGAACAAATCCTATAAATTTAAGAGAAATAATAAACAAACCAGGTCTTGAAATTAGGTATTACACTGGTAAAAATTTCCATCCTAAGTTATATGTATTTCAAGATAAAATAATTATTGGCTCTTCTAATCTCACAAAAGGTGGAACATTATATAACCAGGAAATAAACATAAGTATTGATAGAAATGATAAAAGATTTGATAAATTGAAAAATCTTTTTAATTCATATTGGGATGAAGCGATACCATTAAACACAGAAATTTTAGATGAATATATAAGAATTATAAATGAATATAATGAAAAAATAAAAAATATAGAAAATGAATTTGACATTGAAATAAATGATTATATCCCACAGAAAGAATATTCTGATAGCCTTAAAAAGGCAGAAATCACTAACTATTTTAGTCCAGAAGTTGAAAAGTACTTTTCTAAAGAATATGATTCTTTTTTAAAACAACACGAAATACTTGAAGAAATTTATAAAGATACGAATTTGCGTTTATTTAAAGAAAATGAACTCCCATTAAGACTTGAAATTGACCAATTTATAAGTTGGGTAAAAGAAAAAAAATACTCTCAAGATAAAGATTTTGACCCAAGGGTACTTCATATAAAAAATGTTCGAGAAATTATTCCTCCTCTTATGCGGGAATTTATTAATTCGGATTATAATAGAAAAATTTGGGAAGTTAACAACTTTAATAAGATAAGTTCAAATTTTAAAAATAAGGAAACAATTGCCCAATTAACTTATGAGAAATTATTTGATACTTTACTTATCATTAATGCTTTTAGAGAACATATGGAAAGGTTTGTTAAAAATGCGCAAGAGAAGTTTTTCGTAATGAATAAGGAAAACAATGTAAAAAATAAAATTAGTACTTTACTTTTTGGTAAGGATGATTTTCGTTTAAGATTAGTACATGCAATAAATAAATCACCTAAAGTTTCTCATATGAATCAATCATCATATAAAGAGTTGTTAGGTTGGGTAAATAGAGAAAATATTCCAATTTGTAATGATAGAACATTAAAAACCATGAATTGGCTTGGTTTTAATATTACTTGTCCAAGAAAATGATATTACATGATCAGGTTTAGTGTATTCACTGGACAGTTGGCCGGTTTCATACTTTCTTTTTTTATTTTTTTGCTGAATATTTCTCTGTTTCAGCCTTTCTTTTTCTATTCTTAAAATTATCTCTTTTATAATTCATTTAATTTCAATATTTCTAGTTTCCGATTTTGTTTCACATGAACATTTCCACCTGGGAAAGGTCCTGGGTTGCAAGCCATACGGAACCTCCCTTGGACCTTGAAAGCGTCAATAATTCAACAAGCGAATTAAGCCTCTGCAGTGTCGGAAATTCGTCAAGAATAAAATAAAGCCTGCGGTCGAGAGCGTCGGGCAGGGATAGTAAATTCCTCGCTATCGTATCGATTAAAAGCGACAGGACCGGCCTCAGGGTGTCCCGGATGTCCGCGAAACCGGTAACATAAAGTATCCCCGGCCTGTCGTCGCAAAGCCATCTTTTTACGGTAAAATTTCCCTCCGGGTAATTCATGCAGAAGAGCGATTCAAGAAATTGCGATAAGACCGCGAGCACGCCCGCGGCCTGGCTGGAACCTGGGCTGGAAATAAAATTGGCTGCTATGGGATTGACGGTCATGACCTTATCGATCAAGCCCTCTCCCGAAGAGCTGATGAGTTCCAGGAGGCCCTCGTTATTGCGGTTCGAAGGCCTGCAAAAGAGCATAAGATAGTCTATAAGGCTTTTAAGCACCGCCCTGGCACCGTCCCGGAAGAATTTCTCATTTCCAGCCTCACTGCTTTCGGGAATAAGCGAATGGCACAGACTTTTTGCGGCTGCTGAAATTTTAACATCGGAGGGGCCCCCGCAGGCGATCTCATCGATGATGTTCCATTTGACGGATCGTTCATCCAGCGGGTTAAAGATCAGGTCGCATTTTTCATTATAAAATCTGGAAAGAAAATCGCCCTTGAAATCGTAAACTACGGCCTTCCGGCCGTCCTCGATCAGCTGCTCAACTATGGAATAAATGAGAACGGATTTACCCACTCCCGGTTTCCCGATGATAAAGACATGCTCGGGCTCGGCCTTTACCGGAAGGATGCAGTTTCCTATCATGATAGCGGGACCTGTTATACCCGCACTTTTCATATCCCTGCACACTCGCAAGTTATATTCTTCTTCCGGGATAAATCGGGTCCCCCTGACCCATTTCTCCCTGTATAATATATCGTTGTCCATATTCCGCCTCGAATTTCCGATAAATTATAAGAAAAGGCGGAATATATGTCAATATTATATTGTTAATTTATCCGGGTTTCTTTAATAAATAAATATCGAATCTCTCGTTATTCACATTGAAGCTGGTTACCCTTGATTTTTTATAGTTCTTTTCAAGAAACGCCTTATATGCGGCGAATGCTTCTCCAGTGTCGTTGTATTTATACTGGTTGTCTTCGATATTATAAATCTCCGCAGCGTTACTGTTTATCCGGCAGGTGTAAGTGGATGGATAAAAATCCCGGTCCATAAAAGCGAACCACTCATCGGAGCTTCCCAGGATAGGACGGCCGTCACTTGGTATTGAGGCTTTAAGGTCTTTAATCTTTGCGTTGAAATCAAAAGAGCCGTTATGATAATAGACGGAAGCGTAATAGGTCAAAACCATGAAGAAGAGCAGGGCCGGGGCCGCCCTTCGCCATTTTGTATCTTCAAGGCAGGCAAAAGCCGCCATCAGGAAAGGGATATAAAAATACAGAGTGTAATGATAATTTTCCCTTGGATTGATAAAATTGGCTATTAAAGCGAAAATTACCATATAAAGCGCAAAAGAATTTTCCCGCCATTTTTTCCTTATCAAAAATACAGCGAAGCATGCCAGGAAAAACACAAGTTCAATAAAATGATGCCTCGGGTTGTAAATAAAAAAATAATCATAGAGGACGGAATGGTGCTGGCCGGTTACTGCGCCATGGATAGAATCTCCGATCGCCCCCAGGTAATTAAAATGGAGGGCAAGGTAGTAAATTACACCGGCGGCAATCCCGCAGCCGAATAAACCTGCAGTATAAAATCTCTTCCCCTGGAAGTCATTGCGCTTTAGCTTGCTTAAAATGTAAGCCGCTATAAATAAAATTGAAAATAACCCCATAGGATGGGTTTCGAAAGCGGCCATCGCGGACAAACCCGAAAAAAAAGGGTTCCCGTATAAAAAAAATACGAAGGACAGGGATATAAAAAAGAATGTAAGGCTTTCCGGCCGGGCTATGTTCGCTTCCCTGAAAAAGGGCTCGCACCAGAGGACCAGAAGTGCGAATAAAAGCGAGCTCTTCATGCTGAAATTTAATTTTCTTAAAGCAAAATACCACAGGGACGCAGAAGCCGCGATGAAAAACGTCGAGATCCAGTGGGCGCAATCCTTGGTCCAGCCGAAAATACCGAAAACAGTTGAATAAATAAAAGCCTGCGCCATTCCGAACACATGAGGATTGGCAAGCCCGCTCCCGAAAGTCGATTCGGGGCTTATATGCCTTACGAAAATATTGTAGAAGAAAGAAAGGGTCCAGGCGTCGTCGGCGTCTTCCCTCATGAATTTAAGGTGGAGAGCGAAGTACAGCAGGACAACGGCAGCCGCGGCAAAAACAAGAAAAAGGTTATCTGCGTTTAACCCTTTCTTAAGCGCCGATTTATTTTCAGAATCAGCCATATCCTACTCCTTCAGTCTGTATAAGCCCATTCTATCGTCCCCGTACAGCAATACGGCCTGTCCCGTGTTGGTCATGTTTTCCTTTTTATCCAGAATATATTTTAAATCTGCGTTTTCTTTAAAATTCCATTTTTCATGGAGCAGTTCAGTGGCGACCAGTTCATAAAAATGCGTTTGATACTCCGTTTTTATCGAAAAATTTCTTCCTCCGGCGTCTTTAAGGAGCGCGATCACATAGCCGGGCTGCCTTGACATGCTGTACGGCCTTATCCCGTGAAAAAAATCATATACGCCCAGTTCGGATCCGGCGATTATGAAAATAACGGCTGCAACCGGAGCCAATACACGGTTAAAGACCCTGAAATCGCTTAGCCGCCTTAAAAGAAGCATTACAGGGAAAAATGAAAAAGCGTATATGGGATAATAATAGTGGATCGGATGGGACGGAATTCCGAATATTAAAAAACTGGCTGACAACCCCACCGCAACAAGTGTAAAAAATATCAGCAGGTTTCTATCGATCTGAGAGATTTCCCCTGTAAATTTAACAATATCTTTCCTGAAAACGATTTTATAAAGTCCTCCGGCAAAAAAGACGTATGAGGATGCGGAAAAAACAAGGCTTAAAAAATAGACCGGAAGGCTGAAGACTATTAAAAACCATGGGACTTTCATCAGGATGGCCATTCCCACCGGAATTACGCCGCTTGCCATTACATCAAGGCTCGGAAAAAGGATGAGATATGTAAGTATAGGTATTGATATCTTCATGTCTCCCTTCGCCGCAAGTACCGCCCTTGTATTGGAGAAACCGTTTGAAATCTCGCTGCCGAGATATGGAAGATACAGTAGGACCGCTCCGATAATTCCAAGCCAGAAGTAACCCCTGTTCCTTCCCCTGTAAAAAAACAAAAAATACACGGCAAGGATCTCCGGCAGATAAAAAAACGCGGTCAAATGCACCTGCGACATGAGCGCGCTTAAAGGAAGCAATAGAAACAGGAGGATCGGATGATCTTTCCCTGAAAAAATCTCGATAAGGATGGAAGCCATAATAAGGCTGAGAATGACGGCGTAATGCGGGTTCCATAAGCTCGATTCCATCGTAAACATCCTGGGGCTGAACAGCAGGAGCGATGCGACGACAAGCGCTGCGGAATTCCCGTAATGCTTCCGGACGCTGAACAGAAACAGTGCGCAAGCGGAAAGCATAAGTATTCCGGTGTAAAAAGAAAACAATACCGGCTTGTTAAATAACAAGCCCGGGATAGCAAGCAGAAGGTAATATCCTCCGCCGGGTATCAAGGCGGAACTGCCTGAAAGAGAAGGGCCTGTTACAGGAAGAGTAAGGGTGGAATACAATTTTTTAGCTTCCAGGAATTGGTTAAGGTCGTCAAGGAGCATATAATTATTGAATAACGTATAGGACCTTGTCGCGATAACCGCGATGATCAGAAAAGAAAGGAGAACAAAGTTCCGATTTAATTTCATTTTGAAGGCTCCCCGAGGCTCTTTTTAAAGAAGCATCCGTCAAGTCCGAAAATATCCTTTTTTGAAATATCGATAGAAGCGGTCCTGCCGTCGTTTACCTGATGAAAGACAGTTTCCTGATATTCACCCGTCGACACGTTTATATTCGAGGAAAACTTTAAAGTGATAAAAGGGCTTCTAAGCTGGTTAAATACCAGCTCGCCGCCCCCTCCGGGCGCAAGCGAAATGTGTATAGTGTCGAATTCCCTTATAGAATATAAAAGGTCCGGGTCGCTTGAAGATATTATGGAAAGGCCCTTGTTCTCAAGGGTCGAGGATACTTCCTTCTTCTTGAATCCCTTAGGAAAGTATTCGTCCCTGTTGCAGTAATTCTTCAGGTTTATAACAGCCATATTATTCTGGAGTTCCTCGCGGGTAAAAGACTTATATTTGTAAAATTCGAAGTTCCCGCCTACCCAGATAACCTGGATAAAGAGCACTGCCGCAAGCCCGATTTTAACTATTTTTACTCCGTCAGGCCTGGTGAAAAGCGGTATGAGAGCATTGGAGTAATATATGAATATAATTATCGATAGCGGAGTGATGAGACATAATAAACGCCATGGGAACTGGACATATTTCAGGAAAATAAAGCCGTTGTAAAAGGGAAGGGTGAAAGGAAACTGTAAAATCAGGTAAAAAGCAAAGGCTGCAATAATAAAAACAATATATTTTCTTAACCGGCTGTCCGTGAACCCGGGGCCTCCGGGCAGTAAGCTTCTTTTCCGTATCAGGATAACGGAGATCATTATGATAAGGGGAAGTATAAAAAATCGTCCGATCTCAACAGAATAATCCTGCCATGCTTCTCCCATATTGTAATGGTTATCGAAAAAGTACCTGTAAATTTCTATAAAATTATCTTTGACCTGAAAAGCCCTTATTGTGTAATCAAGGTCGAACAAATCCCTGACAGCGAAATACGCCATGACAAAAGGCAGGCCTAAAATGATTGGGAAAAGGGAGGAAAATAGGGGTTTTACCGGGTTTTTTATCCATTCAGGCAAATTTACAATTAAAAATATTACGAAGGCGAACAGGGAGAACATGAATATCAGCGAATGAGCATAAAGCAAAAGGGCAAAAAGGAAACCTGCCGTTAAAAAATTGGCCGCGCTGAAGTTAAAACTTATTCTTAATAATATATAAAGAAGCCAGAGGAAAATGATTGACGCCAGAAATTCCGAAAAGGCGCCCCTTATAAGCCATTGAGTATAGATATAGGTCGAAAAGATGAAAAGCCCGGCTCCGATTATCCCGTAGAACCGGTCCCGGAAAAGCTTGGAAATAGTCAGATAAACAGCCGTGCCCCCAAGCGACAGCAGCAGAAATATCGAAAATTTAACCGATATGAGAATGTCGTTAAAAAAAAGATTGAGGAATGTAATAAGGTAGTAATACAGGTGGTGGTAAAAAAACGGCATTGGAGATCCCAGCCCATAGTTTCCATAAGCGGTCCAGGCCGGGAAGAATTCATGATAACGGGTTACCAGATCCCCGAATACATGCCCCATGACAAAAACAGAATTTCCGTCGTGGTTATACGGCCACCCGCCGCGAAGCGCAAGGGTGATACATGCGAGAAACGCCAGCAGAGAGACTGCGGCATATGGAACAGCTTTATCTATCAGCCTGTTGACTGCGGATTCGCCACCTTTGTGCATTAAGCCTCCTGCGGGACCGATCAAAAAAAATCCCCGCCCTTTTAAACAGACGGGGACTTTGATACTTTAAATTAATCTTTTATTTGTTTGAAGATCCGGGAGTCAAAGGCAAGGAAAGGAGCGGTTTGTTCATCTGCTGCGATGATATGCCTTCCTTTAACAGAGCCTCATTATTCTTCTCGACCTTGATCGAAATTTTTATATTGTTAACCAATTCTTCAATCCAGGCCTGTTCTTTTTGTCTTTCAAGTTCCTGGACAATGACCTGCTTCAACTGATCGCTCTTCATACCGCTCCTGTCGAGCTCCGGTTTATGCTGGCTGTAAAAGTTGTCAATATCAGCCTTTGAAGGGATGAACTGCGATTTGTCGACCGGCGCGTTCATTTGAAGGTAAAGGTTTGAAAGAAACCGCCTGATGTAAGACTTCAGCATGGCATCGTTTTCGGGCTTTTTCTGAATACCATCGTTAAGCGCCTTTATGCTCAGGATGTACTCCTTGAGAAGGCTCTCAAAATATTGATTTTTCATATCGGGCGGAAGATTGGCCTTTTTATCCTCAGGGATCTGGGCCAATAGCGCCCTGAAACCTGTATCAAAATCGTTCGTTGTAATGACATAATCATCTACTTTAGCAAGCCAGTCCGGGCTTGATTTAGGAGGATACATGCTGATCATCCCCGATCCGCCTGTACCGCCGTTAATGAAATAAACAACCCCGCCGCCTATCAATATGCCTGCTATCAGGGCTGACGTTAAATACAGCCAGAAATTCTTATTATCCATTTAATGCTCCGTAATTTAAATTGTCAGATATTTTATCATCGCCTCTTCGAAAAATCAAGTTTTTTGTCTATCTTACGATATTATGTTATACTAATATTTGGCGAGGCCGTTAAATGATAAAAAAGGTATTCTACATTGCAATAATTTTTTTAAGCGCATCTATCATGAAAAATATGCTTTCAGCAGACCAGAATAAATATTCTTACGATTATTCAGATCCCAAATCCATTGTGAATTCCGCATGCCTTATGCTCATGAATTCCGATTATTCCGAAATGCTGAATGTCACAGATTTAATGGAGAAAAAAAGGACGCTGCAGACAATTGAGGCCGTCACTAACGTCGAAACCAGGCAGCTGCTGCTAAGGGAGTCCGCTAAAATAATAAGTTACGAATTAGTCGGCATCGAGGATTTTACCAATGAAATTACAAATCAGCTTATGGTCGTTACAGTAAAATGGGCTTTGAAAATAGATAGTAAACCATACCTTGAAGACAATCCCAAAAAATCGATAGACAAAGTCCCAGACAAAGTCCCTGATCAGAAGGGGGAATCGATAGTTTACACGGATTACCTGTTGAAAAAAATCGATAATAAATGGAAAATAATTTCCAAAAAATCAAAATGAACATGCCCGGTGATTATTCGCTGTTAATCGGGTTTACTAAGCGCACCTCCTATTCAATGGCAAAGGCCCTTCTGCGTAAGGGTTTAAAGTTAATTATTTCCGATACTGTATCGGACCCTGAAAAAAAATCACTGATATCTGAGCTTAAAAACATAGGCCCTGTAATAGATTTCCTGGGCCGGCAATCGGCTGATATCCTTGACGATTATCAAATCAGCCTTATCCTTCCAAGCCCGGGGGTTCCCCTTTCAATACCGCTCATTAAAGAAGCAAGGAAAAGGCAAATTAAGGTCATAGGGGATATCGAATTATTTTATGAATATCTTCCCCTAAACAGGTATATAGGCATAACCGGTACTGACGGCAAGACTACAACAACTACGCTTGTATATAAAATGATCGGAAAAGAGCAAAATGCTTTCCTGGGCGGAAATATAGGCATACCGGTGTTCGACCATTTCGACAAAGCGGAAAAGGACTCGATTTTCGTCCTGGAATTATCGAGTTTTCAACTTGAAACAATTAAAACATTCAGGCCGTTTATCGCCGCCTGCCTTAATATTGCCGAGGACCATCTTGACCGTTACAGGACTATCCGTTCCTATGCAGAAGCAAAAAAAAATATTTTTTTAAACCAGTTCGCGGAAGACTTATCCATCCTCAACCTCGATTCTCATTATTTCAGTTTCCTTAAAAAAGGCTTAAAATCAAGATCGCTGACTTTCAGCTTCAATAATGAAAAAGCTGATATATTTATGAAGGACTCTGTTATTTACCTTAAGAATAAACCCTTTATTGAAAGGAAAGACATAAGGCTAAAGGGGGACCATAATATAGAAAATGTAATGGCTGCGATACTGATATCCAAGTCCTGCGGCGTAAGCGATGAAGCCATAAGGGCTACCCTGGACAGCTTTTCCGGCCTGGAACACCGCCTGGAATTCGTAAGGACCGTTAAAGGGGTTGATTATTATAACGACTCAAAGTCAACTACCGTCAACGCCCTTGAAAAGGCTCTTCTCTCTTTCGAATCCCCTATCGTACTGATCGCGGGCGGAAGGGACAAAGGACTTTCTTTTAAGAAAATAAGACGGCTGGCCCATAAAAAATTAAAAAAACTGGTTCTTATCGGGGAAGCTTCCGGAAAAATAAAGAAAGAGCTGTCTTTTCCCGACAGTTACAATGCAGAGGACCTTTCCTCCGCCGTCAGATATGCTCGCGAACATACGTCGAAGGGAGATGTGGTTATACTTTCTCCCGGCTGCGCCAGTTACGATATGTTTAAAAACTTTGAAGAAAGAGGGAAAAAGTTCAAGGAACAGGTTTTTTTACTTGACGCTTGAAAGCTTTTTTATTCCTGGATCACATTTAAAGCTTTTTTTATGTTTTTGAATCTTTTATCCACTGATCCAAGGGCCTCGGTAATTTTTTTTCTCATATAGTAAAGACCGCCGGAATATTTAACGAGGACCCCGTTATAAACGATCTTGGTCCTATCGGAAATATAGTCGACGGAGCCTAATATTTCCACCCTGGTCCAATCACCGCAAGAAACAAGCTCGGGAAGCTTTGTCAGAGTCGACGAACCGATCGAGTCGTTCTTGACAGCGTCGATATACATCTTCGCTACAGAACTGTGATCCATAATTCCTCCATTATATATAAAAACCCGGGGTACCGTAAGAAACCTTTTTCGGTCCCTTTTTTAAGTCGGGATTCTTACCTATACTTCCAGTTTCCCTATAGCGGGTATGATAATACCGCTGAAGAGAGGCAATTCCATATAGCGATCGGAATCCCAAAAGAATGGATATAGAACCCGAAAATATCCTATTCTACACGCATACCCCAGGCAATCACCATTGCAGGCAATCACCATTACCTTGGAAAAACTAAAACCCTTTATAATTTAATAAAACTTAAAAATAAAATCCAATCTATCGGCGTCCTTATAGCCGCGAAAAGCGACGGCGACTTAGCTATTTCCATTAGATTCGGATGAAAATTCAATATTGTACAAAAATAGTTGATATATACTACAAGGAAGCCTGCTATAAGCCATCCCTGAAGCACGCCTACAATAAAACCGAGGAAATAATCCGCTATCCCCGCATTCCTGATTGTTTCGGGATCTTTGATTATGTTTCTCAGCACAAGATAAAATATGATAGTCCCTATTAATCCGATAATGTAAGAGATCAAATCCATTCTTTGTTTTGTGATGAGAGAAGCGATAAGGACTATAATACCCGATAAAAGCATAGGAAGCGCGATCCTTAAAAAGGAGTTAAGCGCCCGGAAAAAGCCCTGCCTCGTGCCTGAGTATGCGCAAATCCCGATAATCACTATAAATACTACTAAAAAAATAATGTAAGATATCTGCATTCCTTCCTCCTTTATTTACTCGTATAATATTAATATTTGAAAGATAAAATGTCAAGGACCGCTCAAACAACATGCCTCCATATGAATTCAATTTTTATCGAGCCAACTCGAGAGCTTGAAGCCGGTAGAAAATCAAAAGGGCTTTTTATCACCCTAGAAATGTCATTTCGAGGAGCGGAGCGTTTATCCCCGTAGGGTGTAACCCTGTAGGAGGGGACGAGAAATCATCCTCTTACGCCCATTTGCCCTGTTTGACTTTACTGCACCTCATCCCTATAATAAACCTGCTCTATTAATGTCTCTCCGCTCCTCTGTGTCTCCCTGTGATAAAACCATATTTGGTGTTTATTAGAGTGTAATGGTATGCAGAATATAAAATCAAATAATAAAGTCCTCGCCGTCGTGGGGCCGACAGCCTCGGGCAAGACGGAAACCGCCATAGCCCTGGCCAGACTATTTAAGGGCGAAGTGGTTTCCTGCGATTCCGTCCAGATCTATAAACATCTCGACATAGGCTCTGCAAAGCCCCGGGCAGGCGAGATCCAAGGAGTAAGGTATCACCTCATCGACATTTTCGAGCCCGGCTACCGTGTAAACGCCGGAATTTATAAAAAATTGGCCGAGGAGAAGATGACTGAAATCCTGGATAAGGGAAGCCTCCCGATCGTGGCGGGAGGTACCGGTATGTATTTCAATTCCCTGTACTACGGCCTGTTCAGCGGTCCGGGGCGCAGCGATGAAATCAGGAACAAACTCGCCGAAAGGGCGGCCGCTGAAAATCCCTCGGCCCTGCATGGCGAGCTTATGAAATACGATCCTGACAGCGCTTCTAAAATCGAGCCTAACGACCTGAGAAGGATAGTTCGGGCGCTGGAGGTTTATTACAGCACGGGAAAACCCATGTCGGAACTTAGAGCCTCCAACCCGAAGCTTTTACTCGACTGGTTTATCATCGGTCTGGAATGCGATAGAAAAATTTTATATGAGAAAATCGAAAAGAGAGCAGATATGATGATCGAAGAAGGCCTTATAGAAGAAACCGGAAATTTGATAAAAGAATTCGGAAAAGACGCTTTCGCTCTGTCGAGCATCGGATACAGGCACGCCTCGAATTATATATCGGGCCTCTGGTCTTATGAAGAATTCGTATATTATCTTAAAAGAGATACGAGGCGTTTTGCAAAAAGACAATTGACATGGTTCAAAAAAAACTCTGATATACACTGGTTCGACGCCCGGGCTTTCCACTTGATTCGCGAGTCTGTCGAGGGATGGCTATGAATATAGTTTTATTCCTTTCCGGGGCCCTCGATCTTGGCCCTTTTTATAAAGATCCTGTCCCGGTAGAACTAATCGATGCGGGGGGATCGAGTCTTTATGAAAAAAATTACGACGCATGGAAAAAACATTTCCCTGGCTCTCCCCTTTTTGTCATAGACAGCAGCGGAAACAGGATTTTTTCACAGTTATGCGGCAATTCAGATACGCTGAATATTCCTGCGGAAAGCGTTTTTGCAAAAATCTTCATTTTTTCAGCCTTTTCATGCGCTTTTTCCATGGCTCCCTTATCCCTTTTCGCGCCGGCTTATCTCGATCCGTCAGCCCTACCGGACCTTTGCGGAAAAGTCGAGGATTTTCTGAATACCCCCCTGGGCTCCGACTCGCTTACTTTTTTTTCATCTCCGGAAGGTCTTTATCCTATGTCGATCGAGCTGGGCGATGCAATTTTCAGGAACGGCGGTAATGAGATATTTTCAATCAAAAGATTCATACAGGGAGCTCCTGAACCCGGCAAAGGGTTCCTGGCCTTAAGATCTATATTTACTATCAATTCTTTTTATTTTAAAGATTTTCTTTCAATTGCCGACCCCGGTCTTCATGACCGTTTTCTCCTTCTGGAAAAATGCTGGAAAGATCCGGCCGATTTGCGGGATTTTATCTCCAGCGAGATGCGCAAACTCAATTCGGTACATCTGGAAGAAGCGGTAATAAAGATGGAGGAAAAATTCGCTGTAGCCTTGACTTCATCACCCCGTGAAATAGATACGCTTAATAAACTCTTAGGGATCCTGGATAGAGACGTCAACGGGAATTATACCGAGGGGGAAACCGAAATTTCCGGGGTTTTCGACTCGCTTGTAATCAACAGGAGCGGAAAAAAACTCGTACTGTCAAATATGAACAGGTCGCTTGTTCTGGCCTCTGAAAGGGGTATAAGGGTCGAGTCTTTATAAATCATCCGTCTTTATGTTTATCCTCATAAAGTTTCCTGTCGGCGAGGGCCATCAGTTCGTTAAACTTGAGCCGGCTGCTCCCATCCACCGGTACTATCCCCGCACTTATCGATAGCCTGTAGCCTTTACCGGAAAGATTGTTGAAGTTCTGGAAAAGTATTTTAACCCTTTTTTTGAGTTTTTCAGCTTCTTCTGTGCAGCAATCCGCGGCAAATACTGTGAATTCATCGCCTCCTATCCTTGCTATAATATCTATGGACCTGAATGATTTCTGCAGGAGCAGGGCTGTTTTTTTTATGGCGAAGTCGCCTTCTTCATGCCCGTAAGTATCGTTTATTTTTTTAAGCCCGTCCATGTCGAAATAGAAGAGGACAAAACACTTATTGAACCTTCTGGAATAATTAAGCTGCTGCCCTCCCAGGGTAAGAAACCCTCTCCTGTTATACAGGCCTGTAAGATCGTCCTTAAGCGACAGGTCATGAAGAATCTCATTGTATTTCTCGAGTTTCGACATAGCGGTTTTAACTTTTTTTTCGGCCTTCTTCCTCTCCTTTATTTCCTCTCCCAGGGAAAGAGCCTGCCTTGAAATCTTATCGATCAGCATTATAAGCCTTATCGTTGAACTGACTTTAAGGTCCAGCTCGTCGTATATGGTTACATTCCCGATATAATCCTTTAGATCGAGAATAACAGTTCCTATATTCTCGTTAAGGGCCTGTACAATGAAACGGTTTTGTCCATCATGGGGATAAATTTTATTCGGAAGGAGGTCTTTAGTTTTAAAATCGGGTTTTATGTTTGAAAGATCGGGCCTTTTTTTATCGCTCAAAGCCAGGATAAGCCTGGATGATTCGAGGGGCTTCTCGGGGTCCCTGAACAACGATAAAAAACATGTTTTCATCTCCAGCCTGTTCAGAACATTATATATTAGCGGGATCAGGCCTTCCAGGTCGGTGGAATCCGACAGGGTTGCGCTTACCGAGGAGAATCTTCCGAACTCAAGAATGGAAAGTGTTTCCCTGTATACAAGTTCTTTATGGTCAACCTCCTCGGCCATTATCCGCATCCGGTGAAAAATATCCTCGAAAAAAATAATCTTTGTGTAATCAAGGCGGCAGCGTAAAATAATTCTTCTGAACCCTGAAACTATTTCATTAAGGAATATCAGGTCCATATTTTTCGAATAACTCTGGAAAATTATCCTGCCCCAGGCGTCTATTATTTTTTTAACCTCGTTAGTCCGGTAGGCTTCGACAAGTTCCGAGCATAAAGTATCCAGCCAAGGAAAAAGTTCGGATTTCAATTCAAAATATTTTTCTACGGGCCAGCCGGATATAATCTCGTTAATTATTTTTTCCCGTGCAAGAGTAAAATTCTCTTCAAAATCCTCTGCCGGTTCGGTAAGCCCCTTTTTCCATACGGCTGTATTGAGGAGCCTTTGCAGCCTGCACCCGCATGTTTCCCTTATAACAAGTGTTGTGGGCAGCTTGTGAAGCCTTTCGGGCTTTTTCCCGGTTAAAACCCCGTATAATATTTCAGAGGATTTTCTGCCCAATTCGTAAATCGGCTGCCTTACAGTGGTCAGCGAGGCCCTTCCGCTTGCATTGATATCGTCAAATCCGGTTACATATAAATCGCCTGGGACCTGCAATCCCCTCGAGGTCAGTTCCTCGATCGCCCCGATCGCCATCTCGTCATTTCCGGCCATTATGCAATCGAAGCTCACTTTTTTCTCATCGAGGAGAGTTTTAACAGCCTGCCTGCCCGATAATCCGGTAAAGCCGCCCTGTATTATTAAATTCGAATCGACGGGAAGATTATGGGTTTTGAAATAATTAAGGAATGTTTCCAGCCTTTCTTCAGATTCGTGATAACCTTCGGGACCTGTTATAAAAGCGATCCTTTCAAAATGGTGTTTTATTATCAGATGGTCGAGGATCGCTTCCATCCCCGATTTATTATCTATTAAAACGCTGTAATGCTCGTCCAGCTGGACCGAAATGCTTACTATCGGTATTTTTCCGTATCTTTTCAAAAAACGTAAAAACTTGCTCTTCCCTACATCGCATTGAAGCGGATCGGTTAAAACGATCAGGCCGTCGGTATTGCTTTCATCCACGTATTCGAAAAGTATATTCTTTTTTCTTTCCCAGTTGTCCTTCGATTTATAACGCCCTGTCGGAAAACAAAAGATATCGGCGGGAAGGCCGTCGAAATAATCCATGATCCCGGACAGGATCTTTTGATGGTATTCCGAATAGACCCAGTCGATGAAAATACCTATTCTATACTTATTTTTAACCGGCATGAATTCGACCTCGATAAAGGTTATTAGACCCGCCCAATAATATTAGTCTGCACAGGAAAAAATGACAACATTTTAATCCAGGAATTTCAGCATCTCCTCCTGTTCATTTATAAGGCAGGCATTTATCATTTCATCGCAATCGCCGTTCATGATCATTTCAAGCTTATAAAGCGTAAGGCCGAGCCGGTGGTCCGTCACCCTGTTTTGAGGAAAATTATATGTCCTGATCTTCTCGGAACGGTCTCCGCTGCGGATGGAACTTCTTCTCAAGGCCTTGTCGATGTCCGTCTTTTTTTGCAGCTCAAGGTCAAGAAGTTTCGAACGGAGGATCCTTAGAGCGCTTGCCCTGTTCTGAAGCTGGGACCTCTCTTCCTGGCAGGCCACTACTATTCCCGAGGGAATATGAGTGATCCTGACCGCGGACTCTGTTTTATTGACGTACTGCCCTCCTGCCCCTCCGGCCCTGTAAGTATCTATCTTGAGGTCCGCCGGGTCAATTCTCACGTCCACCTCGTCCGCTTCAGGCAATACTACCACTGAGGCCGTCGATGTATGAATTCGTCCGGAGGCTTCGGTTTCCGGTATTCTCTGGACCCTGTGGACTCCGCTTTCAAATTTCATCCTTCTGTATACATCTTTTCCCTTTAATGAAAATACAATCTCCTTGAAACCGCCGAGGCCGGTATCGTTAAAATCGAGCACCTCGAATTTCCAGTGCTTCAATTCGGCGTAACGTGTATACATTCTGAAAAGATCGCCCGCGAACAGGGCGGCCTCGTCGCCGCCCGTTCCTGCCCTGATTTCCATGATGACGTTCTTCGATTCCATTTCATCCTTTGGAAGAAGCATTTTAATGATCTCTTTTTCAAGTTCGTTTTTCCTGCCGTTCAGTTTCTCAATGTCGTCTTTCGCCATTTTCTTAAATTCTTCTTCGTCCGCGGTAGAGATCATTTCCAGGTTGTCCGCTATTTCTTTTTCGATTTTCAATATTTCATCGTATTTTTCCGCGAAGGGGGAAAGCTCCGCCCTTTCTTTCGCTAGCTTTATATATTCCTGTCCGGTCGGCTGCATGGCGGCGAGCCTATCGCTCATCTCCTTATATTTTTGAACGAGCGCGGCTGCTTTCGGATGCATTTCTGTCTCCTTATTATATATTCATCTTGGATTACGATATCGGCTGGCTAAAGCACTTCGTCTCCCCGCTCTTCGGTCCTTACCCGGATAGCCTCGATTACATCGCTGACAAAAATCTTCCCGTCACCGATCTGGCCGGTTTGCGAGACTTTTATGATAGCCTCGATAATTTTGTCGGCCTGGCTGTCCTTAACTACTATCTCTATTTTTATTTTAGGAACGAATTTTATATCGTATTCCCTGCCCCTGAATATCTCTTTCATGCCTTTCTGACGCCCATGACCCTGGACCTCAGTATAATTCAATCCCGGATAGCCAAGTTCGCCGAGTTTCTCAACGACGGCGTCCATCTTCTCAGGCCTGATTATTGCCTCAATCCTTTTCATATCCTTCTCCTTATTTCCATTATATGTTCATACACGAAATACTATTCTTCCTGTTCTCCATGCAGGGCCATATCCAGACCGGACGCTTCAACCTGTCCGGATACCCTCAGCTTGATTCTAAAGACCTTGTCTATTAATATCAAGATAATCAGGGTACCTGCAACCGAAAGAACTATTCCCGCAAACACAGCGATGAGCTGAATAAAGAACTGGACCGGTTTGCCGTAAAACAAGCCTGCAGCCCCGCCCACTAACGGATTTGCAAGAAGTCCTGTAAGAAGTAATCCCAATGTGCCGCTTACTCCATGGATGCCGAAGGCATCGAGGGAATCATCGTATCCTAAGGCTTTTTTAACTATAGCTACGAAGAAATATGTAAATAATCCGGCAAGTATGCCGATTATTATCGCCCCCGGTATATCGACAAAACCTGCCGCAGGCGTGATTGTCGCAAGTCCGGCCACAAGTCCGCTTGTTCCGCCGATAACACTGGGTTTTTTAATTCTTATCCATTCGATCAGCATCCAGGTAATCGCCCCGAAAGCGGCTGCCGTATTGGTCGCCATAAAAGCGCTGCCGGCCAATCCGCCTGCTGACAACGCGCTGCCGGCATTGAAACCGAACCAGCCGAACCATAACAGGCCGGCGCCGATAAAAGTCATGGTTATGCTGTTGGGCATGACTGGGTCTTTTTTGAAATTGGCCCTTTCCCCGAGATACAGGACCGCTACGAGTGCAGAAATTCCGGATGAAAGATGGACCACGAGCCCGCCGGCGAAATCAAGAGTGCCGAGCCCGGGAGCCCCTAAAAAATCTCCAAGCCTTGAAAGCCATCCGCCTCCCCAGACCCAGTGGGCCAGCGGCGTATAAACGATCAGCGTCCATAGGATGATAAACACGGTCCATGCCCCGAAATTCAATCTTTCAACCAGGGCCCCGGATATAAGCGCAACCGTGATGATCGCGAACATAAGCTGAAAAGCGGCAAAAACCAGCTCGGGAATGGCGCCCCCGCCCCAAACACTGTTACGGGTTACACCCTTGAAAAAGATCTTATCAAGGTTGCCTATTATTCCGCCTGTGTCCCCGCCAAATGACAGACTGTATTGAACGATAACCCAGAGGGCGCTGACTATTACAGCAGCGGCAAAACTGTAATACATTGTAGAGAGAATGTTCTTTTTCCTGACCATACCGCCGTAAAAGAGCGCGAGACCCGGCATTGTCATAAGCAGCACCAGTGCGCTCGATGTAAGCAGCCAGGCGGAATCGCCCGGATTGATCTGAGCTGCGCCTTTATCCTGCGCGAAAATCACAGCAGGCAGCATCAGCACCGGCAAGATACACATGAATCTCTTAAACATAAATACCTCCCTTCTTCTTTCTGTCTTCTTTTTTCTTTCTTCTTTCAGACCCTCCGGCAAGATATATACCAATATTTCATTTACCTTCCGGACGGGATCATACAAGGGGCATGTGCCTGAATTTATTGAATTAAAGGCCTGCAGGGCGTCATTTTTTAAAATCAATACGACATCTAATTTTTAATCATTGGGATAAATATTGATTAATAAACAGGCAATATTGCTTAATAAGACGGCACACCGATAGATATTATTTTAGTATAAAAAAAATATTTTTATGCCTTGCCGAAGGTAATAATTGTTGGTATATTTAAAATTTTTTCAGCCTTTAAAGGAGGATGGTTTATGAAGGGGGAAGCAAAAAAGCTCATCGATACGATCGTCAATAAAAGACTTCCACGATGCTCGTGTTTAAATAAAGCCGGCTATCAGATGTTTTTGACGTCCATGCTCGCCAGTTCCAGCAGCCTGTCTATAGTCATTTTAACCTTTACAGCTGCATTATAGATAGTTTCGTACCTTTTCAGGACTTCGCCGAAATTCTCAGGATTATCGTAACTACGGCCAAGTTCGGCAGAGTTCATAATCACTGTAACATGCGACCTGAAATCATGGGTTATGTTAGCTATGAAATCTTTTTTCAACCGGTCCAGGGTGGACAACTCCTTATCCTTTTCGAGTATTTCCTGGACCATCATTGAAGCCTTGAGCGCGCTCCTGATCAATTCGCTTAAAGCCAGGCTCGAGATCCCCGCATGGGGATTGAACTCAAAAATGATGAAACCGAGCTGTTCTGTTTTGAATACAAGTGTTTCAACAATGAAATTGTATCTTATTTCATGATCCAATAAATCTCGCGGGAAAAGCTGATCCGCACGGTAAAAATAGCCCTTGTCATCCAGACTTATTCTTCCTTTTTCATTGAAACCCAATAAAAGCCTGGCTTCTTTAAATTTTTTATCTTCCGAGGCATGCAGTGATAGATAACAGATTTTTATGCCTATCTTCGGCAATTCCCCCGCAAGGTTTTTGAGCAGCGTCGGTAAGTCGAATGAACCGATCAAAGTATCTATAACATATTGAAGCGTCTTCGCGCTTTCAGCCGCCTGGAACCTTATATTCGACTGGATCTGATTGGCCATATCCTTAATTAAAATTCTCGACTGGTGCAGCATGTTTTCAGCCTTGATCAGCGTTTCGGTCCGGCCGTAATAATTCGGTATCACGTTCTTCCTTGTAATGGATATAAAATGCTCCCAGACAGTATCGCCGACGCCCTCGATGGATGACTGCCTCAGCGTCCTGTCAAGAATAAGCAGGAATGTGTTCTTAGTGGTTTCGCCGGATAATGCGGCTTTAAAAGCGTCAAGGACCTGGTTGAGCAGTTCGGATTTCGGTATCGGAGTGCCGAAGGGGGAATAGATTTCCCGTATTTCAGATATGATCGATGTTTTGATTTTGAAAAAATCTGCCTCCCCTCCGCCCCCTCCGGGGATCGCAGCTTCGGACGTCTCATGTGAAAAGCATCCGCAGGAGCGGCGTATTACTAACTTGGTCTTGAACAATTCGAGGTCCGGGCAGTTTTCCCCATTTATTTTTTTCAACAGGAGCTCGGCGGCCCTTTTCGACATTTCAAAGGTAGGCTGGCGGACTGTCGTCAGCGGCAGTATCATGAACCTTGAACTGTCTATATCGTCGAAACCGGTAACCGAAACCTGGTCGGGTAAAACTATATTTCCCGCCTCGAGGGCTTTCATTGCTCCCTGTGCCATATCATCGTTCGCGGCCACTATCGCCTCAAAATCATGCCCTTGCCGAAGAAGTTCACCAACTACCTCGAAGGCAAGGCTGGATCGGAAACCGGCCTGTTTAATCATATTGTCATTAATTTCTATCCCATGCGAAGACAGGGCTTCTTTGAAAAGCCTTTGCCTGTTGGAAGCGTCTTCATTTGAAGAAGGTCCTGCCAGGAATATGAATTTCCTGAAGCCATGGAGTTCAATCAGATGGTCCATCACTTCCGACATTCCTTCCTGACTTTCAATGGCAATGGAGGTCATGCCGGGCAGTTTGAAGCCGAGACTTACCATTGGAAGGGGTTCGAACCTTCTGCAGTACTCCCTCAGCTTTTCATTCCCGCTGTATGTGGCCATCACGGTCGACGCTACGATAAGCCCGTCGATGTTTTCAGGTGAAATAAGGCCGTATGCCTCATTGTGCAGATATCTGTATTCGTAAGGGGCTTCGATCTCGCCGCCTGCGAAACAAATGACATTTGCGTCGGCTCTTTTAGCGGTTTCTTCTATGCCTGCCCATATAGTCCGCTGGTATTCCCCGTCAAGATCATCTATCATAAGACCGATATTCAGGCGTTTAATAAACCCCATAAATATCTCCGAATAAAAAAATGTTACCCCAAACCCGAAAAAGTTTATTCCAATTCTAAAAAAAACACAATAAATTCATTGTTACAGCCCTAATTTGATTCAGCCTGAGTTTGAAAAGCTACAAATTATTTTTCACTTCCGCAATTGTAAAATTTCCGATAAAACGGTAAAATATTGTGATGGGGTATTTATGGGTGTCATAACTCTAGGTTTCCTGATCGATAATGTTGTAAGCTTCGGCAATTACCAGACATCTATCTGGGAAGGGGTTGTCAAAGGCTCTAAAAAACATAAGACAAACCTGATATGCTTTGTCGGAGGCACCCTCGAGTATTCGCCGAATAATGAATTTGAATACCAGCGGAATAATATCTACCAACTGATAGGCAGGAAGGACATAAACGGCCTTATTATTACCGGTTCGATCGGTTCATACACAAGCATAGAAAAGCTTTATGAATTTCATAAAAATTTCAGTCCTATACCCACGATCAGCATAGGCACTCCGCTGGATAAAATACCGAGCATCTACGTGGAGAATTACGACGGCATAAAGAAACTCACCGAACACCTCGTCAAAACACATGGGTATAGAAGCATAGCTTTCGTACGAGGCCCGGAGGGCATCCCCGAGGCTGATGAAAGGTTTCGCGCTTATCGGGACGCGCTTGAAAATAACGGCATAATTTACGACGAGAGCCTTGTCGCCGTTGGGGATTTTCTTCAACCCTCCGGAATCGATGCCGTCAGGAAAATCTTCGATGAAAATAAAAAAAAGCCTGACGCAATAGTCTGCGCAAATGATAATATGGCTTTCGGGGTCATATCGGAATTAAAAAGGAGAAAAATACCGGTACCCGGACGGATAGCAGTTACCGGTTTCGACGATATTGAAGAGGCTAACGCGTTCGACCCGCCCCTTACCACTGTAAAGCAGCCTACTGAGAAATTAGGTGAAATTGCAGTCGATATGATAATGGCAAAAATAGCAGGGGTTTCAATACCGTCCGCCAAAACTCCTGAAACAGATATAATAATCAGGCATTCGTGCGGATGCACGGATTACGTACAAACTGAAATTCAAGCAGACATTCCCGTATTAACCATCGAAGAAATCAGGATAGCCTTGAAAAAACATAAAGAGTATATAATAAGCGAAGCCCTGAAATCGGTAAAAGCGGCTGGTCTTAATACAAGGAAAATTAAAATCCGGGTCGAAAGGCTCCTGTCAGCCTTTACCGGACAGCTTTTTAATGCTAAAGAAGGGGAAAATGTTTTCCTGAATACCCTGAATGACATATTAAGCGAATCCGCGAGCGATGAAATGGATATCTCGGTCTGGCATGGAATCCTGGCGTCACTTAAAGCGCAGACCCAGTTTTTAATGACGGATTACGAGACCAGGGACAAGGCTTCCGATATCTGGTATTCTTCAACCATCCTGATCGGCGAAACTGTCAAGCGCAGGACATTATACCAGCGTGTAATGGGGGAAAAACAGGCGACCATTTTATACCGCATCAGCCAGACGCTGATCACAATGTTCGACATCGACAAATTGATGTATACGATAGAAAAGGAGCTTCCATCCCTCGGCATTAATTCATGCTATATATCCTTTTTCGATAAACCCCAAAATTATTCCTCGAAAGATAAAGATCCCCTGGAATGGGCAAGATTGATATTTGCCTATAATAATGGACCTATAGAAATAGGCGACAGCGACAGGATGTACATTTCCTCTGAATTACTGCCGGAAACCCTGCGAGTTAAAGGAAAAAGATACAGCCTCCTTATCGAAAGCCTCTTTTTCGGCAATGAAATATTCGGCTTTATCATCTTCGATTCCGATACTGCGAAAGGGCTTGTCTATTCGACATTAAGCGGCCAGATATCGAGCTCGATAAAAGGGGCGCTTATATTCAAGGACCAGAAAAAGACCGAGAAAAAATTAAGCGATACCCTGGATGAACTTAAACAAATTAACGACAACCTCTACAATCTCTCTCTAAAGGACGAATTGACCGGATTATACAACAGGAGGGGATTCATTCAGCTTGGAGAACAGCAGTTAAAACTGGCCATAAGGAATAAGAAAAACTTCCTTGTGTTTTTCGCGGATATGGACGGTTTAAAACCGATCAACGATAATTACGGACATAAGGAAGGCGACTTAGCGCTTAAGGCGACTTCTCAAATATTTCATGACTGCCTGAGAAAGTCCGATATTGTCGCACGCATGGGCGGCGATGAGTTTACGGTAATCGTCATAGATTCTTACAGCGAGAATCTGGACCTTATCAAAAACAAGCTGTGTAAAAATCTTAACGAATTCAATCTTAAGAGCGGGAAGCCTTATAAACTCTCGATAAGCATCGGCGCCGCTGAATTCGATCATAAGAACCCTCTGACCTTCAGCGAAATTATGGCGATCGCCGACAGCGAGCTGTATAAGGATAAGATGAAAAAAAAAGCCGGCCAGCGGATTGAGCCCTGTTAATGCCTTATCGTCCGGCTCCTTTCCTGTTTATTATAAAAGGCGATTTAATGTTAGAATGTTTGAATTGAAAATTTCAAATATAATCCGCTTACCGCACCATGGAACATGCCCTTTTCAATTATCTTTACCTCAGCCTTTACGTGGAAAAAAAGGAGCCATCGCTTTATTTCAGGATAGGCTCCGCGAAAGCGGGCGAGAGGCATTACGTAATGCTGACTGAAGACCCCCATATTGTTATAAAAAGCGTTGCTATCGGCGGCAAAGACTGGCCGAACTTCAATCCTAAGGAAGGTTATGTGATCCTTCCGGAAGGGCATGATATAAAGATTGAGGTTACATACGCTTCATTAAAATAATTCAGTCAAAATTTCATCTTTTTTGTTAAAACAACGTATAATTTATATATTGTTTCATGATAATAACGATCAAAGGAGGCATAATGCGCCGTGTAATTAATCTTTGTTCAATCCTTATAATTTTATTGATTTTTTATTCATGCCCGCAGTCGCCGGGTGCGGGGCCCGGCTCGGGTTTCGGTTCGAGTTCAAGGTCAAGTTCATCCTCGAGCTCCGGTTCAGGCTACAATCCGGCCCCGACTATAATAACGCCCTGGACGCCTCCTGTGAATTCAGGCTGGAACTATGTCGGCGCGCCCGGTTTTTCCCCCGGAAGGGCGAAATATACTTCGGCCGCATTTGACGTCTCCGGCAATCTTTACGCGGCCTTCTCGGATTCGAGCATAGGCGGAAAGCTGCTGGTCATGGAATATAGCAGCGGAAGCTGGTCGTATGCAGGCGGGAGCACCTACAGCGCCGGTATATCGGCGGGCCAGGCCGACTGGGTGTCGCTCGCGATCGACACTAACGCAACTCCCAATATTCTTTACGTGGTTTACGAGGATTACGCCAACGGCGGCAAGGCCACGGTAATGCAATGCAATATCAGCACCCCAACCATCTGGTCTTCTATTGGTACGGTCTCCGCTGGAAAGGCTGCCTATACCTGCATCAAACTCGATAAAAATAATACACCCTATATCGTTTACAGCGATGGGGCCAACGGCGGCAAGGCCACCGTTATGAAGCATTCCGGAGGAATCTGGTCGGCAGTCGGGACAGGCATAACTCCCGGAGCGGCGTCTTACACTACGATGGCGATAGACGGGAGCGGCAATATATTTGTGGCCTATTGCGATCTGGCCAACAACCTCATAGCGGCTGTTGTAAGTTATAACGGCGCTGTGTGGAGCGCCGAAACTCCTGTTTCATATGACAATACCCAGGCCCAATACCCCGCTTTAGCCCTGAATGCCCATGACGGCCTAGTTTACATTGCTTTAAGCGAACTTTTTCTGGGGGGTGTCACGGTGCAGAATTACGGTCTTGGCTCGTGGTCCTATATCAGCGTCAGCCTGCCCGCGTACTATACCGAAGCGGACAGCATCAGCCTTGATTGGGACAGCTACAATAACACTTACGTAGGTTTTATCGACGAGGTGAACACCGGGAGCTCCGACGGTAAAACCGTCAACAGCGTCACCGTTATGAAGTTTTCGGGCGGATTAGGAGTATGGCAGGCTGTAGGCCTTCCCGATTTTTCATGGGGTGGTTCGGCTTACGCCTCCCTGGCGGTTTATAAAAATACCCCGTACGTCGCCTTTTCGGACGGGGGCTGCGGCGGCCGCCTGTCAGTAATGTCCCACTGATAAATTTAGAGGTTATTATGAAAATCATATTTAAATGCATTTTACCGGCCTTCTTTGTAATCCTGGCTTCCTGTTCGGCGTTTTCCCCATCGGACAACAGCGGGCCGTCCAATAAAACATTATCGGGCCTGCACCCCCTGGGTGCCAAATTCGACAACACCGCTTCGGCGTCTTTTGCTGCCAAAAAACTGACATTGAAAGCCCCGGGGACGCTTCCGGCAAGCGTCGACCTCTCGGCCAATATGCCCCCGGTCGGAGACCAGGGAAATAACGGGGACTGCGTCGCCTGGGCCACGGCTTATTACCTTTTAACCTATATAGAGACGGTTGCAAAAGGTTGGGACCCTACCCTTTTGGCGGACGAGTTTTCTCCTTCCTGGCTTTATTACCAGATAAATACGGGCTATGACAACGGCTCCTTCCCCTCCGACGCCTTCAGCCTGATAATGCTTAACGGCTGCGACACCCGCGACCATTTCGATTTATACGATTTTCCTTACGATAATTCGAGCTGGTCCCAAATTCCGAAAACAACGGCAGGCAAATACCCCCAGATGGGCTGGGAGTTCGTTAACCAGGACGCCGGCACTATCAAAACTCTCCTCGCGGCGGGGACTCCGGTCGTGATAGCTTTTATGGTCTACACGCCTGATTTCGACCTCCTGAGCTCTTCAAACCCGGTTTACGATACGACAAACGCCTATAATAACGCCACGATAGTTGTAGGCGGGATAACTTATTACAATGTATACAGCTATTTCAGGGGCGGGCATGCCGTCTGCCTCGTAGGCTATGACGATTCGCTAGGGGCGTTCAAGTTCGTAAACTCGTGGACTACAGGCTACGGCATAAGCGGCTACGGTTGGATAAGCTATAACTTTTTAAATTCCGTGATCAGGGAAGCCCTTACCTTCAATTGAAAATTCCGGCATGACCGCTGCGGAGGGTTTGATGGGGACTGCTAATTACCCATTATCGGTCTTTATACTTTTGTTTTTCATGTTTTCCTGCTCGAATTCCCCGGGTTCCGGATCGGATCAAGGAGGTTCGAGTTTAAGATCGAGTTCGAGTTCATCCTCGAGTTCCAGTTCAAGTTCCGGCTACAATCCTACCCCGACTGTGATAACGCCCTGGACGCCTCCTGTGAATTCAGGCTGGAACTATGTCGGCGCGCCCGGTTTTTCCCCCGGAAGGGCGAAATATACTTCGGCCGCATTTGACGTCTCCGGCAATCTTTACGCGGCCTTCTCGGATTCGAGCATAGGCGGAAAGCTGCTGGTCATGGAATATAGCAGCGGAAGCTGGTCGTATGCAGGCGGGAGCACCTACAGCGCCGGTATATCGGCGGGCCAGGCCGACTGGGTGTCGCTCGCGATCGACACTAACGCAACTCCCAATATTCTTTACGTGGTTTACGAGGATTACGCCAGCGGCGGCAAGGCCACGGTAATGCAATGCAATATCAGCACCCCAACCACCTGGTCTTCTATTGGTACGGTCTCCGCTGGAAAGGCTGCCTATACCTGCATCAAACTCGATAAAAATAATACACCCTATATCGTTTACAGTGACGGGGCCAACAGCGGCAAGGCAACCGTGATGAAGTATTCCGGATCGGGCACTTCATGGTCTTCCATCGGAACAGGCGTAACTCCCGGAGCGGCGGCTTACACTTCGATGGCCATAGACGGCGGCGGCAATATATATGTAGCATATTACGATTTAAGCGTTGCCACCCTTCCCGCGGCTATTGTAAGCAATACCGCCTCTTCCTCATGGAGTTCCGAATTCATTATTTCTATAGGCCATAACCAGGCCCAGTACCCTGCTATAGCCGTAAATGCCAAAGACGGATACCTTTACGCGGCTTTAAACGAAATTGTCTGGGGCGGCGTTTCAGTGCTTAATAACAGACTGTGGTGTTACATAGGCAACTGTCCAATATACAACTCCTATGCCAACAGCGTCAGCCTGGCTTTCGACAGCGCCGGCAATACCTTCATAGGTTTTATCGACGAGATGAATCTAAACAGCGCGAACGGCCAGACCGTCAACAGCGTCACCGTAATGGAATATTCGGGATCTTCATGGCAGGCTGTAGGCCTTCCGGATTTTTCATGGGGGGGTTCGGCTTACGCATCCCTGGCGGTCTGTGGCACTACCCCGTACGTCGCTTTTTCCGACGGGGGTTACAGCGGCCGCCTGTCAGTAATGACCCATTGATCCCCTGGGGGCTAAATTCGACAATACGGTTTCGGCGGCAACGGCTGGATTACCTACGGGTTCGTAAACTCCGTGATCAGGAAACCCTTACCTTCGATTGAAACGGCGGATAGCAATTTCGGAGATTTAGCGAAGCTGTTTACCCCATGGATGGAAAAGGGCTGGATCAGGAGGATTGACCTGAAAGCCCTGAGCGGTCTTTTTTTGTCGCTGTTTTATTTTATTATGCATCACGAGGATATCGGAAAAATTGACTTTGAAGGAACAAAGGAGCTTTTAATCGATATGCTTGCCGGCTATCTTATTATAGCGGACTAAAGGAGCGTTTAATATACATGGAAGAGATTATCAAAACAGACAGCCTGTCGAAGAATTTCGGCAGGGTACCCGCTGTGGATGATATATCCATCAGCGTCAGAAAGGGTGAAATATACGGCTTTCTGGGGTTGAACGGCGCCGGGAAAACAACGACCATCAGGATGCTTCTGGGTATGATAAGCCCCTCTTCGGGAGCTGTTTATATTAAGGGCAAGCCGGTCAGAGCGGGCGATACTTCATTATGGAAGGATACGGGATACCTTGTGGAGATCCCATTTTCATATCCTGACCTTACTGTTTATGAAAACCTTGAAATTGTCCGCAGGCTCCGTTTTTTAAAAAGCCGGGAAAGCGTCGATCAGGTCATGGAAAAACTCCGGCTTGTCCAGTATCGGAATAGAAAGGCGAAAAACCTATCTCTGGGAAATGCCCAGCGCCTGGGCCTCGCCAAAGCGATGATCCACAATCCCGGTATTTTGATCCTTGACGAACCGGCCAACGGCCTTGACCCGGCCGGAATTGCCGAAATACGGGAACTGATGATAGACCTTTCTCATAACCATGGAACGACTATTTTTATATCAAGCCATATACTGGGGGAGATATCGAAATTTGCTACACGGATCGGGATCATCCATAAAGGACGCATAATACAGGAAGTAGACACGGATAAGCTCGACCTGTACAGGCGCAGGAGCCTTTTCATAAAGGCCCTTGATATAAACGCGGCAGGTGCGGCACTGGAAAAGGAGGGGCATTCTTTTCAATTAAATGAGGATGGCGTTCTTGAATTGAAAGGCGGAAAGGCTTTAAGCCATCCTGAAATGATTTCCGAACTTTTAGTTCATGCCGGATGCCCTCCCGTAATGCTGAAACTCGAAGAAGAAGACCTGGAAACCTATTTTCTAAGGACGGTCGGAATGACCGTCGGGATGAACGGAGGCATACAATGAAAGGCTTGACCGCTTCTCTCTGGGCGGAGGCCCTCAAAATACTGAAATCTAAAATTTTCTGGGTATCCATCCTGTTTATGCTCTTTGTTATACTGGCTGTCGGTTTTATGATGTTTATTATGAAAGATCCGGAATCCGCGAAGAAATACGGCCTGATAGGAACAAAAGCGGCAATTACGGCTGGAAAAGCAGATTGGATGAATTATCACATGATGCTTGTACAGGTAACGGCAATAGCGGGTTTGCTCGGCTTCGGTTTTGTTACGATCTGGATATTCGGCAGGGAATATTCGGATCATACCGTAAAGGATCTTCTGGCTCTGCCTGTCGCCCGGCATACGATCGTACTGTCAAAATTTATCGCGGCGTCAATATGGTGCCTGCTACTGGCGGCTATAATATTTCCCTTCTGGCTGTTGACAGGGCAATTGCTCTCTTTACCGGGCTGGAACCCCGTAGTTTTAGTAGGATGGATTGCCGATTATGCGGCAGGAAGTTCAATGATCATCCTTCTTATTACGCCGGTAGCTTTTTTTGCAAGCGCCGGGCGCGGTTTTCTGCCCCCCATCGGTTTCCTGATATTGACCATCGCTTTAACAAATTTATCATCGGTGATGGGTTACGGCCAGTATTTTCCCTGGGCCATCCCTGCATATTACATAGGAATAGCCGGTCCGGAAAACGCCCGGCTGGGAACTGTAAGTTACATCATTTATTCCGCCGCGGTCGCCGCCGGTTTATTCGGAACGTTTTCCTGGTGGAGCTTTGCGGACCAGGCCTAGGCTTATGAAATTTTAAGCCATGCTCACCGAGGGACGCCAGGTTATAATGTATGTGCAGCTGTCGGCCCCGTTTTTCCTGCAGGGCTTTGAGTCGTCATGGGAAACACTGGCAGAAATCTCGAATTTTTTCGCCATTGTAGTTATGATCCCCTCATCGAAGGCGCAGGGATAAGGATTCTTGCACTCGCTGATAATCATATTCTGGTCCGGGATCTTCTGGTAACCGTAGTGCCCGATCCCCTCTCTCATTACTCCCGTGTTAACATCGAACAGGACCAGGCCCTCTTTCCTGTGGTTCATGTGATATGCGATATCTATAGATTGAATAGCGCTGTCGATGTCTTTAACCCAGGGTGGAAATTTGGCGTTTTCTGGAATTTTCAAGCCTATCTGCTTTAATGTAAAATCTCCGATCTCTTTTGCTATTTTCTCGAACGCTTTCAGCCAGTTGTCATGAGAGTACCATCCTTCCATGTTTATCTTGTACTCCCCATTTTCCTCAGTACCGATCCCTACCGATAAAAGAACGTTTTTAGCGATACTTTTGAAATGCCCAAGCCCGTCCACGACTGAAAATACAGTCTGCCCGTTCACTTCGATCCCATTCTCAAAAGGTCTGAACTGCATAAAATCCTCCTACCGTTAAATATCCTTCTAATAGCTTAGACATTATAATTTATATATTATAAATATCAATATATTTTTTAACATAAATTTATTTATTTGAAATTTTTTCATGACTTTATTACAATACTACGACTGTTGTAATATGTATATATTTTAAAGAAGAAAATTATTTTATTTAATTTTATTATAGGAGGTTTTATGTTAAAAAAATTCCAATCGATAATCCTGCTTATGACAATTACCGCGGTATTTTTTATTCTAAACAGCTGCGGCATGCCCGCAACAGGGCCGGCTTTTATAAAAGCGACCCCGATTGAAACCGGGAAGGCTGTTGTTTATTTTTACAGGCCCTGGTCTATGTTTGGTCACTCCGTTGATGCGGGTATAAAAGAAAACGATAGTACAGAAGAATTCGTAAAAATCGAAAACGGTTATTACTATCCTCTTATCGTCACTCCCGGCAAATACCGTTTCTGGTCGAAGATGGCCTCGGAGGCAGAGAGCTCAATACTCATGGATGTGAAAGAGGGCGAATCTTACTATGTTTATATATCGATATCGATGGGCGTTTGGATCGGAAGGCCGACTCTGGAAGAGGTTTTACAGGATAGGGCATATCCGGAAATCACAACCTGCAAGCTTGTATCTAAAGAAGATATTTTCAAGTAAAACTTTATTATATGGCCTTCTCGATAAAGGCTCGAAGGGGCCATATAAGCTTTTTTGGAATGGACTGCATGGATAAAAATAATCCAAAGATCAAGAGAAGCCGTTTGGTTTTTTCAGCGATCTTTTTATTTATTTTGTTTTCAATTGTTCTTTATTTAACCTTATTCGAGCAGGATAAAAAAGAATATGAAAGGGTTTTATCATCTATGTCATTAAAAGACGCATCGGTTTTTTTTAATAAATATCATAATAGTAAATACTCTTGTATTTTAGCCGGAGATATCGCTAAATGGTGCAGACAGGAGCCCAACCTTAATATGCTCCGGATGGCACTGCAGATCATTCCTAAAGATTATCCGCAAAATAAAGAAATAAAGTCGGAATATGAAAGCCTGCTGCTGACAAATAAAAAATAATTTTATACCGCAGCCTTCATGTACTTCTTCGGGTTTTTGCAAAATTCATCCCTGCATTCCGTTGAACAGAAATAGAAATCCTTGTCCTCGATCTCGAATTCGGCCTGTGCTTCAAATTTTTCAAATTCCATTCCGCATACCGGATCTTTCACTTTCATAAATCACCTCCGCCGGTTAGACCGGATAAAATATAATTCATCATAACGGTCGTGTCAAATTTTACACGGAGGCACAGAGAAACGGAGAGATCTCTCAGAGCATCCCCTTTTCCGCCGGATTCAAAACAATACACAATTTTTTATTGTTTGAACGGCCCTAGATATTCATCTGATCGATTTTTTTAAGATAGTAGTTGATATTCCTGAAATTATCAGCCATGTTTTTCAATTTCATCCAGTAAACTTTAGCGTCCGTGAATCTCTTCTGATTATACAATAAGCTTCCCATGTAATAATAACCCTCTATATAACTGCTGTTCAATTCAATTGATTTAGAAAGAAATTTCTCGGCCTTATTAAAGTCCCTGAGAATTCCGAAGATTTGGCCCAGATAGGAATAAGCGCCGAAATTGCCGCTGTCCAGATCGACTACCTTTTGAAATTCATTGATAGCGGCATTAAATTCTTTATTTTTAATATACTTACGCCCGTTTTTAAAAGCGGTATCTATTATCGATTCTATTTTATCACCCTGCATAGCATTTAAATCAGGAACATTAATTATGTCAATGATGAAAAGCGTTCTATCGTCGTTCGGCTCAGCCCCTTCATAATATTTGTCTAAAAGGCATA
Source organism: uncultured Spirochaetota bacterium (assembly GCA_963768055.1). GTDB lineage: Bacteria > Spirochaetota > Brevinematia > Brevinematales > JAOACQ01 > CAVYGN01. The sequence goes on along the minus strand of CAVYGN010000001.1, from coordinate 241,491 downwards.
TCAATGATTCGCCGAAATCCTTCGCTGGAAGTTTGTTGTTTTCCTTTAAATACTCTTTCAAGCGGTTTTTCCCGAAAAATTCTCCGTTCTTATTACGGGCCTCCGTAAAGCCGTCGGTAAAAAAGATAAGTTTGCAGCCTTTTTTAAGGTTATACTTGCGGGACTCATACTCCGCATTATCAAAACATCCTATAATGCTTCCCTTACCGGTTATACCGATTTCGATCACTTCATCATTTTCAGGATAATAGCACAGGGCGGAGTCATGGCCGGCGCTTGCACATGAGATAGTCATAATATCAAGATCTATTACACTGTAAAATGCGGTCAGATAAAAACCGGTATCCCTGAGGATATTTACAATCTCTTTATTTACAAGTTTGAAGACATTTTCAACTTCCACATATTCCCTGGCATAACGATCGAAACAAACCTTGATCATTGTTGTAATCAGAGCCGAAGGCACCCCATGACCTGAAACATCCGCTATAACTACTCCAAGTTTCGATGTGTCGAACATAAAATAATCGAAATAATCCCCGGAGAGTTCTGTGCTTGGCATGGAAGCACCCCACATGCTGACAAAATCGTTTGAAAAAAAATTTTCCGGAGTTATGTTTCTCTGTACTGACCGGGCTATATCGAGCTCCCTCTCAATATTTTTTTTATAGAGATCAAGCGCATTTTTCTGTTCATTTATTGTCTTTATTGCCTGATCGAGGTTTATAGTTGTTTGTATGAAGCCGTCAATACTCGATTCGAGCATTTTTTCAACGACCTTTTTGTTCGAGATGTCCTGGATAATCATGATCAGAAAATCCCCTGCCCTTGTCTTCGTTCCAAAACCCGACATATTGATAGAGACTGGATCGCCGCTTTTTTTGATTATTTTAACATCCTTTTCGATTACATCCTTATCCTTCATATTTAAAAAAATATTTTCAATATCTCTATATTTTTCATCAACATTGTAAAGCGTTGTCAATGCTTTGGTATTTATTAGCGTCTCAGGGGCGTACCCGGTTATTTTTTCGACTGCAGGATTAACATATATGCATTTCAGTTCTTTTGTTAAGATCAATATACCCATGCTCGAGTCGGCAATAACGGATGAGGCCAGGTCGCCATTTATTCTTTTTTCCATAAGATTCCCTATCTTTTTCTGATCGATTTATTAAGGTACATTTTATTGTCAGCCTCCCTGATCATAATGTCAATGGCATTCTGCGAATCAGGGAAAAGCGAACAGTTCCCTATTGAGAGCGATAACTTATAAACCTTTGAAGAATCCCTGTTGAATTTTTCACAATTCTGATCGATTCTCGTTATGACCGCATCCGTATCTACCGACTGCATAAAAACGACAAACTCATCTCCGCCATACCTGCTTATTATATCATCACTCCTCAGGCTGCTGCAGAGCACTTTGGCAGTCTGCTTAAGAAGATAGTCGCCTTCATCATGACCGAATGCGTCATTAATTCCCTTGAAGTTATCAATATCAATAAACAGAAGAGATATTCTTTGTTTCTGCCGTACCGCTTCATTCATTCTTTCCTGGGTTAACATCATAAAACCCCTGCGGTTGCACAAACCGGTCAGATCATCGGTGATTGCCATCTCCCTCAATTTCAAGTTTTCTTCATTAAGTTTTTTTGTTTTTTCATGAATTATTTCCTTTATATATGTTTCATATTTCTTTATAGTATTCTGGGCTTCTTCAAGGTTATTGGTTTTCTCATTTACCATATCATGAAGGGCAATGTGAATATTATCATAGATGGCTTCCATAACCCTGTCGATAAACTTGTCTTTTTGTAATTCCTTTTCCCTCTGGTCTGCCAGTTTCAGGAGTTCCGTATAGAGAGCGTCAAAGTATTTCGCCATTGCGTTATCGATCTTTTTATCCTCCTCGATCGCATTCTCAAGTTGAATAATAGCCTTTTTCTGTACAATCGCATGATGCATTATTTCCAGCATCATTCCCGGACCCGGTATGAATTTTTCTTTAAACTCCTCGTTGTTAAAAGACTGCCATGTACTGTAGTTTTTTACAAGATAATATAATCCCAGGCATACATTCAACATTAAGCAGGTAAAGACAACGGCCATAGATATCCCGCCCGGGTTTATTCCGAAGAAATCCAGAATGAATATTGCGCATCCCGCCAGCAGCAAAACCAGACCTGCTATTATCAATAAAAAGAATTTTATATAGGGCATATAATTATCTACCTCTTGAATAATTTTAGTTGTTACGGTCGAAAAGATCTTCAAATCTGGCGGAATTATCCAGCAGGGCCTTTACGATAACGGGATCAAGCTCGGTTCCTCCCAGCTCTTTTATGATTTTATGCGCCTTTTCCTTCGGGTAAGCCTCTTTATACACCCTCTTCGAAAGCAGGGCGTCGTATATATCTGCTACAGCGACTATCCTCGCTTCATAAGGTATTTCTTCGCCTTTAAGGCCTTTAACATAACCGCTTCCATCCCATTTTTCATGATGGTAAAGCACAATATTTCTAGCCATATCGTCGATTTCCTTACTCTCAAGCATCCTGCCTCCAATTATGACATGCTCCTGCATGAGTTTTGCTTCCGAAGGCGTATATCTTCCATGTTTTTTCAACAGCCGGTCGGGAATGCCGACCTTTCCTGCGTCATGGAGAGGGGAATAAAGCTTGATCCGTTTAATAAAGTCAGGGCTTGCATTCAGGCATTCGGCAAGAAGGCCGGAAAACTCGCTTACCCTTATAATATGACTGCCCGTCTCGGTATCGTTCAGGAGGTTGGCGTTTTCAAGGGCATTGACAAGTGCGAGGGTTAGATTTTCAAGGGCATGAGTTTTTTCATTGACCTGGCGCAAAAGTTCCCTTTCAATATTGTCATGATACATATCAAGAAAAATCTCAACAAGGTTCCTTTCAGTCTGTTCCCTGAAAATCCATACTATTCCCTCTCTTTCGGACACCGTACAGTTTATCAGGTCAGCTTTAACGTCCTTTCCATCCTTGTTTTTGCATATTAAGTCTTTGACCGGGCCAAAATTAACTGATTCCTTATAAATTGTTGCTATATTGTCTATCAGGAATGACAGCTCTTTTCCTTTAACCTCACTTTCAAGATAACCAAAAATTTTTTGAGCCCCGCCCTTATAAAAGTAAATTTTCAATTTAAGATCGGTATATATGACTGCATCGGATATTCCCGCCAGCATTTTTTCAAGGATATCAGGATTTGCAGCTCTATCCATGCTAGCCCTCCATTTTAGGGGAATCTTTAAGGAAATCGATGTTCTTAAGAAAATTAAATGATTTCTGGTTATAATCCTTCAATTCGTCAATAGTTTTTGCAAGCATGATAAAGTAATCCTTCAAGCTGATAAAGGTATTATAATAATCCCGGGCTATCTTTCCTTCCTTTTCGGTATTTTCTTTAATTAAAAACATGCCCTGCTTCAAACTACGGATATTCTCCCGTGTCAGCTTCCCTCCTTCCATGATTTGAGTCATCGCTTCGCCGATCCCGGTAATAACCGGGTATGACTTTTCGATGCCCTCCAATATCATCATGAGGTTATTATATACATCATCCATTACATGGATACTGACATCTATTTCAGTGTTCATGCCGCTAATTAGATTGTTTATTTCTCCGGATTGACGGCGTGTTTCATCCGCCAGGCGCCTTACTTCCGCCGCCACGATTGAAAAACCATGGCCGTAATTCCCGGCTTTTGTAGCTTCGATAGACGCGTTCAGGGAGAGAATGTGTGTCCTGACCGCAATATCGAGTATCAGTTTATTAATAGCCGTCATTTTTTTCTGGTAATTAAAAAACTTTTTGTTTGATTCGGAAACCGTATTCAGGCCCGATTTTCCCATTTCAGCGTTATCTTTTAAAACTTTATTGATTTCCCCGGCGTTATGCACGGTTTCCATCAGGCTTTCAAGTTTCCGGTATAGCTCCTGCTGTTTTAATATATCAAGTTCGACAACCTTATCCTGTTTATCGACCTCGGTGTCGATACCTTCAATGGAATCCATAAGCTGCTGCCAATCTTCATAAGTCTTGTTGACCTTGGAATTCAATTCCAGCGATGAAAAGAAAAGGGTATCAACTTTACCTGAATAAGCTTTAATCATTCCGTTAATTTCCGACAGGTTCCTTCCAAGGTCATCCTTTAAAATAGTCATTTGATTACCGGATTCATATGAAACTTTATCCTTAATTAGAGAATACTTCTCCCTCTTCTCCTTAAGCCGGTAAAAAAAAAGTATAAACCCTTCCAGGACGATTCCTGCCCCAAATGAGTAACCGGGTATTGAACCGGCCGGAATAAATATTAAAAGGCACAGGGCGCCGATCGCCGATAATATTATACCAGAATATTTGCCGGTAAGTAAAAATAAAGATAAAGCGGCAACGGATAGATATAAGGCTATAATTATAATTGCCCTGGTGATTTCTATTTCAGTCATATTAAAAAGGCCCCTTTAATTTGTTTTCATTTCAAACCTGAGACAAACAATATCGTTTTCTTTACTATTGTCGATAAGGCGGATAACGCCCCTCGATTCCATCATTATCTTAATAAGGCCTATCTGACTGGTAATGTTTTCTGCATAGTCCATGATTTTTTTTAAAAATAGAGATGCAAGGGATTCCTTCTGAGAATTAATAATTTCTATGAATTGTGTCAGCACCTTTTTGTTATTATCAGACGCGGTGTTGACTGTTTCTATCCGTACAAAGCCGTCCATGACCGAGATATAAATAGAAGAAAAGGTGTTTATAACGGAATATTTAATGCAGTTCTCTATAAGTTCACTGGCCGAATTCGCGATCACTTCAGCCGTTTTGAATCCGGCTTTAACTGCAACAAGCCATTCCTTGAGGCTTTCCCGGGCCGATGATTTCATTCTCCATAGTTCCTCAAAGTTTTCAGGGAGTTTCTTAAAACGAAAATAGTATTCAAAATCTCTGGTTTCCCTATACCTGATATCATCAGTCAAGATCTTATCCCCCTAAAGCCGGAACTCAGACGTTCATCCTGACCCTGATGTGAACAATATTTTCCTCTCCCGGATGGTCAACCATTTCCAGGGTGCCTTTAGTTTCCATCAGAATCTTGAGAAGTCCGATCTGGCTTTTACCTGTATGGACCGATTCTGCTATCTTTTCCAGATATAATCTTGTGGGATTGTCCTTGGAATTAGTATTTATGAAATGCATGTATTCTGCGATCTTACTTTTTTGTTCGGGGTTTGATGAATTCATCGTCTCAATTGTGACTGTCTTTCCCATTACCTGAATATATACGAATGAGTGGGCGTTCATTATTGAATATTTAATACAATTCTCAATAAGTTCGCTTGCCGAATTTGAAATTACTTCAGCCTTTTTCGGGACAGCGTGAGTAGACATCAGCCATTCTTTTAAGCTTTCACGCGCACTTGATTTCATCCTCCATAATTCTTCAAAATTATCTTCCGTTTTCATAAAACGGAAAAAATATTCAAAATCCTGATGTTTTTTGATATTCTGGTAATCAGTAGTATCTTCCATAAATCCCTCTCAAAATATATTTATTCGGAAACTTTTACCTTTCCTGCTTCTCTTAAACTTTCAAGAGGAGTAATTCCGACCTTTTGCCAGGTCTTGCCCGGATCTATGATAATCCTGATATTCTTTTTTGATTCAAGGAAAAATACCGCAAGGCTCCTTATACCGCTGGAGTTCAGAAAATCAAGCTGGCGAAGATCAACCTGTATTTCGGTATCGTTGACATTATTATCAACCTTTTTGAGAAAGGCCGATAGATCTTCATAATTCGATTTTTCGATTTTACCTTTAAACGAAATTTTCGTTCCTTCAAAAGTAATTGTGAACGCCTCGTCTTTATACTCCATAATCTGCCTCCAGAATTAATAATACCTTATGCGCTATTATCCTATATTATCACAAGTAAATTTTTTTGTCAATAGAAAATGTACAATAATGTACATTTTATCAATTATTATTGTATTTTATTAATATATAATAAAACATTGTAATAATTTGAAATTAATTTTTTAATAAAATTTTCTTTTCTCTTGAAATAATAATTTATATATAGTAAAATAATACAAGGAAATGTTTATGACTATCGGCGATAAAATAAGAATGTTCAGAAAAAAAGAAAACTGGACGCAAATAGAATTAGCCGATCAATTGAAGGTATCGTCCAATCTTGTTTCAAAATGGGAGCAAAATGAGAGAATGCCCCAATATGAAGATATTGAAAAACTTTCCATAGTTTTTAAACAACCAGTCGAATATTTCCTGCCTGCCAGGAGCCCTTTGATTTCACTCAGGATCTTCTCTGATTTTTCAAAAGATGAGTTGCTTTTTGCTTTTGACGATTGGAACAACACTTACAAATATGAAAAGGTTTCGCTGGATATCATCGATAATGATATCTTTGATGACAAAATATCAAACCTTACCCAGGAAGAAATCGACAATATCTATTTTCTATTTAAAGAGGCGGAAAATATCACACATATCATTCGCCGGGGTTTCAGCCGGGTTGTAGATAAAAGATATTATGCCATGCGCAGTGGAAACAAAATTGAAATTTGCCAGCTATTCAACAGTACCGGAGATTCCTTTTATTCCATACAGGTCAACCAGAATATGATTGAAAAGTTTCTTCATTCATTATCGGAATCTCAAAATACCGTGCTTGAAAATGATGATATAATTAATATGAAAAACTTTGGGAAAGATGATAAAAAATACATCCTGGGGATAATTGTCGCTTCTATCAGGAAGATATATAAATAACAAAAACAGCAGCCTTATTTAATAAGCCCTTAAGATAGCCTGCCCATCCGGTCTGATATTAACTAGCGGTGCGATTGCGATATTCTGCCATTCAATGGAGGAATCGATTATTAAAACAATTCTGCTCTTAGCGGTATAAATGAAACGCGCGAAAACTTTAATACCAAGGGAATTGATGAAAATTGCTTTTCTGAAATCGATACTGATATTTTCAAAACCTGACTGATCGATATTCGTACTCAGATATGATATTAACTTCGAGTAATCTATGGAATCGACTTTCCCGATGATTTCTACAGTCCCATTTTTAACAGCAACACTGTAATTTCCTTCGTAAAACATCTGTTCCATTTTGATACCGCTATTAATATTCTTTAATGACTGATTGTATCTTATTTTTAATATCGAGTCAAGAGGTAAATTCATATTGGCCGATATTTCGACCGAATATAAGACAAAATAATTATGAAGTATAATAAAACCGCAAAACATTAAACTCCATGTTATAATCATGCACCGGCGTTTTCAAAGTTTACTGTCCCGGTATATTGTAGTAAATCAAAGGGGAAGATATTTAATGATAAAAGATCACAATCTTTCTGTAGATGAATTAATAGATATTGTCAATAATATTCTGAATTTCCGCGATCCATATACTTATTCACATTCTGAAAGGGTTGCAGCCGTATCGTTGCTGATTGCGGAAGAAATGAATTTGCCCGATAATCAAATTGAAATCATTCATTATGCCGCCCATATGCATGATATAGGAAAGATAGGTATCCCTGATTTTATTTTGAACAAACCCGGTGCTCTTGATAAAAATGAATTATTCATTATACAAAAACACTCGGCGATAGGTAACACCATCCTAAAACATCTTCCAATATTCAATGAAATAGCGGAAATTGTTTTATACCATCATGAAAGATTTGACGGGCTGGGCTATCCCTCAAATCTTTCCGGTGAAGACATACCTTTTCAATCACGTATTATTGCCGTCGCTGATAGTTTTGATGCAATTACTTCGAACAGGACTTATCGAAAGAAGCTCTCTTATGAATATGCTTATAAAGAGATAAATAACCACTCAGGTGACCAGTTTTCCCCCGAAGCGGTCGATGCATTCAATAAGATATTTGATAAAATTCCCGAATCTGTTGAAAATACTGAAAATATAATCTTATCTTATAATATAGAAATTGATATGATGTTTGAAGATCAGGATATTCTGCATTCAAAAAAGATTTAAAGCTTTCCGCGAAGCCGCATAGAGGATATATCAGGGGTTACCAGCGCGGCAAAATTATTATTAATATCTTCATGCCCGACAGTAAAGGACTTGACAGACCTTAAAAAATCCTGAAATAATTGAAAATGCTCCAGCTTAAACCTGTCCCGCCCCGGAAAGCAGACTGACTTTAACAGCAAAGGGTATGCCTCCACCGTGCTCAGGACGCATAAAGGGTTATTCTTTTTTATAAAATAAATTTTTTCTACGGGCGCTTTTTTGCAAATATCCACCCTGAAATGTTTTTTAAGGCTGAACTGAAGCGTATCATATTTTTTCCCGCGGAAAATAGGCCGGGAAAAATAATCCATTTTCTCCATAATGTCCCTGTTGACTTTCACGTTAACATTATAGGAATAAGCGTAAAAACCGCTTTCTGATTTTTTTAAAATGATCAGGTCGTCGCCGAGAAAATCCAGCCCGCTGTAAGCGCCTATAAGGGACGCCGTAGATTTGCCGCTTCCCGACGGCCCGATAAAAAGAAAAGCCCTGCCTCCGGAGCAGACGCCCGAGGCATGAATAAAATAAAACCCTCTGTTTTTAAGCCATTCTATCAGAAGGATATCCATAAATATCATAGGTTCAAGTATTCCGCCATCGTCTGTTTTAAGCAATATACAGCAGCAGTCGTCATCTGATCCATTGAACAGGATGATGCATTCCCCATTTACTCCAAAAACATATTCCGGCCCGGCCTTACCGTACCTGATATCAAGGTCCTCGTCGTTTTTGATTTTTTTCATTCTTTTATAATTTCCAAGGACTGTATCGAAGTCATTACGGGGAAGGGTAATAATGGAACAGGCCATGTCCGGTTTTTTTCCTTTTTCAAGCCCTACCCAGTAGGTCTTCAGATGCCTTTTTATAAGCTGGAGAAGCTTGCGGTCGTCGCATAATAAATGGAGGAGAGTCCCATGAATATTCAGGGCGAGGGTGCATTTCAGCCTTCCAGAAAAAAACCTGCCAGCGCGGTCTTCCATAATCAAATTCACCTTTTAGTTATTATTCTTTTAAATAAATTCTTAACATGTACTCCGTAAACATAAAATATGCCGGAAGAAGGGTTCAAATTATAATAAATCCTCAGGGTTTCGGGAGAAGAAAAGACCTTCATGATTAAAAATATTATGCGGTCGAGTACTCTGTCTATCATGAATATGCGGACCGATTCGTTCCTGTCGATCGTTTCAAGGTCCGCAAATGAACATGAAGGATCGAGATAAAGCCTCCTGAGCCCTATATTGATCCCCTTTGATTTCCGGGGAGTATTTATATCATAATGCGCCGAAAGAATATCGAGGAAAAGGTCCAGGACCCTTCCAAGCTTGTACCTGGATGCATATGAAAATAATCTTTCGATATTAGCTTTTTTGAACATGATATAAAGGTCGTTAAGCCAATTCAGCCTCCAGAAATAATTCAGCGCCGCATGGTGGTAGAGGCAATATATAAAATGGAATTCGTTTTCAATTTCATTGTATGAAAGGCCTTTTCCGGCCTTCCATGTTAAACGGGAGAGCATATCCTCTGTCTTTAAAGGGTAGCAATGCAGGAGTTCCCGGTTTTTATTGAGAAGGATGTTTATATCTACAGAAATTTCCCTGTCTTCTATGTTAATAAACCTCATCTCCCCTTTAAGGTCATACCGGCAGTCGAAATCATTTTCTCCCTGCTCGGCATATCCGCCGCCAAGGAGCAGTTCCCTGGCCTTGCCCGCTTCTTCAATGGGCACAATGCAGTCGATATCGTTCATGAACCTGTTTTCCGGCTCTATGAGCCCTGCGGCTACTAATTGTGCGCCCTTTACAAAAGTCATTGATACCCTGTTTTTTTCGAAAAGGGAGGATATCCTGGACATTTCTTTATAATACCTGGCGTTTCTGAACCTGAAAAGCTTGTCGCGAAGCCTGATTTCCCGGAGGAAATTTTCGTCTATATTATTTTCCAGGCCCAGCCGTGCCCCATGCCTTGCAAACATGCCGGCCGTGCCATGGTGGACAAGATGGAAGGCCACATAATTCCAGTCTTTGATCCCTTTTACCGCTTCTCTTATTTTATCATCGAGATAAGGATTATCATGACAGTCAAGGGCTGTCAGGACGATAGCGCGGTTTTCCGGCAAGCCTTTATGAGCTGTAAAGTTTTTCATTTTCAGCATCAAAAACGTATCCCTTTTCCAGGATGTCCTTTACATAAGGAGTATATTTTTCAGCTTCGACAGCCCTCGGATTCCACGCATATTTGAAGGAAGCAAGCGGGCCGGGTAATCTCCGGCACAGACTTCTAGCCCAGCATTCCCTGCATGGCCCTGAAAGGTCGAAACCCGTATCCGGAGCGCCGGAAACATACAGCTCTTCCATATGGTATATATGATTTCCGGGAATGGCGCAAAGGGGGATCCCCCGCGTAAATGCCCATATCTTGTTTTTAACGCATTTCCCGATCGCCCCGCCCAGGGATAAACCCGCTTTCCGGATATCGAAACCCGGCTCTCCCCAGCAGAATATAACCCTGTCGACTTTGACGTCTTCTATCACTGCACCAAGTATTTCTTCAAGAATTCCATAGTTCAGGGAACAAACCGGCAAAACGAGGGCGACATATATGTTGTAAAAATATGTGTCAAGTTCTGCTATTTTCCTGATGTTCCTGAGCCCTTCCGAGGATTTTCTAACCGATCTGACAGGATCTTTTTTTGTCAGGTCATCCGGGCTGCATGCCGGGATTTCAAACAAGTAAACGCCGGCGTAGATCAGCGATTTCAGAAAACCTGTATCGGCTAATCTACTGCCGCCAGTCATCAGCTTTATTCTCCGGTAACCCAGGCAGGCGGATTCAAAAATAAAATCCATGATATCCGGATGCATGAGCGGTTCGCCCCCTGTAAGTGCTATATTTCCTTTTTCTCTTCCGCCCCTTATATCCTTTATCACCGATTCTTTCGGAAGGGCTGAACACCCCTCCTCATTAATAACAGGTATATTGCCGTACCATGGCGCTCCCTCGCAGACGCAAGTATTATGATAATCAAGCATTAATACTTCTCCTATAATTGTATGTGTTGAATTCCCACATCATGCTCTTGGTGAATATATCGCAAAGCCCTATCTCCTCTTCGGAAAAATCCGGGGTGGATTTGATATGATAAGGAGGAGACTCCGAGTAATCCAGTTTTAAGGCCGGAGCGTCCCTCCTCAGGGACGTACCGGAGAGGAGGCTTAACTTGTTAACATAAAATAAATCGGGCTCAAGGCTTAAAACGTAAATGACGCTTTTTATGAAGCTGAAATAGGATTCCCCAGGCAGGCCGAAAATCAGGTACACCGCAATAATCTTTCCTTTTAACTGCTTGAGCAGTGAAAACCCTCGTGTAAACCGCTCCTGGTTCCATACCCGCCTTATCTTTTTTAAAACATGGGGATTTACAGTCTGGAGCCCGGCATCAAAAGAATAAAACACATCGAGATCGCCGATCATCCCCTCGATCAGGTAATCGAGGTATACCTCTACTGAAATTTTAAAATTTTCATGGCCCTCTATGCTGCGGATTATGTCAGCTATCTCCCTGGTCCTGCCCTTATTCAGTCCGCAGAGGGTCGGGTCGAGAATATGAAAACCATAAGCGCCAAGAGATGATAATAGCATTAATTCATCAGTGATATTTTTTAAAGGCCTGTAGCGCACAGAATTAAAACGGTCGGATTCGAAGCAGAAGGTGCATTTGAACGGGCAGCCTCTTGAAGACTCTATCATGCATCCGAGTTTCGATCCCAGGACAACCTTCATCATTTTCTTGTTCTTTATCAGCGACAGGTAAGGGGTCGGCACACCGCCAAGATCGGCTATCGGCTCTCTTTTAATAAACGGGGCGCCATTCACCGCGCATCCGGGTATGGGAGCTGTTTGAGCCTGCTTTTGTTTAAGCAGCGAAAGAAGAATTTCTTTGAAGGTCTGTTCGCCTTCCCCATCGACGACATAATCGATAAAGGGATAAGCAGCGGCAAAAGCAGGCCCCGAATTGGTCACCTCCTGCCCGCCGAAGACCAGAATCACCCCGGGTCTGAACTTTTTTATCAAAGCCGCTGTTCTTAGAGATTCCCGGATATTCCATACGCTGCATGAAAACCCTACAATATCAGGAAAACCAGCGAGGATCTTTATTGAAGCAGCCAGCCTCGACATGGCTTCAGAAACCCTGACATAGAATCCGTTATATTCGAGCGCTTGTTTAATCCGTATATCGGCTTGTTTAAAATTAAACAGCAGGCAGTCTTTAAATAAGCCGATAAAAAAATCGGCGAACCCCGGCTTATAAAGCCGGACCTTTTTAACAATTTTCATGGAAACATTATAAATACGAAAGGAGTAGTTTTCTCTTATCTCGCTGTCCCCCAGGGCATAGCCGGATATAAGGTCCAGGGCTGTCGAATAATAGCCCCTCACATTGAGGGATATAAGAGCGACCCTCTTCATTGCCTTACCCCCTTCATAAAACCGAATAATTTTGAAACCTTTTCAGTTTCCCTGTACTTTGCCGGCAGCCAGTATATCACATCGCCTTTTCTTGAAAAATATATCCTGTAATGATTGGAAAACCACAGATTCTCCTGGTCTTTATCAGGGATAAGCCCGTCCATAGTAATCCAGCAATGTCCTTCATTTTTCATTTCCGAAATATCAAACCCGATGTTCAGGACTGCGCCCGGGCAGAAATAATATTCCATAAGCGAGATGTAGAGGCACTTCTGTTTCCACATCCAGGGCGAAAATATGTAGACCCTCGATAGAAGTTTTTTTAACTCAATGTAATCGCTTTTATTGATAAAATGCCCTCTGCCTATCAATCTAAGCGAGCGTACGATGGCAGTTATATTTCCCTTGAAAAACTTTTTTATGCCCGCGATCCTCAGTCCCAGCAAATAGGAACTAAAAAAACCGGGCCGGGCGTCGTTATTATGACTCATAGGGTTTATTCCCGCCCATTATTTCCTCATAAAGCTTTTCGAAAGCATTGATCTCCTTGACCCGCTTATCCTGGGTTATCATTAGCCAGCTGTCGCACCTTTCAAGGGTATAAAGATCATGGCTGACCACGACGATGATCTTTTCCCTGAGGGATTTGATCATGTCGACGATGGCAAACTTATTATTAAGATCAAGGCTTTCCGTAGGTTCGTCAAATACAATAACTGAAGAATCCTTATATATGGCCCTGGCGACTTCAACCCTTTTTTTCTCCCCTTCGGATATTGAAAGTCCTCCCTCGGAAATCACAGTATCATAACCCATGGGGGTAGCTGTGATAAACTTGTGAATGTTCGCGGATTTTGCAGCCCTGACCATCTTTTCAATGTCGACTTCCCGCTCGCCGAAAGCGATATTATCCTTAAAAGAGCCCTGGAATAAAAACGGCCTCTGCGAAAGATAAGATATGTGTTTCAAATAATTTTTAACCTCGAGACTTTCAAGGGGCATGCCGTTTATCTTTATTGCCCCCTCGCCCGGGGCTATAAGTCCGAGCATCAGATTCAGCATTGTAGATTTGCCAAAGCCGGATTCGCCTGTTATCCCTATTACCGCCCCGGTATTAAAAACACAGTTCACGGATTTGAGGATATAGTTAGAGTAGTACTTAAAATCCACATTCTCAAAGCAGATGGACGTTACCGGATCATTAAGTATGGTCTTTAACCCCTCTTTGCCTGAATAGCCGGGGCTCTCTCCGGATATTTTAAAAGCCTTTTCAATCCTTTCCAGATGAACGGACATAAGGGAAACCCGTGAAAATATTTCAAACATGGTCTTGAGTTCATTATTCAGGATAAAACAGGCGAATAAAACAGCCGCAACAATCCCCGCCGTGACAATATTCTCCCTGACAAGCATAAATCCGGTGAAGGCGGCGGCGCATATGAAAAGAACGGCAAGGATTTCGGCGGTGTTCTTCTTTAAATTCTCCATCTTAAGAATACCGCGGTTCTGGCTTGTAACCGTCTGGTTTAATTCTGAAAACCTTCCCTTTTCATAATCGTCGAGGTCGTATACCTTGAGGATCTTAATTCCCTGGAAATGGTCAAGAAGCTTATTATTGAACATTTCAAGGGTTTTCTGGATCGCCGGCTTCATCTTTCGCATCCGCGAATTGAAATACCTGTTTATTAAAAGGAAAACCATAATCATAACAAGGGGTATTATAGCCGAAGCCCAGGATATGCTGAAAAGATATACAAGTATTACAGCAGAGATCAATGAACTTTTAACCAGCTCGATGAATATAAGATTGACGAAAGGAGTAATCTGGACTATATCATTCAATAATAACGTCATAAGCCGGCCCGGGGAAAATTCGTTCATCAAGATCATTGAAAAACTGCAGATTCTCATATAGAAATCCCTGATTATATCTCGGTTAATCGAAAGCATTATGTTGTTATTCATGTTTGTTAAGAAATAGTTTAATCCGTAGTACATAAGAAAAGCTCCCAGCACCATTGATAAAGACCTGCCGATTGTTAATAACCCGCTGTTGTATAATTTCTCGTCAAATACGTTTTTAATGATCCTTAAGTTGAAGTAGTTAACAAGCGCCATGGTGCATGAAATAGCCGCGCCGATTATTATTAGATTCCCGTATCTTCTGATGTACGGGGAGAGGAACTTCATTATGCTTTTGATAAATAAGACCGCATTAAAGCTTTGCTTCATCACCTGCCCCGATATAATAAGGCATTATCCGTGAAAGGCAGCTTCCATTGCAGCTCCACTTCCACTTGCAGGTCAGGCATTCCTTTTTATACCCTGCGCTTCGATAAGGCCTGTAATAATCCTGGAAATAGGTCCATAATTCAAGGTAGGTTTTGAATCTGGAATAATGTTCCTTCAGTAGTTTGGCAAGGGGAAGACAATATATGGCATTTCCATCGGGAAGGATATCGAGCATGGAACAGCACTGGGAAAAACTGGCAAAGTTATTCTTTTTTATAATTGTCCTCTGCCTATTATTGAAAAAACAGTGCGGGACGCCGCATTCGAACTCGCCCATTATTTTTTCTTTTTTCATCCTGTAGGACAATTCGACAACTGTTCTGGACAATCCGGCAAAATCCTCGGTTGATGCAAACTTATTTTCCTGGTTTAGTGTCGGAAGGGCGATACCCAGCTTTATATCCCTCCTCAGCTTGAAATTGTTTATATAATCTATTACATAGGAAGGATCATAATCTTCATCCGTTATATTAAAGGTGATGGATGCACTGTCGTTCAGGCCCTTAAGCAATTTCTCAAGCCTTGCGACCTTATCCGCGCTGTAGTTTTTCGGATCGTTTACATTTACGATCCAGAATCGGGATTTTTCCTTTATCATTTTGATCTCATCATCAGAAAAATCTGTTATTCCGTTTGAAAACACATCCACTTTGAAACCCTTTTCCGAAGCCTTCTCCAGCATCCAGAGAAAATCCTCGTGGAGCGTAGGCTCGCCGCCCATAAGATGAAAATAATCGAGCTCCGATGTTTTCATCCATCCGAGAAGATCCAAGTATGTATCGCGCGTCATAAATTGCGGGGAGCAGTTCGGGCTCATCTGCTCAATGCCGAAACAATAAGGGCATGCAAGATTGCAATAATTGGTAATCATAAGATTTGGCATATTTACCGCCTTGTGATAATTAGTTTTGAAAACTCTCTTTAACTGCCGCTTTACAGCCGCCGGAGCAGACTTTAAGAAAATTAGGACATGAAGAACATTTTCCGAATATCCCGAAGTTCCAGTACGAATCCAGCTTTTTCAGTGCTTTGCCGGATTTCTCCATAAAAAGACTGTTCTTCAAAATATCCATGCCGCGCAATTTAAGGGAAGGGCAGAAACTCATTTTAAACCCTGTGTCTATATTCATCACAGGCGCGCAGTAAAACCTCATCATACTCCCCTTTTCAATAAAATATCCCAGCAGCTCCTCATCATTGAAATCGCAGAATAACAGCCCGCAATCCCAATAGAAAGTTACAGGCCTCTCTCCCGCAATTAACATCATTTCCCTTAAAACCGTTTTACCGTCCTCATTATTCTTTTTATCGGTCTTTATGAACACCGACAATTCCATGTCAAAGTCAGTGTTCTTCATGAACAGCCTGAAGCCGGAGATCCCTTCGCCATCAAGCCTGAATCCCGGCATGACCGTCGCCCTGCGTGGCGAGATCTCTTTGACGGCCTTGCTATAAAGGAGATAATCCCCGGGATCGCATTCAAGCCACACGTTGAATTTGTCCATGACCAGCGACATCATATCAATATTATATTGAATGTCCCGGCCGCATGTAATAATGACATTTTTAATGCCGTTTATTTCAAGGATTCCTTTGAGCTCGGGCAGTCTGTCGGGGAAACTTTTACGCCGTTTTCCTGCAGACAGCCGGACTGTCATATCATTGCTGTATAAATTCAAATCCATAGCATCCTCCGGAGCAAATACGCCTTTTAAAATAATCGCAGTCTGAGCAATTCCCGGATATCCCCTTTACTTTCGCAGGCAGAGCCGAGTTGTAATATTCTTTGAGCGATCTTACCGAATCAAATTTCCCGATATTGGTATTATAGATGCTGTATAACGGGAAACACCTCCATACACGCCCGTTCTTCCCGATATCGATCGCCCCGTCGCACAGAAAATTCAGATTCGCATTATTCGACTGCAATATGCCGAGCTCCTTCCTTGTGAACATGCACATGACATATCCGCAGTCAAAGCCGACGATTATGCCCTTTTTAAAGGCTTCCCCGCTGAATTCGACAATCCGTCCGCCGATTTCCCTTACATCATCAAACCTGACGAATTCATTTATTCCGTTGACAATGGGCAGGGAAATACCAAGCCTTATCTCTTTCCTCAAATCATATGTTTCGATATACTGAAGGATGGTCCTGTAATCGAATTTCTTCTCATAAATAGTCATCCCCAGGGTAATCATAGAATTCAATGTACGCAGGTTACGCTCAAGGTTGTTCCACTTCACATCAGAATAATTTTCCCGGCGGTTCATATTAAGTATAATATATAAAAGGCCGGGCTTAAGACTTTTCAGGTAATCAGAAATCGCCGCAGGAAAAGTGCCGTTGGTAAAAAGCTTGACAATAAATCCATTACCGGTCAGATAATCGATAATATCCCTGAATTTCGAATGAAGGGTCGGTTCTCCGCCGAGAATGGAAATAATATTATTTTTTTTATTCTCGCCCTTGCCTGAGGATCTGACGAAAGAAGCCGCGGTTTTAATTTCATCCAGCGAGAACTCATTCACTCCCTTCTCACCCAGCATCCCTTTGGCAAAACAGTAATTGCAGTCAAGGTTGCATACGTTCGTTATAAATAAATTAGGCATCCGGTTTATCTAAGCCTCCCAGTTCGAATTCCTTATATGCTATAGGGGTCATAGGCATTAAACAGCTTTTACATGGGGCAAGCTCATTGTATTTCTTTAATAATATCTTTTTCCTGAAATTTTTATAGCCCGGATCACTGTAAACGCTGTTTAAAGATTTAAAATCCAGGATATTCCCGATAAAGCTGGCCTCCATGTAATCATAGCTGCAGGCCAGGACCCTGCCATCGAAAGTGACCGCCGCTCCCTGGTTAAAAATGGGGCAGACCCTCGGCGCGGGCAGCCAGTTTATTTCAAATTCATCGAGGGGCAAAGTTCCGGGCCAGACAAAATAGCCGGTAATGCATGCTTTGCCTTTTATCCCTTTAAGTTTAAGAAATTCCATGTACTTTCTTATCATGCCCGGTTTATGCCCCGGGTTTACAGCCTTAATAATGAGTTCAGGCTTCTCGCTATGCAGTTTAGTTTTCATCTCCTGGATCATCATTATGTTCCTCAGGACAGTGTCCGCTTCATCGATGCCCCGGATCATCGGGTAATCCTCTTCCAGGATATTGTCATAATTTATCTGAAGCCTGTCCAGGCCCGAGGATATAAGCCTTTCACACATTTCTTCATTCATCAAAAGCGAATTTGTCGAAATGGTGGTAAAAAAACCATGCCGGGAGCTTTCAGCGATAAAAGAGATTATTTCCGGATGAAGAAGCGGTTCCCCCCTGAAATACAGATGTATTTTTTGATCGGGCCTTTTTATTTTTTTTAATATTTCCTCAAAGAGTTTATAATCCATAAATCCCCTGCCGGAGTCATTCCTTACGAGCATTTCAGAGGCGGCGCAAATCCTGCATGACAGATTGCATGCATTGGTCGGCTCTATGATGATCGAGCTTGGTGCAAAAAATAATAAATTTTTGAGTTTCTGAACACGCCCGGCAAATGTCCTGAATATGTCGCCAATGTCAAGCATCATACCCGCCGTCTGTTTTATAGCCGAGGCATCCGCCCATGCAAATTCCCCTCATAAACAGGTAACACTTCCCGCATTTGTCAAGCAGCGGCTTTTGAATAAGACTTGTGACATAAGGTTTTACATCTTTCCTGATACCGTCCCAGTCTTTATAATCAGTCAGCATTTTGAACTTTTTCATTACAGCAAAGCATGGCGATACGCTTAAATCCGGAAGGATGGTGGTATTTATAGTGTAATCCTCCTTATATATATTGCAAATCGTCGGATAAATATCTATGGGGTCTTTCTCGTCTGAAATGCAGCATGGAGGTATAGGCTTTGAAATATTTACCTTCACATTTCTTATTCCGGAGTATTCTATGAAATTTTTCGCGACTCCTCCCATTTTATTCAGCTCCCCCGTGTTTACAAATTCATTTGTCCGGCTGCGCCCTGGCACCGTAAGGGCGAAATTGATTATATTATGCCCCATGCTTTTAACAAATGTTAAAAGAGGTTCCCAGGTTTTTTCATCCTCGAACCTCGATATATTATACCTGAACCTCATTTTCTTTTTCTGTAATTTAAAAGCCCTGAGATTATCGATGAAAAGCTCCCTCTGTTCCCTCGATTGTTCCCCCGGACCCGGCATATGAACGGTAAGCGAGGTAACGCTTTCATTATACAACACATTCCTTACGCCGGGCCCAAACATGAGGTTTGTCGCAAAATGTATCTCGTACTTTTCGGATAACGATAATATCATTTCGCTGAAACGTTCATGCGAGGTCGGTTCACCCCCGCTGAAACTCACGATATCGCATCCATTATTGTCAAGCCACCTCAGTGCTGAGGTAAAATGTCTGTAACTCATATCCTTAAAGGTAATATCCTTATTCACACAATATGAACACTTCATCGGACATCTGAACGTAGGCACAAAGGTTATCTGTTTTTTGCCCTTTATAGCCCCCTTATCCCTAAAAAAGACAGAAAGTTTGTCATTATCAATTATCCGGCTCAATATTCCGCGAATTTCATCCCTGAGAATAAAAATCGAACCGAGAGATTTGGAGTATTCTTTTATTTCGGATTTGTTACCGATAAGAAATCCTTCAAGCTTCTTTAAGAACAGGCTTTCACGCTCATAAAGGTAAGCATAACTATCTATCTCATGACTGTCCGAAACATCTCCATGAATGGGGGTTACGTTAACTGATAAAAAGGGGAAAAACCGCCTCACTTCTCTTGAATCGGGGCGAATTTTTCCCCTAAGCAAATTCGTTAAAAAACAATCCCAACCCTTACTATTATACGGATCGCCTGAAATTCCGCCAAGGAGCTCTATCAGAGCCACATTGAAGAACGAAGACCCTCCTCTCTCATTTTTAAGGATGGTATCGATCATATGCAAGTTCATATGCTCAGTTACTAGGCGGAAAGAAAAAGATCAATAATAATAGTAGTAGTAGTAAGTGTAATAAAGACTGTAATAATATAACGAACCCGATCCCTTAACTATGTCGACGGGTTTGTGCTTCTTTGTCTTCGGCTTAACATAAGACAAAGTTTTCAGGGCTTTTTCTTCGGTTTTCTGCATATGTATCCCCCTTTAACAGAATTTGTTTTATGAGGCTAAAATCAGTTTTTCTTTAATCCAGTAATTAATTTCCTCACTCACATCCTTTTCCAGGGTTTCCCGTTTAATATCAGAATATAAACCGGCAAGGTTATCAAGCGTACCTGCAATATCCATCTTTTTTGCGAAAAGAGAGTCCCATATACAGCTTGAGGTTGTATTGAGGATATAATAATAACCGCTTTTAAGGTTTAAAACGACGACACTATCGTCAAGAGCCCTATACGAGATATTCTTCGCAATTTGATAACTCACATGCAGTCCTTTTCTCTTTTGAAATCATCTTATTTTAACAGGTTAACTTTTTCAGAGTATTAAATAACAAGCCATTAAAGATTGATTTATTAAGGTAAAGTTATTTTATCACAAAGATTTTTGATTGTCAATACCATGAAGCGCTTTTTTGTATTTTAATTATTATGCTTGCATTATTGCAGAACAGCCCTGCCGAATTCAATAAGCCCCCTTCGAATTGACTAATACAGCTTATTTAATTAGCTTTAAAAGGAGGCTCGTCATGACACATCCAATCTGGAAAGGCTATATCACTTTCGGGCTTGTCAGTATACCCGTCACTCTTTTTACTGCGATAAACGAATCGAATGCCGGTCCAAGTTTTCATTTCATTGACAGGAAAAATAATAAGCGGGTTAAAAACCTGAGGGTCAATGAAGAAACAGGCGAAGAGGTTCCCTGGGCTGACATCGTTAAGGGCTATGAATATGAAAAAGATAAATATGTTATCATGAGCGATGAGGATTTTGAAAAGGCCGCCGTTGAAGCCAATCAGATTATTAACATTGAAGAGTTCGTGGAACTCGGCGATATTAATACGCTCTTCTACCATAAACCGTACTATCTGGTGAGCGAAAAAAAGGATGAAAAGGGATACGTACTTCTAAGGGAAATTTTGAAAAAAACCCATAAAGCCGGAATTGCCAAAGTTGTCATAAGTAAAAGGCAATATTTAAGCGTTATCATGCCGGTGGGAAACGCGCTGGCCCTGGATTTATTATTGTTCAAAAATGAGATCAAAGAACTGAGCGAATTTGAATTCCCGGGGGAACCCCCTTCAAAATATAAAATAACTGAAAGTGAAATGAATATAGCCGGCAAACTTATTGAAATGATGAGCGGCGCCTGGCAGCCCGAAAAATACAATGATGAATATTCCGAGAAACTCTTTGAATTGATCG
The DNA here is from genome assembly GCA_963768055.1 of uncultured Spirochaetota bacterium. Classification (GTDB taxonomy): domain Bacteria; phylum Spirochaetota; class Brevinematia; order Brevinematales; family JAOACQ01; genus CAVYGN01. The sequence goes on along the minus strand of CAVYGN010000001.1, from coordinate 220,210 downwards.
ACAAAAAAATAAAGCAGCCGGACGCAGTAATAAAGGCTCCAAAAGCTGTGGCTTTTGCAAGGTACAGTGATTTCATGGAGATTCTGCAGAAAAGCGTCAAACAGCGGGAAATGAGCGGAAAAAACGTTAAAAACCACAAGAAAATAGCTTAAGGGCACTTCTAATAATCCAGTCTAAGGTCGGCTGTCGACTGTCGACTGATTTTAGAACAGCCCTTAAATAAACCAAAGGTTATAACATGGCTCTATCAGATTATAGAAAAAAAAGGGCGTTTTCAAGGACGTCGGAGCCCCGTGGAAATAATATAAGGCCGGATGAAAAAAACCGTTTTGTAGTTCATAAGCATTCGGCCCGGAGGCTTCATTACGACCTGCGTCTGGAAATGGGCGGAGTCCTTAAAAGCTGGGCCGTCCCCAAAGGCCCAAGCCTTGTTCCATCCGAGAAAAGGCTTGCCGTAAATGTGGAAGACCATCCGCTTGAGTACGCCGGCTTCGAGGGCGATATCCCCAAGGGAGAATACGGGGCCGGTAAAGTTACCATATGGGACAAAGGAAAATGGAAGCCCCTGGAAAAAGATCCGTTGAACGCATATAAGGACGGTACTATTAAATTCATTCTGCAGGGAAAAAAACTCAATGGTAAATGGACCCTTGTCAGGATGAAAAATAATGAAAAAGATTGGCTCCTGATCAAAGACAGCGATGATCCCGAATCCGATATTGACATATTGAAAACCGGAAAAGCCTTAAAATCGCCAATGCCCGCTTTAGTCAAACCTCAACTGGCAGCCGCGAATGAAAAGCCACCCGCGGGGGATTCCTGGATTTATGAGATCAAGTATGACGGCTACCGCATTATGAGTTATATAGATCATGGAAAAGTAAAGCTTGTCACAAGAAACGGGTACGACTGGACGGATAAATTTAAAAACGTCGCACAGTCCTGCCTGGATCTTCCGATCGAAAGCGGCATTCTCGACGGTGAAATAATAGCCCCTGATGAAAAGGGGGTCAGCAGTTTCGAACTGCTTCAAAGCGATCTAAGCGACGGGAGGGATGACAGGCTTCAATATATAATTTTCGATATTATCTACTATAACGGTTATGATATAAAAAAAGCCCCCCTGGCTGAAAGAAAAAGATTGCTTGAACGGATCCTGGCAAATAATAACAATGGGCCTTTGATTTTAAGCGGCCACCTTGCCGGTCAGGGCCCTGTCGGGGAAATTTTACAAAACGCCTGCCGCCTTTCCCTGGAAGGCATCATGGCTAAAGACATAACAAGTGTTTATGAAGAAAAGCGGGCTAACAGCTGGATCAAAATCAAATGCCTGAAACGCCAGGAATTTGTAATAGGGGGATTTACAAAGCCCCGGGGAAGCCGGTCCGAATTCAGCGCCCTGCTCCTCGGGTTTTATCGTCAGGGAAACCTTATTTATTGCGGCAAAGTGGGGACCGGTTTTAACAGCAGGGCATTGGATTCCATTTTTAAAAAATTAAATCCGTTAAAGATCCCGGGTTCCCCTTTTTATAATATGAAAAGCATGGATGAAGCCGTCTGGGTCAGACCCGAACTGATAGCCGAGGTGGCTTTCATGAATATGACATCGGATTTACTGCTCCGGCATGCCTCTTTCCTGGGTTTAAGGGAGGATAAAAGGCCTTCGGATGTTGTGCTTGAAAAACCTGAAAGTAAGATTAAATCTCCTGTTATTTCCGGGGTTTCAATTTCACACCCCGATAAGATAATTTTTAAAGATCCGGACATTACCAAACTCGAGCTTATTCTTTATTATGAAAAAATCGCGGAACTGATGCTTCCCCATATCGCGGACCGCCCGCTTGTGCTTGTCCGCTGTACGGAAAACATAGACCAATGCTTTTTTCAAAAGCACCCGATGGAAGGGCTCCCGGACACCGTTAAAACTTTTCAGCTCCAGAAAAAAGATACTTTTAAATTTTATATCACTATTAACGATGTTAATTCGCTGCTGTCCCTGGTTCAGCTCGGGGTCGTCGAATTTCATATTATGGATATTACGGCCGGACATCGGGATAAACCGGACAGGATGGTTTTCGACCTTGACCCGGCTCCCGATATCAAGCCCGAATTTGTCACGGCCGCCGCCCTGAATTTCAGGGAACTTCTGCGGCAGTACGGGCTTGAAAGCTTTGTGAAAACCACCGGCGGAAAAGGCCTTCATCTTGTCGTTCCGATAGAACGAACGCTTGGATGGAATGATATCAAGGATATTTCTCATTATATCGCCGATAAATTCGTGGAAAAATGGCCGGATTTTCTAACGGCCACGATGTCGAAATCTGTCAGGAACGGGAAAATATTTATCGATTTTTTCCGGAATACTCCGGGAGCGACATGGGCGGCTCCGTATGCCGCCAGGGCGAGAAAAAACGCACCTGTTTCAATGCCCCTTCACTGGAAAGAATTGACCGGAGATTTAAGATTTGACCAATTTACTGTGCAGAATATCGACGGTCGTTTGAAAAAAATCAAAAAAGACCCCTGGGAAGGCATTTTTAATATTCGTCAAAAAATACCGGATTCACTGGTGAATGACCTGTCAAAGCTTTCTCAGGGCCTCGGCAGGCATAAGGCGCCCGGCGCTCCTGGCGGGTATCATAGCGGCAATGCTTGACATGACAACGGCCATGATTACCGAGAGTATAAGAACTTCTATCCCTATGTAAGGGCGGATTATAAAGCTAAACGGCAGGTCCATATTGGACGTCGATTTGAAATCTAATCCGGTTACAGAGAGCCACAGTACTAAAATATACCCCAGTATTCCTCCCGGAAGCGCACCGATAATTCCTATAATCGCTCCCTCCAGCGTAAAACTTGCAAATATCTGCCTGTCGGTCATACCCATTGCCTTCAACGTGCCTATTTCACGCATCCTTTCAAAAACGGCCTGCATCATTGTGGTTATTATGACAAAGGAGGCTAGAAGTATGACAAGAAGGTCGAAGAAGTAATAGATATATCTCGCGCTTTCAAGAAGATAATAAAGGCCGCCAATCTGGTCCCCGATGTTCCTGATCGAATCGTCTTTCGGTATAAAGGGGGTTATTTTTCCCTCTACCGCTGATATTGAATATCCTCTCTTTGTAAAGATCAGAATCTCCGTATCGAGACCCTGCATTTTCAATAATTTTCTCGCGTTCGGCAGGTCAAGGTAGAAAAACTTGCGGTCAAAAACCCCTACGCCGAAGCTTAAAAGTCCTTTTACACGGGCCTTGATGCCGTTAAGGCCTCCCGTCGTAGTCTTCGTGGCGATAAGTATCTCGTCTCCGGGCTTCAGATGAAGCCTGGCTGCCAGTTCATATCCAAGGTACAGTCCCTCTTTCTCGATCCTGCCGGGTTTACCCTGCAAGGGGGTTACCAGCTTGTCCGAGAGGTCGAGCCGGGGGCTGTCAAGGTCGGCTCCGATCCCGAAAGCCTGGACGGTGTCCTGGTCATTGCCCAGAAGAATGCCGAACCTTATCCTCTGCTCGACTGCGTCGACTCCGGGAACAGTTTTTATATTCGATATAAGCCCTTCCGTGCCGGCCATGGTGTCATCGACAGGCAGGAACTTTTCATCATTGATATAATCCTGCGAGGTTATTTTGAGATTACCCGTCTGGTAATCGATATAGTTATTGTCGATATTATCCAGGAATCCGTTTAAAACGCCGATCAGAAGCGCGACGATAACCGCCGCAGTGAAAATCGAGGTCGCAGTCAATAAAGACCTGCGGCTGTTCCTGAAAACGTTTCTTAAGGCAAATTTGAAATTGGAACCCATATGAACCTCCTTCCGGCCCTTACTGGATAGACCTGAGGCATTCCGCGGGCTGAAGTTTTGCAGTCTTGCCTGCCGGGTAATAACTTGCGGCAACGCTCACAACGAGGCTGACTATAACGGCCCTTATGATTGAAGCCGCATCCCAGCCCGATTTGACGACACCCATAACCTTCCAGCCGATATCGATATTGGAACCCATCATTGCCGATACGTCCATACCGTTGATCGCAAAATAAAGATTGATCAGGATGCCCGCAGCAAGCCCGATAATCGTCCCTATGACCCCTATTAAAAGCCCTTCATAAACAAAAATATATTTAATTTCGCCGTCTGTCATTCCCAGTGCCTTCATAGTTCCTATCTCCCTTTTTTTCTCGAATACCGACATAAGCATCGTGTTTATTATCCCTATAACAGCTATTATGGCTATAAAAAACAACAGTATGCCTATCGACTTCGATTTTGCCTGGCCGATAGCTATGAAATCCTTACCGAGCTCCTCCCAATCGTATACCTTCATACCGCTCATGCTGCTCATAAGATCGGGTTCATATTTTTTGTAACCCTTGTAATCTTTTGTTTTCAGAACGAGCTCCGTTACCCTGTCAGTGTTCAGATACTTCCACGCATCGAAGATGCTCATATATATTGTGGAATTATTGACCTGGGGATCCGGCGCATTAATAATTCCTGAAACATTAAGCTCTACCGAGTCGTATGTTCCCTGGGCGTTCCTGAAAGTCACGAATACCTGGTCTCCTATTGAAACCTTCAGTGCCCTGGCAAGGCTTTCACCGAGCACGGCTCCCTCATTCTCAAGACCGCCCTTTATTATAAAGTTCGATGTGGTAAAAACCGTATCCTCGCGCCGGGGATCGATTGCTATCACAACTATGGGAGTGGATTCCTTGCCATTATCGAGATCGGCTGAAAAGGAGAGCCTCTCGGTATAACTGATCACATACGGCTTTGTATCGAGGATGCTTTCAGCATTCCTGTAGTTCGTTATAAAATTACTGATATCCAGCGGAGATTCCTCGTCGAAAGAGGCGCTCCTGATCTTGAAGTCGCCGGTCTCGAACTGGATCTGGTTCTCGAACGACTTATCATCGAAACCCTTTAATAGCCCGGACATAAATATAAAGATCATTATTCCGAATGCCAGAACAAGCGATGTCAGGGTCGTTCTCCTTCGATATCTTATGACATTTTTAAACGCTATCGAAAAAAGATACTTCATAGAAGACCTCCAATTTCAGACTTCCCTACAGGACTCATGCTTTCACGGGAATATCGCTTTCAACCCGTCCGTCGCGGATATTTATAAGCCTTCTGGCATGTTTCATAATAAGCTGGTCATGAGTCGAAAACACGAAGGTCACGCCTTCTTTATCGTTCATTTCATGCATAAGGCGGACGATCGATTCGCCGTTAGCCGAATCGAGATTTGCCGTAGGTTCGTCGGCAAGGATCATCTTCGGTTTTTTTACAAGCGCCCTGGCTATCGAAACCCTCTGCTGCTGTCCGCCTGAAAGCTCCAGGGGTTTCCTGTGCTCAAGGCCCGACAACCCTACCTTCTCCATGACTTCCAGCACCCTCTTTTTTATTTCCGGATCACGGTATTTTTTCAGAAGTTTCATCGGCAATTCGATGTTTTCATATGATGTAAGTACAGGTATCAGGTTGTAAGTCTGAAATATGAATCCGAAATATTCGCGCCTCAGGAGGGCAAGATCGAGGGATTTTTTGCCCGAAAGATCCACTCCGTCAAGGAGAACCTGGCCCGAATCGGAGCTGTCGATGCAGCCGATTATATTGAGAAGGGTTGTTTTACCCGAGCCCGACGGGCCGCAGATAGCGGTAAATTCCCCCCTGTCTATCGATAAATTGATATCATGCAGGGCCTGAAAACCAATGTTGCCCGATTGATAGGTTTTATTTAAATTTTTAACCTCGAGAAGCATAGAAAGCCTCCTTTTAATATCTTTTTGCTATCCCATTCGGCCGGGAACTGTTCGTCCGGAAGATTATTTTTTAAGGTTCTGCCTCGAAAATATTCCCTGGGGAAGAGAAGTTTCAAAGTCAAGGTTCTGCAGTTCTATCGTTGTCAGGGAATCTTCCCTTTTCATATCTTTAACCGTAATAATTGTCGGGTAAAACCTTCCGTTAAACGATTTTATCCCTTTCTGTGAAAATATCTTCAAAAGCCTGCCGCTCTTTGCATAGAGATCCCTTTCAAGCTCAACCATCCTTTCCTCGTCGACCACGAGCCTTTCCCTGTAATAAGAAACATCTTCAACCTTTGCGGTAATTGTAACATCGTAGCATTTCACCCCTTCTATGTTCGTTTCCCCCGTCATTACGGCCGAATACCTGCTGAATAAATCCTCGTTTCTCATCATATCCTCGTATGAAATATCGCTTCCCATCATTCCCTGCCTGAGCATATGCCCTGAAATCTTCAAAACATCATCGGCGTCAGGGAGGTATATCCAGAGCTCATTATCTATCTTGAGGTATTTAGTACCCTTGTCTTCGGGATTTGTAAATTCGGAAAAAGACTCGTTACCGTCGCCTTTTTTCCTGGCATACAGGTTAAAGGTTTTTGATATTTTTTTCCCTTCCCTGTTTATGATCATTACCGCCGTACCCTTCTCATTATCGAAAACCATATTCTTATCAACAGCTCGTACTATCTCTTCAGCGGTTATAGAGAATGAAAAGGCAGGCGCCAGTAATAAGATTAAAAGCCATTTTATCATAATATCCTCCGTTATTTGACTGGTCAATAGTAATAAAATTTATCCGCCGGGTCAATTATTCGAATATGATTTCGAGTAGAATTAAATTTGACCCAACGGGTTACTTAAAGGGATTTATATTCGTTGAAATTTTGATATTTTATCAATTTGTATCGAAAACCTTATTTGCGGAATAATTCGACCATGTTAACTGCCCCCTGTTGAGAATTCCGGGGATATTCATAAGCTCTTTCGAATATACTCGAACATGTCCCTGTAAACCTTGATATAAGGTTCCGGATTGTGCGGATGCGAAGCTATACCCCACCAGAACCATATCCCGTTCATCTCCTGCATGGGCCTCCAGAGCACGACTACTCCGGCGTCTTTCAATTCCCCGAGCGCATCCGCAATCCTGTCCGGTTTTTTCCTCCAGATTTTATTAACGGGATCGGCCGGGTCGACAAGCCTGTTCAGATCCACATTCTTCATATTATCGTCTTTATTCCTGGTTTTCGATGGATGTCCCGGATTATTGATTATATCCGATTCATTGTTAATCCATGGATTCTGTGGCGACCAATTCACCGTAACCAGGCCGCAAAAACTAATTTTCATTCTACAGCTCCTCTTGTTGCCGGCAAACCGGCAAGTCCATTTATTTTAACTGCGCATATGTGACCATTATCTTTAGATTACGGCCCTCAGGGAGTGTCACATAACCCTCTTTAGAATTGAAAAGCGGCCAGTCTTTGCCGTCGATCGTCACTCTTTTTATTACAACATCGTTGTCTTCAGTCAGCATTACATAATGCCTCTCCCCGGCCTTAGCCGAGCCGATCCTGAAATAAAGCGACGGCTCTTTTTTTTCCACGTAAAGGCTCAGGTAAAGATAATTGAAAAGGGCATGTTCCATCGTATTGGACGCCGATTTATAAATACCTCCTTTTATTTCAGAATACCAGGTCCTTCCGTCCCTGGCCACCTCCGGATGGCATTCGCCGTATTTATGGTCTACTATGTATTTGTCCCAGAACCAGGCACTTTCCCTGAACCTGTCCAGATATTCTTTTTTATTGCTTTGCCGGTAAAGGGTGAGTAGTAATTTGTCCCCCTCTTCCAGCGAATACAGGTCTTTTGATTCATCATTTGTAAGGGCATTGGTAAAGTTGAACCTTGAATACCACCCTGAATACCTCGTATCCCAATTATTCGAGATCTGGACCTGCAATATTTTTTCAGCCGTATCCTCAAATTTTTGGATCTTTGTCAGGTTATAAGACCGCATCATTACCCACCCTGTTTCAAGGTTATTCATAGTGGAAAGAGTCTGTTCCTGAGATCTCCAGTATATGTCGAAGTTTTCGCCGGCGAATCCGGTTTCCGGGTCTATCATATGGGTCCTTACTAAGCCGGCTAGTCTTATAAGGTCGGTTAAAAGGCTCTTATCCCTCAAGGCAAGGTAATAATAGATAAGATAGGAGCATGTGTCGATCTGTGCGCTGATCGATTTCATAGTTGTAGACATGAGCCAGTTGGTGCTGACCTCCGAAAAGTATCCCCCGTTTTGAGAGTCCCATGCATGCTCCCGGATAAGGTCATGCGTTTTTTTTACATATTCAAGCGAGTTTTTATCGCCGGTTGCCATATAATAAAAAACGGGGCCGAGGCTGCAGTAATCCTGTACATACATATATTTGATGTAAAGATTGGGCATAAAATCATTCGTAGCCGGAAGATTGCTTGTGTCAAGGTAAGAGTTCCACCCTCCATTTACCTTATCCCACCCGTAATTTGTCAGGTAGTCAAGGGCATGACCTGCATATTCGAGGTATTTACCGTCCCCGCTGAGCATGTAGGCGGCGGAAAATCCGTAAACGATCTCAGAGATCATCATGGGATATTTCCCGTTAGTCGGATCGACGTTCCCATCCCTCATAACATCGCAATAAAACCCCCCGTTCTTCCTATCGATGGTCTTCTCCCAGAAAGGTATTATATCCTTAAGGGCCTGATTTTTCCAGTATCCCGGATCGGTATAAACATCCAGTTCAGTTGATGCCGGTTTTGGGATATTGTAAGTAACCGCTGAAATTATTATATAACCCGAACAAAGAAGAGCTAAAATAATGATCGTGACCTTCTCCATAGGCGACTCCCTTTTTAAATCAGCTTTTCAGACCGCCTGTGAAACCCTCGATAAACTGGCGATGGAACTTTATAAACAGGCTTAGGGGTATCATTATGGCGATAAATCCGGTAGCGAGCCCCGGACCTGAACCGCCCATAAAATATAACAATATGGGCAGGGTTGTACGATTCATGTCCCTCAAAACAACCGCCGGCAATAAAAAATCGTTCCATGCCAGCCTGAATTGAATTATAGCAAGCGCAGCCAGAGCAGGCCTTGCCATCGGCAGGATGATATGCCACCATATCTGCAGGTGGCCGGCACCGTCCATCCTTGCGGTTTCAATGAAAGATACGGGAATTTTGATGAAATACTGCCGTAAAAGGAAAACGCCCAATCCCGACAGTGACGATTGAAGTATCAGGCCTATCCAGCTGTTTAAAAGATGAAGGTCGATATAAACCTTGAAGATAGAAACAAGAAGCGTATTCATCGGTATCATAATCGAACTTATCGCAAGGGCTAGTAAAATTTTTCTTCCCGGGAACCTGATAAAAACCAGCGCATAAGCGCACATCGAACTTATGATCAAGGTTAAAACAATAACTGACGAGGTAATAACAGCGGAATTAAAAAGGTGGAGTCCGGCATTCCCCCAGCCCCAAAAACTGATCCGGTATGAAAGGTTTGTATAGCTCGAAACCGACTCCCAGATCGGTTTTTGGAACAAAACCGGAGGGTTTCGCCATATCTCGAGCTGAGGGCGAAGCGATGCGTCGATGAGCCAGACCAGAGGGTACATAAATACAAGGGAAAGAAGGCAAAGAAGAACCGTGCTCAATACAGAACCGGGTCTTATTTTTGTCCTTATCCGGAATTCCGGTTTAGGCCGCGTCAGCCTTTGATGGGCCCTGTCCATATAGGGCTTTTCAAGGAAATAATAGGAAAGAGTTGCAATAATGTAAGAAACTGCGATCATAACAAGCGAAGTGATAAGCCACGGCGCCCAGTTCCTCATGCCGCTTTCATAATATGAACGCTCAAAGTAAAAATTTACAAAATTGATAACAATATAATGCCATATGTAAAGGCCGAACGAAATCTTAGCCGTGAAGCGGAAGAAGGGATTGTCAAGCCAGCCCCCAATAAATTTCGAATGCGCCAGTGTTACCAGGAGCCCCCCAATAAGGATCGTCATGTAAGGGAAATAATAAGGCTGGCCCTGGAGGCCTATGGAAAACTCTTCCTCGTTCCTGACCGTCCATAATAATAAAACTATCGACACCAGGAAAAGCATGGCGGCTATGTCGAATAAACCCTTTTTATATAACCTTTCCTTCAATGCCGAAGGCTTTCCCAGCCTGACCGTCACCCCGGATGCCAGGACCCCCATCATGAAATGCGCGAAAAACCCGACAGGGTTGTAGTTGGGCATCCACCATTTCGACCCTCCGGTGACGCCGTATTCCCAGCCCCTGTATAAACTGTCGGGGGTGAAGAAGACATGCACGAGGCCGTTGGCGGCAAGGATGAATATTTCCGCCCCGATCCAGAATATAACGGCCTTGGAAAAAGACCGCTTTTTCCCGGTGAAAAAGAAGAGAACAGCCATGAAGACGGGAAGCAGGACATAGCAGAAAACCTCGAAACTTATAGACCATAAGGGGCCGTCAATCAGTGAAGGAAACAGGGTAAAATAATGAAATCCGGAAGTAAAGGTCATTCCCGTAAAAAACCTTAAAAATATAAGCCGAGAATCCGGAAGGTATATAATACCCAGGATAGTTGATATGATCAAAGCGGTGTAATACCCCGGCATGATCCTGGCGGCACGCCTCACGGCATACTGTTTTAATCCCGGAAATTCACCCCCTTCCAGGTAAGAGTTCCAGAACGGGAAAGCCAGCAGGTAGCCGCTTAGGACGAAGAAGAAGCTTACCCCGCTGTTCCCCAGTAAAAAAAATTTAAGGATTTCCTGTGCCCATCCCGCCTGGTCGTATAAAGCCAGCCTCTGGGCGACATGATGAAAAATGACCATCAGGCATGCTATCGCCCTTACTCCGTCGGCCCCTGACAGCCCTTTATTATTCTTCATGCGCCCTTCCCAACCCGAAAATAGGAATTTGCAGAAGGCTCACCCCCATTATTATAAAGAAGGCGATAATCCCTTCGGCCGCACCGAGGGCGAGATCCATTTTCTGGTTCAACATCAACTGGTATAAGATATAATTTATGATCGTTATGCCGCTCTTATACGGGCCGCCGGGGAAAAGCCTTAAAGTCAGTTCGTTCATCAGAAAGCTGGCAACTAATGATGTGACAATAACATAAGTAAGGGCGGGCCGCATCAGGGGTATTTTTATATTGAAGAATATCTGTATCGAATTGGCCCCGTCGATCCTGGCAGCTTCGTAAAGGTCATGATTGATCGCCTGTAAATAGGCGAGGAATAAAACGGCTTCGAATCCTATGTTCTGCCAGAAGGAAGCGAAGACTACCATGAAAAACTCGTTGTCCCTGTCGAGCATCCACTGGAAATTATGGGGAAGGTGAAGCAGCCCGAAGAACCAGTTCATAAAATCAGGCCCCCCTGTAAAAGGGTCCCTTGTGAAAAGCATCTGAAAGAGAATACCCACTATCATTGTAGTCATAAGGCAAGGTACAAAAAACGCCGCCTGGATGAGTGCCTGGATCTTCTTGAATGGTATGGAATTGATCCAGCATGCAAGGAGGAAGGCCATAGGCACCTGCGTCAGGAGGCAGGTAAAGGAGATCTTTACGGTATTGAATATCGATAATAGGAAACCCAAGTCGGGAGGCACCCTGGTAAAATTATCGAAACCGATGTAATGCCCGAAGCTCATCCCCCTGGCGTCGCTCAGGCTGATAATAAATCCGTCGATAAATACTGTTACTACAAATACCGCCATAAGTATAAAAAAAGGGCTCATAAACAGGAAGCCGCTTATAATCTCCTTATTTTTTAAAGATGCTTTTGTAATCATAACAGCTCCTGCCCCGGAAATAGTAATATTTAAATATTATCATATCCGCAGGCCCGAAGGCTATTACCCGAAAGTAGGAAAGGATAAAAATAAGGATTTAGGGGTAGATTGAAAATATCGGTTCATCCGGTTAAAAGCTTTCGCCTGAGTTCAACGCGGTTGTGAGATCCTGTTTTCCGGTAGATATTATAGGCATGGGATTTGACTGTTTTTTCAGATATGAAAAATCTGGCTGAAATTTCTTTATATGAAATTCCGGATATCAAAAGAGAGGCTATCTCCTTTTCCCGTTTAGAAAGATAGAATGTTGATGAACCGGGATTCGGTATTTTTAAAAAGAAAAGAATCCCGTAAGAAAGATTCAGGATGGTCAAAAATAAGAAAAAAAGCATTATTGAATTTACGTTGTCCATACCGTGAATAACCCTTGCAAGAAAGTTTCCCTTCAGGTCCATGATATCCATAATGAAAAAGGGTACAAAAATAATGTATATTGAGGAAAGAATAACAAAAAAAGACCGGAAGGAGCGGGGCCTGTTTCTGATGACCATGGGAATTGAAACAAGCATTAAAAGCGCATAGGATATAGAAACAGTTATAAGCGAAATTCTCATCCCCAAGACTATCTGGTATGTTTTTGCCCAAAACGACCGTTCTTGAAAATAGATAAATATCGGGAATAAAAAGGTGATTATCCCGGTAAGAATAAAAAAATACCTGACAGGAGTAAAAAGTTTCCTGCCGACGAGTTCAAAAAAGAATCCCGGTATTAAATAATATAGCATGCTGTTTAAGAACATCAGGATAATATAAATAGTCAGAAAATAATAGGGGCTGAAAATATTGATAAACCAGTATAATATTATAAACTCGATAAATACATCCAATGTCCAGCAGACCAAAAAAACGCTGTAAAAAAGTAAAAGCCTGGATTTAAGTATACCCGAATAATAAAATGAAAGACAGATAATAAAAAAGCCCAGCGAGATCAAAAAGAAGAAAAAATAAAAAAGAACCGGGTTCTGGTAAAAGGGCATCATTGGACAGATTTATTAGCCAGGTCGATCTTGCTTTCACTGTTCGTTTTTTGAAATATATTCTGAACGTGTTTCTTGACAGTCTCCGGCGAAATCGATAATTTTCCGGCGATCTCAAGATTGGATAATCCATGAATAACCAGAACGGCGACTTCAGACTCCCTTGCAGTCAAGCCGAAATGTTCGGGAATCTTTACGGAAATACCCGAAATTTTCCTGTTCGCCCTGATTCCCGCTATCAAAACGGCCATCCACGATAATAAAGCGGCTACCTGAAGCAGGAAAAGCAGATACGCAACGGTACCGTTACCTGCAATAACAGGTAAAAGTGTATAACGGCTTATAAAAATAAGAATCGGGGACAGGACAAGAAAAGCTGCAATCTGCGGAAACCAGGCGTCTATTGAAGATTTCTTGCGGGTAAGCATTAAAATTGAAATAACTGAGGAAAAGATCCATGAAGCGGATTGCAGGATGGTATATTCCAGCGATATCATCCGGGTATTTTGATAATCTGGAATAATGAAAACAGCGGCTGAAAGCATCATAAAAAAAAGGCTCGGAATATAAAAGAGCATCTTAAGAGCCTTCACAGGATTAATTTTCAGTATTTCAAAATAAAGAAGGGGAACGGCGGCGAGAAATATAATATATCCGGCACAGCCGATGACGGGAGCGCCTATCCAGTCAGGGAAATACAAATACAATAATTTAAGAAAAAAATTAATGCTATTGGCTTCTAAAATCAATTCGAGGGATAATACTAATATAAAAAGATAAAAAATCAGCCGGTTTTTCCGCAAGATTGAATACACTAGCAGCATAATGATAAGGGCTATACCGGCGGCTCCGATTAAAAAATAACCGATCACCAGGGCATACAGCATCCGTTTTATAACCTCCGGAAGGAATAATCATATAATCAGACATCCTATTTGTCAATAACACGAATTACCTCATCAAAAATCTTCTTAAAAACGAATCGTTGCCTCAATTAAAAATCTACTCGAAATAGTCTAAGAAAATCTTCCGCATGTGTCAATACAGAAGGAAGACAATGGAGAGGCTAACGATGAAAGAAATCTTTTTTAAAGCCGATTCAAGATTTAAATCTCCTCATAAGAGAAAACCTGTTTATGACGATGCAGTTGTAAAAGCCCTGAAATATATTTGGAAATTAATGGATTTTATCTGTGGGAAAAGGCTGAAGCCTGTATTAAACGAAGCTATCAATAATCTGGAAAGATTTAAAATTAAATATTTTGATGCTGAAGTTAAACAAAAACTTTCATCTATCAGTCCTGCCACAATCGACCGGAAGTTGAAAACGGAAAGAAAAAAACTTGCGCTGAAAGGCATATCGCACACAAAGCCCGGGACGCTTCTAAAACACATGATACCCATAAAGACATTCGCTGATTGGGACGACACTATTCCCGGGTTTATTGAGGTTGATCTGGTGGGGCATGATGGAGGAAATTCAAAAAAAGAAGAATAATTTCACGTAGATTTTTGATGAGGCAACCGAAACACATTTCAAGAAGATTTCTTAATGAGGCAATACGTAACAAAGTCTGAAGTCGAAAGTCAACAATCAGTCGAAACTGACTGTCGACTGCCGATGCTTGCATTTTCATAAGCCGTTGATTATAATTTTTTACCGGGTATTTATTCCGAATACCGAATATAAGAACGAGGTGAAATATGAAACGCTTGGCAGCGATTATCCTGACGTCAATTTTAGTTTTTGCCTCATATATTATTGCGGCTAACCAGCGCGAAACCCCAGAAAACGGCTGTTACGAAGAACAATAACCAGAACAAACAGACGGGCACAAAAAATCAACAAGTATTAATTAATATGAACCATCCATCGAGCGGCGGCCATAATCAGAATTTTCCATCACAACAGAAACAGAATCCTGCCGGGCAGGGGATAAAACAGCCCCCGGTTTACGGCAAACTTCAGTTTCAGCCTAATAACAAGCCGGTACCTCAGGACCAAATCCGGAATAATAACCAGCCCAAGCCATTACCGCAGGGCCAATTCCGGAATAATAACCAGCCCAAGCCATTACCGCAGGGCCAATTCCGGAATAATAACCAGCCCAAGCCTGTTCCCAGGTCCATTCAATCAGACAACCGTCCGGGTGTCAATACCGCTAATGTAGTCCACCATCACCCGTATGAACCAAATTATATACGAAAAAAACTGCAGAAACTCGGCGTTGCATCGGAACCGGGTTATATTGTAAACAGAGAAGAAGTTATCCATACAGACAGGGAACATTCTTTTATTGCCTATCCAAAAGACGGTTTTGATAATCATCCCCTGAACGCTACGGCCTTTTCTCCCCGGAATTTCAATGACAATATGGTCCGGTCGCAAATGACATTGGTCGGAAGTATCGAGTGGCAGGACAGAATAAACAATTTCAACCAGACTGAAAACCGTGTCAACAACTACTATTGGCATAAGGACAAAAATTTTAACTATTGCCACTACATCGATAATTCCGGTTATCACTGGTATGGCTGGTATCTGGGAAATAAATTCTTCTGGACGCGCAATTTCAATAATCGCTGGTGGTGGTATGATGCTGATTATGATCGCTGGTGTTTCTGGAATAACGGTTTCTGGTGGTGGCAGGATCCCTATCATATGGGTGACCTTTATTGTTATAACAACTCAAGCTATATACCCTGCAACTCGGCAGAGGACAATGTCGCAGTGGTGGTGCCTGATAACGGCAATATTCGTAATTTCACAAGCCCTGACAATACACGCATTGTAAAAGTTGTTGCGGATACACAGGATGCTTTCCTGTATGATACGTCGAATCCGCCGGCTTTTAACCCGGTTTACCTGGCTTCAGGGGTTCAGGATGTGATGTTTTCAAATCCGAACAATGGAAGGCCGCTTGAGATAATCTTGAAACTTAATGACCAGTCTTTTGATATGTTCGACGGGAACGGCAATCCGTATAACCCGGGAACATCCCAAGACAGCCAGTTAAACCAATCTGAACAGTGATATAACCTGGGGATTAACGATAATAATTCTTGACAGAATATTTATTTGCATTAAAATAACTGTTTAACATCTTGTCCACCATAGACGGGGGTGTGATTAGATGAGTCTATTATCTCTGTCCCTTTTCACTGCTTTCCTTGTCAACTTATGGATGATTTTTTTTGTAGTGTCAAAGAATTTTAAAGTCCTATCCAAATTAGTCTGCATTTTACTTATATCCAGTATTGCTATCTGGAATCTTGCTTTTACATTTATCCAGGGATCGGTTTCACATGATATTGCCATCATTTGGCTGAATATTTCCTCATTCGGCTGGTGCAGTATCGCAGTCTTCGCCCTCTGGTTATCTCTTGTCTTATCGAATAATGATAAAATATTATGGAAATGGTATTTCTATTTGATCTTTTTAATTCCTGTTTTTTTTATATATAAACAATGGACGGGATACCTGGTTTCCGATCTATTAAGGCAATCCTACGGGTGGTCGATTATGTGGTCAAAATCCGTTTGGCCATGGTTTTTTTATGCTTATTATTGTTCGATTCCAATTACCGTATTATATATCGGTTATACGACTTTAAAAAAAAGAAGGTATTCATTTGAAAAAAGAAGGATAATATTAACTATTTCTTCCGGTATGATCTTTTTTTTATCAGCGTCGCTTATGGATATTGTTCTTCCCAGGCTTAATATTTATAGCATCCCCCCGTCAGGTTCCATTTTGGCGCTTATCCTGGTCAGCGCAATTATTTATGGAATAACTAAATATAGATTCATGACCATTACACCAGCTTACGCGGCTTCCGATATTCTCGCCACTATGAGCGATTCTCTTGTCCTCATAAGTCCGGAGGGGAAAATCATCGAAGTTAATAATGCCGCCTTGACCCTGCTGGGATATACAAGTGAGGAATTAACAGGGAGTCCGGCTTCAATCCTGTTCCCGGAAGGCGCATGGCAATTTTTAGAGGGCAAAGAATCGGCAATGCTTAAAGAAAAATCTTTCGACAGGCATCAGATTTTTTTTAGGACAAAAAAAGGTGAGGATATTCCAGTCAGCCTTTCAGTATCGACCATGAAAGATAAAGAGGGCGATTTAATAGGCGTAGTAGGAGTAGCCAGGGATATGCGAGAGATTTTATTGCTGCAGAAAAAAGAAAAGGAGCTTGCCGCAGAAAAAGCCCGGACAGAGGTGTTTCAGGAAAGAGCCCTGGAATTGCAGGAAGCTTATGATAAATTAAGTACAACTCAAACTCAGTTGATCCAGTCGGAGAAAATGGCTGCTGTAGGTCAGCTGGCGGGAGGAGTAGCTCATGAGATCAATAATCCGATGGGAGTTATACTCGGGTTTGCGCAAAGCATAGTGAAGGGAATAAAAGCGGGTGATCTGCTCTATATGCCGTTGAAATCAATCGAACGCGAGGCTTTGAGGTGCCGGAAACTGGTAGGGGACTTATTGACATTTTCCAGGGTGGATAAAACAAAAGCCGAAGAAATTGATATAAACCATACCATAGAAGATACATTATCTTTTGTAGAGGGACTTGCAAAAGTAAAAAGCATCAGTATAATTAAAGAATACGGGACTGGAATACCCCGTATAATTGCCAACAAGAACCAGATACAGCAGGTCATAGTAAATCTTTGCAATAATGCTATCGATGCTATGCCCGAGGGTGGAAATATAAAGCTTAGCACAAAAGACACAGGAGATCGGATTTTGATAGAGGTTTCGGACACTGGAAAGGGTATGACCGAAGAGGTAAAGAAACACCTGTTTGAACCCTTTTTTACAACTAAGGAAGCGGGTAAGGGAACCGGGCTGGGATTGAGTTTTTGTTTTGAGATCATCCAAAATCATAACGGAACGATAGAGGCTTCAAGCGAACCTGATAAAGGGGCAGTGTTTGTTATCAAATTGCCGAAATCAGGCTTAATATGAATAAAGGAAGGATGGGAACATATGAATCTTGAAAAAAAAATTTTGGTCATCGATGACGAAGAAGGAATACGGGACTGGCTGTCTTTTGAATTGGGACGGCAGGGTTATCTTGTTTCTTCAGCACAAAGCGGAAAAGAGGGCATTGAAAGAATAAAAAAAGAGAGATTTGACATCGCAATTGTCGATATAATGATGCCTGAAATGAATGGAGTCGCTGTGCTGGAACAAATCAAAAAGATTGACTCGGATATCGAGGTAATAATAAGCACAGGATACGGCACCATTGAATTGGCTATTGAAACTTTGAGGAAAGGCGCGTGCGATTTCATTACAAAACCAAATAGCGTCGACGAGATAACAATTGTTGTGGAAAATGCCATTGAGAAAAGGAGATTGAAAGAAACTATAGCTCTTTATGAGATAAGCAAGGCTATTCTTTCGACCCTGGAATTCGAAAGTCTTTTCAAAATATCGATAAATTTAACGATGAAGGTTCTTAAATCGGATACCGCTTCCCTTATGCTGCTTGATGATGAGAAGAAACTCTATATTGCCGCAGCCTCTTTCGATATTGCCGAAGACTCCAATAATAAGGCCGGGTTGGAAGCCAGGGAGAGTATAGCGGGCTGGGCAGTAAAGGAAAAGCAGCCTTTGCTTTTAAATGGGGATCTGGTTAAGGATCCGCGTTTTAATTCATCAATGGTCATACCGTTGATCGATAAATCCGAAGTGATGGGTATTCTCAATATCAACCGGATTAAAGATGTAGAGAATTTTACAGAAAACGACCTGAGAAAGGCCGGCATATTCGCTTCACAAATAGCGCTGGCTGTTAAAAATGCCAAATTGTTTAATGAATTAAATACTTTATATATAACGACCGTAGGATCCTTGACGGGTGCGGCATTTGATAAAGACGATTATACAACTGAACATGCTGCAAAAATTGCAGTGGCAATAGCCGAAGAAATGGGACTCTCAGTTCGGGAAATAAATAAAATCCGGTCGTCTTCTCAAATGCATGATCAGGGAAAAACATTCATAAACGGTAAAATAATCAATGAAATCAGTCTGGAAGCCAGGATAATTGCCGTGGCATGCGCTTATGAGGCAATGATTTCAGAATGTCCTTTCCGAAAGGCTTTGACAAAGGAAGAAGCAAAAGAAAAACTGATATTTTACAGCAACAAGCAGTTTGATCCCGCGGCTGTAAATGCATTCGTGAAAATTTTCGATTCGGGTAAATTGGTTTAAGGATGAATCTTTTTTATTTAACATATTATTTTTCTTTTCTAATCTGCGTATGGCTGATCTTTTTTATTTTATCAAAAAATCCGAGAGCGGCGGCAAATAGAGCTTGCGCATCACTTATTTTCTGTTTTGCAATCTGGAATTTGACGTCTTTGTTTTTACAAAACTCGACGGATATTAAAAAAGCGATATTATGGCTGAATATTTCTTCTTTCGGCTGGTGCAGTTTTGCAGTTTTCGCCATATTGCTATCTTATTTTTCAACAAGATTGAATGAAAAAAAATTCATGAAATGGTACGTTTATCCGCTAATATTCTTATTCCCTGTTTTTTTCTCATATATGCAGTGGACCGGTCATCTGGCAAATAACTTAATTAAACAGACATACGGATGGACTCCCGTTTGGTCTTCATCGATCTGGCCCCCCCTTTTCTTCGCATATTATGTTTTATTTACGATCCTTGCTCTGACACTGGGTCTTATTTTTGCAAAAAAAAGAAAATCTAATGAAAAAAAACGGGTGAAATCGATTATTATTTCAGCATTGGTCGTTCTCATTATTGGGACAATTGCCGAAATATTACTGCCTCATAATATCATACCGCTTTTCCTTCCGATTATAACAGTTTTGCTATCGGCCTGGATAGTATACTCAATAACCATTCAAAAATTTATGACCCTCACACCGGCCTATGCGGCTTCTGATATTCTTTCAACAATGAGTGATTCCCTGATCCTTATCGACAGGGAAGAAAAGATCATTGAAACTAACAACGCCGTATTGAACCTTCTCGGTTATGTGCGGGATGAAATTATCGGAAGCCGGGCTGAAAAGCTTTTCTCCGGACTAAAGGCCACCGTTAAATGGGATATGTTATTTAAAGAAGAGTCTTTCAGAAATGAGCAAATTTCTTTTAGAACCAAAAATGGCGAATACATTCCGGTCAGCTTTTCAGGCTCGGCGCTGATGGATAAGGAAGAAAATTATATAGGCATAGTCGGCGTTGCCAGAGATATGAGAGAGTTATTGCAATTACAGGAAAGGGAACGGGAGCTTGCGGTGGAAAAAGCCAGAACCGAAGCGTTTCAGTTAAAAGCCCTGGAATTGCAGGATGCATATGACAGGTTAAGGACGACTCAACTCCAGTTGATCCAGTCTGAGAAAATGGCCGCAGTCGGGCAGCTTGCTGGCGGCGTAGCTCATGAGATCAATAATCCGATGGGGGTTATTCTCGGGTTTGTCCAGAGCATATTAAAAATAATAAAAAATACCGATCCTCTCTATATGCCGTTAAAATCGATAGAGCGGGAAGCGGTACGGTGCAGGAAAATAATTTTTGATCTATTGACATTTTCAAGGGTGGAGAAGACGAAGTCCGAAGAAATCGATATAAACCAGTCAATTGACGGAACATTATCTTTTATTGGAGCCCGTGGAAAGATAAAAAGCGTAGATATTATTAAAGAATATCAAGATAATTTGCCTTTAATAACAGCCAATAAAAACCAGTTACAGCAGTTAATTGTAAATTTATGCAACAACGCTATGGATGCAATGCCTGACGGCGGAATTTTGAAGTTAACAACGAGGCGGATTAAAAATTTTATAGAACTCAAAATAAGCGACACAGGTATAGGAATGAGTGAAGAAATAATGAAACATATATTTGAACCCTTTTTTACCACGAAAGAAATCGGCAGCGGAACAGGATTGGGTTTGAGTTTGTGCTATGAGATCATTAAAAAACATAATGGAACTATCGAAGTCGAAAGCGTGTTAAATAAAGGATCTATATTTACAATTAAACTGCCGTTAAAAGAGGGATATAATGGATAAAAAAATATTAATTGCAGACGATGAAGAGGGAATACGCGATTTATTCCGCTTTATTCTTGAACCCCGGGGTTTTGAAGTTTTTACAGCCCATGATGGAGAAGAAGCTGTCGAAATAGTAAAAAAGAATAACCTGGATATTGTTTTTCTGGATGTTCATATGCCTGTCATGAGGGGTCCGGAGGCTCTTAAAATAATAAAAGAAATTAAACCGGAACTTGTTGTCGTTATTTTCAGCAGCAGTTCCGACCCCAATTTTGTATTCGAATCGGAAGCTATGAAACTTGGAGCATTTGATTGCATGTACAAGCCGTTTAATATAGACGATTTACTTCAAATAATCGAACGGATATTGGGGGAGCCCTCCGGCATACCCTAGCTTTTTATTTTCCCGGTTATCCTGTACCATATCATCTTTCCTATTCCAATTAACATCCTTACACTGTTCATTGTCGAATAGGCCTTCCCGGTAAACCTTCCCGGTTTCTGGCCGGATATTTTAACGAAAAGCCTGGCGACAGTATCAAGCGGGGTCCCGAATGCGTTCATGACCAGCCGGATTGTTTTTTCAGTATTCTCAAAGCCCCGGCTGACTTTTATATCGACATAAAAATCAGTCTGCATCATACCGGGTAAAACATAGTGTATAGATACAGGATATTTTCTGTATTCGGCGGCAAGACTTTTTGTCAGGTTTGAAATAGCGGCTTTTGTACATGCGTATACAGCCGTATAAGGAGAGGATTCACTGCGGCCGCCGCGGCCGCTCATATTGATAAGTATGCCTCCTTTTTGATTAATGAAATAATCAAGAATCATCCTGCAGGCATCAACCAGGCCGGTCAGGTTAGTATTGATAATATCGGATATTTCCTCGCTGGTTAAATCATGAAGGTATCTGTAGCCGCCTGATAAACCTGCATTATTTATCCAGACATCTATCTTTCCAAATTCTTTGATCGTATATTGAAATAACTTTTTGAGGTCTGCCGGATTTGAAACATCTGCCGATATACCTATTGCATTTAAGCCTTGATTTTTTAATCTTCCGGCAATTTCTGCAACAGCCTGCTCATTTCGGGAGGTTATCACCACCCTGGCCCCTTCATGGGCGCAAGCCTCGGCAATGACCCTTCCGGAACCTCGTGTCGAACCTGTTATTACAATCACTTTATCGATAAGTTTCATGACAGCCTCCTTTTCCTTTATTATAAATAGGCTGCGCCAACCAAGCAATAACTATTCATACTATTCATAGCTTTTTTAGACCGGCCCCTTGACATATTATATTTAAAGAATTAGATTTAATAAATCTTATTTTTATGGGAGCTGTTGATGAATTTGAACAAAATGACTGTCAGGGCCAGGGAAGCCCTTGAAAAATCCGGTGAATTGGCGAATTCATACAATCATCAGAGTATAGATGTCGAGCATCTTTTTGTTTCTCTTCTTAACCAGGAAGAGGGATTGGTAAAACCCATCCTTCAGAGCATAGAAATCAATTTATCAAAACTTACAGCCCTTCTGGAAGAAAGACTTCAAAGAAAACCAAAAATTTTTGGAGTCGGCCAGACATATTTGACAAAAGAACTTAACGAAGCCCTTGAAAATGCGGTCGGAGAGGCCACCAGGCTTCATGACGATTATATCAGCACGGAACACATACTCCTGGGTATTCTGGACTCAAAAGACGCCTCTCTCCAGGAAATGTTCCGCCAGGCTAACCTCAATTACGACAGCATTCTTCTCGCCATTAAAAATTTAAGGGGTAATCAGAGAGTTACAGACGAGACCCCTGAAACAAAATACAAAGCCCTCGAAAAATACAGCCGGGACCTGACAGAAATGGCCAGGCAGGGAAAACTTGATCCGGTAATAGGCAGGAATATGGAAATCCGCCGCTCAATGCAGGTCCTTTCCCGCCGTACAAAAAATAACCCCGTACTGATCGGGGAAGCCGGGGTCGGAAAAACCGCTATTGTAGAGGGCATTGCCAGGCGTATCGCGTCCGGTGACGTCCCCGAAAGCCTTAAAAATAAAAGAATACTCGCCCTGGATCTCGGAATGATGATCGCGGGTACAAAATTCAGGGGCGATTTCGAAGAACGGCTTAAAGCGCTTCTAAAGGAAGCTGCCGACTCTAACGGCGAATCCATATTATTCATCGATGAACTTCATACCGTAGTCGGGGCCGGAAATGCTGAAGGCGCTGTAGACGCAGGCAATATGCTCAAACCCGCCCTTGCGAGGGGTGAAATCAAAGTAATAGGCGCTACCACCACGGACGAATACAGGCGATATATAGAAAAAGACAAGGCCTTTGAACGCCGTTTCCAGCCGGTCTATGTCAACGAACCTTCCGTTGAGGACACAATCTCAATCCTCCGGGGCCTCAAAGAAAAATATGAAGCGCATCATGGAATACGGATCGCGGATTCGGCCCTGATCGCCGCGACAAACCTTTCCGTCCGTTATATTACCGAGAGGCGGCTGCCTGACAAAGCGATCGATCTTGTCGACGAAGCCGCTTCGAAGATACGGCTTGAAATTGAAAGCCAGCCCCAGCTTCTTGACGACCTTGACAGAAAGATACTCAGTTTTTCAATAGAAAAGCAGGCCCTATCCAAAGAAAATAAGCCTGAAAACGCTGAAAGACTGGGAGAACTCGAAAAAGAGATATCCGAGCTCCAGGAAAAATCTAAAGCATTAAAAACCAGGTGGGATAATGAGAAGGGTATAATAAGAAGGATCAAGGACATCACTCAGGAAATGGACCGCCAGCACCAGGAGGAAGAACGCCTGGAAAGGGCCGGCGATCTGAATAAGGTGGCTGAAATAAGATACGGTTTCATACCCGAAAATGAAAAGGAGTTAAAAGAACTGCAGTCCAAACTCCGCGAGATGCAGGGCGATTCACCCATGCTAAGGGAGGAGATCACCGAGGAGGATATTGCCAGAACAGTATCGGACTGGACAGGCATTCCTGTCGCGAGAATGCTCGAATCTGAAAAGCAAAAGCTGATCCATCTTGAGGAGGTGCTCAAGAAGAGAGTCATCGGCCAGGAAACCGCCATTCAGGCTGTAGCCAACGCGGTCCGCCGATCGCGCGCGGGTGTCCAGGAGGAAAACAGGCCTATAGGTAGTTTTATGTTCCTTGGGCCTACAGGGGTTGGAAAGACAGAACTTTCAAAGGCTCTTGCCGAATTTCTATTTGATACTGAAAAAGCGCTGGTCCGCATGGATATGAGCGAATATATGGAAAAATTTTCGGTTCAGCGTCTTATAGGCGCGCCTCCCGGATATGTAGGCTACGAGGAGGGGGGACAGCTGACTGAGATAATCAGGAGAAGGCCCTACACCGTTATCCTTTTTGACGAGATTGAAAAAGCACACCCTGACGTTTTCAATATCCTGCTCCAGATAATGGACGACGGCCGCCTTACCGACGGGCAGGGAAGGACTGTCAATTTTACCAACACTATTATAATAATGACCTCTAATATCGGTTCCAACGTCCTGCAGATAAAGGGATTTTCACAAAATTCCCCCAAAGCTGAAAAAGTTGTGGACGAAGTAATGGGCCTGCTCAAAACACAGTTCAGGCCGGAATTTCTGAACAGGATCGATGAAATCATCACATTCAACGGGCTTACGGAAAGCGACATACTTCAAATCGTAGACATACAGCTTTCTTATGTAAGAAAGAGGATTGAGGATAGCAAGATGAAACTGAACGTGTCTATGAGTGCTAAAAAACTATTGGCGGAACTCGGTTATGACCAGAATTTCGGAGCAAGGCCCCTGAAAAGGGTCATACAAAAACTGATACTGGACAGGCTCTCCCTGGAAATTTTGTCCGGCAACTTTAAAGAAGGCTGTACGATCAACATAACTGAAAAGAACGGGCAGTTGTCAATCGAATAAAAGGATTCCCGCCTGATCTTTACTTCCTATCCGAAGGGCCCGAAGGGTAGAAGCGCCCTAAAATTTGACATGCCCCTTAAAATCTATTAAAATATTTTTCCCAATATTGAACTGGAGGTTTGTTGTTTTTCGGGGTGTAGCGCAGTTCGGTTAGCGCACCTGCCTTGGGAGCAGGGGGCCGGAAGTTCGAATCTTCTCGCCCCGAATTCGCGCCTGTAGCTCAGCTGGATAGAGCAACAGCCTTCTAAGCTGTGGGCCACAGGTTCGACTCCTGTCAGGCGCAGTACCTGGTGGACATAGCTCAACGGTTAGAGCACCGGTCTGTGGCACCGGGGGCTGTGGGTTCAAATCCCATTGTCCACCCAGAAGGCTCACCTCAAAGGCGCCGAAAAAGCTTATAAGCGCTCGTAGCTCAGGTGGATAGAGCAGTGGACTTCGAATCCGAAGGCCGCAGGTTCGAGTCCTGCCGGGCGCAGAGGTCGAGTTTATAGATAATGGGTCATTAGCTCAGTTGGTAGAGCAGCTGACTCTTAATCAGCGGGCCACAGGTTCGACCCCTGTATGACCCAGAGTGATTTAACTCCGGGAAGCGCGAGTATGGTGGAATTGGCAGACACGCCAGACTTAGGATCTGGTGCGGTAACGCGTGTGGGTTCAAGTCCCTCTACTCGCAAGAGCATGTTTTCATAAAATATGCGGGAATAGCTCAGTTGGTAGAGCGCTACCTTGCCAAGGTAGATGTCGCGGGTTCGAATCCCGTTTCCCGCTATTTTTTTATGTGACTTTTCATTTTATAAAGGAGCCATTCGAATAATGAAAATTTATATCAAGAAATATGAAGACTGCCTAAGGCAGGTTTTCGTGCATTTCAACGGTGAAGAAGTCGATAAGGCCTATGAAAGCGCTTTTACCGCTATTCAAAAAAAAGCCCAGATGCCCGGATATAGAACCGGTAAAGTTCCGCTGGATATGATTGAAAAAAATTTCCCTGACGATGTTATGAATGAGATCATACGTTCTTTGGTTGTAAAGACGGCGGACAAACTTCATGAAGACGGAGTCCTCCTTTACTCCGAACCGCGGTTTAAACCCTTGAAGAATTTATCTAAAAATCAGCCTTTTTCTTTTTCTCTTGTTTTTGAGTCGGTACCGCAGGTTATAGAAAATATAGATATAGAAAACCTGGCCCTGGAGTTCGAAGAATATTATTATGATGATAAGATGATCGATTATACAATTATAAGAGAGATCAGCAGCCTTGAAACCGTGAAGGGCAAAATCGAAGAAGACGATATGGTGACAGTAAGCGTAAGGAACGAAGGTTATACAGGGGAAAAGGAAATTGTTTTTTCCAGCAAGATCGTGAAAAAACTTATCGGAGGTAAAACGGGTGATATCGTAGCCTTGAATTTCGACGATTTGGATACATATACCGCGGATATCATTGGAAATCTGGAAGGGGAAAAGCTGGAAGGGGAGATTGTAAAAATTGAAAGACCCTCCCCTCCGAACCTTACTGACGAACTTGTCGCCGAAGTTTCATCGTACAAAACAGTCGGCGAATACAGGGAAGCCGTCAGGAAGCGTTTTGAGCAGACACTGTCGGGTTTAAACGACTCCGGCAAGAGAAACGCGCTTGCCGAATATTTTTCAAAAATAACAAAAGTGGAATTTCCGAAATCGGAATTCCTCAGAGGTTCCAAAGAGGAAGCCTCAAAATTTCTTGAAAATAATTTTTTTGTAACGGAATTATCCCTGAAAGGCCTCCTTTCGGACTCGAAAATAAAATCGGAATTTTCTTCTCTTTTAATTAAAACTTATGACAATATTGTTTTTTACTTCGCTGCAAAAGATATCTCGACCAGGTATTCCATCAAACCCGACCAGGCTTTGATAGACAAGATAGCCCGTTCACACGCCAGAGAACATGATCAGAGCCTTGATGAATTCAAACAAAAATCAAGCCGCGAGGAATGGGAAAACGTACTCGAAGCGGCTAAGATGGACGCAACACTTCAATTTCTTATGAAAAAAGCGGAATTTAAGCCGAAGGCGAAATTGCCGTTAATAAAAATAAAATAAGTGTTTATTCAGCCGAAGTGGCGGAACTGGCAGACGCGCTGGACTCAAAATCCAGTGGGAGCAATCTCATAGGGGTTCAAGTCCCCTCTTCGGCAGTATAGTAAGAGGAGCCTCTTATGAAGAAAACAATTCTTACTCTCGCACTTCTGGCGCTATTACCCTGCATAAGAATTTATCCCCAGGATTCGAATTCAACTGAAACTCAAAGCAGCGCCGGTTCGGTAATTCAGGAAGACACGAAAGATGAAACGGCGCAGTCATCATCCGCTCTTGTAGAAGTTAAACCCGAACCGAACGTTCAGACAAATAAAACCGAACCTGTCAAACAGCCTGTAAAAAAACCGGATGTCCAGCCGGTACAGAGCGATGAAAACAGGCTCCTTGCTGCAATAGATGCCAATCCTAAAAGGGGTGACCTGTATAACCGGCTTATCACATATTATTATAATGCCGGTAAACATAATGAAAGGCTGAAAATAGCTCTCAAGGCCATTCAGAACCTGGGCCGTACAGCGGGATGGTGCGTAATTGTAGGTGATGAGAACAAATATCTGGGAGACTTTCAGAATGCGCTTATATCCTATCAGTTCGCTCTTATGCTATTGCCCTCTGATCCGGGTATTTACAACAGCATCGGGCTTACCCTGCTTAAAATGTCTAATTTCAATCAAGCCGAATCCGCTTTTAAAGCCGCGATTTTTTTTGCAAATAATAATCCCCCGGCTGATAAATGTGTTTTTTATAATAATCTTGCTATGGCCGTAGAATCCATTCATGACCTGCAGACGGCATATAAATACTACCAGATTGCTGTTAAATACTATCCCTCGTACACGACAGCCCAGGAAAATGTAAACAGGGTCAAGAACCTTCTGGTGGCTTCCGGTATTCCGATTAATTAAGGGGCGTTTTCACTCATAATTTAGGTTTTTTGATCAAATCATCAGGTTCAGGCGTAGTCAGCATATCGAAAAATTTCAGAAAATTATCTTTTTCCTGTGAATCTCTGTAAGCTATTGCAACCCTGGGATGTTCGTTCAGCATGCCTGTGATCATATAAGGAATTATATAGCCCCACTCGATCTTTTCCCTCAGAGGGAGGTAATGTTCCTGAATTAGTTTAAGCAGCGGCCTCAAGTTATATTTCGGATTCTGGAGAAAACTTAAAAGCAGCTCCAGACAGCAGTTACCCGGCCCCCGGCCGATCCCGTAAACCGAACCGTCAAGCATGTTCGCCCCGTCAACGATAGCCTGGATCGTATTGCCGAAAGCCAGCTGTCTGTTATTATGGGTATGTATGCCCACTGTTTTCCCCGGCATGGCATTCAAATATTTCTTTACAAGAAATGTAACATCCTCCGAGTACATTGCCCCATATGAGTCAACCACATAAACAATTGGTATATCGGTTTTGGAAAGGTCGTTAAGCGCTTCGTCAATTTCTCTTTCAAGGTTTGTAGATATGGCCATAATATTGACGGTTGTTTGATAACCCTTGCTCATGATGAGATTGCAAAGATCTATCGCCTTGTCTGTATCCTTTGCGTAGCATGCCACCCTTATCATGTCAAATGGAGACTCGCTTTTCGGAAGAATATCCTTTTCTTCAACCCTTCCAATGTCCACCATGCATGCCAGTTTCGTGTTTAATTCCAATCCGTCGATCAGCCTTTTTACGTCTTCATCGTCGCAGAAACGCCATTTTCCAAACTCCTTTGGATCGAATTTATCCTTGGAGGCCTTATAACCTATTTCCATGTAATCCACACCGGATTCCGAAACGTTTTTTACTGTGTCCCTGACAAATTCGTCGCTGAACTGCCATTTATTTATTAACCCGCCGTCTCTGATCGAGCAGTCTAAAACTTTGATTTCAGGCCTGTACATATAGACTCCTTGCAAAAAATTCCAGACTGGATATTTTAAATAAAACAGGGGAAAATGGCAAATAAGATTCTTCAGGTATTGAGGCATCCTTCGGGGTTATTAATAAAACTGTGATATACCCTGTAATGTTCAGTCTCCTTGTACCCGACAGTCCTTACCGGTATATGGTCAAAACTGAATATTTCAGCGCCGGGAAGGGCAAGCAGAATTGGCGAATGAGAGGCAATTATAAATTGTGCTTTCCCGGTAAGAACAGCTGCATTAATAATGCGTAATAATTCGATCTGTTTGACCGGCGATAACGCATTTTCCGGTTCATCAAGTAGATACAACCCTTTTAATGCATAACGGCTTTTAAAATACGCCATATTACCCTGTCCATGCGATTTTTCAAGCAGGGACGAACCGCCGAAATATTTCAGCATCCCGGAGTCTGCGGCAGCCCAATCATCCAGATACTCCGCAAAATAACGGAAATATTCAGATGAGAAAAAAGAACCCGGCACTTTATCGAGAACCCATTCAGCCTCCATATATCGGTAAAGCAGTTCGGCGTATTTATTATGATTAACGGTTCGCCGCCCTTCGTCCTTCCAGAGATGAATCGAGCATTTTCGGGCAATTGCTTTCAGTACTGTTGATTTGCCGCATCCGTTCTCCCCAATAAAAAAAACCACAGGACTGTGAAATGTTATTTCGGAAGTTTTTTTAATTATTTCAAGTGAAAATGGGTAGACATCCTCTGCAGGATATTTCTCATGATTAAATGTGATAGAACGTAAATGCATAACTATTCCCTCAACTTAACAAAAGTCACAGGGTAAAAAAGTGTAAGATCCTCAGGAATTGCAAAAACAGATTTGTATAAACCGCGGCAAGAACATCGTCGATGACGACTCCGAATCCCCCCTCTATCTTTTGAGAGTCCTTGATAGGATAAGGTTTTAAAATATCGAAGACCCGGAAAAGAATAAATCCTACAACAAGATATTTTATACTGTTAAGGGACCTGTCAAAGGGAAATGATGTCATTGCTATTAAAAAACCTACAGTTTCATCGATAACTATATGAGGCGCATCCTTCATTTTGAATATATGTTTTTCCGCATAATCGCTGACCCATACAGCCACAACAAGAAGCACCGCTATCGATACGTAATAATATATGGTAAAAGAGCTTAAAAAAACATAAAGCGCGGCTCCGACAAGGGTTCCCATAGTTCCGGGCATAAATGGAGAATAGCCCACAAAAAAACTTGTAGCGATCATTTCCTTCAGTTTTTTGCCTAAAGATTTATCCATTTTTTAAAGACCTTTTAAAACTTCTGTAATAATCGAATGCGGTGTAAATGGTAAAAATCACAGTTAAAAAAGTCAAAATAAGAGGAATATAGACAATGTAACTGTAAAATCCGGGAAGAGCGGCCTTCCATATCCCTGTATAATCGCTGATGCTTAATTTCAGATAGTCTTTTAATACAAGGGTTAGAAAAAGATAGCCGATTATTGCGGCTGCAACGACCATCTGCACCATCGTTTTCGCCTTTGCTACCATTGATGTTTTGAATGAAATATTTTTTTTTCTGGAGTACGACCTGAGCCAGGTAACGTAAAAGTCCCTTGCATATAAAAAGACGATGAGCCAGAGAGGGATGAACAGGCCCGTCTTAAAACTCAGGACTGTAAAAACGCTCCAGACCAGGATTTTATCCGCAAGCGGATCGAAATACTCCCCGAATTCGGACTTTTGATTAAGCCTTCTGGCAAGTTTTCCGTCAAAATAATCGGTCAGCGCCGATAAGGAGTAAATAATCAGAGCGAGACATATGTTCAAGACAGAATCGAAAATAATAAAATACAATATAAGCGGAACAAGCATCAGCCTGAATATCGTCAATAAATTTGGAAGCGTAAGGGTGAATTTCATCAATATCCCCATGTTCGGGCTTTATTTCTAATAATAATAAATTTATGCTTTTTTGTAAAATATTTCAAGAGAGAGCTTCGGCGGTAAGGTCATGTGATGAAAAAGGCTCCATTATGCGAACACGGATAAAATCTCTTTCAATCATACCGGGGCTATCTATTTCAACCCTTATGTGTCCGTCAATATCGGGCGCGTCATACTCGCTCCGGAGCAAAAGATAGCTTTTTCCTTCCTTCTCAATAATGTTTCCATCATTTATACAATTGATTTCCCTGCCGGTAAGCGACTTCAGCCTTTGAAGAGAAACGGCTTCCTGAACGGCGGCAACTTCGACGAACCTTTTCCTTTTCTCCTTGGATTTTATTTTGGGCTTTTCAAGATAAGATGCCGTATTCTCCTCATCGGAATACTCGAAAAAGCCGACCCTGTCAAGAGATGCCTCGTAAAGAAATTTTTTCAGTTCGGCATGGTCTTTGTCCGTCTCCCCCGGATATCCCGTTATAAAAGAGCTCCTTATCCTTATTTCCCGGTTCACTTTACGGATCCTTTTCGTTAGTCCCATATATTCATTATATCCGCCGGCCCTCTTCATTCTTGCTAGGATGGATCCCGATACATGCTGAAGAGGCATGTCGATATAGTTGCAGATCCTTTCTTCAGAAGAAATAAATTGCACCAGTTCTTCCAATTCTTTGTCCGGGAAAAGATACATAAGTCTTATCCAATGGAAATCAAGTTTTAATAGTTCCCTCAACAGGTCTATCAGAGAAGGTTTATTATGAAGATCGATCCCGTAAGAAAGGGTGTCTTCTGAAATAATAATCAATTCCCTGATCCCATTTTCCGACAGTACGGCGGCTTCTTTAACTATCGCTTCAATACTGCGGCTATTCTGACGGCCTCGTATGCCCGGTATGGCGCAGAATGAACAGGACCTGTTGCAGCCTTCGGAAATTTTTATGTAAGAATACAGCAAACCTGAAAAGTAAAGTTTTCGTCCGCCGATTGCCTCCTGATTATAGGGGCCTTCGTCAAAAAGCCGGCCTTTTATACCGGAATAGTTCAATGCATCGATTAATTTTGAAGGGTCTCTCACACCGATAGCCCCGTCGATTTCCGGGATAGCATCCAGCAGGTCCTGCTTATACCTTTCCGACAGGCATCCGGAAACTATGATTTTAAGCCGGGGGTTATTTTTTTTCATCTCAGTGTATGACAGTATAGCCTCTAAATTCTCTTCTTTTGCCTTTTTGATAAAACCGCATGTATTTATCACGATCGCTTCTGCTTCTTCCGGATTTGAGACCACAGTGTTAGAGTTTTCCTCGAGGAGGTAACACATCTTTTCGGCGTCAACCAATGCTTTGGGACATCCCAGAGCATCGAAAAATATTTTCATTAATATTCGGCCTTATTTCAAAATAGCCCTTACAAGTGTAAACTGGCCGTTTTTGGGTTTCCAGTAAAAAAGGGATTTACCGACTTCACCCCAACCTCCCCCGACCTCCTCTTTGGTGCCGAGCAAAATCCTTATTGCTCCGCTGTTTCCAAGGTAAAGAATAAGATTGTTGGTGAACGAAATTGTAAGAGTCGTGCTGTTGTTTATATTCATCTGCTTTTCATCCTTTCCATCCGGTATATAGCTTAAAAAACCGGATCCCTGGGAAATCAGCTTCAGATTAACAGGGCTTTTTGCCTGGGAAACCATAAATTCGCTTTCAGATACAATATATTCATTATACCTGGAAACCAGTTCACTTTTATTTGAGAGTTCACCCAGGTCCGGATTTTCTTTAAGAAGGGTCAACGCCATTTTCGCTTCCCTGGGTTTCGCACTGATCAGTTCTATTCCCAGATCGTTGGTGCCGTCATTAGCGGAATCTATGCTGAGAAGTTCACTTATTTTAATAGTGTAGTTTTTATTGCTAACCCTGAACATCAAAGACCTCGAAGGATCGATCCTGAGGATGTCCATTTCAATGGATCTGGTCGAGTTGGTAATAAAGAGGCTATCTCCTGCCTTGAGTTTCTGAGCGCTTACCTTGCCAAGGTCGTCAATTGCGAAATAAAAAGATTTTGACGATCCGGGTTCATCGCCTGACCGCCGGCTGATTAAAAAAACCACGAATATTATCAGCAGCAATGCCGCAGCGCCTACGCTTATTATAATATTGCTGTTTTCCATCCATGGGTTTTTTTTTCTGCCGACAAGTTCCTCAATAGGGGCTTCCTGTTCTATTTTCATCTGCCTCTTATAAAGCGCAATCGCCAGTTCATGATCTACTTCAAGGGCTTCGGCATAATTCGAGATAAATCCCATAGCGTATGTTTCACCTGGAAATAATTCAAAATTATCCGATTCAATCGCTTCCAGATATTTTTTTGGTATATTCGTATCCCTTACTATCTCATCTATCGATATTCCTTTTTCTTTCCTGGCGTCCTTAAGATACTCGCCCAGCGTCTGTTTTTCATTTTTAACCATCTACTTTCTCCTTTTTATCCTTGCCCCGTAAGGGCGCTTGCGTTCCTATCCGAATGGCCGAAGGTGCCCGCAGGGAAGCGCC
The DNA here is from genome assembly GCA_963768055.1 of uncultured Spirochaetota bacterium. Classification (GTDB taxonomy): domain Bacteria; phylum Spirochaetota; class Brevinematia; order Brevinematales; family JAOACQ01; genus CAVYGN01. The sequence continues at coordinate 187,039 of CAVYGN010000001.1, read as the reverse complement.
CCTATATTATAGCTAAGAAATCCCTTTTTTTCAAATAATCAAGCATAGAATCGAAAAGAGGAAAGGGCGGTTCCATTAATTACCAATGTTATTAACAATTAGCATTTTAATTATTTATAATCCGCCCAATGGGCACTACCTACCCGCCTTGAAAAGGCGGTTATTAAAAGTGCCCGAAAAATCGCACGTTAAATCCTTGATTTTTTTCCCTTTTTACAATATATTTTTTTATATTGTTTTTATGAGGGTGGAAAAAAGGTGAATAAGTTATTGACAGTTATATCCCTGTTTTTTACTTTTCTTTTTGTATCTCTATTTCTATTTAAATGCGGCAATAATTCTTCAACGTCGCAGGGCGGTACGAATTCATCTGTTGTCAGCAGCTCCGCAATAAACACAAATGATTTCTCTGACATTATTACCGTCAAGAAAGGTACTAAAGTCGTCCTGGACAGTCCCGATAAGGTTATTCAAATATGGATACTATTTAATATCGAGCAAAAAAATTGGCTCAAAGAACTCGCTGAAAGTATCGGCACTAAGAACACTAACGGCGAACTTGACGAAAAATCCGCCAAGTTCCTTGAAGAAAAAAGAAAGGAATTTTACAAAAGTTACGGCTTGACGGAAAAAGACCTTATTCAGTATAATAAAATCCATTCGCAAGATATTTATGACTTTATGGTTAAAAACCCGAAGTATAAAAAAGCCTATGATCAAACCATGTAATTAATGGTTTTCAGTTTCCGATATACCTTCTATAAACGGCTAAGGCTGTGTTCTTTTCCTTCGTTCCTTTTACGATCAGTCTTCCATGCCTGAAAAGCAGGGCGTTAAAGTGGTATATCCTAAACTCAAGATAAAAAGTATTCTGCCCTATGATCTTCGTCTCCTTAGCCAATATCTGCCTGTAAAAATCAAGATCAAGTATTATTTCCTCCATAGGAGTCACAGCTACCGATTGATCCGAACAGGATACGGCTACAACATCGTCCATTTCCCCGCCGAGGAATCTGAGATTACCGCCGGAAGCGATACAGGAGTCCGATAAAGGTATTTTAATATTTGCCCCGTCCGGGAGATCTGAATAATAACTGCCTCCTTCCTCTGTATCGACGGCTTTTTTGATTTTCGATAACACAGACGGTAAAGGAACGGCGGGAATAAGAAAATACGGCCCCATGCTTCTGTAAGGCAAAAGACATTCAAGGCAAGTATCGGGTAATAATAATGCGACCTTCCAGGTCCGATCGTAAAATAGTGCGATATATTTTTTATGAAATTTCAATGCCAGGTCATTCAATATGAATTTTGATTTCTGGCTTTCCGAGACATCGATGAAAATATCGTAATCAGCAAAATACGCCTCGTAACCCCTTGTCAGGAACTCCCCGATGAATTCGACATTATTGTAAACCGGAAACTTTTCTTTTTTTAAATCGTAGCCGCTGCCTACAAGCAGTATTTTGTGACCCTGAAGCATTTCCAGGAGTTCCATCTCAAAGCCCAGTCCGCCGGCTATAGCGATTTTCACTGCGAGAAACCTGTTAAGTTATTAATTCTTTTTATTATAAACATTTATAATATTTCCTAAACCAGAAAAGTAACGTTTTAGTAACCCATTGCTGTGCTATTAGTACGATATTATAAAGCAAATCTGAGAAAACAGAAAATATTTTTCACTTTCCCGATAATTTCTAACCCATAACGCTCTATAATATAAGGGAGAAAAATATATGAAATAAAATGAAATAATAGCCAGGCTCGACCGGATCGAAAAACTACTTATTGAGAGAAAAGCGGTACGGCATAGGCCTCTTACTCTCATTCAGGCGGCCCAGTATCATTTTGTTTTCAAAATCTACTCTTTTCAAGCTTACTTCCACCAGGAAAATTCCACATTTCAAATCGCCGTGAGGTAAGATGATTTATTTCACCTGGGACGACCTCGAGAAGTGGGCCTTTTCACAGAAGATAAAGACGGATGATGAAATTAAAGCAAAGTTCGAGGATGAATAATTTTTATACCTAAACAATATTAATAATTTGTACCTATAGTTTTTTTTACTTCTTCTTTGAACTTATCTCTTAAATCTTTCAATTGATCTATTTCTTTTTCTTTTTCAGATAAAATATTAGCTTTTTCCTGTTCTTTTTCCAATACCAAATTTGCAATTTTAGCTTTTTCTAATTTTTTACTCCAACTATCAAATAATAATCTTAAATTATGGTAATCATATTTATAATCCTGGAGTGCAATATATACAAAAGGCAAATAACATTCAACAATTTTACAAAATGAGTAACCTATACAAGGAAATGCCATTTTTTCTTCCGCAATATCCATTGTAAAGTATAATGAAAAAGATTCTAATGAATCAATAATTTCAATAATTCTTTTTAAAAAATTTGGCTGAGATCCAAGTGTAGTTTTATTATTAATTAGCCAGTTTATTATTTTATTAATAAATATTTGATCTTTAAAATTAATATCATAAACTTGCCTCAATCCATCTATTTCTGTGACTTTTGCATTTAATAAATCAATCAGTATTCCATTAGACTGTTTACAAATTGTATTTGTAAAGAAATCACACTGAGTAGCTGCAATTTGAGCAGCTTCTCTCTGAGATCTTATTTTTATATCATCCTTCGCTATTACTATTTGCGGTTTTTGTCAAGGGAGTTGTCGCTTTTATTTTACGCCGCAACCAACGATTCCTTGTTAGTCTTACTCGGGTTTAAAAATACCGATTCTATCCGTTCCCATTTTTTAGATTCTCCTGACCATCTTTCAGGATGTCTGCTTTTTGCAGCCGCATAAGTTTCCGCTCTCTTCAGGAGTATCGCCTTATCTTTACCTTCATGTCTCTGTGCTGGTGTGACATATCCGATCCCTGAATGAAGATGTTTATTATTATACCAGTCTACAAAATTTTGCATCCATATTTCTACCGATTCCATTGTCTCGAAATTGCCTGGGTATTTCACATTATATTTCAATGTTTTAAACAATGATTCTGAGTAAGGGTTATCGTTACTTACACTCGGCCTTGAAAACGACGGCATAACCTGTAACCTCTGCAAGGTCGCTAACATCGTAGCCCCTTTCATAGGAGAACCATTATCAGAATGTAAATACAAGCCTTTCAAATCAATGGTTTCTCCGATCTCTGCCACCATTCTTGCGGCATGATCAGAGCTTTCCTCCTCGTGCATTTTCCAGCCGACTATCTTACGGCTCCAGACATCTTCGATCATATAGAGGTAGAAATACTTACCTTTTATATGACTGGATATATATGTAATATCCCAACTCCATACCTGATTAGGACCCGTCGCTTCCAGTTCTCTTGGCGTTTTCCTTGCCGTTTTCGGCTTCGTTTCGTATCTATGGTGCAGCAAATCATTGTCCTTTAAAACGCGGTAAAAAGATGATTCTGATGCTATATACCGACCTTCCTCTGCCAGCATGGGCACTATTTCATTCGGCGTCATATCTCTAAATCTCTCGCTGCAACAGCAGGAGATGATCTCCTCCCTTTCTTCGGCCGACAGGGCATTTGAAGGCATTACATTTCTCAATTTTCTTCTGTCTCCCTCAAGATTTTTATTCCAGCGCTGTATGGTCCTTATATCATAGCCAGATTCTTCACAAGCCTTATCCCTGCTGGCCCCTGTCGTAACAGCCTCATTAATCAAGGCACAGATATCTATGCGTATATCCAATGGAGTTAATCTTCCTCGATCCCGAACAGCTTGTTCAGTTTTTTTTTAAGCACCAGCAGAGAAGTAACCTCGGCTATAGTTTTATCCTTACGGTTAATTTCTTTTTCTAACTCTATGATTTTTGCTTTCAAACCCTTGTTTTCTTCTCTGTATGAGTTATTAGATATCACTGATAAACACTCCTGTTTCCAGAGTTCGATATGAGTCGACTGGAGACCATTTTTTCTCAACCACTGTCCTAACTCTTCTCCCGATTGGCTTGCTGCGTCTACTACCGCCTGATATTTATCAGATAATTTCCAGCCTCTCGGGCTTCTATCCTGGAATCCTCTGGATACATTATTCTGGATCATTTTCCTCCAGTTGTAAAGGGTTTGTTCACATACTCCTATTTCCTGGCTCAGTTCAGATACTGTTTTTCCTCCTGGCATACACATCTTTTGAACGATAGATTTCCTGAATTCCTCTGAACGAATTTGACTATTCATTTTTTGTCTCCTAATATTTTAGGCGACAACTATCCTAACACACGGGGTTTGAGATAAGCCTATTATACCAACAATAGCTAAAATACAACCAGAAATATAAAATAAAATCTCTGCTAGCGATTTAAAATCAACGGTAGGCTTTAAATAGAAAATAACCGCAACAACTGATAATATTAATACAATTAACCAGATTATATCTTTAATTCCAAACCATTTCAAAAAAAATTTTAAAATCATAAAAACTCCCTGTGATTTTTTTGACCTAACATCATTCATTACTTCTATAGTAATCTCGATGAAAAGGGATTTTAGCTTCCCGATAGATACTGTATAAAAGGAAGTCTTTCATCGAGGCCTTGTAATCCTTCTCTATCTTAGCGGCTTCTTTATCGCCCGGATTCTTGTATGTCAGAGAAAGGAAAATCGACATTATTATCTATTCAAAATTACAATAAAAATCCAATAGCTACAGCCGAACATGTAATAAAACCTATATTCTGCCAAGTTTTTTCACGTTGATAAATATTAAAGCTATAATTGCTGCTACTAAGAAACCAATCCTCAGAGCAATTTTAACATACATCAATATTCAATTGCATCATCATTATTAAGTTCTAAATGACTTGTTAGCCATTTATTTATTTCCTCTTTAAACTCACGATTCTTTGTATTTTGTGCGATAGACCCAAGTATTCTTCTGTATTCTTTTTTAAAATCTGGATTCAAATACATTTCCAAAAGCTCTCTTTTATCCGTTATTTGATAATTTATTTCTCTTGTTTGGCTTTCATCAAGTTTTCCAGCCTTAATAAAATCGATAAGGATTGATTGTATCTTTTCTTCTGCCCATCGGATTGCTTGATTTAACAAAAAATCAGGGTATTCTTTTTGAAATATCACAAAGTCATTTTTAGAGCAGGAAAATTGCATTACAAAGCCTTTTATTTCAGCTTTGTTATTTCCATAAATCACATGGCATTCATAAGTTTTTTTCATTTCATCTTCATGAATGTCAGGTTGTTCTGCAATAAAAATATAAATATTACCGAGACGAAAATGCCACCCTCTCTTAAAAACTAAAATTGGATTTTCCAAAAATACACCTCATAACAATTTATTTATGCTACATTATATGTCATTAATTATTTGTTGTCAAATGGCACATTAAAAGAATAGGAGTATAACATCCCTAAAAACGAATAAAGATGGAAATTCTGCACTTTATTTCGTATCCTATATGGACGAATTTTGACAAAATATTATTTTCATTTCAATATGTTAAGAGGAAATATATAAAAGGAGATAATGTTTGAAACTAGAAAACTTTACTAATATTTCAGCTATTTTTACTTTTTGTGATGTTAGGGAATTTACGCCTTGGTCAAAAGACAATCAAATGGATATTGCCGATATGTTGAATATACTATATTCTGTAGCAATCGATGTTTTTGGTAATTATGTTCTGAATGTAGGAGATCGTCAATATGTTTGCCCTACCGGAATTGTAAAATTTTTGGGTGATGGTTTTTTTTCAGTTGATGAATATGAATTAGATAAACCAGGTAATTTAATTCTAGAATTAAAGAACACAATAAAAAAGTGTGTTGATTATATTAATAGATTTAATCATGAAATGAAAGAAACAACTATTAGAGGATCAAGTGATATTACTGTTGGAATGGGAATAAGTTATGGAAGAGGGCATAGATTTAATTTACCTGCATTATCAGAGGATTATGTGGGTGACAGGGTTAATATTGCAGCAAAATACTGCTCGATTGCTGAAAGTAACCAAATAATAATTGATCCGGATATTTTTAAAAAAATTAATTATAGCCCTTTTACAAATATTGGTCTTAGAATAATACAACCTCTAGAAGATATACCAGAAATTGGCAAAATTGTCAGAACTGAAGTTATTTAACTTAGATTGACTTTTATCTATCGCGAGACCTGTTATCATATTTATTATATACCCGTTACATCACGAATGACTTTCCTTTATTCTATGCATAACATCTGCGAGCGTTCCCTTAAAAGGTCCGGTGCTTTCCATTTTAATCGATACGAGAGCCGCCGAAAACTTCAGGGATTCTGCCACGTCATGCTCCAGTCTCCAGGAAAGATAAGCCGCAAAGGTCGTATCTCCTCTACCTGTCCTGCCCACGACGCTTCTGTTCGAAAACTTCTCATAATACGTTTTTCCTTTCACTCTTGCCAGAACGCCTTGGGAATGAGTAATTATTATTTCAGGGCGGCCGCTCCATTCTTCCATGATGACCGCTGCCTGCTCGAGGTTGTCCGTTCCGGTCAGTATCTTCGCCTCCACTATATCCAGCTTAACTTTATCCGAGAGTCCGAAGATTTCTTTTTTATTCTTTACATCACCGAATATAATCTCGTTAGTACCGGGCGTTATCTGCCGGACAAAACTCTGCATATCCGCGGACAGGCTATATCCCCTTGCTGCGAGGCCTTCCATGAGGTGCATATCGAATTCGGAATCGGAAATACCCGCCAGATGAATGCATTTTGATTCAAGCCGCGGAACATCGTTAATCGATATGATGCCCGCGGTTCTGACGATCGTGAGTTTGCGCAGATCGACGTTTTCCGATTCATGCAGGACCCTTGAATACGTAGTCACGCCCGACGGAATGAGGTATATATCGACTCCTGCTTTTTTTAGCGGCTCCAGAATGTTCTCGTCTTCAGGCGACATCTTTACTACCGCCGCTATCCGTTTTCCGATCCTCGCACCGACCATGGCGCCGCATAATACCGCGCTGCCGGGGGCAACGAGGGGTTTTCCACCGAAGGGAATTATCTCATCATAGCACATGTGCCCTATGAACGTGATGTCGTAAACCACATTAAACACCTATCCTTATGGGCATTTTGGTTGAAGGTGAAGTTTTGACCGTTCCGAAAAGGAGATCCGCAGAGATCCTTATCGAATCGGGTGAAGCGCTGAAATTGCAGACTACCGCATCTGCCTCTTTAGTGGTTCCTTCAATATACGGATAGTTGGTCACGACAACTACCGTATGTCCTGCTTCTTTTAATTTTTTAACCAGATGCTGGTTGTTTCCCCTTTTCTCGATGCGTGCGAAATAATTGGTCATGACTACCAGGTCCGCCTGCTTTGCGAGTTCCAGGGCTTCGGCAACATCTTCATCTGTGGCATGGAATTGCGTATCATCCAGAATCAGGTTTGAGTATTGAGCGGTCATGGCCTCGCAAAACATGTGGGGATGGCTGTACATATCCTTGCCGAGGAATTCGTAGGGGATACACTGCTCGATAACAAGTATTTTCTTTTCTTTCTTAAGCGGCAATATCTTTTTATCATCGCGAATGACCAGAAGGGCCTTTCCCGCTACTTCCCACGAAAAATCGATGACTTCCTTGCTTCTCGCTATGGAACTGGTTTTTTTCGGATCCCCTTTGCCTGCTTTTTCAAATAAGCCCTGGTCGTATTTCATGATAAGGAGACGTCTTACCGCATCATTTAGCCTTTCCATCGGTATCTCGCCGGACTCTACCGCCATCTTGATTCCGAAAAAACATTGCACGCGAGATTCATCGTCCGCCTTTAAAAGAATCGTATCCACGCCCGCTTTTATAGCCATTACGCAGGCCCTGGGAAGCGGCCATTTCTTGAGAATGGCGGCCATGCCGATCGCGTCCGAAACTATTACACCATTAAATCCCAATTCACCCTTCAAGAGGTCGGTGAGAATTTTCCTTGATAAGGTGGCAGGGTATTCTTCATCATAAGCCGGATATACGGTATGCGCGGTCATAACTGCCTTCGTTCCTGCCGCTATGGCGGCTTTAAAGGGAACTAATTCGACCTCATTCATTCTCTTTTTATCGCCCTTGCAGCGATCGAGCACGTCGTGCGCGTCTGTCGCGGAATCCCCTCTGCCGGGATAATGCTTCGCTGTCGCTGCTATGCCGCCGTCCTGGTAACCCTTTACTATCGCGGTTACATGCTCCGCGCACTTCTTCGGGTCGTCGCCGAAGGATCTGATGCCGATTTCGGGATTTTTAGGATTGATATTTACATCGCATACCGGGGAATACATCTGCGTCACTCCGATAGCGCTCAATTGCCTAGCAATGGTCAGGCCGACCTTGTAAGTAAGCTCCGGATCACCGATTGCTGTGAGTCCCATGTTTGAGATAAACTGTCTTATCCCGCCCGAGGTGTAATCGTTTTTAAAATCACCTTCAAAATCTATAGTAACGTGCAGCGGAATCCCGGAAGGCCTGTTCATAGCGATTTTCTGTACTTTATTCAGAGCCTCGGTCAGTTCTTCCGGTGTTACACTGATCCCGTTATTGTGAGGATCAAAATAAGTAAGAGCGATCGTGAAATAATCGGCAGGTTTTTTAAAGGTCTTATCGTATTGGGAATTCCCCCAGTAAAGGTTTTTGAAGGTTTCCTGTGTGTACGGTTCCAGACAAAGTCCGCCTGCATTTAATTTCGTGATTTGTTCGATACAACTCGGTGTTAGTATTGCGCCGCGCCAAGTAAATGTTAAGAGCTGTCCCACTTTTTCGGCCAAGCTCATGCTTTCGATCTTTTTTGCTACAAAGTTTTCTCTTTCAGACATTTCCCGGCTCCTTAAAAATGATTTTGGTTAACTGATAGAAACTTTTATAATTTCCGTTTGGAAATATTGTGCTCAAGGTGAGGAAAAAACGCAAAAAACCCAGGGCGTGTCTGCGGGATTTTCACTGAGAGAAACCCACCTTTGAGTTTTTGATGCCGAGATGGGATTTAAGCTCGTTTTGTATCGCGTCGATAAAATCTTTCTGCCTGACTATTCTGTCGAGGTTGTCCCTCAAGGCGGCTTTTCTTGCGGCATTGTAGATCACATTTGCGATAGAGCCACCGGCAAGCTCAAAGTCGGCAAGTTTTTCGAAATTCACATCATCGCCGAGCGGCATCTTTTCCGATATATGAACTTTCCATAATTTTAATCGCGTTTCAAATTTCGGCACGTCAAACCTGATCTTAATATTAAATCTCCTGTTCCATGCCGTATCGAAGAGATCGGCCAGGTTTGTAGTCGCAAGAAATACCCCGTCGAAATTTTCCAATTCCTCAAGGAGTATGTTCTGCATCTGGTTATACTCTTTATCGGCGGCTTGCGTAATCGTACCGCGAGCGCTTAAAAGCTGGTCAGCCTCATTCATGAACAGAAATGTTTTTCTCTTTGATATTTTAGCGTATTTATAGAATTCCCTGAAAACCTTTTTAACGTTTTTCGTGCTTTCGCCAACCCATGAGCTTACAAGATTGCTTGCGTCAACTTTGAAAAGATCGGCGCCGACCTCCCCCGCCAGGGCCTGCGCTGTAATAGTTTTCCCGGTTCCGGACGGCCCGTAGAGCAGTATCTTGACGGAACCGAAGGACTTTGAAGCCAGGTTCGGCTTGATCCCCCACTTCTTCATCATTTCAGAAGCCTTTGCAAGGTCAACCGCGCCTAAAAGTTCTTTCTTAACATCTTCGTCAAGAATTACGTCGCTTATCCTGACAACCGGCTCCACGAGTTCGAATAAGCCCCTGTTTTTTTGGAATTCGGGCCCGTTTTCCTTTTTGTCCCTGATCCTGTTTTTATCATCCGCCCCGGTCCTCTTCTTTTTAGCGTCCTGTTCGGAAAAGAGTAGATAATATATCTTATCCTTCGATATGGAAATCGCATTGTATTCCTGGGTAAAACCGATAATCTGGTATTCGTCTTCATCCTGCTTTTCATTTTCAATTTCTTCATCGGGCCCGTCGCCGAAGGGGATGCCCGGATAAAAATCCGCGACATCTATAAATTTTTCCCTTAAAAACACGTTGTCCCTGCTGAAACAGCCGAGTATCATCTTTATCTGCGAGGGGATGAACGCGAGGCTGGTAAGGACCTCCTCCACGCTGTTTATCATGAATTCCTTCATGATGACTACTTTATAAATGAAATATAGAAGTACGATAAATTCAATATTGGTAAAGTTGTTTTTTTTGAGAAAATTTTTCAAATTGATCTTCAATCCGGAACTTATTATATTTTTCCTGAATTTTCTCAAAGTCTCCGCAAATTCGCCGTTCTCATAGATATCATCCCGGGAGGAAGAATAGGCGGAATTTACCTTGTAAAAATTAGATAGAAAGAACAGATATTTCATTATGCTCGATATGTCGTTAAGAAGAATATCGATATTCTTATATTTTTCTGAAAGAGTATAGTTGGTTACCCCGTAAAGGTTTTTCCCGGTAAAGTCGCTGAAGAGTGAATTCAGCGCGACGGGAGAAAGAAAAACCTTCCTGTTATTATAGAATTCCGCTATCTCCTCAATGGACAGGGAAGCGCCGAGAAAATCCGTTTCCTGAAACATCATTATACCGCTTTTCAAAACGCCGCTATGAGGATCGAGGATTTGACCGACCGCCTTCATCGCCCGGAACGGTATCCTGTGGAAAAAGCACATAGCCTGCCATATATTTATGCCGTTCTGGCCGTAAAGGCTGGCCCCCAGCAGGAGAAGTATTATTTTTTTTTCTTCGAAGGTCAATTTCTCAGCCGACGGATTAAACCGGGCTATAGTCCCCCTGATCTCCTTTATTGAGTGCTCGCGGACTATAAATGCCTGGCTTTTTAACTGCGCGGCGGTCTTCGCATCGGCTTTAAAATTCTTTTTAACGATGAACAAGTTGAACTTATGGAAAAGCAATATGGAATAATCTATAATAATCGAGAAAATATCTGAATTCATTTAAACTTAACGACCCCTCTTTCCTTAGCTATATTCAAATATAATATTGTAAGGTAAAAAAGTAAAAAAATCAACGAATAGGACTAGTGAGTCGGCAGTCAATAGTCGGCAGTCGAAAGTCGATAATATAATCAACAACAAAGACAGCAAAACTGTAGACTGCAGACTGTGGACTTCCGACCGGGCCGTCCACGTTCCGATTAATTGAGAAATCCCTTATTTAACATTAAAATAAAACATACTGATTTCACACAAGGATAATAAAATGGGCGCTGAATTGCCTCACAATAAAGTGAAACTGGTCATTCCGGCTCTGTTCTCAGACGAAGTCAAGCTGTCGGAAGCCGGGGAAAGGCTCGCCGGCCTGTTCGGGGAGACGGATTTCAAAAGCGAATCCTTCCCGTTCACTTATACGGATTATTATTCCGCAGAAATGGGGCCTTCGATAAGAAGGATTTTCTTTTCCTTTAAACGCCTCATTGAAATTCCCGAACTTATTCAAATAAAAAAAGCCTCGAATAAAATTGAATTGGAGCTGTCCGAGAAAAATAGCAGGCCTGTCAACCTGGATCCCGGTTATCTTGAGCTGGGTAAATTCGTCCTGGCTACTACTAAGGACCAGCAGCACAGATTGTATATGGGCGGCGGTATATACGAAGAGATCACCCTCTATTTTAAAGACAGGGAATGGCGTCATTGGGATTGGACCTATCCCGATTACCGTACGCCTTTGTATAAAGATATACTTTACAATATCCGCGAAATATATAAAAGACAAATAAAGAGGGAGGATTTTTGATAATGAAGGGAATTATTCTGGCCGGAGGGCATGGCACAAGGCTTTTCCCTCTTACACAATCAGTATCCAAACAGCTTATGCCCGTCTTCGACAAACCCCTTATTTATTATCCGCTTTCGATCCTGATGCTCTCAGGCATACGGGACATCCTGATAATATCGAGAAAAAAGGACCAGCCATTATTCGAAGAACTTCTGCATAACGGTGAAGAGCTGGGCCTTCATATTTCTTATGCTCCTCAGGACGAACCCAACGGCATCGCCGAAGCGTTTATAATCGGGGAAAAATTCATCGACGGCAAACCCTGCTGTCTGATACTTGGCGATAACATTCTGTATGGTGACAGTTTACCTGAAATCCTCAAGAAAGCCGCTATGATAAAGTCGGGGGCTGTCGTTTTTGGATACTATGTAAATGACCCCCGGAGATACGGTATAATCGAATTCGATTCCGAATGCAGGGCAGTCAGCATTGAAGAAAAGCCGGTTAAGCCCAGGTCTAATTACGCGGTAACCGGTTTGTATTTTTATGACGGTAAGGTAGCCGATATAGCTAAAAACCTGAAGCCCTCAAAACGGGGCGAACTTGAGATCACCGATCTTAACAGGGTATACCTGGAACAGGGAGAATTAAAGGTTGAAATACTCGGGAGGGGCATGGCATGGCTCGATACAGGCACCCATGAAAGCCTTCTCGAGGCAGGTAACTTTGTAGAAACCATAGAACACAGGCAGGGCCTGAAGATTGCATGCATAGAGGAAATAGCCTATTCTTTGGGCTATATTACTAAAGACGAATTATTGAAACTAGCCAAACCTTTTATGAAAAATCAATACGGAGAGTATCTGGTAAAAATAACAGGGCGGAACTGGAGATGATTCGTTCAGGCCTTCTTTTTAGTAGTACTGCCCTTAAGTGAAAGGGAGATCCTTTTCCTCAGCGGGTCTATATCTATGATCTTGAATTCTTTTATGTCGCCCAGTTTTAAAACATCCATAGGATTTTTGACATAATTATCGCTGAATTGGGATATGTGTATGAGCGCGGTTTCTTTAATTCCTATGTCGACAAATGCGCCGAAATCCACTACATTTTTAACTTTTCCCCTGATCGGCATGCCTTTTTTAAGGTCTTCGAATTTTACCGCTTCTTTTTGAAGCACCGGAGCAGGATATCCCTCGCGCGGGTCCCGGTTAGGTTTATTCAATTCGTCGATGATGTCTTTTATTGTCACATCCCCGATCCCGAATTTTTCCTTAATTTTTATACTTTTTTCCCTTGAAATTTCCCCGAAGGTCCTGATCTCCCCCAGTATCTCCCTCGCGGCGCCGTAATTCTCGGGATGCACCCAGGTATTATCCAGTTTTTCCCGGCTCTCGGGAACCTTGAGAAAACCCGCAGCCTGCCGAAAAGTTTTTTCCCCGAAACCCGCGATATTCATCAGATCTTCCCTTGAACGGATAAGCCCTTTATTATCCCGATATTCCACTATGTTCCTGGAAAGGGTCGAGGAAATACCCGAAACGTGCCTGAGAAGGGCGCTTGAGGCCGTGTTAAGGTTAACGCCCACATTATTAACAACCGATTCAACTACTTCATTGAGGCTTTCGCCCAGTGATTTCTGATTCACATCATGCTGGTAAAGCCCTACACCGATCGATCTTGGATCGATCTTGACAAATTCCGCGAGAGGGTCCTGGATCCTCCTCCCTATCGAAATAGCCCCCCGTATCGTCAGATCCAGATCTGAAAATTCTTCTATGGCGATATCCGAGGCCGAATAAACCGAGGCCCCATCCTCGGAAACAACCGTATATTCTACAGGCAGGTTGCATTCTGAAATGGCCCTCGCCGTTACTTCCCTGACCTCCTGAGAACCTGTCCCGTTGCCTATCGCTATGAGCTGCACCCGGTATTTCTCAACAGCGTCTTTAATGGCTTTTATAGAATCTTCCTGTTTATTCTGAAAAAATAAAAAATAACCGAGGTATTTGCCGTTTTCATCAAGCGCAGCGGCTTTTGTACCCGTCCTTATCCCGGGGTCGACCCCGAGAACCCTGGTTCTTTTTATGGGAGGCTGCATCAACAGCCCTTTCAGATTTTCAGCAAAAATCGATATGCCATGGCTGTCTGCGGTTTCGCTTTGCAAGCCCCTTACCTCCCTCGTTACCGAGGGTATCAGGAGCCTTTTCAAAGAGTCCTCAATTGCAGCGCTGTGATAAGAATTGGCTATTTTACATCTTGAAATCATGATATTCAGCGCTTTTTCTTCATTAAATTCTATATTTACTTCAAGTTCCTCTTCCCGGAGTCCCCTGTTTATCGCGAGAACCCTGTGGGGCTTTATTTCCGACAGGGGTTCGCGGTAGTCATAATACATTTTGAAAACGCTCGTGTCTTTATCTTTTTTACCCTTTACAGCCAGCTCTCCCTCCGCCTTGATAAATTCCATCAAGACCTTTCGGTTATTGATATCCTGGGCAAAGCTTTCCGCCAGTATATCCATCGCTCCCCTGAGTGCTTCATCCGCGCTGTTGACCCCTTTTTCGATGTCGATATATTTCAGTGCTTCTTTTTCAATTTCCGCGACCGCCGCCATCAGATCGGCCAGTCCCCGGAGCCCTTTTTCAACAGCCGCCATTGCGCGGGTCTTTTTCTTCTTTTTATACGGGGCATATAATTCTTCAAGTTCGCTTAATATGCAGCATTTTTGTATATTCGAATAAATCTCTTCCGTTAACCTTCCCTGAGAATATATCCCCCTGATCACTTCTATCCGCCTCTCCTGGAGGTTTTCAAGATAAGAAAGCCTGTGTGAAATATTTCTTACCTGCACTTCATCCAGCGAGCCGGTGGCTTCTTTCCTGTATCGTGAAATAAACGGGATGGTATTCCCCTCTTTAAGCAGAGAAACAACCGACCGGGCTTTCCATATTTCAATTCCGAACTCCTCGGATAAGATATCAATTATCTCAGGAATACTTACACAAAGCCCGCCGATAAATTCCTCGTTAAAATCCATGGCATTTCCCCTTTTAAATTTACAACCGATTAATTCCTGTCAGGATTCACCGATATCTGTGAAATTTGTTGTTTCAATCCGTTGCCAAAGCTCTTACAGCAGGCTTCTTATTTCATCCCCGTTTTCCGGATCGACGGCCCTTCCGGCAAGGACCCATTCCTCAGTATGAGTCATGGGTTTACCCGGGTTAAGCATGTAAATCGGGCTCAATGTCTCAAGTTCGGAAAAATTTTTGCAGGTGTAAACTTCGACTGAGCAATTGTCGTCAGGATAATTAGCGGAATAAATGTAATCGTACTTTTTAATGAACGTATAATTTTTCTGTGATATGCCGATGAACCCTTCATACCCCGTGCTCCCGATTTTGCCTACCCTGCCTATCGGTTTTACAAGAAAAAGGTCCGGCGTCTGCTTGTACTGCCTGCTGTTTATGCTTGTTTTTTGTTTAGCCCATTTCTGCCAGTATATTATTTTGCATAGCTTCCAGTTCCCTACGCTTGCCCATGGGAAAAAAATTGTCCCGGAATCCGCCCTTACGCAGGTCAGCCCCCACAGAGAAGCCATATAGACCATTTTCCCTGTGTTCAGCACCATATGCTTTACCTGGAAACGGCCGTTCTTCTCGCTGATTATAAGACTTTTTTCCAGGTGATAATCCCTGTCTAAGGCGGTAACCTTTAAATAGCCGTCTTTCCGGGTCACTTCACAGGGATTGTTATCGGCCCTCGCAGTGACAATCGTTTCAGGCGCAAGCCAGAACCTGTGCCCGCCGTAATTCCGGAAGCCTTTTTCCTTTTTCATAGGATTTTTATCTACGTATAAAATATTTCCGCTCACTCCGGAACCGTAATAAAGGATCCTCGGACCGAAACCTGCAGTCACAATCATTTTTTCGCTGCCTACCGAAAGTTCGAAACAATCGTTAAAGCCTTCAAAAACCGTCTCTTTAATATTCATTGCCAAGCTCCTCCAATACAGACTGTAAACAGACTATTGTAAAATAAAAGGCCCGATTTGTCTAATAACATAAGGGCAGTTTTAATAACCAAGAATATCACCCTTGTGCATAGGGGAGGCTTCCTATCCGAAGGGCTTGTGCCCGTAGGGTATTTTAAAAACGCCCTAAAAAATTTGCAATATTTTAATCAGGGACGTAGGATACTACCGTTAATTCAGGAGGTTCTGATGTTCAGGACTATATATTACACGTTACATATATTTTTAGTTTTCTTTTTCTCCTGGATAAGCCTGATTCCATTCTTTATCCTAAGATATTTCACAGGTGACAAAGCCTGGGAAAAATTCATCCAGGCGGACGTATCCCTTTGGGCCCGGATAGGGCTTCTCGGCACCGGATCAAGCTTCGAAGTAATAGGGGCCGGGAATGTGCCTGTGGAAAGCGCGGTTTTCATCTCCAACCACCAGAGCTTTTTCGATATTTTTATCATTCTTTCTTTCATAAAAAAAATGTTGGGTTTCATTGCAAAGATCGAGCTCAGCCGCATACCTGTCTTGAACATATGGATAAAACTTCTCCACGGAATATTTATAAACAGGAAAAACCTGCGCGATTCCTACAATACTATCGAAAAAGGAATTAAAAATCTTCGTCAGGGGTATTCGATTTTAATATTCCCTGAAGGCCATAGAAGCAAAGGCCCGGTTCCGGGAACTTTTAAAAGCGGAAGCTTCAGGCTTGCCACACTCTCGAATACCCGGATCATCCCGGTTTCAATCAAAGACTCATATAAGATTTACGAAGAAAAAGGTTTGATCCGGCCTGCCCATGTAACTATTACCATCCATCCCGCTATTAAAACGGAAGGATTGACCGAAGATGAAAAGCGCGGCCTCCCTGAGCGCGTTTCAAATATAATAAAAGAAGCCTTATAAGCGGAATTATGCAGGAAAATTATATGCTCAAGTTGTCGAATATCAAAAAGGTCTACAGGATTGCAGGAATAAAAAAGAAAATCCTCGACGGGATAACTCTTGATGTAAAACCGGGTGAATTGATATCCCTGACGGGAAAATCAGGTTCGGGTAAAACTACCCTGTTAAATATAATATCCGGGCTGGCCAAGCCCTCTTTCGGCGCCGTATATCTGGACGGCAGGAGAATCACTTATTTTCTCGATATTATGCCGTCGCGGATGCGCAGCGCGAAGATAGGTTTTGTATTCCAGACCTTCAGGCTTTTACCGAATGAAACAACCCGGTCTAATGTTTTGCTCCCGGCCCGGATACTGGGCCGTATAAATCGAAAAACTCTCGATCATTCCGACGATCTTTTAAAAAAACTGGGTTTAATCGAATATAAATACACAAGGACAGCCCTTCTTTCCGGAGGGCAGAAGCAGAGAGTTGCACTTGCGAGGGCAATGATCAATAATCCCGATTTGATCCTCGCAGACGAGCCCACCGCAAACCTGGATAACGAAACCGCGGAAGAAATAAACAGCTTCCTGCTTGATATTGCAGGATCCGGTAAATCGGTTCTTGTAGTTACGCATAACGAATATATGTTTTCCCGTTCCAACAGGTCATATGTTATTAATAATGGAAAATTAGAGGAACAGGCTCTTAGTAAATGATCCATAAGCTTTATTTAATCGTCAAAGAGACCCTGTCCGGAGGATTGATCTCGATAGTTGTTTTCATCGTTACTGCAGCGGCGGCTTTTTCCATCTGTTCATTTGCCAGCATTGTCAAAAGCGTCGAGAATTCGATAATAAAAAAGTTCGAATCAGCCGTACCCCCCGGCATGATCAAAGTCAGCGGTCCCGGCCAGGACGGGAAATCTCTCGTTTATATATCAAGCCTTAAGGGGGTTAAATCCGTTTACCCGTTAATCGCATCCCAAATACCCATGCAGGCGGTAATATCTTTTTTCGGCCTTAACTACAAGACCGACCTGGTCTGTATCGGCGCTCCCGGGGAATTCATCGGGGAAGACATAAAGGATCCCGATGATAAAAAGGCATGGAAAGAATGGAAACCCGGGATGGAACTGCCGGTACTAATACCTGAAATACTGCTCGAAGCTTATAATAACAGTATGGCGGAGCCTAACGGCCTCCCCAGGATTACCCCGGGCATGGCTGTCGGAAGAGAGCTCCGGATAATATTCGGAAAATCATCCGTAAAGGAGATTGAAGGCTATGGAACTGAAACATCGAGAGTGACAGGTTTTACCGATAAAATAAAAAGCTTATGCCTTGTGATCCCAATCCGGGCGGTAAAATATTATAATATTAAATTCAACGGCCCGGCTTCAGGCGATTCTTATATGTGTTCTTATGTCACGGTAACCGGCCACGACACCCTATTATCAGTCGCAGGCCGTATTGAAAAAACCGGGCTTAAGGTGGAAACCGATAAAACATTATCAGGAGAAATGCTGTCGCTTAAAAAAAAATTCGAATCGATATTGTTCCTGATGATGAACGTCGTACTCCTCCTTGCCCTTTTCGCCGTAGTATTTTCAACGATGATCGCCGCTTTTCACAGGATGGATTATTACCGCCTTATCCGGGTCCTGGGAGCGTCGCGTATTTTCATATCGCTGTCCCTTTTGTTTAAATATTCGCTCATCGGTTTCGCAGGTGCGTTTTGCGGTTTTTTCCTCATGCAGAACATTCTGCCGGTTTATGCTTCTTCTTTAAAAATCCAGGGATTCGAAATAGTAATAAACACGGGAACGATATCCGTCTGGACTGCCGCAGGAGCCGGCGCAGCCGTATCGGTCCTGGCCGCTCTTCCGGCCCTTATTATGATACATTCGTCCAGAATAAATCTCGAGTAAACTAACGGGGGAGGATTTTATGCCTTCCATATTATCCGAATTATCGGGAAAGATCACAGTGAAACAGGATTCTAATTAGCCACAGCCGACATCTGCTCCGCCAAAAACTCCTGCCAGTCCCGGATCACTTTCCTGCAATCCGATTCTTTCACGCCCATAATCGCAGAACATTGCTGATAGGGAAATCCCTTTGCCAGCAGATCCTGGGCCAGAAAAATCAAATCCCTGGGAATTTTTTTATAAAATTCTCTAAGCAATTTTTTCCGCTCATTATCATCCAGCACAATGCCGTCGATCGCAACAAAATCCATATCTCCCCTCCCGGATTTTATTTTTTGAAATGCCTGTTCCGTTTGTTCTCATTTTCATTTAAAAACTTATTAATCCGGTCAAGCAGCCAGGTCTTGAAATCAAGTCCGCTAGCTTTGAGCATTTTGTAAAAAACGCTCTTCAGATCCGGATCAATATCCGCCAATATCCTTCCGGAATTCCCGACTGCCATGTCTTCCTTCTTTCTTAATTATTTTATGTGATATAATATTATGTCACATTATATAATGTTATATTATATCATGTCACTTGCGTTTTGTCAATACCATTTAGTACGGATTAACTTATATTTTTGACAAGATGTTTTGATCCAGATATAATTGTTAAGGCATGGTAAAATGATGAGCTATTTGGGAAATCTCGATTTAATATAATTTATGCCTTTCCATCCAAGCTGCGCTGACCGGATAGGCTTATAATACAATTATTGGGGAGTTTGATCCGCCATGGGGTGGGAAAAAAACAGTCGTAAAACAATCGCTTTTTTCATCAACAAGTTCAATGGGTCTTACCAAAGCGTTATATGGCCTCTCGTTTTTGACGTTTGCAGGAAAAGAGATATTAATGTTCTGTTTTTCCCCGGCAAGCCTCTATGTTATCCATATGATTTTGAAACCCAGTCCAATATTATTTATTCCCTGGTAAATAAAAATTCTATAGATGGAATTATTTCCAACGCTGTTATATCCGTTTTTGTTGATTTAGAGGAATATTCCTCATTTCTCAGTCGTTTTAGTAAAATCCCATTAGTCAATATCGCATCCGAGGTTCCTGGAATACCCAGCGTTATCATTGATGAATCGATCGGCATCAAAGAAGTCGTTAATCATCTTATCAAGTGTCACGGCGCAAAAAAAATAGCTTTTATCAAAGGTCCGGAAAAATTCCAGGAAGCCGATAAAAGATTTTCCGCCTATAAAGAGGCTTTGAAAGAAAATAATATTGAATTTAATCCTTCCCTTGTTGCTTCAGGAAATTTCTTATTCGATTCAGGCTTCCGCGGTGCTGAAGAACTGCTCATAAAACGTAAAGTGAAACCGGACGCGATTATGGCGGCCAATGATGAAATGCTGCTGGGAATTATGGCGGCGCTTGATAAAATGAAACTTCATATTCCGCGGGATATTAAAGTAACCGGATTTGACGATATTGAGGAAGTTAAACTTACAAATCCTCCGGCCACTACAGTCCGTCAGCCGTTTAAAAAACATACGGAAATCGCTGTGGATCTGTTGCTCAAGCTCATTGAAGGCAGGGATGTTCCGGAAATCGTTTCCCTTCCAACCAAACTGGTTATACGGCAGTCATGCGGCTGTTTTGATGTACTTTTAAACAGCGTCTCCCTCAAAACGGATCTGAACCGATCACCGGAAGAAATACAGTATGAAATTCCGGATGACTTAGATCCGGCAATTTTCAGTGAGACATTCGAAGAAGTTCAGGACCATACCGTATTGATAGGCCGGATTTTAAAAAAATTAAAGCAGGATATTGCCGGTTCTTCAGAAAGCAGCCTTTTTCTCGATGGCATGGAGAAGAATCTTAAACAGCTTGTAAAAGAAGAGGTTGACATCTCTTTCTGGCAAAAGGCATTAATCATAATCCGCAAGCTTATTGTCCCGCATCTTAAGGATATTGAGCAATTAAACAAAACAGAGGATATTTTACATAAAGCGCACGTTCTCTATAGTACAATTCTGAACCGTGTTAAGTATAATGCAATAAAAAAGATAGAAAATCGGGAACTCCTGATTCATTTAATCAGTCAATCCATTATCTCTACTCTTAACATTCAAGAATTGGTCAAAGTACTGACTGACCAGTTCAATTTACTGGGGATAGATAGATTTTTATTATGCCTGTATGAAGGAAATATCAGATGGGACGGTAAATTAAAATGGGAAATCCCGTCTGACTCTACTATACTGCTTGACTATCGCGACGGAGCTTGTGTAAATCATGCAAAACCGATCATTCAGACAAATAAAATAATACCGGATGGATTTTTTAATACGGATACTCAAATGAGCATGGCTGTTATGCCGATTTTCCTGAGAAATGAGCATTTCGGTTATATTGTGCTCAGCATGATTAAGAACAACGATATTATCTATGAAGAATTACGAAGCCAGATCTCCGGAGCTGTAAAAGGCGCATTTCTCATGGAACATGAAAATGAAATTTCAGAGGAGCTTAAAAAAACGCTCCGGGCCCTTGAAAACTCCTATAAAAAACTCGAACAGCTTTCAGTTCTGGACGAATTGACCGGACTTTACAACCGGAGAGGATTTATGACACTGGCCCGTCAGCATCTTGATCTTTCCAAACGGAGGCCCCGCGAATTCCTGCTGTTTTTCATCGATATTGACGGTTTAAAATTTATTAATGACACATTCGGCCATAAAGAAGGGGATTCCGTCATCGTTGAAACGTCAAAGATTTTCTTTAAAACTTTCCGCCAGACAGATATAATAGGCCGGTGGGGCGGGGACGAATTCGCGGTTCTTGCCATTGATTCAACCATTCAGGAATTCGATAAAATTAAAAATAGAATGCTGGATTTAATCAGCAGGTATAATAAAATATCCGGAAAACCGTACAGGCTTGACTTCTCCATCGGTTCAGCGCCCTATGTACCCGGAAAGAACTATTCAATTGAAGAACTTTTTGAAGAGGCCGATTCCAATCTTTATAATGAAAAGAAGGCGAAAGGGCAAGCACTTGTTCGATCCCGCTCCTTGTATTTAAAGAATAAATAGAATATGACAGAAGGAGCTACTTTGTAATTAAACTTTCAAGGAGCGGGGAGTTGTGCTTGCCTTTATGAGCCGTTACAGCTCATGCTTTCAGCACAAGCCCTTTCGATTCCAGTGAGATAAAAATTCACTTCGTTAAGATAAGTATTGTGATTGAGTCTCCTAGTGATCCGCTCCGTATTCCGCCATGATCTTTTCGTAATTGATGCCCTTTTTATAACCGCAAAACTGGTCTTTTCCCATCGATTTTGCATGATAACAGGCGCAGTCGGCTTGTTTTTGGACCGTATGGTACATTTTCAGGATATCCTTTGAAAATATCTGGCCGCCGGCGGTGTAATTGATGTTAAAAGTCGATCCGCCTACGCTGGCGGTAATTTTAATAGTTTCTCCCAGCCTTGCGGGAACGCGGATCTTGCGTATATTAGCGAGCAGTTTGTGTGCATATTTTGATGCGCCTTCTAGGTCGGTAACCGGGAGCACGATATCGAATTCCTCTCCTCCGAACCTGAAAAGGTAGTCAGTGGGACGTGAAACCTTTTTCATCACCTTGGCGACCGCCACCAATACCAGGTCCCCTGCCGCATGCCCGTAAATATTATTGACCTTGCTGAAGTCGTCGAGGTCCATCCTCAGATATGAAATAGGAAGAAGGGTTGACTTCCTGCTGGATTGCCAGTAACGTGAAATTGCCTTTACAATATTTACCAGTAAATTTTCATTATATTTGAGGAGGGATGTTTTATTATCGATATTGATTCTTTCTTCCAGGATCTCGTATTTCTTCAACAGGGTATAATGCTCCATCTGGATTTCCCTCAGGAGATCGATTACATCTTCATCAATATTATCCTGCAGCGCAAGGTGGGATAAAATTTTTAAAGCTATGACCTCGAAGTCGTTAAGAGCCTTCCTTTTTTTTATCGGATCTTTCTTCATCAGAAAACCTCTTTAATATTGATTTAATTTTCGGAAGAAATAAAAAATAATATAGTTATTAACAATTATAAGGGTACTAATTCAAAAATATCAAACTTTACGTTAACAATTTATTATTCAATTCTATATGATAACAATATGGATGCTTCCTATCCTGAGGTTATTATTGGTGTTCATAAAACAATTTTAACACAAAATAAAAGTTTATTGCTTTTCCATATTTTTAATCAGCAAATTAAGGAAATCTTCCCTGTCAATGCCCTCGGCTTTAATAACTTTATTTCTTGAGCTTAGTCCTCTTAGAATGGATATGCTTTTCCGAGATATAGATAAAAGATCTGAAAAAAAACGGATCAGTTCCCTGTTGGCAAGGCCTTCGGCTGGCGGAGATTTTATTTTCACCGAGATATCTTCTCCCGAAACAATAACTTTATTTTTGCTGCTCCGGGGAAAGACCTTAACATCGAAAACAATGTGGCCTGATTTCTGGCTGATCATGATTATCTGTAAAGGTTCATAAAGTGCTGGAGAAAAATCTGGACAAGCCAGAGAAACAAGAGAACATACATGGGCGATAGATCGAACATCCCGATCCGGATCGGGGGCAGTATACGGAGGAAAAACCTTTGAACAGGGGCGCAGATACTTTCCGTGATTTTTACAAGAGGATTGTCCTCGCTCAAGTTAAAATAACTCAGAAGAATATAAAACATGAAAACATACCAGTATATCTGGGACAATATATATAAGAACCTCAATATGTTAAAAAGCATCTAATTTTCCCCCATTTCTTTAGACCGCGCAACGGCCGCCCTGACCGCGTTGATGATAGTCGCATTGAATGCGCCTTTTTCCAGGGCCAGCAGTCCGGCGGCAGTGGTCCCCGCCGGAGATGTAACCCTGTCCTTTAGTTCTTCGAGATGAATGCCGGCTTCTATAGATTCCGCTGCCATTGCGGCCGACCCGCTGACGGTATACACCGCAAGCCTTCTTGAAACATCTCTGGGAAGTCCTTCGAGAACGCCCGCGTCGGCCAGCGCATTGATAAAAGCAAAGACATATGCGGGCCCGGAACCTGAAAGCCCCGTGATCGCATCGAGGAGTTCCTCCTTTTTAACGGTTTCAGCAATGCCGATCGTATGAAATATATCAATAACCGTTTTAATATCATTTTCATTGAAAGGCCCGTCAAAATAAATCCCGGCTACACCCTCCCCGACAAGGACCGGGGTATTGGGCATGACCCTCGCAATGAGGGTTTTTTTAAGATATTTCCTCATGGCGGAAACTCTTATACCCGCGGCTATGGAGATCAGGATTTTTTTACCGGAATCGAATTTTATCTTTATTTCTTTCAGCACGCTTTCGATATCATGAGGTTTTACCGCCAATATAAGGACCGGGCATCCGGCCGCTAAATCCGAAGGGCTTTTCGACTTCTTGACGGACCACCTGTTGACCGCTTCTTTTTCTTTAAGTACATCGACATCAAAAATGTGTATTTCAAATGCGTTATCTCTGGATAACCCGGCTATGAGAGCGCTCCCCATATTGCCGCATCCGACGATACCTACTTTCATCTTAAAACCTCCACAAGATCAATATATTGAGGTCATTTTATATGTTTCCAGCAATCCGCTCAATTTTTTGCAGAATAGATCGATCTCTTTTTTATCGATAGTAAAAGGCGGAAGAAGCCTGAGGACATTTTCACCCGCTCTCAGTGCAAGGATGCCCTCGTCTAAGAGTCCCTTAACAGCGTCCCTTACAGGATACCCGGGATCAAGCTCGATTCCGATCATAAGGCCGAACAGGCGGTTCTCTCTTATCAAACCCGGATATTTATTCTTTAAACTCTCGAGATTCAGTAAAAAATATTCGGAAAGCGCGTTTATTTTATCAAGCAGGCCGTTATTGAGTTCATTCATTACCGCTATTCCGGCGGCGCAGGCAAGATAATTCCCTCCGAATGTCGAGGCGTGCATACCGGTTTCCATACCATCGGATACTTCTTTTGTCGCCAGTACGGCGCCAATAGGGAAACCGTTCCCTAAAGCCTTTGCCATTGTGATCAGATCGGGTTCAATGTCAAAGTTCTGGTAGCCGAATTTTTTGCCCGTCCTTCCAATCCCGGCCTGGACCTCGTCAAAAATTATCAGCGATTCGAATTTCCTTGACAGCTCCTTTATCTTCTTTACGAATTCGCCTGAAAGGGCGTTAATCCCTCCTTCACCCTGCACAGCTTCGAGAAATACGGCGCAGACATCGCCTCCCATTTTCTTTTCGAGTTCGGCAGTATCGTTAAATCCTACGCACTCTATGCCTGACAGGAGGGGTTCGAAACCATGCCTGTACTTTTCCTGCCCGGTCAGGGTTATAGCCGCAACCGTCCTCCCATGAAAGGAGCCTGAAAGAGACAGCACCCTGTTCTTGACGGTATTTTTCCTGTTTCCCCAAATTCGGGCTATTTTCAATGCCGCCTCGTTTGCCTCGGCGCCGCTGTTGCAGAAAAATACCTTGCCGGGAAAAGCCGCTTCGCTGATTTTTTCAGCCAGTTCGGCCTGTCCGGGAATCACGAACAAATTCGAGATATGCGAAATCCTGTCGAGCTGTTTTTTTAAAGCCGAGTTTATTTTCCGGTTTGAATGCCCGAAACCGACGACGCCGATCCCCGAAGTAAAATCAAGATATTTTGAGCCGCTTGAGTCAAAGACCCAGTGATCATGACCCCTGACTATTGCAATGGGGGTGCGATTGTAAAAGGGTATTAAATATTCCGCCGAATAATCGATCCAGTCCTTCATATAAAACCAGCCTGAAATAAAAGTATCATGAATTATAAATCATTTTTTGCGATAATAAAAATAATCGTTTATTTTGAAAACTTAATGGGTAGGAACTGCAGATTTAAACAGATGGTAACAAATGGATTTCTGTTTATTTTATAAAGCTGTTTCTGGAATTTCTGACATTTTTTGTAATAAAAAAATTTATCTTATAGAATGTTTAAGTATATTACTTATGAAGAAGCATAAATCTCTTTAGTTTCTGCCTCCCTGTAATTATTTTTGGAGTATAACCAATGAAATTCCAAGTGGTAATATTCGACCTGGACGGCACCCTCCTGGACACGATAGAGGATTTGAGCGATTCAATGAACCTTGTCCTTGAAAAGCTCGGCCATCCCGGACATTCAATATCCCTCTATAAGAATTTCGTCGGGAACGGCATTCGAAACCTGGTAATACGGTCCCTGCCGCAGCCGTCTGACGAAGCCCTCATCGGAAGAGCCCTGAAGATGATGCAGAGGGAATATCGCCGACGCTGCTTTATGAAAACTGTGCCGTATAAGGGTATTCCTGAAGTCTTAAAAACTCTTGTCTCCCGGGGCGTAAAGCTTGCCGTCCTGTCGAACAAACCGGACCCTTTAACCCGTAAGATGGTTAATAAACTTTTACCTGGAAAATATTTCGAAATCGTAATGGGAGAAAAAAGCGGGGTCCCCCTGAAACCCGATCCGTCGGGCGCCTGCGCCATTTCCGCAGGGCTTAAAATCGATCCTTCGGGAATCCTTTATTTGGGCGATTCATCCGTCGATATCCTGACCGCCAAAGCGGCGGGTATGTACCCGGCAGGGGCCCTGTGGGGGTTCAGAAGCCGTGAAGAGCTTGAAAAGAACGGAGCCCTGGCGCTTTTCAAGGACCCTTATGAACTCCTGCAGTTTTAACGGGAATATATTTTCAAAATTACGTTACATTTCCCTTTCAGTTGCGTAAAACATATTGCAAACAAAAAAAAGTAAGAGGAGAAAGGTATGGAAATTGCCGACAGGCTTGCCCTTGCTGCCGCCGGAGGCAGTAAAAGCGCGTTCGAGAAATTGTACAGGATATATTTCAGGAAGATTTATTCTTATACTTATTACCGCTGTCTGTCCCGTGAAAGCGCCGAGGATATTACAAGCACAGTTTTTTTAAAAGCTGTTGAAAACCTTCCCGCCTTCCGGCCGGAGGCCGGGGAATTTCCCGCATGGCTTTATGGGATAGCCCGGAACGCTCTTATGGATCATTTCAGGAAAATGAAACAAACCGTCCCGCTGGAAAATATCTGGGATTTGTCTGACGGTTTTGACATTACAGTAGACCCTGAAAACCGCGCCCTATGGGAAAAAATAAAACCATGCTTTAACAATCTGAATCCTCAGGAACGGGAAATAATAATTTTCCGCGTATGGGACGAAGTCCCCTACTCTACGATCGCTAAGCTTACAGGAAAGACTGAGGCCGCATGCAGAATGAGCTACAAACGGGCGATTGACGCCCTGAGGGAAGCCATACCGCTATCCTTATTCCTCTTTTTTTTGCTTTGCAAACCGTTTTAAGGAGAGAATTGTATGGAAAAGAAAATCAAATCGATCTTAAGGGAACTTTACAGAATCGATCCTGCTCTGCGGGACAGGGAGGCTGAATTGAAAAAAGTGATTGAAAACCTTTTAGGCGATAAACCCAAACTTATTATGGATAGAAATTTTCAGAAAGAGCTTAAAAAGACGCTGCTTGAAAAATTCGGAGCAGTGGAAAAGAGGCCTTTCTTCCTGTTCAATAGAGGGTTTCAAGCTGCGCTCGGCGGAGCGGCGGTTTTCTGCATTGCAATACTGGCCCTTTATCTGGCCCAGCCTCAATTAAAGCAAAAAGAACCCCTTACCGATCTATCAACCCAGAAAATATCAAAACCCCTCAATATGACTGGAAACAAAAATAACCCTGAAAAAAAGGAATCAGTTCAAACGCCAGCCCATGAAGATCTTTCGGCAGCCGGCAAGGAACCAACAAGGTCCGCCGATGAAAAAGACAGGATCATGGAAAATCAGCCGTCGCCGGTTATCGAGACAGAAAAGGCGTTTAAGGAATATCCTGCGGATAAATCCGGTATGAAGGAATTCAACACGGAGGCATATGACCGTATAGAGGAAAACGAGTTCATGCTAACGACTAAGGATCCCCTATCCACGCTATCGATCGACGTCGATACAGCCTCCTATGCCAATATCAGGCGATTTATAAATCAGGGCACATTGCCTTACCCCGATGCAGTCAGGATTGAAGAAATGATTAATTATTTTACTTATAACTATGCCGAACCTGAAGGGGATATTCCATTGGCTTTTAACAGCGAACTTTCCACCTGTCCCTGGAATAGCGGACACCAGCTCCTCAGGATCGGGCTCCAGGCGAAAAAAGTAAGCCTGGATAATCTTCCGCCCAATAACCTGGTCTTCCTGATCGATGTTTCAGGTTCGATGGATGAAGAGAACAAACTCCCCCTTGTTAAGACCTCCATGAAGCTTCTGGTGAAGCAGATGCGCAGGCAGGACAGTATCGCGATTGTTGTATATGCCGGAAACGCCGGGCTTGTATTACCCTCCACATCATGCGATCAAAAGGAAAAGATCCTTAATGCTATCGATTCCCTGGAGGCCGGAGGTTCCACAGCCGGCGGGGAGGGAATTCTCCTCGCTTACGCAACGGCCAGGAACTCTTTCAAGCCGAAAGGCAATAACAGGGTTATCCTTGCAACAGACGGGGATTTTAATGTGGGCGCATCGAGCGACGGCGAACTTGTCCGGATGATCGAGGAAAATAGGAACGGAGGGATATATCTCACCGTCCTCGGCTTCGGAATGGGAAATTATAAGGATTCCAAAATGGAGAAACTTGCCGACAACGGTAACGGCAATTATGCTTATATCGATACACTCTCAGAGGCTAAAAAAGTCCTGGTAAAGGAGATGACGGGGACGCTGCTCACTCTGGCAAAGGATGTAAAAATACAGATTGAGTTCAACCCTGTAGCGGTAGGGCAGTACCGGCTTATCGGTTATGAGAAGCGCCTTCTCAAAAACAGGGATTTTGACGACGATAAAAAGGACGCGGGCGAGCTTGGGGCCGGCCAGAGCGTTACTGCCCTTTATGAGATAGTTCCCGCAGGAAACGGCAGTGTCGACTCCGGTTTAAAATACCAGACTATGGCGCTTAATACCAATACAGCCGGGACAGGGGAACTGATGACAATAAAGTTCAGGTATAAAGAGCCCAATGAAGACAAGAGCCGCCTTCTTGTTTACCCGGTTTTGAATAAAAAATTAATTTTTAATGAAACGTCGGAAAATTTCCGGTTCGCGGCGGCTGTTGCCGAATGGGGTTTGATGCTCCGCAATTCAAAGTTTAAAGCCTCCGCTTCATATGACCAGGTAATCGATCTGTCGAGCGGGGCCCTGGACGACGATACGGACGGCTATAGGCATGAGTTCGTAAAACTGGTGAAGCTTTCAAAAGGATTGCCGATGGCCCGATGACAAAACTGTCAATTGTAAAGAGCGGGCGCTTGAATCCGGGCGCCCGCTTTTTTTGACTATGATTCAAAATCGCTTTAAACTTTATTACAAAAAAATTTCGGGGGAATTTTATATGTCTTATTTAATGGGGATCGATATCGGAACATCCGGCACTAAAACGGTTTTGATCGACGAAAGGGGAAAGCTTATCGGAAGCGCAAATGCCGAATATCCCCTTTATCAGGAACAAATAGGCTGGGCGGAGCAGGACCCGGAAGACTGGTGGAAAGCCGCATGTAAAACGACGGCCGAAGTGATCGGTAGAAATTCCATCGATCCTGCCGATATTAAAGCGGTCGGCCTGACCGGCCAGATGCATGGCGCGGTATTGATCGGAAAAGACGGCAATGTGCTCCGCAGGGCGATCATATGGTGCGACCAGAGAAGCTCCGCCGAGTGTGAAGAGATAAGTCTCGCCGTAGGCAAGGCCAGGCTGATAGAGATAACCGCCAACCCCGCCCTTACAGGATTTACAGCTTCGAAAGTGCTCTGGATAAAAAATAACGAAAAAAATATTTACGAAAACATATATAAACTGCTATTACCGAAAGATTATATACGGTTCATGCTGACGGGAGAATTCGCCACAGATGTCTCGGACGCAAGCGGAATGCAGCTTATGGATATACCCGCAAGAAATTGGAGCGGCGAAGTCCTGACAAAAATCGGGATTGATAAAAACATTCTCGCGAAGCTCTATGAATCCCCTGAAATAACGGGAGTTTTGACGCGGGAAGCGGCTTCACTTACTGGTTTAAAGGCAGGTACGCCGGTAGTCGGCGGGGCCGGAGACCAGGCCGCCGGGGCCATAGGCAGCGGAATTGTTAAAAAAGGCATAGTATCTTCAACAATCGGCACATCCGGAGTTGTATTCGCGTATTCTGAAGATGTCAAAATAGATCCGGAAGGAAGGGTGCACACATTTTGCCATGCCGTTCCCGGAAAGTATCATGTAATGGGCGTAACCCAGGGGGCGGGATTGTCGTTGAAATGGTTCAGGGACAATTTCTGCGTCGAGGAAAAAAGAACGGCCGAATTGACCGGCATGGATCCGTACGAGCTTATCGGCATGGAAGCGGAAAATTCCAAACCTGGTTCTGACGGGCTGATATACCTGCCTTATCTTATGGGGGAAAGAACCCCCCACCTGGATCCCTTCGCCCGCGGTTTATTCTTCGGAATAACCGCAAAGCATGGAAAAAGGGATATGGCGCGCTCTATCATGGAGGGGGTTGTCTACAGTCTCATGGATTGCCTGGGAATTATAGAAGGCATGGGGATCGAAACCGGGTTTATAAGGGCTTCAGGAGGCGGAGCAAGGAGCTCCTTGTGGAGGCAGATTCAATCGGATGTATTTAACCGTGATATCTGGACGGTTGAAAACAGCGAAGGTCCCGCATTGGGCGCCGCCATCCTTGCCGGCGTGGGAGCCGGAATTTACACTGATGTGCCCGAAGGCTGCGACATAGCCGTCTCTGTCGAAAAAAGATGCGGCCCTATAAAAGAAAATCATGAAATATATATGAAATATTACGGAATATACCGAAAACTATATCCTGCATTGAAGGAATTATATAAAGAGTTATAGGACTTTTCAACGAAATGTAAGCTTAGGAGTGAATTTTCATGGAGCCCGAGATTTATCTTGATTCGGAACAACCGCTTGAAAAAAGAATAGAGGATCTTATAAGCCGGATGACTATAGGAGAAAAGGCTTCACAATTGCTTTTCAATTCTCCCCCGATAAAGAGACTGGGGATCAGGGCTTATAATTGGTGGAACGAATGCCTTCATGGGGTAGCCCGGAACGGAAAATCGACGGTTTTCCCGCAGGCCATCGGCCTGGCGGCGACTTTTGAAACCGAACTGCTGCAAAAAATCGCCGATGCCATAAGCACTGAAGCGAGGGCTAAATATAACTCGGCTCTAAAAAAGGGCTGGACTGATATGTACGAGGGTCTCACATTCTGGACCCCTTCTATAAATATTTTCAGGGACCCAAGATGGGGAAGGGGCCAGGAAACGTACGGTGAAGACCCTTATTTGACTTCCGAAATCGGCAGGGCTTTTGTCAGGGGTCTCCAGGGTAATGACCCCGGCCGTCTGAAGACCGCCGCATGTGCTAAACACTTCGCTGTCCATAGCGGCCCCGAAAAGGACAGGCACAGATTCAATGCGAAGGTCAGCCTTAAAGACCTCCGGGAAACTTATTTACCGGCTTTCGAAGCCCTTGTCAGGGAGGGGGTCGAAGCGGTTATGGGGGCTTATAACCGGGTACTGGGCGAGCCCTGCTGTGCAAGCGAGCTTCTTCTCCAAAAGATACTCAGGGACGAATGGAAATTTGCGGGTCATGTAGTTTCAGACTGCGGCGCGATCGACGATTTTCATAAGACCCACCATGTAACAAAGAATGCTCTTGAATCGGTAAGTCTCGCTATTTCAAAGGGATGCGACCTTAATTGCGGAAATACCTACTCCCTCATCCTCGATTGTGTGGATAGGGGCATGCTTAAAGAAGAGGATATCGATCGTTCCCTCAGGCGGCTTTTAAGGACTCGCTTTAAGCTTGGAATGTTCGATCCGGAAGAATCTTCGCCATATTTATCGCCGGGCGTCGAATCTATAGACAGCCCAGTTCATAGGGAATTAGCTCTAAATGCAGCCCTGAAATCGATAGTGCTTTTAAAAAATAAAAACAATATCATTCCTTTTAAAAATAGAAATTTAAAGATTTTCGTTACCGGCCCCAACGCAGCCGACGTCAATGCACTGATGGGAAACTACAGCGGGCTTTCAGAAAAGATGGTGACTGTTCTCGAAGGAATTATAAGCCAGGGAGGGCCTTCTCTTCATGTAGATTACCGTAAAGGCTGCCTGCATAACTGGGAAAACCGGAGTAAAAGCAATTTTATAATTGACGATATTAAATCGAGCGACGCGGTGATCGCAGTAATGGGACTGACCCCCGAACTCGAGGGCGAGGAGGGAGACACTATAGCATCGGCTTATAATGGCGATAGGAAGGATATTGAATTGCCGCCGAGCCAGATAAAGTTCCTGAAAAAGATATCCACGGCAGGAAAACCTATAATACTGATTTTATTGGGCGGAAGCCCTGTCTCGCTTGGCGGCGCCGAAGACCTTTGCGATGCCATATTGTTTTGCTGGATCCCCGGAGAGGAAGGCGGCAACGCCGTCGCAAAGATCCTGTTCGGCGAAGTTTCTCCAGGAGGACGGCTTCCTGTTACATTTCCGAAATCTGTCAAAGACCTGCCGCCGTTTGACAATTATTCGATGGATGGCAGGACATACAGGTATATGGAAGCCGAACCTCTTTATCCGTTCGGTTTCGGTCTGTCCTACACATCTTTTAAATATGAAGAAATAAAATTAGCCGATAAACGGATAAAAACGGGGGAAGGATCATCCTGTGAGATAAATGTCAGGAACACGGGGGAAATCGGAGGCGACGAGGTAGTTGAGCTTTACATCTCCAACCCGGGCGCTCCCCGGCCCAGACCGCGATACAGCCTCTGCGGATTTAAACGGCTCTATATCTCCCCGGGCCGGGAGATGAAGGTGACTTTTAAACTTGCTCCGGACCTTTTTACTATATATGACAGCAAGGGTATTAGAAAACCTTGTCCGGGCATATATCTGATTACGGCCGGCGGGTGTTCGCCGGATCCGAGGGGAATAGAACTCGGAGCGGCCCCGCAGGTATCCGGCGAGATCATCGTCGAATAATTTCCTGTAAAAAATCATGCCCCTTGTAACTTTTTAAATATTTGCACAGTATATTAAGGTAATTGCGACGGATTTCTCCCTTACGTTTTTTCAAGGACATTGTTTGATTAACAATGATCGGGTTGGAAAAAACAGGCCGAAAATCATGACTTAGTGTTGACAAGTTTAAAAAGTTGAGTTAGAATAGATATCAAATCTTGTTGTTTCCTCTAAGATGAGAATGTTTGTTTGTAAGCGTATGAATAATAAAATTTTTATAGGAGGAAAGTATGCGCAAGTTATCAGCCCTTTTAGTACTCGCTCTTGTTGCCGCTCTTTTCCAAGTTTCGTTCGCGGCTCCAAGAAACGTAACCATGTGGTGTTTTGCACCGAACAACTTAGCTGACTGGTCGAACCAGAAGCCTGATATCGAGAAGAGACTCGGTATTACTCTGGACCTTACTCTCGTTCCCCAGGATGCTTATGTTCAGAAACTGCAGTCCGTTATGATGAGCGGACAGGGTGTTCCGGACATCATCGAATGGTTGATTGAAAACAACAGAGTTTTCGCAGCCGATCCGAAGAACGCTTCTGTCGAAGACCTTACCGCTTATACTTCCGTATCTAAGGTCATTCCTTTCGTAACAAAAGGCCGCATATCATGGACAACAGTCGGTGGTCATGTTTATGGATTACCCCATGATGTACATCCTGTTCTTCTGATCTGGAACAACGATCTCTGGTCAAAAGCCGGCGTTAACGTTGCAAAGATCAAAACATGGGATGAATTCTTCAAAGACGCTGTTAAGCTTATCAAATATGAAGAGAAAGACGGCAAACCTACCCATTTTGCTCTTCCTTCAGGTAACGGCGGTCTCGGCGACATGATGTGGATGATCTGGCAGCAGACAGGCGCTCAGATCCTTGACAAGAATGGCAAACCTATTCTCGATTCCAAGCCTTTTGTCGCTTTCGTAAAATGGTGGAAAAAGCAGTATGATACCGGCGCTTTCACAGCATGGGATTGGGGCAATTTCGGTTCTCTCTTAAAGGCCGGAACACTTGCTTCCTACACTTCACCCGACTGGTGGGTTCCCCAGGTTAACGATGCCGCTGCTGCGGGCGTTAAATTCATGGCTAGACCCCTTCCCCTTTATGATGGCAGCAAAGTTAGAACAAGTTCTTGGGGCGGATCTTTCCTTGCTATCCCCAAGGGTAACAAAGATGTTGCAGGGATTTACGCTATCATGGAAAACATGCAGTATAACAAAGACTCTCTCTTAAAGCGTTATCCCAATTCAGGAATTCTTCCCCCGTTTGCGAGCATCTGGGGAGATCCTTCTTTCGATCAGCCTGACAAACGCTTCGGCGGAATGAAACTTGCTCAGCTTCAGATTGAAATGGCTAAAGAGCTTCCTAATATCACAACCGGTGATATTTTCTGGGAAACAATCAACTCCTTCAACAAGTCTTATGGCGACATAATGACTGGTAAAGTATCTGTTGAAGATGGCTGTAAAGCTGCTGAAGAAGATGCTCTTAAATTGATGAAGTAAGTTAAGCCCGTTTCATTTAATCTTATTAAGGAAGGCGGTTTATCCGCCTTCCTTATTCTATAATAAAGTTTAGGAGAATCAGATGGCGAATACTTTGGTAGGGAATGTCGCGCGGAAAAAGGAAAGTGTTTTTTTAAGGAAAGGCTTCCGCGAAGGTTTAAGCGGCTATATATTCATTGCTCCGTTTTTAATCGGTGTTATATTATTTCAGCTTTATGTCTTTATTTCCGGTTTTTACCTCTCTTTAACCGATGCATCCGGCATGAATCCAGCTAAATTCATCGGATTTGACAATTTCGCACAGCTCTGGACCCAGTTGACTACAGGAAGCGAGTTTTACAGGGCCGCTCTTTACACCTTCGAATTCGAAATCGGCTGCCTGCTTACCCAGGTGCCGGTTGCGTTCGTTCTTGCCTTTGTTCTCAACAACCTGCCATTTAAAAAGCTGCAGGCTGGGTTAAGGACCGCCTTTTTTATTCCCTGTATATTAAACACGGTTATTGTAGCATGGCTTTTCGCTCAACTCTTTAACCCCGACCAGGGAACTATAAACTGGATCCTGGGCCTTCTCGGAATGCTTAAGATCAATCCCGATACAAAACTGGTGATACCTGTCGACTGGCTCCACAATGGTGATCTTGCTATCCTGATGCTCGTAGTTGTATGTTTCTGGCAGTGGACGGGTTTTCACATGGTTTATTTTGTATCACAGTTGCAGACCATAGATCCCAATCTTTATGAAGCTGCGAAAATCGACGGCGCTTCATCCTTTCAAGTGCTCACCAGGGTCACCCTGCCCCTCATGAGGCCGGCGGTGGCATTCGTTACAATTACTTCTCTCGTAGGAGGTTTCCTTGTATTCGACGTGATATTCATACTGTTTGAAACAAGCGTGGGTATTTTCGCGACGGGCGATCATGCCAAGCTTTTCATGCCGTATATTTACTATTACGCTTTCGACGTATCCCCGTCAAAGATCGGCATGGCCGCTGCAGCAGGCTGGTTTGTTTTCTTCATCATCGCGGTCATAAATGTAATACAGATAAGGGTGCTGGGCCTCGGTTCGGCAAAGGAGGAATAAATTATGGCTACAATTTCTGATAAAACCGCGGTTAATAAAACTGTAGAAGTTTCACTTGCGAGGGCTATTAAACTATCTAAAAAAAAGCATATAAAATTTACAGTGGGACAGCTCATAGGGTTGATTTTTCTATGTATGTTTGCGGTGATTTTTTTATATCCCCTGCTCTGGATGGCTGACAGCACATTCCGCCCGAAAGTCGAAATGTTCAACATACCCCCCAGGTTTATTGATTTCAGCGCAGGCTGGCCGCATATGGGAAGTTATACTTTTGCGAATATAATCAAGGCTTTTGCGGGCGTACATGGTATAAACGTCGGAAGGTGTTTCCTGAATTCCATAATAGTGACTACCTGCGGTACGGCTCTGACTTTGCTGCTAACTTCCCTCTGCGCTTATGCCTTCGCTTTCCTGAAATTTCCGTTTAAGAATGCTTTATTTTATTTCATACTGCTGAGCTTCATGCTCCCGACAGTAACAATGCTTTCACCGTATTATAAGTTAATGATCTCCCTCCACCTGAGGAATAATCTCCTGGGTCTTATAATTCCCGCGGCTGTTTCCGCAATCGGGGTCTTCCTTATGAGGCAGTACTACATAAAGCTTCCCTATTCTTTTATAGAATCGGCGGTAATCGACGGAGCGAGCCATATAAAGATCTGGTGGAATATCATTATCCCTCTTTCCGTTCCGGCGCTGGCGGCTCTTTCGATTTACCAGTTCAGGTATATCTGGAACGATTTCCTGATTCCCATAATAATGCTAGACAATAACAACCTTTACACGATACCTATAGCGATAAGCGCCTTGAAAGCCAACAATGTGGAAAGGGTCCCCGACGCTATTATGGCAATCGGTTTCATGTTCACTCTTATACCTGTGGTCATCTTCCTTATATTCCAGAGGTATTTCATTGAAGGATTGTCCGGCGGTATCAAGGGGTAACTCCATATCGCGAAAAGCTTTAATCAATATTCAAATAACTTAAACATGACACCGTCCATTACAAAGGGGGATTAGTGTCTTACGAGAATTTCAGACTGGCTGTTTATTTCACTGTCGGCGATGTTATTGCATTGGCCCGCAGTGAAGATATCGAAAAAGAATGGGCGTACTTTGAAAAGCACCTGAAGACCGGCAAGGTTTATCTTGAAACTTTCAGGGGCGGGATAAACGCTGAATTATCCGATATCGATAAATTAAAAAGTTTTTTTTCAAAAAAGGGCATATCCATTTCAGGCGGAATTACCACAACAAACAGGCCATTGGAACGCTGGAAACTTTTTTGCTATACACGCAGTGAAGATCTTGATATTCTTGAACAGGCTGTCAGGTTCGCGGCGGAAAATTTCGATGAAGTGATCCTTGACGATTTCTTTTTTACCGAATGCCGCTGTTCTTCATGCATCGAGGCTAAGGGAAACGACTCATGGGATGAATTCAGGATAAAGCGTCTGGCGGAAGTTTCGGAAACGCTGGTCATGAAGACCGCCAGAGAGGCAAATCCCAATGTATCGATGGTCATTAAATTTCCCAACTGGTACGAACATTATCAATATACCGGCTATAATCTTAAGGACGAGCCGGGCATCTTCGACGCGATATATACCGGAACGGAAACCAGAGATTCGGCTATGACCCAGCAAAACCTTCCCCGGTATCTTGGTTATTTTTTATACAGGTATATTGACAATGTCGGCAAGGGCAAGAACAGGGGGGCATGGTTTGACAATTTCGATTGCTATAATCCGCTCGATTTCAGCGCCCAGGGTTTATATTCCCTCCTTGCCAAATCCGGAGAGATCACCCTGTTCTGCTTCCATTTGATAAAAGGCACAGTCCATATACCGGTTATCAGCCACTTGTTCGACAGGCTTGACCCCCTTCTTAAAAAGCTCGGCTCTCCCCGGGGCATAGCCTGCTATAAACCCTATCATTCGCGGGGAGAGGACTATCTTCATAATTATCTTGGAATGTGCTCGATACCCCTTGAGCCTTACACCGACTATCCGTCCTTTTCAAAAGATATTCTGCTGACGCAATCAGCGGCGTATGACCCCGATATAATCGATAAAATTATATTAAGCCTTGCAGCTTCATCGCGGGTTATAATCACATCGGGGTTCTGGAAATCTATCGATCCATTAAAACAAAAATTACTCGCGTCGTTCTGGATCAGCGATAGAAAAATAAGTATGGAAAGATATTCCGCGTATCCTAATATTTGTTCTTATAAAGATTATTTTACTAATAAGACTCCTGTCAGTTTTCCATTCATCGAATGGCCTACGACCGACATGAGCCCCTTATTGGCAGGCGGCAGCGGAGAGAATACAGGAGCCGTCCTTCTTAAACAGCATTATGGCGGCGGAGAACTTGTTTTATTGAACATTCCCGATCACTATTCCGATCTGTATCTTATTCCGGCCGATGTCTGGAATGTTATCAGGAGGGAGATCTGCAGGGATCTTGCGTGGGTCGATTCCGATCCCGGTGTCAGCATTTTCTTATATGATAATAACAAGGCCGCGGTTCATTCCCAACTCGATCATCCATCCGAAATGCGGATTTACATTCCCGGTTCGGGAGGTGAAATCGCAAGCATGAAAGACGGCAGAAAAATTGGAGGCGTCCAAAACGAGGGCGTCTTCGGCTATAGCTTTAATTTAATTCCCGGCGAATGGGATATATTCGAATATTGATATTTATGGAGCAAGTTATGCCTGGAACCGTGCTGATAACAGGCGCCAGCCGTGGACTCGGGTTCTGGCTTGCAAAATCTTTTCTTGAACAAAAAGCAATTGTAATAGCCTTGAATAAGTCAAAAAGTGAAGAATTTAATAACCTTGCACTGATTCATCAGAAAAAGACCTTTGAATTAATAACGGATGTTTCAGTCGAGTCGTCTGTAATAAAAGCTTCAGAGGAGCTTAAAAAAATAACCGGACATATAGACATCCTTATAAACAATGCCGGGATTCACCCGGAACCTTCAGCTCACAAATGGAAGCATATTGCCGATCTGGCCGATGTGAGCCTTGAAACGATAATGAATAATATTTCAGTCAATACATATGGACCTCTGCTCGTAGTCAAACATTTTCTTCCCTTTTTAAAAAAAGGAGCCGGAAAGATTGTGATTAATATTTCTTCGGAAGCAGGCAGCATATCGCAAAGTTACAGGAAAGACGAGTTCGGATACTGCATGTCGAAAGCGGCCCTGAATATGCAGTCGAAAATTCTCCAGAACAGGCTCTCGGAATTCGATATAAAAGTTTTAGCAGTCCATCCGGGATGGATGAAAACAGATATGGGCGGAGTTGAAGCCGACATATATCCGGAAGAAGCGGCAAAAAATATAACATTCCTGGCGAACAGGAAATGGAATAATGATGATCCTGTTTATATAGATTCTAATGGAAAACCCCTCTACTGGTAATGAGTTATTATGGAAGAACCTAAAATTCTTGTCATTGGCGGGGACAGACTCCGTTACCATGAATTTTCAATTATCGGGCCTTTATACAAGCAATTATTAACAGAGTCAGGTTTTAATGTAACCCTTACAGAAGACGTCAGCTTTTTTCACGCTGAAAAAATCCGGCCTTTTAATGTAATATTATGCTGTTCTCTTAACCCGGTCATGACCGGCAGGCAGGCTGAAGGTCTTTTGCAGGCCGTAATAAGGGGCATCGGGTTTATCGGAGTTCATGGAGCTTGTGCAAGTTTCCTCAATAAAACCGATTATCTAAAAATGATTGGAGGCAGATTCCTTACCCACCCTCCCATAGGCGAACCATTTACCGTGCATGTCAGCAAACCGGATCATCCGGTGATGAAAGAAATAGCCGATTTTGAAATAACCGACGAATTATATTTAATGGAGACATATCCCCCCTTCGAAACCATGTTAGAAACGGAATACAAGGGCTTCAGCAGGCCCCTGGCCTGGGCCAAGCCTTATGGTTTGGGAAGGGTTTTTTATACAGCGCTCGGACATGGGCCCGGCCAGATGCAAAATCCATTCTTTAAAAGAATTATTACCAATGCGGCATTCTGGTGCGCAAATATATGAAAACGGGATGGCCATTTTTTTTAATTTTATTAACAGCCTGCAGTTGTTCATCACCCTGGCTCGATACCGGCAATGGCAAAATTAATTATGAAAAATACCTCATTACTAACGCCGTCATCATAAAAAGCATTAACAGCGAGAGCGGGGCCTTGCTTAACCTGATGTCTTATTCGGGATATTCAATAAATGAAAGGGACATTATAGGCGCTTCCGGCATCGGTTTCTCTATACAGGAGGGTGAGTTTCCTATAATAGACTGCAATTATCCCGATATGCATAAAACATTCCTCACAGGGGCCGGGATAGCCTTTCATGAAGTAGTCCCTCCGGACCCAAGGTCGTCCTGGGAGGGTGTTAAAAAATTGCTTTCATCCGGGATACCCGTGGCGCTCAGGGTCGATACACGGTATCTGTCTTACCGTTTCGACGGAAAAGAGGGGCCGGCTTTTGCTTCCGACGGCAGGCATTATGTGACTATTCTCGGGATCGATACATATAGCGATCTTGCCTGGGTCGCAGATTCTCCTTACAAAGAGCTTAAAGAAATCAGTATAGAAGACCTTGATATGGCGCGTTCTTCCCGGTTAAAGATATTCCCTCCGCAGCGTTCTTATTACTGGATCGGAAAAAAAGACCCGTCCTATCTTTACAACTGGAAACAGGCCGTAAAGACAGCTCTTTCGGAATCAATCCGGAACATGGAAAGTCCTCAAAAAGGAAATGGTATATCGGCCCTGATAAAACTTCCGGCTGATATTTTCGATTTTGAAAAAAGGGTGAGGTTTTACGGCTTTCTTCAAATAGTCTTCAATAATATATACCATGATATAGCTCTCAAAGATAATGACGGTTTTGCCTTTAGAATATTTTTCAGGAATTTTCTAAGGGAAGCTTTCATACATACCTATGACAGGAATTTAAACCCCATTATAGCTGAGCTGGGGGATTCAGCCTTATCCTGGCAGGATTTTTCTCAGGAATGCTTGAAAATCTCAGTCAATGTAAAGGAATTTAAAAATATCGACGAAAGGAAGATTATGTATAGAAAAGCGAGGGTTTTAGCCGGCGCTGTAGCTGAAAAAGAAAAAAAATTACTTGCCGTGATGAAGGGATACCTGGCTGGAGCCGATTAGACAATATGCGGTTTTATCTTTGAAGTAATTTTTTTCCGCGCTAGATTCGATAGTGCCTGTGCCCGAAGGGTATGAGCCACAAGGGCTTAAAACGGATGTAAGCGCTGATGGAATGCTTTTTTATTAAAGATATTTTTTATAATCTATAAGAATAAATTAATTACAATGAACAGTCTCTGGTTAGCCCTTCCTTTATCCGTTTTTCGCCCGGTGGCTCTACGCCATCTTCATAAGGCGCAGAAAAAAATTACTTCAAATTGAATTGCATTTTGTCTTAAATTCGGTGAGTGGGGAGAGGCTATGTCATTTCGAGGACCCAGCCCCTAAAGGGGCAGTATGACGAGAAATCTTCCTTTATTTCAAT
The DNA here is from genome assembly GCA_963768055.1 of uncultured Spirochaetota bacterium. Lineage (GTDB taxonomy): Bacteria > Spirochaetota > Brevinematia > Brevinematales > JAOACQ01 > CAVYGN01. The sequence goes on along the minus strand of CAVYGN010000001.1, from coordinate 146,071 downwards.
GCCGAATTAATAATAATAAGATAATTACTGAGCGCCGCTATGCCCTGGTCTTCTTCTTTGGGTATCCTGCTGTCGTACGGCAGGGTAAGAGCTTTTTCCGCAGCTTCCCGGGCCTCTTTATATTTTCCGTCATTCATCAATATTTCAACATCGGTCTGAAGAATGAAACGGTAATTACTCCCATACTTCATCGCCATTTTCAAATCTTCATAGGCTTTCGTCTTGTCGCCAATAGAAATCGGCCATCCGGGCGCATAGTCATAAACCTTGGCGCGAATAGCCCAGGCTTCTCCATGAAAGAAATCCGGCTGCAGTTCAATAACAGCTGTCATTTCATTCAATATATCCCCTGCATAGAATAAACTGTCGAGAATACCGTTAGCCTCGGACCATAGGCCATAGCCTACTCCGAGCCAATAATGCCCTTCAGGACCGGAAGGATTTAATTTGACGGCTATCAGGGCGTTGTCTTTTACATTGGAAAAACAGTATTTCTTCGATTCCCTGTTCGTGGCGTAAAGCTGTCCTTCAGTGTACCATAGTGCCGAACATTCCCAGAAAAGTTCATACTTGTTTGAATCAAGGGATATTTCATTGCTGACCTCGCTAAGGAGCGCAACGTTGCCTTCATGGGTGTTTCTCCGGCTTCCTATGTCCGAATTCAAAAAATCATCTATGGTAATGGGATAAATGCTCCTGCCGGAATAAAATAAACAAAAGGATAATATTATAAGGTACGACTTCATCCTTACCTCTACAGTACATCGACCGGGCCTGCTAATTAAAGATTTATTGTAAACGTGTCAAATGATTTCCCCGGAATAACGGTTTTGAACATGGAATTGCCTATTTTAATCTGAAAATCCCTTGCCTTGTCAGAATCGTTCAATATTTCAAGTATTACTGAACCGTCCTGATTCTGAAACGCTATAGATTCATCCCAACTTCCGCTTGTTTTTATCACCTTTGAACCCGGCCGGACAAAGTAACTGAAGTGCTTTGTTGCATAAAACATCGGCGTGTATGTTACCGAATGATTTATGCTGTTTATTACTACAGCCGCATCCTGGGGCCAGGGTTTTAATTCGTCGATATTTTTGCCTTCCTGGTCAAGTATCATATTCCATAGCATGTATGAATTTGCCCCGAGGCTTATAAATCCCCGGATTTTTCTCCATGTGTAGGATCCGTAAGCCCAGTCATTCTGGGGCATATCGGGGTTATAACCCGACTTCCAGGACCAATTTCCGCATTCTGTTTCACTTTGAACAATTTTTTTGTCGGGGAAATTCTCACGAATCTTTGCCACTGAATTTATACCACCCCATTGAAGGGCTACTGCGGAAATATACCTGTTAGCCTCGGGGTCCTTCAGGACCGTCTCGGGAAAAAGTTTATAATTTCCATCCTGCAATGTCCCAAGCCAGATCGCGTTGGTCAGGCCTCTTTTCTGAAAGAGAGGGCCCATGTAATTCTTTATAAAATCTAGGAACTGGCCGGGCATCCATAAACAGCTTGGATAGTGGGTCATTATCAGAGGCTCGTTCTGCTCGCATACAGCGGTCATATTAAGACCTTCTGCCCTGTAAGCCTCGATGAAACGGGCAAGATACAGCGCGTAAGACCTGTAGATTTCGGGCTTGTCCTTCATGTCTCCTCCGTCAAAGGCCCCGCTATCCTTCATCCATGTAGGAGGAGTCCATGCAGAACCCCAGAGCTGTAAATCGGGTCTATACTTCATTGCCGCTTTTATATAAGGGATCAGCATTTTTTTGTCCCTTTCGATTGAAAAATTACTCATCACATAATCATTACTCGATTCATCGAGGGTATAACGGTCCATCGCATAGTCGCTTGCCCCTATAGGCACACGGCAGATATTGAATTTAAGTCCGTCTTCAGGATCGAATATCTCTTTTAACACGTTCTGCCTTTCATTTTCCGAAAGCACCGACAAGGCCGCCCAGCCCTTCTCATTAAATGCGCCCCCGAAACCATCTATGATCTGGTAAGATTCCGAAGCGTCGATTTCCAGGTCCGAAGCGCCTTGACTGCCGGTCCGGATTAAGCCAACAGAGTTCACCCGCCATGGCTTTTCTGAGGTTGTTGTAATCCAGGAATTTACCCTTGTTTCGGAAAAAGAAACTTCGGTAATTAAAACCGCGCAGAACCATAAGGGCACAAGAAATTTTTTTTCTATCATTTTTATCTCCTTTTTATTACTCGGAATTCCTTACAGGGATTTTGAAATATGTTATTCTATCATTATCAAAGTTTTTATTCAATACCATAATTAAATATTTCTTCAAGCCTTTTAACATCGGCAACAGACAAATTAATTTATTTTTTTTACGATTTTCCGTATAATTATTCGGGGCGGCTATTAGAAGTGCCCTTATTAATTTATGAGGATTTGAAGAGATGGACAATCGTGTTTACAGGATCTTTACGGAAAAAAAGCCGGAATATGACAACGAATCCGGAAACATTCTTCATGACTTAACCTCAGTCCTTCATATTTCCGGGATTGAAAGGCTCAGGGTTTTTCATCGATACGACATCCAGGGTATTTCCGAAGAAGATTATCAAAAATCACGTTTCAGCGTTTTTGCAGAACCCCCTCTTGATTTTATATATGATGAAGCTTTGCCCGCCGGCATGGAGGCTTCGGATAAAAAAAAACAAATTTTCGGCTGGGAGTACCTGCCGGGCCAGTATGACCAGAGGGCCGATTCGGCGGCCCAGGCAATTCAAATTCTCACGCAGGGCGAAAAGCCTGTTATCAGATACGCTTCTATCCTGGTTTTTTATGGGAAGATTTCCGCCCCGGCAATTGAAAAAATAAAAAAATTTATTATTAATCCTGTGGATTCCCGTGAAACCCGTCTGTCAAAACCTTCAACACTTATAGAAAACAGGGATCAGCCGGATGATATTCCGGTCATTAAAGGCTTTATAACAATGGATAATTCGGCCCTGGAAAAATTCATTGCCGGAACTGGTCTCGCAATGGATTTGAACGACCTGATTTTTCTTCAATCCTATTTTAAAAACGATGAAAAAAGGGACCCGACAATGACTGAAATAAGGATCATCGATACATATTGGTCGGATCATTGCCGCCATACTACGTTTCTAACAGAAATCGATGAAGTGGAATTCGAAGAAGGGCCTTTCAAATCGTCAATTGAAAGTACTTATTATGAATACCTGGAATCCCGAAGATTTTTAAGCACCGATCAAAATGGAAAAAAAATAAGCCTTATGGACCTCGCGACAATATCAATGAGAGAACTTAAAGCAAAGGGTTATCTTTCCGACCTCGATGAATCCGACGAGATCAATGCCTGCAGTATCGTTGTTCCTGTTGAAGGGGGAACCGGATCCGAAGAATGGCTCGTGATGTTTAAAAATGAAACCCACAACCACCCGACGGAAATAGAACCCTTTGGAGGCGCAGCGACCTGTGTAGGAGGAGCAATACGAGACCCCCTTTCCGGCAGGTCTTACGTTTACCAGGCTATGCGTGTAACCGGAAGCGGCAATCCCATGAAAAACGCTTCAGACACCCTGCAGGGAAAACTCCCTCAAAGAAAAATAACTGTTGAAGCCGCTCACGGTTTTAGTTCTTATGGAAACCAGATAGGCCTTGCGACAGGACAGGTTTCCGAAATATATCACGAGGGATATGTGGCTAAAAGAATGGAAATTGGAGCTGTTGTCGGAGCGGTCAGGCGCAGCGCTGTAAAGCGTTCGAGTCCTGTAAAAGGAGATGTCGTGATCCTGTTGGGGGGAAGGACCGGACGGGACGGCTGCGGCGGAGCTACGGGATCTTCCAAGAGTCATACGGAGGAATCTATTTTCAAGGCCGGAGCTGAAGTCCAGAAGGGCAATGCCCCGGAAGAAAGAAAGATCCAGAGGCTGTTCAGAAAGCCGGAAGTTTCGGTTCTGATAAAAAAATGCAACGATTTCGGGGCCGGCGGGATCTCGGTAGCCATCGGTGAAATTGCCGACGGCCTCTTAATTAACCTTGACAAGGTACCGAAAAAATACGAAGATCTGGACGGGACTGAACTCGCGATTTCAGAATCGCAGGAAAGAATGGCTGTCCTGGTGGATAGTAATAACGCCGGGATTTTCATAGAATCAGCTTCAAAGGAAAATCTGGAAGCGACTGTAGTTGCCGAAGTAATAGAAGAAAAAAGGGTGAAAATGACCTGGCGCGGTAAATTGATTGTAAATATCAGCCGGGATTTTCTAAATTCAAGCGGCCCAAAAAGACATGCCAGGGTTAATGTAAAGTCGCCCGATAAAAACTCTTCTCCTTTTATTAAATCCGGAATAAAGACTGCCGGTAATAATCTTGAAGAAGCATGGATCTATTCTCTATCAAACCTGAACTCTTCTTCTCAGAAAGGCCTTGTTGAAAGGTTTGACAGCACTATCGGAGCTCTTACAGTTACAATGCCGTTCGGCGGAAGGAAAAGCCTCACTCCGGCGCAGAGTATGTGCTCAAAGCTGCCTGTAACGGATTATGAAACAACTACCGGGACTGTTATGAGTTGGGGTTTTGACGCTGAAATATCCGAATGGAGCCCATATCATGGAGGAATTTATGCGGTTGTCGACTCCATCGCAAAAGCTGCTGCAGCCGGTGCTGACTATCGCAAGATCCGTCTTACGCTGCAGGAATATTTTGAAAAGTTGTTCGATATTCCTGAAAAATGGGGCAAGCCTTTCTCGTCCCTTTTAGGCGCTTATAAAGTACAAAAGGAGCTATTGATACCGGCTATAGGCGGAAAGGACAGCATGTCGGGGACTTTCAATAACCTGAATGTTCCCCCGACCCTTGTAAGCTTTGCGCTTTCACCCGTGGATATAACGGGTATCATCACGCCGGAATTTAAAAATCCGAATAATAATGTCTACCTTCTTCAGATGCGTAAAAACGAATTTTTTATACCCGACTGGGCTTATTTTAAAAAACTCTGCGAAAGGCTCTTCTATCTGATTGATAATAAAAAAATAATATCGGTTCAAACAGTAAGGGCTTTCGGCGTCAGCGAAGCAATCAGCAAGATGTGTTTCGGAAATATGATCGGCTTCGAGATGACTGGAAAACCGGCCCCCGGAATGCTCTTCGGACAGGGTTACGGCTCTTTTGTTATCGAGGGTGGGAGCCTCGATGAAGAGGATTTATCCGGTCTAGATCATATATTGCTCGGACGAACAATACCTGAAAGCGAGATCAGGATTGAAAATACTGTAATAAACTTGTCTGTGTTGATCGATAGATGGATGGAACCGCTGTCGGAAATTTTCCCGGTCAAGACTCCGGACAGCAAGATCGCCCTCGATGACTATTCTTACTGCGCGGATTACCCTTTAATTCATAAGGGAAAATCGGTAAAACCTTTAGTTCTAATTCCTGTTTTCCCGGGAACAAACTGCGAATACGATTCTGTAAATGCCTTTGAAAAAGCAGGCGCTAAAACCGAAACCTTCATCTTTAGAAACAGAACGCCTGAAGACGTCAATCAATCGATTTCATCGCTCGCCAGTGCTGTAAGCAGGGCGCAGATGTTAATGCTGCCCGGCGGATTTTCAGCGGGTGACGAACCCGAAGGTTCGGGAAAATTCATAGCGGCCGTTTTCAGGAGCCCTAAGATCAGGGATGCTGTTATGGATTTGCTCAAAGTTAAGGACGGCCTTATTCTGGGTATTTGTAACGGATTCCAGGCCCTGATCAAGCTCGGGCTTGTCCCATATGGAGAGATCAGGGACCTCGATATTGATTCGCCAACCCTTACCTACAATAAAATAGGCAGGCATGTTTCATCGATGGTCAGGACAAAAATCGTTTCCACTCTTTCACCCTGGTTCATGGAAAGTAAAATCGGAGATATGCATATATTGCCGGTATCCCATGGCGAAGGCCGGTTTATTGCCCCTTCCGGCGTTCTTGATGAACTCAAAAAGAATGGACAGATCGCAACCAGGTACGTAGATGAAAACGGAAATGCGACAATGAATATGCCTTCTAATCCTAACGGTTCAGATTTCGCTATTGAAGGAATAACGAGCGCCGATGGACGCATATTCGGTAAAATGGCCCATTCGGAGAGAACCGGACCCTTTATTGGGGTAAATATTCCCGGAAATAAATTCCAGCCGATCTTCAAAGCCGGTGTAAAATATTTTTTATAAGGGCATCCAAAAACTAACTATGTTATTAATAAATAATGTTCAAATCGTAATGAAACCGCACCCTTCGGGCATAAACACCCTACGGGCATAAACCCTATGGGGCCAACCTTGCCGCCTTGCTTGTATCGGCTCTTGTGCCCGTAAGGGTATGCCCGATGAAAAGGCGGTTATTAGAAGGGCCCATAACAAGGCTAAATCTTACTCTTCGACAAATATTCCTTTTGTCGAATAATTTCCATATAAGTCCGAAGCCTTGATAACAATAAAGGAAGGCTCGTCAATGTTGAGTTTAAGGTCGAACATTAGAGTTTTCGAATCGTAGATAACATCTTCAGGCAGGACCTTCAGCCACTTTAAGCCGTTTACCATGTAATCGACTTCTAAAACAGGTGAAAGATTGTCCGTAACTTTCCAGGCCAGCATGGCGGTTTTACCGTTCTTTTTTAAAGCGATATCCCCGATTACTGGCGAGCTGTTAACAATCATGAAAGGTTCGCTGATCTTGAAGCCCTCTTTAGCCTCAGCGGGAGAATTCGATCTTTCATCGGAAACTGTTACCTTTATACGATATTGTCCCTCCGGATAATTGGCGGGATTTATTTCGAAATTGTTTTCTTCAAGGGGTTTATCGTTAATTTTCACCCAGCTCTCATTTGAGAGAGCCAAATATAAATTATAGATCAGAATATCCCTGTCCTCGTCTTCCCCGTCCCAGCTTAATTTGTAAATATTGTTATTGTAATTCAGTGATATCTTGTCGATCCTGGGGGCGCTGTTCTTTTGTATAAAAGGAACGGTTATGCCGTTGAAAACCGGTGTATTGCCCCCTCCGGAACCAAGTTCGGCCATATACTGAAAATACCTGTTTGGGCTTGACGCGGTCCTGTTTTTATATTCCAACCATTCTTCCCAGAGGTTGTCTTCGGGAATGGCGCCGCTCCTTGTGTAAATTGTAAGAGATGTTCCCGGAAAAATGGAACTATCTATAGACAGCTTACCCCAGCGCGATATATTTCCCGTATCGAAAGAACCGGAAACCATAAAACCCTTGCCTGCGAATTCCTTTTCCAGCCTGATAATCCTGGTGGGATCAAGGAGCAGAGCAAAATTATCTTCGCGGAGTTCCAGTAAACGCGCAAATTTTCCTGCTCCTAATCCGGAAAATTTTCTTTCATTTCCCTTGAGGGAAATTTGATAATATCCGGCATTCTTATCTGTCCCTATAACAATCGAATCGTTCCAGTATGAGAGGGAAATGAATCTGATATTTGCCTTTTCAAAGATCTTTTCCACAGACAATTTCATATCATATGAATAAAGGTCGCTTTTAAAAGTGCCTGTCCGGGAGGTCTTTTTTTCATTAGTATCAGACGATGATTCACCTAAAACTTCATGGGATAGATTTTTATACTCTGAAGCCGAAGTAATAATATACATCAAATTTTTTACATAAATTATATCCATGATCGAGTTGTCAAAAGAGTAAACTGCCCTGACTTTTTTGTCATGCGAATTGAACTTATAAAGGATATTTCCGTCCGCTGAAAAATAAAGGTCATCTCCGTCAGCAAGGCCTTTAAGAAGGTTTTCTTCCCCGGGGACAGGTATGGAATATTCCAATTCATCCCTGTCGTTAAAATGACAAATAGAAGCCGGACTGCCGGTAAGTACGAAATATCCCTTCATGTCGGGCACTATGTTCCAGATATATTCGTTTTTGAGAGGTATCCTTTTGCTTTCCTTGAAATTTTCATCAAGAATCGTTATGGCCCCTTTTGGAAAAGAGGATATATATAATGCTCCATTGAACTGTTTTATATCGCTGACAAGCACCTGGTTCGAAAACTCTAAAATATTCTTATATCCGCCGCTTTTTAAATATAGAAGCTGAGCCGGATCCCCGGTTCCGGCTAAAAGGCCGCCTTTCCACTCTGAAAGAGACCATACGGGATTTTTTCCGGTAAATAGAACTTTATAATCATGGGCAAGTTCAATCCCCCCGTTTTCAACAAAACTAATATTGCTGAATTCATACAGCTCGATATTATCGAACTTATAATCCGTTAAATATTTTGTTGAAACTGTAAAAGCAAACCGGCTGGATATTAAAATCAAAATGAGAATGGCTAACAGCTTTTTCATAAATTCTCCGGGCCGGCCGTTGCCCATATGATCCGGGATTAAAATAGCTTTTTCAGGAGATCTTCAGGTTTGATATTATTCTCCTTATTCGTATTCTGGGTATTAGTGCTTTGAGTATTGTTATTATTGTTAGTTTCAGAAGGCTGTCCGGAGTTTATTTCCGTTTCGATTTTTTTATAACCTGCCGGAACCTTAAATAAATCCAGGCTCAAATTTTTTTCAGCAATTGATTCCACAGTCATATTATTCGTCGTTGTCTGAGAATTTTTATTCTGATCCGTCGATGTAGTTATCGTAACGGATTTGAGAATGAATCCAAGATCCTTATATCCCGCCATTTGCTTTTGTATGAGGTTGTCAAGGTCTTTATATGAAGTCTTGAATGCTTTAGAAATATAATATCCGGTCATTTCCTTCCCGAAAACAGGCCCGCTGCCCCATAATTCCTTTGTTGATTCCATATGGGATTTTATAGTCATGAAAGAAATTTTTGTTTCCATGTCATATGAACTGTTTATCTTGATATGAGAACACTGATACGACAGAATTGATTCCCCATCCAGTTTCTGAACCTCTACTTTCGGGTTTGAAATAGTGATCTGGATCATATCTCCTGCCGCGCCCATAGCTGAAAGGATGGAGTCCATCGAAAGCTCGGTATAAGTTTTCTTTTCGGGATCGACAAGGTAAACAATATTTGTACTTGCCTTATAGATAAAGTAATTTCCCTTTTTATAAAACGTGTTCTTCGAGTCGCTTACATCTGTAAAATCCTCCCTGACATTTCCCTTCATTGCATAGTTGCTGGTAATGATTGTCGATGAGGATTTTGCATTCATATCCTGGATTTTCGCCTCCCAGACTACGCCTGCATGTATAATATCACCCATTGAAACTCCAGTGAATAAAATGAAACAAAGAATAAATCTTACCATAATAACCCCCATTTTTTTTGCTTATATTAACCACCAGATTACAAATTGTCAACATAGTCGACACAAGTCAGCAGTCAGCAGTATAATCAGAAATCAATGGGTGATAGCATGACTATAGACTGATCGACAGCTTACTAAATTCGCCGCCTGTTTTCTGGATTTTTTTTAATCCCGGAAATAAAATAAGGGGCGTATCAGCCAGTCAATAGTCGGGAGTCGACAGTCTGCAGGCATGCCTCTTTTACCTTCGACTGTTGGCTTTCGACTGTAAGGGAAAGACGGTTTTTATGGAAAGCAAAATAAATACCGACATAATTTATTTATTGAAGATATTCGTCTTTTTTTGTTTTATCGCAACATTTTTTCTTCCATTTCTGAGGTTCATTACATTATTCTCCGATTTTTCCGAAGCGACAAGCCTGGTTCAGATTTCACGCCTTATTATAAAAACCATCTTCTCCCGGGAAGACATGTTCCTGATCGCCGGAGGCTTAATATTTCTTTTCAGTTTATATCTAGCTCCGCTCCTTTTCATAATATTCCTGCCGGCAAAAAAATTTGTCAGGATAAAGCCGGTAATACTTAAAAAGTCCCTTTTATATTTCTTTGCGGCTATGTATGCTTTATATCTTTTTATCTGCTACCTTGTTCTTCCGCCTTCGCCGTCCCTTCTTCCGGTGGCGGTTATTTTTATTATCCCCGTTATATTGTTTTTGTTCATTATTTTATTTTATCTTAAAAATAGCGATATGATCATTGAAAACTGTTTGATTTGTTTTATGCAGCCGGCTTCATATGCATTATTCTGGAATTTCTTTGTAACCGGCGGAAGGAACTATATGTACGGGGCTTACGCTTATTTTTTTATTTATGCCGTTTTATTTATTGTGTCGTTTGTCCAGGTGTTAATTTTTATAAGACGTAAAAGTTACTGACCGGCGTTTAAATTATTTTTTGGACTTTCTACGGCCTTTTTTTTACCTCTCTTTTTCCTGTACAGGTCGATGTCCGCTTTTTCCAGCATATCCTCGATTGAATGGTAACGTCCCTGTTCATATGACGCCGCCCCCACAGAAAAAGAAAGTTTGTAAGGTTTACCTGCTTTATAATTTGCATCGTCAATGTATTTTTTTAATCTTTTCATTATCCCGTCAAATTCATTGATCCTGGAATCGATGGCAAGCACCGCGAATTCGTCCCCGCCCCAGCGGCCGGCTATATCCGTAGCCCTGAAAGTCCTTTTTATGATCCGGGATGTTTCTATCAGGGCACGATCGCCCTCTTTATGCCCGTAGGAATCGTTAATAGTTTTCATATTGTCAAGATCGATAAAGAAGAGCAGAAAATACTCTTTCCTTCTCTTGGAGAGCGCAAGCTGCTGGTTTGCAAGCGTCATAAATCCCCTGCGATTGTAGAGCCCTGTCAGTTCGTCAAGCACCGATAATTCCTCGAGCCTCCTGCAGGACCTTTCCAGTTCTCTGAATTTTTTTTTAAAATCTATCCTTTTCCCCATCAAAAAACCCCTGATTCTAAAAAATCATTAATCCCGAAGCAATTTTAACATTTTCAGTATAATCATTCAATTATGATCGATAAACAAGTAATTTTTCATTAATATCCCTGATAATTGCTTTATGTGCTTCTTCAAGAAGACCGGCAGGCAAACGTGAAAGGATTATCCTTGTCTCCTCTGCATAATTCATGTTCCAATCGCTTTTTTCATCATCAAGATCGCGAACATTATCCAGGCGGTCGGCCAGCTTTACAAGAAGTTCTCTCGGCCCCATTGCGGCCGTCTTCCTTGCAAGATATTCCCGCTTGCCAAGTCTCTCTTTTTCGCCCGGATCGTTCGTGAGCGCCATGACCATTTCAGCGGTTTCAGGTCCGAACAAATCGAGGATCTCTTGATAGCTTGTTTTCGTATCCTCTATAGTATCATGAAGAATAGCCGCTGCGCGCTGCACAGTGTCGCCCCCCATGTTTGCGTACAATTTCAGATACCCTTACCGGATGAATTATATAAGGGCTTCCTGAAAACTTTCGTTTTTGATCTTCATGCTTTCGCAAGGCAAATCTAAAGGCTTTCATTATAAAATCTCCGGAATCGGTCCCGCCGGTACTCATATTGTAAATTTCTAAAAGGCCGGTAAATAATAAGGTTTTATAAAAAGCCCTCGCCAGGGCATTATCGCCTTTTTTAGAGATATTAAAATCATTTATGGAAGCCTCAAAATCCCTGCCAAGACCATTGCAAAACGAAGCAAGTTCGAGAATTTTGCCGGTAAAAAGAGGAGAAAGCAGCATATAAACGCTTCTAATGTCTGAAGTAACGATCACGGGATTTTCTGAAAAACTTTCCTGGAGCCAGCGGTCAAACTTTTCTATTAAAAACCTGACGCCTGCGGCCGTTTCACCGGGATTCAATATTTCAAAAAAACTTACCCCGGCCTTTCCGGCAGCTACAGCCCCTACAGCAGAGATGTTTCCAGGCCGGTTGCCTGGTTCTGTGTCAAATTCTACTATGATAAAATCCATTTTCTTATCACCCGCCATCTTGCATTAAATTTGAAATAAATTATTAAAAACGTCAAGTGTAATGTATGACTATAGAAGATTTGAAGCCAGCTCGGCGAGTTCGGAACGTTCTCCCTTTTCAAGAGTCACATGCGCATATAACCCCTGGCCTTTCATTTTATCGATAAGGAATGTAAGACCGTTGCTCCTTGCGTCAAGGTAAGGAGTATCTATCTGGTAGGGATCGCCTGTAAAAACTATCTTTGTTCCCTCTCCGGCCCGTGTTATAATAGTCTTTACCTCATGAGGAGTTAGGTTTTGGGCTTCATCGACAATGAAATAAGATTTGGAAAGGCTCCGGCCTCTAATATAAGCGAGGGGCATGATGAGGAGTTTTTCGCCTTCCAGGAGTTCGTTTATCTTTTCATAATCGGCTGTTCCTTCATCGAACTGGTTCTGGATCACTGCAAGATTATCGAAGAGAGGCTTCATATACGGATCGAGCTTTTCCCTGATATCGCCTGGAAGATATCCCATGTCCCTGTTTGAAAGGGGAATTATCGGCCTGGCGAGTAGTATGGTTTTATAGAATTTCCTCGCCTCAAGCGCAGCAGCCAGGGCCATAAGTGTTTTGCCCGTTCCGGCTTTACCGGCAAGAGTAACAAGCTGTACGGACGGATCTGAAAGCGCTTCCAGTGAAAAGGTCTGTTCGGCATTACGGGGTTTAATACCGTAAGCCCTTCTCTTTTCGACTATCCTCAGCTCTTTTTTTTCATCGATATATCTTGCCAGAAGGCTTTTATGATTATTTCTCAGGATAAAAAATTCATTCGGCAGAGGTTCGCATTTCAGCAATGAATTTTCGAATGGAAGAGAGCCATCCCGGTATATTGTATCAATAACTCCATCATCGGCATTGTCAAAAATGTTTTTCCCGGTGTATAGTTCATCGAGGTTTTTGATCTGCCCGGTTTTGTAATCCTCGGCAAGGATCCCTACGCTTTTGGCTTTCATTCTCAGGTTGATATCTTTTGAAACGAGGATAACCCTGTCATGGCCGTATTTTTTTGAAAGATTGTAGGCTATCGAGAGGATCCTGTGATCGGGACTATCTTCCCAGAAAATGTCCTTTATCGAAGCGTCATACCGTGTATCGGTTTCAACATGCAGTTCACCCCCGCTCGCCAATTTTACCCCTTCCTGCAGTTCTCCGTCTCCGATAAGGTTGTCCAATTCCCTTGAAAATTCCCTGGCATGAAAATTAATTGTTTCATTACCTTTTTTAAATTTATCAATTTCCTCAAGAAGAGTTATAGGCAATACAACACTATGCTCCTGGAAATTATAAATACAGTTATAATCATAAAGAGGAACATTAGTATCCAGGACGAAAATTTTATTTTCATTATCCTGAAGCATCTTATACACTCAACGGCAGAGTTAAATGCACAATTGTACCGGCGCCCGGCTCGCTTTCAATCCAGATCTTCCCCCCGTTTTTTTCCGTAAATTCCTTACAAAGTATCAAACCCAGGCCGGTCCCCCTTTCGTCCATTGTACCCGGCTGTTTCGTCCTCGAATCAATCCTGAAAAGATTTGGCAGGACGCTTTGAGCAATACCGATTCCGGTATCGGATATAATAATATGAACATCTAAATCACCCTGTTCAGCTTTAATTTCTATAGTTCCCCCGGTATTGTTAAATTTCACTGCGTTAGAAATCAAGTTCCGGATGATTGAATTGACCATGTTTTCATCCGCATTGATAAAAATATTATCTCCTACGAAATTTTTAATTACAATCTTTTTTTGCCATATATAAGGTTCAAGCAGCTTAATATTCCAGTTCACTAAGGTGTAAATTTTCAACGCCTTGGGGGAAAACTCTACCAGGCCTCTCTGCAGCCTTGACCAGGTCAGGAGATTGTCAAGGAGTGCGAAAAGATTTGTTGCGCTTTCCTGGAACTGTTTAATATAAAGTGCCAGTTCTTTTTTATTCATTTTTTCAATATTATTTAAAAGCTTTGAGAACGAAAGAAACACCGCCATTGGATTTCTAAGGTCATGGGCCAGGATCGAAAAGAATTTATCCTTGCTGGCGTTAAGCTCCCTCAATTCGAGGTTTTTTTCAAGGATTTGATGCTGAAGTTTCTGGATCGTCATATGGGTCTTAATCCGTACAAGGACTTCTTCAACATCGAACGGTTTAGTGATATAATCCACTCCTCCCGCCTCGAAACCCTTGACCTTGTTGACGGTCTCGGTAAGAGCCGTCATGAATATCACGGGAATGTCTCTTACTTCCTCGTTTTTTTTAAGAAACCTGCAGGTTTCAAAACCATCCAGACCGGGCATCATAACGTCGAGAAGAATGATATCGGGCTTGTTCTGGACCGCCTGATCCACGGCGGTAACCCCATCCGTCGATACCATAGTACGGAATCCGGCCTTATCCAGGAAATCAAGTAGGATATTTACATTATCTATATCATCATCCACGATCAATATACAGGTATCCCTTTCATCTTCAGAGTTCATTATTTTCCTCCCCAATGTACCGCTCCAAAAATTTCCTTATATCCGCGATCTTTATGCTTTTTGACAGATTATAAACCTTTTCTACAAAAGCGCCGTATCTGCTGCTATTAGAATTTTTTTCCTTTTCAAGCCATCTTCTTATACTCATAATATCGCCGATCCTCGATAGCTGAACGAGCTTTTCAATATCCTCCCTGGGGGGCGGTATAATGAAACTATCGTCATTTTTAAATTTATAGTCCATGACCCGGTCGTTGCTTTTTATTTTTCGATTGGCACCCTTATTTTTCGATTCTTCAAACTCAAGTTCGAACCTGAAAGTACTGCCCTTTCCCGGAGAGCTTTGTACGTAGAGATCGCCCCCCATCATATTTACAAGTTTGCGGCTTATTGATAACCCGAGCCCTGTACCCTTTCCATATTCTTTATCAGCAATTAATTGCCCGAAGGGCTCGAAAATAGCTTCAACTTTATCGGAGGCTATTCCTATTCCCGTATCCTCTATCTCGAATAATACTGAACTGCCCTTATTTTTCGCGCGAAGCGTAACACTTCCTTCGTTAGTAAATTTCACTGCGTTATTAAGCAGATTTATAAGGACCTGCTCCAGACATACCTCGTCTCCGTATACAAAAGCGGGGAGGTCCGGATCGATGCTGATGACAAGGACGAGGTTCTTGTCCTCGGCCTGGATTTTTATCAGATCGATAGCCGATTCGAGCAAATCGGGCAGGTTGAAAGATTTTCTTTTTAATTCCATTTTACCGGCTTCGATCTTGGATAAATCCAGCAGGTTATTTATCATCATGAGCAGGCGTTCGCCGCTCTTACCGATAACTTCAATATTGTCTCTTTGATTTTCCGTTAATCCGCCGCTGGCGCCAAGGTTTTTTGCGTAGCCGATGATCGCATTAAGAGGGGTCCTCAATTCATGGCTCATGTTGGCCAGAAAACGGCTTTTAGCCTCATTTGCATTTTCAGCGTCATTTTTTGCCTTTTCCAGTTCTCTTTCCATTATTACCCTGTCGGTTATATCCACCATATATATTCTGATATTCGGTATGGTTTCAAAATACTGTATCGCCTGCCGATACCATTTCCCATTAATTTCGGTTTCCCGCCTTATTATTTTATTCGTAATAACGGCCTCGATAAGGGAATTATCGATACCCGGGAATATTTCCTTAACGCCGGTTTTACTTTCAGTATTTAATATCTTTAATGCCGCATCGTTTTCATAGAGAATGTTTCCATCCAGGCTAATCTCGAAAATCGGATTGGGATTCTGGGCGGGAAATGAGGCAAGGTAAGCTTGCCTATCTTCGGCTTTTTTTCTTTCGGTTATATCACGGTTCACTGTCAGATAACCTGTAATTTTGCCTTCCAGGTCATAGATTATGCTTAAATTACTTTCTACGAAAATCGCCCTGCCGTCCCTGTTGTGGTGTACAGCTTCGGTAATCATTGAGCCTTTGTTAACGGCAATTTTCAGCAGGCGTTTCCTGGCCTCTTCGCTTATTTCCGTCTTTACAACATCTTTCATGTGCCGTCCTATAGCTTCCCAGGATTTCCATCCGTACAATTGTTCCGCCGCATTGTTCCATTCCATTATATTCAAATCCGGATCTAAACTGATTATTGCGTCATGAACGTTGTTGATAATACCTGCCTGGTAAAAAAGCCTTTCCTCAATTTTAAACTGTGCGGCTTTGACCCTTAAAGATGTTATTCCGAAGGATAAATCAGATGCCAGCTCCGCGAGCAGATCCATTTCATCGCTGGTAAATGAATTTATAATGTCAGAATAAATCGTCAGCGCCCCGAAACTCTTATCGCCTGTAAGAAGAGGAAATGCGATCGAGGAGGCGTAACCCCGTTTTAAAGCCTCTTCCTTCCAGGGTTTGAAAGCCTGGTTTGTTTTCATATCCGAACACCAGCTTATTTTACCTGTCCTGACGGCAGTTCCCGTGGGGCCCCTCCCTCTTTCAGTATCGGCCCAGGTTACATTAAGTTGTTCAAGGTATCCCTCTTCCATCCCTGAAAAAGCCACAGGGACCACTGATTTCCCCTCGTCTTCCATTGAATAACCGATCCATACCATGGAATAAGAGCAATCCTCCACAATGATCCTGCATACCTCGTTCAAATATTCCTTTTCATCAACAGCCCTCATCATGGCCTGACTGCTCCTGCTGAGCGCCTTTAAGGTCTTGTTAAGCTTTATTATAGTTTGTTCTTTTGTTTTATATTCGGTAATCTCCAGAAAAGTTGCAATCGTACAGGCTATTTTACCTTCATCCGTAAACATTGGGACACAATTTATCGATAAACTCACTTCCCCGCCGTCATGGGCTATAACAGTCATTTCAAAATTATTTACCGTTTCCCCTTTTAAGGCCCGGCAAACAGGTTTATTAAAATATTCCAGACTTATATTGAACCGTGAGAATATCGCTTCGGCGGCTTCACTGGAAATAATAATTTCTGCATTTTTATCATAAACGGCCATGGCTATTGGCATTGATGCGATAACCGCTTTGAGATCGCCGGAGATCACTCCGGCTGTAAGCGTTTTATTAAGAAAAGCTTCCGCTATGTTCTGATCCTTCTCCTTCTCCTGCGGACCTTTCATATAAATTCTCCGAATAACTTACAATTTGTAAGCAATTTGAATTAACATTCTATTTCAAGCCGGCGGTTTTGTCAAAAATAAAATTTCCGAACTATATAATTTGCAAAATCTTCCTCAAAGTCACGCTAAGATCCACTTACATATTTTCCATAACTCTTTTCATTATTCGCGTGTCTTAGAGGATCTCCATACGTAAAATCTTTGAAAAATCTGCTGCTTAAACCCATGGTTGATGGAACATTGTCTAATTTCGTTCAATAGTATAGAATAAATGCATGATAGGCGTAATCGGAATCGGCAACACACTGCGGGGAGACGACGGTATAGGAATATCAGTCCTTCTCCAACTTCAAAAAAAATTCCCGGGCAATACAAATCTCGCATTTATTAATTTCGGTGCGGCCGGACTGGACCTTGTTAATATAATAAGCGAATATCCCATAGTCCTTTTGATCGACGCTGTAGATGCGGGGCTTGAAGCCGGCGCATTGAGGATCTTCAGGCTGGAAGAAGCCGATTATAAGTCCGCTTATGAGAATTTCTCGACTCACGAACTGACCCTTCCGGGACTTTTTCAGTTATACCGGGGATTAGGGCTCTCTGTAAAAGTCCTTATAGCCGGAATCCAGATAAAAAAAGCGGAATACGGCGAGGGCCTTTCGCCGGAACTCAAAGAAAGAATTGAAGATATTGCATCGGAAATCGGTTCTTTTTTAGGCAGGCTTGAAGAATTTAATTCCTGATCAAATACATATGGGAGGAAATATTATTATGCTTATCCATCCATCGGAAATGCGAAAAGAACTAAAGGAAAAAATGCGCGGGGGTGAAGGTTCGGTCTCCCTGCTGCACTATGTGGAAGGCCCCGTCATGAAAAACGCACGTTTACTGGCCCGGCTGACTATAGCTCCGGGTTCCGGCGTCGGTTCACATGAGCACCTGAATGAAACCGAATATTTCATCATTCAAAAAGGTACCGGCACTGTAAATGATAACGGCGTCGTTAAAGAGATAAAACAGGGAGATGTCATGGTCACCGGGAACGGTGAAACGCATTCGATCAGCAATACCGGATCAAGCGACCTTGAATTGCTGGCATTGATCATCACGTATTAGGATTCCTTTTGATTCCCATTACTTGACTATTTTTTGATCCTTATTATATTGTAGCAATGAAAAAATCACTCTAAATTGCGGATTATTATTCGGAGGATTCCAATGGCTGATAAAAAATCAATCAAGCCTTCCCTGTCCATAAAAACCAAGATCCTTATTCTCGTTTCAGCCCTTTTTGTAATGGCTGTCCTTTCATGCTTCATCTTCGGCCTGGTAATATTCAACAGCGACATTAACTTCTTCCTTTCTTATGCTGTAAAAACCGATATTGAAAATTTCAAATACACGAAAGAAAGCGATACCGTAAAGCTTTCTTCAACACTTGACGTCCTTCTGGAAAATGGGCCGATAAAAAAAGCCTTCCTGGAAAGGGACAGGGAAAAACTGTACAGGATCGCTTCTCCGATTTTTCAAAATCTTAAAACAAATTACAGCATCACGCACTGGTACTTTATTCTCCCCGAGCCTGATTCTAAATGCTTTTTGAGGGTGCATGACCCGACCAATTACGGCGATACAATAAACAGGCATACCTACCTTGATTCAGTTAAAACAAAATCGTACGGTACAGGTCTTGAACTCGGGCAAACTGCATTCGCGCTCCGTGTCGTCCACCCCTATTATGATAAAGGGAAACTTATAGGATATATGGAACTGGGGGAGGAAATAGACTCCTTTTTTCAGACGCTTAAACAAGGGACGGACAATGAGTTCGGGCTTGTCATTTTAAAAAAATATCTCAGCCGGAGCGGATGGCACTCGGTCAGGCAGACCCAGGGTTTACGCGACAACTGGGACGATTTGAAAGACCTTCTTATCGTCGATAACACAGCGACCAACATCACTCTCGATCTTAACGTCGACTTTGAAAAGCTGCCCGATGCAGGTGTTTTTTTGAATAACCTGACAGCCGGATCGAAACATTACAATCTTGCAGTTTTCCCCTTATATGACGCCGGCAATAGAAAAGTCGGGGGAATATTCGCCTATACGGATATAACCCATTTATACAACAGGCTTATTTCTCTGATAATCAGGATGGCGGTCATACTGTCGGCGGTTGTCATATTAATTGCCTTTGTTACATATTATATCCTGAAATCGATCGGAGGGGAAATAGGCACTTTTATGGATATTTTCACCAAGGGAGCTTCAGGCGACCTCACAAAACGAATTGAACTTTCTACAGGCGACGAAGTGGGCATGCTGTCCAATGAATTCAATAAATTCATGGGAAATCTGAATGAAGAAATATCGAATGTTGAAAAAGTATCTGTCAGGATCAAGGACGTTTCCGATAGGGCTTTCCTTGCCCTGGTTAACAGCGGCGCCAATATCGATGAAATAAAAGCCAATATCCAGCAGATCGGAGGCCAAACCGAGAACTCGACAACAGAAGTTGAAGAACTCTCAAGCACCCTTGAGGAGATCTCGAGGAATATCAGCGGGATCGCAAAAAATATGACGCGGCAATCCTCATCGGTAGAAGAACAGTCGGGTTCTATTGAAGAGATGGCGAGAAATATAGAGAACACAATGAAGATGTCGAAACAAAGTAATGAAATTTCCAGCAGCCTTAATAAAGTTGCCAATGACGGCGGGATGCTGGTAAAGTCGACATTGTCTTCGATAAAGGAAGTATCCCAATTTTCGCAGCAAATCCTGAAATTGGTCGATTTAATCACGAATATCGCCAGCCAGACAAATCTTCTCGCTATGAACGCCGCAATAGAGGCGACACACGCGGGAGAGCATGGAAAGGGATTCTCGATAGTAGCCGGTGAGATCAGAAAACTTTCAGACGACACAAACAGGAACACCAAGGAAATCGGCAACGTTGTAAGGAATATTATCCATAAAATCGAAGATTCGGTCGATCTTGCTGAAAAAGCGGGAGGAGGCCTCGACATGATCATGGATTATTCACGGCAGAATTCCAGGGTCATCGAAGAGCTGATGCTTGCCATAGCGGAGCAGAACAACGGCTCTCAGGAAATACTAAAAGCGACGCAGGAACTTGTCAGGATCACGGAGGAGGTTCAAATTTCTATGGAAGAACAGAAGAACGCCACGGAAGAATTCAGCGCCGCCCTTAGAGATCTCCGTGATTTCTCTTTAAAGAGCAAGGACAATGTCAAAACCCACATTGATAATTTGACCCAGCTTATCGGGTCCCTTGACCAGATAAAATCGATAATTGAAGATAATCAGAACTATGCCAATATACTTCATAATTTAGTCGAAAAATTTGTTCTTGCAAAAAAAGAAGGTCTAAACCTTGTGCAATGACAGCCCTGAACGGATCAGAGCCTCAGAATGAACAGATTACACAAATAATTTTGGAGATATCTGTAAAATCATATTATAATTATATCTTAGGAGTGTGAATTTACACGGAGGCGCAGAGTCACGGAGTTTTTTTTAAAATACCAATCTTAATAAGACCTTTACAAACTTTTAAATCATTTTCAACTTTTCCTTATTAAGTTTTGGTTTGTTGTTTAGCCCATTTCATGAATCTAAATACATGGATGGTTAGAATATTTGATTAATTTGTCTTTCTTTTAAACTCTCCGTGTCTATGTTTCTCTGTGTAAAACACCCTAGAACCCTTTGAGGAGTATCTTATGAGAAAACCTACCGGCATAATTATCATACCAGCTTTAATATTGTTTTTTACACTTGCTATGTCGGGCGCTTTCGGAGCAGCTGCACAGGATACCAATGCCGTAACCTCCGACCCGTTATCAGAACTCCGTAAAGAGCATGACAAGCTGGTTCTTGAAAACAGTATAGCCGAGCAAATGCTCCAGAAAAGCCTTGCATCGTTACAGTCGGAGCTCGAAGAAATTTCCAGGAAACTCGAACTATATACAAAACGCGCCGCCTTGAAAGAAGCCGAAAGGAAGGAGAAAGAGGATGATGAGCTTGCGGATTTAAGATTCCATGTTGAAAAACTAAGGGCTACAAATGACCTGGTAGAAGCGGAGAACGCGGCAAAGATGAGCGAACTCAGCAGGAAGAAAACCGAATATCAGTTCAGGATGACGGAACTCGATCTCCAGAAAATGGAGCTCGATAATAAGGTCGCATTATTAAATAACGAAATTGAGGTTCGGGATAAACAGGACCAGTTGAACAACAGGGTTAAACATGATATGCAATATACCATGGAACCCTTCAAAAACGGCATACTGACTATAAGCGACCGGCGTATTGCCCTTAATGATGTAATCACTATGGAAAGCGCCGACTTTGTGGTCGAACGAATAAATTATTTCAATAATCAGAACAGCGTTTATCCCATTTTTGTAGTGATCGACAGTTCTCCGGGCGGATCGGTCATGGCCGGTTACAAAATCCTCAAGGCAATGAACGGAAGCCCGGCGCCGGTATATGTCGTTGTTAAATCTTTCGCTGCAAGCATGGCAGCCAATATTACTACGCAGGCAAAAAAATCCTTCGCCTATCAGAACGCTATTATACTGCATCACCAGATATTGAGCGTCAGTATGGGAAATTTGACGGAACAAAAGGAATCGGTTAAAGATATTGAAGAATGGTGGAAGAGGCTTGCCGCCCCGGTTGCATTAAAAATGGGTTTAAGCCTTGATGATTTCATCAGGGAAATGTATAAACACCGCAGTACAGGTGACTGGATGGAATTCGCCGACAACGCAAAAAAGCTCAAATGGGTAGACCAGGTTGTAGATACAATTAATGAAGAATCCTATATAAGGAACCCGGATTCCATTACAGCAATTTCAGCCAGGCCTCATTCATACGATATAAATGAGCAGACCGATCCCGAAGGCAAACGTTTTAAACTCCTTCCAAGGCTTGAACCTGTCGATTGCTATTACATATATAATCCCGATAACTATTACCGCCTTGCCCGCTAGCAGTATTTGACGTTCCCGGCCTCCCTCGATTATTATTAAATGGCGCTTCTAAAAACCTTCGGATAGGAGGCACCCATAGGACATGCATATAGAGTTATTCTGAAACTTGTTGATTTAAATGGTAATATTCTTGAGATATTAGAACTGCCCTTATAATAAAAATTCAGGAGGTTTATATGGGAAAAAACTCGTCAGGTCTCTTGTTTCTTACAGTAATAGCTCTATTTTCGGCAATTGCTATTTCAGCCGCATCCGGCCAATTTAAATTATGGTCGCCGGCAGTGAAGGGTTCGCCCCGGACCGGTTTTGATTCGGGCTTAAAATCGTCGGGAAGCATCAGCGCCTTGTACGCAGCCAGGGACAAGGGTCCCTCAAACAAGAGGTCTTTTCCATTCACATGGAAGAACCTGCCTTCAGGGACAAAATATCTCGCCCTTATCCTGGATGACCCTGACGCGAAGAAGGTCATGGCAAGTTACGGCATGAAGGGAGACTCTTTCCTTCACTGGGCCGCGGCAGATATCGATCCTTCGATGAAAGGTCTTAAAGATAACGCTTCAGCTACAGGGCATGATTTTATTCAGGGGAAGAACGGATCCGGTTCCATCGGTTATACAGGACCCCAGCCCCCGTCGGATTTTCCGAAAGACGCGAAGAAACCGATTATTCACATATACAGACTTAAAGTTTACGCCCTTTCGGCCTCAACCGGTCTTAAAGACGGGTTCAGCCTCGATGAACTCCTGGCGGCTATCAACGGCAAAGTCCTGGGTACAGCGGAGCTTGATTTCAGCTATCATAATTGAGGGGCCGACCAGATCAATATGCAGTTTTATTTTTGAAGTACTTTTTTCCGCGCTGGATTCGACGGCTTGAGCCACAAGGGTTCAAAACGGATGTAAGCGCTGATGGAATGCTTTTTTATTAAAGATATTTTTTATTATATAAGAATAAATTAATTAAAATAAACAATCTCTGGTAAGCGCTTCCTTTATCCGTTTTTCGCCCGGTGGCTCTATGCCATCTTCATAAGGCGCGGAAAAAAATAACTTCAAATAGAACCGCATATTGTCTTATTTCGGTAATAAAGGGAGTGTCGACTGTTGACTATCGACTACAAACTCGTCGGTCGCCGCTTTTCGATGGCAGTAATGTCATTTCGAGGAACTTTGATTAAATCAAAACTTTATTTTATAATACTCTTTCTGAATATCACACATTTCAGGAGCGATTTCATGATCAAAAGCATATCCCTCTTTATCTGCATAATCGGCTTATTTACAGTAATATCTTATTCGGCGGAAGATTCCGTTAAAAAAGGAAAAAAAATGAACCCTATTGCAGTTTTCGAAACATCGATGGGAACTTTTAAAATCGAACTTTTCGAGGATAAAGTCCCATTGACGGCTAAAAATTTTATAAGCCTTGTTAATAAAGGTTTTTATAACGGTCTCATTTTCCATAGGGTGATCGACCAGTTTATGATCCAGGGAGGGGACCCGAATGGAAACGGAACAGGCGGCCCGGGTTACACCATCAATGATGAATTCAATAAAGATTTGAAGCATAGCGGTCCTGGAATCCTGTCAATGGCAAATGCCGGCCCCAATACCGGAGGATCTCAGTTCTTCATCACCCTCGTACCATGTCCATGGCTTGACGGCAAGCATGCGGTCTTCGGAAAGGTTATCGAAGGCTTATCAGTCGTACAGGCAATAGGCAAAGTGCCGACAGACCCTGCCAATAACATGCCTCTGACACCTGTAGTTATAAATAAGATAAGCATAATAAAACAATAAGTTTCTTGCCGGATTGAAAAAGAGACAATTTGAGGTTAATATAATTGGACAATTTATTAATTGTCAATAAACCTATTTCAGCGCGGAGACGTTTCTTTTTATGAACGAAAACAAAAATTTTAAAAATATCCTGGACAGGAACATATTGTTTTTTTTCAGGAAGCTGACATCTCTTTCATTCATTTTTCCCTCTTATCTTCCTTTTATGATCGGAATGCTTTTCAGCCAGATTATTGCGATCAAAAGGAGAAATTATTGGAAAACCCTGTCGCTTGAAGTCCCCCCGATCCTGATTACAAGCATCACCAATCGCTGCAACCTCAAATGCACGGGCTGTTATAACAAACCCCGCGAAAATACGGCGGGAGCCGGGATGGAAAAAGGCATGTTCCTGAATATTCTAAAAGAAGCCATGGATATAGGTTCAAGGATCATTTTTATCAGCGGAGGAGAACCTATGACTCGGCCGGATATCCTGTCGCTTACTACCGGTTTCCCGCACATCCTTTTTCCATTATTTACAAACGGACTTTTAATAACTGAAGGCAATATTAAGAACTGGAAAAAACAGAAAAATATCGTACCTGTCATAAGCCTTGAAGGCGGTGAAAATGAGACTGATGAATGCAGGGGCAGCGGGGTTTATAATAAAATAGAAAAATTATCTTTATTATTAAAAAAGTCCGGAATACTTTACGGGCATTCGATGACCGCGACCCGGAATAATTTCAAACTTCTTACAGACATTGAATTTATCAGAAGACTTTATAAAAGCGGCGCAAGGGTTTTTATATTCGTTGAATACCAGCAGAACGGGAACAATCAGACTATTCCCCCCCTTACAAGCGATGAAAAAGGGATCTTTCTTAAAAGTATCGAAGATCTGCGAAAGGCCATACCCGGGATCTTTATCGAATTTCCAGGTGAAGAAGGCCAATACGAGGGCTGCCTTTCAGCCGGAAGGGGTTTCCTGCATATCAGCGCTGACGGATCCCTGGAACCCTGTCCCTTCTCACCCTATTCGGACTCCAATCTAAAAAATCTTTCCCTTAAAGAGGCGCTAAATTCAGCTTTTCTCCGCAAAATCCGGGACAACCATCCGGAATTAAAAGGCATATCGGGATGTGCGCTGCTTGAAAAAAGGGAATGGGTCAAATCACTTTTATAAAATGGAAAGTCAATACGAATACCTCGTCATGGCCAAACCCTGCGGCCCTGCCTGCAATATGAGATGCGCTTATTGTTATTATTTAGATAAAATATCTCTTTTCCCGGAAATACCTCGCCGGATGACGGAAGAGCTTCTGGAAAGGTATATTTCAGAGCGTATCGAGGCTTCTCCAGGGCCTTCAACCCATTTCGAGTGGCATGGCGGAGAACCCACACTATTAGGGCTGGATTATTTCAAAATGATAACTCGTATCCAGGGGAAAAATAAGCCCGGGGGAAGAATTATCACAAACGGCTTGCAGACTAACGGGCTTTTGATCGATGAAGACTGGGCCGGATTTTTATCCGGTGAAGGTTTTTCAGTAGGCTTATCAATTGACGGCCCTGAGGACCTTCATGATAAATACAGAAAAACCTCCACAGGGAGGCCGACTCACTCAATAGTTGTCAATGCCTTTCAATTACTTAAAAAACACAATGTCTTCTGCAATGTTCTCTGCGTTCTCAATTCGGATAATGCAAACGAGCCTTACAGGGTATATGATTTCTTCCGGAATATAGGGGCCTCATATATCCAGTTCCTTCCACTGGTGAGGGTTTTGGAAGGGGGCGGTGTTAGCGGCCTTACTGTCAGTCCCCGTTTGTTGGAAACATTTCTTTGTTCTGTTTTTGACAGGTGGATAAGCGAGGATGTCGGTAAAATAGTTATACAAACTTTCGACGAGGCGCTTAGGCCGGTTTACGGGATACCCCATGCTTTGTGCATTCACAGGGAAACTTGCGGAAGTGCGGCGGTCCTTGAACATAATGGAAACTTCTATGCTTGCGACCACTATGTCGATAACGACCATCTTATTGGAAATATTTATAACCGGACCCTTAAAGATCTGGCCACAGATCCTGACTTGATCAGGTTCGGAAAAGATAAACGGGATAAACTACCCCTTGTTTGCAGAAACTGTGAAATACTTTCTTACTGCAATGGGGGCTGCCCTAAAGACCGTATCGGAGGGCTTAACTACCTTTGCCCGGCCTATAAAGGTTTTTTCAAGCACAGCCTTCCGGAACTAACCCGTTTAGCTGCACATATAAAATCAGGACGCCCTCTCAGGACGTTCCGCCCTTCCAGGACGTTCCGCCCCTCTGAACCGGTATAAAGGCTTTTAGTTTCTTTCTTCCTTCTTTTCCCCTTTGCCCTCCCTGGGTTTTTCTCTATTTTCTGCAGGCTGTCTTCTGACTTCGCCATTGCCGTTGCCCGGCCTTACTACCCCTTCCCTTTTCCAGCCATGATTAGCCCAATAACCCGTCCTCTGCCATTCTCTCCAGTTGCTCCTGGCTTCACCCCATCCGATCCTGGGAGCGGCGGCGATCCTTCCCCTCCAGTTTCCGGGAAGATGGGACACATAAGTCGGTACGTATCTCGGGCTTATGACAGCCCAGCCGCCGTTATATACAGTGGAACGGTACCAAAAGCCATGCCAGGGCCTCCACCAATATCCCCCGTAGTAGAAGCAGTCGGCGCCTCCGTAGGGGTAATAATAAACATATGTCCCGGGTATTACAACAAGTTGCGGCTCAGGCTCTATCGCATTTGTAACAACGTCGTTCGCTGAACTGTTATCCTGGGGGGCCGTCTCGGTATTGACCGCAGTAAGGTCAATTTCATCTCCCGTATCCTGGTCGAATGCCGATTTTATATCGGCTTTTTGAACCGTGATCGTCTGGTCATTGGTATCCTTTACATAAACGCTATCCGCTGTTTTACCGATCAATTCGCCTTTTATTACCGATCCGTCGTTCATCAGTAAATTCACATTCCGCGCATAAAGGCACACGGCCGTTAACAGGAATATAAATAGAAGCGATATAACTCTTTTCATATTTCCTCCGTTTTTTTTATATTTTCATTTATATAACGTTTCTTTTATAGAATTATATTCATAAAATCGCAAATTTTCAAGCAAAAATTCAGATAAATTTCCGGCTTAAACCCCGGTAAGCAAAAATCAGTAAAAATTACTGAGCGGTTTAAATGAAATTCAGTAAATTTTCCTGATTGCGCATAACTGTTTAAATTTTAATATTTATACAGAAATGATCATTATAAAATTTGTTTTATTATTCATAAAAGGAGGTATTTTATGAAAAGTAAAATCCAGATATTTGCGTTATCTGCAGGATTATTCTTTTTGTTCAGCTGCGCACAGCAAAGCACTAAACCCGACGAGACAGCCGGTCTTAAGGACCAGTTAAGCGCAAAGGACAAGCAGATCGACGCGTTGAACGAAAAGATAGCGAGCCTGTCATCGCAGCTTTCAAACCAGCCGAAGGGATCCGATGCTTCAAGTTACAGCAATCTTATAAAAGACCTTCAGGACCAGCTAGCGGCAAAGGAATCGACGATCACCGCTCTGCAAAACAGTGTAAAAGTCACATTTTTAAGCGATATTTTCTTCGATGAAGGAAGCGATGTCATTAAGCCGGAGGGGAAAAAAGCCCTTGACGATATCGTTAAAACTCTTGTACCTATCAATGATAGGCTTATACGGGTTGAAGGGTACACCGACGATGTACCTATAGCCACGGCATACCAGTGGAAATTTCCATCCAACTGGGAGCTTTCAACCGCGAGGGCTGATGCAGTAGTGAGGTATCTTGTTGAAAAGGGGATTAAACCGGATATGATCAAGTCGGCCGGATACGGAAAATTCAACCCGGTCGCCTCGAATGCAACACCTGAAGGAAAGGCCCAGAATAGAAGAATAGAAGTCCAATTGGTCCCTCTGGATACCAGGGCGAAATTTAAATAATTATATATCTCTAATCATCCCGGAAGTTTTTGAACTTCCGGGATTCTTTTATATATTACAATATCTGAACACATTTGATTAATCCATTCATACTCTTTAAAATAGATCGATTACTTATGGGATAAAATCAGACGGGTTCAAATGGGATTATTTAAGTTATCTTTTATTTTAGTTCTTATGATTTTCTGCGGGAACGCCAGTGCTGATACAATGCCCTTTATTGAAAAAGGGACGCTCGACCTGTCTCACTGGGACTTCAATAAAGACGGGATAGTTAAAATATCCGACGGGCCTGATCAAGATCTTAATCCGTCATATTATGATAAAGAAAACGATTCCGCTGAGTTTTATATAAAAATTATCCTCCCGGAAAAAGGGTCTTCTTCGAATCAAGCGGACAGCATAGCATTATTAATACCTCCGCTCCTCTCCCCCTATTATTTCTGGATCAACGATAACATAGGACTTTCAAACGGTTATAATTACATCGCAAGGTGGAAAGTAAATTACCGCGACAAAAGCAATATCCTGCCTGTCCCGGATCATCTCAATCCGCTGAAATTATATTTAAAAATCTTTGATTACTCGAATATCAAAATTATCAGGGAAACTATTTTAATTGGACTGGAAAAAGACATCCGGGAACATAGATGGCTGATATTATTCAGGGAAGGCATTATAGACGGGGCGCTATTGCTGATTTTTATCTTTAATTTACTCTTACTGCTCGGGAACAGGAAAAATTACGCTTTTTTGATACTGAGTTTATTTGCATTTATCCAGGCCCTGAATTTAGTCGGCAGGGGAGAAACTCTTAATTTTCTTTCGGATATTTCAGCCGATTTGCTTATTAAAATACAAATAATTTTACTTTATGCAAAACTGTTCCTTATAAACGCCCTGTTCATATATCTTTTTTTTAAAAGTCAAAGCAGGGCTATCTTCAGGATCATTTCCGCTGTTTTTATACTAATAATCATATCATTAACCTTACCGGTTAACTGGGTATCGCTTAATTACATTCTATCGATTTATTACATTTTATTATTGGCCGGCCTGGCATTCAATATATTTATTTCAGCTTATTTTATTAAAAAAGACCGATTGAAATCCATTGTGTTTTTATTGAGCTCTTCAATCCTGCTATTTTCATATCTGATTTATATTATCCAGAATAAAATTTATACGATCAGCCTGACAGTCTTATTTATCGGCCAGCAGGATACCCTCGGTTATGGAATATTATTGTTTACTATCGTTAATACTTATTATCTATATATCACAGTGCCCGGAAAAATAAAGGAAGAGCCCGGACTGCCCATTAGGGGTAACAACATCATAGCTGTAACCAGGGGCAAAGTAGCTTTCAATTAATCTACCGGATGATTTTTTTATGTTCCGTGAATTAAACATTCGGATTACCTTAATGGTTTCAATCCACGGGCCCGCGTGGGGCCCGACGATGGGGGCGGCGATAGAATATGTGTCTTTCCAGTTTCAATCCACGGGCTTTCCTTTTCACATGGCTCAAAAAGCAAGGTATTGATGATGCTTTGATACAACCTTATAGCGGACATGAGAGCCGAAAGACGCTCGAGATATATTCAAAACTTTCTATAGTCGAGGCTCAAGAGAAATATAATGAAGTTATTAAGAAATTCCCAATATAGAGCTACTTTGCCCCTGGTTACAGCTATGATGTTGTTACCCCCATTAAAGAATTTGCTGAAAAACATAAAATATCGAAAAGGGAATGCGATATACTTGAACTTCTGGTACAAAGATACAGTTATAAGGAAATTTCAGACAAGCTTTTCATCTCGAATAAAACCGTCGAAACACATGTTTATCATATTTATCAGAAAACAGGTTCAAAGAATAAAAATGAATTAATAAAGATGGTCGATTCATTCGGTAAATAATGCCAATCAGTAATAATCCCCTACGCTTTTTATTAAAAATCAGTTTAATTTCCTGAGCATGATATTCATAAATCAGTAAATATTCCTGATTACTCCTGTTACAATCGTTAGTAAAATAAAGATAAATCCAAAGGAGGTTTATATGAAACAATTTTTATGGCTCGCATCACTTTCATCTTTACTTATAATTCTGGGCAGTTGTTCATCTATAAAACCTGAAGAGTTTGCCAAGTTAAAGGCGGATAACGATAATCTGACGGCAGAAAACCAGAATCTGGCGAACGATCTGAATCAACGGAAAAACGATATAGCTTCCCTTCAGGATCAGAGGGATAGTCTTCAGAAGCAGGCTGCAATATACTCAAATGATAATATCGCTTTAAAGAATCTTGTAGACTCGACGAAAAGCGCACTGGGAAAGCAAATTGACAGTTTGAATGAGTCCATTAAAGACAACAATCTAAAGAAATCATATTTGCAAAATGAGATAAGCAATAGGGATGGACAAATAAATGATCTGCAAAAGACGATCAAATCCCTATCGGCAGAGCAGGCAAAGCTTCTTCAGGAAAAAAACCAGGAAATATCCAACATTACTGAAACCCATAATAAACTCGAAGCAGCTATGCAGATAGAAATTGCTAGCGGAGATTTAAAAATCAAGCAAATGGGCGACATGTTAAGCGTAGATTTCCAGGATAAAATTTTCTTCGATTCGGGCAGCGCCGACATTAAAAACAGCGGTAAGAGAACCCTTGATAAAGTGGCAAAGGTATTAAAAAGTATTACAAATAAACAGATCCGCATTGAGGGTTATACTGATAATGTTCCGATAGCTCCTGGCTATCGGTGGAAATTTCCATCAAACTGGGAACTTTCCACTGCAAGGGCGACAACGATCGTTCGTTATCTGCAAAGCCAGGGTATCGATCCCACCCTGTTAAAAGCGACCGGGTACGGCGAGTATAATCCGGTTGCTTCGAACGATACCGAGGAAGGGAAGGCCCAAAACAGAAGGATAGTGATTTTACTTATCCCCCTGGATGAGAGGGCCAGGTTCAGATAAAAATCTTTCCTCCCTATAAATTGTCCCTCGCCAGTCTATCCGGCTTGACTATTATTACAATTAAACTGGCGAGGGAATTTTTTATATTTTTCAAGGTTATAAAATGACTTTGCAATTTCTTCATTTAATAATTATATTCAATTCTAAGTACTGTATTTAATGTTTTCAGGAGGAATTTCTTATGTCCAGGTATTTAATAGTAGGCGGAGTAGCCGGGGGAGCGACGGCCGCCGCAAGGCTCAGAAGAAACGATGAAAAAGCGGATATCGTCCTTTTCGAGAGGGGGGATTATATTTCATATGCAAATTGCGGGTTGCCGTATTATATAAGCGGAGTGATCCCCGACAGGGACGATCTTTTCGTTCAGACCCCGGAAGGTTTCAAGGCAAGGTTCAATGTGGATGTACGCCTGAAATCCGATATTATTAAAATAAACAGGGCCGTAAAGACAATCGAAGTAAAAAAAACCGGTTCAGGGGAAGTTTATAGTGAAAAATATGATAAATTAGTTGTTTCACCGGGGGCCGAACCTGTAATTCCCCCTATCCCGGGAATAGACGGCGAAGGTATTTTTACGCTCAGGAGCATTCAGGATACCGATTCCATAAAAGATTTTATCGATACTAAAAAACCGGAAAGGGCGGTTATCGTAGGGGCCGGCTTTATCGGTCTTGAAATGGCTGAAACACTTGAGAAAAGAGGGGTTTTAGTAACAATAGTCGAAATGTCCGATCAGGTCATGAACATTCTGGATTTCGAAATGGCTTCAATGATCCATCATCATTTAAAAACGAAGAAAGTGGAATTGTTCCTTAAGGAGGGCGTTAAAGCATTTAAAAACCCCGGGGAAAACAGATTATCCGTTGTCCTGGGCGGCGGAAAGGAACTCTTCGCGGACATGGCAATAATATCTATCGGAGTTAAACCGGAAATCAAACTGGCCCGGGAATCGGGGCTTAAAACCGGAGAACTCGGGGGAATTGAGGTAAACGAATATCTTCAGACAAGCGATCTCGATATATATGCGGTGGGGGATGCGATAGAAGTTACCAACCCGGTAATCGGCAAAAAGGTTTTGATGCCCCTTGCCGGGCCTGCCAATAAGCAGGGAAGGATTGCCGCCGACAATATCGTTTACGGAAATAATTCGAAATATATCGGCTCTATAGGAACGGCTATTGTGAAGGTGTTCGACCTTGCAGTTGCATCGGCTGGCGCTTCCGAAAAACTTCTCAGAAGGGAAAACATTCCGTATATGGCATCGATAACACACAGCTCTTCCCATGCTCTCTATTACCCGAATGCGGCCCCCATGTCTATCAAAATACTTTTTTCTCCCGATGATGGAAAAATCCTGGGCGCCCAGATCGTCGGGTACAGAGGGGTAGATAAAAGGATCGACGTCATCGCCGCTTTTCTCTTGAACGGTAAAACCGTTTACGATCTTGAGATGATGGAACAAAGCTACGCTCCTCCTTATTCGTCCGCAAAAGATCCCGTCAATATAGCCGGTTTTACAGCGGATAATATCCTTAAAGGAAAAGTAAAAATTGTTCAATGGTACGATATAATGAGTCGGGATCCCTCTAAAACAATCCTGGTGGATGTCAGGACGGAAGAGGAATACAGGAAAGGGACCATCGAAGACGCGGTAAATATTCCGGTTGATGAAATCCGGGGGCGCCTTCCCGAATTGCCTAAGGATAAGAAGATCATAGTATTCTGCGGAGTTGGTTTAAGGGCTTATACTGCCGCACGTATCCTGACCCAGAGCGGCTTCGATAGTGTTTTTAATCTGTCCGGCGGTTACAAGACCTACGAATTCACCGCGGTCAACCAGGCGAATAGCGATATTTATCAGGGGGATCCGGCGGATATTACCTGAGAATATTCAAACCCGTCATAGTCAGGATAAATGCGGAGAGAACGAGGCAGTAGCAGCCGAATATAGACCAGCGGCCTTTTTCAAGCCATGATGAAAGCCATTTAATTGCTAATAGGCCGGCAAAAAAGCTGAATATCATTCCCAATATTCCCGGTAAATAAGGAAGGCTTATATTCGCCCCGGCAAAATGCCTGAGACGTAAAAATTCACGGATAATGACCGGCGGGGTTATAATAAGTGCGAGGATAAAACTATAATCTTCGGAGAAGCCTTTAGGCAGTCCAAGCAGAATGGAGGTTGATATAGTCGAACCCGATCTTGAAAATCCGCGGAAGGGAAGAGCCAGACCCTGGACAATCCCTACAAGAAAGGAATTTTTTAACTCATAATTTTTTGAATCGAAATCGATTTTATCTTTTTCTATATTCCTATTAAAAAGCCCTGAAACGATAATTAATATTCCCGCAGCTCCGAGAGCGGTCCCTATTATTAAAGTGTTGCCGAATATGTCTTCTACCGATTTTCCGGGGGATCCATATTTTTCAATTAAATATAATAGCCCCAGTCCAACTATTCCCGTAGCTGCCGTACTGTAAATCACCATCCTGACAAAATTCCATCGGTTGGGATTTTCTTTTGACAATAATCTTTTCCAGCGGGGCCAGAAATATATAAGAACGGCAAACATAGTCCCGGTATGGAGCATAACAAGTAAAAAAGTCATTTCGGGGGAAGAGGGGTTTAAGCCCAGGAATTTTTCAACAAGAATGACATGCGCTGAACTCGATATAGGCAGAAGCTCCGCCATTCCCTGGACTACAGCGAGGAGAATAATTATAAATATGTTCATATTCGACAACCTGTCCATTTCAGATTTTTCATAACGAAAATTATATAATGATTTCCAGGTTTTGTAAATTAACAACCATTTTCCTATAGGATTACCTGTGATTGGAACCACAGATTGCACCGATTGCACAGATGTCATTTCAGATAACGCTATAACCAGAAATCTTTTTTCGGGGTTTAAAAATTGTAATGTATTGGTATATAAGGAAATATCTGTGTAATCATAACATAATTATGAATTGTAGACACTTGTCCGGGGCCACCCAGATTCCCCAGTAAAAAGGCAAAATAGGGCCATGAGATTCCCCAGGGTCAGGGCCACCACATTCCCCACTTTTTAGCATCCAGGGCCATGAGATTCCCCACCCACCTTTTCCTGTTCAGAATCTAAAAAATCAAACATACTCTCCGGAAAAAACCGGAGGGGAATGGATGGGGTACAGATTTATGAACGAACAGGATTACTATGACATTTACAGACGATGGAAAGCCGATCAAAGCATAAGTGAAATTTCCGAACAGGAAAACAGGGATAGGAAAACAGTCCGACTAGCGATTCAAAAAATTATCGATTACGGCTTTGAAAAGGCGGGAGAAACAATAAGCCGGGAAGAATTCCATCTGAAACGCCCCTTTGTAGGGCCTCCAAAAAATGAAAATAAGGCAAGCATACTTGAACGATATAAAGATGAGCTGTACGGGCTCATAAATGACCCGAAAAACGGAATGAAACCCAAGACAGCCTTTGAAGTTGTCTGTATAAGGCATAATCTGGACATAAGCTATACAAGTTTCAAGAGATTCTCGATAAAGAGCGGCCTTACAGCTAAAGAATTAAAGGAAACCATCCGGATTGAAACTAACCCTGGTCAGGAGATCCAGCTTGACTACGGCAGGGCCGGCACAATGGAATACCTGGGGCACAACAAGATCGTGCAGTCTTTTATCGGAATAATGTCGAGTTCAAGGCTGCCATTTGTTCAATATGTCTATTCACAAAACCAGGAATCATTCGTTGAAAGCAATGTGGATATGCTGGAGTTTTACGGCGGTGTGCCTGTAAGAATATCCCTGGACAATCTGAAAACCGGCATCATATCACCGGACCTTTACGATCCTAAATATAATCAGGCATATGCTGATTATGCGGAGTATTACAATACTTTTCTTGATCCTTGCAGGGTAAGGAAACCAAAGGATAAAGCCAAGATAGAGAGAATGGTCCCTGTTGCCAGAGAGCTTTTCAGAAAACTTAAAGCCCTTAATCCCGGAGCCTCGTTAAAGGAATTAAACATCAAAGCTCTGGAATGGTGCAGGTATGAATACGGGATGAGGAACCATGGAACAACAGGTTTGAAACCAATAGAGGTATTTGAAACGATAGAGAAGCCCCTGCTTAAGAAGCTTCCTGAAGAAAGGTTTAAGACTCCCGTATGGAAAAAGGCCAAGGTACACCCGGACCAATTTGTCCAGTTCGAGAAAAAGAGGTATTCCCTGCCTCCCAGGTATCGTGGAGAGGAAGTCTTTGTCAGGAGAACCGGCAATTTAGTGAAGATCTTCTTCCAGTACAAACTTATCCGGGAATTTGTCGTACCAAGAGGACATGCAGCATATGAAAAGACTGATTTTCCGGAGAATACAAGGGAGATGCTATCCGGGGGATACCCCAAGTATTTATTAGACCAGTCGAGGAAATACGGAGAAGCCGCATACCAGTTGATCTTTCAAATCCTTGCTGTTCATGCTAATCTGAATTGCCGGAGGGCCCTGGGGTTCTTAAGTGTAATGGAAACATTCTCGAAAGAAGAATACTTTAATAAAGTCTGTGAAAGAGCAATATCGGCAAAAATAACCGATCCCAAACTATTCAAAAGCTGGATGGAAAATGAAGGAAAGGATAAACAGGACACCCTGTTTGAAATTTCAGAAGAAGGGTCTGAAATGACCAGGGACGGCAGCTATTACTTTCAATAGAGATAATGAGGAGGAAATATGGAACATCAGAATCAGCTTGAGGCAAACTTAAGGAGGTTAAAGCTTCCTGGGATGCTATTCAACCTTCCTATGCGGATCAGGGAGGCTCAAGAATCAAACCTGGACTATGGAGAATTTTTCTCTTTGTTAGTTCAGGATGAATTATGCCAGAGGGATAATAACATGCTCAAAAAGAGGCTGAGAGAAGCGAAGTTCGGCCAGGAAAACACTTTCGAGGGGTTTGATTTTAATTTCAATGAGAGCGCTATCCCTTCAAGGCTTATTCGTGAAATCGCGTCCTGCCGTTTCATGGATATGAGACAGTTTGTTGTCATCGCCGGGCCTCCCGGCATAGGTAAAACATGCATTGCAAAATCAGTCGGCCATGAGGCCTGCAGAAGAGGAAACACAGTTCTTTTCAAGAAAGCCGCGGTTCTTCTTGAAGACTTGAAAAGCGAAAAGCTTATGTTTAAGAATACTCTATTCAGAAAGTGTATTAAAACAGACCTCCTGATAATAGACGATTTCGGATTTAAAAAACTCGACAATGAAGAAACGGAATACCTATACCGGATTGTCGATGAAAGGCTTGGAAACAGGTCCATTATTCTGACAAGCAACCGGCCTCCGGAGGACTGGCTGGCAATCTTCCCTGATCCTGTGATTGGAGGGGCTATGCTTGACCGCCTTGTTTCAGGCTCAATTAAAATCCTGGTAAAATCCAAAGATGGAAAATCTTTCCGGAAGGAAGGGAAAACTATTTGAAAGTTTTATGATTTCTCTCTAAAATCAAGAACGGTATTTTTCAGGAAAAGGTGGGGAATCTCATGCCCCTGCCACTGGGGAATCTACCCGGTCCTCGACACACTGAATAAATGAGTTTTATTTTAATATAAATTTTATTTTTTTAACATTTCTTTAAACCATTTTTATTAAGGTTTGATTTATTTAATAGTATAATTTAATTGATGAACATCATCTTATATACTCTCGTGCCTCAGTTTCTACATGTAAAATAATACCTTATGACTCTTTGGGGTAAATCACAATTTATTCTCTAATTTTATATGGATTTCACAGAGAAATTCTCATTCCTTACAATAATTAATCCGTATCAATCTGTGTAAATCTGTGGTTTAATTATTTCTTCAATTCGAAAACCAGGTCGATCGCCGACTGAGAGTTTTCTTTAATTTCGGTAATCGACGGATTCTCCCCGCAGACCGGGCATTCCGGATTTTTATTGAACACCGCTTTCCTGAAATTCATTTTCTTCGCATCGAAAATAAGGAGCCGGTTGTAAAGCATTTCGCCGGCCCCGGTAATAAATTTCAAAGCCTCGGAAGCCTGGATCGTACCGAGAATGCCTGCGACAGCGCCAAGCACACCCGCCTGACGGCATGAAGGAACAGTGCCGGCGAGAGGCGGCGCAGTAAAAATGCACCGGTAGCAGGCCGTTTCTCCGGGCTTGACGGTCATCGTCTGACCCTCGAAGCGCAGGACGCCGCCATGAGAAAATGGTTTTTTCTCAATGACGCAGGCGTCATTGATCAAGAACTTGGTGGCAAAATTATCCGTGCAGTCTATCACAAAGTCGTATCCCCGAATAATCGAAACAATATTAACGCCGCTTAGAAATTCTTCTATGGCATTTACCTTGATATCCGGATTGATCGCAGTCATTTTTTCCCGGGCGGACTGGACCTTGGGCTTGCCGATGTCCGCAGTAAAATGGATGATCTGTCTCTGGAGATTGGACAGCTCCACCCTGTCGAAATCAGCTATCCCGATCGTTCCTACTCCTGCCGCGGCAAGGTAAAGCGCGACAGGTGACCCCAGCCCACCCGCGCCGATAACCAGTACACTGCTTCTCAAGATCTTTTCCTGGCCGGCAGTGCCGATATCCTCTAAAAGGATATTCCTGCTGTAACGTTCAAGCTGATCTTCGGTAAATTCCATTATATCACTCCAATCGGTTTCAAGATCCTCTTTCATAATTATAAAACGATTACGCTAATTTTTCCAAAACAATGTCATTTCGAGCATCCCAGCTGTTAACCTCGAAATGACATCTGTGATTTTAAGATCAGCCGTTATTAGATTTTGACATTTATCCTTGCCCTCTATATTCTTTTTAAGGCGCTTCTACGGATAGGAAGCACCGAAGGGGGGTTCTTTTGAATTGGTTATTATCACGGTTAAAAAATGGTGTTTTATATACCGGCTGGCTTAATACTTTCCTGGCAGTTATCCTGGCTGCGGCCGTTTACCTGGTTTCCCTTGTGTACGGACCGCTCAATCATGGCCCGGCCCGAATATTCCTGCTGACTCCTTTTGACAAAATTATACCGGTAGTCAAAATATTCGTCATACCTTATATCTCTTTAGACCTCTACGTTTATTTCTCGCTTATTTTATTCCTGCTTTTCAGGACTGAATATTTTCATTCAGCAGCGTTATCGATGATAACAATATTCATAATCAGTTATTTATTTTATTATTTTTTTCAGTCCTATGTCGACAGGCCGTCTATTGAAGGAAACGATTTTCTATCAGGGCTGATCAAGGGTGTTTATTCCACCGACAATCCGTATAATGATTTCCCGAGCCTGCATACTTCAATATCGACCGTAATGGCTATCCACTGGTGGAAACTTGAAAAGAGGATCGGAATACCTGCCGCATTATGGACCGCCTTGATCGTATTATCGACCCTATTCATCAAACAGCATTATGTCGCTGATGCGGCCGCCGGGCTTCTACTGGCTTTCAGCGCGGTATATGTATTCGGCAGAGTTTTCCACCGGAAGAACGAAACCACAGATTCCACAGATTAAGCTGTAAGGGATCATAGATATCATTTCGAGGACAAATGAAAGAAATAATCGAGGCAAATAATGAAAATTCTTCATACTGCTGATATTCATTTAAGGGAATTTGAAGACGAAAGATGGAAGGCTCTTGAAAAACTTATCGAAGTCGGAAAAAAGGAAAAAATTGAAATACTTATTATTAGTGGAGATCTTTTTGATAAAGACATAAATGCAGAAACCCTTAAAACAAAAATAAGGCAAATTTTCTCAAATAACGGCTATAAAATAGTTGTTATTCCGGGGAATCATGATAGTGATTCTTATAAAAGCGGTATGTATTTTGGGGAAGATATAATAGTATTAAATGATCTAAATAAACCATATGAATACAAGGATATCAATATTTGGGGTTTTCCATTTGAAAAGCTGACTTCCGACAAAATTATCCAAAAACTACATTCTCTAAAAAATAGTTTGACAAACAATAAAAAAAATATATTGCTTTATCATGGAGAATTACTTGATTCTTTTTATTCCAGAAAAGATTTTGGAGAAGAAGGCGATGAAAAATATATGCCTGTCAAACTATCATATTTTAAAGATTTAAATATTGAATACGTTCTTGGAGGCCATTTCCATTCTAAATTTGATATGTGGCAATTAGAAAATGGAGGATATTTTGTTTATCCCGGATCACCAGTTTCAATAACAAAAAGAGAAACAGGGAAAAGGAAAGTCAATCTCTTCGAAATAGGAAAAAAGCCAAAGGAATATCTTTTGGATACTTCATATTTTGAAGAAGTCACTATTAGATTTGATCCTTTTAATGATAAAAACCCTATAGAAGTTGTAAGTGAATATCTAAAGGATATTAATCCAGAAGCCTCTCTTATACTGTCAATTGGTGGTTATTTTAATGGTTTAAAGATGAAAATTAATGAACAGGATCTTGTAAAAAAAATAAAAGATGTAATCAAGGATAAGAATTTAATTGATGATGAAAAAGACACAAAATTTGAATTTAAAGATATAAATAGAATTTTAGAAGATGATTTATTTAAAATTTTTATAAATAAATTAAATGAAAGCGCTTTTGATGCAAAAAAGAAAAAAGAACTGCAAGATATGACAATCAAGTCAATGATGGAGATATCTTGATGAAAATTAAAGAATTCTCTATTACCCACTACGGTCCGTTAATTAATAGAGGAATATTTAGGTTGAAAAATTTCAACCTCTTTTGGGGGAAAAATGAGGAGGGAAAAACTCTATCAATAGATGCGCTTGTGAAAATGATATTAAAACCTTATAAAGAATTTAATGAAATTAATCGTGTAGATGAAGAACCGGAAGGGTATGTTATTATTGAAGATGAAAATAGTAAAGAAATTAAAATTCCTGAAAAAGGTTATTTAACTGAAATTACTGAATTAACTTCAGCAGAATACAACAATATTTTTGTGATAAGAAATAGCAATCTTTCTATTTCGTGTGAGAATAAATTTTATATTAATATTACAGATCGACTTACAGGATTAAAAACTAATGAAATTTCAAAGATAATTAAAAACTTGAGAAATTTTGGAAAAATTACTGCTAAGGACAATAATCTTACTGATTCTGATAAAGATGATAAATTAAAAACAAGGTTTGAACAGGCCGTCAATCTTATTGATAAAATTGAAAAATTAAAAAAAGAAATTAAAGAAAAACAGTTTGATGCGATTGAAGAAAATTTTGCCAAACAAAGTGAAGAAATCGATATCCTTAAAGAAAATATTAAAAATTTTGATGCCGCAAGGAAAAGAGATAAATATGAAAAAGGAAAAGATGCTTTGAATAAAATGGAAAAAGCTTTAAAAGAAATTGAAAACCTAGAGGAAATTAATGAGAAAGACCGGGAATTTTGGAGGGATAATGAAAAGGATATTAAAACTTTGGAAGAGGAAAAAGAAAATCTACTTGTAGAACAAATAAAAGAAGAAAAAGAATATGAAATTATAAGTGAAAAATCCCTTGGATTGGTGAGTGATTTTAAAATTTACGAAGAAAGGAAAAAAGATCTGGAAAATGAAGTAAAACCCCAATTAAAAAACCTTGAAAAGGAGAAAGGGGAAATAGTTCAGCAAGAAATTAAAAGTAAATTTTTTACTCCATTTTTAATTATGTCAGCAATTGTTTTCTGTATATCCTTGTTTGGAGCTATTCTTAAACCATCATTTTTATACTATTTTTTTTATCTCCTCGCTTCATTTTCTATCATTGTTTTTAGTATTTTTTTTATATTACAGTATCAATTTATAAAGAAAAAAGCCTTGTTTTCAAGCTCATTTAATGCAATAAGATTATATTTATCAAAATTTGAACTGGCTTCTGATAATATAGAAGAAATACTTTCATTAATGCAAAGGTTTAATGAAAACTATGATAAAAAATCAAATGAATTGCAAGAATTTAAGAGAAAACTGGAAATCAAAAAAGATAAAATAAAAGAATTGAAAGAAGTAAAAATTCCAGGGATAAAAAATAAAATAAAAAATATCCTTGAAAAAATCAATTTGATAAAAAGTAAATCTGAAGAAGAATCATTGGAAGAATATACAAAGAAACTTATTTTAAAAAGTCAATATGAGAGGTCAATAAAAGAACAAGAAAGTATCTTAAATAGTTTATTTGATTCAAAGAGCAAAATTTTAAAAGAAAATATTAATTTCTGGACTGAGGAAATAGAAAAATTAAAAGAATATGAAGATAAAGCAGAATCTATAAATTTTAATGAAACATCATTTTTAAAATTAAACAATCAAAAAAATGAATTTGAAAATAATTTGAATATATTAAATCAAAAATTAAAAGATATTCAAAATGAAATGAATGAAATTGGAAAAAAGGCAAATGAAGTTTTACATGCAGAAAGTGAAAGTATTTATTGTACAACAACTATTGAACTGGAAGAACTTTTAAATAGATTGCAGGAATTTATAAATAAAACTGAAAATAACAGGGAAAACGCACTGGAAGGTATTAAAATATTTGAAGAGATAGAAGCTGAAGAAAAAGAAAAGGTTTCTGTGCTTTTTGGAAAAAATAGCCCGGCCTCAAAGTTTTTTGCTGAAATAACAGGTAACTTCTATGAAGAAGTTATTTTTAGCCAGGAAAATGATAAAATAAAAGTCAGACGACAGAATGGAGAAGTTTTAGAAGCTGAAAAATTATCAGGAGGAGCGTGGGACCAATTATATTTTTCCATCCGGCTTGCACTTGGAGAAAAGCTTTTGAAAGGAAGTAAAGGTTTCTTTATTCTGGATGATCCATTTATTAAATCTGATCCTATTAGATTGGAAAAACAAATTAATATGCTTCAAAAAATTATAGATAAGGGGTGGCAAATATTATATTTTTCATCGAAAGGTGAAATTAAAGAAATTTTCAATAACAATAAAAAATATAGAAATGTTAATTATATAGAAATTTGAAAAGTAAACACTTCAAAGAAATTATCTACCACATATTTAACAGGAGAAACTGATGAATATTGTCCACAAGTCTTTAACAGCCGACGTGTGCTTCGCCTTTGGCATGACTTTAGTATCATGCGGCGGCATGAAAGGATCGAAACCGACGATTTCGGCTGGTTATAATTCGAATGCGGGGCTGACAAGCCTTCACTTTATTTCCGGAATATAAGCCTTAAACCGTTAATTGAATAAAAAGAGGAGCAACAAATGAGGAAAATCATTTTTATATTAACAATTGCCGTTCTATTTTCATCAGTTGGATTTTCACAGAATAAGGGCAATGAAACCCTGCGTTACTTAATTCCGATTTTTGATAAAATCGATGCGGAAAATGACCTGGTTTACTCCCCGCAGAATACTAATCTTACTTTGGATATTTACAGGCCGTCAAAAGATAAGGCATTAAGCCGTCCTGCAATTATACTTGTGCATGGCGGAGGGTTTTCCACCGGCGATAAAACACAGCTAGAGACCCTGGCCGAAGCTCTTGCAAGGCGGGGTTATGTCGTTATTTCGATAAATTATACCCTTGCGGATCATCCTGAATTGAATTGGGCGAAGGCTTATGCTAACGCTATAGCCGATACGGAAAAAGCCGTAGCCTGGGTAAGAGAAAACAGCGTAAGGTATGGAATAAATTCAAATTTCATCGCCCTTGGAGGAGCTTCAGCCGGCGGTGAAATCGCTCACAACTATCCGGATAAAAGCGGGCTTTTCGCGATAATAAGTATTTACGGGTCATTTTCGTTTCCGGCGTTTAAGCTTACCGATACTCCGACTATTCTGATCCATGGCGATAAAGATCAGTTTGTTCCTTATGAAACCAGCGCCAATTTTTCAAGATTACTAACCGATAAGGGTATCTTTAATGAACTGCTTACCTTGAAGGGCATGGGCCATGGAGTCATGGAAGGAGGAGGCCTCGGGGAAAATGACGAATTTTTTTACAGCGCAGTAACACACATTACCATGTTTTTATATAAATGCATGTTCAATTGCACAAATCCGGCATTCAAGCCTGAAAATAACGAAGTTCATATTTACCCCGGTGAAACGCTTTTGCTGGATTTACGCCGGGATAAAACAGATATGTCAAAGGGCGGAATGATTCATTTTAACCTGGAGAAAAATCCCAAAATCTCGGGAAACATCAAATTTTCAGCGGATCAGGAAACAGTCGTCATCCCGGTAAAAATCCCTGCTTTCACAGTCAAAACCAATGTATATCTTTTTTATCAATCCGAATTTAACAGTACGAACGATATAAGGCCCGGCATTGTTTTAATTAGGATCATCGATCCGGTAAATATCGAAATAGTTCATCCCGATATGACTTTGCAGCTGGATAATCCTACGGAATACGGAATAACGAACGGAAAAGTCCTTATTGACGGATCAGACAGCTCTTATTCGACTAATTTTTCATTGCCTCCGGGCAAATCATGGACAAGCCCTTTACCTGAAAATATAACAGGAAGAACAAAAGTCAGGGTAATGCTTCAAAACGGCTGGATTGAAGAATACAGGGACTACATCCCGCCGCGATGACCCGGTCA
Source organism: uncultured Spirochaetota bacterium (assembly GCA_963768055.1). Classification (GTDB taxonomy): domain Bacteria; phylum Spirochaetota; class Brevinematia; order Brevinematales; family JAOACQ01; genus CAVYGN01. The sequence continues at coordinate 102,722 of CAVYGN010000001.1, read as the reverse complement.
TTTAGGGTTTTGACTATTATTTTGCCTCATTTTATACTATCTCCTGCAATCGCCGTCCGTATGCGGCAAATTTGGAGATAAAGAAATGCAAAGTCCGGAAAAATTCAAAATGAATTATTCTCTGGCAACGAACTTCGATCCTCAATTAATTAAAGAGATAGTAAAAATTGATATCGAAAAATCGATAAAATCTGTCTATGGGAAGCAAAAAAGCGATGCTGTGGGAGGCGGAAGATACTCTATGCTCCTACCGGAGCTTTCCAGGGAGTCGCTTGGAAGCTATATAAAACTTTGCCATGATAACGGACTGCAGTTTAACTACCTTTTAAATCCCATGTGTCTGGCAAATAAAGAATTTGATAAAACCATCCTTAATGAAATGATCCGGCTGGTTGAATCCCTTGTAGAGATGGGTACGGACCGGATAACCCTTAATTCTTCATATCTATTGACTATAGTTAAAAAACTTTTTCCGGATTTAAAGGTTACAATCGGGGCGCACGCCTGTATTTGCGAACTGCAGCACATAAAGTATTGGGAAGAGATGGGCGCGGATGAAATCACATTGCAAAACTATAATAATAGAAACTTTGAATTGCTTGAGGATATGCTGAGCTATACCAGGAATTCAAATGTTGCGCTCCGGATCTTTGCAAATAGTTCATGCCTGCACTATTGCCCTAATCGTATTTCCCACTCGACAAGCCAGTCGCATTCAAGCAGAAAAGGCGACCCATCGGAAAATTTAATTATAGATTACAATGTAATGAATTGCTGCACGGAAAAATTCAAATATCCCGTACATAATATAGCCGCCGAATTTATCAGGCCCGAGGACATATACCTCTATGAAGAGCTTTGCAATAAAACGGGTAATTACAATTTTTCTATGAAGCTCGTCGATAGAACTAAAACTACCGAATTTTTATCAAGGGTTGCACAGGCTTATATATCGAGAGAATACAAAGGAAACCTGTTAGACCTGATGTTCTGGCCGTCTATTAAAGATATTAAAGAGATTAAAAAGGCCGGGCAAGACACGGCAGGGAAAACAAATCTGGAGGAACTGGCCAGGTTTTTTGATTTCTTTAAGTTTCCTTCCAGCCTTTATATCGATAATAAAAAATTGGACGGATTTTTAAAAAAATTTGTAACAAACTATGAATGCGATAAAAAGGTTTGTGATGGAATGGGCAGCGACAGGGTTATAAATGACAAATCCCTGGTATGTTCGTACTGCAGGCAATGGGCCGAAAGGGCAATTTCATATGATGACAGGGAAGTCGGCATATGGCTTAAGAATGCAGATACGCTTTTAAATAATATAAGAACGGTTGCGATGATTAAGTAAAAACGCTTCTCTTATCGCATTGACAAGTTTTTTTACATCGGGATCTTTAGCGATTATCTCGATACGCGTCTTGGTTATCAGGTCGATTGTATATTTTTTTCCGCGGACATTATCCTCCAGGCCATGCTGTTTTCCATGTCCTTCTATCTCGCTTATCATTATACCCGGGTGCCCGATCCGGCCAAGGGCCGTTACCACAGCACCCGCTTTTTCTGCCTTACTATTGCTTCTATTCTTTTCATTTAATGCCTCCTTTCAGGATAAATCCTATACGGCAAGGACCCCTGTTTCACCGGTGGAAACCCTCAAGGTTTCCTTTGTGTCGGTAACAAAGATCTTGCCGTCACCGGCTTTACCGGTCCTTAAAACTTCCTTCATTATAGCCAGGACATGGGGAACATCCCAGTCGTTTACGACTATATCGATCCTGGTTTTGGGGATAAAGCTTATCTTCTCGTCGACCGGTTCATCCGGATCGACCTTGCCGTATGTCCGGCCGAAACCCTTGACTTTTGTAACAGTCATGCCCTGGACAAGGGATTCTTCCTTTAACACAGCGACAAGTATTCCCAGCTTTTCAGGACGTATCATCGCCGATATCATTTTCATGCTATAATTCTTGTTGACGGTCGTAATCACCACATACAGGAAGCTTACAAGAGCAAAGCCGCCCGCTATGTAAAAACATATACTCGCTTCGGTAACATTATCCGCCGTTCCGGTAAAGTTCAGGTAGATTATCCCTGCAAGCATCAGGATGTTCAGGATCAGCCCTCCTGCAGGAATAACGCCATGCCTGAGCAGGTTAAAATCCTTTCGGCCTTTAAAAGCGATTATAGTCCATATGCATACGAAACCGTACAGGACGAACGTGCCGAAGTTGGATGCAAGGGTAATGCCCGTCAAACCGACAATATTCGGTATGCCGATAGCCGCTATTACACAGGAAACTGCGACAAGCACCCAGATGGCGGTATGCGGAGACTTATGCTCGGTGTGGAGGAACCCCAGGAATTCCGGAAGTTCCCTGTCCGCTGCCATGCCGTTCGTCACCCGGACGGCAGTATTCATACAGCTAAGGGTCGTGCCTATTACCGCTATCGCGACGGTTACAGCCATGATTATCATAAGCCCGAAGCCTATACCGCCCAGGAGTTTGTCGCCGAGAAGCCTCGTCATATCGCCGATCGGCGCGGAAGATGCGGCAAGCCAGTCCATGCCGGTCACAGTCTTCGTGTAAGCTTTAGCTGAGGCAGTCGCCGCAACAGTAATCGTACCTGTAAGCTTTTCACTGGCCATAAGGTTTGCCGCGAAGTATTCGAAGAGGTACGCTATAACACCCTGGACAAATAACGCCAGGATTATAGCCTTGGGGATATTTTTCCCCGGCTCTTTTGTCTCGGCGCCCAGCGCGGTCGCGCTTTCGAAGCCGACGAGTATAAGGATGGCGATCGTGGACTGAACCAGTACGGCCTGGATATTGTGGAATTTGAGGATATCGTACGTGCCGGTAAAAGACCAGTTTTGAACATGTTCGGGGTTGGATATCCTGTACCATATCGCAAGGCCGCTAAATACAACAATAGCCACCCACTGGATTATATTTACCACAATATTGGTCTTCGTGGAGCCATTGACGCCCCTGTAAGCGATATAACCCATGACGAAGGCAAAAACTATACCGATGATGACCAGGACCGTGTTCGAGAGGGTCTGGCCCGTTACAGCATTATATATATAGCCTATGAGTATCGACATCATGGCCACCATAACGCCGGGGTAAACCCAGTAGAACAGGTGGGCGGCCCAGCCGGTCACAAGTTTGGAGAGACGTGCGAAAGAAGCGGGGGCCGCACGTTTTTCCTTTGCAGCATCAAGGCAAGCCTTCTCCGCGAAGTAAGCGCAGCTTGCAAAACCGGCTTCCGGATATATCCTTGCGAGTTCCGCGTAGGACAGGGCCGTCAAAAAAGCCAGCACAAGAGCGACTAATATACCCGGCCACATATCCAGCGCCGCAGACGCCCCGCTTGTAGCCGTGGCCGCGGCCTGCATCTGGTATGTGATCCAGAGAAACGCCCCGGGAGCGATCAGCGCCATTGCGTTAATTGCAGCGCCCATAAAACCCAGAGTCGGAACAATCTTCGGACCGGTTATTATTCTTTCAGACATAGAATCCTCCTTTATCTAAAAATCTCTTTAAATAAATGAAGCAATATTTATACCAACATTCTATATTTTAATCAGGTGATATTATAATTCCTTATTATCAAATAAGTTAAATGAGCTACTGCAATTTCAAAATAATGAGTAATTATTATGCTAAAATAATTTAACCAGATTATAATATAATCTTATTATATAAAAATGATTAAATATTAATCACTTTTTAGATTGGTATCAATTTCCGGGAAATAAGGAAAAACCTTTTATTCCTTACTTTGAGGCAAATTGCATGTCCATGGCAGGATAAAATAAAATTGCTATTGATAATCAATGGCAGGAAAAAGGTATTTGCTTAAAGGAGGTATAACATGAAAAAGCTATTCATACTCGATACGACTCTTCAGGTAGGAGAAAAGGGGCCGGGTATCGGCTTTTCAATTGAAGACAAAATTGCCGTTGCGATTCAGATTGAAAAATCAGGCGTCGATATTATTGAAACAGGCATTCCCGCTTCTTCATCAAAGGATTTGGATCCTGCCGCGCTCTATCAGGACTGATCAAAAAGCCCGCTGTCGCGGTAAGACTATCCGCCCGTTCGGATAAAGAGGATATTTTAACAGCCCTAATTTCTCAGCCTCTCTCACATCCTCATTGTACGGCACAAACGCCTCTTGAGGCGATATAAAATAAACACCTCTATGACTTCTTTGACAGCGGTTCCAGACAATCCTCTGAAGCAATGCGGAAAATTGACTAATAGCGGCGAGAACGATCTTCTTTCGGTTTGGCGACATTCACTTTAATTTTTCTGCCGTCAACTTCCTTGCCGTCAAGCTGCTTGATAGCTTCTTCAGCTTCAGCCTGATTTGGCATTTCAATGAACCCGAAACCTTTCGATCTACCTGATTCGCGGTCAATAACGATGGTAACTTCATTCACAGCGCCGAATTCCTTAAAAATATCACTCAAACTCGAATCGGTCATGTTGAACGATAGATTTCCTACATAAAGTTTCATTTTTCAACTCCTAAATAAGGATAATCCCGTTATTTCGTAGTGTCAAGTTATTGCATATATTTTTAATAAAAATTTTTGATTCAAAGCCTGGTTTGCCATCCCGGGGCATATCATCACATATAAAACCAGTTGAAAAAATTGGCCATAGTCCCATTATAATAGGCGCGCCTTATATTGAACCAGCTGGACTGATTGCCGATGCAATAATAAACATGAAGCTGCCCCCCATATTCGACCATATCTATATCCGAAGTATCAATGCACGACGGATCCTTCATGTCAAAAGAATCGGGAACTAAAACCGGATTCTTGACTGAATCCTGCCAATTGACAAAGTCGGCAGTCCTTGTGATCATTTCATTATACAGGCCATTCGTATAAATAAGATAAATCATATAATAATAACCGTTTGAATAGCGTATAGTCGGACATGCATTATAACTTCCGTTCTGATATTTAAGGTTCATCAGAGTAAAATTCTTCCCGTCGGCAGATTGCGCGAATACCGGATTAAAATAACCCGCTTCCAGCGCCATAACATATCTGGTACCATCAAAACAAACACTGGTATTAAAGATCGTATTCGTCGGGTCTGTTGAAAATACCTGGTTAGATTGAAAGTTAATGAGGTCCTGAGTATAAAATACCCAGGGAATCTGGCAATCTCTGGTTATGCCGTTTCTGCTCAATAAAGTACCGTATATATAAAGAGTGCCGCCATTTACAATAGCGCAGCACATGCTTGTAAAGGTGCCTGTCCTGGCGACTATATTATTTACTCCATCAACATTCATTACGACAATATAAGTATTAATATTATTCTCCTGGCCTCCGACAGCCGGATGCACGGAGACTACTTCATAATATTTTCCATTAAAGATAACAGGGGTTTGTTCGCAAGCGAAAAGGATGCTGATATCTTCCTTGTCTAATAATGAGTTTGTGGCAAAATATGTTGAACCGTTACTAAGCCAGCTTGAAACGATCACCTGGAAGTGATTGCCTATAATTTGTGTCCCGAAATGATTTAAAACCAAATTTGTCGGGTTGCTGACTGACGAATGGGACTGCGATGACGACGATGACGAAGAGCTGGAATTCCTTGGACTGACATGTTGATTGCTGCCTTCCGGATTCAATTCGCATCCGGTTATCAGTAATAGCAATCCCAGTGTATAAGGTTTCACAATTATTTTCATAATTTTGTCAAAGGGCATCGTGATATCTTCCTAAAATAACCGGACTTATATGAAATCCTTAAAAATTATAACAGGAATTATGACCCGCTGCAAAGAGCCGTAGGGAATTTTTTATAAGCTTGCCGACCCTTTAATTATTTTGCTTTATTGCAGGGCGATTATTATAATTCTTTTAGTGTTTAGGAGGGGAATTATTATGGCTTCAAAAAAAGAGACCTCGACAAAAAAACCGGCAAAAAAAACTGCAAAAAAGAGGAGCCCGAAAGTAAAGCCGGAACTCAAAGATTTTTTGAATGAAATTAAAAAACGATCTTATGAACTTTATCTGGAAAGGAAAAATAATGGAATGCCAGGCAATGAAATATCGGATTGGTTAAAAGCCGAACAGGAGATCAAGGTTAAATACAACCTTTAATCGGCTAAGGGTCCCTTTCGCGATTCCTTCTTTTCCGATATTTTCCTTTTGTCTTTTAGTATCATTTCTTTGATTTTTCTAGGTTTCTTCCATACTTTATTTTTCCTTTTATTTTCAGCCAGTTTTAATCTGTTCTTTTCATTTAGTTTTTCGAGTTTCATTGCCAGCCTTTCTACCGCTATCTTTCTGTTCTGGAACTGGTCGCGGGAATCCTGCACCCGGAAACGAATTCCGGATTTCTGATGATAGACCTGGATTGCCGACGATGTCTTATTTATATGCTGGCCTCCGGGACCTGAAGCCAGCACAGGCTTCATAATCATCTCATCCCGGAGGACAAGCGGGTTTGTGTCAAAAATGGGAGGTTCTTTATCTTTATCCATTAGATATGCCTCTCTAAATTTCAAGTTATTATATTATAGCTTATTAATTCATTATGAGAAAAAGTTGCATGACTATTGAATTCGCCGGATCTCCCTCAATAATAAAATGCAGGCCATATTATGTACCTGCATCTGGAGGATTTACTGATGAAGAGGACAATACAGCCGGCTTAGCCGGCTAAATGAAACAATTAATTAATTCGTGATTATCTCTTAGTAACCGAACCCGATCCCGATTGGCTTACATTTAATTTACCCGCCGCGCCGGAATAAATTACAGATGCTGATCCGCTGGTGTTTACGGTAAGATCGCCTCCGGCCATATTAAGTTCTACCGTACTGGATCCGGATGTATGAACATAGGCGTTTGTAACCGGACTGCCGTTAAGGTTTATTTGCGAAGAACCGGAACTATCGATCGATAAGCGTCCGATAGTATTGGTACCGTCTAGAAGTCTGCAGCTTCCTGAACTTGATATATCCAGATTTCCGGACTGAAAACCCGTGAAGAAAATTTTCGCATCCCCGCTCGAATCAATCCGGGCGATTTTCGGCATAGTAACCTTGATTTTATGTTCCCCAGGGGTATAAAATGAAAAATTTTTGTATTTAACGATCAGCAATCCGCCATCCTTATAAACATCGAGGTTATCGGAATCGGACTCCGGAAGATCTATCCGCACCTGGTATTGATTTGAACCGCCGGAAGTTATTTCAACCTCCCAGCCCCCTGAAACGGAAATTCCGGAAAACCCGTCCAGCTGAAATTCTTTTGTGATTATTTCACCGCCGGCGGAATGCTCTTTTTGATCGACCGCAGGGTTTTGACGGTGAAGAGTAATCCTCGAAAAAACAATTAATGCGGTTATCAATATCAATACAAAAAAACCTGCATAAATCAATATTTTGTCTGAAGTCTTCATATATTTTTCTCCTTATTCAAGCTTTTATAATTTTGATATAAAGTAATCAGGTCCTCGATCGATAATCCGAGAAGTTCCATATCCTTAAAAAGCCTTCCGAGTTCCGTATCGATAAATTCCTTCTTTTTCAATTTCAGTGTATTTTCATAGGATTCGTCAGTTATAAAATATCCGATCCCGCGCTGATTGTTTATAATGCCCTTTTCCTGAAGATAAGAGTATGTTCGCATTACCGTGTTGGGATTCACCTCGATACTCACAGCCATATCGCGGACCGAGGGTATCTTCTCCCCCGCCTTCCATTTTTCAAGTAAAATATTTTCACAGATAAAATCCCCTATCTGGAGGTAAATAGACTCCCGGTTCCGGAATTCCATATTAAACCTCTGTTTCTTTTAATCGAAAATAACCGACTATCCAGAAAAGGGGAGCCGCTGCGAAAAGGTATAAAGTTTTCGCAATTCCCGGTATGTAGCTTATGAAATAATTTTTGAAGCTGCCTGATAATTCCTGTAAATTCAAGCTTAAATCGTTTCCATAAACGATTCTGATCGAAATAAAACTCATAAGCCCTAACAAAATTACGAAAACGAACAATGCCAGAATTGTTTTGAATAAAGCCGACCTTTTAAAATAAACCGAACCCAGCAGAAAGACCGACTGGATTATGAAATAATTCAGTATCATCCAGATCACATTCAATGTAAAAGGATTAAATAAAGGACTTCCTTTTCCAAAAATGACCGAACTTAAACCTGAAATCACAACGGAAAATAGAAATAAAAAAACTATTACCGCTAGTGAATACCCGATGGTTGAGAGCAGGAGTTTGGCCAGAAATTTTTCCGGTATCGATGCAGGCTGCATAAGATAGCTGATTCCCTTCTGAGGATTGTGCAATTCTTTGAATATGCCGCTGGTATATATTACCCCCCCTATAAAAAGTATTGCCTCGAACAAGCCGGCGCCTATATTCCTGGAGAAAAGCATGTTCACAAATAAAACTGCTGCTATCGCTCCGAATACAGTAAATATTTTCGTGTAATTAGAAAATATTTCGTTCCTTATAAGGAAAACGACCCTATTGATATTTATTATGGATTCAATATTCATTTTTTTCCTCCGAATTAAAAATGGCTTTCATCTTTTCCCTCTCCGATATTACTGCATTAAAAAGGACCTCAATGTCGATCCTGGAACCTCCGGAATTTCCATCGGCCGACAATACGCTGTATCCGCCGGGAACCCTTTCATAATACAGGATTTTATTATCATTTCCAAGATCCTGCCTGATGGAAACATTAAGATGTCTTGAAATATTTTCCATCGACTCGTTAAAGATTATTTTCCCGTCATCAAGGATGATTATGGGATCTATGATATTCTCCATATCCCTGACCTGGTGCGTAGAGATAATAAAGATCCTTTCTTCGGATAAAGATGAGGCGAGGAGTTTCCTGAACTGGCTTTTTGAGGGGATATCCAGCCCGTTTGTCGGTTCGTCCAGGATAAAAAGCCGGCTGTTAGTGGCCGTACCGAATGCCAGCTGGAATTTTTTTTTCTGCCCAAAAGAAAGCTCCGTCAGTTTATTCTTGCGGAAAAGGCTGAATTCACCGATCAATCTGGAAAAATTTTCATGATCGAATTTGGGGTAAAACGGGGCCTGGAGAAATTCATACTGGCCTATAGTTACCGGCGGGGAATAAAATTCCTCCGGAATAAAATAAATATCTTTTAAAACTTCCGGATTGCGGTATTTTGAATTTATTCCCGAGACCATGCATTCGCCGGATTGTGAAAAAAGAAGCCCCGATATGATTTTAAGCAGGGTTGTCTTCCCTACCCCGTTTTTGCCGAGAAGCCCATAAATATTCCCGGGTGTTAATTCCAGGTTCAAACCTGAAAACAAATTTTTTCCTTTCCCATAAGAAAAGGAAAGTTTGTGAATGGAAACCATCATTTCCTCCATATTAGTGTACTACTGTTCTAATACAGATATATTATACGATATTTAAAACCAAAAATCAAGGGTTTTGAAAAATATATTTTTTGTCGTGTTTTTTTTCGCCGATAATGTGATTTAATTTCTTTTATCCCGTTTCATCGAGGCCCTTGAAGGGAAGGGCAAGAATACCAAGGGGCCTCTGCCATTTTTCTTCACGGTAATCTGTAAGGCCTATTTTCACGAGCCTGGTATCTCCCCATTTTTTAAAAGTGCCGAAAATTCTGTCCCAGAAAGATAAAATCGATGAGAAATTAGAATTAAGGTTTATTTTCTTAACAGAATGATGCATCCTATGCATATCGGGTGTTACGATAAAAATTCGTATGAACCTGTCGACAGGAGCCGGAAGGTAAATATTACTGTGGTGAAAAAGAATGCAGCCCAAAAAAACGGTTTCATATATGGACAGGGCTGTAATATTCATGCCTAGCAGAATAAAGACAGGAAGCCTTAAAACACCCGATATTATGATTTCAACAGGATGGAAGCGCAGCGCTGTCGAGCCGTCCATCTCCGGGTCGTTATGGTGGGATCTATGGAAAAGCCATAACAAAGGCACCCGGTGATCGGCCAGGTGCCAGATATACATCCAGAGATCGAACAGTAGAAATGCGAGAATTATCCTGAGAAAATAAGGCAAAACCCGTAAATTCAGGAGGCCGAAATTGTTCAGGCTTATAATATCCGACAGGCGCAGATTGACAACCGAAATAATAAATAATCCGATGAGGCCGTTCAAGAGGCCGACCGACAGATTGTAAGCGCTGTGCCGGATATGGCGGGGCCTGGGAAAATAATTCGGATAAACATGCTCCAATATAAAAACAACCGGGTAAATGATAACCAGAGCAATAGATTTAAAACCCATCGAAATCTCCTTTCCATGCGTTCAAAAAAATAAAGAGCTGTCCCCAATCAATGGACACAGCTCTCTTTATAGGAGGAAGGCAGAGATTTTTTTAAAAGAAATATTTTCAGACTTGCAGCCTCTTAAATTATTATTAATTGAATATAGTAAGAAATAAAATGAAAAGTCAAGTTGTTTTATATTTTTTTTGAGGGGCCAATTATTCCTTTTCATGATTTATTTTTTGCAGGAGGGTCTATCTTATTCTTATTCAAATAATTTTTTATCAGATACAGCATTCCGGATAGCCCTATCATAAAAAAAATTAAACCGGCCACAATTAAATCCCTGAAATAGAAAGCGAAAGTCAAACAGCAAAGTGAAAAAATAAATATAATTATTTTTATCAAAATATCCTCTGATTATTTTAATTAAAATCATTCCGCAATTAATGGTACAAATAATCCGGGTATTTGCAATCAGGAATATTCACTGAATTTTTTAAAATAAGTGATTTTAACTGAATATCAAAAATCAAACAATGGCGGGAATTGCAGGGTCTCAAGGTCAGGGGCGCAGGCTTTTTAGAATTGCAGTTACATTTTCCCGTTTTCTGTGTTCGATAAAATTTTGATATTCATCGTCCGATAGGTTCGCAATAGTTTTCAGGATCGGGCTACCAAGGAACAGAATTACATTGAGTGAAAAAATCGTGATCAATAAATCTACAGCGGTAATTGGACGGATATTTCCTTTTTCTATCTCCGTCTGCAAATCAGACTGAATTTGAAGAAGAATCGGCCGAGCAATTGTTTTTATTTTATTCTTGAATTTATCAAGCCTTTTGGGGTTTGTTATCAATTCATTAAATATTAAAAAGGGCAGCTGGGGGTTGGCTTTAAGCATATCGAAATGGGTTTCGATTTTTTGTTTCAATTTATCTTCTAAAGTTGAATTTTCTTTCCCCGCCTGGAAAAACGTCGATACGAACATTTTCATTTTTTTTTCAAACACCGCTTCGAACAAATGTTCTTTAGTGCGGAAGTAATAATGAATAAGGGCCTGATTGCAGCCGGCGGCTTTAGCGATCAGGGTAGTGGATGTCATCGAGAACCCTTTTTCCAGGAATAATTTTTCCGCGGCTTCAAGAATAACCTGTTCGGCTTTACTTTCTTTCATCCCTTGGACCTTATGGCCTGGGCGGGATTCAGCCTTAAAATTTTTAAAAGAGCCGGGATGGCGCCTGCCCCAGCCGCCATAATAACTCCTATCGCCATAATACCGGCGATCGATCCGATGCTGATATACGGGTAGATCACGTTTTTAATCGCTATCGGCATTCCCTTTGCTATGTTTTCTCCGAGTATTATCCCGTTCCTGGCAAGATAAAAAGCCGCCGGGCCGGCTATTGCGGCTCCACAGGTGCTTCCGATAAGCCCGATCAAAGAGCTTTCGGTGATGATCATTATTATCGCGGCGCCGCGTTTCATGCCCATCGACTGAAGGACCCCGATTTCAGCGGTCCTTTCAAGGACAGTCATCATCATGGTATTGACTATAGTCATCCCCGCCGTCAGGAGGAAAAGAAGCATTACAAACCTCGCTATCCAGGTCATGAGCGGGAATACTGTCGAGAAAATTCCTATTTCATCGGCCCTGAACACATCGAGCTTATGCTCCCTGATATAAGGGTCTTTTAAAAGTGTCCCCTTGAAGGTATCCATATCCGAACTGTTCCGGAGTATTATCATCAGTTTCTGCGGGCTTCCCGTTATTTTAAGGAGGGAATAAACCGTATCAAGGTCGGCGTAAAAAGTCCTGTTCAATTCATACATGCTGAAATCGGCTATTCCGACTATCTTGAACCTCCTGGCGGCCAGCGAATCGAAGCTGTTCTTAGTGACAAAAAGGGCGGTGTCGCCGGCTTTCAACCCGAGCTTCCTGGCAATCTCTATGCCGATGACCGCTTCGTTAGTGCCTCCTGAAAAATATGTCCCTGCGACCAGATTGTCCTGAAGCCTTAAGAAATCCTTTTCGGTTGAAGGAACAATGGAATTTCCCATTGAAGCAAAGTTTTCATCGTTTGTAACGAATAAACCGGCAAATTTAACATTCGGAATGGCATATTTTATCTGCGGATATTTCTTAATCGCATCGATGAGTCCGGTTAGATCTGACAGGCCCTTATCGGTTGGAAGAAGCCTTTCCGATTTCGTGAAGGCCCTGGTCTGGATGCAGATATCTCCCGACGATTTAACCGACGCTTCAAGGACCTGATTTAAAACTCCGGTAAGGACCGAATAGCCTATTATCAGGGCCGATATTGCAAGTATAATTCCAATCAGAGTAAGAAGCGTCCGCCTCTTGTTCCTTAAAATGTTTTTCATGGAAAAAGAAATTAAATAATGCATCATTTACTCCTGAGGACCATCGCAATATTGAGGCCGGCTGCTTTAAGGGCCGGATAAACCGAAGCGATCACAGAGGTGATGAAAGCGATGATCAATGCGACAGGGTAATACGACCATTCCAGGTAACCGTAGATCCTGCTCGATATCGGGACATTAGCCAGGAGTTCCGAACCCTTGACCTCGATCCCGATATTGGTGAGAATGGTAAGGGGAATCGAGGTGATTACTATAGCGGCAAGGGAGCCCGCGATACCTATGATTATCCCCTCGAAAAGGAATAGCTGCATGATCTCGCTCTTTTTCATTCCCATTGCCTCCATTGTCCCGATTTCTTTTGTCCTCTCGAAAACGGCCATCAGCATGGTGTTGGCAATGCCGGCAATTGCTATTATGGACAGCAGGGATATGATCAATTTCTGTGCGAAACGCCTGATCCCGAATACCGTCAGCATATCCGAAAGCTCGTCTTTCCAGGAATAAGCATTGAGCCCTGGCGGCAGATTATTTTGCTCCCGCAGAGAATCCATGACTTTGCCAATCAGGGGAGAATCTTTGGATCCTAAGGAGATATCTATTTCGCTCACTCTTTCACCCGTATCGGCGAATTCTAATGCCGATTTAAGGGGGAGTATAACGGAGAATGCGTCGATTGCAGGATTGTCGCACGAAACAAACCCGGATACGGTATAACTGTCGGCGTTATAAGTGCCATGCATGGTTCTTCCCGAAAGTAAAATCTCGTCACCCTGTTTTACCCCTATATAATCGGCGAACTTTACCCCCAGGAGGCAGGAGTGCGGATTATTATAAAAATCAGCGCCTTTGCCCGGCGTTATAACGCTTTTCAGGATATTAAAGACTTTACCATCGGTTTCCGGATCGACACCGATAATTGTACAGGGGGCGTCTTCTTCAGGCATGGATACGGCCCCGGTGAATTTAAGGCGGGGAGTTACGGAAATTACGCTGTCAAGCGATTTGATTTTTACTGTAATTTTATCATAGCCCTGAATAAGGTTCTCAAGGTACATATTTTTCCTGTCGGGATAATAAGCCGTATTGTAAATTTTAATATGGGCCGTATCCGAGTTAACGAGGTTCCTGATCGAGGTTTCATCGATCCCGCCCAGCATGGCGCTCGATAACAGGAAAACCATTATGCCGACAGCGCTGGCGGCCACAGTAAGAACGGTCCTGGCGCGGTTTCGGCGGACATTCCTTGCGGCAAGTTTCAATAAATCAGCCGGCCCGATCATTTTTTTTCATCCGAAACTATATTTCCGTCAACCAGCCGGATCAGCCTTTTGGCGAATTCCATTATTTTAATATCATGGGTCGAAAATACAAAAGTCGTTTTAAGTTCATTATTCATCATCCTCATCAGTTCCAGGGTTTCGGATGCGCTCTTTGAATCCAGGTTTGCTGTCGGCTCGTCGGCCAGGATCAGGAGGGGTTTTTTAACAAGGGCCCTTGCTATAGCGACCCTTTGCTGCTGGCCCCCCGAAAGCTGCCCCGGAAGCCGGGAGGCTAATTTTTCAATTCCGACGAGTTTAAATATTTCCATCACCTTTTCCCTTCTTTGATCCCTGTCTTTCATTCCTCCTAGAAGCAGGGGAAACTCCGCGTTTTCAAATGCCGTCAGGACCGGTATAAGGTTAAAGCTCTGGAAGATAAACCCTATTTTGCTATTTCTTAATTCCGCGAGTTTTCCCTGTCCCATCGATGTGATATCGAGGCCGTCTATTTCTATTTTTCCGGAATCGGGGTTGTCTATGCAGCCGAGAAGGTTAAGGATAGTGGTTTTACCCGATCCGGAAGGCCCTGCAAAAGCCGCCATTTCCTCGTTTTCGATCTTGAAATCAAGGTCTTTAAGAACAGCGGTTCTCGCTTCGCCTGAGGAATATGATTTCCTAACTTTGCTGAAAGATGCGGCAATACCCATATAAATTTTCCCCGCTATTTAATAATGATATTTAATAGGCTTATTAAATAATAAAATTAATTTTCTAATTTGTCAATATGATCATTATATTCTATATTTATTATTCGGGGGATGCATGTCGAATCTTTGGAAGCCTGAGGTTTTTCAGGGCAAAGTGAAGAAGAAGAACTATTTTGAGGGCTGGTATTTTAAGTCGATCAGCAGGGATGAGAAAACAGCTTATGCAGTCATTCCCGGAATTTCAATATCGATGAATACGTCAAAATCGCATTCTTTTGTTATGCTTGCGGACGCCAGAAATCGGAAACTCTATTATTATCAATATCCGATCGGCGAGTTCCGGGCAAATACAAAAAAGTTCGAGCTTAAAATCGGCGGTAATTATTTTTCCCTGGAACAAATGCTCCTGGATATGGACGACGGAAGGGACAAAATAAAAGCCGACCTGAATTTTAAAAACATCTTTCCCTGGCCGGTATCCCCTTTCTCTCCGGGAACAATGGGCTGGTACGCTTTCGTGCCCATGATGGAATGCTATCATGCCACCATGAGCTTTGATCATGATATATACGGTTATTTTGATGTTAACGGCATAACTACCGATTTTACAGGCGGTAAGGGCTACATGGAAAAGGACTGGGGCCGATCGATGCCGTCATCATGGATCTGGATGCAGACCAATCACTTTGACGAAGACGGAATCTCTTTGTTCGGTTCAATCGCTAAAATCCCATGGCTCGGAAGTTATTTTACAGGATTCATCTTCGGTTTTTATTATAAAAACCGCATTTACCGGTTTGCGACATATACCGGAGCCCGGATAGATAAAATCATCTTATCGTCAGAGACGATACAAATAACAGTAAAAGATAAAAGACGTTCTATGGAAATATACGCCGACAGAACCGAGGGAATCGACCTGCCGGCTCCTAAGCTTGGCGAGATGACGGCAAAAGTTAACGAATCCCTGAAATCGAATATCATGGTCTGTTTTTATGAGAATAATCAAATGGTATTCTCGGGCACCGGAAGAAACGCCGGGCTGGAATTTGTCGGGGACATCGGGGAGCTTATCCTGCACTTGACTTCTTCAACCAGAAGAAATAAATTATCCGTGTTATCATAAAGGAGGTTGACAATGACCGTCAAAAAATACTTTATTACAATTGCCGCTGTATTTTTCTGCTTTGCAATTATCGATTTTTTATTTGATTCCCTACTTCTTGTCAAGATAAATAATTCTTTAAGCAATGTATGGCGGCCTCAGATGATATTCTGGCTCGAACCGGTTTTATATCTGGTTTCGACCCTGCTTTTTGTATTCATATTTGCCCGTATTTACAAAGGCAAGGGTATTACAGAGGGAATTTTTTACGGCTTCCTGATCGGCATACTTATGGCCGGATATTCATCATTCAAACAATACGCCTTATACCCTATACCTTTTAAAATTGCAGTCATATGGTTTATTGAAGGCTTGATCCAGTATACTATAGCGGGAATCATAATGTCTTCGATAGCCGGTTCGGGAACGCTACGGCAGCAGTAACTGTAAGTACCGTAAGCCGGGCGCCATACAGCATAGATTCACAACGCAATCGCTGAAAAAGACAGATCTAAATACTGAATCTTTCTTTTGGGAAAAACCCTTATTATATTATACATGAAGCTTCATGGAGGCGGTTATGAAAAAAATATTGATGACGGCGATACTTCTACTGCCCATGACTCTCCTATATTCTTTCGAAGTAAACATAATTTTGAACGATGGAAGCGTTGTCAAGGGCAATATGCTGGGAAAAACTGCCGAAGAGTTGTACCTTGACGGCGAAAACGGAAAAGCGAGATCGATTAAAATAGCCGACATCAAATCCGTGTTCGACGCGGCAAAGGGGTCACAGGTTGATCTTAAAGCCCCCCAGCCGACACAACCTTCCACCAATGTACAGAACAATCAAAATTCACAGGTCCAGCAGCCGCAATTAATACCTGTCCCGGGTTCGGAAGGGTATTATGATTATAACGGCGAACTTGTCTATTACTACGGCGGATACTGGTGGAGGTACGAAGACGGGGCCTGGTACAGGTCGCCCTTTTATACCGGACCATGGATTATTATTGAGGGACCATATGTGCCCGGCCCGGTTTTTTACATAGGTCCGCACTGGGGTTATTTCGGCCCGCACCGGGGTTTCTATCATGGGTGGGGCTGGCACGGCGGCTGGCATGGCGGCTGGCGCGGGGGATGGCACAGGTAGTTTAGTTCCTAAAACTCTATGCGGAATCCGGCGAAAGGCACGAACGGAAGGTCTTTTTCCGGGGTCTGGGTAAGCTGGCCGTTCTGGACGCTGTAATAGTAGCCTATCACATTCGAAAGGTTTAGAACATTTAATACTTCAACATAGAAATAGCCGTTCACATTGGGCCCAAGAAGTCCGCTGAGAAAATGCAGTCCTACAGGTATTGTAATCTTTACGTCAAGCCTTATATACCATGGAGTATACTGGCTGTCGTATGAGCCGTAGTTTATGTAATAAACCGTATTGCCGTTTGGATCGGTGCTCTGTATGAAATTAGTCGCCGGCGTGTATGGCTTGCCGCTAAGCGCCGAAAGCTCAAGGGAAAGCTTCCATTCGTTAAGAAAGTCTAGAAAAGAAGGCACGTCCGGATTTTTATAATACGTCATTTCAATAATGGCCGATATAGTATCCTCCCGGAGATAATCGGGGACATACCAGTCGTTTAAGGGAGTCTGATAAGGATTCGCGGGATTATCAGGCGACCTGTCGATTACGTCCTCTGCACCGTAAACATATGTGTAAGCGATCCATCCCGAAAGCCATTCGCCCTTCCTTGCCTTTTTCTGGATGTAGACATCCCCGCCGTATATATTCCTTATCCCGT
Source organism: uncultured Spirochaetota bacterium (assembly GCA_963768055.1). Lineage (GTDB taxonomy): Bacteria > Spirochaetota > Brevinematia > Brevinematales > JAOACQ01 > CAVYGN01. The sequence continues at coordinate 85,162 of CAVYGN010000001.1, read as the reverse complement.
CGTTATTGTAGCGGAGTATTGAATCGCTTTCCCACAGGTCGTAATAGTACTTGTAAAAACCCTCCAGGCGCAGGACGTAATCACCGCTTGAATATTCGGTCCCCCCGATGACATGCCAGACTTTCTCGCTCTGCAAGTCAGGATTCCCCATATTGCTGTCTATATAGGAAATATCCGTAGGAAAAAGATGATATAAACCTCCCCTCAGGTAGAAATCGAGCGCATCGGTGCTCTCCCACTTTATCCCTGCCTGGGGGTTGAAGGCGCTTTCGCCATTTAGCGTATAATACTCCTCCCTTCCCCCTCCCTCTATGATTATCGAGGGGAAGATCTCCCAGTTATCCATGAGATAACCGCTGTAATAAGCGATCCGGGTCGAATTGTAGTTAAGATCCAGTTCCGAAGTGTTCGCCCATTGGCCCTGCGCGTTTAGCGAATAATTGCTGATCACATCGCTGCCGGTCGGGACATCATATACAAATTGCCCGCCCAGCTGAATTTTGTGCCCTTTAATGGAATTTAAAAAATAATCCGACTTTACCTGGTATAAATAATCATTTTCAGTGTCGTCAAAAAAGGTATTAGGGCTTCCGCTTAACTGGTCCTGGTTGAATTGAGGTGTTGCGCCTGCGACAAGATCGAATGCGTCGCCCGAATCATCCCTGTGGGTATATTTCATGCTGCCGATAAGGTTTATCTGCTGGTAATAAAATTCCTCATTCGAGCCGGACGACCCTCTAAAACCGCTGAAATCCCATTTCAATCCCTCTATGTTGCCGTAAAGGTCCAGGGTAAGGTTGTCATGAGGGGAAATGTCCCAGTCGAATTTTATTATCCCGTCCCAAAGATATGGAAGCTGGACCCCTGAAAGCAGTGAACTGGAAAATATTTCCGACAGATAAAGATCGTAATAGGTCCTTCTCATATCGAACATCACCGTGAAGTTTGAACTTAAAGGCCCTTCAAGGAGCATCTCCGCCGAAATAAGGGAAATATCGATAAATCCCTTCAGCCTGTCCTTATTTCCATTCTTCGTATCGACGACAATTATGCCTGAAAGACCCTGTCCGTACTCGACGGGATACCCTGCCGTGTAAAGGTCTATGTTTTCTATCACATAAGGGTTGAACATCGACAGGAACCCTCCGAATACAGTCGGGTTCATGATCCATATACCGTCCATGTAAGCGATCCATTCGTCCTGGTCGCCGCCCTGTATGTACATCCTGCTGTCGAAAGTCCCCCCTCCGGACGAGACGCCGGGCATAAGCTGGAGGGTCTTTACCGCATCGTTCATGAAGGTCTGTGTATTTGCCTCGAGTTCGTCTTTTTTTATAGTGGTTGTAGTCTGGACCTTTCCCTCGTTCTTTTTCGCTTCGACATTTATTTCGCCGAGGGAAAAAGTAACCGGCCTGAGCCTCACATCGATCTCCCTGTCTTCTCCGTTCATCTCTATGACATTGCTGTATTTTTCATATCCCGGCAGGACTGCGATCATTGTGTATTTCCCGTCCGGTATATTTTTGACAAAAATTATGCCCATGTCGGAAGTCAGAATATTCGTTTTGAGTTCCATGATGACCACAGTCGCATCTTCGAGAGCGATCTTCCCGTCGGTTACTTTTACAGTAAGGTTTGCAGGAAAAGACATTACATTGAAGGTGAAGATAATTGCTGAAACCGCAAAAAATCTTTTCATCCGGAACCTCATAAGAAACTAAACAAATTCTCACAGCTGAAAGAATATTTTAACATAAGGTTAAAGAGGCCGGCTTAAAAAATAAAGAAAGATGTTGAATTTTTTCCTTTAAGAAGAGTATAATTTATTGGAACTTATAATGTAATGCAAAAAAAATCCCGGACTTTGCATCCTTTCAAAAATATTCACGTCATATCTTGTAAAAAAATATTTTTTTTGAAGATGACGGAGGTTTTGGGTAATTATGCCGCATGATTTCAATCAAATCTGGGAAGATTTCGGAGAAAGGATAAGGGCTTTTATATACCATAGGATATCCAACCGCTCCGATATCGACGATATCCTTCAGGATGTTTTTTTAAAGATCCACCTTAATATCGATAAACTCGAGGAACAGTCGAAGCTGGTAGGATGGATCTACCGGATAGCGCGGAATACGATAATAGACTATTACAGGAAACGCAGGACAGGGATCAAGGATATAGATGATATCGAAATCGGCTATGAAAGAGAAGAGGAAAGCCCGGAGGATGAAATCGCTTCGGGCCTGAGAAATATGATCGAAACCCTGCCGGAAAAGTACGCGCAGGCTCTTCTCTTATTCGAATTTCAGGGTTTATCAATCGTTGAAGTAGCGGAAAAACTTGGTATTTCATCATCATGTGCCAAGTCGCGCGTCCAGAGGGGCCGCAAATTAGTCAGGGACAGCCTCATGAATTGCTGCCATTTCGAATTCGACCGCTTTGGTACAATCATCGACATCCGGCCCGTCACATGCTGCTGCTGTAACATTTCTTAAAAACACATCCCGGATTTTACATCCTTTCAGGGAAACTTACGTCATATCTTGTGGAAAATATTTTAACGGAATAAAAAGCATGGACACAAGTTTTATCCAAGCTAAAAACGGGGAATTTACCCTTCATAACACATCTATAATTTTAAGGGGGTTTGTGTTAGGATCATGGATGAATATCGAAAATTTCATGATCGGAATACCGGGCTCCAATAAGAGAATCCGACAGACTTTTGCCGGGGTTTACGGCAGCGAAAATTCCGCCCAATTTTTTGATGATTACCTGCGATTCTTCATTACCGAAGAAGATTTTATATTATTAAAAAGTCTGGGCATAAACGCCTTAAGGCTGGCTCTCGATTACAGGCGTTTTGAAGATGATCAGGCGCCGGGGGAGTATAAACCTGAAGGATTTAAACATATAGACCGGGTGCTTGAGCTTTGCCGTAAATATGATATTTTCGCTATCCTTGATATGCATTCTTCACCCGGCGGCCAAAACCCCGATTCGCATGGCGGGGGTGATACAGGGGTCAGCACGTTCTGGGAAGACGCCTCATCGAGAGAGAGAATCGTCAACCTCTGGGGATATATAGCGGAGAGGTATAAGGATGATCCGATCATTGCCGGTTTCGATATACTCAATGAACCCGCATTCGTTCCTGATATCGATACCTTCAACGTCTTTTATGACAGGGTGATCCGTAAGATACGAGAAATCGATAATAATCACATAATATTCCTTGAAGGAGACGACTGGGCCAAGGACTTTAATTTATTTAAAAATTTAGGCGGGCGCCAGCAGGCTATTTCGTTCCATTTTTACCCCGGTATGCATGTTTTATTATCCGCAGAACCTGAAAAAAGAAAAGCGGAACTGGAACAAAAACTATCGTATTTCATCGGCCTTAGAGAAAAAACAGGCATGCCTCTGTGGGTTGGAGAGACCGGAGGGTTTTTTCCCAAAGGCAGGCTGATGGAAGGTCTGAAATTAGTAAAAGACTGTCTCGATCTTTTTGAAAAATACCGCATTTCATGGACTTATTGGGCTTATAAAGATATCGGGGCAATGGGATTGGTTTATCCGAAGAACGGCACAAAATGGGCGTCAATGGCCGATAAAATCAGGGATCAAAGACGGGGCCTCGGTAATTCCGCTATAGCAGTGGAAATATTCAAAATGCTGGAGGACAGGTTTTCTTCAGCAATTGATTACAAAGTAAAAGAACAGTTGAAATTCAGGATTTTTTCTTTTCTTGATGAGCTTCAAATCCGCCAGTTTTTCAAACCTGTATTGCAGTCTATTCCCTGGGAGGAGATCAAAGATTATCCAAGGTCTTTTTTACTGGAAAACTGCACCGGATGGGAGGAACTCGCCGATCTTATCAGGTCCTATACTGTCCGGCCGTCCTGCTTGCTAAATATTGTAAGAGGAGAATAAAATGCAAGGTTTTTTTACAATGGCACTGCAAATTATCATGGATTTTGCGTCCTTTCAGGGAAACTTACGTCATATATTATGAAAAATAATTCAGGAGGCTCAATTATGTTTGAGTTCAAAAAGGAAATGGAAGGCGTTTCAAAGCAAAAAGGCATCGATTGCGAATGCTGCGGCCCGGAAAACACGGATTGCAGGCCGCCCGCACCGTGCGGCTGCCCGGGTGAAAAATGCCGGGGTTAGTTTTTCCGCATGGCTTCATCTGGGGCGCGTCGAGCGCCTCATATCAGATCGAGGGCGCTTACCTGGAAGACGGGAAGGGGGAATCGATCTGGGACCGCTTCACTCACCTGCGGCCTGGAAAGATATTCAACAACGATAACGGCGATGTCGCCTGCGACCATTATCATCTTTATGAGAAGGATGTAAAACTTCTTAAAGACCTCGGATTCAAATCTTACTTTTTTTCCGTTTCCTGGCCGAGGATATTTCCGGAAGGCAAAGGAAAACCTAATAAAAAGGGAATCGATTTTTACAGGAGACTTGCCGGTCTGCTTCTTGAAAACGGAATTAAACCTGCGGCTACCCTGTATCACTGGGACCTGCCCCAGAAACTCCAGGATATCGGAGGCTGGGCCGCCGGGGAAACTATTAATTATTTCGAAGAATACTCCCGCTATGTATTCAGGGAACTTGGAGATATGGTCCCAATCTGGGCGACATTCAACGAGCCCTGGGTGAGCGCCTTTGCGGGCAACTTGTACGGCGGGCATCCGCCTGGGATCAAGGATCTTTCAATAGCGCTATCCGTTTCTCATAATATCCTGCTCTCGCATGGCAGGGCCGTCCGCGCTTTCCGTGAAATGGGAATGAAGGGCGAAATCGGGATAAAGCTTAACCTGAATCCGGTCTACCCCGCGTCAATGGATGAGAGGGACATTGCCGCAGCGAGGCGTTACAACGATTTTTATAACGGCTGGTTCCTCGACCCTGTAATGAAAGGGCAATATCCGCCCGAGCTGGTCAATTGGTTTTCTGAGACAGCAGATTTTCCTGAAATAAAAAAAGACGACATGGATATAATAAATACCCCGATTGATTTTTTAGGTGTAAATTATTATACAAGCAATTCGGCAAGGCATGATCCCGGTAAACCCTATCTTCAAACTTCCTTTACAAAAACAGGAAAGGAAACGACCGGCTCGGGATTGGAAATATATCCCGCAGGCCTTTACGATCTATTGCTTTATCTTCACAGGGAATACAATGGCATAAAAATGATGATAACCGAGAACGGAGCGGCCTTTAAGGATGTTTTAAACCCGCAGGGGAAAGTTAATGACGATAACAGGATTAATTATATCCGGGAACATATATTCCAGGCCCACCGGGCGATACAAGCCGGAGTAAACCTGGCCGGTTATTTTGTATGGTCCTTCATGGATAACTTTGAATGGAACGCCGGGTATTCACAGAGATTCGGGCTTGTTCATGTGGATTTTAAAACGCAAAAGAGGACAGTCAAGAAAAGCGGCTTGTGGCTTAAATCGGTTATTGATAACAACGGCTATTGACATTATCGTAGTTGTGTGTTACAATAGTTGTTATACACACTCAATAAACCGGATAAAATATGGACGAATTAAAGTTAGGAATTTTCAGAAAATCGATCAGGGTAATAGAAAGGGCGATAGAAAGGCAGTTTGCAAACGGCGATTGCTGCTGCGGGATCACCGTGCCTCAATGTCACATGCTAATGGAGATAGAATCGCAGGGAGAACTTACAATAAAACAGCTTTCCCTAGCCCTCGACCTTGATAAAAGCACTTTGAGCAGGACAGCCGACGAATTGTTCAAATCGGGTTTTATTGAAAGGTCTGAAAATCCTAAAGACAGGAGATATACTAACCTTAAACTGACGGAAACCGGCTATAGAATTACCTGTGAGATAAATTCGTTATGGAACAAAATATACCTGGATATTTTTAAATACATACCCGATTATAAACATGCCGGCGTGGTTGAATCCTTCAAACTTTTCGCCGACGCCCTGAGAAAAAAAACAACAAGCGAGGTCCATGATGGATAAAAGGGAACCTTATATAAGTGGTTATGCCGGCATTTCCAACCGGCAAATTCCTTTAATATCGACTAAGCTCACCTTTACAGACTGGATTGGCGGCCTTATGGTCAGGCTCGATATCGGGAGAGGAAATTACAGGGTTTCTCCGGGGCTTTACGGGATCGGGAAACCGGATCAGGACTCACCTGTATTTGTCACGGCCAACTATAAACTTTCTTTCGACATTGTTAGAAAAAACCTTGAAGGCTTGGACGCCTGGCTGATCGTTCTCGATACCAGGGGCATCAACGTCTGGTGCGCAGCCGGAAAGGGTACTTTCGGAACAATGGAGCTTGTAAAAAGAATATTAGAATCGGGGCTCGAAAGGATCGTAAGGCACAGGAAAATCATCCTGCCGCAGCTTGGCGCTGTAGGAGTGTCTTCTTATAAGGCCCGCATGATGACAAAATTTGAAATTACATACGGCCCTGTCCGTGCAGGCGATATAAAACGATTCATGGCAAAAGGGATGAAAAAAGACGCCCGCATGAGCGAGGTAAGCTTCAACTGGAAGGACAGGCTTATAGTGGCTCCGGTGGAACTGGTTCAAAGCATGTGGCTTGTTTCTGTTCTCATTATTCTCGGCTCTGTTTTCAGCCTGCCTTTAGACAAAACTTATATACAAAGACTTACGCCGCTTCTTACCGCTTACATTTTTTCCGTTCTTTCAGGAGTTTTTGTATTTCCCCTGCTGCTCCCATACCTGCCTTTCAGGGCCTTTTCTTTAAAGGGCGGCGTTCTCGGTATTATATATTGCTTACCGGCGGCATGGATATGCAGGCTTTCAATTTACGGGTCGCTATTACTGGCCCTTATAACGATTCCCGTAATATCGTTTATAGCCATGAATTTTACGGGATCGACGACATTTACAAATCAAACCGGCGCGACTCTCGAGGTTAAAAGATCGCTGCCCGTTATGGCCGCGGCCTTTGCGGGAGGGATCGTATTAAATATTTTAAAAATTCTGAATATCGGAGGGTAACAGTGATCTGGAAATATATTAAAAACGGCGGGAGCCTGGCATTGGACATCGATAAATGCACCGGATGCGGCAATTGTATAGAAGTTTGCCCGCATAATGTTTTCAAGCTGCTTGATAAAAAAGCATTGATAGTTATAAGAGACGCATGCATGGAATGCGGGGCCTGCCGGATAAATTGCCCGGCCGGTGCAATCGAAGTCAATTCCGGTGTCGGATGTGCCGCCGCGGTAATCAGCGGCATTTTCGGGAATAAATCTCCCGAATGCGGGTGCGGGGGGCCGCAGTCCTGTAAAGAGCCGGAATCCGGCGGATGCTGCTGAATTCATCCTGTCATGCAAAGAATAAATCACTTCATAATGCCTTTTGACCATCTTGTCAAAAATCACTTTTAACCGGCTGATATTCATGCTATAATTGTCTGCATTAAAGGCGCTTCAAATAGCCGGCGCGTCATGATGTTACAGGCAGGAGCAATATTATGATTAAGAGAATAGCAGTATCGGGGATTTTAGCTTTTATAGCCGCATCATCCATGTTTTCAACGGATTTTGACGAATGCTTCGGTTTAAACAATTATTTTAATTATTCCCGGGAAAAGATCCGGGCAAAAATTACCGAATACGAACAAAGACTGATCGGCGATCCCAAGGATTATTATGCGGACCTGGCCATTGGAATTTTATACACGGCCTTATCGTCTTCAGGGGAAAACCCGGACATTACCAATTCAAGGAATATTGTATCGCATGTGGAAAAATTCTTAAATAAAGAAAAGGAAAATCCTTTCGCAATGGTTTACCTTGGCCTGGGACATTCTCTGGTAAGCCGGGATTCCAAAGACGGGCTGGAAAAATTCTTCGAGGTAAACAATGCAATTTCCATTTTCGATAATGCGGTCAGGATTGCCGGGGGCAAGCCTATAGAATGGTTTGTAAGATACCAGAGGGCCAATCTTTTTATCAATCTGCCGGATTTTTTTAAAAAACGGGATATTGCCGCAGCCGATTACGATTTCGTCCAAAAAGCATATTCTGAAAATTCCAGCCTGGAAGGATATATGATAGCCGCTTATTATTTTCTCGGAGAACTGCAGAAATCAAAAACAAATATCGCGGGGGCAGTCGATTATTGGGACAAATCGGTATCGCTGAACAAAAAATTAAATCTAAACGTTCACGAGGCGGTAAAAGCGCAAAACGAACTGGATATTTTTAATCCGACCAACGATTGAATAATAGAGGTATTTTTACCGGGTATAGATGCCGGTTTTAAAGTCCGAGCCTGCCGTAAATATAAGAACTGAGCATGTTTTTGTAATAATCCTGCATTTCATAGAATTTAATCACCGCCATATTTTGTTTTCTCTTGAATATGACGCCGTTCGTGCTGATATCATTCTCATTTAGAGTGATTTTGATGTTATTATTGGTTATCACTTCTTTTTCTCTAAGATCTTCATCTGTAAGTTCGCCGGTCAGCTCGATCGCCATTCCCTCCATGGATAAGGATTTTACTTTGCCGACAACTGTCTTATGAGTGGTGGTTGACCGGATTGCGACAATGGTTCTGTCTCCGGCATCCGGTTCAACCCGGATAATCCGCCTGCGATCGGGAACTCCTCCCTTTCCGTACAATATTTTAAGAATGCTCTGTTCAAATACTTCCTCGACAAACGGCTTTAAAATGATCCCGTTGATGCCGATCCTGATCATTTCCTCAAAAAAACTTTTGTAGGAAGCATCGGTCCAGAGGACGATTTTAACGGAATTCAAACCGGAGTCCTGCCTTATTTCTTTAATAATTCCTATAATTTCCGTCGCCCCGGGGGGACAGTTGCAGATAAAAGCATTAAATTTTTTTGAGTTTAATTTATTAATAATAAATTTTTTGTCCTGCAGGCACAGGCATTTGATGCCGTTCTTTATCAGCGTGTATATGATTGGCTTCTGCATCTGGCTGACGGGCTCATAAACCAGTACATTAATCTGTTCGGTTTCCCCTGCCGAATTCGAAACCATGAAGGTTTTCAGCCATTCAACGGCCTTATTTTCATCGTTAAACAGCCTTCTGGGAGGGAATTTTCTTTTGCTGATATCCATAAAAAAATTCGCCATCACTCTTGAAATTCCGGATTTTATGATGATTGCAATGGCTGATACGGATATCATAGCCTCGTCAGAACCGTAAAATTTCATGCTTTCAGGCGACATATCCTTTGCTCTTGAAGAATCTACCAGTACCGGGTGCTTTTTATCCTTCGCTATCAGCTTGAAAGCGGAAATCACCTCTTTAGCGTCTTCCAGCGTATGAGTGTCCCAAAAAGATGAAATCCGGATTATCCCGTCATCGCAGGAGATAATAAAGGAAGTTTTCGTATCCTTAAATTCTAATATTGATATTTTTCGGTCTACGGCATACTGCTCGGCTTCAAACCTGGCCGATATAAAGCTATTCAGCCACAAAAGCGCTTTGTCTTCATCATTAAAAAGTTTCATAGCCAGGCCGGGCTGATTCATTAAACCGGTGAAAAAGTCCTCCGTCATTTTGCTTACAGCCGGCCCCAAAAGCACCGCCATAGCTGAAATGGGATTGAAAGCATCTTTAGATTCAAAAAACTTTCTGGACAGGGGGGGGATTTCAGTTACTCCCGAAAAATCTATTAGAAGAGGGTATTTTTGTTTTTCCGTGATTTTGTCAATAGCCTCGATATTTTCCCTCTCGTCTTCCCCGGAGTCGAGTGCGGCCGTAAATACAATTCTGAGAACCCCATTTTCATCAAGATAAATTTTTGCAGTCCTGGTTTCTATTGCTCCCATAAGCTCCTTTCCTTATAACGCTTCTAATAATTAATATATTTTTATTTTAATTTAATGTTTTTAAAGAAATTGGTCAAATCAATTTTATTAAAAATACCTGCCGGCAAATAATTAAGGAGAAACAATTATAGATGCATAATCACTCCAGCCGGTTGCCGATTGATAAGAAATCAGGGTACCGGCCGGGACATGTATCTGCAGACCTGCATGGCATAAATTAAATGCCTTAGATCCAGGTTCAAGGCCTGGAGGGGTTCTTCCCTTAACGGTAACATTTGTAAGGCCGGTGCAGCTATAAAATGCATAATTGCCGATACTGGTTACGTTTGAAGGAATGATTACGCTTACAAGGTTTGTACAGCCGTCAAAAGCGCTGTCGCCGATGCCGGCCAGGGTGGAGGGGATTGTTACTCCTGTCAGGCTTGAACAGTTAATAAAGGCATTCCACCCTACGATTGTGACGCCGTCGGGAATAACAAGATCTCCGATTGGAGCTGAAGAATGGCCTTCTATAACGATGCTCTTCCCTGAACTGGAAAAAGAAAGGTTGTGGGGAAGCCATATAGAATAAAACGTTATGTTTGCAGCATTGACAATGAAAGTGGTTCCTGCGGCATAACTGGTTCCTGTTCCGTCAGCCTTTGTGTTCCATCCTGCAAAGATCGATCCGGTATTAACCAGACTGCCGGAATTACTTAATACTGTAGCAGCTTCCCCATTCGTATAATTATTCGGGTCGGTTGGAACTTTTCCCCCCTTTGCTTTGTTAGGATTGTAGGTAACGGTATAAGTAGGAATAGTTGAACTGGAATGGGAATAGGAAGTAGCTAGGCTTGAAGATACGGAGCTTGAAGAGGACGATAAAATTGAACTGGAGCTGGCAACAGAGCTGGCGCTTGAACTGCTTGAAGCCGTCTTTCCATTACCCGAACAGGCTGCTAACAAAAATATCAAAGCGTCAGAAATGAAGAATATAATAAGATTATTTTTCATAAATCCTCCGTTTATCCCTTCGATTTATCCATAGCCATCGTATATGGATTATCATATACCACACACCGATATCTCGCATTGCTTCGATAAAAAAATCCAGGCCGAATCCGGCCAAGGACAATTTTCATCGGCAATGCCGAAATAAATCGATACCTTGACAAATAGCTGCAAGCTAGTTTTTTATTTTATACGCCCGGGAGCAGCGAGCCGGCAGATCAGACCCTTACTTTGCCACGGATTCCTTTAAACCCTTACCTGCTTTGAAGGAAACCGCTCTTTTTGCCGCGATCTTAATTTTCTCACCTGTTTTAGGGTTTCTTCCTTCCCTTGCCGGCTTGTCAACGACTTTGAAAGTCCCAAAACCTACTAAAGCGACCTCTTTTGTTTTCTTAAGACCATGCTGAATTCCTTCGATCACATAGTCAAAAATTCTTCCGGCTTCCGCCTTGCTCAATTTGGCCTTATCAACCAGGAATTCAACGAGTTCACCTTTGTTCATATTAAACCCTCCTTATTAATGAATCAATAATGTTACATTAAATATGGGCTAGATGTCAAGGGATATGCCACAATTCTTACCGGAGTTTAACGAAACATGGATATCATGGGGAGGGCTCTCCAACAACTGTGACAATTATATCCCTGCTTTCCCTTGGCCCGTCGAACTCGCAGAGAAAGATGTTCTGCCAGGTGGAAAGGCCGGGTTCTCCGTTTATAACCGGAACTGTCTTTCCAGGCCCGATAAGCCCGGATTTGAGATGAGAATCCCCATTATTATCCTGGCTGTCATGAAGCCAGACACCCGCCGGAATAAGCTTTCGGAGGAGGTTGATCACATCGGTCTGAACGCTTTCATCCCAGTTCTCCTGGATCATTATAGCGGCTGTAGCGCCCTGTACATATATATTGACAAGGCCGGTTCTTATACCGCTCCTGGCGACGATAGACTTCACTTCGGAGGTAATATCGTAAACTCCCTCATGGGCAAGCGTTTTACGATGGATAAATTCCTGCAGCATAATGGCCTCGGTATTTTCCTCCATGATGTCAACCGGGAGGGGTTGATGATTAACCCTCTTTCGGCTCCATATGGATAAGGACCTGGGTGTTTTTAAGCCTGCTTTCGATTTCCTTTTCAATTTTATTGGCGATGTCATGGCCGCGATGGATCGTCATATTATCCGGAAGCGTGATGTGCATATCAATATACCTGGTGATGCCGTCCCCCCTTGTCCTCAGGTCATGATAATCAAATATATAATCGGAGTTGTTATTTAATACTTCCTTGATAATTATAATATCTTTTTTTGAAAGGCTTGAGTCGGTCAGGGGATTAACCACCTTGATAAAAAGCGAAACCGCTCCCCTCAATATGTACAGGGCAATTATTATTGCAAGAATTGGGTCGACATAATAGAGCTTGAAGAGCCATATGAGAATAAAGCCGACCCCTACACCCGCTGTGGAAATTATGTCGGCCCTTTTGTCTAAAGCCTCGGCTTCAAGGGCGATTGAGCTTTCTTTTTTAGCTACATTGGAAAAGTGAAAAGAGAGCGCAAGATTCAGAAGGGAAGAAAAAACCATAACAGCCAGGCCAAGGGACGGCATACTGATTTCTTTCAAATTTTTAAGCCTGATTATCGCCTCATAAATAATTGACCCGGAAGCGAACAAAAGGAGGATCGATTCGAGAAGTCCCGACATATCCTCGAACTTATGATGACCGTATGGATGGCTCTCATCCGGTGGTTTATCCGACACTCTTACTGAAAGGAAATTAATTATCGATGAAACCATGTCCATTCCCGAATGTACGGCTTCCGATAATAAACTGACAGAACCGCTGAAAATACCGGCCCCGGTTTTTATGACTATCAATAAAATATCCGATAAAACCGCGAGGAATATCGCCCTTGATTTAACCGACACCTATTATCCCCTATATTAAATAAATTTTATTCCAGAGTCCCGAAGCTCGTCTCACCATAGATGGCAAGCGGGAAACAAAGTTTTTATTAATATCAGGTTAAAAAGCTACCGCTTTATTATAAGATAAATTCTTAATTTTATTCAAATCCTGTTTTCTTTATATTTCTCCGGATTCATTATCTTTAAATTTGAATGCAGCGCTATATTATGAAAGTCAACGACATAAGTTGCAATTTCAGTCAGTGATTTCTCTACAAAGAAATAATTTCATCGATCATTCAAAATGCTCCGATTGTTATTTCTCATTATGCCTGTTCTTTATATAATACAAGGATACTTCTCAAAGAAACTCTATAAAAACCGGTGTTTCAATTCCATTACATCCCTGTAGGGAACGACGCCTTGAATTTTCCCATCGGCGTCCAATACGGGCAGGGCCCTGAAACTATAGCGGTCGAACAGATCGGATGCGTCATGCAGCGTGCTGTCAGGGTTCAAATTTATTATTCCTTCAGTCATTATTTCCGAAAGAAGCGCTCCATCTTCCGCAATTAATAGTTCTTTGATGTCCAGTACTCCCAGGAGCTTATCTTCAGGGTCGACCACATAAAGATACATGATCACATCCATGTCGCGGGCCTTTTTCTGGTATAATTTACGGACATCTCTTGCAATTTCATGCGGGCCGAATTTAAGGAAACTGGCGGTAGTGAAATTAAGGATGTTTTCTTCCTGCCTGTCAAGAATGGCCTGTATCTTCAATGCCATATCTTTTTCAACAAGCTGCATAATCGATTCTTTTTCCGAAAGTGAAATAACCGCCAGGACATCGGCAGCCTGCGCGGGGGTCATATCATTTATAAGCTGGGCGACAGTTTCTTTTTTAAGTGAAGAAACCACCTCGCGCTGGACGCTGGGTTCGAGCTCTTCAAGGGTGTCCGAAGCCTGTTCCGTGGGCATTTCCTGGAAGACTGCGGCGCGCTGTTCCCGGTCCAATTCCTCGATAATGTCAGCCATATCGACCGGAGAAATATCGGCAAGCTTTTCTTTCAAAGCCGTCAGCTTGATATCGCCTTTGAAACTGCTGAGGTTCCCAGGCAGCGGCTGAACGAATTTCCAGGATAACAGGTCCTCTTTGATATTCAATATCCCGGCAAGCCATTTCATATGCAGACGCCTGTAAAATCCGTAGTGGCTGAAGTCGACATCGCTTGCATAGAGCTTTTTATTCACCTGGATGATCTTCACATCGTAGACTACCGATACTTCATGTTCGTCCATATCGATCACTTTTTTATCGAGAATATAGTCCCGAAGGAGCATGTCGCCGGGTTCTGGCTCTTTTTCATATTCATCCAGGGAGGGCAGCTCAAAACGAAGGCTTTTAAGGCCGATAGACAGCATTTTAGCCATTGGAATGAGCAGCTTCGGATAGCCGAAGGGCCTTTTTATAATAAAATGAGTGATATGCGGAATCGTAGCGTATTCCTGGACGATCATATCCGAAAGCCTGCCTATCCGCTTTACGCCGTTATAAACGGGTATGTCTTTTATCTCGCTCAGTAAAAAGCTCTTTTCCGGCTCCGGCCTCTTAGGCTCAGGCCGCATATCTTTTTTATTTATATCGTTCATGAAAAACCTCCTATTTATGCAATAGAGTAATGAATCGGAATACCAATAATCCGACAAGTATTAACAGATACATGCGGAGAATAAAGAGAGAAAACCTGACCATCGGCGTTATCTTTATGGTAGGGGTTTTATACTTCTTATTTATTTCCGATATGCTTTTTAAAAACCCGTTAATCATTCGCAGCATTATAAACCCTCCTTATTTAACCGCAAAAAATTCGGGGAAAATCGCGCTTATCCCGTAAAGCGTAGATATTACAATGATGATTGATACAATAGTGATATTAATAATATTCTCGAGGGGCGTATTGGCGTGTTTTCCCATAAGTTTTTTATCGTTTAACAGCAGGATCAGGAATACCAGCGCCGCGGGGAGAAGGGTCACGGCAACGACCTGGACAAAAAGAGTTATCAGCACAAGGGGAGCGTTTGGGATAAGAACCACAGCGGCTGCCGATGAGAGAAGAATAAAATAAGCGCCGTAAAACCAGGGCGCTTCTTTAACCTTTTTATTGAGCGAATGCGCCCAGCCGAATACTTCCCCGAAAGCCCATGAGGTCGCAAGCGAAATGCATATTGCGCCCAATAAACCCGCATCGAAAAGTCCGATTGCAATCATTGTCCCGACCCATTGATTGGTCTTCATCAGCACAAGGGCCGCCTGGGCGGCGTTATCGATAGGCTGGCCGAGAAGAACCGTACCTGCAGCGATAATAATAACTATTGCGACTATGACCGTCCATGCCGCGCCGTTTAAGGTGTCGAATTTGCCCCAGGGGATGTCCTTTTCCTGCATCCCCTTGTCTACAACCGCGCTCTGCTGGAAGAAAATCATCCAGGGAGCTATAGTAGTGCCGATATTAGCCATGATAAAAAAGAAGATATCGACATTAAATCCGCCGGGGAAATGGGGTATAAGGCCTATCCTGATTATATCCGAAACGCTCGGTTTGACCATAATACAGGCTGGAATGTATATGACGTTCAATATCGAAAAGGCGATAGCGATCTTTTCCCAGGTCCAGTAGCGCCCCTGAATGATCATAATACCCATGATAACGATCACGATGGCAATCGTTATAAGGGGCGCAACGTGGAAAATGCTCATAGCCGCGGTCATGCCAATGAATTCCGTTACAAGGGTGAGCCAGTCGACAATACCCAGGTTGATCAGAGAAAACCAGCCCCAGAAGGGGCCGAACGCGCTGAATATCGCTTCGGCATGGCCATGCTTCGTTACCGCGCCTAACCTTACGGTCATTTCCTGTACGTAATAAGCCACGGGAAAAAGCAGGATCATAAACCAGATCAGATGATAACCGTATTTCGCTCCAGTGGCGGCATAAGTCGTAATACCGCCCGCATCGTTATCGGCCATCATAACAATGATACCCGGACCGCTTATGATCAGAAATAATTGAATCGATTTGAAATATCTTTTCAGATTGAAATATAATTTGTCCCAAAAGCGCATGATCAGCCTCCTGTATAACCGTCTTAATTGCGATTAGAACCGGTATGGAATTTTGGTTATTTGGGACTGGGAGGCTCGGAGAAGGGAATCCCTTTGATCCAGAACTTGCATCCCGAGAAAACAGGAATGTTTCTAAAACAATTTAATGCCGGATTAAAAAGTATTTGAGACATAACTATCCCCTTCCGCTTATACTCGACCGGGCCGGCATCAAAGCCTGATTTTCATGACTTGATGCTGTTATGTTAAACTAAAAATAGTATTCTCGTCAACTTTCATTAAAATTTTTTAAATAATATGACCGCCCGGTCATATGTAAACTATAGCTTAAAATAATTACATTGTCAATACTAATTTTCTTTTTCGGGATAAAAATCCTGCCGCCTCACATATCAATACTTGCAGAATCACCCTTTGATATAAACATGTACCTTGACAAGCTATTATATCAAATATATTATTATAATAACATTTACGTACTGCGTAATTGTAATATCAATAGAAGGGATTGATGCTATCGGCGGACTCGCTAAAAAAGCGGTAGCAGCGGTAACGCTTTGACGGCTGCTTCGCCGGTTATTATATGTTTAATATATATCTATTAATTGGAAAATTAAAAAAATCATTTCATTCCTTAAGCCACATAAATTACAGGATATTCTTTTCAGGGCAGGTAATTTCCCAGATAGGAAGCTGGATGCAGACAATAAGCCTTCCCTGGCTTGCTTATTCCATCACAGGCTCCGCTTTCCTGCTGGGAGTTGTCGGGGCAATGCAGTATTTGCCCGTTATGTTCTTTTCCCTTTTTGCAGGCGCTGCGATAGACAGGTATGAAAAAAAGAAAATAATAATTTTTACCCAGAGCGCCCAGGCTGTGATCGCCTTTATTTTAGCTTTCCTTGTTTTTTCCCGCCTGATCCAGTACTGGCACCTGGTTATTTTGTCATTGGCGCTTGGTTCTATCAGCGCTATAGATTTTCCCGCCCGGCAGTCGTTTATCATTGAAATGATCGGAAAAGGCGATTTAATGAACGTAATCGGCCTTAATTCCGCTGTCCATAACGGGGCGCGTATCGTCGGCCCTGCCATAGCAGGGTTATTGATGGCCGGTTTAGGGATAGGATGGTGTTTCCTGATAAACGCCCTTAGTTTTCTGCCTTTAATTGCCGGGATGTTTTTTATAGTGCCGATTTTCAGTTACAGGAAAGAGGCAGGCAGCTCTAATATTCTGAGTAATATTTACAACGGGTTAAAATATATTTTTTCAAATAAAATTCTCCTGAAGACTGTCATTTCAGTTTTTATCATAGGCACATTTATTATGAATTTTAATGTCCTTATGCCTGTCCTGGCTAAAGCCGGCCTTCACCAGAAAGAACAGGGATTGGGCTTTTTATGGTCCTGCATGGGGGCGGGCTCTCTTTCCGGAGCTCTTTTTATAGCCTCCAGAAGCAAACATGGGCCTAAAAATTTTGTACTGACCGGCGCGGGTTTCGCTGTTTCAGTAATTTTTATTATTATCGGCTTGAACGCCAATCTGGTGTTATCATCTTTTTTACTGGCTCTTACCGGGTTTATAACATCTTCATTTTTTACTTCAGCTAATTCAACTCTTCAAATAAAATCGAGCGATGAATACAGAAGCATGGTAATCAGCGTCTATCTGCTTGTTAATGCCGGGACAACGCCTATCGGAAACCTGATAGCGGGGGGGCTAAGCCAGGCTTTCGGGATCAGAATATGTTTTATAACGATCGGCATCGGGGTTTTATTGATGCTTTCAATGCTTTTTTTTGCCGATCCCAATAAAAAGCAAAGGAACGCATCTCCCGGTAATGCATAATACAACCTGCCGGAAATTACAATCCATTGACTGCCATATTTTCCGGGTGTTCCACGGTAAAAATGAGGGGAACGCTCAATTCCTGGCCGGGTCTGATACTAAAATTCCACTCCAATGTCTTATTTTCATTCAACTTGACATTTGTCGTATTTTTTAATTCCGGCTCCAGCAATTCCACTTTGATTTCCGCATTAAGGGCGATCGGGATCTGGTCGTATAATGTCAATTCTACGCTATCCCTGCGGTTGTTTTTTATAAAAGTCAAGTACTCATACCGGTATTTGACATTATTCGCAAGAAAACCGGACTTCATCTTCTCGCGTTTGACCAGGTTATGCCGAATCCGGATAGCCTCGTCAATTCCCAGGAACATCCGGAATTCCTCGCCGGGAGCGACCAGTTCAAGGCGGGAAGTCGATACGAAAGAGTTGTCCGAATAAATGCCGGCTTCGCCGGGTAAAAAGGGATATTCCGTAATGTTCGTTGTTCCGGCTTTCAAATATGCGTAAGGGGAAAGTTTCGGGACTGCGGAATAATGGAAAGCAGCATCGAAAGCTGTTTCCAGGATCCCGAGTTTGTGCGGGACATTGTCGCTGTCTATAGTAGATCTGCCGCCGATCTGGAAATCGACTGAGGTTGCGCCCGTATCGACCTGTGCTCCTTCGTTTATAATAGGAGCCTGTTCTTTATAGTCCCGGGTAATTTCATCTTTCATGCCCGATTTTTTTGGGGCCTCCGATTTTTCTTCAAGGGATGAAATTTCCGGGTATCGCCTCGCTTCATCTATGTACCAGGCTGAAAGCTCGGGCTGATTGCCGCCGGCATAGGGCTTTGCCGTCGAGAGGCTGATTGCGGTGTTATCCCAGTTTTCACCGGTGTTCTGCCTGATCATGCCGAAATAGGACAGGGAGACCTTTTTTTCGTCCTTATCGACCCTGAGATCGTAAACCGGCAGCCAGCCGGCGTTATAAACGATATAAGACAACCTTATCGTATTTTTACCTCCGCCCCCACAGTAAAACAATATTTCGACCTGTTTTTTAGACTTGCCCAGCATAGCGTTCGAATCCTGTATTTTAGAGTTGATCTTGTCGAGTTTACCCCTGATCGACTTCTGTTCCTGCTCGGCTGCTTGTTTTTCCCTATCCAGGCTATCCAGGCGGGTCCGGTAAAACGCTATCAAAGCCGTCCATTTTTCAACAGCCAGCTGTGTATTGTTTTCACCGGTTACTTTTCCCTTCATTTTCTGCAGGAAATCGACTTCATTATTTATTCTCGCTGTTTTTAAGTCGTCATCTTTCAACTCCGATTCCATTTTCTCTTTCTCGGCATATAGGGCCTTTATCCGGTCATCGGATATTTCGGTTACGAATTTTGTAATAAGACTGACGTCCTTGATCCGGCCGTTCCCGCTTCCGCTCGCCCGGACGCTCTTTAAATCCATGGAATCAGGCATGTCGAAAACCAGGACGTAATCCCCCTGGGCAAGAGTAAGCTCAGCGCTGCGTGTAACCTGCGCCCTGTCGGAAAATACAATCACGGAAGTGATCACGGAATCCAGGTTTGTCTTTTCTTCAGCGCCCAGAAAGCTGAAAGCAGACCCCAATACAAAAAATAAGGCCCAGAAATTTTTCATAACTCGCCTCTTCATAATTTACTCTACCACGGATTATCCTTCATTATAATCCGCAGGCCTATAACCTGCAAATAATTAGTATCGTTTGAAAAATAAGATTATTTATGTTAGAATTATAAATCCATTATGATTATTCTGATTTTATAGATTATTCTGATATATCAGAATTAGGAGAAATTAAATGGATAAAAAAAGTGAAGAATCAAAAGTATGCGGATCCGATTGTATTAATGAGCCTTCATGCTGCAATGACAGCAAGTGCCGGGTCGAATCTCTCATCACCGTTGACGAGAGGGGACAGATGGTCCTGCCTAAAGAAGTGAGAGATAAGGCGGATATTAAAGCCGGCGATAAATTGGCTTTGATCAGCTGGACCATGAATGGGAAAGTTCTTTGTTTTTCCCTGATGAAATCGGAAGAACTCGGATTTTTTGTCAAGGATTATCTTGGTCCTGTAATGAAAAGTTCATCAAAAAAATAGAAGTATACGGCAACGGCAAATTGGATATGGGCCTCTTCGGACCGGCCGAACCATGGGGAATGTACAAAGTAGGGCCGGCTTTTATGCCGGTTTTTAAGGATGAAGTTTTGAATTAAACAGCGGCTTAACAAATATAATTATCGGTGCAAAGTAAGGAGGAAAATATGTATAGAAAAATTTTTGTTATGATCGGCGGTTTATCAGCTTTCCTGTGGGGCGCTTCTCACTTAATCCCGGCGAGCGCCGTTGCGAACGGAGTTTACGGTACTCTGTCGGCTAATAATAAAAACATAATTTTAATGGAATGGATCAATGAAGGATTTACTTTAATCTTTATCGGCTTGCTCGTTTTTATAACGGCAGTTATCAATAAAGAGAATAATAAAACCTCAAAATTGATCTATATATCGTCTTCAATTATGCTATTCTCGATGGCGATATTATCATTATTCACCGGATATAATATCGATTTCCTGCCGTTTAAACTATGTCCCTATATTTTTTCTGTTTCAGGGGTATTGATAATACAGGGAGCTTTTAGAAAATAAATCAGAACAGGCTGCCAGCGGTCATATTTTTCAATAGAGCTTAGTGACAATCGCCGGCGGCGGGAAAAAAGATTCATGCGGGTTTTTCACATATAGATTTTCCAACCGGAATTTTTTTATTATATTTGTTTATACTTTAATATCACCTATAATGGAGGATATCGATAATGGAACAGATTACTATGGCAAAAGATGCCGCTTTCAAAGTCCTGAAAAGCACAAAAACCTTTCAGTATCTCAGCGACGACGACCTCGACAACCTTTACGGATTCTGTAAATTTGTGCAGTTTGCAAAGGGCGAGAAGATCATCGGTGAAAATGAGGTCAACCCTAATCTTTACGTAATTGCAAACGGATCTGTAAATGTAATGATACATGAGGATGAAAAAAAGGACGTTTTTTTGAGCTCGATCGGCGAAGGCGATATTTTCGGAGAGGCGGCGCTTTTCATAAACATGAAGCGGACTGCCGATGTTTACGCCCTTGAACGCACTGAGCTTATCGAAATCGAGAGGAACGGGCTTTTGTCTTTTTTCAAACTCTACCCCATCGCAGGGGTCAAGATACTGATGGTAATAACCTACAGCCTTCTTCTCAAGCTTCGCGAGTCGCATCTTCAACTCGCATTCGACAGAAAATCCTTCATCAACCAGGAGGAAGTCGATAACCTGATGAAGGCCCTCACCGGAAGGTAATATTCAAAATAAAATTATCCCAGCGCTTCTAGTATCTTTTTTACCCTTTCATCTTCCACAAAATAACAAGTTTCCACCCCTTTCTTCCTGAATGTAATTATACCCCGGCTTTTCAATATTCCAAGATGCTGGGAAACCGTCGATTGCGGTATATTAAGCCTGGACACCATATTATTAACGTTGCACTCCTTGCTTCCGGCAAGGGCGGCTACGATCCGAAGCCTGACCGGATGGCCCAGCGCTTTAAGAAGTTCGCTATCCTTAACAAATTCCATTTCTATTTTCCTAAAATCAATATCTTAATATTATAATATTACGATTATGATGTCAAGCACATTTTATATATTTTTATCAGCCTGGTTACCCCTATATCCTATTTCCCGGCTTTTGCATTTTTAAACAGATTTACTATAGCTTCATTTTTAGCCCAAAATATAGCCGTCCTGCCGTAATTATCTTTCGCGTTTATATCGGAACCGTCTTCGATCAATTCTTTAACCGCATCCGTTTTTCCTTCCTTGACCGCATACATCAATGCCGTCCAGCCTTTTTCATCAACCGAATTTATATCGGCCCCGGCTGCGATTAACGTTTTAACCGTCAGGGCATCGGCGGCGTACATCATTGCCGTCTTGCCGTAATCGTCTTTATCGTCGATATAGCCCCGATAACTTTTTATGAAGTTATAATCGCCCCTGGAAGCCGCTTCAAATAAGAAAATCTGTTGTTCCATTTTCCCTGTAAACTCCTGCAGCCATTCTCCGGTAGTCGATTCCAATGTCATTGAAAACCTGTCATGATCAATTTGGCAAACACAAAGAATTTTACTGCTATCGGCCCAGGGCCTGTAATATTCAATAACAAAAGTATCATTACTGACCCATTTACCCCGTGAAAGTTCGCGCTGGCGAAAATCAGGGGCAAATCTATTCTCCCAGTATTTGCCGTCCAATCCGATTGCAATTTCGTAACGGTAGTCAAAGAACAGAAAACCGGGCCAGCCCAGTTCGGCAATACATTCGTCCTTTCCATTAAAAGTCACCATAAGGGTTTTTAAATTCCATGAGTTTGGATTCAGGATATATTTTTTACCGGATATTCTCTGAGCCGTTTCCGGAATAATAATTGCCGTTTTGCTTGCCGGATTCGCCAAATTCCTGATGGCCTCCGACAGTTCTGCTTGTTTTTCCGGATTTTCCACGATACTTTTACCGGATACGACAGACTTGTTTATATATTCTATCAGAGGGCTTACAGTTTGCCAATGAGTTTTATCGGAAAGTCCGGAGTTAATTACGATCACCATATCCCGCCCGGGCATGACAATTATATATTGCCCCCCATGGCCGATCCCCGCGAATCCTCCGGATTGAAGCTCCCACCAGAGGTAGCCGTGCCCCTTGTCTTTAGAAAACCAGGCAGGCGGTTTTATCTGACTGGACAGGGACGCCTCTACCCAATCGGCAGGTATTACCCTCTTTCCATTCCATAAACCCTTTTTCAGATAAAGATAACCGAACCTGGCCATTTCCATAGGCGTCAATGCAAGCCCCATACCCCCCAGATTAAGACCTTGAGGATCGGACTGCCAGTAGTATTTGGTAATGCCTATCGGTTTGAAGAGGAATTTATCGGCAAAATCCGAATTTTTCAAGCCGCTGGTTTTCTGCAGAATTGCCATAAGGAGATTCACGCCCGCGGAATCATAATGAAACACCTTGCCGGGCGGCGCGGCCATCGGCTGATCGAGATAAAATCGGGTCCAATCGGGGGCGTTTAAGTATCCATCGGGATATAACCCGGTAAAATTGATTCCGGAACTCTCGGTAAGCAGGTGTTTAATTGTCATAGCCCGCTTGTTATCATCCAGATTTTTAATATTCAGGTTTGAAAAGATATCAACCACCCTTTGATCGATGCTTTTAATATAGCCTTCCCTCAGAGCGATGCCGATCAAAGCTGACGCTACGTTCTTAGTGCATGAATTAATGGCATGAATATTGTCCTTTCCGAAGGGTTCTCTGTAAGCTTCCATAACAACATATCCATGCCTTATAATTATCATGCTGTGTATATTCAAATTATTCGATTGAATATCATCCATCATTTTGACGAGGTATCCGGAATCCATCCCCTGAGCTTCCGCCGTAGATGTCCGCCAGGTATCGCCGGGATAGTAGCTGCTGTCATCCTGCCCTGAAATCAAACCTTTTATCAGGATCAATAAAATGATCAAAACGATCGCTTCTGCTTTTTTCATCATTTGTTCCATAAAATCATAATTTAAGATAGAATAAAGCAAAACTTTCAGAATTTCAATACCGAAATCCCGGTATTTTAATATTTAATTTTTTAAAATCGTTATTGCCTGCCGTTTGACCCTTTACTTTTCCTGCGAACCGGTATATATTCTGCAGGGGGAATGCGTAAGAATACAGCAGGAGGCATTCATATGACTTACAGATCATCGGGAACGATTGCCGCTGTCCTTATATTCACGATCGTGCTTTTGGCGGGATGCGCAACTACAATGGAACAAAGGGCGGATTGGATAGCGCAAAGAATTATAGCGGAACTGGACCTGACAAAAGACCAGCAGAATTCCGTCAGGCAGATCACGATCGGGTTCTTTCAAAAGCTGAATGCCCAGAAGGAAGACCGTATCCGGCTCAACGACGATTTCGCCGCCCTGGTCAAAAGCGACGCCGTCGATCAGGCAAAGCTGGACCAGCTCTGGGAAAAAATGAACGGTCTCGACAGGGAGCTGGAGGATTTTATCACTCAGAAATTCACTGATTTTCATAAGACCCTGACCCCGGCTCAGAAGGAAAAGGCTGCGAAATGGGCGGAAAAAGCCTCGGAAGAAATGAAGAGCCTCTTTTTTGCAGAAACAAACGGCTGAAAACCGCCCGCCTCATGATCACGGCATATCGCCCGCCTAGTATATAAAAGGCACAAGCCTTTTTGTCTTCTTCATATAATCCGAATACGAAGCCCCGAATTTTTCAATAAGGGCTTTTTCCTCGACATTTATCCGATAGATCATGGGTATAAAATTGATCAGCACCTGGATGCCAAGGCAGATCCAGCTGTTCATCGCCAGGCCGAACCCCGTTGTTATGAGAATTATTCCAAGGTAGGAAGGGTGCCTTATATACCGGTATATCCCGGAATCATAGAGCCTGTGAGAGTCGAAGATCTGAACAGAGAATGTGAATTGCCGGTTTAAGGTCAGTATTGCAGCGGCCCTTACAATGAAGCCTATAATGACGAT
The DNA here is from genome assembly GCA_963768055.1 of uncultured Spirochaetota bacterium. GTDB lineage: Bacteria > Spirochaetota > Brevinematia > Brevinematales > JAOACQ01 > CAVYGN01. The sequence continues at coordinate 60,801 of CAVYGN010000001.1, read as the reverse complement.
AGCCGCACCCGCAGCAAAGGGATAAACCGCATCGGCGAACATCAGGGCCCCCGGAACCCCCTAAATAAATCCCGAGAGAAATAGTGAACCCTATCCCTAAGAATAAAAGATTCAGCACAAAGCTTCCTTTGTCCTTGTTATTTTTTGAAACATTGCCGCTCCTGATCCGGCTTGTTATCCCATAAGCAATTTCCATTGCCCCGTAGATCATAGCCGCATATTCGATAATATTCTTTATCATTTAAGCCTCCTTATATTTGATTCAACGGCCGGGGTACGGCCGTTGCGGAGCAGGCGCAGGACAATATCGGGGGACGGATCGGGCATCGATTCGCCGCCCTGTATTTTCATTATTGCCAGCCCTTGTATAAGTGCGAAATAGGCCATCGACAGTTCCTCCGGATAGCCGGGAGCTATCTCCCCGGATTCCTGGCCTTCCCTTATCAGGGGGACCATATACTTATTGAAAAGAATGGACTGCTTTGATGAAATCTCCTTGCTTTCAGGGGGAACGGCATCGGATGTGAACGCCTGGATAATGATCAGAAAATAATACGGGGCGTCGCCCCGGTAGGCTCCGTTAACTATAGTTTCAGTTATCCGCTTTATGCGGTCCCAGGCAGACCCTTCGGCCTGAACTGCAGCTGAAATTATGCCAATGGAAAAATCCATTGCCCGCCTGACCAGCTCCGTGAAAATTTCATCCTTCGACCCGAAGTAATTGTAAACCAGACCGTGGCTGAAACCGGCTTCAGAAGCTATATCGCTGATCTTAGCCGCTGCAAGTCCTCTCCTGCCGAATACCCTCATTGCAGCCCTGAGTATCTGCTCCCTGCGGCCGCTCCGGATCTGCTCATTCGCCTCTTTAGTTCTCGGAGACATAAGCACCGCCCCCGTTTTTATATTGACTTTATAGTCAGTCAATATATAGTAACATCTTTTAAAATTATTGTCAATACCTATATAGAAAATATTGACAATAAACGGTATTTATTTTAAGCTTTGTCAAAATATTTTATCATTTTTAGGAGAGTATATGAGCATTCCGAACAAGATTGCTTTCCTGTTTTTATCCATTATTTTATCTGTATCAGTATCATCCCTATTTACCGAGGAAATCAAAACAATCGCCGTAGCCGGGTTCATAAACCAGGGCGTTAAAACGGACGATCCCATCAATAAGGTCATCAGCAAATCGCTGATAACCTATCTGGGAAAGATCGGCGGCGTCAGGGTGACGCCCTTTGCAATTATGGAAAAACTTGCGGCGGAGAATAAGTTCTGGAAATCGAAAAAGCTGGATATCGAAACCGCTGTCGAAATGGGCCTGTCGCTAAAAGCCGAACGGGTCGTTACAGGCACTTACAAGGTCGATGCGAAAAATAACACGATAGAAATAATTGTTTATATATACGATCCTGTCACGGACAAGCTTAAACTGCAGAGGGAATATTCCGGGGACGCCGGCGTAGAAATATTCGACACGATCGACAGGCTTATCCGCAACATTTCAATAGAACTCGTCGGCCATCCGGTGTACATGGGCAATCTTGAAGTGGAGATATCCTCGGATTCGGCATACAGCCTGCTTATAAACAAAAATTTTCAGAAAAAAATAACCAGACAGGACGGTTTTAAAGAAATAGAGCCGGCCGAAGAACCTATCGAAGTGTCGATAGTCATCCCGGAAACAGGACGCGAGGTTTACCATGATACAATTACGCTCAGGGACGGTGAGAACAGGGATATCACTTACGCTCCCTCCGGCGTTATAGTCGTAAAAGCCGGTTCGCCGGGCATAAATGTTTTCGCCGACGATTTCATGGCCGGTGAAACCGGCAAAAACGGCGAGCTTGCCGTGAGCAACATGAAAGCGGGAGAGAGCCATGCGATACGCATTGAAAATGACGGCAAGGTTCTTGACAGCAAGATTATCAGGGTTGAAGAGGGAAATACATATACGGCTGATTTTTCCTCTATAGCGAAGACCGCTCCGGTCGAGGTAAAGAAAGACAATACCCGGAGATTGTTCGTATCCGTTCATGCCCTCCAGGGCGGATACGGCGGGACTCTCGGCCTCGATTATTATTTTATCGGCGGCCTGCGGGCTTCGCTTCTCGGCGGAGCGGTATATATGAATAGCGTGATTCTGCCAGTCGCGAACGCTGGTATAGGCCTCGATATTATCGGGTTTGGAGATTTCAAGCTGACTGTTTACGGAGGAATGTTTGTTTATTTTACAAGTTCTCCAACGTTTTCCCCTATAGCAGAAGTCGAATTTTCATGGCTTAACTTCTTTATCGAGGGCGGGGCGAGATACAGCCTCTACGACCACAATATATACCCTATGTGCGGGATAGGCATAAGATTTTAAATGAGAGGAAAATACATTATGAATAGATCAGTATCGATAATTATATCTGCCGCATTGACAGCGTTAACCTTCTCCTGCTCCAGCTTTTTCGCCCCGAATGACATAACATCCCAATTGAATTCTTCGTCCGGTTCTTCATCAAGTTCTTCATCTTCGCATAGTTCTCCTTCAGGCCCGACAGTCTATATCGCCGGGTATAATATCAACGGCGACGCCTGCTACTGGGTCAACGGCGTCGAACAGCCGGCGCTGACGTCCGGCGGCTTAGGAGATGCCAACTCAATCTACGTATCCGGCGGCCATGTTTATGTAGCCGGGTACGATGATGCTTACCAGGCCTGTTACTGGGTCGACGGCACCGAACATGTCCTGACAACTGCCGCCGTTTATGACAATGCATTATCAATCTTCGTAGACAGCGGCTATGTTTATGTCGCCGGGATTGATGACAGCACCTATGGCCAGCCCTGCTACTGGGTCGACGGCAAGAAACAACCGGTGCTGTCGACCGGGGGTTACGCATACTCGATCTTCGTATCCGGCGGCAATTCTTATATTGCCGGGGTAAATGGTAGCGGGGACGCCTGCTACTGGGTCAACAACGCCATTGGCGAACAGGACCTAACGACTTACACCGCCGGCGGCATGGACAATGCATTCTCAATCTTCTTTGACAGCGGCCATGTCTATGTCGCCGGGGTCGATGACTCCGCCGGTGGCGGCCAGGCCTGCTACTGGGTCGACAACACCAGCGGCATAGTGGTGCTGTCGGCCGGCGGAGAAGCAAAGTCAATCTATGTATCCGGCGGTAATGTTTATGCCGCCGGGGACGATAACAACACCTACGCCTGTTACTGGGTCAAAGGCAAAGAACAGTCACCTCTATCTCAAACGCTCGGATCAACCGCATACTCTATCTACGTTACGGGCAGCACTATTTATGTATCCGGGAATGACGGCGTTTATCCCTGCTACTGGATCAACGGCGTCAAACAGCCGTATTTGACGGACTGCGGTGGCGCAACATCTATATTTGTAACACCCTGAAGAAAGATGGCAGGCCGCAATTGTCCATGAAAAAGGAAAAGTAAAGTCGATTTATTTTTCCTACGGCCTGGCCGGACCTTGAAAGTAAAAACCTATTTTAATAATTTAAAATATTTCCAAATATTTTCAAGAATATTCCAATATAATAATTATTCTTTGTTAAATTATTTGCATGATAATATTTCCTTTAATATAATTTATTAAGAATTTAACAAAATAGGAGGATATCGATATTTAAAAAAATTATTCTCTTAACCTGTTCATTAATCGCTTTCATTATTCTCATTTATACTTGTTCACTAAACCTTGGCGGGGGCGGCAATAATAATCAAGGCGGAGGGGGAGGCGGGAACAATTTCATCTGGCGGGAGCAGTTCTTCTTCTACTTCTCATACTTCTTCTTCCGCATCGTCGTTCTGAGCGGACGACTCGGCCAACTGGGTCGGCGAGGTGTTTTATTGGGGGCCGCCCAAAACGCCTGACGTGCCGGGCCAGTCCCAGGCGAAATCGCCTGTTAAAACAACGGCGAACGGAAGTTTCGGCTCAGTCAAGGCAGCGGCCCTGCCGGCTGTTCAATACACTGTCGACCCGATATTCAACCCGGTCGGCGGGACTTATACAACGGCTAAAACAATACAGATAAAGAGCACTACTTCCGGATCGGTAGTCCATTATACAACGGACGGCAGCACGCCTACGGAAGCATCGCCGGTGCTGGGCACCCTGAAACTTTCCAGCGGCACCACGACAGTAAGTGCTATCGCAGTTACAAGCGGAATGGGGGACTCGAGGGTCGTCCAGTGCACATATTATTTCCAGCCGGCGGTCCCGGGGGGAACAGTCGGAGCGCCGGCCTTCAGCCCTGTCCAGGGGACTTACTTTTCTAATATAAACATCAAGATTAAGAGCCAGACAACAGGGGCTAAAATTTATTATACTACAGACGGATCGGCCCCTACGACGTCGTCGAAGGTCTATAGCACAGCGATACCGCTTGCGCCGGGCTCGGCGATGACGATAAACGCATTCTCATTCAAGGCGGGTTTGACATCCTCGCCTATAATCACACAGACTTTCACGGTCACGGGAATAGTCATAGACCCGGTATTCACGCTGATAGACAACCATACCTCGAAATATATAAACATCGCAAGCGCTACTTCAGGAGCGAATATTTATTATTCGCTGGACGGGTCAACGCCGACGACATCCTCGACACTTTATAGCGGGGTAATGACGTTGCCGGGATCGAGCACTATTAATGCAATGGCTTACATCGCAGGATGGACGACTTCACACATGGTCAGCTATGCGTATACGACTTCGGGAAAAACCGCCAATCCGGCGTTCAGCGCGGCGTCCGGGACTTACTCGTCGGCTTTCACACTCACATTTACATGCCCTACAACCGGGGCGGCCGTTATATGGTCGACAGACGGGGGTACGACCTGGAACTGGAACCAGAACAATACTGTTTTAGTTTCATCAAGCGTTACAATAATAGCAAAGGCGGTCATGACGGGAATGGACGATTCGGATGCGGTGACTGACAGCTATGTAATACAAAATCCGACATATACGGTCACCTACAACGCGAACGGAGCTTTGGGGAACGTTCCGGTTGACGGCAGCAGCTATCTGCCGGGATCGACGGTCACCGTTTCAGGCAACACCGGAAACCTCCTTAATTCGGGATACTTTTTAAGCGGCTGGAACACGAAATCCGACGGGACCGGGATCAATTACCCCATAGGGGCAAGTTTCACTATCGGTGCGGCAAATATCATGCTTTATGCGGTCTGGACTCCAATAACATATACGGTTACATATAACAGCGGGGGAGGGTCTTCGGTAAGCCCGCAGAATGTCACCTTCCCCGCTACCACTGTCGGGACTCTTCCGGCGGTACCGACATACCTGTGCTATTATTTTAACGGCTGGTACACCGCCCCTAACGGCGGCGGGACTCAGTTTACGGCAAGTACTACTGTTTCTGCGAATACAACCATTTACGCGTACTGGATACCCTCGGGGTCGGTATGGGCTGCCGCAATAACCCCGCTTCCTAGTAGTGCACACTGGATATCAGTGACATACGGCAACGGCGTTTTTGTGGCGATTTCCTTATCTACAGCGGAGTTCTCAACGGACGGTAAAAACTGGACGGCTGCAATAACCCCGCTTCCAAGCGTTGGAGGCTGGTCTTCAGTGACATACGGCAACGGTGTTTTTGTTGCAATTGACAAAGGCAGCACAGCGGCGGCGTATTCAACCGACGGAATGAATTGGACGGCCGCAATAACCCCGCTTCCAAGCAGTGCAAGCTGGTATTCAGTGACATACGGCAACGGTGTTTTCGCTGCGGTTGACATTGCCAGTACAGCGGCGGCATATTCACATTAAATTTGGGGTATTAGCATTAGAACCAGTTGTTTCCCGCTAACGTGATCGGGATCTCCCTTAGTACTTTCGAGGCGATGCGGCATTTGCCAAACCCGAGATCTATGAATACCTTGAATCAAAACACTTTCGATATGCCATTCGCCTGCCAGCCAATGATGTCCTGTGCGGAGATGTCGAATCGATGTTTGTATCCGGGGGCAATGTTTATATCTGTGGGTACGATGGCATCGGCTACGTCTGCTACTGGGTCAACGGCGTCGAACAGCCGTATTTGATGGATTGCACTGGCGCAATATCAATATTTGTAGTACCCTGATAATCATCGGGATTGGATTGCGGGCATACCGGAACGCCTGAGTAATGGGGGCCGGTGCGGAAAACCCTTCTGCCGGCAATGCCTGTTTTCGGGTCGTGCGCCCTTATTGAAATCCCCCTCGTACAGGGGGGCATTCTTTTTTTTGACATCTGGAGTTAATTGCCGGAAAATATGGGATATTTTTCAATCGGAGGAATTAGAATGGCTGCAATACAAAACAACGAGGCCGATAAGATTGGATTAAAAAGATTCTATAAATCTGTCGGTATAGCCTCATCATTAATTTCGGCATTGCTTATTCTGGCAGGTATCAGCTCGTTATCCCTGGTTTTAAAACTTGATTTTATAAACAATTGGCTTAAAATTTTTGATGACAACTGGATAATTCTTTTCTCAAAGCTTAATTTCGGAGCAGTTCAGAGAGATTCGTTATCGGCCCTTCATTTGATCGATTTTGCTATTATGATACTTTTTTGTTTAATATCGATAGCCTTTTGCTATAATCTCTGGAAAAAGAATATTATCTGGGCAATATTTTCAATTTTTGCGGTTATTTCACCTTTTCTTGGAATAGTCTTGTTATATCTGACTCATTCCGGCGGGCGTACCGGGATCTTGACCGCAGGCCTGATATTCTCAATTTTAATGCTGCTGAGCAACAGGTTCGGAAAATTTACTTCAATCATTGGAACTCTTTCGTTTTTTATTCTATTAATATGTTGTGATTTATTCTCGGGAATTGCTTTATCAAAAATAACAGGCATATTTATCAATATTGGTTATATTTTCTGGATATTATGGTTTTTTCTTATTTCCAAAAAATATTTTCAGCTTGGAAAGGGTTAACAATAACACGGCGTCCAGCCTAGTCACTATGCATGCCGCCGCCCGTTCCTGAAAATTTCCCGGTTTCCTTTTTTGAAAAATACCGGGTAAGAAAAAGGACCAGGACCATAACCGGAATCAGGCACAGAGCGATGATATTGCCGGAAAAGGTTTTGTACAGCCAGAACCGGAGAGGCAATCCCCCGTCCATGAAGCTGGTGATCAATCCGTCGTATCCCCGGAAAACAAAATGGGCTTTCGCGGCAAGTTCTGTAAAGGTTACCGACATGTAGGACGCCACATAAAGCTGAGCGATAATCATCGGAATGCCTATAATGCACGTTCGGACAATGTTTCCGTTTGTCGCCACGACTACCATCGTAACCATTGCTATCATATTCGGAAGATCGCCGATCGGGATGAATTTTACGCCGGGCAGGACAAAGGCGAGTATAAGCGCGGCGGGCATCATCAGAAGTCCGCTTACGATGATGGCCGGATCGCCCATAAGGACGGCATTATCCAGCCCCATATAGCTCTCTCCCAAGTCCGGAATGTTCTTTTTTACGAATTCCTTCATCCCGTCGGAAATGTAAATAAGGCCCGAAGTAAGGATGCCGCACATAGCCGGCAGAATGACAATTACAGCCGCAATCGAAAAAGCCAGCTCAAGGACGGTTTTTACCCCGAAACCGGCGCCTGCCCCCAGGAGTATGCCCAGAACAAATCCTATTACCATCGGCTCCCCCGCAAGGCCGAGCTTATTTTTAAGAGATACCGGATCGGCTTTCAGACTCCTGATGAACGGTATTTTTTCAAGGATTGCGTTTCCGATCGCTCCGACGGAATAATATCCTCCCGCCGACAGGGTTGTGATCGCCACGCCGGGCAGTTTTGAATAGCGCTTGACATGCGGAGCCCCCCATTCCGCAATCTTCAAGACTATAATTTCCGCCGTGACGATCGAGGAAATTGTGAGGAATATATTGCCGGTGGCCGCGCTTACAAGCGAGCCGACCATCAGAAAGTGCCAGTAATTCCAGATATCTATGTTCACGACCTTTGTCAGTTTAAAGAAAAGCATAATAATATTAACTGAAATGATCAAAAGAATCATCAGAGGGGCAAGGCTGAAAGACCATGCAATAGAGGCAAGCGGCGGCCAGCCCACATCGAGCACATTCATCGAGAGGCCTGTCCGGGCTATGAGCGCCTTGACCGCAGGACCGATATTCGACACGAAAAAATCGAACGTGATGAATATCCCTAAAAACCCTATACCTATCAAAAAGGCCGATTTGATAGACAAAGAGAGTTTGAGGCGGAAGATCATCGCGAAAATGAATATTATTATCGGGAGCAGGACATAAACCTTGAAACTGAGAATATAGGCGATAGCCTGGCTTAAAATCTGCATTTTATTCCTCTTGAAAAATTATTTCTCAATAACCGCCACCGCAATTAAAGTCGATTTTCAATAAGGCTTGCAAACCATATATAAAAACAGGTATGCGGGCTCCAGTACTCGGTCGTCCGCCAGTCCATCATATAAGAAAGGTCGAGAAAAGGCTTGTCGTCTTCGAGTCCGGCGATCCCGTTCATTATCCCGCCGGGGATAAGCCCCAGGAAACGGGAATGAGGATAAGGATTATTGATCCCTTCGCCGGTCATAAGGCAGGAATTCAAGGGATTGCCCCCCATTACCCACTCCGCTTGCTGACGGCCCGTGCCTTTCAGCACCTCTTCTTTTAAAATATTCCCGGCCATTGTCAGGCCGACAGCGTAAGAAAGAAGATGGGATGTCAACCCCGAATACATGGGTGAAATTGCCGGGGCGAAGAACCTGAAAAAGATGCCGCCTCCTGCAGGGCGGTATTTTTCCCTTGTCGGTTTTCCCTTGTAGAGGCCGAAGGGAATTATACCGAAGGGACTCTTTAAGGCCATTGGCAGCGCGTAATCATGGCAATGGATCGAAAGCGCATCCAGGCACTTTTCCTTAAGTCCGGGCTCGCTTACCGATAGGGCGGCCTCGGAAAGGGCGATAAGCGGAAGCCCTGAATCGCGGCTTGATCGGAAGAAGTCTTTTTTCGAAAGATCCTTGTACCAGAAACCCCGGACATTTTCCCGGCCGAAGCGGTATCCTTTCTCCTGAAGATCGAGAAGAAGATTTATCTCGCCGGTAAGGCGAGTTATTGCTTCAGCCCGGCCATTATCTTTTTCAAATTCCAGCAGCGCCAGTATTGCCCAGGATGCCTCATCGGGTCTGCTATTCTTTTTATTTTTCATGAAATCAAAGGTTTTCGCTGCCGCATCCAGGCATCGGCGGCTGTATAGGGGATCTGCATCCCTGAATAGATGCGACATCATAGATTCGAAATATATGAATTCCCACTGGATAAGCGGCAGATATTCCGTATTGATGTACCTGTCGTCAGGCGTGCCGGAAATATTGTCCGTCCAGTGATTATCGCTGTTGTCGCCGTCGACGCCTCCGGCAACGTCATGCCATACAAGACCGCTTTCCTCCTGAACTTTCAAAAAGAAAGAGTTGCCCCAGCGCAGCTCGCTTAAAAGATCCCCCTCCTTTTGATCGAATAAATTCCAGGCCGGATCCGCCAGCCTTTTGAGCTCGCAGATCCCTATTCCCAGGAGCAGCGTATGTGCGACCCATTTCCTGAGGTCCCCGGCGTCATGCCAGCCCCCGGCCGTATCGATATGTTCTCCCGTATCCCTGCGGCGGGCATCGTCAAGATGGCATGGAGGGTGGTAACCCGGAACCCCTTCGCCGCAGCGTTGTATATGGATATAGTCGAAAGCCTTGCGCAGGGTCCTGGCGTACAGGTCATCCCTTATATGGAACGGCACCGAATTGAATTTATTATCCAGGGTGACCATGTAAATACCCGGTTTTGAAAAATCGGAAAAATCCGCGATATAATATTCCCCCCATTCGTATCGTTTTTTAATCAGGGGACCGCTGTAGATAATGCTGTTCGGCTTTGAATTCGGCCCGATCTCATTGTATCCCATTTCGGCCAGGTTGATTATCTGGAATTCCGCGAACCTTTCTTTTCCCCATATTACAGCCCTTTTGTCATGGTCAAGGGGCCTGAACCCGAGATGGTTAACCGAAATTTTCATCATTTCACTCCATTAATATAATTAATTATAATTCACAGCTTATACGGCTTGTCCGGATGAAAATTTTCAATCATTTTTTTTAAGATTCAATACCACGTCGCCGTTATCCGGCACGACGTCAAACATAACATAACCCGCCGAATCGATGTTTACAATCGAAGATTTGACCTCTTTACCGTTTTGAGAAACAGAAGCGCCATTGTAATTTTTTGGAAGCTTTCTCCTTATAGTGAGGGGGTAATTGTAGATTGATTTATCCAGGCCGTCGTCGACATTCAAGGTTATGATGTTATTTCGATTGGAAGTTTCGATTATAGAAACGGAATTTCGTTCCCTGATATAGATAACTATGTCCCTGAAAGCGGCCACCCATACTTTATCATTAATATTTTTCAAGTATTCGAGTTCTTTTCTGAGTTCGCTCGATAATAAAGGAGAATATCCGCTGTCATCATCAATTGCATGTATTAAGAAAACACATAAACCGCCTGAAGATACGGCGCTATCCGTCTTATTTATAAAATCGCCGGCGGTTTTTACAGTCCCCTGAACGCCGCAGATTATCGAGCTGATATCCATAAAATCATTCGGAGTGCTGCCTTCGATGAATCCCTGGCATCCCCGGGCCGCTATATAATATTTACCGATGATATCGTAATTACCCGTTACACAATTCGGGTAAGCCAGGGTCAGGCACTTTTTATCCGTAATATATTTATTTATCTCATTTTGCGAGTTTGCAAGTTCCGAAGCCTGCAAATCGTCCGGTAATTGGCCCAATGTGGAATGATGCACAGTATGAGAAGCAATTTCGTGGCCGTTTAACGATGCTTTCTTCAGCTTTTCCCAATCCGGCGACCAGCTTGTCACTGTAAACATGGTCAGTTTAAAACCGTATTCATTGAACATCGGGATCGCTGTCTTATATTGATTGAGGCATCCGTCGTCAAATGTAAAACATATTGCCGCGGCTTTAAAATCCTGCCATGTGCCGATTTCGTAATCGCTATTTCCCTTTAAACTCTTCTGTGAAAACCCTGAGACCGCTCCAAGCGAAAGGGCTAACATAATGCCGGAAATCCCTTTAAACCCCATAAGTCGCCTCCCAGCGCAGATAATCAGACTGATTCATTATAATTTACTTGTCTCAAGCCTGCAAGCTTAAAGCCGGCTGTGCGTGCGGCATACGGGGAAAAAAAAGCCGCTTGAGCCGCAAATCCATCCCAATTCATAATTCAGTATACAGTTAGCTTAAAGGATGCCGATATTATTGGCAATATTTTTATGTGTTATTTATACTAAACCTTGCAAAGGAACCGGCATTTTGCTTTTTTAATTTTAGGGCACTTCTAAAAACCTCCGCTTCGCGTCGGTAAGGTAGTGCCCATAGGGCAGATTACATATAATTAGCATTATAATTGTTATTAATAATCTAGTTATTAGAACTGCCCTTTAATAACAAAACCGGAAGGACTTTCTCAATGTCTCTAAACTCTTTTCTGGCCAGGGTAGGAAACAAGGACATCAGGCGGGGGCTATACTTCTCAAATCTCGACGGCATTGTCTGGTCCCTGATGTACGGGCTGTCTGAAAATTTCGTCGTGCCTTTCGCCCTCCTCTTCGGTGCGACCGTTCTCCAGGTAAGCCTTATAACGGGTTTCGGACAGCTGGGAATAGGTGTATCCCAGCTTGCCGGGGCAAGGTTCGTCACATGGCTCGGTAAAAGAAGAATCCTGTCGATAACATGCAATATCATCCATGCTTTTTCATGGGTCCTGGTGTTTTCAATAACGGTCCTGACCGGCAATCCCTGGGTCGTTGTGATTTTCTACAGCATAGGCCTGACAGTAAATAATTTCGCAGTGCCGGGCTGGCTGTCCTGGATGAACGACCTGATGCCGCGCAAAATAAAGGGCGAGTACTGGGGTATCAGGAACCGCTACTCGGGCATAGCCCAATTCGCAGCCATATCCCTCGCAGGGCTCCTTCTTTATTTCTCGAAAAAAAACAATTTCGAAATTACAGCTTTCGGGTTCCTGATGATCGCCGGTTTTTTATTCAGGTTTTCAAGCATCTTTTTCTTAAAAAGGCAATACGAGCCCCGGATGAAAGTCACAGAAGAAAGCCATTCGTTCAAATTCAGGATATTCCTGACAAAACTCTTTACAACCAATTTCGGCCGCTTCGTACTGTTCAGCATTCTTATAACTTTTTCTACAAATATGGCAGGAGCGATCCTGCCTGTATATATCCTGAAAAGCATCCGCATGAATTATCTCCAGTTCACGATCGTCATGATGGCCCAGCAGATCGCCTCCCTCATATTTATGACCTACTGGGGGCCGCTATCCGACAAATACGGGAATTACCGGGTGCTTATCATTTCTTGCCTGGCCCTGCCGTTAATAGCCTTCGGATGGTCATTTTTCAGGAATTTTTACATCCTTGTGATGATACAATTCTTCAGCGGCTTCGTCTGGGCCGGAGTGAGCCTTGCGACGAGCAATTATATATTCGACGCGGTAAGGAAGGAAAATATTTCAAAGATCATGTCATATTTCAACATGCTCAATATGCCATGCGTATTCCTGGGCGCCGCTACCGGCGGAGCGCTGGCTGAATTGTTCCTTAAAAAAAATATCTCCCTGATGATTTTCAACGCCTTCCAGCTTGTGTTTATTATTTCAGCCCTGCTCAGGATAGTTATCATTTTCACCTGCCGGGGCAGTTTCAAGGAAGTCAGGGAGACGGAAAAATCCCCCAGGTTCCATTACTTCTATATTTACAGGCCGGCGCTGGAAATGTTCGATTTTATTCAGGAGACGGGCAACAGGATATTCAGGAAGCCTTAGGGCTCCCTACACCTCTTTCCTCTGCATGAGGGCGTAGATCGTCACCGAGACCAGGATAATCGCGCCATAAATAAGCTGGATCAGAAAGCCTGTAAGACCGAGGGTGATAATGCCGGCCTCGAGGGAGCCTATTATCAGCGCCCCTATAAAGGTGCCGAAAATCGTCCCTTTTCCGCCGAAAACGGATGTGCCTCCGATAAAGACGGCCGCCAGGGTTGTCAGGAGATAGCCCTGCCCCTGGCTCGGATAGAAATAGGTAACTTCCAGGTTCGAAAGGATCGATACAAAAGCGGTAATGATCCCCATCTGGACAAAAACCAGGGTTTTTATTAAATCGTTATTTATACCCATCATTCTTGCACTGTCCCTATTGTCCCCGACAAACAGTACATGGGACCCGAATTTATGACGCATCAACAGAAACCAGAAACCTGCCCCCAGTACAAGGAACCAGATGGCCTGCGCAGGAACGACCCCGCCGATCCTTCCGACGCAGAGCTGATAAAACAGGGTGCTTTTCGCGTCTACAAGGGGAATTCCGTTCCCTTCGGCGACAACGTTCACAAGGCCCCTGAAAAAGAACTGGGTCCCTATCGTGGCGACGATCGACGGTATCCCGATCCTGACGATAAAAAAAGAATTCAATAGACCCGCTATGACGCCTGCGGCGAAACAGCATAAAGCAGCGAGCCAGATATTTTTTGTCGCTATGAAAACTGTGCCGAAAATCCAGCCGCAGAGAGCCAGCACGGAAGGGAACGACAGATCTATCTCCCCGAGGATAACGACGAATGTCATTGCCAGCGCCAGTATCCCGGTGAAAGGAATAGTGGACATAAAAGAATAATAGATATCGTAACTTGTAAAGACCCTGGGGTTTCCGATGAGAAAGACGCCGTAAACAATAAGGAATACGATAAAAATACTGATTTCAAGCCTCATTTCTTTTAATCGCATCAGTAGCCTCTCAAATAATATCCCGCCCGGATTTCATATGCCCGGGCGGGTTACCTTCAAGGGTACTTCTAATAACCGCCTTTTCACCGGACAAGCCGGTACAGGCAAGGCGGATAGGTAGTACCCATTGGGCGATTTAATTATAATTATAACGCATATTGCAATCAATATTGCAGGTAATTTGAACCGCCCTCAACTCAACTCGCCTGTTTTGGCCAGGTGAAGCATCTTTGTAACCAGATCTTCCTGGCTTATATCCCTTTTTAGTATGTCGCCCGCTATTTTCCCCCTGTCCAGGATCACGAACCTATCGACGACGGGATAGACATAGTAAATGTTGTGGCTGATAAAAATGGCTGATTTCCCTTTGCTTTTTATATCCGTCACCATGTCGAGAACTTTCTTCGTTTCCGAAAGGGACAGCCCGGTCGTAGGTTCGTCGAGGATGATCAGGTCCGCGTTAAAAAAGAGGGCCCTGCTGATGGCGACGCCCTGCTTTTCACCCCCCGAAAGGTATTTCACATCCGAATCTACGGTTATGGCCTTCGAGGTGTATCCCATCTGCTCGCGAAGGAGACTTTCAGTCCGGGTCCTTTGTTCCTTTACTTTTAAAAAACCCAGAGCGCCGGTTATCTCTCTTCCAGCGAACAGGTTCCGCCACATAGTCTGCTGATCCGCAAGGGCCCTTTCCTGGTAGACTGTCTCGATCCCAAGTTCCCTCGATCTTTTCACGGAATGGATTGTTATCCTGCCGCCCTTATAGAAGATATCGCCCGAGGTCGGCATGTGCACCCCGGTTATGATCTTGATCAGGGTGGATTTTCCAGCGCCGTTATCTCCTACGAGTCCGACGATCTCGTTAAAGCCGACATGAAAATCGATTCCCTTCAAGACCCTGACCTCCCCGAAAGACTTATGTATATTTTTCATGCGGAGGAGGTCGCTATTACCATTTTTATCAGCCATTACTAAACCCCTTGGATACTTACCTGATCCCTGCCACCGCAAGAGGACCTACAAAATCAATATTGCTCTTATCGATTATCGCGGCCCCGGTGTCTATATGAAGCCCCGAAAAGCCGTATTTTTTCGAGAGGCAGATCTGAAGGATCGGCAGGTATCCCTGGAGCCATTCCTGCTGGTCAAGGACGGCTCCGACCCAGCCGCTCTTTATTGCATCCACAGTCGCTGCGCTGAGGTCGAAACCGGCCCCGAATATCTCGCCAGGTTTCTTCCTTGCGGCCTTCAAATATGTGCTGAGGGTGGAGGTCAAATTTCCATGATCTGTTATGATCAATTTAACATCGGGATGCGTTGAAATATAGCTGGTGATGACCGGAGTGCCCTGAGATGCGTCGGCGTTGATCGCGTCGGAAATTTCATAATAATCGACGGTGATGCCCATTTCTTTAAGTGCGTCGACACAGCCCTTCGTCCGCAAACCGCGGGTAGGCTGGCTCAAAAGACCCCATACCATGGCCCTGTCGCCCTTTTTAAGCTTGGCCCTTTCCGCCGCTCCCTTGCCCAATAGAAGTCCGGAAGCGTAAAGTTCCTGGCCCACATAGCCGAACCCGCTGTTCTTATATTTAGCCTCGATTTCCGGAAGAGTTGTGTTCTGGCTCGTGACTATGATGCCTTTTTTTTCAGCCTCGTCGACAAGGGGCATAAAGGCCGCGGTTCCGGGATGCCCCATGACAGCGATTCCGTCGGGCCTTCTCGCGATCGCGTCCTTGAACTGGGCTATCATTTTGTCGGGAAGCCAGTCGGACCAGACGTAAGCCACTTTGCAGCCCAGGTCCTGTTCGGCGGCCTTCGCCCCCCTGTAAACGACGGATTCGAAAGCCCCGCCCTCGCTACCCCCGCAGAAAAAGGTAATATTGATCCCTTCGAACTGTTTTTTCGCATCCGCGGGAAATGCGCCCGAAGACAGTAAAACAACGCTCAGAAGAACGAATAGAGATAATAAGTATTTGCTCATAAATCATTTCCTCCTTTTGTTTCGATTTTCTTTTACCAATTTCCGGACTTTGCCCGGCAAATAACCTCCTTTTTTTATTATTTCAAGATATTAAATTTTAGTTAATCGGCATCGGGATGTCAATGGTAATTTTTATTTAATGTTCTAATAGTAATAAAACCGCCCTATGGTGCCCTGGTGCCCGAAGGGTACTGCATATCAAAAATATTTTTGTTACATTTACGCTATTTCTGCGTAGTTATTATTAGAGAAGTTTACTTGAATTATAACTGAAATTTATCTTTATAAGGAGAAATTTATGAGTGGAAAAATTCGTTTGATGCTTTGTATTACCGTATCCATGGCCGTCTTATCCTGCGGAGGGAAAAAATTATTCGATGAAAAAAGGGAAGCCCCGAAATCGGCAAATTCACCGGTATTGTCGATTCAGGCCGATAAGGAATACAGGGCAGGCAATTTTAACGACAGGGCGGAACAGAAGGAGCCGGATGCATCTGAAAAAGAGGATGATTCCCTTAATTTTGCTTTTATTCCGCAGACAAAAAGAGAGTTGATTAACGGGCGTTATCTTGAGTATATAGCAAATCTTTCTTACAGGACGACAAATTTTGCCGGATCCCGCCTGGAACTTCTTAATATTATCGAAAAGTACGGGTTTCTTGCATCCGCAAGCGCTAACATTGAATATTCGTCTTCAATGGATGTACAGGCTAATATAAAGGCGGAATCGCTTTATATTGTAATAAAGGAACTTGAGCAAACAGGCTCTCTTGTTTCTGAAAATATAACGGTCGGTGATCATACCGGAGAAAGAGTCTGGGCGAATATCAAGGCTGACAGGGAAAAAATCCGCATTGAAAGAAAAAACAGGGCTGTCGGGCAGATTACCGCCGCTAAAAGGACATGGGATGAAGTCGAGGCCTCGCTGGAAGCAAGCGAAGATGCCGCCGACCAGGCCGAATACCAGGAATGGTCAATTAACGATCTTGTCAGCTGGGCTAAGTTCAATATTCATCTCGAAGGCCCTAAAAGGCCGGAAAACATTCATGTTCCGGATTACCGGAAAGCCGGGATATTTCTGCTTGATCTTCTTATCCAATTACCGTATTATCTGTTAATTGCCTCGCCATTTATTGTAGTTATAGTAATCATATTCTGGAAAAGAAAGGCGATACTCGGTATATTTAAGAGAGAGGATAAAAAGAATTGATGCGGGGTGCCTCCGATAGAGTAAACGGGAGTAAGGCCTTCAAGAATGCGGCATTGCCGCCGGCCGCACCGTCATACTGGAAGGCGCCCGCGGGAATATATATCAAAATCCCGATTTTGGCTGAAATGTAATTAGTTTTGTCCGGAAGCGCGCTCGACGATGAATGCCGTCATTTCGAACCGGCCTTTTTTAATACGCGCATGGTAAATATTTCATTAGTAATCAGTTTTTCAACGGGTATCTCCCATCTTTTGCCGATAGCCGAATCCGAAAGCCAGACTCCGTTCTCATCGTAGGAATAAGCTACAACTGAGTGCCGGTGATTGTCGCTGCCGTACTCCCTTTCGGTTATTACGGGTTCACCTTTTGAAAGATAATAGAAAAGAAGTCCCGGATCGGCCCTGTTTATTATATTAATCTCATAATCAAATCCTTCGCCATAAGCGACCGAGGCACATTCCGGGAAATACCACTCATCAAGCTTGCCTTTTTTCATAATTTTTTCCCACCCGGGTATGTCCAGGATGAAGTTGTACTTGTATTTCAATACATGCTTCATGGCATAAAGCTCGCATTCATGGGATTTATGAGGCTGAAGCGAAACAGGGAAAGGATAATCCGGTTCGATACCGGGTTTAATGCCTGCCCTGACAAGATTTTCGAAAGAGAAAGCGCTGCTGAAAAAAAACGGAATTGCGGGGAAAGAGTTGCTGAAACCCGAAAGTAAATTCTTATCTCTCGATTGTTCCACCATTGAAAAAATGTTTTTCAGTCTTAAAATATCGGGTTTACCCAACCGGTTTATTTTTTCCATAAGGCCGGCAAAAATGCCGTTTTTCCCGCCGGCGACCGCAATAGACGCGGCATGGTATATATCCTCCGTACTTGTTCTCGCACCTGTTATTTCGTCTATCATTGCACTGTTATTATAGTAAACCGCCCAATCGAGGGCATAGCGGTAATCCTCGGTTACGAGAGGGTCGGCGCCTTCTTTAATGAGCCGTGTTACCATGGGAAAATCGTCGTCCCTTGCCGCCTCAACAAGGGTCACCGGGAAATCTCCCTGTTTTTCAGGAAAGAAGGTATCCTCAATTATCCTGAATATAAATCTTTCATGGGCATAAACTTCGAATTGCCTGTTTGTTATCCCTTCGCCTGTTAAATAACCGTAATAACATGCCCCAAGATATGATTCAGAGTGTTCGTCCCTGGGAAGGGAGGTGACGTCGACGACAGGGAAGGTAAGCCCGGGATCGTCCATGACGTCCATTTCTTTAAGGATATTGGCGCTGTTGAGTTTTTCGTTGATGCCTGTGTCGTATATTCCGAAAATAGTGACAATGTCCGGAAATTTGTAATTCAGTTTTGAGAAAATGTATTTCATCCGCATATATTTCGAGTAGTCGAAGCTTGAAGATGGGAATTGTGTCAAAACAACAAACCTGCCGATGTATTTCTCAAGGTCGAAAGTCTTTCCTGTTTTTAAATCCTTAAGCTTGAATTTTCCGCTGAAATTTAAAAAATCAGGACTGTTATAACGACTGCGTGAATCCCCATAGGTGAAAAAATTTGTAAGAATAACATGGACAAAATAGTCTGCAGATATCTCCTGTCCTTTCCATTTGCTGATTTGGTCAAAATACCGGTCATCATCTACATGTATATCGCTGAAATCGAAGAAATCTTCCGCCGTATTCCCGTTTGATATCAAGAAAACCTCGTCAATGAAATTCTTATATGCATAATCTTTCACATTGGTGAAACTTATAAAATAACTGCCGCCGCGGGGCATTTTTTCCTGCAGACTGTCGAGGAGAGACCTGTTCGTAATCAGTTTTATTCCCTCGAAAGAACCGAAGCATTCTTCCAGGCTGGAATACAAATTTGAATAAGCTTCCGTAATATTCTTTCCTCCGGGCATCAGCAAAACTACCGAAGGTTTGTAACGGACGCCGCCTGAATCCTGTCCTGAAAGAAAAACAGGCGCCGGGACGGTAAGCAAAAGAAAAAAATATATAAAATAGGAATGAATGTTTCGCACAAAAAAGCCCCCTTTTTAAATCGCCAACATCGGGTTTATTCTATTTATGGAATATTTTTGTGTCAATTTTCAATCGCCGGAGCTTTCTTGAATATCCGGACCAGGTCGAAGCAGCCGAAGTGCCTGTATCCAGGGCTTAGCCCGTATCGAAAGGCGGGGAACACAGAAATGATTATTGACTTATGCCCTGAATAATTTTATAATATTAGAACCGTCCTATAATTACCCCACTTTAAAAAAGCAGGCATATAATTTATATTAATAAGGAGTTATCATATGTCAAAACAACGAGATGAATTCATTCAGAAAAAGGTTGGAAGCATGAGCCTGGAAGAAAAAGTCGGCCAGCTTCTAACATTTACATGGCGCGGCGCGATATTAACGCCAAGCGGCATCGAACAGATCACAAGGCTGCAATGCGGCGGCCTTTGCCTTGAACCTTACGGCGTTGAGACCAGTAAAAACCTTTACTGGGGCAATTCACAGTATGATAAGAACTTCCAGAAACCTAAAGATTATTTTTCAATATCAAATACTTATTTTGCGGGAAAATCCTTCGGCATCAGCATTACACCGGAGGAATATACAAAAAGGCTTAATAAATTGCAGGAAATTGCCATGAACAGGCCTTCCGGAATTCCTCTTCATATGACAATAGATTTTGAAGGCGATTTTAAGAATGATTATACTGCCGGTGGAATCAGACAATTTCCGGGGCCTATGGGTATGGCGGCTATCGGCGATGTAGACCTGACCTATAAAATAGGTTTGACTATTGCAAAACAATTAACCGCTATCGGTATTACACAAATGTATTCACCCGTATGTGATGTGAATGTAAATCCAAAAAATCCCGAAATAGGAGTCAGGTCGTTCAGCGATAATCCCGAGACTTGTGCGAAACATGCCGTTGCTTTGATTAAGGGTTTACAGGAAGGCGGTATAGCAGCAACCGGAAAGCATTTCCCCGGAAGAGGCAATTCGGTTACCGATGCTCATGATGTACTGGAAGTTTTAAATATGGATAAAAAGACAATGAATGAAGTCGACCTGGTTCCTTTCAAAGCGGCAATAGATTTTGGAGTAAAAGCTATTATGACCGGGCATTCTGTTTATCCGGCTTACGATGATACGTATCCGACGACCTTGTCGGAGAAAATCCTTCAGGGTCTTTTAAGAAAGGATTTGGGATTCAAAGGCGTCATTGTTTCAGACGCCATCGGTATGGCTGCTATTCTTAAAAAATGGCCTCTCCCCCTGGCTTGTACGATGGCAATAAAAGCAGGCGTTGATACCATACTTTTGAAAGCCGATGATGAGTCCAGGTCACAGTGCTTTTTTGGGATTAAACAGGCCGTTGAAAAGGGCGAATTGTCTGAAGACAGGGTCAATGATGCTGTAACACATCTTTTAACAATGAAGTACGACCAGGGTTTGTTTGAAACAGCCGGTAAAAAAGATCCTAAGAAAACCTTAGAAATTACAACCAGCAAAGAAATTGTCGATTTTTCAATGGATGTTGCCAAGAAAGCATTATTAGTGATGAGAGACGACAAAAAAATGCTTCCGTTAAATCCAAAACAAAGGATACTTGTTATTGAACAATGCATCCCTTATGAATTTGTCGGAAAAGATCCATATTTCCATTCTCATATGTTTTGCGAACAAATGGTAAATAACTCAACAAACCTTATATTGACCGATACCGCATTTTCTGCATTTGATGAAGAGATAGAAGAATGTCTCGAGCTTGCTAAACAGGCAGACCTTGTTGTTATGACCAATTATTATGCTCGAATCGTAAAAACCGGCAACAACCAGCTGCTTGTCAAGAAGCTGAAAGAGGCAGGCCACAAAGTTGTTGTTGTTACTAATTTCCCCTATTTAAAAGGCGCTACAAAGGAAGCCGACGCTGTAATTTGTAATTTCAGCGGAACGCCCGATTCTATTAGATCTTCAGCCGATCTTCTTTTCGGGAAAATCAAGACTTCACCTTCAACAAAATTACCTGTAAATCTTGGCGCGGAACAGGAAACTTCTGCCGAAAATCTGAAAGCGCCGAAGAAACATCCTTTAGGTTTGTCGTATTGTTAAGGGCGCTTATAATATACCCTACGGGCACAAGCCCTTCGGATAGGAAGCCTCCCCTACCGGGGATAAACCCATCCGGGGATAAATACCCTTCGGGTACGTACGCCCCATAGGGCATACCCTAACGGGCACAAGTGCATATAGAGTTAAAGAGTAAGTTGTTAGTAGAAAGGGTAATATTCTTGAGTTATTAGAACTGCCCTTAAGAATATATAAAATTCGGAGCTATTTTATGCCGGAATCTAACACTTTAAATATCAGCGATGTTTTTACGATCTCTGGAGCACAGATAAGTGAGATTTATAAAACAAATAAAATGACGGTCCATTTTCAGGGGATGTCTAAAACGCTTCAATTTCCGCATACCATTGCCCTTCAGGGGGCTCCTACCTGCTCCATAGGTATATCTCCCGATGGTTTATACAATAGATTCAATGATGCAGGCAGGTTGATTTTACTGAATCAAAATTCCATCCAGTTTGCCTCGGCGCCGTTTATCCGCATCTTTGCCGACAAGGACATGGAAGACGAGAAAGATGTATATGTTATGCTCACTGCAAAAGACCCCAAGGTTGTTGAGACTCCTGATGATGTACCGGCCTTGAAAAATTATTACCATCCGGCAATACCGGAAAAGCGGATCACTATTTCCATTGCCACACCTTTACTGGAAATAACATATAAACTGGAAAAAATCAGTGTAACAAGGAAGTATATTTCGCCTTTCCTGTCCGGAAATTTACAGACAGCGATGCCTGTCGGTGTGGAAGAATATGAAATAAAGAATAATACTAAAAAGGCTCAGAAAATTACTTTGGTGATACCCAGGCCATCCCTGGTAAATCTTCAGGAAAAGGAACTGAAACCTACTGATCAGGATTCGGTTTATTCATGCTCAACGCCGGTGAAAGGTCATGTACATGAGGATTTTAAATCCGGCGGAATGAGAGGAGTGATTCTTGGCAGCAGGGAATGCCGGGACAGGATGGTCATCGCTGTGCCTGAAATGAAAAATGTTGATATCGATACACATCCTTATTTTTGCTTAAACCGGCTTAAACAGGATTTATTATTAAATGATAACGGTACTTTTTATGAAAAAAGAGATCGTCAGATAAAGCAGGATTACGGTGCAGCAATAAGTCTTACTTTTACGCTTGAACCGGAAGCTGTTGTGTCGATACCGTTTGCCGTAGCTTTAGACTTTCCGGAACAGAGTTATATTGACGGAAAAGTATTTGAACGTAAATATGTAAAAAGTTTCAAGAACAAAGAAACAAGAGCTTTGGATATGGTAAAAATCGCACTGGATAATTATCCCATATGGTTAGAACGGACTTCAAAAATACAGAACAGGATTTTTGATCTGATCCGGCAAAGTCCTTCATATAAAAACGACAGGGATGGCGTTTTGAGGCTGACTAGATTGATTTTGAACGAATTCAGCTTTCCTTTATCAAATGCCGCGGTCTGGACCGAAGACGGGGACGGCAACGATTCTGCAAGGTTCCTGGAATGTTTTGATTACGCTTATATCGATCCCTCGGATGTTGACTGGTATTCTATGGTATTGCTTATCCTGTTTCCCAATATAGAAAAAGAACTCTGCCAGCGTTTTATCGATTCGATATTGGCAGAAGATCCTACTCCACGCTTCTATCATTACCACTCGTCTTTTGTCGAAGCGAGGAAACATTATTATGATTATCCGGAAGAATACGAGGGCGAGCCGATGACCCAGATAAGAGGCGCTTTTAAGATAAAGGGAAGTGTGGCTCATGATGTGGGAGCTTTACCCAAGGGCCATGCCTTGCGTAATGTCAGCGATTATGCATGGTACAATAATAACTACTGGATCGATCTATTTCCTAAACTGGTATTAAGAGTATTACGCGATGTTAAGTTCATGGGCGACACTGAATTCTTAAAGAAAAACTGGGATACGCTTAAATTCGGACTGGAATATTTGCTGACGCTGGATTTTGACGGGGATGGGGTTCCCGAAGGCAATCCCAATGAAGTAAAAAATACCTTTGATAATTTAACCTTATTTGGCGTAGACGCTTATGATGTAACTACTTTTTTGGGGGGATGCCAGGCCATGATTAAAATGGCGGAAATGATGAAAGATGAAAAATCCAAAAAGCATTGCCGTGAGGTATTTGAAAAAGCCTCACAGAGCTTTGAAAAACTTTGGAGAGAAGAAAAGAGTAAAAACGGCCGAAAGCTCTCGTATTACATTACATGCTTCGATCCTAAAACAGGAAGAACAAATACGGACATCTGGACCAACCAGCTCGATGCTCTGTGGTATTTGATCTCGATTGGAGAAGAATCTTTTATCTCCGGCGATAGGGCTAAAAAAATCCTTAAGACAATCTATGAGAATAACCGCACAACTATGGGCTGGGCAATGTGCCGGACAGAGAACGGGGAAGCGGTGGAATCAGAACAGGGTCAGGATGTTTATACAACATCGAATTATGTTTTTGCTCAATTGCTCGATTATTACGGCATGACCGAAGAAAGTAAAGAAGTATATAAGGCAATGGACAAGGTTGTTTTCCAGTATGCCAATTCTTTAATAACCCCGGACAATCTCAGGGCCGAATATGAAAAAGAAGATGGAGAATTAACCGAGGGATCGCATTATATTGTGGCAGCTTATCCCAGGCCCGGGGCTGTATTAACGCACCTGGTTATACAATTTATTAAGGAACAGCAAAAGAAAACCAATAAGACAATAATAGATTCTGAAGAATTGAAGTCCTTTATGAATTCATTGATAAAATAGCCGGATTTATCCCTGCGGGAGCAAGCCCATTCAGGCACCGTTTAAAAAACTTGTTTTTTAATTTGATAAAATATAATATTCTAAATTAACACCCTCGGCCAAGTATTTAGGAGATACCCATGAATCGGTCAAATTCCCGGACAAGGATATTGGTGGCGAGTCTTGTCGGCACCACTATTGAATTCTTTGATTTTTATATTTTCGCCACTTCAGCGGTTCTGGTATTCCCGAAATTGTTTTTCCCGTCTGCGGATCCCAATACCGCGGTTCTCGAATCCCTGGCCACATTCGCACTGGCATTTTTCGCCAGGCCTGTGGGAGCGGCCCTCTTTGGACATTTCGGAGACCGCATCGGCCGTAAGGCTACATTAGTGGCGTCGCTGATGACCATGGGGCCGTCGACAGTGGCAATCGGCCTATTGCCGACCTATGCGTCGATCGGAATCTTCGCCCCTATACTTCTGGCTGTATTCCGTTTCGGGCAGGGACTGGGACTGGGCGGGGAATGGGGCGGGGCCGTTTTACTGGCGACAGAAAACGCTCCTTCCGGCAAACGCGCCTGGTACGGCATGTTTCCTCAACTTGGCGCGCCTATCGGTTTTATCTTATCCAGCGGAACATTCCTCATACTCAGCAGTATTTTCAAAGACGAACAGTTCTTCAGTTTTGGCTGGCGCATTCCATTTATTGCGAGCGCGGTCCTGGTCTTGGTAGGCTTATACGTTCGCTTGAAATTGGAAGAAACGCCGGCTTTTATCGAAGCTATAAAAAATAACCGGCGTGTAAGGATACCGATGAAGGATGTTCTGCTGAAGCATACTTGGGTCCTTTTCCTGGGCACTTTCGCGGCGGTCACAACTTTTGTGCTGTTTTATCTGATGACTGTGTTTACTTTAAGCTGGGGAACGTCTAAACTGCATTACCCGCGTTCCGATTTTCTTGCGGCGCAGTTGATAGCAGTCCTTTTCTTTGCGATAGGGGTTCCTGTTTCCGGGGTTCTGGCTGACCGCTACGGAAGGAGAAATGTATTGATAATAACAACGGCTGCAATTCTTCTTTTCGGCTTGATATTCGCTCCGTTTTTTAGTACAGGCAATCTCCTGATTACCATCGGGTTCCTTACGGCGGGTTTGCTGTTGATGGGTTTTTCCTACGGGCCGCTGGGAACCGCATTGAGCGACATATTTCCCACCCAGGTCAGGTATACCGGCGCTTCCCTGTCATTCACCCTGGCCGGCATCCTTGGCGCTTCGCTCGCGCCGTATATCGCGACATGGCTCGCCGGACGTTACGGCCTGCAGTTTGTAGGCTACTACCTTTCAGGGGCGGCGTTGCTTACACTTGCGGCTTTGACCGGATTCCGCAGAGATTCGGTCAATGAAGATAATTAATACCGTGATTGCCCCGGACTTGTCTGTACACTTGATTACGCAAGCCCCTCCATGATTTTCACAACCTTAACCGGATTAATCGGCTTCTTTATAATCGCATTTGCACCTGCCCTGAAGAGTGTTAATTTTACAGAACTGTCTATAATACCCGATACAACTATTATATGTATGGCAGATTCAGAGTAATTTGACCTGACTTTTTTGATGAAACTTTCTCCGTTCATGCCAGGCAAATTTATTTCAGTTAATATAAGATCAACAGAGTCGCTTTTATCTAATTCTGATAAGGCTTCATTACAGGTTCCGGCAAATTTATATTTTAAATCCCTGTACCCGGCTATTTCAAAACATCGTTGTGTGATTATTCCGGAAGTAGATAAATCATCTATAATAAGAATTTCCCTGTATTTCATTTGTTCCCCCACTGCAAATATAACAAACTATTGAATTATAAATTATTCGGGAATTAAAGGTGTTATCCCGAAGTGTAGATATGATATAGAAATAAGGTTTTTGGCTTTGATTTCAGTTATTTATTATAAAATTAATTAACTCTGTCCGTTTTTTAATCTTAAGTTTTTGAAAAATCGATGTAATATGTTTTTTAACTGTAACCTCGGCAATACATAATTTGTCCGATATTTCCTTGTTGCTAAGACCATTATTAATAAGAATAATAATGTTCCTTTCTTTTTCAGTAATTCCATAATTAAGTAAAATTGATGACTTTTTAGCGATATAATCATTATTTAATATTTTTACAAAATCTGTTATATCTTCATCAAATTTTTTAATTCTATTTGTCAGATTAATTTTTTTATTATATTCATTTAAATAATCGGTGATATCCTTAAATATACCGCAAATAAACGCTTCGATAATTTCTTTTAAATAATTATTCATATTCTCATTCATGTTGACATCCTGTCCAAGTTGATTTTTTTATAAATCTCCAGCAGTTCGGCCAATATGGATTCTTTCCTTAAAAACCCGTAAGCGCCGCAATTTAATGCAATCTTTATTGTTTCTTCATCATCGCTGGAAGACATTACAATGACAATTGCCTTGTTGTTTATTTTATGAAATATTTCCATCAAATCTATACCGCTCAGCAAAGGCATTTTCAAATCCGTAATCACAATGTCGAACCATTCATCTTTAAAGTATTGCAGAGCTTTTACAGGGGAAGTAGTGATTTTTACATCATCACCGTTATTTTCCAGATCCTGTTTCAAACATGTCAGGAAAATTATTTCATCATCAATTACCAGTAATTTCATTTATATAACTCCTTTTGAATCACAATTGCTTTATAATTCCTGATTAAACAATATTCAGAATCATATAGAATTATAAAATATCTCTAATTTAAAGATATTATCCTAAAGTATAGTTATGGTATATAAAAAGTATAAAGGCTAGTTCCATTAAACCGCCAGGCGATTATTAGACAACTTTGGTTTAAATATAGTCAACAATTGATTAAATTATTATTTAAAAAAGATCTTAAAACTATTATACTAACGTATAAGAATTGTATATATAAAAGTATAGAAAAGACAAATCAGATTTTAATTTTATTATTAATTATAAAATTTATTAATTCTGCACGCTTTTTTATATTCAGCTTTCTAAAAATCGATGATATATGTTTTTTTACCGTTATCTCGGCGATGAATAATTTTTCAGATATTTCTTTATTGCTCAGACCTTGTGTAATAAGAAAAATAGTCCTGAGCTCTTTCTCGGTAATTCCATAACTTATGAAATTTATTGCCGGCGGACTGACATAATTTGTCTTTAAAATTTTCATAAAATCTGTAATATCTATATCAAGCTGGCTGATCTTATTTATCAGATTGGTGCTTTTTATATTCTCATTCAAATAATCTGTTATATCCCTGATAATACCGCAAATAATTTTTTTACCATCCCATAAATAAGTTCCTATGGTGATTGCCACAGGAATCGGAGCATTATTTTTTTTCAGGTACCATCGAATAGGTATCTGTTTTATTTTCCCTTTCATAATTTCATCAATCATCTCTATTGAAGTTAAAGGTTCCATAGAAAATAACTCGAATTTCATATTCAGCAATTCGTCTTTCATATATCCGAAAGTTTCAAGAAGATTGCGGTTAACATCAAGTATTTTCCTGGTTTCACCATCGATTATAAAAACGGGAACATTTATTGAATCGAAGATAGAATGGTATTTCTGTTCGTTATCAAATAATTTTCCCTCTAATTTTTTCTTGAAAGTAATATCATGAAATAAAATCCAGATATCGAGATTCTGAAAATTTTTATATGCAAGCCAGCCCTTGATAAGTACAACAATTGATCTGCCATCCTTGCAAATATATCTCCTTTCAAATTCTTCACTGTTCCCTTTTTCATAAACCTGTTTTGATAAATTCTTGTATGTTGTTCTCCATTTACCTGAAATAACGTCTAAACTCTTCATATTTTTTAGCTCTTCCTCAGTATAACCGATTATATCTATAAAAGCTTTGTTACATTCTTTAAACCTCCCGTCTTCATCCAGCAGCACAAGGCCGTCCCGGATGGAATTGAATAAATCATGATATTTATTTCCCGATTGTTCCTTATTTGATTCGCTTTGTTCGATTTCATAATTCATGTTTAACCCCTATTTGTTATGATCGGTTAGAGGCCTCTTGCTGCATTCAATGCACTCTTTTGTACAGGCATATTAAGGGAAGCATAATTGGCCCCTGTAGCAAATTAATACCTACTTTTCAGAACACGATAATGTATCCAGGTATTGCGAAAACTGATGCAGCAAAACAATATTTGTATAACCGAGGTCTTCCAATGCGGCATTGAACAGAGATTCGTTGGTAATAGTGGAATATTCCATAAATTTGGAAGTTACATCTCCCTCAAGGTTGGAATTTAAATCCAGCATCTTAGAATTTGACCGGTTTGAAAAATCGAAGCTGTCAAATCTGAAATATCTCAATTTCGGATTTTGGAGCGATTTAAAATATATGGTACGATTTTTAATGTCAAAAACGATTTTAAATTTTGTATGGTCGCCCTGCTGTACTGAATCCAGGACTGTGAAGGCATACTTAACAATATCTGCCGTATTGGCATTTTGACAATTTGAAACCATTGAAGCTGCCGTGTCAAACCTTGTTAAGGAAGGGACATAATTTTTCATCCCCATACCTCCATCCCCGCCCATTAACTTCCCCGATAGCCACTTTTTTAAATGCAGTAAAGATTGCTCATAAGCGTCATTAGCCATAACCTTTACAGGCATAGTATTTTTACAATGAAACACCGTTTTTCCATTTAAAAACTCTATGGCCAGGCTGCTGCCCGAGCTGTCGACAGCAAAAAAGTGAACTTTAGTAATGCCGGTTATACTGGGTCTTATGCGTATCAGCTTATCGCTTTTAGCGATTTCATCGACGTTTTTGTAATTGTCAAGGATAAATTGCGCGAATTGATCGACGCTGACGCTCGGCCGCGAATCATTTCCCGAGTATTGAGTTTGATCCAGCCACAATACATCTACAGTCAATCCAGCTTCATTAATGCCGCTGAAGGCGATCTCCCGTCCGTACCCAAAAGTTATACTCCCATATTTTGAGGTCCATCTGGCCAGGTTATTTGTGCTTTTACCTTCCCCTGAGTATGCAAACGCTGTCTTTACCTGATCTTTTTTATTAATAACCAGCATCCCCCCCCCGAAATTCCAATCATAATTTCTCCCTACAATAAGGTTATCAGCATTCTCCAGGCAAAAGACGGTGCAGGTATGACAGAAATTCGGACCAACCAGGAATAAAAAAAGGATTGTTAAGACTGATAATTGAATTTTCAAATTTCAAACCTCATATTTCTTTTAAGTTCCCTCTCTTT
The DNA here is from genome assembly GCA_963768055.1 of uncultured Spirochaetota bacterium. Classification (GTDB taxonomy): domain Bacteria; phylum Spirochaetota; class Brevinematia; order Brevinematales; family JAOACQ01; genus CAVYGN01. The sequence continues at coordinate 31,484 of CAVYGN010000001.1, read as the reverse complement.
TCATGGCTTTTTAATCATCTTATTCTTATATTGATAATGAATTATATCATATTTCCTTTACGAAAACAAAATTTCATCCGGGAAATACGGGTTAATATTTGTATATTTTTCTCTTAATGTTTTTGAATTTTCCGGATAAAGCGCGTTAATGATTTTGTCAATAGGTCCCCGTTCTTGACAGATTGTTTATTCAAGCTAGAATGTATACAGAAGGTTTGATTAGATGAATCTATTATCTATGTTTCATTTTACAGTATTCCTTGTCAATATATGGATGATTTTTTTTATCTTGACTAAGAATTTAAAAGCTCTTTCGAAATTAGTTTGCGTGTTGCTTATATCCAGTATTGCGGTCTGGAATTTTGCTTTTGTATTTATTCAGAGCTCGGTTTCTCATGATATTGCCATCTTTTGGCTGAATATTTCCTCGTTCGGCTGGTGCAGTATTGCGGTTTTTGCTCTTTGGCTCTCACTTGTTTTGACAAATAGGGAAAAAATATTAAGTAAATGGTATTTTTATTTTATCATCTTTTCAATTACAATCCTTTTTATATATAAACAATGGACAGGATACCTTATCAGCGATATTATAAGACAATCTTACGGCTGGTCGCCTTTATGGTCAGAGTCAGCCTGGCCATGGCTTTTTTATGCTTATTATTGTTCAATTCCAATCACCGTTTTATATATTGGTTATATTACAATAAAAAAAAGAAATTATTTGTTTGAAAAAAGGATTAAATTAACTATTTCATCCGGTTATATCTTTTTTATATCAGCTGTAATTACTGATATTATTCTCCCCCGGCTTAATATTTATTCCTTTCCCTCAATTGGCTGCATCCTGGCGCTTATCCTGGCCAGTGCAATTATTTATGGGATTACGAAATACAGATTAATGATCATTACTCCCGCCTATGCGGCTTCCGAAATTCTTGCCACAATGAGCGATTCTTTAATCCTTATAGACATAGAAGGGAAAATCATCGAAGTAAATAACGCCATATCGAACCTGCTTGGGTATACAAGAGGGGAATTTATCGGCAGTCCGGTTGAAATACTATTTCCGGAACAAACGGCCTCGGATGCCGCCGGTAAATTGGATATATTAGTTAAAGAAGATTCTTTAAGAGATAAGCAAATTTCTTTTAGAACAAAAAACGGTGAATATGTTCCGGTCAGTTTTTCAGGTTCGGCGATGAAAGATAAAGAAGGAAATTATATAGGCATAGTTGGCGTTGCCAGAGATATGAGAAAGATTCTTCAATTGCAGGAAAGGGAACGGGAGATTGCAGCGGAAAAAGCCAGAACCGAAGTGTTGCAGGAAAAAGCCTGGGAATTGCAGGAAGCATATGAAAAGTTAAAGGCAGCTCAAACTCAGCTTATTCAGTCGGAGAAAATGGCGGCTGTAGGGCAGCTTGCGGGTGGTGTAGCTCATGAGATCAATAATCCTTTAGGGGTTATACTGGGATTTGCCCAGAGCATAATTAAAAGAATCAAAGAGGACGACCCCCTGTATATGCCGCTAAAATCGATTGATCGTGAGGCTTTGCGGTGTCGGAGAATGATAGTGGATTTATTGACCTTTTCCAGAATGGAGAAGACAAAAAGCGAAGAGATCGATATAAATCAGACCATTGAAGAGACATTATCCCTTGTAGAAGCAAGTGCAAAGATAAAAAACGTTGATATAATCAAAGAATTCGGAGGCGGACTGCCGCGGATAATTGTCAATAAGAATCAGATACAGCAGGTTGTAGTGAATTTATGCAACAACGCAATAGATGCCATGCCTGATGGAGGAGAGATAAAGGTAATCACAAAATCTATTGAAAATTGTATAGAGCTCAAAATAAGCGACACCGGTAAAGGAATGAGTGAAGAAATAATGAAGCACATATTCGAACCTTTTTTCACCACGAAGGAAATAGGTAAAGGGACAGGTCTTGGGTTAAGCTTATGTTACGAGATCATCCAGAAGCATAACGGCAGAATTGAGGTTGAAAGCGAACCGGATAAAGGAGCCGTATTTACAATAAAACTACCTTTTATTGTTTCTGTGCCCTATTAGAATTCTTAGGTTTAACAGTTTCATGGTTTTGTCCCGCCGTATAATACGAAAATCCCGTGCTTCAAGAATACATCTACATCACGAAAACCTGATTTTTCAAGCAAATCAAGGTTGTCTTTTAATAATGATGGTTTGTTTTCAGCTTTCATTTTATAAATTTTCTCAGGCATATTATCGTGTTTACCAATCAATTCAGATTTTCCAAGTTTTCCCATATTGTTGTTAATCCAGTCACGCCACATCTGGAACTGCCATTTTTCCGACTGTTCGGATGAAGGTAATACTACATCATAATTGAGAAAGAGTCCGCCGAATTGAAGTTCTCTGTAAACCCGTCCATAAAGAAGCTGTTTTTGCGTATAATCTAAATGATGAATGGCCATACCGGAATAAGCAAAGTCAAAACTCTGATCGTTCGCATCTTCGGTTATCCATTTCTCAAAGGAAGTTTGAATATAGTCACAATGAAAATTCTTCATATTATTTTTCGCAGCTTCAAGCATGTCATGCGATCCATCCAGTAGAGTAAAGTGAAATTCAGGGTTTACCGATGCAAATATTTTAGAAACTACTCCGCTTCCACAGCCAAGATCTAAAAGCTTTAGATTATTCCGTTCTTTAAAATTCCAGCCGGCTATTGATAACATCAATTCCAGGGCAGTTTTTCTTTCCACTAAAAATTCATCCGATTCCTCTAAATAAGAAGCAATCTGGTCTTTGCCTGCTTCGGAAAGCCAATAATTCTTTTCTGTCATTAAATTATCCTATAAAACTTATTTTACTCTTAATGATCTCACGCGTATTATCTTGATTGATGGTCTGTCATGGGATCTATTAAAGAAATACGCATTACTATAAATACGATTATCTTTTTTAACAAGAAATTAAAATAAATTCTTTCAAATAAATTGTATAAATGCTAAAAAATAAGTGATCGCTTTGTGAGTAAAAATGCTCTCAATTGCCATCAGCCGGGGGTCGAACATAGTCTTATACCCGGGGAAATCCCGGGCTTTTTTTGCTTATATCATCATTAATTATTATATTTTTAATAAATTGTCCCGGCTTTCAAAGACAGAGAGGCCCTTATCATGGTTTATCAATGTCCCATGAAATGTGAAGGCGATAAAACCTATACCAAGCCTGGAAAATGCCCTGTATGCGGAATGACGCTGCAAAAAGCTGAAACCGCCAGCCATAACACGAACATCCGGTGCATCTGCGGCGAGGATAACTGTAACGGACAATGTGTTTCAGAAAGCCAAAGTTCGTTCGAGGAATTAAATTTAAAAAACAGGATCAGCACTGATATTTCTGTATCCCGAAAGGGGCAGTACATCTGCCCGATGCGCTGCGAAGGAGATAAAACATATCCTGAACCCGGCGATTGCCCGGTATGCGGTATGCACCTGGAAAAGGTCCTGACTTTCGGCGCGGAACAGAAAACAGAAAAAGATGATGATTTCATTTCTTATCAAAGAATGGTTTTCAGATTTATTATCGCCATTATTTTTACAATTCCGGTTCTTGTGCTGGCGATGAGCGAGCTTGTCCCCGGTTTGAATAAGATTATTATGGATCTGATGCCGCAAAAGATCAGTCTGTTTCTTCAATTTATCCTTTCACTACCTGTTATAATTTTCGCAGCCGGGTTTATTTTTCAAAAGGGCTTTAAAAGCATAATGAACTGGAAACTCAATATGTTCACCCTTATTACCATAGGGGTCGGAGTAGCCTGGTTATTCAGCATCATTGGGGCTTTTTTCCCCGGAATATTCCCTGAAAGTTACAAAAGCGGAAACGGCAATGTCGCCGTGTATTTTGAAACTTCCTCGGTGATCCTGACCCTGGTTATTTTAGGCCAGATGCTCGAATTACGGGCGCATTTAAAAACGAATAACGCCATAAAAGAATTATTGAATCTGGTCCCGGCTAAAGCCCTGGTAATCAGGAACGGAGTCGAGATCGAAACTTCCCTTCAGGATTTAACGGCAGGCGATAATATCAGAGTTAAGCCAGGCGGGAAAATACCCGTGGACGGTAAAATCATCGAGGGGAACGGGGTGATCGACGAAGCGATGATTACCGGAGAACCGGTCCCTATTGAAAAAGTAAAAGGAGATGCGGTAACAGGCGGCACTATCAACACGAATGGCAGTTTTATATTCGTCGCTGAAAAGGTCGGCAAAGACACCCTGCTGGCACGTATAATCGATATGGTGAACCGGGCCTCCCGGTCGAAGGCGCCAGTACAGAAACTGGCCGACAGCGCGGCGAAATATTTCGTCCAGGCAGTTGTAGCTATAGCCGTTATCACATTTTTTATCTGGGGATTTTTTTTCTCCTCCTGGGACAGGGGAATGCTTTACGCGATCGCCGTCCTGATAATCGCCTGTCCCTGCGCACTCGGACTTGCCACGCCTGTTTCCATTATGATCGGTACGGGCAAGGGAGCAAGTTACGGTATACTATTGAAGAATGGAAAAGCGATACAGGAAATGCGCAAAGTCGATACGGTCCTTGTGGATAAAACAGGGACATTGACCGAGGGGAAACCGGCTTTGCATACCTTTAAAAGCTTCGGAGGTTCGGGATGGACCGATGATAATATCCTCCAATTGGCAGCTTCGGTCGACATAAACAGTGAACATCCCCTTGCGGCCGCCATTGTCAAAGGGGCGAAAGACAGGAAAATATCGCTCCTGGAATCCACTGATTTTAAATCTTTGGCCGGCCTGGGAGCGTCGTCGAAAATAAACGGAACTAAAGTAGCCGTCGGCAATGAAAATCTCCTGGATCATTATAGGATCGAACGAAATTATGATTTAAAGGAAATATCGAATCTCCGGGAGAAAGGACAAACTGTGATGTTTGTAATAGCAGGCAATAAGGCCGCAGGAATAATCAGCGTTTCGGACCCTGTCAAGGAAAGCACTCCGGAGGCTGTAAGGGAACTTCATGAAAGGAACGTGAAAGTTGTCATGCTGACAGGCGACAATGAAATAACAGCTAAAGCGGTCGCCGATGAATTAAAACTGGACGGCTTTAAAGCAGGGTGCCTCCCGGAGGACAAGTTCTCGATAGTCAAAGATTATCAGAATAACAGGGCATTTGTCGCTATGGCCGGAGACGGGATAAACGACGCGCCGGCACTAGCGCAGGCTGATATCGGCATAGCGATGGGAACAGGAACGGATGTGGCGATGGAAAGCGCCGATATCACCCTTGTGAAGGGGAACCTGATCGGAATAGCCAGGGCTAAAAACCTGAGCGTCATGGTAATGCGTAATATTAAGCAAAATCTGTTCTTTGCTTTTGTCTACAACGCAATAGGCATTCCCATCGCCGCCTTTGGATTATTGAATCCCATCTTCGCAGGGCTTGCAATGGCGCTAAGTTCCGTTTCAGTTTTAAGCAACTCTCTTCGCATTCAAAGGATAAAGTTGTAATAATCAAAGGAGGTTTCAATGATTCAATGGTATCACGCAGCAAAGGACCATCCATATCATATGGGATGAATGTCCTTTATGATTCATATATAACCTCTTTAATTTGTTTACCATCATCTTCCGCAGCATCCGCCCCTGCCGCCGCCGGGTCCGGGCAGACTAGCCCTGGCTATTAAATCCGCTTTATTAAAATTATTGACATCGTCGACTACCGCCCCGAAGCCCTTGATCATGCCCATCCAGCAGGTAAAATGAAAATCCCGTGAGGCTTTGAGAAGCGGTGTTTCCAGCTGTCCCTTTGTAAAGTCAAGGCCTCCGCCGTATTCCGGGAAAAACACGCCGCTGTTGCAGGATGTCAGCTGTTTGGCGACAAATTTTACTTTAAAAGCTGCACCCTTCTGAATTACGATTATCGCCGGGCTGTAACCGTTCTGGTCCACGTTAATAGTTACTTCCTGCCGGTTATTAACAACCGGAGGTACATATATATCGCTTTCAGACAGGGGCTTTCCGGTACCGCCCTTGCAACATCCTCCGGCATAATTCTGAGGCACCGACTGGTCGTTTGTTTTTATGGAATCAGGATCTACCTTTGCTATATCGTCAACAACCGTTACAGTGCTCCGGATCATACCCATCCAGCATGAATAACCGAATTTCCCGGATGTATCCGGAGTGAATTCCACGATATTATCACCGGGAGCCAGTTTTTTCGTTATATTGAACTGCGGAACAAGGATCCCGTTATTACAGCCGTTTAATGAATCGCTATTTGCTTTAATGATCCACCTAACAGGTATACCCCTCTGTACAACGATAGGTTCGTACCCGTTCGGACTGACGACCATGGTGACTTCCTGGTGATCACCTTTTATTGCAGCTACATTTGCCTGAGCCGGGGTTATTACAACCCCGTTTCCGGTCAACGACATACCCCGGTTCACCATGACAAGTCCCAGAAAAACCACAAGCACAGCGCTTATCCTGATCAGGCTTCCCGAGAATTTTCTCGAAAGGAGTGAGGCAGCCGTGCCCAGGCCGAACATCAGGGGCATCGTGCCTATTGAAAAGAAGAACATCGATAGCGCTCCCGCTAATGCACTTCCCGAACCCAGCGCGTATAGCTGCATCGCCTGGAGAGGCGCGCAGGGCATAAGCCCGTTTAAAAGGCCTACAATGAAAGGGCCGTAACTTTGTTTTTTCAATCCGGTTTTTTTAGGAGCGAATTTTGAAAATATCCCTGCAAAAGGGATTTTAACCTTCTTGAGAAAGGTGAAAACTCCCGCCATCCTCAGGCCCACGAATACCATAAAGATTCCCGCAACGACGGCTATTCCGCCCTTGATGGCCGGGGAAAAATTGAATACAGAACCCAGAGCTCCGATTATTCCGCCGAGGATCGTATATGAAATGACCCTCCCTGCGTTATAGAGCAGGCTGTTTGCATATTTATTCCCCTTCTTGTCCACGCATTGGGATATGCTTATCCCCCCGCACATTGCCACACAGTGAAGAGATGTAATGATTCCAACCACGAAGATCATTCCGAGCCCCATGGAAGAATTTACCTGGGGGATAAAATTGAACCCTATCGTTTTTGAAATCAGGAAATATATACCCAGAAGGGCCAGACTTATTCCCACAACCTGCGCGATTTCAACGGCTTTTTTGCTCGAACCGGTATCTTCCGATACATCCTTTACTTCATATCCGGCTTCGCGTATAATTAATTTTATCTCAGCCTCGGATATCACTGCCGGATCGTACTCGATCCTCGCCATTTTTTTGGCATGGTGAGCTTCGACCTTAATGATGCCCTCTTTTTTCTTCAAAGCTTCCTCGATAGTGTTTTCGCAATGGTGGCAGGTCATCCCTTCGATTTTAAAGATCTTTCTCGCATTCATGAATTTACTCCTAATTTAATCCTTTTAAGTGAAAGTGAATTTGTCACTACGGACACGGAACTGAATGCCATCGCGCCCCCCGCTATAACAGGGTTCAGGAGGCCCAGCGCGGCAAACGGTATTCCGATGCTATTATAGATAAAAGCCCAGAAAAGGTTCTGCTTTATTTTCCCCATGGTTTTCCTGGAAAGCCCGATCGCGTCCACAATAGACATCAGATCGTTCCTTACAAGCGTAATATCCGAAGCCTCGATGGCGATATCCGTTCCCGCACCGATAGCTATCCCGATGTCGGAAGCGGCCAGGGCGGGCGCGTCGTTGATGCCGTCCCCGACCATCGCAACGGTCTCTCCTGATTTCTTCAGGATCTCTATTTCCTTTGCCTTATCCCCTGGAAGAACATCCGCTATGACTTTATCTATTCCCGCCTGTTTTGCAATCGCCTGGGCAGTCCTCGCATTGTCTCCCGTTATCATCATTGTTCTGATCCCCATTTTCTGCAGGGCTTGCACGGCTCGATGCGAGTTCTCCTTTATCGTATCCGCGACTGCTATAATTCCGGCGATATTACCGTCGTAAGACGCCAGCATAGCCGTTTTTCCTTCTTTTTCAAGTTTTTCCATAACCAGGTCCGCATCGCGGATATCTATCCCGTGCTCGGATAAAAGCTTCTTATTTCCGAATAATATTTCCTTATTATTGAAACTGGCAACAACCCCCTTCCCGGGAATGTTATCAAATCTTTCCGACGCAGCCAGTATGCCTTTTTCTTTTGCCGCATCGACTATAGGTTTGGCGAGGGGGTGGTTTGAGTTATTTTCCGCAATAGCGGCATAGCGCAGTACATCATCTGCTGAAAACCCTTCGAAAGGGAATATATCGGTCAATGCCGGTTTGCCATTCGTTATTGTTCCCGTTTTATCGAAAACCACCATGCTTATCCGGTAAGCCTTCTCCAGAGCTTCCCCGCTCTTGATAAGGATGCCCTTTTCCGCGCCCTTTCCAGTGCCTACCATTATAGCTGTAGGAGTCGCAAGTCCCAGGGCACATGGGCAGGCTATCACCAGGACGGATACCGCCGCGATCATTGCTCTGGATATTTCATGACCCGCGATCATCCATATTAAAAATGTGACAAGTGCTATGCCAAGCACCAAGGGAACAAATACGCTTGCGGCCTGGTCCGCGAGACGCTGAACAGGCGCTTTCGAACCCTGGGCCTGTTCTACAAACTTTACAATCTGCGAAAGCATCGTATCCTTACCTACCTTTTCAGCTTCGAATATGAAACTGCCGTTCAGGTTCTGCGTCGCTCCTATTACCGTGAAGCTTGTCTTCTTCTCGACCGGCATGCTTTCACCCGTAACCATGCTCTCGTCGATCGAAGAATATCCTTCCACTATAACCCCGTCAACAGGGACTTTTTCTCCCGGTTTTACTATTATCCTGTCTCCAATTATAACGTCCTCGACAGGTAAGTCCTGTTCGACGCCGTCCCTGATAACCCGGGCAGTTTTGGCCTGCAGTGACAGGAGTTTCTTAATAGCCTCCGAAGTTTTCCCTTTAGCAACGGATTCAAGGTATTTACCGAGAAGTACAAGCGTGATTATGATCGCTCCAGCTTCGAAATATAGCTGTCCGGGATTGCCGCCGAGAAATGCGTTGTAGACGCTGAAGAAGTATGCTGCGGACGTACCGAGAGCTACAAGCACATCCATGCCGGGCGACAGCGACTTTAAATTGTGCCAGGAGTTTTTATAAAATCTGAAACCTATTACAAACTGAACAGGTGTGGCGAGGGCAAGCTGGAAATACGGGTTATCAAATAATGAAAACTCGATTTTCAGGAGCATTAATAACATTCCCGCAAGCAGAGGCAGGGAAAGGGCAGCCGAAATTATGAAGAGGATGCCAAGATTTCGCATTTCCCTTTTCCTTTCAACAGCCGCTTCATCTTCCGCTTCTTCCTTAAACTCTGCCGCACCGTACCCAAGATCCCGTACGGCTTCGATAATACCGGCAGGGTTTATCAAGACAGGGTCGAATTCGACATAAGCCCTTTCCGACCCAAGGTTAACATTAGCCAGGTGTATCCCTTCCAGGCTTGAAAGCTTTTTTTCAATTCTTCCGCTGCATGACGCGCAGGTCATACCGCTTATAGAAAGCTCTACAATGCCATCCCTCTTTTTTGTTTCCTTTACCGGAAGTATTGCCCCATAGCCGATATCTTCGATTTTCCTCTTTATATCCTCGATCTTAACCTGTGAATCGTCGTAGGAAACCTGAGCTTTTTCCAGGGCGAGATTAATATTCGCGGTCAATATTCCGGTAAGCTTCATAAGCCCTTTTTCTATCCTTTGAGAGCAGGACGCACATGACATCCCTGTAATACCTAACGTAATCGCTTTCTCCATCTATATTCTCCTTGTTGTGTGCGATAGCACACAATTAATCCTTGCAAATCCCGTATGCGGGGCTTATTTTAACAAATCATTTTCTCTACCGTTTCAAGAAATTCTTCAATGGCTCCTTCTTTTTCTTCCTTGATCTGTCCGATGACACAGCTCCTGAAATGTGCTTCAAGGAGTACCCTTTTTACGCCGGCGAGGGCCGCTTCGACGGAATGAAACTGGTTCAGGACATCGTCGCAGTAAATGTCATCCAGGATCATCTTGGTTATTCCCCTGACCTGGCCTTCGATCCTGTTGAGCCGGGAAACCATGTTATTCTTGAGCTTCTCCGAATGATGAGCTGTTCTGACTCCGTCAGTATCACAGTGTTCACATTTTCTTTCCATAAAATCCCCTTTATTATAGTATACCCCACCACCCTATATTTAGCGGCAGACAATCATAGCATACCCGAGATTTATTTGTCAAGCAGAATTTAAAAATATTGTGAAAAAGTTTAGAAATGCTCAGCTTTCTATAGGCGTATTCACCTGTAGGCTAATTCGTTAAACACAAACAGTGCAATTCATTTTACTGTATAGAATTATAAGACTTTGAAAATATTTTACTGGCCATTGAGCACTTGCCCTGAGCCGAAGGCTCAGGGTACTGTTCAAGACCTAAGGCACCCTTCGGGCACCTTCGGCACCTGACTGGCGGAAGTTTTACACAAAAAACTAGTTTTTTGGATTATAAAACTTTTAATTTTTTTCAATGACTTTTATTAATTTACATTATATTGACAATATAAACTAATTGGTTTATTATTTTATTATGGTGCTATGTGATGAAGCCAAAGCAATTAAACTAAAATTCGAACGAAACATTGATATCGATGAAGTGGCACAATTGCTTATAGACAATGAATATATAGCCATACTTGAACACCCGGCAAAAAAGAATCAGCAATTATTTATAATATCATACCGTAATTATACGTATATTGTTCCTTTTGTAATCGATAAAGATGATAATATAGTTATAAAGACAGTTTATCCAAGTAGAAAATTTCATAAAATATATAAGGAGAGTTAAGATGAAATATAAATTAGATTTAGCCGAGCAAAAAATTGAAAATGAATCTCATTTATATAAGCCAGTGAGTCTTGATAAGAAGAAAAGTATTGAAACCATACTTAAAAAAGGCGGAAAGAAAAAAGTTGTAACCTTAAGATTGAATAACAATGACCTTGAACAGATTAAGAATATTGCTGAAGATGAGGGCATACCATATCAGACTTTAATATCAAGTATTCTTCATAAGTATATCAATAAAAAATACTATGATAAAGACGAAGTAACCAAAATCGTTCAAATGACAAAATAATGAACAATAAGAATCACTGTCGATCTTTCACGCAGCTCCAATTTTTTACAGGTGCCTGACTGGCAGAAAATTTCAGTAAAAAATCGAGTTTTTATAAGAATTTACAAAGTAGAAAAAATATTTATTCTAATTATTCGATCTATTGACAAAGTATAAAAAATTGCTATAATAATAGGCAATATATTGCCTATTATTATAGAGAAAGAAATATGGCTGAAAATCCGGTAGAAATACTATTTTTAATGCAGCAGGTTTCTGCGACTCTCTTTTCACTTTCCAACAAGCTTCAGTTAGTAGGAGATAAGTATCTTGGAAAATTAACGTCAAGACAGCTTATGGTAATGATGGCAATTCTTCATTTAAAGGAAGATGGGCCAATATTGAACAACATAGCGGTAAAATTGGGAACTACCAGACAGAATATCAAACAGCTAGTAAATAGCATGAAAAAAAAAGGTTATATAGTCACAGTACCCAGCCCGCGGGATAAACGGGTGGTCAATGTTAAAATAACCGAGGCTGGTAAACATGCAACAATAGAATGCAGCGAGAAAGGAATGATCTTTTTTCTGGATCTTTTTAAGGAATTTTCAAAGGATGAAATGGAACTATTGTGGGGATTTTTAAAGAAAATGTTCCGTTTTGACGGTGCAGAACAAAATGGCTTTGAAGAAGAGGCAGGTTTTGAAATGGATGAAGAACAATTTAATGCGCAGGCAAGATTAATGAAAGAATTTGAGAAACGGAGAAATAAATAAAATTAAGAGGTGATTGTAATGATCAAGAAAATCCTTTTAGGTATCGCTGGATTAATCGCTTTGCTGATCCTGGTAATGTACGCCGGTATGTTCCTATCCTATCATTTTATGCAGACTCCACCATTTAAAGGTCCTGACGGCAATGTCATTCTTGGAAGTGTGGCGTCCCTGGAGCACATCCGGCTTGGCGGTATGGAACAGACTATTTTAATCCGGGGCAAAAACGACAGGAACCCTATACTCCTGTTTCTTAACGGGGGACCCGGCACCGATGAAATGCCTTTAGTAAGGCATTTTAATTCAGAATTAGAAAATTATTTTATCGTGGTAAACTGGGACCAGCGTGGGACAGGTAAATCTTTTAATCCATTTATTCCAAAGGGTTCTATGAATCTGGAACAGTTTATTTCAGACGGACATGACTTGATAGAAATACTCTGTAAACGTTTTCATCAGGACAAGATTTTTCTGGCCGGACATTCCTGGGGCAGCTTTCTGGGAGCTAATATTGCCGAAAGATATCCGGAACGGATTAAAGCCTATATCGGAATCGGCCAGGTTGTTAATTTTATCGATGATGAAAAAGCAAGCTACCGGTTTACTCTGGATATGGCTGAAAAAGAAAATAATTCTAAGGCTCTAAAAGAACTTCGTTCTCTTACTAATTATCCTTCTCAGGGAGACCGGTTATTCTCCGATATAGGGATAGAGAGAAAATGGCTGCTTTATTACGGTGGAGCGATTTACGGGCAGAAAGATTATAATTTACTTTTTAAGTCATTATTTGGCCCAGAGGAAAATGTATTTGACCTGTTCGGGTTTACAGCAGGAGCTATTTTTAGCCTCATCAAGATATTGCCACAAGAATTAACGATGGACGATCTGACGGTAGCCGCTAAGGAGTTTAAAATACCGGTTTATTTTATGGAAGGCCGTCATGATTATAACGACCCCTTCGAACTGGCGGAAAAATACTTTAAATCCCTGAAAGCTCCAAAAAAAGAAATATTCTGGTTTGAGAATTCCGCTCACATGCCAAACTTCGAGGAAGCTCAGAAATTTAACGATCTTTTGATCAACAAAGTTTTAGCGGAGAATAAATAAAAACCGTCCTTATTAATTTCAAGGTAATGACAGGCGGCACCAATAATTCAGCGAGCTTTAAATCCTTAAAGGGTCCTGCCAGTTACCAGTAAATCACCTAATTCATTATAATTTACTGGCACTGGACTGGTAAACTTCGTCAAAACAGCGTTTTTTTGGTTGGATTGGCTGGATTGGTTAGAATTTGATAAAATAGCCGTTTTTCAATCAAATGAGCCAGTCTAACCAAATAAATTTGAAATAAATGAGTATAATTGATTGGTGTATTACTTTTACCACCGCTGGATGGAAGCCGAACGAACACTTTACATAAGGTTATGGAAGAATTGAGGATTTTGCAGGAATCATAGTGGTTTTAAATTTTTTATGCCATATAAATTTTGTTTATTTCATTTTCAGTCTGTTTTAATTTATTATTATGTATTATAATTAATATCTTAAAAGTCATTCGGGGAGTTTATTACGGAGAAAATAAAAGTAACCAACGGCGTTTACTGGGTGGAAATTCCCGAGGAAGAACTCTATATCCTCTGCGGATGTCCTGCGGATATTGTAAAACATCTTATGATCCGTGGCTTCATTGTCCCGAAAATAAAAAAGGGGGTCGCTTATGAAACCGGTCCGAATGCCATATTGCTTTCAGATGTATCGATCCAAAACGGCCAGTTTTCAAATCTTGCAGAATTTCCCATACTCCAGATGTTTTACCGCCAGGGAATGATCATCCCTAATCATCCCGGCAATAACGGGAAAAAGCCGATCATGATCGGGCATCCCGCACAGATCGCCGCGCAGAGCGAGTATATCATGCGCGGAAATTACGGACTTAACACGGAAGAAATAATCGCGGCGGGGGTCGATCCGAAAATGGCGGAAGAAATATTCCATCTTAAAATGAAGTTTTCTTTCGGAAAAATAACAAAAACAGAAGAACTGCTTGATTACAGGCCCGTGGAAACATCCGCCGTAGAAGTCCGGAGCGGAGTTCTGATCCGAAGAAGAGGGCTGAATATATTCGATTTCATATATCAAAACGAGAACCTCACGGTTAATCTGAATCTGACCAAAAGCGAAGAGTATAAGCCCGCCGTTAACCCTGACTTTCATGAAATACGCAAGGAATATTTTTCCATTATTCATATCGGTGAAGGCGATGGCTGGGAGACTTCCAAGCCATGTATGTCGAGCTTAATTACATATCAAGGTAATATCTATTTGATCGATACCGGCCCGAATATCCTCCACAGCCTGACAGCCCTCGGCATCAGCATTAATGAAATAGGGGGAATATTCCATACCCACGCTCATGACGACCATTTTGCCGGGCTAACATCGCTCGTAAGGTCCGACCACCGGATCCATTACTACGCAACTCCGCTTGTCAGAGCCTCAGTTACGAAAAAGCTTTCTTCGCTTATGTCTATTTCCGAACAGCGCTTTAATAATTCATTTATCATTCATGACCTTAATTTCAATGAATGGAATAATATCAATGGACTGGAGGTGATGCCTGTATTTTCTCCCCACCCGGTGGAAACTTCAATCCTTTTTTTCAGGACTTTCTGGGAATCCGGTTACCGTACATACGCACACCTTACCGATATTCCATCTCTTAAGATGCTGGATTCATTGCTATTAGAGCGGACGAAAGAAAGTGCTACTGCAAAAACTATGTACGAACAGTTTAAAATGTGTTTTACAACCCCGGCAGACATTAAAAAGATTGATATCGGCGGCGGGATGATCCATGGTGATGCGGAAGACTTTGCAAATGACCGTTCCCGCAAGATATTTCTCAGCCATACATCCCGGGAATTGACCCCGGAGGAGAAGGAAATCGGCTCGAACGCCTCATTCGGACAAACCGATGTGCTTATCCGATCAAATAAGGATTATGCTATGCAGGCAGCATATATCTATATGCAGGAATATTTTCCAGTCGCACCTGTTTCCGATCTCAACATGCTCTTAAACTGCTCTGTAGTTTCATTCGGTGTTGGGGAAATCATTCTAAAGAAAGGAGATGAACCGCGGTATATTTTCCTGATCTTAAGCGGAGTTGCCGAGTATATTGATTCCGAGAAGAAGCTCTCTATCCGGCTTTCCACCGGTTCTTTTCTTGGTGAAATGGCCGCACTTTACCACGAGGCATCCCGCAGGACTTACCGTACGCTGAGCCATGTTAAAGTTCTGCAGATTCCGGTAGAGATCTATAACCACTTCATTCAGCGCAACCTCAATCAGGAAGACCTTAAACAAACTTTTGAAATGATATCCTTCCTGCAGAGTACCCCTCTTTTCGGGGAAATGGTCCCGACCCCGACCCAGTACTGGATGGCAAAAAAAGTTTCCGTAAAATCTTTCAAATCATCGGAGGAACTTACATCAGGAAGCGAACCAGGTCTGATCCTGATCAAGTCAGGGGAAGCTGAAATCAGGGCAGAGGGGAAACGCATTGATATTCTGAAGGCAGGTGATTTCTTTGGGGAGGAAGAGGTCATTCTCGGTTATTCCCATATCTTTAAGGCATTCGCCGTTAAACCTGTTGAAGCAGTTATTATTCC
This sequence comes from uncultured Spirochaetota bacterium, assembly GCA_963768055.1. GTDB lineage: Bacteria > Spirochaetota > Brevinematia > Brevinematales > JAOACQ01 > CAVYGN01. Next base: position 15,857 of record CAVYGN010000001.1, on the reverse strand, counting down.
TGCGTCTCTTTTAAAAGGAATTCCAATTATAGAATGGAAAATAATGGAAAACTTCGAAAAATTGATCCTGGGTTTTGGGATGCTGGTGGGCTAATTTAAGCGCAGCGGATATGTTAAATCGAAGAGATAGTCTTTCGAAATCCAATGCCTTTCTTATTCCCCGACCATTCGAGTTCTCATATTGCCACAGCTCAATGCCGATTTTCTCCGCGAGCCTTGCTGTTGTTACAAAAGCGGTCAGCGCATTCTATCAGGCTTGAAACAAAAACCATCGAGTATTTTAAATCATTGTCAAAAGAAAATGGAATCCTTTATCAGACTCTGATCGATATGTACCTTACCGATTGTGCCAACAAGAAAAAAAAGCTGAATTGGACTGCATAGAAAAACATCGGGAATAAGCATAAAAAATCAATATTGATTTGTTCCTGAACTAATTTAATATACATCATTATAATCTACTGGCCATTGAGCCTGCGGCTCAAGACCTATATAGTGCCCTTCGGGCACCTTCGGCACCTGACTGGCAAACTTCGTCAAAACAGCGTTTTTTTTGGTTAGATTGGCCGGATTGGTTCCGGGGAATTCGGAGGAGGAGGGGATTCAGAAAAATCTCGCCCTTCCACTAATTCTTTATTCCACAAACAGTTATAAATTATGAAATTTACGATTTGACTAAAAAACCATAATCAATTCGTAATCAAATCGTAATCGCATAAATATCTTAATACAATATATAGGATTATGCAATAAATATTTTAACTTTTACCTTACTTTTCATGAAGACAAAGAATTTCGTCACCCTACTATTTTTCCCTCTTTATTTTCCATATGAAATATTCGGCAAAAGGAACGGATCCTGCCAGACCAAACATCAGAGAATTTATCAATCTAATATAGGTATCATCCACCATTAAATTTAATAAGACTGGTATCAGTAAACTAAAAATCGATCCTGAAACCAGGCAGGAAATAAATCCGATCGCTCCGAGCTTTAAGTTGTTATTATTTTTCCCTGCGACAGCCGGAATTACTCCTATAAGAAGGCTTGCTAAAATTCCGGGCAGATGAATCATCTGAAACTCCATTTTTTAATGCTTGATTTAACAGCTTTCCCCTGCCCTGTATTAGCTTTTGCCGGCACGGCAAATAGCAGGACAAGGAAATTCAGCCGTTTTGTTATTAATTTTATCTGTATCTCGCCCTCTCGTCAAGAGGGACAAGAAGAATTACAATTCTCCTGTTCTGAGCCTTATTTTCAGCCGAATCATTGGGAACTATCGGATTATACTCCCCATATCCAGTTGCTTTCAACTGAGAAGGATCGACACCCCGCAACTGAAGGTAACGTACTATAGTAGTCGCCCTGGCTGTGGAAAGTTCCCAATTTGAAGGGAATTTCCATAGATATCCCGGGGCTATAGGGTCATTATCCGTATAACCCTCGATCCTGACCTGTTTATTTGTATAATTTTTTAAAACCTTGGCAATCTTATCAAGCGTCACCTTTCCGCTGTTCCTGATATCGGCACTTCCCGAATCGAAGAAAATCTTATCCTGAAAATCCACACTCAGTACATCTCCGATCTGCTTGATCTTCAGTTCGCCCGAAGCTAATTCGGCCTGCATTGCCGATTCCAGTTTATTATGTGTAGCTGTAATATTCGATATCTCAAGGTTTTTTTCCTGCAAAAGCTTTGCTTGACTTTCTGAAAGTGAATTGATTGTTTTCTGCAGATCACCTATCTGGCTGTCCCTGTTGGTTATTTCATCCTGGAGATTGGCGATCTTCAAATCCCTATCCTTTATCGAAGCTTCCAGATCCTCCACCTGCTTGCCAAGTGAATTTTTTGTCGAGTCGCCAAGGTTCTTCAAATTGACATTATCGTTCGAGTATTTAGACAGCAAATTTTGCAGCCTGTCCCTGGTATCCTGCAGGGCGGCGATATCTTTCTTCTTCTGATTCTGATCGTTCAGCAAAGATTGGTTTTCAGCGGCCAGATTCGCCTTGTCAGTTTTCAGGGTCTGGTTTTCAGCCGTTAAATCAGCGTTATCTGACTTAAGCTTGTTGAACTCTTCCGGCTTTATAGTCGAACAGCTTCCAAATATTACAAGTAAATAAGCAAACAATGCAATAATAATTATCCGCTTCATAAATGCCTCCTTTTTTTACAATAAATACAGGTCCCGCTTTTATTCAAAGCGGGGCCTTTTATAGGGGGAGTGTATGAGAAAGTTTCCAGTTTCATTCAATATCTATACTTACCCTGCAATTTTTACGATCAGCTGGATCTATTCCTGGCAGTGGGATTGATTATCCATAGAATTTGATCTTGAATTTCGAAGCATCCCAATCTGTATTTTTAAGCATATAATCAAGCACTGTCTGTGCCCGGTTTTTTGATAGGGCAATGTTCCCAATAAAGTCCTTGCTTGGCTCTTCCGTGCTGGTTTTCGAAGCATAACCATTTACAATTACAATCTTGCCGGAAGGCATCATTTTTATAACCTTATCCAGAGCCGGGATCAAGGATTTTTTCATAAAACTTTCAATACTCTGATTTTTAATATAGTAACCGGAATCATCAAGTTTCAAGTCTGATGATCTGAGACTGAAAGGAATATCCATCCTTATATTTGTAAATTCAGTATAAGCTGTATCGAAATTATCTCCTGAATCTATATTGGTTACAACAGGGGATGAATTTGTTACCACTGGGGATGTCACCGGACTTGTTTGTTTGACATTTCCTGAACATGATACCAAAGCAGCAATTAAGATGATTGGCAATACTCCAATACTAAACTTCATATATTCCTCCTAAAATTTTACTCAAATTGTTTTTTTATCAAATAAAGTATACCTGCTATCCCGATAGCAAAAAATATCAATCCGGTTAGAATCAAATCCCTGAAAAAAAATGCAAAAGACAAGCAGCCGAAAGAGAAAATAAAGATCAGTATTTTTATCAACATATGAGCCTGCTTTTTATTTAGATTTATTTAATAAAGCAATAATATTCTACCAGTAATCCCGGACTTTAAAATCAGGAAATCTCACTGAATCTATTAAAACATAGTCAGGAATTTTCACTGATTTAATGAAAAAGCATAAGTGATTATCACTGATCATTCTTGCAAATGTGAGAGATATTGACATTAAATACTGATTTGCTTATTATTAATACAGATTGTATTAATATATTCATATTACCCAAAAGGGGGGGTTAATGAAATATCTTTTCAAACTCTCTCTAATCAATATTCTTCGCCAGAAACGGAGGACAGTATTGACAGTTTCGGTAATAGCCTTGGGAATGGCAATGTTCATTTCATTTTCCGGACTTATACGAGGGGTGCAGGACAAGCAGAAGGAAAACCTTATAGGCTTTGAAACATCACACCTCAAGATCCGGAGCGGAAGCTTTGATGAGACGAAACCTTACTCGACAAGTAATTTTATTACAAATTACAGGGAGATTGAAAATATCCTGGGGACTAAAAAATATATAAAGTCTTACACGGAAAGGATTTCTTTTACCGCTGATCTGGATAATGGCGTCGATGCCGTCCCGGTGGTAGCCGTCGGGGTAAACTTGCAGAAAGACCCTTCCGTATTTTCATTAACCAATTTCTTCATTGCAGGCAGCTTAAAAACCGGAGGGATCGTGCTCGGGAAGTCTCTCGCCGACGATATGAAGATCGGGATTGGAGACCAGGCTTATATCACATTTCATAACGGACAAGGCGTTATAGATTCAATAGGGTTCCAGGTAACCGGAATAGTGCAGGCAGCGGATCCGCAGGTCAATAATTCAACGGTTTATATCGATATCGATGATGCGAAAAAAGCTCTTAACATAGATAGCGTAATGGAAATTGCTGTTATTACACCAGATATTCATAAAACTGATCAGTACGGTAAAGAGCTGCAAAAAACCTTCCCTGAAGAAAAAGTATATACCTGGTATAAACTCGGAGAATACTATCTGAAATTCGCTCAGGCCGACGCAACCAGCGCATATTTCTTCATCTTCTTTATGGCCATTATAGCAGTTGTAGGCATTATCAATACCATGCTCCTGTCCGTTTATGAAAAAAAGAAGGAGATCGGCATGCTTAAAGCGCTGGGGATGACCGACCCGGCGATAGAATTTCTCTTCGTCCTTGAAGGCTTCTGGATCGGATTCTGGGGCTGCTTGATCGGACTGATAATGGGATGCGCCGTTAATCTGTATTATGTCCATTTCGGTTTCAATTTGACCATAGCGACTGCAAGCACTAAAGGAAACCTCGGTTACGACCTTATGGGAATTGTTAAAGCCAAATGGGATCTCCCTGTAATGATGTCCGGATTCATCGCCGGGATATTAATCAGCAGTATTGCAAGTTTGTATCCCGCAAGGAAAACCGTTAAACTGCAGCCTGCCGAAAGCCTCAGGAACATTTGAGGAGGTGCTATGAATTTATTAGTCTTTGCATTCAGGAATGTTTTTCGCAATAAAAAAAGATCTTTTCTCACGGGCCTATCGATTTTTATAGCTGCCATAATAGCCGCTTCTTCAGACGGCTGGGTGCATGGGGTCATGGATAATGTCTGGAACAGTTATGTAAAATACCAGACCGGGGATGTCAGGATAGTCACCGGCGGATTCTATAAGAGGGAACGATTCCTTCCGGTAGATGAGCTAATTAAAGAGCCGGAGTTCCTCGAGAAAAAAATATCAAAAATCCCGGAAGTCACTTCAATAGAGCAAAGAATACGATTTGGAATCCTTCTGGCGAAAGGGGACCAGACTATCGCAGCTGTCGGAGAGGGAATTGAACTTAAAAATAGCAGGCTGGACCTGAAGCATTTTATCATCAAGGGGGATATTGTCGCCCATGGGATTTATATCGGGGATATACTTGCCGGTAACCTGAATGTAAAAATGGGAGAGAAGCTTCTTATAGCAACTAAAACAAGCGAAGGCGGACTTAACGGAATAAAGCTTCCCATTGCAGGAATTTTTCATTTCGGAGTAACGGAAATGGACAGGGACTTTTTCTTTGTCGATATAAGCGACGCAAGAAAGCTCCTAAAGACCGGCGACGAAGTTTCAGAAATTTATGTCTTCACAAAAAAGAATGAATATTCGGATAAAGCGGCGGACCGGATCCGGAAAATCATTCCCGCCGGTTACCTGGCGCTTTCTTACCCGCAGCAGCTTGGTAGTTTTTATGATGCCCTTAAGCTGACTGAAAACATAATGATCTTCTTCGAAGCATTGATAATGTTCCTTGCTTCTTTCGTTATAATCAACACTATGATGATGGCAGTCTTCGAAAGGATGGTTGAAATAGGTACTTTAAAAGCGCTTGGGATGACTGATAGGGAGCTGTTTATCAACTTTGTTTTCGAAGGGGGAATCATCGGCACAATCGGGGGTATAGCCGGGGGAAGCACGGGATATGTACTGGTCCTGATATTCAGCATAACAGGCCTGGATATCTCGGCCCTGATGGATAAAGTCGATATTCCACTGGATAATATGATATTTCCTTCCGCAAATATATTCGTGCTGGTTTTTACTATTATCCTTTCCGTAATAATTTCCTCCCTTGCTTCTATGATTCCAGCTTACAGGGCAAGGAAGCTGACCCCGTCCGATGCATTGAAGAAAATTTGACATAGAGAGAAAATATGGAAAATCAAAAAAAAGACAGGGAAATTACTAAAACCGAAATCCGCAACGCGGCGATGGAAATAATCGGGAAAGAAGGTTTTGAAGGAATAACAGCCAGAAAAGTCGGAGCCGCCAATACGCCCATAGCCGCAATTATAATGGCAGTCGAGCTTTTCGGGCCGCAAATCGCCCCATATGCCGCTATGTCATGTGTTATCAGTTTTTTCTGACCGGACGCAGGAGCGTTTACCCGTCACAGGTGCTTTCGATAAAAAAGTCGTCACTCCTGGAAGTTGAATTCGGGAAAGAAATTGAGAATACAGAGGCTATTTATGACCGTCAGAAAAATAAATTCAGGAAAGCGCTATCTTTGTTCTGGGATATAGAAAGGGCTATTGAAAAAAAGGGAAGGGAAAGTAAATAATCAGAAAGTTATGGGAATTAATTATTCTATCTTTACCATCTCGATGAGTTCAGTTTTACTTTTCGAACCGGTTTTTTGGTAGATATGATAAATATGAGTTAACAACCCCTCCCTTACTGAAGCTCCAGTGCGAAAGGTCAAGCACGTCATTTTCAGTAATCGGGGCCCTGGTTTTCCGAAGAGTTTCATCTTCGTAACCTTAAGCAGCTTTGCCAGATGTTTCTGAGAGCGCTCGTGCTGAAACATTAATTTCAATATTTCCCCTTGTTGCATTGGAATAAGGGCAAATTTGATGAGCACCCTGGACGAGCATATCGGCCGTTGCCTGATCCACCCCCGATATTAGTGCTGTGATATTTGCGAACAGGGAATAATTACCATTTTCCATTTCCCCCAGTAATTGCCAGAAATCCATAAAAAGATAGTCAAAAATATGAACTAAAACAGAGTTTTTTGCAAGAACCAGCAATAGCAAGCGCTGGAATAATCGTTGTCGCCTGGTCGATTAACATGTATCACAGGAAACATCAGTGATTGAACAAGATAAAAACTAATATCCCTGAAACATATCCAAAAAGAGATATCCAGGAAATTTTTTTTAGGTACTTGAAGAATTCAATTTTACTTATCGCCATGACTGCTACACCTGCCGCCGAACCGATAATCAGAATGCTTCCGCCAGTCCCGGTGCAGTAAGCAATGAGCTCCCAGAAATAATGGTCGGTTGGATAAACTGAAAGATGGTACATTCCCATTGATGCGGCGACAAGGGAAACATTGTCTATTATTGCAGAAAGAAAGCCGGTACAGTCCCAGTATTATAACTGACTTGAAAGTTTGATCTGCCCAAACAGCAAGTTTCGACAATATACCCGCAGTTTCAAGCGATGATACCGCAAGGAGAATACCCAGAAAGAACAAGATCGTACTCATATCCATTTTTTTTAACGCTTTGATTACTGAAAAATTCATTTTCTCTTCATCATTCTTGTTTTTATGAATAACTTCAGTGACCAGCCAGAGTACTCCCAGACCAATAAGAATACCCACATAGGGAGGAAGGCCAGTCAGAATCTTGAAAACCGGAACTGAAACAAGGACTCCGATCCCAAGGAAAAATACAATATTTTTTTCAGCCGCCCTTATTTTACTTTGTTCTTTTTCAGTAGAGGAAATAGTAAGGGCCTTTTTTGGTTTCAGGAAAAATGTAGCAAGAATTAGGGGAACCATGAGATTTGTAATGCTTGGCAACAAAAGACGCAATATAATATTTCCTGCAGTGATCCTTTCATCGATCCATAGCATTGTGGTCGTGACATCCCCTATAGGCGACCAGGCACCTCCGGAATTAGCCGCTATTACGATAATACCTGAAAATATCAGCCAGTCCTCGGGGTCTGAAAACAATTTTCTCAATAGCATTATCATAACAATTGCTGTAGTAAGATTATCCAGGACTGCCGAAAGGAAAAACGTTATCCAGGCGATTATCCACAAAAGAACCCTGGAATTCCTGGCCTTAATCCTTTTTGTGATAATATCAAACCCTTTATGGGACTCTATGAGTTCGACAATCGTCATAGCTCCCAGAAGGAAAAATAAAACCCCGGCCGTTTCACTAAGACTCGAACTTAATTTCTCAAGGACTATTGAATGCGATCCGCTTCCCATCATTAATAGCAGCCAGCAAAGACCTCCTGTTATTAAAGAAGATGCCGCTTTATTGAGCTTGAGCCGCTGCTCGAATATAATACAAATATAACCAGCCAGGAAAACGATTATTATAAATAGATCCATGCCATAGCCTTTAAGATTTTATTGAGTGCTAACTCCTCATTTACTTTGCGACAGATTCTTTTAGACCTTTGAAAGATACAGCCCTTTTTGCCGCTATCTTAATTTTCTCGCCTGTTTTCGGGTTTCTTCCTTCCCTTGCCGGCTTGTCGACTACTTTGAAAGTCCCGAAACCTACAAGCGCTACCTCTTTTGTTTTCTTCAGGCCATGCTCGGATGCCTTCAATCACAGAATCGAGAACTCTTCCAGCTTCAGTTTTGCTCAATTTATCCTTTTCTACCAGGAATTCAACGAGTTCACCTTTGTTCATTCAGGAACCTCCGATACCTTTAATCCAATATATTACCTGATATCAGCATTAATTGTCAATCAATATTGTTACTTGCCCTGACCAACATAATCATAAATCAATAAAACAATCTCACCCGTTTTTTACCCCGGACCTTTTTGTCATCCGATAACTATTCACTCAAACTTTGGCCGCAGTCATCCCGATAAATTCTGTTATCATGGTCAGCCAGTCGCAAATGACTAAATCCAGCAGGGAAAACCATCCCCAAAAAGAGCCGAAGCCTGAAAATATAGCCTCGGCATGTCCCCGCTTGGTAACAGCCCCCAGACGAACCGTCATCTCCTGGACATAATAGGCGACCGGACCGAGAACGATCATGAACCAGAGCAGGTGCAGGCCGTATTGGGCGCCTGTTGCAGTATAAGTCGTGATTCCGCCGGCATCATTAATAGGGTTTACTGGGAGGTTCTGAGAAGGGGATTCCTTTAATCCAGAACTTGCATCCTGAAAAGACAGGAATGTTTCTAAAATAATTTAATACCGGCTTTAATATTTGAGACATGGCAATCTCCTTCCAAAAAGTGGAAGTCCCGCAGCAAGGCTGCTACCCGAACGGGCCCGGTATCAAAACCTGATCTTCCTGAAATTATTCGTAAATTCAGTAGCCTTTATGACCATCCGGTCATGCAAGCTTATTTATATATTACCTTATTGAAATTGCAATGTCAACAATTTTAAAATATTTATTTAAATTATGAATAAGACCTTTACTGGGAATGGTATTGTTCGCCGGATTTATCGCATGGATCCGATATGGACAATAGCGTTTGATATATGTTTTGACTGACGAGGATCCGAAGCCTCACCTCTTTTGCTATTTCATGACCCTGTTCCACTGTTAGATCCGGAAATACCGATACATTTAGTTCCGCTTGGAGTACATGCCCGATCCATCTGGCCGGGACTTCAGCTACGTCAACAACACCCGGGATATGATGAGCAGTTTGCCGGATCTCTTCGAATAATATCAGGATCAATTCCATCCAGTGCTCGAAAAAAAACCATCTTTGCCGAATCCCATAATACCCTGAAAATAATAAGAGAAATAACTAACCCGACGATTGGATCAGCAAGAGGAAAACCTAACCAAACTCCAATTGCTCCAATAAGAACGGCCAGGCTAAGTTATTCCGTCTATTCGCGCATGATAACCGTCAACGATTAAAGCTGCGCTTCCAACTTCTTTTCCTACATTTATCCGGAATAAAGCCACAGCTTCATTTCCAATAAAACCTATGATAGAAGCGGCTGCAACAGCCCATAAATAAACAATATTATGAGGATGAAAAAATCTATTAATAGATTCATAACAGGCAAATATAGCACTTAATAGAATTATTAAAACGACTGTAATCCCTGCAAAATCTTCAATTCTTCCAAAACCAAATGTGAATCTTTTTGCAGTATTTTCCGACTGGGCGGCTGTAAAAGCTATAAATAATGGAACTGCCGTAGCAGAATCTCCAAAATTGTGAATCGTATCTGCCAACAGGCCCACACTTCCCGAAAGAATTACTACTATTAACTGTATTAATGCTGTGAGAAAAAGTCCTGCAAACGACAATCTGACTGACCATATCCCCTTTTTATTATCTGAAATAGAAGAATCTGAAATAGTATCTATGTTCACTTCCATGACGATGATCATGTCTACTGGCTTACTCATTATTCCCCTTCAAACTTTACCGGTTAGATTTTATTTAAAATCAATAAACTAACAATTTCCCTTTTTATACAAGATAGAAAAATGTTATAACAATCTATGCTCATGCCAGTGCCAGTAAAACCCATAATTCATTATAATCTACTGGCATATAGCTGGCAAATTTTATCCGATTAACCGATTTATTAGTTAAAGTTTTCACACGTGTCCAAATTAAATTAGAAAAAGCCTAACCATGCCTGATAATAATTTGGGTCTCAAACTTAAATCATTATATACTAAGGAGGTTAGGCTTTATGAATAATTCTACAATAATCGGTCAGTTATTGCAAATGTTTCCGAGATTTGAATTTCAAAAAGCAGTTCAATCAGCAGGAACCGAGTATCATGCACGTGGTTTCAGTTCTTGGAATCATTTTACAGCCATGCTTTTTGGTCAATTAGCGGACAGGACAGTCTTCGAGGTATTGAGGCTGGTTTGGCTACTCAGGCATCCGCCTTTATCATCTTGGTATTAAGCCAATTCACCGTTCAACTCTTGCTTATGCTAATGAGCATAGAAGTCATGAACTGTTTCAGGCTATATTTAACCAGATGCTGTCCAAATGTCAGGAAATTGCCCCCGTCATAATTTCGTTTTAAAAATCCTCTCTATAGTCTTGATGCTACGACGATTGACTTGTGTCTATCTCTCTATAATTGGGCGACATTTCGTAAAACAAAAGGAGCAGTCAAATTACATGTTAAACTTAATCATTCAGGATATCTGCCTTCTTTTGTCATTATGACGGAAGGTAAGGTTCATGAACAAAAAGTTGCCCCTTCCATCCCTTTTGAAAAAGGCGATGTTGTTGTTTTTGATAGAGGCTATAATAAATTAAAATGGCTGAAAACCCTTGATAATAAAGGTGTATTCTTTGTTACACGTTTAAAAACCAATTCTCAATACAGGTTTTGGAACGCTTTGATGTTCCTATACATCCGAATATTACCTCGGATCAGGATATTGAATGGACAGGATTTAATTCCGTGAAAATATATCCAGGTAAAATGAGGCGGATAAGGTCAGTTGATCCTGAAACAGGAAAGGCGTTATTTTCTTAACAAATAATTTTGAATGGTCGACGTTAACAATCTCAAAAATATATAAAGACAGGTGGCAAATAGAATTATTCTTTAAAGCTATCAAACAGCAATTAATTGTAAAGAATTTCATAGGAACATCCAGAAATGCCCTGCTGTCCCAATTATGGGTTGCTTTGATCAGCTTATTTGTTGTTGAGTTATTTGAAATTCAAATCCAGTTTTCAATGGTCGATTTATACCTTCTGTGCGTGTTCTTCCGACTAATCTTTTGCCAGAAGAAATTTATGGGATTGGTTGAATGCTCCGTTTCAGCAGAAGTCTTCTAAACCGATAACTGAATTGCTTTTAAACTTTTCATAATTTGATTTGGATAGCAATGATTAATGCAGATAAACAACTTTGGATAAAAATTCACTTCAAAAAATGACCAAGCTATGCCGATCAGCGCTCCCAGGATAACCGACATCAAAGCGATTATTGGAGCCGTTTTTTTATCATTTCCTGAAACAATGATGACTGTCGGCAGCGTCAGTGCCAATGCAATAAGGCTTCCCTGGAGCCACCAGGCAATCCCGATCAGGTCGATATTTACTATTATAACAGACAGGAAAAAGTACTGCAGGAAAGCCGCAATAATCGCTCGCTTATCCAGTTTCTGAATTACCATGGGAATAATTCGATTATTCCAGCGGCAAGGCCGATCGCCATGGAAATGAATAATATCTTCATACCCTCTCCCTTTGTTATTCATGCAAGCTGGAATTTAAGATCGGTTTTTGTCAAGGGAGTTGTCGCTTTTATTTTATGCCGCAATCAACGATTCCTTGTTAGTCTTACTCGGATTCAAAAATACCGATTCTATTCGTTCCCATTTTTTAGATTCTCCTGACCATCTTTCGGGGTGCCTGATTTTTGCCATTTCATAAGTTTCCGCTCTCTTCAGGAGTATTGCCTTATCTTTACCGTCATGTCTCTGCGCAGGCGTTACATATCCAATCCCTGAATGAAGATGCTTATTGTTATACCAGTCTACAAAATTTTGCATCCATATTTCTGCCGCTTCCCTTCTCTCGAAATGGCCAGGGTATTTAACATTATACTTCAATGTTTTAAACAATGATTCTGAGTAAGGGTTATCGTTACTCACGCTTGGCCTTGAAAACGATGGCATAACCTGTAGCCTCTGCAAAGTCGATAACATCGTAGCCCCTTTCATAGGGGAACCGTTATCAGAATGTAAATATAAGCCTTTCAAGTCAATAGTTTCTCCGATCTCAGCCATCATTCTGGCGGCATGTTCAGAGCTTTCCTCCTCGTGCATTTTCCAGCCGACTATCTTACGGCTCCAGACATCTTCAATCAAATAGAGATAAAAATACTGGCCCTTGATATGGCTTAATATATAAGTAATATCCCAGCTCCATACCTGATTAGGCCCTGTCGCTTCCAATTCTCTTGGTGTTTTCCTTGCCGTTTTAGGCTTCGTTTCGCATCTATGGCGCAGCATATCTCTTGCTTTAAGTTCACGGTAAAAAGATGATTCTGACGCTATATAGCGACCTTCCTCAGCCAATAACGGCACTATTTCATTCGGCGTCATATCTATGAACCTATCTTCGCAGCAGCAAGCAATGATTTCTTCTCTTTCTTCGGCCGAAAGGGCATTCTTAGGTATTGTCTTTCTGAATTTTCTTCTGTCTCCCTCCAGATTTTTATCCCAGCGCTGAATGGTCCTTATATTATAGCCTGATTCTTCACAAGCCTTATCCTTGCTGGATCCTGATGAAACAGCTTCATTAATCAAGTCACAGATATTTATTCTTATATCCATTGGGGTTAATCTTCCTCGATCCCGAATAGCTTGTTCAGTTTTTTTTTAAGCACCAGCAGCGCTGTAACCTCGGCTATAGTTTTATCCTTACGATTAATTTCCTTTTCTAACTCGGCAATTTTTATTTTCAATTGCCTGATTTCATCCCTGGATGCATTATTAGATAGCACTGATTTACACTCCTGTTTCCAGAGTTCGATATGCGTTGTCTGGAGGCCGTTTTCCCTTAACCATCGACCTAACTCTTCCCCCGATTGATTGGCTGTATCTAATACCGCCTGATATTTATCAGATAGTTTCCAGCTTCTCGGGCTTCTCTCCTGGTATCCTCTGGATACATTATTCTGGATCATTTTCCTCCAATTGTAAAGGGTCTGATCACTCACTCCTATTTCCAGGCTTAGTTCAGATACTGTTTTTCCTCCTGGTATACACATCTTTTGAACTATAGCTCTACGGAATTCCTCTGAATGAATTTGACTATTCATTTTTTGTCTCCTAATATTTTAGGCGACAACTATCCTAACACACGGGGCTTTGCTTTTACGTTTCAGCCATTCCTGCTGTTCCGATTGAGTAAAAGGGCTACCCTTTTCCCGTTTTTCTTTTCCTCACCGTTATCATAGAAGCTTTTAACTTTTTTAGTCGGGTTTGCTTTTAAATCGAAACGATAATGGGTATGATGAAGAAACGATGGGGAGATTTCTTTTACCGCGAAACAATCGGTAGCACACCATTCAGGCCTTACTGATTTAATGGTTGAGAGAACATAAAGCCTGAATCCTCTATCGCTCATATCCAGACGTGTCAAAAAATCACGGTTAGCATCGAACCTATCAGGAAACAAATCCCAAGATGCCTGGTGCCAGCGGTAAATGTCATTAAACCGGAATCGGGCGGCTGTTTCATAGTCGATTTCAAGTTTTGATAAGTAACTCATTCCTCCTCCCCGGCGTTATAACACCAAAAACTTTTAGCCCAATCTGCCTTAATTTTTTCACTTTTAAATTGCCAGTCATACAGGTCTTTTTCAAGCTGTTCATATGGGACACTAATTTCCTTAGATTTTGCATAAAGAATCAGCCGCGTCACCCGGTCAAATATTTCATCGCCGTTTGAAGCTAATATATATTGCAATTTTTTTGCTATCGCCCCGGATGGAGCATCTTCTTTATTAAAGCCTTTCTTTTCGTCATCTACATCAATTGTAAGCACACGTTCCCCAAATTACCCTCCGATGTTTCCATTGGGTGGCAGGCATATAATCCAGCAATAATTTGAACTACCTTTGCTTGGTACTCATCGCTAATACCCCCAAAAAGGCCAAGATGAGGCCAGGCACGGTAACGCTTATTTTTCACAAGCGCACAACGGACTTCTGCCATATAACCCCGATCATCTTTCCGTTTCCGGAGGGTTTCTAAGAGTCTGCTCATTCAAGTTCCTCCTCTATTTTATTTGTTTCTTCTTTTGGATTGCCAGTAAGTTTTTAGCCAAGGGCAAAAGCACGCATTCCTCGTGGTGTGTCCAACTCACAAACTAATTGATAACTTTCTAGAGCAGCCTTAAAAACCTTTGATTTCCATTCTTTTATAAGTCTTCCATTTATCTTTAATTTCAATTGTATTTATAGCCTCCATAATTAAGTATCGATGATTTTCTAGCAAAGTCCAGTAATTCATGCTTACAATTGTTTTATTTAATCAATACATCTTTATCTATCACTTTTCGTAACTATTCAGCCCTAAAATAATGCCATGAAATAGTTGCATCGTTCATGAAATCATGTTATTCTATAACATGATTGAAGATAGAGCATATCAAAGACTGCGAAACTTGCTTAAAACGGTTTGAAGGCATCATTGCTGATTTACAAAACCAAATAAAAGAGCAAGCGCGGATAATACAAATTCAAGCCGGGAAGATAAAGGAATTGGAAGAACGTCTCAACAAAGACAGTCATAACAGTAACAAACCGCCTTCAACCGATGATCCATATAAAAAGCAGACGAAAAGTCAACGGTACGAAAAGCGGTAAAAAGCCAGGCGGTCAGCACGGGCATCAGGGGACCACCTTGAAAAAGGTAGCGAATCCCGATAAAATTAGTCCGTCATTCTGTGATAAAATGTGAACGTGTTGCGGTGAAAATATGGAAAATATTAAAGCCCAGTAAGATTGAAACAAGACAGATGTTTGATATTCCTCCGATAAAATTAGAGGTCACAGAGCACCAGGCGGAAGAGAAAAAATGTCCAAATTGCGGAACGAAAAATAAGGCGAATTTCCGGAAGATGTTGTAAACACAACACAATACGGGAAAAATGTTAAAACCTTTTCTGTATGGCTCAAAAATTGCGGATTTGTTTCGTATGAACGGATCGCCGAATTTTTGAACGAAGCTTTAGGATTAAAATTAAGCCAGGCTACGCTTCAGAGCTTTGATATTGAAACAGCCGAAGAGCTAATAGCCCTATGAAGATATTTTGAAAAAGAAGCTATTACAAGAGCCGGTACTTCACGCTGATGAAAGCGGGATGAGGATAGAAGGTAAGCTTAATTGGTTTCATAGCCTGGGATCAGAAAGATATACTTTCTACTTTCCTCACGAAAAACGGGGCGGTGAAGCCATGAAAGCCATGGGGATCCTTCCGGAATATGTCGGTGTTTTGATTCACGATGGCTGGAAAAGTTATTGGGAATTTCCTGTGCCGGCATGGCCTGTGTAATGCACACCATCGCCGGGAATTGATCTGGGCCTATGAAGAATTCCATCAAGATTGGGCATGGGATTTTTATGGTCTTTTACTGAGGATAAAAAACAGTAAGGCTGATCATTTCCCATTAAAACCTAAAGAAATAAGAGCTTATAAAACTAAGTATGACCGGATTCTTGCTTGCGGATTTTCGAAAAATCCATTGCAAAAGAAAACTATTGTAAAACGAGGGAAGCCTAAACGAGGTAAGATATTAAGCTTACTTGATCGATTAAGGGACCATAAAGAGGCGGTACTAATGTTTATGATGGAAAAGGATGTCCCT